>NZ_RHHR01000099.1 GCF_003710915.1 Brevibacillus invocatus | reverse complement strand
GTTCCTTCATATCCTATAATATGCCGTAATATCGAGAACAGAGCTGCCAGTGAAACCTGGCAGCTTTACCTATGACTCCTCAGGAGAGTTAGCAAGCATCTGTATAATGCATAAAACATCTACATATAATCATTCGTACTTTACCCAGTGCGAATGGAATTTTTTATAAACGGGGGAATTGAATCATGTCTGAAAAAGAAGTGATCCTGACACCACAAGGATTGGCTAAGCTGGAACAAGAGCTTGAAGACTTGAAAACGGTTAAACGCAAGGAAGTAGCTGCGCGAATTAAAGAAGCGATCAGCTTTGGCGATATCAGTGAGAACTCTGAATACGAGGAAGCGAAAAATGAACAGGCTTTCATCGAGGGTCGTATTCTGACACTGGAGAAAATGCTCCGCAACGCTCGTATCATCACCAACGAGGATGTAGATACAGGCGTGGTCAGCGTAGGCTCCCGTGTCAGAGTGAAGGACTTGGAATTTGGCGATGTCGTGGACTATACGATTGTAGGATCAGCAGAATCTGACCCGATGAACAATAAAATCTCCAACGAATCTCCTGTAGGTCAGGCGCTCTTGGGCAAAGCCAAAGGTGCTGTAGTAGACGTTCAAGTACCTGCTGGTGTGATCCAGTACGAAATTCTCGATATCAACCTGTAATCAGGACTTCCGTGGCGTACCTTTTTTATAAAGGTACGCCGTATCGCTATTTATTCAAGTTTGTTTACTACTACTAAATTAGGGATTTTTTACGAGGAGTGAAAGGAAATGGCAAACGAACAAGACGTGCAGCAAGGCGAACAAGAACAACAAGAAGGTCTTCACGAGCTTCTTCAAGTACGTCACGATAAAATGAACCAATTGCGCGAATGGGGATACGACCCGTTTGGTAAAAAGTTCGAGCAAACCCATCATGCCGATGAAATTGTGAAGGCATATGGAGAGAA
>NZ_RHHR01000098.1 GCF_003710915.1 Brevibacillus invocatus | reverse complement strand
GACAAATCCAGATCTACGTGCGTCAGGATACTGTGGGAGAAGATGCGCATAAAGTATTTGACCTCAGTGATATTGGCGATTTGATAGGCGTATCCGGGGTAGTCTTCAAGACCAAGACAGGCGAATTGAGCGTAAAGGCAAAGTCATTGACTTACTTGACCAAATCGCTGCGTCCACTACCAGAGAAATACCACGGTTTAAAGGATATCGAAACGCGTTACCGCAAGCGGTACGTCGATCTAATCGTCAATCCGGAAGTGCGTGACACGTTTAT
>NZ_RHHR01000097.1 GCF_003710915.1 Brevibacillus invocatus | reverse complement strand
CACGATGATCGAGCTGTATGAGGCTTACGCGGACTTCCAGGACATTATGAAATTGACCGAAAATCTGATTGCGCATGTGGCGCAGGAAGTTTTGGGTACGATGAAAATCGAGTATCAGGGCAATACAATTGATCTCACTCCGCAATGGCGCCGTGTACATATGGTTGACCTGATTAAGGAAAACCTGGGCGTTGATTTCTGGAAGGAAATGAGCGATGACGAGGCCCGTGCACTGGCCAAAGAGCATGGAGTAGCGGTTGAGCCGCATCATACGTTTGGTCATGTGGTGAATGAATTCTTCGAGCAAAAACTGGAGCATACCCTGATCCAGCCAACGTTTGTATACGGACATCCGGTCGCGATCTCGCCACTGGCTAAGAAAAATGAACAGGATCCTCGTTTTACGGATCGTTTTGAACTGTTTATTGTGGCGCGCGAACACGCCAATGCGTTTACAGAGCTGAATGATCCTATCGATCAACGCGAGCGCTTTGAAGCGCAGCTGCTGGAAAAAGAAGCGGGGAATGACGAGGCGCATGATATGGATGACGATTTCATTGAAGCGCTGGAATACGGTATGCCGCCAACAGGTGGACTGGGTATCGGGATTGACCGTCTGATCATGCTGTTGACGAATTCTCCATCCATTCGCGATGTACTGCTTTTCCCTCACATGCGCGCACGTGACTAGAGGAAACGTGATAAAAGTGAAGCCGCTTGAATATTTTCAAGCGGCTTTATAATTTTCACTTGTACTAAAATTGATTTGGTGGTATATTAATTCTTGCTCGCAGTTAGATACCTCTTCATCCACTAGCGGGATGGTAAGCAGATTCAGAAAGTCACACTAAACAATTTGAGAAAGTTGTTGACAGATATCTAGGCTGCGTGATACCATTAAGAGGTTGTTGTGAAATTGCTCTTTGAAAACTGAACAGCGAAAGCGTTGATGAGTCTATCATGAATTGATTTGCCAGCTTTGAACCAGATACAAACTTTATTGGAGAGTTTGATCCTGGCTCAGGACGAACGCTGGCGGCGTGCCTAATACATGCAAGTCGAGCGAGTCTCTTCGGAGGCTAGCGGCGGACGGGTGAGTAACACGTAGGCAACCTGCCCATAAGACTGGGATAACATAGGGAAACTTATGCTAATACCGGATAGAGTCTTCTCCCGCATGAGAGAAGACGGAAAG
>NZ_RHHR01000096.1 GCF_003710915.1 Brevibacillus invocatus | reverse complement strand
TGTTTGTTGGCTTCGTTAATGGTGATGAGAATAGGAAAATCTGCTCCAGCATCAGCAATAACCAGTAACATGTAGCTTGGAAAAAGGATTTAGGTTGCAATCGCCGAAGGCTTGGTATAATATGGGATATATTGGTATATCAAATGAAATCTCAGGAGGGCAGTCCATTGAAACAGCATTTCGTTACTTATAGTCAAAACCTCATAGTAACGAAAATGTATCGGATGCTCTCATAAAAAACGAGTTTTTTTTGCATGTTACATGGCATGCAAACAAACTTGGAATCAAAGGCACCGGTGAATGTCGGAGCCTTTTTATTTTGCTTGGGCAATCGTCACACCTGGTGTGTTTGGTGTCATGCAGTAAAACAGGCGTCGGATCTTTCCGGCGTCTTTTTATTTGTAAAAGGAGGCGTGTGTATGCTATTGCTCAAGGCGCGAGGGATTGAAAAAAGCTATGGAGACAGGCAAATTTTCCGAGCAGAAGAATTAGAGATAGCTAATGACGATCGAATCGGGATTGTAGGGAGGAATGGTTCCGGGAGAACGACATTGATGAGTGTGCTTGCTGGCGACCAGCAGCCTGACCATGGAGAAGTACCAGTCATCTCGATCTGTCAGGCTTTCAACAACTAGAGGATTCCCTGCGTTCTTTTCCGGGAGCCGTGGTGCTGATTTCCCATGACCGGGAATTGCTTGATGCTATATGTACACGTATTTGGGAAGTAAGCCCAACTGCAAAAGAAGGAAAAACCCAAAGAACTGCCACAAATAAAATTTGATCTACAGCTGACGAGCGAGTAGCATAGCCGCACAGTTATTCAATGCAAGGACATGACTGTAAAAAACGATGCATAGCTCTTGTTTTCGCAGCTTTCCTTTTCTG
>NZ_RHHR01000095.1 GCF_003710915.1 Brevibacillus invocatus | reverse complement strand
GTAGTACTTAACTTATTAGAGATTTGGGGAGGTACTCCTTTTTCTATGCTCAAAAAACCTTGAGCCCGTAGGGCTCAGATTTATGAAATTGATTCATGTAGAAAACAAAAACATACTTATCATACCAGTTAAAACAAATAAAATCCCCATTCCCCAAGGAGGAATGAAAGTCCCAATCGTTATAGCGAAAGTACCTAACATCATGCCTCCTCTGCCTACTAGACTATTAACAGCCATGTATGAGCTTCTACTTTTTTCTGGTGGTAAATCGGCTAAGTAAGCTTGAACAATTGGCCAAAAAGAAAGCTCACTTAGTGCAGCTATAATTACAAGGACTAAAAGTACCCAAGGGACATCACTAATAGCAATCATCCCCAATGAAATTGCATATATGAGAATTCCCCCATAAAGCACAATACTCTCATTCTGCTTTTGAATCCATTTACCTAATATTGCTCCGAACATGACAACAACAACACAATTCAGAGTATTCATAACTCCAAATAAACCTATTCCGTCAATTTTAAAACTCCATTCATCTAATGAGAATATCGGTACAGGAGTTTTTAATTCACTTGCTATTCTTACTCCTGTATAGTTCATCGCCTGTAGCTCTATTGAAACAACCAGTAGTGAAGTGAATGTAAAAAGAATGAAGGTAGCGGATTAACCCCCTAGGTTT
>NZ_RHHR01000094.1 GCF_003710915.1 Brevibacillus invocatus | reverse complement strand
CGACAGACAGTCACCGTTTGGCAAGTCGCACAGCTATGGTAGAATGTCCTGAAGAGCTTTCTTTCCACAACGTCGTGGTTCCGGGAAAAAGCTGCAACGAGCTGACAAAAATTTTGGATGACGATCAAAATCCGGCTGATATTGTTGTTGCTGAAAACCAAATTCTGGTAAAATCAAGGCATATCCTGTTTTACTCCCGTTTGCTGGAGGGTACGTATCCAGATACCACTCGCATCATTCCACAAGGCAGCAAAACGGAGATCACGGTCAGCACAAAAGAATTTTTGCAATCCATTGAGCGTGCTTCCCTGCTCAGCCGTGAAGGAAAATCCAATGTGGTGAAGCTGGTTACGCTGCCAGATGGCAATGTAGAAATCACCTCCAATGCTCCAGAGATTGGAAAGGTGACCGATATTCTGCAACCAAAAGCTATGGACGGGGAAGAGTTGAAAATTTCCTTTAACGCGAAGTACATGATTGATGCTCTGCGCGCAATCGACAGCAGTGAAATCAAGGCTAGCTTTACAGGTCCGATGAGCCCGTTCGTCATTCGACCTACGGATCATGACTGGATGCTGCATCTGATCCTGCCGGTGCGTACGTACTAGTTTTTTCAAACGGTTAGGGTTGACAGAAGTGTCCTCGACAGAGGTTTTATCAAAGAAAGGAGCCAAGCCATGCGTGAGGTTTCCATCAAGACCGAATACATCGCCCTAGGGCAATTTTTAAAGCTGGCTG
>NZ_RHHR01000093.1 GCF_003710915.1 Brevibacillus invocatus | reverse complement strand
TTATGAAATTGATTCAATTAAAAACCTAAAACAAAGTATCAAATCTGAGATCCCGTAAGCACTCTAAAAGTCCTGCCAATATTGTATCAAGCACTCAACCGGAAATCGAATGTACTTGCTTAACCTTCCAACTAAAATCATACTTGCTCAAAATTAGACAAGATGACCGGCAGTGTAAGCCATTTGATTCAGCATGTGAAAACCACGCTTTACTTTTAAGAATCATCTTATATATGGAATTCGATTAGCAAACAAATGCTATTCGATTTCGTATTTTTATAAAAAAGAAGTGGGAAGGTGTCCCACTTCTTTTTTTAGTTGTTGGCAATCAGTTGAGTCACTTTTATTAATTCATCAGTGGATAGGAAAGGTACTTGAGCAAATATAAGTCCTGACTCGCCTTGTAGCCTTGCCGCCAAATGTCCTTTACCTAACAGTCTTTCTGCACCTTTTTCACCTAAAGATATTTGCGAAGTTCCCTCACTTTCAACTCTAAGGATTAAACGGTTTCCTAAATTATCTCGTAATTGTACTGGCAATACATTTGCATCCGGCCGTTGTGCAGCAAAGATTAAGTGAATGCCTGCCGCTCTTGCCTTAACACCCAATCGTTGCACGATGGACGATACTGCTTGCTTATACGTGTCTATCAACATCCACTCAGCGAACTCGTCATGCACTAAAAACAACAATGGGAGTCTATCATTCTCTTCAGTTTTTGCATTATAATCCTTTAGACTATTTACTTTTTGATCTCGGAATAAAAGGTATCGTCTGTCCATTTCTTCCACAAGGAACTCTAATGTCGAAATTGCTTTGTCTTGGTCAATGATAATTCCTTCCGATAGATGAGGTAGTTCTTCAAGATGCTGATAATCTACACCAAATTTCGGGTCAATCAAATACACTCTCGCCATATCTTTACTATTCGTAGCGCAGATATCAAGTATCAGATTTTGCAGAAGCACTGACTTACCACTGCCGGTCGCTCCAGCAATCAACGTATGTGGAGCATGCTGTTCTAGTCCACTAAATGCCCCACCTAAATTAAGATACAGTAATTCTCCGTCAATCTCCTTAATCCCCAAAACAAAACTCATATTCATACCTGAGGTACCTTTTGATATCTCCCGTACCCTCCTCAATAGCCCCTTAGGAAACTTGGACACATGGAGTGTAATTTAGTACACTATATGTGAACAGGGGGAAGGCAACAATGAAACGAAAACAATACTCCAATGAGTTTAAAATGCAAGTGGTAAAAGAAGCTCTGGAAAGTGGAAATCGAGCTGCCGTTGCCAGAAGATACGAACTCCACTACAATGTCGTCCAACGTTGGATGAAAGATGCAGATGCAGGAAAGTTCGAGGATTTCAATATGGCTGTGGTCGATGATGCAGGTTCCAAGGCTTTGGTTA
>NZ_RHHR01000092.1 GCF_003710915.1 Brevibacillus invocatus | reverse complement strand
CCCGATTCCGCTCGCTGCACCTGTAATCACTGCTACTTTTTGTTCCAAAAGTTTTTCCATAATGCGATGTTCTCCTTCCCTTTATGACGATGACAGAGCTGATAACTTAAATAAACAGAGACGCACCAAATGCGAGAATGAAAACGGCCAGCGTTTTGACCACCGTAATGGCGAAGATATCTTTATAAGAAGAACGATGAGTCAAACCTGTAATCGCGAGAAGCGTGATGACCGCACCGTTATGTGGCAACGTATCCATACCACCGGAAGCCATCGAAGCGATTCTGTGCAGCAGCTCCGGACTGATGCCCAATGCATTGGCCATCTCCAGATACTGCTTGCCCATAACCTCCAATGCAATGGACAAACCACCCGATGCGGAACCGGTAACACCGGCGAGCACGTTCACGGCAATCGCTTCGGAAACCAACGGATTGTCGCTTGCTCCTACAATCCATTCCTTAATCACAGTGAACCCTGGCAACGTTTTGACAACGTTTCCAAAACCAACCTCGGAAGCTGTATTGAAAATGGCCAATAGCGCACCTGCTGCTGCTGTAGACAAGCCCGCAGCCAATTTGTTTTTCACTTCTTTTGCATTGATCAGGATAGCGGCCAAAATTCCCAAACCTAACGAAATGATCAGTGCCCAGGAAGAGCTGACTGTCTTCACGTTGGCGATATTGAAGTTCTCCTTCAGCATGTTTGCCTCATACCAGCCTTCAACGGACAATCCGCTACGGCTGAACAGGAAGTTCCCGACCAGTACGATCACCAGCGGCAAAATAGCCAACCAGATGCTCATATACGACTTGTTTTGATCTGTCTGCAGCTCAGGTTCATTGATATGGCCTTCGCCATAGCCTTCACCTGCTGCAGCAGCTTGCTTGCGTCTGCGTTCCAACCAGTACATACCTGCTACGAAAACCATGATTGCACCGATAATTCCTACCAAAGGAGCTGCATACGCATCTGTACCAAAATACGTAGTTGGAATGATGTTTTGGATCTGCGGAGTGCCTGGCAGTGCATCCATCGTATACGTGAAGGCACCCAACGCAATCGCACCCGGAATCAAACGCTTCGGAATATTCGCCTCGCGGAAAATGGCTGCCGCGAATGGATAAACAGCAAATGCTACGACGAACAAGGACACGCCACCATACGTCAAAATCGAACAGGCGAGCACGACTGCCAGGATCGCACGATTGGACCCGAGAGCTTTGACGATGTTGTGAGCAATCGATGAAGCTGCTCCGCTCATTTCCATGACTTTACCGAACACAGCACCTAATAAGAAGATAGGGAAAAAGGACTTTACATAGTTGGCTGCGTTCACCATGAAGGTCTCCGTGTAGCTCGGAAGCAAGGCAATTCCGGACATCGCTACGGCGAGCAACGTAAAAATGGGGGCAAAAATAATGACGGGATAACCTCTGTACGCAAAAAACATCAATAATCCCAGAGCAAGGATAATAGAAAATACTTCAATAAACATACAATGCTCCTTTCAACTGACCCGTCTTCCTCGACGGTCATCTTCATTTTTCAATGGATCCTCCAAAACCATAAGCCTAGCGGGAACCACCCATCTCCTCCTAACCCAGCAAGAAACCGCTTTCATTCTCCCTATAAAGCAATTCGTGTGCCAACACCCCGCTGATAACCGCGAATCGCTGTCTGATCAGCTTTTTTGAGCCTAAGCTAATCTGCATTTAGATAACTAGGCCCCAATTTTTCCGGATTCATGGAATTTATAGTCCGCTTTTCTGGAATAACATAAGTTTCCCCTGAAAATGCTTTCATCTTGATTCCCTACCTCCAGAAGCAGCAGTCTTCTCCCCTTTTTTTCATTCCGAAAATCCGGAAAAGCAAAAAACCCTTCTGCTCCGAAGCCAGAAAGGTTTGAAATCGTCTGTTCCTATTTGGACAACCCATGCTTCTCCCATTTTTCATAAAAGGATGACTTGCTGATGTGCAGCAGCTTGGCCGCTTCCAGCTTGTTCCCTTCAGCCTGCTCCATCGCCAGCAGCAAAGCTTCTCTCTCCGCATTCTCCAGCGTTTCCTTCAAAGGCATAAGCGTTGTCGACGAAAAAGCCTGATCCGAAACAGGCAGCCAGAGATGCTCTTTTTTCAAGGTGTCATCCTCCATATGATGCAGCGCACGCTCCAAAACATTGCACAGCTCTCGCACATTTCCAGGCCACGAGTAGCTCCTCAGCACTCCCCAGACTTCGTCGTCAATGGCTTTGACCATGCTGCCTGTCGATTCCACCAGCCTTTGCAGCACATTGGAAACCAACTCAGGCAAATCCTCGAGTCGTTCACGCAACGGAGGAACCTCCAGGGAAACGACATTCAAGCGGTAATAAAGATCCGCCCGAAACCTTCCATCCTTAATACAGGCGAGCAAATCCTGGTTGGTCGAGGCGATCACGCGAACATCGATCGGCGTCGCGCGAACGGCACCGACACGCTCTACTTCCTTCTCCTGGAGCACTCGCAGCAGCTTCGCTTGCAAGGGCATGGGCATGTCCCCGATCTCGTCGAGCAGGATCGTACCGTGATCAGCCAGCTCGAACTTTCCCTTTTTCCCGCGTCGGGCAGCTCCTGTAAAAGCCCCCTCCTCGTAACCGAACAATTCAGACTCCAAAAGCGAATCCGGTATGGCCGCACAGTTTACTCGAATGAACGGCCCCATCTTTCGTTTGCTTTCCGCGTGAATCGCGTGTGCAAACAGCTCCTTTCCCGTACCGCTCTCTCCTGTGATCAGTACAGTCGAATCGCTTTTCGCTACTTTTTGCGAGAATTTCTTCAGCTCCAGCATCTTCAGGCTATAGCCGACAATTTGATCAAAATGATACGTCGCCCCTAGACGGCGACGGAGCTCCTTCTTGTAGTAGGTCAGCTCATCCTGCAGCTGTCCCACCATCGCTGCCAGTGAAGCCAGCTCCTTTACATCCTGAAACAAAACCGTTCCCAGAACGGCAATGACCTGTCCCTCATCCATGATG
>NZ_RHHR01000091.1 GCF_003710915.1 Brevibacillus invocatus | reverse complement strand
AACCTCAATGGATACATCGGAATCACTTGCTGTCAGCGTCAAGCCTTCGTCATCTGCTTTTATCTTGATCCCAGTCAAAATCGGAATCGTAGTTCTGTTGGAAACGGCTTTGCTAACATGTGATACGGCGTTTGACAGCTTTTCTCGTTGAACGGTGATATTCATCAACGTGGGCCTCCCTCTATCACTGCAATTATTTTTTCATGACTGATGTATAACAGCAGCGCCTTTATCATATCTTATTAGGATATATCTTTTTAACAGAAGTAGTAATAGGGCCTGTGGATTTGTGGATATGTGGAACAATAGCGTAAAAGATAGCCTATACACATGTGGGTAAGTTGTGTATAGGCTTTTTGCGTTATTCACAGGTTAATGGTTTGCTTTTAACTTTTCAATAAGTGACTGGATCGTTGTCTGCATATGAGGATCGTTCGCCAGGGCACGAGAGATTTTCTCATGTGCATGGATGACAGTTGTATGGTCACGACCGCCAAATTCGTCGCCGATTTTCGGAAGAGACGCGTCTGTCAGTTCTCTGGAGAGGTACATCGCGATCTGACGAGGAAAAGCGACGGTTTTGGTTCGTTTTTTCGCTTTAAAGTCCTCGAGCTTG
>NZ_RHHR01000090.1 GCF_003710915.1 Brevibacillus invocatus | reverse complement strand
TACGTCTGTCGCGGTGGAGAAGAGTGCGACAGAGGAAACAGTGTTGCTTGAAAGGCTGCAGATGCTCGAAAACGCAATTGTCCCTACGACTGCAGAAGCAACAGTTGACATGTGGGCAAAAGCCGTCCAGGAGAGAAATGGTGCCCTTCAATACGCATTGTTAACCGAAAATGCAAAATTGGGTTCAAAACGATCCTTTGAGAGCTTTCACTGGGTGACAGGCGCATCGAGTCCTTGGGTGGAGAATTATACGATTACGAGCCTGCCTGCCAATGAAGAGCAGCCTCAAGAGCAAAGGTTTCAAGTGGAATTTGAACTAGTTACGTCCACAGGAAAAACAGGCAAGGATCAAGCATTCGTAGGTGTGGTTAAACAAGGGCAAAAGTGGCTTATCCAAAGTTTCGGTCCAGTTTCAGAAAAAGCCGTAGGAATCTGGAACACACCGGAATCCATTAACGAACAAAGCATCAAGAACAACTTCGAAGACATGAAAAAGGTAGAAAGTAATCT
>NZ_RHHR01000009.1 GCF_003710915.1 Brevibacillus invocatus | reverse complement strand
GTTGTCACTAATGCAATAAATGTATAAAACTACCAAATGGATAGAGCTACCTTTTGCTTGGTTGCTGTCGTTTTTGGTTGGGAAGCTGAAGATTTCATTCAGAATACTTCGACAAATCACAAACGCATTTTTTATGCAACGCTAGTGATTTCAAGCATAAAGGATATATTCTGTCGGTGGAGGACGCGAAATGCGAAGAGGTTTTTCGTGCCAATAAAATCGACGTGGTGATCCACATGGCTGCTCAGGTTAGCGTCATCACATCAATTGCAAACCCGATGCAAGACTCCGAATCCAATGTACTTGGATTGGTCCATATGTTGAGTCTGTCCAAGAAATACAACATAGCTAAGTTTATTTATGCGTCGTCTGCAGCTGTATATGGTGTAAAGACAGAGCTGCCTATTGCTGAGAATGCTTCCTGCTCTCCCATTTCTCCATATGGGATAAGCAAATGGGTCGGGGAATCGTACTGTTCCAAGTGGAAGGAATTGTACGGATTGCAGACACAGGGATTCCGTTTTTCCAATGTGTATGGTCCAAGACAGGACGCACTGGGAGAAGGCGGAGTTGTCTCCATCTTTATGAACCGCGTATTGACTGGACAACCACTCCACATTCACGGAGATGGCAGCCAGACACGGGATTTCATTTATGTGGAGGACGTAGCTGATGCCATTTACCGCTCTTCCTATGCTCAGCTGACGGGCGTTTATAATCTGTCGACTGGAATCGAAACAAGCGTCAATACACTCGTAGAATCCATGTATCACGTACGGGATCTGAAACAAGAGCAAGTCGTTTACGTAGACAAGCGACCAGGAGATATCGAGCGATCCGTGCTGGATAACACCAAGATAAAGCGGGATCTGGATTGGACCCCCATGTATACAGTCGAGGAAGGGATTCAACGTACATATACCTACTTCGAACAGGAGATGACGAAAAAAGAAGCGGCTGCCTCGATCGCAGTCGAGCCTTCTGCTTTTACGACTACATCGCTGCATCTTTTCAAACGGCTGATGCCCTATGCCGAAAATCTCCTGGCGTTCGCTCTTACAGCATGGCTGACGCTCAGTCAACAGTACGGGGCGTACGGCGCAATTGATGTGAAATTGTTTTATATCACCATCATGGGTAATCTGTACGGCAATCGCCAATCCGTCCTCGCTGTCGTCTTGTCCATCGGGCTGTACATCTATCAGAAGATATTGGATGGACGTGAACTTATTTCACTATTGTATGATACCGATTTCTTCTTCCAGATCGCGATCTATCTGTTTATTGGGCTCGTTGTTGGCTATTCTATTGATCGCAAGAATGCGCAAATCCAGAACCAGGAGCAAAAAATTCAGGAGCTGGAAGGCAGATATGAATTTTTGAATGGTGTCTACAACGAAGTGCGTGAAGTAAAGGATGAACTGCAGCTTCGCATCCTGAAATCGGGCGACAGCTATGGGAAAATTTACTCCATTACCAAAGAGCTGGAGAGCCTTGAACCTGAGCATGTCTTCAATGCCACGGTAAATGTCGTCAGATCGATTATGAGCGTGCCGAACGTCTCCATCTACACGGTCAACCGCAGTCGAACTTTTCTTCGCTTAGTGGCGCATTCCAGCAAGAATGATACACAGGCGCCGAAATCGCTGAAGGTGGAGCAGCATGAATTCATTACCACCGTTTTGCGGGATGGCAAGGTCTTTATCAATAAAGACCTGTCCGACGGTGCTCCGCTCATGTGCGCTCCGATCTACTATCACGATCAGATTGCGGCAGTAGTAGCGATCGACGGCCTGTCCTTTGAAAAGTTTTCGCTCTATCACCAAAACTTGCTTAAAATAACGACCGATCTGGTATCGTCAGCTCTCTCCAAGGCTTTTGCCTACATCGAAGCTACCGAAAATCAGCGATATGTGGCGGGAACCTCTCTTCTGCGCTATGAAGCATTCCAAAACATCCTCAAGACCAAGAGGCTGGCCAAGGAACAGCATCAAACCCCTTATCTGCTGCTTAGAGCGAGCAAGAAGGACATGATATTGGCAGAACATGCAGATTTGATCGATGGCATGTTGCGAGAGACAGATTATACGGGCCTTGATGCAGAGAACCGTCTCGTCATCCTGCTTTCCAACACCAGCATGGAAGATGCGAACCATGTGCTGCAACGTTTTGCCGAGAAGGGTATCTCCTTAAGGGTAGTAGAAGAGGAGCTGTAGTAGGTATGTTAGGGATCCTATTTGGGCTATATGTGGTTCTATCCGCCGTATTGCTTGGCCTGCGATATAGAAAATCTCCAAAGGACTGGCTGCTGCGTGTGATTTTGGTAACGGCATTCCCGATCGTAGGCTGGCTGTTCCCGCTATTTTGGCCAAAGGACTTACATAGAGACGCGGACGAGGAGTTCAGTGATTATGTCACCCGTCAGCAGGAAGAGCATCAGGTTCGCCGCATAGGGGTCTATTCGCGAATGGAGACAGAGAAGGAGCTCAGCGTTATTCCGATCGAGGATGCACTCCTGATCAGTGAGCATCAGACTCGTCGCAGGGTCATGATTGATGTTCTGAAGCAGGATACGAATCACTACTTGGAAATTTTGCAAAGGGCGGTCAGCAACGAGGATACGGAAACCTCCCACTATGCGGTGAGCGCGATCATGGAAGTGAAGCGCAAGATGCTCCTGGCCCTGCAGGATCTGTCGGTACAGTATGAAAACAACAAGCAGGACGAATATGTGGTCCGGACATATGCCGAAGTGTTAAAAGGGTTTATGAGCAGCGGATTTTTGGATGGGCGTACATTGTTGAAGCATCGCTATACCTATCTGGCTGTGCTTGAGAGCCTGACTGAGCTGGCGGAAAACTCGGAATGGGCCTATCACGAGAAAGTACATGTAGAGCTTGAGCTGGGTATGTTCGCAGAGGCAGAAACAACGGGGCTGCTCTATATCGAAAAACATCCATTCAGCGAAGATGCTTATCTATGCTTGCTGAAGGTTTACTATTCGACGAAATCGGCAGTCAAGCTATACGAAACGCTGGACAGGCTAAAGAGGACGCCAATGCGTCTGTCCAATCATGCATTGACGCTCGTTCGTTTCTGGTCGGAAGGAGCATAAGATGCGCAAGGAAGTTCAATTTAAGCGGAATGTATACATCATTCTCATTTCCATTACGGCTTTGGCTATCATCATTCAAATCGCTAGGTCACAGCTTGTCCTGCAATTCAAGCATACGGACCAGCTATTGGCAGAACGAGAAGCGCTGGTAGCCCAGGTGACCGCGACTAGTCAAAAACCCGATATATCTCTTACTGACGAACTGTTTTGTCTCGGCTACCTGAAGAATGACCAGCTAAGTGAAGCATTGAAGGACAACGTGGCTCGCACACTGTCCTACATGAAGCGCCAGACGGAAGAAGTCGACCTGAATACGAAAATATTCAATTATGAGATGTGCGCGGCCGTACTCCTCGCAACGAATGAGCTTAATGCGCTGGAGGATCATGCGGAAGGACTGGAAGAATTCGTTTACGATGGAGGATCAGCTTTCCTGATGCATACACCCGCGATTGGGGACCGCTTTTACCAAATCTATCGCAAGCTCGGGATTGTCGAGTTTGAGTATCCCCAGCTGACCAAAGGGATTCACCTCACCTCCAACGTGCTTCTAGGCGAGGAAGGCTTAAAGCTGGGTGAAGACTTTATCTACAATAATTCCAATCCAGTAGAGCTGGACAGTGAGGCGATCCTTCTGGCTGAAAGTCTGGAAGGGATTCCCCTCCTGTGGAAACGGGAATACGGAAAAGGCCAATTCATGGTCTTCAACGGGGATCAGCTAAGGCTAAAAAATAGCCGGGGAATGATTGCAGGGGCCGTGAGCATGATGCAGCCTGATTTTATGTACCCGATATTCAATTCGAAAATCTTTTACATCGATGATTTTCCAGCTCCGATCGTGAAGGGAATCAATCCGTCCATTCACCGGGAATACGGCGTGGATGTTCCGACCTTTTTCCGGGAGATCTGGTGGCCCGATATGCTGAAAGCGGCCAACCGATACAACGTGAAGTATACGGCAGCAGTGATTCAAACCTATAACGACGAGGTAGAGGCTCCATTCAGCAAGCCGGTCGACGAGGAGTGGCACCAATTGATCTCCTTTGGCCGTGAAGTGATCAAGAGCGGCGGAGAGGTCGGGATTCATGGCTACAATCACCAATCTTTGCAGACAAACAAGCAGATAGCTGATTATCTGGGCTACAAGGTGTGGGAAAGCCAGGAGGACATGGAAGTTTCCATCAAGGAAGTGAATCGATATGTGAAAACGGCTTTTCCCAACTACAAGGTGATGTCTTATGTGCCTCCTTCCAACGTGCTGGGAAGAGAGGATGGGCGCAAAGCGGTCAAAAATGCCTGGCCCGAATTGACAGTGATCGCTTCGTTGTACGATACCGATGATGACAACCGGGCATATGTGCAGGAATATGAGCTATCGGAAGACGGTGTCATCGAAATGCCGAGGGTCACATCCGGCTATTTTGAAACACCATACTACAGATGGCTTGAAGCGAACACCATTACGTCGATCGGCGTTTTCTCCCATTTCCTTCACCCGGACGATTTGCTGGACGCACACAGAGGGCGTGAACAGTCCTGGGAAAAGCTGTATGATGACTTTTCGAATTATCTGGAACGTTTAAACAAGACACATCCCTGGATGAGGGACATTACGTCTACAGAAGCGGGACTGGATATGGTCATGGCACTCTATACCCATGTGCATGTGACAAAGAATGCAGACCATATTCGGGGGCAAGTGGAGAATTACAGGGATCCGTTGTATTACGTATTGAGAACAGAACGCAAAATTGCAAAACAGGAAAACTGTACAGTCCAAAAAATCGGTGAGAACACCTATCTGGTGACGGTGTTCGGCTCCACATTCTCAATAGGGTTAGGCGGGTGATCATATGAGGATTTGTATAATTGCGGAAGGCTCGTACCCATATGTAACCGGTGGTGTATCCAGCTGGATCCATAACCTTGCCTCCCAGATGCCCGAGCATGAATTTGTGATTTATGCCATCGGCGCTCAAAGCAAGCAGAGGGGGCAATTCAAATACACGCTCCCTCCCAATATTATCGAGGTCAAAGAAACGTTCCTGGATGAATACTTGGATGAGGAGGGCGTCTGGGGCAAGACTTTTCATATTCGGAATAACCAAAAGAAAAATATACAGGCATTGCTCGGCTCCGATGATGAAGTACACTGGAACCAGCTGTTTGAACTGCTTCGTAGCAGCAAGTATCGCAATGCGGCAGATTTCCTTTCCAGCAAGGATTTCTTCGATTTGCTGGAGGAGCTGTGCCGCAATCATTATTCGTTAGTGCCGTTTACGGAAATGTTCTGGACTGTCCGATCCATGATCCTCCCTTTGTTTCTTGGAATTCGCAACGATATTCCGAAGGCGGATCTCTACCATAGCGTATCTACTGGCTATGCCGGAGTGGTAGGCGCTCTTGCCAAGCATTTGCACGGCAGTCCGTTGCTATTGACCGAGCACGGTATCTATACACGGGAGCGAGAAGAAGAGATCATCAAGGCAGAATGGGTGAAAGGCTACTTCAAGGACCTCTGGATTCAATATTTTTACCGGCTTTCGACCTGCGCCTATCAGGCAGCTGATCAGGTGACCACACTTTTTCATCACAACAAGGAAATTCAGATCGAGCTCGGCTGCAACGAGTCCAAGATCACGATTATTCCAAATGGTGTGCACACCGACGAATACATCGATTTGCCTGTCGCTCCACAGGACGATATCATCCGGATTGGTGCAGTGGTCCGCGTAGTGCCGATCAAGGATATCAAAACGATGCTTCAAAGCTTTGCCGTCATTAAGCGTGAGGTGCCGAATACGGAATTTTACATCATGGGGCCGTACGAAGAGGACGAGCAGTATTATGAGGAGTGCCAGCAGCTGGCAGCGGCGCTGGAGCTGTCTGATGTTACGTTTACCGGTTCAGTACGGGTAAAGGATTACCTTGGCAAAATGGACATGCTGATGCTTACGAGTATCAGTGAAGGACAGCCTTTGGCGATTCTGGAGGGGATGGCCAGCTCCAAGCCTTTTGTCGCGACCAATGTAGGCAGCTGCAAAGAGCTGCTCTATGGACTGGATGATGGCATAGGTGCTGCGGGCTTGATCGTTCCGGTTATGCACTACGAGCAGATTGCTCAGGCAGCCATTCAGCTATGCCGGGATCAAAAGCTGCGAGAAGAGATGGGAAGAAATGCATTTATTCGTGTGGAAAAGCATTATCGACAGCAGGATGTCATCGCGGGCTATCGTAAGCTGTACGAATCGTTGGGAGGTGTACCGCAATGGCAGGGATTGGCTTCGAGCTGAGAAAGCTGTTTCGTGAGCAAGGGCTGATCAATAACGTCAAAGCGTATGCCTACTCTTCCTTGACGACAGTGGGCCCGATGATCCTGTGTATGGTATTGATCATCGCACTGCAGCGTATCATGTCAGCGAATAACAGCAGCTACATCGAGTGGGAGCTGTACATCGCGACGGTATCGTATTGCTTTGTCTTTTCGATCATTTTTACCAGTGGCATCTCGATGGTACTCACTCGCTATGTGGCAGACATGATCTATGAAAAGAAATACGATCGCTTGATGTCTTCCTATTACGGTGCGTTGATTTTCATCCTGCCGATTGGCGGAGTAATCGCTGCGCTGTTCGTGAGTCAGGTATCGGCAAGCTTGGACTATAAGATTGCGGCTTACCTGTTTTTCATGGAATTGATCGTGATCTGGCTTCAGGGCGTCTATTTGTCCGCACTGAAAGACTATATTCGCATTGTTCGCAGCTTCATCATTGGTGTGGCCGCTGCTCAGTTAAGTGGCTCGCTGCTGTTTCTCCTGACGGATTTACAGGCGACGACAGCGGCGCTCCTGGGAATTGACACGGGATTTTTCATCATCGCGGCGCTGTCCTTTTACCATTTTGAACAGCGGTTCCCTAGGGGAAAAAGCCAATTCCACTTCGATTTTCTTCGGTATTTCGGGAGGTATAGCTCGCTGTTTTTCGCAGGCTGTTTTGTTTACTCTGGCGTGTATCTGCACAACTTTGTGTATTGGCTCGGCCCCAGGGGTGTAGGGGTGGCTGATCAATTTCTGGTCATGCCTTTCTATGATTTGCCCGTGTTTTACGCGTTTATCAGCGTGATGCCTACGCTGGTTACATTTGTTGTTTCGGTAGAGACCTCCTTCTATGAGAAGTTTCGCATCTACTATTTGAATATCTTAAACGGAGGAACTGTGACCGACATCCGGGCGGCGAAGTCATCGATGCAGAAAACGCTCATCCGGGAAATCAGCTTTCTGATGGAGATCCAACTGCTTTTTACCGTCCTGTCGATTGCGCTGGGTATCAAGTTTCTTCCGACGATCGGCTTTACGATGGCACAGCTTGACGTCTTTATTTTGCTGGCATTAGCTTACTTCCTCTTTATCATCATGTTCGTCCTGATGCATATTCTGATGTATTTTGACGACCGAAAAGGTGTCCTGCTAATAGGAGCACTGTTCGTCCTGTTGAATATCGGCTTCACGGCCTGGATGATGCATCTTGAGTATGATGGTCTGGGCATGTTTATCGCATCCTTTATCGCGCTTGTCGTCGTGATTGTTAGATTGCTGCACGTATTGAGAAACATCGACTACTTCACCTTCTGCTCGCAGCCGATCAGTCCCAAGAAGCTGACGAAGGAGAAATCATTTTTCAATAAGCAGCAAACGTTTGTCTCTGTACTGCTCGTCTTGAGTCTCGGACTATTCGCTTGCTCGACAGGGGCTGACAACGGAAATGCCGCAGGACAGGAAGCGGGACAGGCAGAGGCACAAGCCGAGGAAATCGAACAGCTTGCTGACGACTCGACATCCAGGTTGATTGAAGACAAGAGGATTTACGAGCGAGACGATGACGGGTCGCTGAAGACGCTCTACGTGACGATTTTGCCGGATAAGCCCAATGCAGATAAGCCTCTGGACTGGTACGGATTAAACCGACTTCCGGACGGGGGCGAAGGAAAGCTGGAAATGATCATGCAGGAGGGAGCGGGTGGCGGAAAGGGACCGATGACGGGGATGTTCGGTTTCGGAACAGACAAAGCGAACGGCACCATCACGCTTCGGGGAAGAACAGCATGGTATTCCTCTCAGAAATCTTATCGGATCAAATTAAACGACGAAGCGGGTCTGTGGCTCGACCAAAGGTCGTTCAATTTAAACAAGCACAGCCTGGACTTGTCCAGAGTCAGAAATAAACTGAGCTTTGATCTGTTTGAAGAGATTCCGGATATGACAAGTCTGAGAACGCAATTTGTGCATATGTATGTCAAGGATCTGTCTACGGGAAATCTTCAGGCCCCCTTTGTGGATTACGGTTTGTACACACATGTGGAACAGCCAAACAAGCAGTTTTTAAAGGCTCACATGCTTGATCCCAACGGGTATTTGTACAAGGTCTCCTTTTTTGAATTTGAGCGATATGAAGAGAACATCAAACCACATGACGATCCGACATACAATAAAGCTGCATTTGAAGAGATTCTTGAGATCAAAGGGCGAGAAGAGCATGACAAGCTGATTAGTATGCTCAACGATGTGAATGACCGCAGCATACCGATTGAAAAAGTCATAGAGAAGCATTTTGACCTGAATAATTTCTTGACCTGGACGGCAGCGAATATCCTGATGGATAACATGGATACGGATGCCAACAACTACTATTTGTATTCACCGCTCAATTCGGACAAATGGTATTTCCTTCCTTGGGACTATGACGGTGGATGGGAATTGCAGCGTAGAAAAGGAAGTATACACCCTTATCAAAACGGGATATCCAACTATTGGGGATCAGTTCTTCATAATCGTTACTTCCGCCATACCGAGCACGTGGAACAGCTAAAGAAAAAGATGGAGGAACTTTCGAAGACGATCAACAAGGAACACATCACACAGTTGTTGAACAGCTACACCAAAACGGTAGAGCCTTTCTTATTCAGAAATCCGGATATGGCTTACTTGCCAGGACTGAACAGTCATTTTAAGAACGAACTTCAAATCTTGGCGAATACACCGGAACGAGGCATGCAGCGTTTTCTGGATGAACTGGAGAAGCCGCAGCCATTCTTTCAGGATGAAGTGGAACAGGATGATCATTTGCTGAAGTTTTCATGGCAAATCTCGTTCGATCTGCAGGGGGACGAGCTCGTCTATGATTCAACAGTTTCTAAAGATCCTCAGTTTACACAAATCGTTGCGAGCAGGACCAACTTGAAAGAGAACCGGATGGAGATTCCAGCGCTGCCACCCGGTACTTACTACTGGAAGGTTGTCGTAAGGGATAGCAAGGGCAACTCCCAAAATTCATTCGATTACTATATGAATAGTGATGCCGATTACTTTTTTGGCATGAGAGAATTCGAGGTGGAGTAATTGCCATTGCAAGAACGAAAATTCCGGACCGAGCAAAAATACTATTTGCATATCCATGACTATGAAGTCCTGCGGCAGAAAGTATCGGCCATGCTCATGATGGACGAGCACTCTATCCATTCGGATGGCTACTGCATTCGCAGTCTGTACTTCGACAGTCCGCATGATCATGCCCTGATCGACAAGAACAACGGCATCTTCAACCGGGAAAAATATCGAATTCGCATCTACAACGGAAATGACGATATCATCTCGATCGAGCGCAAGAGCAAACGTGGTGATTATGTATGGAAAGAGTCTTTCCGGATCAATCGCGAGGAGTATGAATGGATCAGGTCAGGAGAGTACGGATTTTTGTGGGAGAAGAACTCCCCTATGCTGCGAGATTTTTATACCGCTCTGGCGCATCGTGCTTTCCGTCCTACCGCTATCGTGGAATATTGGCGAGAAGCCTATGTCTACGATTATGGCAATGTACGCATTACATTCGATAAAAAGCTGGCTGCCGGGGTCAATTCCTATGATTTGTTCGACTCCAATCTGGTATTGGAAGAAGCTATCCAGGTTCCGCAGACGATTATGGAAGTGAAGTTCGACTCCATCATTCCGGATTTTATTCGTCAGATTATCCAACCGCATAGTCATCAACGTTCTTCCATTTCGAAGTACGTATTATGCCGCGAAGTGAATGTAAAACATTTTAAAGAATAGGCAGAGGTGTCGTTATGGGGGAAGTGTTGAATTTTCAGGACATTGTAAAAAAGAGCATCCTTCATTTGGAAGCTTTTCGCAGCGTATCGTACGTCGATATGATTCTGGGGCTGTTGTGCTCATTTGCAATAGGGATGTTTATTTACTGGATCTATCAGAAAACCTTTCGAGGTGTCGTCTACAGCTACAACTACAACGTCTCGTTTGTACTGATGTCCATGCTGACAGCCTTGATTATAATGACCATCAGCACCAACATCGTCCTCTCGCTGGGGATGGTGGGTGCGCTCAGTATCGTGCGCTTCAGGACGGCAGTCAAGGATCCGCTCGACATCGTCTATATGTTCTGGGCGATCTCTGCAGGGATTGCCAGTGGTGCGAAGATGTACCCGCTCGCATTGGGAGGCTCTATCATCGTCGGTCTGGTGATCATATGGCTGTCCAAGCGCAAGGTCAAGGAGCAAGCGTATCTCCTGATCGTCCGTCATACGGAAGAAGCAGCAGATCAGCTCCGGGTAGAGCTGCGCAAGCTGAACAGCAAGCTGAAATCGAAGACGGTGCGCAAGGGCTTCACCGAGCTGACTGTAGAAGTGATGATGCATGATGACAATACAGCCTTCGTGCAGACCATTAGTGAATTGAAGGGCGTAAATGATGTCTCTCTGATCAATTACACGGGAGATTACGCACAATAAAATAGCTGTACGATGGAAAAAGCAGCCTCAACGCCGATGTTGAGGCTGCTTATTTTTTCAATAGTAACCGGATAAAATAGGGCGCTCCAATGAGGGCTACGACGATGCCGGCCGGGATTCCGTCAGGGCCAAGCAGATTGCGGCCAATGGTGTCAGCAATCAGCAACAGCCATCCACCCATGAATAGAGCGACAGGCAGAGCCAGCTGGTTTCTGGGACCGACCAAAGCCTTCGCTATATGGGGAGCCATGAGACCAATAAAGGCGACTCCTCCCGTGACAGAGACCGCAGAAGCTGCGAGGGCAACGGCCGTCAGAAGCAAGACCACACGCTCCTTTTCAATCGATAGGCCAAGCCCGATCGCTACAGGTTCATGTAGGGACAGGAGATTCAAGGTATGAGCTTTATAGAGCGCAAAGGGAATGAGTACCACGAGCCAAGGCAGAATCGCCCATACAAAAGGCCAATCCGTACCCCAGATGTTTCCGGCTATCCATTTCGCAATAAAGTCTACTTTTGCCCGCTCAGCGGAGGAAATAAGGACGATCATCACGCCGGAGAGAGCCATAGAAAAACCGACCCCGACGAGCATGAGCCTTACCGGCTGCAAACCAGAGCTTTTGTTGAATGATAACAGGTAAATGAGACAAGCAGTGAACAATGCGCTGATAAAGGCGACAAGCGGAAGGAAATAAAGTAACGAGCCTGCCTGTACGGGAAAAAATAAAAAGAAAATGGCGATCCCCACACCTGCTCCCGAGTTGATGCCGATAATACCGGGGTCAGCCAAATCATTGCGCGTAATGCCCTGAAGGATTGCGCCGGATAAGGCAAGAGCCATTCCCGCCAAGAGCGTAACGACTAACCGAGGCAAGCGAACAGAAAAGAGCACAAACTCTTCTTTGAACGTACCTTGACCAAACAGGGTTGGAATCAGCCTGTCAAAAGACAACGAGGAGTACCCAGTCCCCAGGCCGATCAAGGAGGTAGTGACGATGAGCGCCAGTAATACCGCTAGAGTGATTCTTTGCTTTTTCAGGAGTGCGGGCTGGATCATGAGAAGGCTTTGCCCCCTTTACGTACGATCAAAAGGAAAAAGGGGAGTCCAAGCATGGTGACAATCGCCGAAACCGGCGTTTCATAGGGAGCGTTGATGATTCGTCCCAGAGTATCGGCAAACAGCATAAAAGAAGCCCCGACAATAGCTGACATCGGCAGGATGAAACGGTAATCGGTTCCTACAAGAGCGCGGACCATATGTGGAATCATCAGCCCAATGAACGTCATATTTCCCACCAGTGCTACAGATGCCCCGGTCAGAAGAATGATTACGATAAAGAGTATGATTTTGATTTGCGTGGTCTTTTGCCCCAATCCAACCGCTACTTCTTCACTTAGGCTGAGAATCGTCAGCTGTCTGGCAAAGAACAAAGCGATCAGAGTGCCGATGACAATAACCGGAATGACCACCTGCAGCTGGGCCCAAGTGGTTCCGATCATGCCTCCGGCAGTCCACATGGAGACGTCCTTCGATATTTTGAAGGCGAGACCAATGCCCTCCGCGATCGCGTATAGCAAGGTCGAAACTGCAACGCCTGCCAGTACAATTCGAAGCGGGGAGAATCCACCCTTTTTCATGGCGCCAATGCCGAATACCATGAAGGCACCCACTGCCGCTCCAGCGAAGCATGCCAGCATGATGGAGTAATAATCAGCGGCAGGGATCAGGGCAAGGGTCAGAGCCAGAGCGGCATTGGCTCCTGCTGTGAGTCCAAGCAGGCCAGGGTCAGCCAGCGGGTTTCGGGTCATTCCTTGCATGATGGCACCGGCTATAGCAAGTGCCGCTCCCACAAAGATTGCCGCGATCTCTCGAGGCAGGCGAATTTCGCGAATAAGAGTAATTTTATCCCCTGAAGCACGAGAGGTAAGAGCCAGCCATACATCCTTCGCCGTAGTCTCAGCTGCTCCTATCAGCATGGCAACGGCAAACATAGCCAGAAACATCAGGACTGCGGCAATGAGCTGATAGACAAACCGGGTGGGTCGTTGATGCGCTTTTGTCATCGCAGAAAGCTCTCCGTAAATACCTCCAGCTGGTAATCCAGCGTCAGTGGATCGTTAAAAAAAAATTCCTTCGCATTCACTTCAATCACACGGTTGTTTTTGACGGCAGGAATGTTTTTATACGTCTCGGTTTCCTGAAACGAGTTGTCAGCTTCGCTGTTTTTGCTAAAAACGACGTAGTCTCCGGAAAACTCAGGCAGCACTTCAGCAGACAGGGCATAGTAGCCCTCTTTTAATGCCATTTCCTTTACTTTTTCAGGCATTTTGAGCTTCATTTCCTGATAGAGAATCTCTGTGCCGCGCCCCCAGTTATCGCCAAAGACATACAGCTGCTTGTCAAAGCTTTCAATGACAGAGACGGTAGAATCGGCCCCGATCTTCGCTTTGATGTCTTCACCTGCTTTTTTTGCGCGCTGCTTAAAATCGTCAATCCAGGCTTGAGCTTCTTTTTCTTTGTTTACGAGCTTTCCGAGCTCCAAGTGCTGAGTCAGGTAGTCGACCTTGTCATAGGTGTAAGTGACGGTAGGTGCGATTTGACTCAGCTTGTCGATGTTTTTGATAGTGGACAGGCCAATGATCAAATCCGGGTCGAGTTCGATGATCTTTTCCAGACTTTCATCCGATACTTCTTCCACCTGTTTTAGCTTTTCAGCAAACCGTGGGTTCATCTTTGACCATGAATCCACACCGACCAGCGGGACCTCCAGAGCCATGATGTTTCCAGTGAAAGATGAAAGAACAATCACTCGCTGCGGATGGGCTGGAACCTCGATCGGGCCATTTTCCGATTGGTAGGTAATCGTGTCTGATTGTTTTTCGTCGGAGGCTGGGTTTTCTGCTGCTTTCTCTGGTGATCCGCTTCCGCAGGCACTGACGAGAAGCGCAAGAACAAGCAGGAGTGGGAACAGTACTTTCTTCATTTTCTATTCTCCTTTGATCAGGTTATAGGTGACGCACATCGGCTTGTTGGTGCGAGGATCACGTCCGATTTCTGCATCGATATGAAAGACCTTCTTCAGAACGTCGTAATGGATCACTTCTTCACAATTGCCGGCTTTTACGATCTCTCCGTCTTTTAGTGCGATGATATAGTCGGCAAAACGGGCTGCCTGGTTTAAGTCGTGCAGCACCATGACAACCGTACGTCCCTGTTCGGTATTCAGCCTTTGCAAAAGCTCCAGGACTTCCAGCTGGTGCGCCATATCCAAATAGGTCGTGGGTTCATCCAGAAAAATAATATCGGTTTCCTGGGCTACAGCCATCGCGATCCAGACTCGTTGGCGCTGCCCGCCTGACAGGGCATCTACGGGCCGATACTTGTAGTCGATGGTCCCGGTGACTTCCAGTGCCCAGTCAATGGCTTCATAATCCCGCTTGGTTAAACGCCCAAAGCCATTTTGATAGGGAAAGCGGCCGTAGGATACGAGTTCGCCTACTGTCAGTCCGCTTGCACTCTCGGGTGTTTGGGGTAGAATCGCCATTTTTTTAGCCAGTAATTTCGTGTTTTCCTTGGAAATGTTTTCTCCATCCAAAATGACGGTGCCTGATTGCGGTGCAATAATCCGCGTAATGGCTTTCAGCAGCGTAGATTTGCCGCAGCCATTGGAGCCGATGATGGTGGTAATTTTCTTGTCCGGGATTTTGATGCTGAGCTCCTTGACAATGAGCTGTTCACCGTAGCCAATACTCAAGTCATTCGTATAGAGGCGAGCCATGATTTGACCTCCGTATGTAGAAAAGGATAAGATAAAATTTGATAATGATTATCAATTTCGTTATTGTAATCAATATAAGAAATGCCATAGTTGGTTGTCAACTGTTATTGATCGGAAAAAGAAGGTTAGGGAGTGACCAATGTGGATTATCAGGATTTGTATGATGTTACAGTTATTGGAGGGGGTCCGGCGGGGCTTTATTCTACTTTTTATAGCGGACTACGAGAATTGAAAACAAAGCTGATCGAATTCCAACCTCATTTGGGCGGCAAGATTCACGTCTATCCCGAAAAAATGATATGGGACGTTGGGGGTCTGACGCCGGTCCCAGGTGCGAAATTAATTGAACAGCTGGTGGAGCAGGGACTTACCTTTCACCCAAAGGTGGTCCTGAATGAAAAAGTTACCTCGATCACACGCAATGAAGAAGGGATATTTGTGCTACATACGGAGTCCGGCGAGCAGCATTTTTCCAAAACCGTGATCGTAGCGATTGGCAGCGGAATCTTAAAGCCTCAAAAGCTGGAGATTGAGGGTGCGGATCGTTTCGAGGTCTCCAATTTGAATTACACGGTGAAATCGCTCAAACAGTTTAAAGACAAAACCATTATGATTTCAGGTGGAGGAAATGCGGCGCTGGACTGGGCCAATGAATTGGAGCCGATCGCGAAGCAAGTTTACCTAACCTATCGAAAAGAAGCGATGACGGGTCACGAGGCGCAGGTATCACAATTGATGAAAAGCTCTGTTCAGTGCTTTTTTAAGACGTCGATTACAAAATTGATCGCAAGTGCAGATCATGAACGGATTGAACGAGTAGAATTGACCCATCATGATACAGGAGAGGTTTCGTATTTGCCGATTGATGAGGTCATCATCAGCCACGGGTACGAACGCGATACGACTTTGCTGCAAAATAGCGAATTGAATATTGAAATGGCGGAGCAGTACTACATAGCTGGTAATGCAAGCAGCGAATCATCGATTCCGGGTCTTTACGCTGCCGGTGATATCCTCTCGCATGACGGGAAGGTGAATTTGATCGCAGGTGCCTTTCAGGATGCAGCCAATGCCGTAAACAAAGCCAAGCAATACATCCAGCCTGATGCGAGCAAAACCGGAATGGTGTCCTCCCATAATGAGGTTTTTAAACAGCGCAACCGGGAAATTATCAAGCAAATGATCAGATAACAGACAGCTGGGATGCTCAGGCACGCTGGGGCTACAACGATTGCCAAAGAGATCAACGAAAATTTTACAGAAGCAGTGAGTCAGGCCTTGTTGACGAAGCTGGCGGAGATCGGAATTCAGATCGAAGAGCAGCTGCCGACCATTCGCAAAATCCAAAGCGGCATTTATGACTTGGAAAGCAAGCTGCCTGAGATCGAGGCTGCCGGTCAGAAGGTTCTGGAGCTGGAACAGAAGCTGCCAGATCTGCATGACAAGGCTCAGAAGATTGTGGAGCTGGAGGAAAGAATCCCCGAGATTAATCGGGCGTCCGAATCCATCCTCAAATTGCAGCAAAACTTAGCATCAGTATTGGGTCCTTCGTTCATCAAGGACGTAAAAGGACCGCTGGCGCATATTCCAATCATGTGTACGGGCGGGATCACGCTGGAGACGGCGAAAGAATATTTGGATGCCGGTGCACATGCTGTCGGAGCGGGCAGTGCCTTGCTGCGCAATGATTTGATCGCAGCGAGTGATTGGGCTGGGCTGACGAAAGAAGCGGAGCGCTGGCTGGCGGCTGTTGGTGGATAAAGAGAGGAAGGCCCTTCATCGCGAGGGGCCTTCCTTCACTTTCACAAATCGTTTCGTTTTCGTGTGATTCCAATCACAGTAGCGACATTTTTCCTTTCCTATACTTGAATTAAGAACAGTCAAACAAACGAGGGGGAAGGTCGCATGTTAAGTCCAAAAACCATCGAGATCATCAAATCTACCGTTCCAGTGCTGGAAGTGCACGGTACTGCTATCACAAAGCGTTTCTATCAAATGCTTTTTACGAAGCATCCGGAGCTGTTGAATATTTTTAACCACGCGAATCAGAAGCAAGGAAGGCAGCAGCATGCGTTGGCAAACGCTGTCTACGCAGCGGCGAAGCATATCGATCAGCTGGAGACGATTCTACCTGTCGTCAAGCAGATCGGGCACAAGCACCGCAGTCTGGGAATCTTGCCTGAGCATTATCCGATTGTCGGGGAAAACCTGCTTGCAGCGATCAAGGATGTATTAGGAAACGCAGCAACAGACGAGATTTTGCAGGCATGGGCGGAAGCTTACGGGGTGATCGCGGACGCATTCATCAGTGTAGAGGCCGAAATGTACGAGAAAGCAGAGCGGCAGCAAGGCGGCTGGGCAGGCTTCCGAGCATTCCGTGTGGCGAAGAAAGAACAGGAAAGCGACGTGATCACTTCTTTTTATCTCGTTCCACAAGACGGAAATGCAATTGCTGCTTATGAGCCGGGGCAGTATGTGAGTGTGAAGATGGAGATTCCGGGAGAGAAGAACGTTCATATTCGTCAGTACAGCTTGTCTGACTCTCCAGGGAAGCCATATTACCGGATTTCTGTAAAACGAGTGGACGAGGAAGAGGGTCGACCTGCCGGTAAAGTCTCGAACTATCTGCATGAACAGATCCAGGCAGACGATGTGCTGTGGCTTTCAGCGCCAGCTGGAGACTTTGTCCTCGACAGTGAAGAGACTCGTCCCATCGTATTTTTGAGTGGTGGAGTGGGGCAAACGCCTTTGATCAGTATGCTTCAGACCGTAGTGGAGAGACAGCCGAACAGGCCAGCCACTTTCATCCATGCTGCGCAGAACAGCCAGGTTCATGCGTTGAAATCACAGGTAGAAGAGTTGGCTGACAAGCACAGACAGCTATCCGTTTACTGGTGCTACAGTCAGCCGACTGAGCGTGACGTAGAATCGAAGGCTTATCATAAAGCCGGTCATATCGAGCTTCCTTGGTTGAAAGAGATGCTTGCGACCCCGAATGCCAGCTTCTATGTTTGTGGTCCAGTAGATTTTATGAGAGCGATGAATACGCTTCTGAAGCAATGCGGGGTAGCCGATTCGGATATTCATGTTGAATTTTTCGGTCCGGCGGCTAGCTTGTAAGCTATGAAGTGAGATTTTTTTCAGTGGTGGCTTGTGCTCGCAGCAAGCGGTTGACAGTCTCTCTTCTGAGGCCGATGAATTGACCAATCTCGTCTTGGGTTAGCACGTCTGTCAAAGGAGTCGATGCTATATAGGCTTCGAACCAGATCTGAAGCTTCCGCAGCTTTTCCGCGGGAGTGACCTGGGTGAGCTGGTCGATTCGCTGCTGCATCATGCGCAGCTTATCTTGCAGCTGCTTGGCTAGGGCAAGACATTTCTGCGGATGTTGCTGAAGCTCCTGGTACCATTCCCGTTCGGGCAACACCTCAATCTCGCAGGTAACAAGGGCTACTGCCGTTCCGTAGTACGGATTGGGACTGATGAGAGAGTGATGGGGTATGATCTCGTCAGGAACGATGATATTGACCAAGATCGTGCTTCCGTCTGCGTGGACACGCAGAATTTTCAGCAAGCCACTTTTCAGATGATAGAGCGGCCCGGATTCTCCCTGACGGAAAAGCGTTTCACCTTTATGTAAAATCATTGCGGCCTCCAAGAGTAGCGAGCCAAAAATGGATTCGCTCATATTTGTTCACACAGATTATAGCAGGAAAGGGATCATCCAAGTGGGATGGTCCCTTTCCAATTTTATACAGGATCTCCTGATAACATTCGGATAAATCGCTTCATTTACGAACCTTAAGGGTGTTTAAACAAAATACAAGGTATAAAACACGAATAATAATATGATTATCATTGAAGACGATCGTATATTGTGATAGTTTTAGTTGTATTCATTCGAAATGATCATCAAGATAAAGAAAAAGGAGTACGAGAGGAATGGAATGGAAAGATATTGTCGCGGCACTTTCCGTTGTGCTCAACGGTTTGCCGCAGGGCTTGCTTGCTCTGTCGCTCGGTTTTGCTTCCGTCCCGACAGCCTTGGCTTTTTTGGTAGGGGCTGCAGGGAATGCGATGACCGGGTCTGTGGCGGTTGTCTCCTATCAGGCTGAGACGATTGCTGTGGCCGGAGCGATGGGGAAAAACATGAGGGATCGGATTTCGATGGTCTTCCTCGGCGGAGCGATCATGACCGTCATCGGTTTGTTCGGTATGCTGGAGAAAATCGTGGATTTCATAGGCCCTGTTATTACCAATGGCATGATGGCCGGTGTGGGGATCATGCTGGCAAAAGTATCTTGGGACATGGCACGCAATAACATGTCTGTTGGTTTGACATCAATGGCGAGCGGTTTGCTTACCTATTTCATAACAAAAGATTTGGTCTACACGGTCACGATTTCTGTTGTACTGTCCAGCTTGGTATCCAGACTTCTGAAGCAAGACACAGCAATCAAGCCGCTGGAAAACGATCGCTTCAAGCTGCAAAAGCTATCTTTTAAAACGGCTATCTGGCGCGGTGCGATGGCAATGGTTTGTCTCAACATCGGTGCCAATATCGCGTTCGGTGAGATCAATGGGAAAATTGCCAATACCGATGTAAATATTGATACCCTGACAGTGATTAGCAGCGTGGCTGACATGGTATCTGCCCTGTTTGGTGGTGCCCCTGTAGAAGCGATTATTTCTGCTACATCAGGAGCGCCTAACCCGGTAGCATCCGGCGTACTGATGATGATCATCATGGCTGCAATCCTGATCGCGGGACTGCTGCCCAAAATCGGCCGCTACATTCCAAGCGAGTCGATCGCTGGATTCCTGTTTGTACTGGGTGCGATCGTGACGGCTCCAGGCAATGCGATGGCGGCCCTGACTGGCACGGACCCTTCTTCCAGCCTCGTAGGCGGAATGACCATGGTAGTTACAGCAATTTCTGATCCGTTCTTCGGTATGCTGGCTGGTTTGTTGATGAGAGCGTTGATTAGCCTATTCGGCATGTAATAGAAGAAAGTGGAGGGAGTCTCATGGAAAAGACCTATACATTGGAAGTAGCAGGTGTTACTCGTCAATTGCCGATCATTCAAATTGCGGAAGACCTCAGCATTGCAAGCTTTGTCATCCTGGGAGATACAGAACTGGTGACGGCGGCGGCCCCTCTGTTGGCGGACAAGCTTCCTGAGGTGGATGTATTGATCACGGCTGAAGCAAAGGGCATACCGCTGATTCACGAGGTTTCGCGTCTGTTACAGATGAAGAAATACTACGTCGCTCGTAAAAGCACCAAGCCTTATATGGATTCTCCATTGATCAACGAGGTAGTATCCATCACCACGCAGAAAACACAAATTCTCTGCCTGGATGGTGCCGACGCCAAGGAAATCGCAGGAAAACGCGTCGCTATTATTGATGATGTGATCAGTACCGGAAAATCCTTGCTAGCGATCGAAGAATTGGTCAACAAGGCTGGCGGTCATGTCGTGGCGAGAGCAGCGATTCTTGCAGAGGGCAGTGCAGTGGAGCGGGAGGATATTTTGTTCCTGCAAGAACTGCCATTGTTTCCATACGAAAAGAAATAAAAGGAAGAATGTACGGGTCCCCCTTTTCAAGGAAAAAGGGGGATTTTTCGTATGGCGTAGAGGTAGTCTGGGTAGACATGAAAATGTCTACTTATGGGATTGTGCAAAGAAAATTACTATAAATAGAGATGTGAACCTGCTAGAACGCCTGTCATTCGCCTCTATATATTATTGTCAACTGAACATGTATACTTTACATATCGATCAACTCGGATAAAGGCGGGTATCCATGTTCTTCTTCATGTTTTTTCTAATGTTTATCGGTTTGACATCTTTAAGCGTCTATTTATGGGTGAACCATCGAGGGAATCGCTTGATTTTTTGGGCGTCTTTGGTGATCCTGTGTGCAGGTTTGGGTGGATTGCAGATATTCCTGGAAAAGGGATGGGTGCCTTATACAATCGACCGGGCGCTGAATGTGACTGTTATCCGTTCATCGGTCATCGCCACGGCACTACTGAATGCGGTCATCAACACGTTCCCTTATTATGGAATGTTGCTATTTTATCTGATCTATAACGGCTTGTTTACTTATCAAAAATGGATTCCAATCCTCGCAAGCATTCCGCCAGTCATCACCTTGTTCTTCCAGACAGATTTGATGGCGAACCGAGTCGATAACGGATTTGTAGCCGTATGGGGCCTCTGCTATGTATGCTTCACAGCTTTTCTAGCTGTTCGTCCCATCATACAGGCGAGCCATTTCAAGGAACGAATCAATCATGCTTCGATTGCGACTGTCTTTCTTGTTCCGCTGATCGCATTAAATATCTATCATTTTTCTTCTTCTCCTGTAAGCGATCAACTGATGACATTCATCCCGTATATCTGTATCACGAGTGTATTGCTCATCACGGTCTTCTATTTGCGAGATGCTTTTTTGGGCGTCAGAAGGAAATCGATTCATACCGTTCATGTAGGGACCGGAATCATTCACCATTCTTTAAAAAATTCGATTGGCAAGATTAAATTGAACGCATTGAACATCCAGAAACATGTACATATGGGACAATACGATAAAATGAATGTTTACGTTGAAAATTTATTGAATACACACGAATCCATGATGACAATGATGTCCAAAATATCTCGTGCTATGAATGACAAACTGGTGCCTAAGAAAGAGGAGCATGATCTCTCTGTTATTTTGGACGAAGTATTAGAAACTGTAGAAGCCCTCCCGAATATTCGCGTCGTGAAGGAGTATGAACCCATTTTCTTATTCATCGACAAAATGTACATGACTGAATGCCTGCAGAATATTTGCAACAACGCAGTGGAGGCGATGCGGGAAAACGGCTCTCTCTTCGTGACCCTTGAAAGGAGAACCAACAAGGTAGTGCTTACCATTCGTGACACCGGACGCGGAATGAATAACATACAATTGCAAAATATTTTTGAACCTTTTTATTCCACGAAGCATCGGAGCGGTGAACACTTTGGGCTCGGCATGTATCAGGTGAAGAAGGTAATGGAAGCCCATAAAGGCAAAATAGAGGTCAGCAGTACACCTAACAAAGGTACGATTATTGTCCTCACATTCCAATCAAAAGGTTGAGAAAACGATGACTAAAATAAAGGTTCTCTATGTGGAAGACGATCCGGATTGGAGAGAAGGACTTCATAGCTTTTTCTTCGGACATGAGAAAATAGAGCTTTACGCTTGTGTATCTAGCATGGAAGAGTGCTTTGTCATGCTTAAAAACGCTCCAGCTGATATTGTCGTCATGGATATCCTGCTTGGCGACCACAAAGCTACGGGACTTGATGCCACGCTTGATATTTCAGTTCTGTATCCTGATGTCAAAGTCATTATGTTGAGTTCACTGGACGACAGCGATGAAATTTTTTATGAAGCCTTTATGAACGGGGCTTATGATTTTCTGTATAAGGATGAATTTGAGAGGCTACCCGAAGTGATCTCCGCGGCCATGCGCAACCAGAGATCCAAGTATGGCGACCGCTTGAGAAGGATGGTCTATGAGAAAAAGAATAGCCTGCTAAGTGAAGGAGATCGACAACTGCTTTTGATGATTTACGAGGGAAAGACACAAGTCCAAATCTCGAAGGAGTTCCATGTGAGCCTCGCAGCAGTGAAAAAGCATGTGGGCAGAATCATGAAGAAGTTCAACTGGGAGCATTCTAGCAGCGAGTTGGCAAATAAATGCCGAAAGTGGGGGCTGCTTGAGAGAGATCGTGATGGAAAAGAATGAATTTCAATAGTCAAAGAAAGTTCGTATATACAGAGAACCGCCTTTTTGCTTGCAATTGGCAAGCATGAGACGGTTTTCTTACTTTCATCAGTGGTAGACAAAAAACTGTCTACTTCCTGTTGACAAGAGGTGCGTGATATTCTCGATACCAAATGATTCTGGCCAGGCTTTTTACACGACATAATAAGCGAGTTTGGAGCCCAAAATGTTCGCTTAAAAGGGGGAGACAATGAAGAACGAGTGGCAAACAGGCGAGAGAGAAAGAGGTTGGGTAAATCAAAGGATGAAGCGGTTCTGGATGCTGACTCTGGCCTTGTTGATCGGTTTTGTCCAGATGTTGCCCATGTCTGGGGCAATGGCTGCAGGAGCTGGAGGAGCCACTTATTATGTGAAGATGTTGGAGGACGGGGGAAAAGACGAGAATAGCGGAACAAGTTGGGATGATGCTTACGCTACGTTACAGAAAGCCCTGGAATCCGCACGATCGGGAGATAAAATTCGGATCGCAAAAGGGACGTATTATCCGACCAAAGAATCCTACTCTGGTGATATTAATCCATCACGCACAAAGACATTTCAGATGAAAAACGGCGTGGAGATTTACGGTGGTTTTTCAGGAATTGGGACAGAACGTAATTTGACCGATTATACAACTACTCTTAGCGGTGATATTGGGGTTGTAGGTGATCCTTCCGACAATGCCTACCATATTTTCCATAACCGATACGTAGATCAGTCCGCAAAGCTGGATGGGGTAACGGTGACCGGTGGGAATGCTTCTGGCTACTACGTGTACGATCAAGACGGTGGAGGAATGTATAACTATCAAAGTAGTCCTACGCTTCAAGACGTAACGTTCTTTGATAATATAGCAAAACGACAGGGTGGCGGTATTGCAAACTCTAATAATAGTAGTCCTGAGCTTATAGGTGGAGAGATTAAAGAAAATAAAGCTCAATCTGGCGGTGGAATGTATAACGGAGATAACAGCAGTCCTACGTTGACCCAAGTGAAGATCAGCAAGAATAAAGCAGGGGGTAATGGCGGCGGCATCAATAATTATAGAAGCAGTCCTACTTTAGAGGACATGGAGATCAGCGAGAATGAAGCAGGTGTGTTTGGTGGCGGCTTGTACAATTTTGAAAGTAGCCCTATACTCACCAAAATCGAAATAAAGGGGAATAACTCTAAAAATTCTAGCGGTGGCGTGCATAACACCCAAGGTAGCCATGCTGTGTTTACGAATGTGAAGATTATAGAGAACGAAGCTGTGGCCGGAAGCGGTGGCGGAATCAATAACGACAGAAGCAATTCTACATTGACGGATGTGGAGATTATCGGGAATAAGGCTGGTACTGATGGTGGGGGTGTGTATCATTCATCAGAAGGCGGCGTTTTTATTGATGTGACGATCAGTGAGAACACGGCGGCAAGAAATGGTGGCGGGGTGCGTTTCGGCACCGGCAGCAATTCTACCCTCACCAATGTAGAAATCATAAAGAATCAGGCAAATAACGGTGGTGGAATCTATAATTATTACAGTAACGATATCATGACCAACGTAAAGATTAGCGAGAATGAAGCTACTAATGACGGAGGTGGAATCGTTAACTATGGTGCAAGCCCAAAAATCTCCGGCGCGGAAGTAAAAGGAAATACCGCAGGTAGCTCTGGCGGCGGGATTTATACGAACGGCGGTACCAATATCATGACGAATTCGGAGATTAGCGGAAATCACGCAAATGTGTCCGGTGGTGGGATTTATAATTTTAGCAGCAATCCTGCGTTAACCAACGTCACCATTAGCGGGAATGAGGCGGATGCTTCTGGAAGTGGCATTTTCATTCAGCATTCTACTTCTGCTTCTTTTCGAAACAGCATCGTATGGGGGAATGAGAATGACGATATCTATTATGGTAACAATGGTTCTATTCAATTCTCCCATTCGCTGATAGGTCATTCACAGCCGAACAATGGCAATGGGGGGACCGGAAATCTATTTAATAGTGATCCTGAGTTTATTGATTCTGCTCAAGGCAATTATCGACTGGGTAAAGATTCCCCCGCTATCAATTTAGGCAGTACGGTGTATTTTGATGCTGGCTCCACACCGGATCTGTCCGCCATCCTCACAGATAGGGATAACAATCCACGTTTTGTCGGAGAGGGTATCGACATGGGGGCGTATGAATACCAGGATAACGAGGCTCGATTGAACAGCTTGAATTTAGAGGCGGACAATAAAGCTTTGGAATTAATCCCTAAGTTTTCCGGTGCAGTGACAAACTATCATGCATTTGTGAACCTTGGCGCGAGCGAAGTAAAGATTACCCCAACCCTGAAAGATCTTTTGGCGGCTGGGGAGATCAGAATCAACGGTAACGTGTTGCCTTCCTTCGTCAGTGGAGCTGAGCACGCGCTGCAATTGGGTAATGGAGAAAATGAGATCCAAATCCAGGTGACGGCAAAGGATGGTACCGTAAAGACGTACACGGTGACGATCTCCAGTCTGCCCAAACCTGTCCTCACGTTGAGCCACACGAACTGGACCAATCAGGATGTGACGATAACGGCAACGAATCGGAAAGAAGGCGCGAAGCTGGAATATAGTACGGATGGTCAGAATTGGTTGCCTAATCCTGATGTTGCCAATCCGAATTCCATTGTCATGACGGCAGTGGGGAGCTATTCCGTATACGTCAGACAGGGAGATGCCACACAAAGTGTCAGCGAGGAAGCGGAAGTACAGGTGCGTATCGATAAAACGGCTCCCGTGATTACGTTAAATGGCGATTTACAGATGAGCATACACAAAGGAGATCCTTTTATTGATCCAGGTGTACAGGTTTCTGATGCTCTTGATCCAAGTCCGATGCTTTCCAAGTCGGGTACAGTCGATATCAGCAGACTGGGAGACTATACCCTTACTTATCAGGCAGTAGATCATGCAGGCAACCAGGCTAACCCTGTGACGCGAACCGTAAAAGTGGTTCGCGAAGGTGCACTGCTCGAACCGACGATTTCGCTCGACCCACCCGGTTGGACGAAAGGTGATGTAGAGGTAACGATGAGCGGAGAAGCGGACGCATTACTGGAATACAGCCTGGATGGTCAGGTATGGTCGGCATACGTTAGTCCTTTCAGCATTCATGACGAGAATCAAACGAAACTATACGCGAGGCAGACGGATGCTTTGCAAAATGTCAGCGAAATAGCAGAAGCCGAGGTGCGCATCGATAGAATCGCTCCAACCATCACCCTTCATGGAGCAGCTACAATGAACCTGTACCGGGGGAGTGTCTTCCAGGATCCTGGTGTGACGATTACTGACAATATCGTGACTGGCTTGACACCTGTTGTCACAGGGACTGTCGACACCAGCAAACTGGATACGTACACTCTCCAATACGATGCAGAGGACTGGGCAGGCAATCAGGCTGCTCCGGTGACCCGTACGGTACGTGTGATGAACCGCCCTGTTACGCCGCTGCCTCCTGTTGTGGTTCCTGTCACATCCGTTACGCTCACACCGCCAGCCTTGACGCTCACCCTTGGAGGAGAGCCCGTGACTTTGCATGCGGCGATCACACCGTCCAACGCGACCAATCAGGCCGTGAGCTGGAGCAGTAGTGACACAGGCGTTGTGGTGGTGGATGAAAATGGCAGCCTTATCGCGAAACAAACAGGGCGAGCCACGATCACGGTCACGACTCAAGATGGCAGCAAAACGACGAGCAGCGAAGTCACAGTCGTGAAGGAGGGGGCAGAAAAGCTGCGGCTCGAAGTGTCTCCTGCTACCATCCGATTAAGCCCAGGTGAGAGCAAAGCCTTCAAGGTCTATGCGGTAGAAGGAAAAGGACGAAAAGACATCACGAAAAACAAGGATACCAGCTATGACCTCGAACAGGATCTGGTTACGGTGAAACAGGGACGGATTACTGCTGGCAAAAAAGCGGGGGAAGCTCAGGTTATTGTCCGTTATCGGGGATCAGAAGCTACAGTGACGGTCACAGTGGAGAAGAAGGAGGCGGATTCCCCAATCCTAGAAGCTTCTGAATCCATGCTCCTGATCAAACCAAGTCGAACCGCAAGCTTCAAGGTATATCTCATGGAAAATGGCAGGAGAAAGGACATTACGAAAGACAAAAACACTACGTATAGCATCGACAGCAAGCTGGCGAAGGTAACGGCTGGTCGTGTGACTTCAGCCAAAGCAGAAGGTGAAACGGACCTGATCGTACGCTATCAGGGAGAAGAGCTTACGATTCCTGTTGTCATCTCCGAAGTAACCGTCAAATCCTTGTCCGCATCGGTAAAACAGGTCGTACTGGAGATGGAAGAGGAACAAACCCTGAGGATTCAAGCTGTTTTTAGCAATAAGCGAGAAGAAGACGTCACAGAACGGGTACGCTGGTCAACGAGTACACCAGACATTGTAGAGGTGGACAAAGAAGGCGTACTGGTTCCACTGAAAAAGGGAAGAGCAGTGCTGACAGCTAAGTACGGAGGCAAAACGGTGAAGGCCAGTGTCCTCGTGGTGGAAGAAAAGAAGCCGCAGCAACTGAGGGCGAATCGTGCCAGCCTGACTCTTCGGGCAGAGCAATCCGTTTCGACGATCATTACGGCGGTCTATGAAGGAAGCTACAAGGAAGACGTGACCGAGGAAGTGGAATGGAGTGTGGAAGACCCGGAGATCGTGCAAGTAGAGGATGGTGTGATCACGGGGGGCTCAGCAGGCACGACAACGATAAAGGCTTCTTACGCGGGAAAAGAAGTCAAGATTCGAATTACGGTACGAAAATAAGGTGAAAACTCCTGATCCTGTACTAAAAACCAGGGCCAGGAGTTTTTTTAATCGTTGACTCGATTTACCAGCTTGTCAGCATAAAAAATTCATCTCGTCTAGTTCTCAAAAAGAAAATAATAAACTAAAATAAAAGAATATAAAATGCAGATCAAAAACACCTTTGTTTCTATTTATAGTTGACAAACAATTTACAAAATAATATTATATTATATCGTTGTATATTCATACGAGAGATTGAATAAAACCACAGGGAGATGTCAGCATGTATACGATCCCAGGCCCGGCAAAGTATGTTCGTGAAGCAGGATTATTGGAAGAAGTCGGTTCCTATATAAAAGAGTTCGGCGACAGCGCCTTGTTTATCGGCGGCAAAAGGGCCTTGTCGGTTGTCGAGATGCAGGTCAAGAAGTCTCTGGATGCATACAAAATAGAGAATAAAGGTTTCGAGTGGTATGGTGGAGAGTGCTCTTGGACGCAGGTAGAGCGGCTAAGCCAGATCGTGCAGGATAAAAAGCCGCAAGTGATCGTAGCAGTAGGCGGAGGCAAGGCGATCGATACGGTCAAAGCCGTCGCTTTCGCTGAAAAGCTGCCCGTCCTCGCGATTCCGACGATTGCTGCCACTTGTGCTGCGGCGACACCGATTGCCATCATGTACGATGACGAAGGCACGTTTACCGAGATCAGCCATCGTTCCAAGGCCCCTAGCCTGGTCCTGGTAGATTCGGATGTGATCGCGAAAGCATCATATCGCTTTTTGGTCGCAGGGATTGGCGATACATTGGCCAAGTGGTTTGAGTCCTCTGCATCCGTGAAGAAGAGCCAACCCACTGCATTGAACAGAAGTGCCGTGAAGCTGGCCAATGAACTCTATCATCTCTTGTTGGAAAAAGGTCCATCAGCGATCGAGACGATCAAGCAGGGGAAAGTGGACCAGTCCGTCAACGATGTCATCGATAGCATTATCCTGATCAGCGGAAGTGTCAGCGGATACGGTGGAGATGATTGCCGGACGGCTGCAGCGCATGCGATCTATTCGGGATTGACGATCTTCCCGGAAGTGCATGACACGTATCACGGAGAGATTGTTGCCTTTGGCATCTTGTCTCAGCTGGTGCTCGAAGGCAAGAGTGAAGAAGAAATTCGCGAGCTGATCGCGTTCTATCAAAAAGTCGAGCTGCCGTATACGCTGGAAGACATGGCGATTAAAGACCTGTCCGCAGATGACTGGAAGCGTCTCGGTGACGTAACGGTCGATATCGAGGATATGGCGAACATGCCTTTCGCCGTTACACCTGACATGGTGATCCATGCGGTGCAGGGAGCCGACCAAATCGGAAGGAAGGTGAAGCAGCAATGAAACTGGACAATATGGTACGCAAGGTTTACCCAAACTTGATGCCTTACGTTTGTCAGCTGGCTGATCTGCCTGTAGAAGAGATGAAGCAGGCATTGGGCAAAGATCAGGTGTACAAGCTGAGCTTCAATGAAAATCCGCTCGGCCCTTCTCCAAAGGCTGTAGAAGCTATGCAAAAGGCCCTACTGCAGCTGAACCTGTATCCGAGCTCTAACGGTGAGGCTGTCCTAAACCGCATCGCGGAAAAGGAAGGAGTCCAACCTGATAACGTCATTTTGTCCAACGGTGCTGACGAGATGATCATCCTGGTCGCGCAAACCTTCCTGGAGCCAGAAGACGAAGTGATTATTCCAGTCGTCTCCTTCGTTCAGTACCTGGCTTCGACTCATCTGATGGGGGCAAAACCCGTATTTTCTCCCATGAAAGAAGATTTGGGCGTAGATTTGGATGCGATCCTTGATCTCATCACACCAGCTACCAAAACCATCTTCTTGTGCAATCCTAACAATCCTACGGGTACCGTGATCCCTGCGGATGAGCTTCGTGCTTTCCTGGCTCGTGTGCCAGAGCATGTGCTGGTAGTCATTGATGAGGCGTACCACGAGTATGCTGTTGATCCGGAATATCGCACTTCTGTAGAGTTCGTCAAGCAGTTTAAGAATGTGTTTGTCATTCGCACGTTCTCCAAGATCTACTCTTTGGCAGCTGCACGGATCGGTTTTGGGATTGGACATGCCGATGTCGTCGATGCGATCAACCATGTCAGACCGCCTTTCAATGTGAACAGCATCGCTCAAGCTGGTGCTCTGGCGAGTCTGGATGACGAGCAGCATGTAGCCGAGTCGAGAAGAATCAATCAAGTCGGCAAAGAACTGATTGTGGAGTTGTTTGAAGAGCTTGGCATGAACTATTTGCCAAGCAACACCAACTTTGTTTGTGTAGACACAGGCAAAGACAGCAAATTCATGTTTGATCAATTGGCAGAGCGTGGCGTGGTCGTTCGCAACCTTTCCGGTTATGGGCTCACGACATCCTTGCGCATCTCCATCGGTCAGCCACATGAAATGCAGGCTTTTGTAGCAGCAATGAAAGACATTATAGAAACAGCTTAGGGGGAAGTACATTGAAGAAGTTCAAGTTTTTGATGCTATCTGCACTGCTTAGTATCGGTTTGGTAGGCTGTGGTTCTGGTAATGCGGGAACTGCACCAAGCCAGCCAGCAGAGGGTTCGAATCAGGCAGCACCAGCTGGTGATGCTGCGAAAACTCCGCTCAAGGTAACACTGCCGACCTGGACAGGCTATGGCCCTCTGTTCCTGGCAAAGGAAAAAGGATTCTTTGAAAAACACGGTGTGAATGTAGAATTGTCGACCATCGAAGGTCTGGCAGAGCGTAAAGCTGCGCTGGCTGGTGGTCAGGTAGATGGTATGGCGACAGCATTGGACGTTCAGGTAACGCTGGCTGCATCCGGTGTACCGATGCAAGTGGTATGGCTCCTGGATGACTCTTATGGCGGAGATGGAATCATTGCCAAGAAAGAGATCGCGTCTGCTGCTGATTTGAAAGGCAAGAAAGTTGCATTTGAACAGGGATCTACCAGCCACTTGCTGCTGCTGACTGCGCTGAAACAAGCCGGCTTGACGGATAAAGATGTAGAAATGGTGCAAATGTCTGCTGGGGATGCGGGTGCTGCTTTCGTAGCAGGTCAAGTAGATGCAGCGGTAACATGGGAACCTTGGCTGTCCAAGGCTTCACAAGCTGACGGTGGAATTCTGGTTACGACCAAAGACTTGCCTGGTATCATCGTGGACACGGTTGGTTTCCACAAGGATGTTGTAGAAAAACGCCCTGATGACGTAAAAGCTTTCGTAGCTGCTATGGCCGAAGCAATGGATTACTGGAAGCAAAACGGTGATGAGTCCAACGAGATCATGGCAAAAGGACTGAAAATTGATTTGGCAGAGTTCACTGGCACAGTTCCAGGCTTGAAATTCCTGCACAAGGAAGAGAACAAGGAGCTCTTTGGTACTGCTGACAAGCAAGGCCAAATTTATCAATCTACCCAAAATGCAATTGACTTCTATGTTGAACAAAAGCTGATCGATAATGCTCCTAAAGTGGAAGATGTACTGAATCCGACGTTTGTTGTTGGACTGTAGAGGAGTGCCCCATTAGGGCCTCCTTTTCTCATGTAACTACTATCCATGCAAAAAATGAGGGATGACAGATGTGGAAGAATGTCTTTACCCCGAAGAAGGAGATCGCCAAACCGTTGTACTCCGGGGCGGGGATTGCTACGTTTCTCTTGCTATTACTCGTCTGGTCTGTGCTTTCGTACGGTGGATTTGTGAACGCGCTGTTCCTGCCGGCACCTGATCAGGTTGTGAAAACAGGCGTTTCCATGTTTCAAAGCGGTGAAATCCTCGGTGATATCGGGATAAGCTTCTCCCGTGTCTTGTCTGGATTTGTCTTGGCTGCATTGATCGGTGTTCCGCTCGGGATGCTGATGGGAACACTGCGCATCATGGAAGGGGCGTTTGAACCGATCATCGGTTTTATTCGCTACATGCCAGCTTCCGCGTTTATTCCATTGTTTATCTTGTGGATCGGGCTGGGCGAGGCTGAGAAGATGGCGGTTATTTTCTTCGGTACCTTTTTTCAGCTCACCCTGATGACGATGGACGTGACGAAAAACGTACAGAATGAACTGATCGAGGTATCCTACACTCTGGGTGCCAAGAAGCTGCAATTGTTCAGACGCGTGATCCTGCCTGCTTCGATGCCGGGCATCGTGGACACGCTGCGTATCACATTTGGCTGGGCGTGGACCTATCTGGTCGTAGCCGAGCTGGTAGGGGCATCAGAAGGATTGGGCTACATGATTATGCAGGCTTCCCGTTTCCTCAAGCCTGACAAGATCATCGTCGGTATCTTGATCATTGGTTTGTTGGGATTGATCATGGACATTATTTTCAAAGCCATTTATCGTGCATCTTTCTCCTGGATGAGAAAGGAAGGATCATAAGATGACAACGACGCCAAAACTCGTCATTGATAATGTAGGCAAGGTATTTTCGACCAAGAGCGGCAACGTGACCGCTTTGGACCAGACTTCCTTCAGTGTGCAGGAAGGCGAATTTGTCACCATTCTGGGGCCTTCGGGCTGCGGGAAGTCCACGATTCTGCGTGTAGTGGCAGGACTCGAAGAACCGACGTCCGGACATGTGTATTTGGATGGCAAAGAAATTCATGGGCCTGGACCTGATCGTGGCATGGTGTTTCAATCCTACACGCTGTATCCGTGGCTGACCGTGAAGGACAACATCACGTTTGGCCTGGATCTGAAAGGCGTACCGAAAAAGCAGCAGGACGAGATCGCCCAGCATTACCTCGATCTGATCGGATTGAAAGGCTTTGACAAGCATTACCCGATCCAATTGTCGGGTGGGATGAAGCAGCGTGTAGCCATTGCACGTGCGCTCGCCAACGAGCCGGAAATCCTGCTGATGGATGAGCCGTTTGGAGCCCTCGACGCGCAGACACGGGCAATCATGCAGGAGATTCTGCTGAAGGTGTGGGAGGAATCGAAGAAAACGATTCTCTTCATCACGCACGACGTGGAAGAATCGATTTTCCTGGGCGACTCGATCTATGTGATGACAGCCAGACCTGGACGTCTGAAGAAGAATATCAAGGTGCCACTGGCTCGTCCACGCGACTATCACAACAAGAGCAGCGAAGAGTTTTTAGCGCTTAAGCTCGAATTGCTGGATCTGATCCGCGAAGAGAGCCTGAAGGCGGTAAAACCGTAAGAGCAAAAAAGCTTCACTATCCTTTTCTTAAGATAGTGAAGCTTTTTGTATGAATTGGATGCTTTGCTCGATCTGCGGCTGGTAAGACTGGAGGCAAGAAGCAAGATCCTAGGGAAGAAACATGGCAATTTCTGCGTGGCCGGTCAGGCTGGAGCGTTTAACGGTTTCACATTTATTTAAAAGTATTTTTGATCTATGATGGGTTTTAGGTTTACCGTTAGAAACCAAAATATCAGAGAGGATGTGCGAGCCATGCACCCTTTTTTCAAACAGACATTGCATCTATTGGACACGGAGCTGGAGCGTATCGAAAAGGCAGTGAATCGTCTGCCAGAAGAAATGATCTGGAGAAAGCTGAGAGGAAGTACGAATAGTATCGGCAACCTGATCCTGCACCTGGCAGGAAATGAGTATCAAAACATGGTGAGTGGGATCGGGAGGAAACCGTTTATACGTGAACGATCCGCTGAATTCTTGGCAGAGGGAGGTCATACGGCGGCAGGGTTGTTGGAATGGTTAAAAGAGGTTCGTGAGCAGACGAGAAGCGAGCTGCAAGGACTTACAGCAGAAGATTTTGAGAGGGAAGTACATATCTGTTATCCGCCGGATTCGGGCATCGCTTCCTACAGTCGACCACTCATGGAGCTGGTTTACCATACAACCGCTCATTATTCCTACCACACGGGTCAAATCGTCTATATGGCGAAGCTGTTGCAGGAAGGCGAGGAGAGATTACTCCAATGGAATCATTGACCTATTAACAATTTTGTCGAAAAATACGTGATTTTTTGTTATTATGATTAAAAAAATAAAAAGGTGAGTACGTTACACCTAGGAGGTAGAGAGAAATGAAGAAATCAGTAAAGCTTGCTTTGAGCTCTTTCCTGGTTCTCGCTCTTGCACTTGCCGGCTGTGGCAAGACAGAGGGAGGTAGCTCGGCCGAACAGCCGCAACCAGAACAGGGACAAGCTGCAGAAGCAGTATCGTTGGAGATTGGGATGCTGAAGCTGACCAGCTCGGCTCCGTTGTTTATTGGTATTGAAAAAGGCTTTTTCCAAGAAGAAGGTATTGATGCCAAGGCCAAGTGGTTCGATGCGGCTCAGCCTATCGCTGTGGCTACTGCTGCAGGTAGCGTAGACGTGGGTGCTACAGGTATTACAGCAAGCTTGTACAACATGGTAGCAGGCGGACAAAAGCTTGTGATCGTAGCGGATAAGGGAAGAGAGCAGGCTGGCTATTCTTCTTCAGCTTTGTTGTACCCAAGCGATTCACCTCTTAAAAGCATTGAAGAGTTAAAGGGGAAAAAGCTGGGAATCACGCAAACCGGTTCTACCTATCACTATATGGCAGGTAAATTGCTGGAAAAACACGGTTTGACCTTGCAGGATATCGAACTGATCCCACTTAATAACATCAAGGGTTTGATGGAAGCATTGAAAAGCAAGCAAGTTGACGCCGTGCTGCTGAATGAACCAAACATTTCGACTGTAGTAGAAGAAGGCTACGGCAAAGTGATTGCACAAGTAGGGGACGAAATGGAGTACCAGACTTCCGGTATCTTCTTCTCACCTAAATTTGCGGAAAACAAGGATGCGGCACAGCGTTTCCTCAAGGCGTATGCCAAAGCCACGCAATACTACTATGATGCAGTATTGAACAAAGTAGATGGCAAGATCGTTCCAGGTGAAAACTACGATGAAGTCGTCAACATCATCGCGAAGTATACAGACCAGGAAGCGGACATGATCAAAAAGGGAATGCCGTACATGGACCGCGATGGTAAACTGCTCGAGTCCGACATCAAGACTCAGGTGGAGTGGTATGCAAAAGAGAAGCTGATCGATAAAGTCATCGACACGTCTGATATCGTGAACACGCAATTGCTGGAAGATGCATTGAAAAATTAGGGAAGTGACCGTATGAGAATCGTCATCGAGAATGTAGACAAGACGTTTGTGGACGCGAAAAAAAGAGAAGTGACGGCATTACAAAATATCAACTTTGCCATTGAGAAGCAAGAGTTTGTCGTCTTGGTGGGACCTAGCGGATGCGGAAAGTCTACCCTTTTGAACATCGTCGGTGGATTGATGTCGCCGAGCAACGGCTCTGTCTATTTCGAAGGGACGGGCAGCAAAAAGCCGAATCTGGGGATCGTTTTTCAGGAGATCGCTTTGTTTCCGTGGCGTACGGTGTATGAAAATGTGATTTACGGGCTGGAGGAAAGCGGAGCTAGCAAGCAGGAGCAGCAGGAAAAAGGCAAGCACTACATCGATATGGTCGGCTTGAGCGGCTTTGAAAATGCCTATCCCAAGCAGCTTTCAGGCGGGATGCGGCAGCGTGCCGGGATTGCCAGGGCCTTGGCGATCGAGCCTGATCTGCTGCTGATGGACGAGCCTTTTTCCGCGCTGGACGCTCAGACGCGGACGATCATGCAGGAAGAATTGCTCACGATTTGGGATCGGACGCGCTTGAGCACGCTCTATGTGACGCACAACATCCAGGAGGCTGTCTACCTGGCTGACCGTGTCATCGTTCTCTCGCGTCATCCTGGCCAGGTAAAAAGCATCATCCACATTGATTTGCCGAAAATCGGACGGGATAAAGACGAATACCGCATGCGCTTTGAGCAGTATGTCGATGAAATCTGGCAGCTCATTCGCCACGATGCCCAGGAAGCGTCGAGGGAGGGATAAGAAAATGCCAGAGCAAAAACAAATCATAACCAACCGTGTTGCTTTTTTGGAAACGAAAATCCCGAGCTATGCCGCTGTGCTGGGCATTACCGTACTTTTGGTGCTGTGGGAAATCGTATGTCGACTGAATATTGTACCTCCGCTGTTTTTGCCGGCACCGACCGCGATTCTGGCTGCGGGCTGGGAAATGCTCGTAAGCGGTGAATTGTACGAGGACTTGGTCGCCAGTCTCTACCGAATCGGTGGGGGATATGTCATCGGTGCGAGTGTAGGGATTCTTTTCGGACTGATTCTCGGCTTCTCCAGATGGACTGATGCCATCCTGACGCCGATCGTCTATTCGATCTATCCGATCCCGAAAATCGCTCTTCTGCCGCTGATTATCCTATGGCTGGGTATCGGTGAAATGCCGAAGATCGCGATCATTGCGCTGGGGGTATTCTTCCCGGTCGTAATCAATACGTTCTCTGGCGTGAAAAACGTAGACCCGATGCTGATCAAGGCGGCAGTGACGTTTGGCTCCAATCATTTCAACGTCATTCGCAAGGTTATCCTGCCAGCTTCCTTGCCGATGATCTTTGCTGGATTGAAGCTGTCAGCAGGGACTTCCCTGCTCCTCTTGGTCTCCGCCGAGATGATCGCCGCGCAACAGGGGATTGGCTCGATGGTGCTGCATTACGGAAACCTGATGATTACCACTAAGCTGATGGTCGGGGTACTGGTACTCTCTCTGCTCGGCTTGACGTTTAACCGTGTGCTCCAGTGGCTGGAACGCAAGCTGGTTCCTTGGAAGTAAACAATCCATAGCAGCAACTGTAAGCGAGAAAAGAAGCCGAAGGTCGGGCTGATTTTCTCGCTTTTTTTGTACTATCGGAAAGTTTAAGTGCGCTAAAGCGCTAAAAAGATTAGCGGAAGATAGTATAAGTGCAACTAAGGCTCCGCCAAAAGCTTGGCGTAGCCAAGTTTTCTAATGAAAAAGAATTGAGGATATCCACTATTTTCCATTAAGATAGAGAGGTCAGTAGCTACGATTCGATGTGGGAGGTATCTATGGAAACGGAAAAAATGCACCTGGCATGTGAAGTGGTGACAAAGGAATGGAAAGTAGTGGGGATGAGCATCACAGCCCCAGTGATTCAAAAACGCCTTTCTACTTTTTGTTGATCAATACGATCCTCAATATGCTCCTGCTGCCTGTCTTCATTTTTGGATGGGGCGGCGTACCTGCCTTCGGGTTGTATGGAGCCGCATATGCACCCGTAGTATCCGGTATTTTTACATGCGTATTCTTACTCAGGTATTTGTACCAAAGGAATCATGTCCTAAAGGTGGATCGCATGGTGTTGAAGCATTGCAGGCTAAATGGCGAGATATTAAAGACATTGCTTCGACTAGCCATTCCCACAAGCATCAGCATGGTGTCCCTCGCGATGTCAGAGATAGCGGTGATCACGTTCGTCAATGAGTACGGGTCGAATGCGACAGCAGCCTACGGAATCGTCAACCAGATCGCAAGCTATGTGCAAATTCCTGCGATGAGCATTTCCATTGCCATTTCTGTGTTCGTGGCGCAGTTTATCGGCTCTCAGAAAACGGCTCAGATTCGGTATGCGACCAAGACCGGGATATGGCACAGGCGATTTCAGCGACGATGAGAGCGTCGGGTACGGTCATGTGGCCCACGATATTCACGATTTCGTGTATTTGGTTGATCCAGGTGCCGGTGGCTTACTCGTTGTCTCATTTTACAGAGCTCGGCATCCAAGGAGTGTGGGTGACGTATCCCGTCGCTTTTCTGGTGAACTTCTTAGCCCAGTCTATTTATTACCGCTTTTACTGGAAAAAGAAAACGTTGCAGGCGCTGCTTCAATAAATCATAAAGACCCAGAGTGCTTAAGCTCCGGGTCTTCTCGTATAGATGATCGTCACTTCATAGCTTCGAAGGCAAGATCGACTTGCCCCCCGAGCTCATCCCAAAACCGTGAGATGTTGGGCTGGGTGTCGCCGATGATGCCCTCGCGATTCAAGGCGTAAACGATGACATGTGCGATCTCCCTTGCGATCGCTTGGTATGTACCATACCATGATCGCAATGCAGGGTACTATTGCGGCATGAGGGCCGAGAATGTGCTCGTCCCGGTATTTTTCGCGCAAATCTATTGATAATAATTATCAATTTCACCCTTTTCTTTTCTGACAGAACTGTGAAGAAAGGCGTAGGTGATTGGTATTTGCATAGTTGGAAACTTATAATGAGGAGGATGCGTGATAGGAATGGAATCCGCTGTGAAGCCTTCTCAAGGAGGCAAAGCGGGAAAAGAGGGTAGGATGAACAATCAACAACGAATGGAAGCGGCAGAGCGCTTTATTCACACCTGCTACATGGAACTGGGCAAAACGCCACAAGAGACAGAAGGGCGACTGCAAGAAATCAGAAAGTCCTTTGCCGCAAAGGGCTTTTATGTTCATACAGAAGAAGAACTCAGACACGGGGCGAAAATGGCGTGGCGCAACAGCAATCGGTGTATCGGCCGCCTTTTTTGGGAGTCGCTGCAGGTGTTTGACGAACGCCATGTGAAAAGTGAAGAGGAGATGGCACAAGCGCTGTTTCGCCACATCGAGTACGCGACCAATGACGGGAAAATACGACCTTCTATCACCATCTTTGCGCCTGCGGCAGGGGAAGGACCCCGCCCGCGCATTTGGAACCATCAATTGATCCGGTATGCGGGCTATGAGACAGAGTGTGGGGTGCTGGGAGACCCTGTATCGATCGAGTTTACCCGACTTTGCGAGAAGCTGGGCTGGCAAGGGGAGCGGACGCGTTTTGATATCTTGCCGCTGGTTTTGCAAATGGGAGAGAAAACACCGCGTTATTTTGATATCCCCAAGCAATTGGTCTTGGAGGTCATGCTGCGGCACCCGGAATATCCGGCGTTTTCTGATCTGCATTTGAAATGGTACGGGGTCCCGGTCGTCTCTGACATGCGATTGGAGATTGGCGGTATCGATTATTTGGCAGCCCCGTTCAACGGCTGGTACATGGGAACCGAGATCGGTGCTAGAAATCTGGCCGATCAGGATCGTTACAACATGCTGCCCAAAATGGCCGAGATCATGGGGCTGGACACCAGTCGGGAAATCACGCTGTGGAAGGACAAGGCGCTGATCGAGCTGAATATCGCGGTTCTCCACTCTTTCAAAGAGGCTGGCGTGTCGATTGTCGATCACCATACAGCGAGTCAGCAGTTCCAGCGCTTTGAGCAGCGGGAAAAGAATGAGGGCAGGGAAATGACTGGAGATTGGACATGGTTGATCCCACCTATCTCGCCTGCAGCTACGCATATTTTCCACAGTGCCTATGACAACCGTATGGAATCGCCCAACTTTTTTTATCAGGACAAGCCTGGTACTGCGGCATGTCCAAGTCATGTAAAGGGGCTGACTTGCCCTATGCATGAACAGTAAATGATGATTACCTTCACCTGAGAAATGCCCTCTACGCAGGGCATTTTCTTTTTTCTTGGATTTTGTCACATATAGGATACCCTGCAACGTTATACCAGTTGAAAGGAGGGAGAGCGTGGACAGCAAAGCGATGGAAGCAGAGGATGCTGCACAGGAAGTCTTCATCAAGGCTTATCGCAATCTTAAAAAATACAATCGAATGATACCATTTGCGGCCTGGCTCTACAAAATTGCCTTTAACCATTGTATGGACCTGATTCGCAAAAGAAAGTGGAGTCGGCTGCTTCCCTTCCTGCAAGGTGCGGAACGAGGGGAGTCTCAGATTGATCAGCATATTGAGGACGTGTATTTTAGCGAGCCGGTATACCTAGCCATGACAACACTCTCGGTGGAGGAACGCACCCTGCTGATCCTGCGAGGAGTAGAAGAAAAAACGTACGAAGAAATAGCCCTCATCATGAACAAGAATGCGGCCAGCCTGCGCAAAAAATTCGAACGCACAGCAGCCATATTCAGATACGCGTATTCTCCTCAAGAGAAGGGAGGGGCGAAGCATGCAGAAACAGTCGGTTTGCTCGCTAGTGTTACTACGGCCTATGCCGCTGTCGAGTACTTTCAATTGAAAAATGAACAGGGCGAGGTCATTTATCAGGAAAAGGATGCAACAGAAGCACCGAACACGATCATCCAAGACCCGGATGGTACGATGCTGGCCTTTATGCAAAAAAGGGCAGAAGTCGAAGAGCAAATAGCTCCTGGAACAGTGGCAGCCGTCTACATCAAGGAGCATAATCCAAAGAAAAGCGTCGAAACGATTATAAAGCCGTTTGAATTTAACAAGCTGGAAGACATGCAACAGGAGGTTGGTGGACAATTTGAGATCCCCCAGGAGCTTCCGGGCGGGTTTGCGTTTGCCGCTGGAAGTGTAGAGTATGAGGTAGATCGTGATTACGACAAAGAAGAGCTGTATAAGCTGGCGGAAGCGACCGATCAGGATTTTGTGCAGCAGCCCTTGCAGTGGACGGATCAGCTGAGCCATATCACGGTCACGTACACGGCAGGAGAAGAATCGATACGGGTAGCCATCACCAATATCGAGGGTGTAGCGGATAATACGGTTTATTACGTTAATCAGGATCAAAGAAGAACGGAGAAAGTGGTTGTCGACCAGATCGAAGCCCTCTATGCAGAGCAGCCGATGAGGGAGACTGTGCTGAAAGATATCGTGTGGGTGACAGAGCATACGGGAGCCAAGCTGGAGTACCGAATTTCTACCCAATCACCCAAATGGGATGTTGAAGCAGCTAGGAAGATGATGAAAGAGTTCCTGACGAGCAAATAACGAATAAGCCCCGCAAACCCGATGCAGAGTGAGCTGTTCTCTGCTCTCAGGTGGCGGGGCTTTTCTTACTGTTCCTAACGAGTCAAGTAGTAGCTGCGAAGCTCTTGAATCAAGCCGAGTGGATTTTTGCGCAAATCCTTGGCGCTGAAGAAGATGCTTCCTTTTACTTCCGGATGCAAGGTGTTGTAATTCAGCTGGTTGATGATCTCCTGCGCATTTTGCCAGCCTGCTTCATTGGTACCCAGCTTGTACGGGGCATGTCCGATGTACAGGGTGACATCCGTGCCGCGTACTTCATTGGACCACCAGGTCACGAGCTTGTCGTACTGGGCTGGAGCAAAAGACAGGCTCCAATAGAGTTGCGGTGTCACGTAATCGATCCAGCCATGCTGAATCCAGGTGCGTACGTCCGCATGCATGTGGTCGTAGGCGGTGACTCCCGCTTTGGTATCCGATCCGGTCGAATCGTTGGCGATGTTGCGCCATACGCCGAACGGACTGATGCCGAACTGAACCTGTGGCTTCACGCTCTTGATCGACTGATCCAGCTGCTGTACGAACTGATTGATATTGTAGCGGCGCCATTCGGCTTTGTTCGTGAAGCCGTTGCCGTAGGCACCAAAGGTCGCATCGTCAGGAAAGGTGCCATTGGACGGATAGAAGTAATCGTCCAGATGAACGCCGTCAATATCGTAACGATTCACAACCTCCATAATGGTGGCAATAATGTGTTGACGCGCTTCCGGAATACCCGGATTGATGTACAGCTTGTTGCTGGAATTGACGATCCACTGCGGATACTTTTTCACCACGCTGTTGGCTGCTAGTATGTCGGTTTTGGCTTCTGTCGTTGCACGGAACGGGTTGAACCAGGCGTGGAACTGCATGCCGCGTCTGTGGGTCTCCTCAATCATGAAAGCAACCGGGTCATATCCCGGGTCTTTTCCTTGTGTTCCAGTCAGGTATTTGCTCCAGGGAACGAGACTGGATGGATACAGGGCATCGCCGGCAGGTCGCACCTGTACAAAGACGGCATTCATACCCATATCCTGCAGTTCGTCGAGCATTTTCACGTATTCCTGCTTTTGTTTTTCTTGATTCCCATAAGAACCGGCAGAAGGCCAGTCGAGATTGTACACGGTGGACACCCATACGCCTCTCAGTGTGCTCGGGTTATGAGGCTGTGGCTGGGTGATCACATCCTGAGGAATGGGTTCAGGCTGCTGCACTGCGACATCGCCAGTCAACAAGGTAATCGTGCGAGTGGACTGATTCCAGTTTACCTGCAAGCCGAGCTGTTCCGAGACAAAACGAAGCGGAACCATCGTTCTGCCCGCTCTGTTTTCTACAGAAGCATCCAGCGGCATTTGACCGTTGTTTACCCATGCGAATTTTTGATTCATAGTCATGGAGAGCACGGTATCATCCTTGATGATGGTAGCGGTTTGGGACTGTCCATCCCAGTAGACTTCCGCCCCCAGGCTTTCACTGATTACCCGCAGGGGAACCATCGTTACGTTCACCTTTGGAATAATGTACGGGGAGACATCGCTATGTACCTGTTGTCCATCTAAGAAGATGCTGATCACAGGAGAGCTTTGTGCCTGTGCTGGGGCGCCAATAGCCGAAACACAAAGCACGAACAACAGTAAAAAGGTTAACCACTTCCGCCATTTCATTTGTGTGAATCCTCCAACACGTTAGTTTTGCGCTAAAACTCTTAATAAGCGTTAGACGTTTATTATAGCGCTTTGTTTCGCGAGCTTGGGAGATTATTGGCTATTCGGAGGCAAAGCGCGGATCCAGCCTTCAGATCCTCCGTAATGAATCAGCTGCCAGCCGCTCTGACTGGAGATGACTTGATAGCTTCCTTCGATTACCTGACCGATCATGGCATGTTCTTCGCCTGGTCCTGCGTATACATCAAACGTGCGCCCGCTAGGGATGTTGGCAGGGATGTCGGCAGGAATATCAGCGGGCTTTTCGCTGGCAGCAGGGGTGTCTGGTATCTGGTCAGTTTCGGTTTGTTCAGTCGGCCCTTTTTCCTGTTCGCTTGTTTCCTCTTGCGTTTCATCCGAATCCACCAGGTAATCCGCCCATTTTTCCTTGTACTCGAGTCCTGAATCCTTCAGTACGAAGTGCGCGATTTCACGCTCCCCCTCACCGACCGGGTTTTTCACAAGGATCTGGTCGGTGCTTTGCGCTTCCCAGCCATCTGCTTCCAATTGCCAGCGCTTGACGAAAGTCGCTCTGGACAGGTCGGGAACAAGGCCGAGATAGGAGTAGGCGCGCTCTTTACCCGCAGATTCCGCGACGAGGACAGGATTTTCTTTGGAGCCAAGCATCTCCGACAGCGAGAAAATGACAGATTGACGATCTAGCGACAGAGCTTGATCCAGCTTGATCGTGGAGCCGTCCTCCATACTCGCCGCCATGTAGAGATGTCCGTCGGTTTCATCCCATCCGATGGCATATGCTTGCGCTCCCCATAGCTCCTTGCCAGTCATGAGTGTTTGGAGCGCCTTGTCTGGAAATTGAGCCTGCAGCAATCGTCCAGGATCATAGGAAGTCCAGCGCTGCTCCAGTTCAGACAGCTGCTCGGTGATATCCTCCAGGCGGCTTAACTCTTGGAACAGCTCGATTGCTTTTTCAAAATGGTTCGTTTTTACATATTGTTCGGCCTTGCGAAATTGCTCTTTCAGATGCTTTTCGATCATTTCCACCACTTCCGATTGGGAAGGGAGGAAGCTTTTCAGCTCCAGGTAAGCTTTCGCGCGACTGACGAATTCACCCAGGTCCTGCTGGCGGATGGTCTGATTGATCTCCTCTTTGGCATATCGTTCAAGCAGGGTGATTAGCCAATCCGTAGGAAAGTTCGCCTTGGCATATTCGCTGCGGCTGTTCGCAAAGCTTGTGATGACCTCGAAAAACGTACCGTCAGCAGACAAATCACGCAGCTTGGTTCGCTCGTAGCGCAGGAAGAGTGCTTCCAGCTCCGCCTCTTTTTTATCTTTGCCCCCGTAATATTCGTCTGGGATTGTCGCCAGCGTATGGATAAACGAATGATTTTTATACTGTTTCTGGTCCAGATTGGCTTGCAGCTGCCCCTTGGCGTCTTTCATCGCTTGCTGATAGTACTGACCGAGTTGATTTTCAATGGCAAGGCGCTGAGCGATCTGATGGAAAAAGGAAGCAACCTGATTGTCGTCCTTTGCCGCTTGTTGTTTTAAGGATTGATAGCTTTGGTAGGCTGCCTGAGCTTGATCCGGATCGTTCTGTTGAATAGCGAATTGTACATCCCGAGCCAGGGATTCTAGCTCCAGCCGTACGGGAGTTAGTCGGGACAACAGGGCACTCCACGGTTCTTCTTCATAATGAATGGCAGAAATCTCACTTGCCTTTGCATAGGTTTCCTCAGCCAACAACAGGTTTTGAGACTCGTAATGGTCCTTGGCCTGCGCCATCAGCAACGATTTTTGATAGCTCTGCACGATTTTGACGGAAACACCGATCAGAGCAATGGCGACGAGCACGAGAAGAAGATTTCGGACCCACAGCGACTTTTGATAGGGAGAGATGATTTTCATAGCAAGAACCTCCTTCACAAAACGCTATTGAAGTCGGGATCAAAGGAGTAGTGCGTCTCAATTCGCCTTTTGGTAGCCTCCTCCAAGCGCTCCCAGCCTGGCTGGCGATGATTGCTCACCATCCTGGCGAGACGAAGCAGGCGCTCCCGTGGCAAATAGTCGATGAATTCGATGATGAGGTCCTGGAACTCTTCCGCATAAGCACTCATCCTCAGGGCAGCTCCTGCTACCTGGCCGATCAGCTGTTCTCCGTTTTCATGCAGAAGGATTCGGCTTTTGTAACGACTGACGTAGGTGAGCACGGATCGTTTGACCAGCTCGGGCTTTACTTTGATCACTTCGCGCAAATACTCGACGAAATCCTTATCGTAGGTGGAGGGAATGAGAGAATCCAGCTCCAGCTCCATGTCTTTACGCAGAATGAAGTGGTTCAAATACATGATTTTGCGGATTTTGATCGTATCGGAATGCAGGAAGTGGCTCACTTCCCGAATCTTTTCATAAGCGTCCTTGAAGCGCTCCGCCTTTACATCGGCACCGATTTCCTCCTGCTGCTTCAGCAAGGATTTCTTGATGTTCTCGGTCTCTTGCGTCAAATAACGGAGGAAGTCCCGATTTTTTTCATAGATTCCGTATTTTTTTTGCAAGACAAAAAAGAGCGCGGATAAAACGATGCCTCCGCCAATGGCAACACCAATCTGCAGCAGTGTGTCTGCGCTAAGAATCGCCAGACAAACAAAAAGCGCGAGCAACAGGAAGCGGGTCTGCACGTAGCGTCTGGTTACTTTGGCTGAAATCTCGCGAACGGGCTGATACTCTCGCCCGCAAACGCTGCATTCTGTCTCCCAGAGCACGTGGTAGGTGTGGCAGTGCCTGCAGGCTTTCAAACGTTCGAAGACGTGTGCGGTTTTATGCGTTTTGCGAAATTGGACGCCGATTCGTTTCTTCATGGTAGTTCCTTCTTCCTGTTCAACAGATCGTGAAGATGCTGATCAATCTGTTGTTCGGAGGGATTTTGACGCTTCCATTTCAATAGCTTCAGCAAGCGAAAAACCAGTAGCAGCACAGCTGCGGACAGAAGAAAGTAGGTTAGCATAAATTTCCTCCATCAAGTTCTTGTCGAATTTTGCAACAAAAGGCCTACCCGTATCGTAATACGTAATAGGGAGGTAAAAATAGCTTTTTTTCTACTAGGGCTCCTCAATATAGTGGTAATATTGTCATAATGCTCCTTTATTTGCAACGATTCTCAACAATTGGCAAGAGAGGTCAAAGAAAAAACAGTGGAGGGGTTCACAGATGATCCGACTCAGTAAGCTGGTTCGAAATCTGTTATGTGTGGCGCTTCTGCTGGGTTCTGTAATGACAGGCGCGAACCTGGTTTTTGCCGGGACCAGTGGAAGTAATATGGATGCTGTATTGGTCGTAGACGTCAGCAACTCCATGAGCCAGAGTGATAAAAACAAAGTAAGCAACGAAGCGATGAAAATGTTCGTCGACATGACGTCGATACAGGCGAACAAAATCGGAATTATCTCTTATACGGATAAAATTGAACGGGAAAAGGCCATGATTCAGGTCAATTCCGAGCAAGACAAGAACGAAATCAAAGCGTTTATCGACAGCCTGCAAAAAGGGGCTTACACCGATATCTCAGTCGGGGTAAAGGAAGCAGTGAAAATTCTGGATGCCGGACGTGATCGCGCCAACTCCCCGATCATCGTTCTTTTGGCAGACGGAAACAACTACCTGAATGAAGCATCCAACCGTACACAAGCGATGTCAGACCAGGATTTGCAAGACTCCATTCAGCAAGCGAAAAGCAAGGGGTACCCGATCTACACGATTGGACTCAACGCTGACGGACAATTGAATCGCACGACGCTGGAGCAAATCGCCAAGGAGACGAACGGAAAATTCTTCGAGACGAGCACAGCAGACAATCTGCCGCAAATATTGAGCGAAATTTTTGCCAACCATCTGAAGCTAAAGGTGGTTCCGATCACGAACTTTACGTCCAACGGCCAGATCCAGGACGTGGCGATTCCCATTCCGAACGCCAATGTGATGGAAGCCAATATTTCGATCATGTCGCAAAAATCGGTTGAAGTAAAATTGTTTGATCCTTCGGGCAAGGAGATACATATTCCGTCCGATCAGGTTCGCTTCTCCCGTTCCAGTGCGTATTCGATGATCAAAATCGTCAAGCCGCAGCAGGGTGAGTGGAATCTGCAGGTAAAAGGGGTACCGCAGGACAAGATCGACATCAACATGATATTCAACTATGATCTGCAATTAGAGATGGAGCCGATCGCGAGTAACGCATTTAAAGCCGGGGACGTCATTCCTGTCAAAGCCGCACTCGCCAGCAACGGACAAAAGGTCGCGAGCCCAGAGCTGTACAACCAGATGAAGGCGACGCTGCTGATCAACGACCTTACCGATCAAAAGACGAGCGAAGTGGAAATCACGAACACGGGTAGCGGTTTTGAAGGCAGCTTTACGATTCCAGCCGACCACAAATACGAAATCAGAATCAAGGCTGAGGATACCAGCTTTTATCGCGAAACACCGCCAGTGACTGTCGATGCCTCATCCGCTGCCGGTGGGGCAACTACGCCGACACCGCCGCCAGCCGGGGATTCGGCAGCGACAGAGGAACCGTTCCCTTGGCTCACTGTCGTCATCATCGCACTCATTGTGATCTTACTGGTCGCGCTGGCTCTCTATCTGCTCTCCATTTGGCGCAAAGCGAACAAGGGGTTCATCGGACAGATTGCCATCGAGATTGTAGATGAGGACACAGGGGATAAATCCAACCCGCAATACAAGAAGCTGAACGCATTTAAAGGAAAAGTGAAGCTTCACCAGCTCCTGCAGCTGGCACCAGAATTCCAGGAAACCGACAAAGTGGTGTTCCTGCCAGGGAAAAACGATACGCTGATCATCGAAAATCGCTCCTCCTGCCGCATCGAAAAGGGTGGAAGGGTGCTGGATGTCAGCAAAGGCAAGGAATTGAAGAAAAACGACAGAATCAAGATTTCGCTGTCGAGCGTGAACAAATCCGTTTTTGTAGACTACATCGTCTAGGGGTGGATCTAATATGAAAGCAGTCGTAAGAGAACATATTCAGCAATTGGACGTATCATTGGGCGGAGGCATCGTCAGTGACAAGATTCGTGTAGACACCATCGACAATCCGATGCTCGTAATCGGTTTGGGTGGAACGGGGATCGATGCTTTGCTTCGCTTGAAATATCAGGTAAACCGCCGCTTTAAGCTGCCGGTGGACTCTCTATCTAAAAAACGCAAGGAAAAGCCGGACAATATCGAATTCATCGCCTTTGAAACCAATGAACATGACCGCAACAAAAAATACAAGGGCATCGGGCTTGATCCGGTCACGGAATTCGTCCTGCTCTCCAACCCGGAGATCGGCGGGGTTTTGCAAAACCGCAGTATCCTGGAGCCGTACATCACCGATTGGCTGTCTCCGGAGCTGACGATTACAGATGGGATCAGCGGAGCGTCGGGTGTGCGTCAGGCAGGCCGCTTGCTTCTGTTTACCAAAATCACGCAGGTCGTTCAAACGATCGAGAAAAAGATTAAAATGCTCACCGAGGGCACCAATAAAAAGCTGACTGTGTTTCTGCTGAGCGGACTTTCCGGCGGTACGGGCAGCGGCTGCTTCCTGGATATTTCGTATATCGTACGCGGAATTCTGGAGCGCGACTTCGGCAGTGGCGGCGTAGACAAGGTCAACATGCTGGGCTATCTGTTCACGCCGGATGTGAACCTGTCCAATAAGAGCCTGAGCTCCCATACTCGCGACTACATCATGAAAAACGGCTATGCGGCACTCAAAGAGCTGGATTACTGGATGAACGCTGACGAACGTATGGAGCGCTTCAAGCAGCAGTACGGCAATGTGCTGAATGTGCAATCGCCGATGCCGCCATTCAACCTGTGCCACCTGATCTCGGCGACCAATCTGGAAGGCAAAGCGTTGGAGAATGCTTACGATTACTGCATGAACGTGACGGCAGAGAACATCACGAACTTCATGGCGAGCGAGGAAAAGCGCTCCGGCGAAGAGTTCGCGATTCACGACTACATCAGCAATATCCGCACCAACATCAACCAAATGCCAAAAGCGTATGCGGCCAATTATCAGTACAACGTGATCGGAGCCTCCTCTGCGGTGCTGCCGATTGAAGAAATGACGACGTATCTGGCATATCGCCTGTTTAAGAAGATGGAGAAAATGTTCGCGGTTGCCCCTACTCAGGAGGATGCGGAGAAATTCGCACGCAAGCTGGGTATCGACATCGACTCGATTGCGCGCAAATTTGAGTCGCGCGTTCCAGAACCGTTGCCAGGCTTTGAGAACAGCGAACGTTTGAACTACAGCAATGTGATCAGCCAGCAGGTGGTCAGCATCGATCACGAGCTGGAGCAGGGTTACCTGGCAAAAGCACGCGAGGAATACATCAAGTGCAAGAAGCAGACCCCGGGCGAATTGATCGAGACATTCCGTGAGATGATGACCCGTGTCTTCCTGCATCCACAGCAAGGACCGTTTTACGCATCGCGTCTGATCCACTCGGATAAAGGCTTTTGCCTGCTGAAAATGATCCTGTCTTACGTGGAGAGCATCAAGGCCAATCTGGAGAGCTTCCCGCGAGAGATCGAAGGTGCGCGCGAAAACGCCATCGAAAAGCTGGGCGATGCCCGCAGTGCCTTTATTTCCAAGGAAAAGAAGAAAAACATCTATATCGAAGCGAAGATCAACGAATACCAGCTGTTGGCAGACCAGGAAAAGCTGGAGCAGATGATCGAGTTCTACGAAGAGCTGCATCGTGTATTGAATGAAGAAAACAATCGGATCTACAGCGTCTTTACCGAAGTCCTGAATGCCCTGAACCAGATCTTTGACAAAAACGGCGACATCTTGGTCAACGCCGAGGAAGAGATGGATCGCACAGGCAACAAGACGTACTACTGGAACATCGTCAGTGTGCCGGATGTCGCCAAAGTGATCGGCAACATTCTGGAGCAAAAGGACGCAGACGACCTGATCCGCGACTTCACCAGCGATCTGTTGAAGCACTCCGATCAATGGGTGAAGGAGCAAGAGCTCGATATCGTCAGCTCCATCTCCGATTTCCTCTCGGATAAATTCGGCGAGCTGATCACCAAATCGATGGAAGAGTTCTTGGTGATCAAATACGGGCAGGAAGAGACGCTGGACCGTATCGTCGAGCGCAAGATTGCCAGCAAGCTGGATGAAGAAGCGATTCCGGTCTTCCACTTGAGCAACAATCTCGGCAATATGCACTTCCCATCCTGGGGCTTTGTGTCCGTGCCATTGAAAGCTCCATCGATTTTAAAAGGGATTCGCAACTACCAGGACACTGCGATAAGCGGCTCTCGTTTCACGGTGAAGGAGAGCGAGGTCAAAAACCGCATTTTCTGGCTGAATACGAAAAATGGTATTCCGCTCTTCGTCTATACACCACTGAAGGTCTACGAGGAAAGTTACGAGCGTACGATTTTGGATCGGGAAGGGATTGGCCGCCACCTCGTACAGACAGAGAAGAACAACTGGGCTTACCTGCCGTCGCCGATTCCGGAAAAATCGTGGGGCGATACGTATCAGAACGACCGGATCAAGGCGTATAACGCAGAAGTGCGCCGTCTGTTTGACAAGGCTATGCGCTTTGGCAGCATCCGTTCCAAAGGCGAGGACAGCAAAACAAGCAGCCGTTATGAATGCATCGTAACCAAGCCGTATGAAGTTCCAGCGATGGATACCTCCAAAATGAGCCCGGGCGAGCTCAAGCGCCTGTTGGCAGAGCTGAGGGGATACATGAAGGATGGTCTGGAGCGCGACTTCCAACGCGATATTTTTGGTAGCATCCATGAAGAGATGGCCAAGGAGAACCTGATTCGCTATCCGGAATTGATCCGCCTCGTTCAAATCGAGGTGCGAAAATACGAAGCTATCGAGATGAAGATCCAGGAGCTGGAGCAAATCATAGACGCGATGCAAGGGGAAGAAGAATTGCTTACCCGCTACATCGAAGCGCTCTACACGAATACGATCAGCAAAAAAGGCGCTTTGTTCGTCTATGACCGGGATGAGGAAGAAGAAGCTTGGGAGCCGCTGCTCAACCTGATGAAAGTCAACAAGCATGTCGAGTACGTGGTGTACCAGCAGTTCCGCAGTCTGGACAGCAAAAAGCTGGCGACGTTGCAGCGCAAGGCGGCCAAGCGCAGTGATCAGATGACATCTGCAGAAGATACGCAAATGCTGGTCCAGCGTCTGGAGGAGATCGCGGCTTCCTTCCAATCGGTAAAAAGCGAGCTGGAATACGACAGGGATGAATACGTAAACGGGGAAGAGATGTACGAGTTTTACAAGAAGGTTTGGTCAAAAGTAAACGACATGCGCAAAACTTTGCAATAACACAAGCACACTTGCACTTTAGATGAAATGGCGGGAAGAAGCATGAGGGAATTGCTGGATCAGTTCGCAACCGAATACGTGACCGATATGGAGAGACAACTGGATAACGGCATTGGGCAGCGAAACATTCAAAACCCCGTGCTTTTTCTCTTCCTGGGGGATAAAAGTCTGGATGCCCTGCAAGCTGTCTGCCTGATGAACGAACAAAAATGGCATAACAGCGAAGCGGTGCTGTACATCCACGCCTATGAGAAGGAGACGTGGGAGCATCCATTGTTGCATGGGTTTCGACTCCCCGGGCCGGATTCGGATAAACGCAAGATGCGAAGCTCCTTGTATGAATACTTTGCACGGGATGAATCCATCCTGATGGAACTGAACAAAACCATGAAACAAGCGAGTGTCCGAGTGGCTGAGATGGGTAAACAGTTTACTTCCTTTCAGCAGGTAAACTTAGCTGTCGTGACTCGTGCGGATGATCCGGCCAACGTCCTTTTGCCTGAATTGACCCTGGTGCTGAAAAGCTATCTGGCGGAGCTGTTCAAGAACGTATCGATGGATTTATACGTTTTGCTGCAGGAGCGAGGAGGCGAGGAATTTGGATTTTCTGCCGCACTGGGCGTCAGCTTCCTGGAAGAGTTGAACCGCTATCAGCAGCGAGATTACAGCTATCACGCTGATCTATTGGTGACAAGCGACCTGGTCAAGCTGCCTGTGGAGCATGATCGCGCTCCTCTTTTTTCTCTCGTGTATTTGCTTAGCGACAAAAACGAGCATGGCATGTTTCTCGAAGCAGGGATGCGGGAGAACTACGAGTTGATCAGCCACCTGGTCTTGTTGCAAAACAAAGGAGCAGAAGTAAACAGCAGCGACAGCTTTAGCAAGGTACAATTTGTCCGCAACATGACGGGCAGTCGGGAGGAAGCTACCTTTGCTTCCGCAGGCTTGTCCAAAGTCAAGCGACCTACTCACGCCATTGCCTTGACGGTACTGTCAGCGGTTTATGACACCTATCGGGAACGTCTCAAGCAGGGTGCGATCCCTGACAAGTCGAGCGTGCGGGAACGGCTCGGCTTGATGTCCCACGATCTGCAAAGGCAGATTCGATTGGTGTTTCCGGATGAGAGCAAGCGTGATGAAATGGGTGGATTGATGACCTCGGGTGTCAGCTACAAGGAGCTTGCCCCCATGACCCTGCGCGAAGCCGAGCAGGCTTTGTTTGAAGGAAGCAGTCAGTCCTTTTTCGAGACCAATCTGGTTCGTCCCGTCTATCAGCGTCTGGAAGATTTGCTCAGAGAGGAAAGTCTCGCTTCGATTATCCAGGAGGAAATCGTCGGTGATCCGCGCTATGGTCTCTACGCCGCGTATCAGATTACCTCTGAACAAAGCAGCGTAGGGCATCTCCTGAACGAGCTTCGCGTGGGTATTCGGGAAACAAGCCGTGAATTGGAGCTTGCCCGAGCAGAGCTGGAGGAAATCTATCAACAACGCGTAGACCGCCAGGAGATTCGAGTGGGCGGTCTTTTCACCCGAGACAAGGAGCGAGTCAGAGCTTTTGTCCGGCACCTCTTTGACCTGCTTTACGGCAAGAAGCTGGAAATTCTGGAGGGGGAAATCATCCTGCGCATCCTGCAGGAGCGGGAGAGACAGGTAGGAGAGATTCATCGCCAGATCGGGCGTCAGATCGAGCAGCTGGAGGAGCTGCAAAAGCAGCTGCGTGAGCATGCACAGCGAAGCATTCGGGAAGCAGCCGATTATCTGGGCAAGAACATCGAGGACTATTACGGATCACTGGTGCGTGAGGCGATTGGGGCGATGGAGACACAGCGCGGGGCAGACTTTTATCTGGAGTCCCGGTACATTGGCACGGATTCGCTCCAGCTGTACAACGGAGTAGCTGGATTGATCGAGCGGCTCTGCCGGTTTTGTCGTACGGAGATCCTGCCTCGACCGGCCTTTGCGCTTCCGTTTGACGCCGATTTGCTGGCGAGGGCCAATGTAGCGGCGGCGTATGAAAATCGCGCTGTGCTGACGCGCGACGATCTGTTCCGCGACCTTGCTTTTGCTTTGGAAGAGCGGGCAGCGGTCCACATCGAAGTTTTTCATTTCCTGCAAAAGCACAGATACGAGGAAAAATACCTGTTTGCTGACACCAGCAACGACTTCGTCCAGTTCGTTCTTCATCTGGACGAGGGAAATCGATCCTACAAGCAAGGATGCATCCACGAGGATCGAAAAAGCGGTATCGAAAAGCTGAACCTGATGGGCGGATTTGGGATGGAGGATCTCATGTATTATCGCAACAACAAGAAGTACCACACCTCTTATCAGGACAACGGCTTTTCATTCGCCGCCGAGGAAAGGATGAATCGTCATGAGACAAAGAAAGATTAATCTGCTCATGGTATTGTGCAGTCTGGTGGGTGGGGGCATCGGTTATGCGGTAGGAGAAATCCTGCTTGCGAATTTTTCAGGGGAATGGCCGACTTGGCTGTTAATGGGACTTTATTTTGGACAATACGCATTCTTTGTAGGGCTGATGTGCCTGGTGGCGGAGATGGTTTCGCCCAGGCTCAATGGGCAGGGCTGGAAGCAGCGCTACGTCGGAGCATCCTGGAAAATGCTCGTACCCAGCACGTTTCTCATGATTGGCGTAGTGGCTATGCTCCTGCAGTTTGCTTATGGGGCTACGTTTCAAACCACGAGTGGTTCGGATAACATCGTCATGCTTCTGGATACCTCCGGCAGCATGAAGCGTTCTGACCCGAACAACCAGTTGTTCCCGGCAGCAGGCGACATGGTGCAAAAGATGGAGCAGGGGACAAATGTAGCGGTCATCTCCTTCAACGACCGTTCGGAAGTCGTCCAACCACTGATTCAGCTGGATTCGCAGACTGTGAAGGACGAGGTTGTCCAAAAGCTGCTGCAGCAGGCTGGAACGAGCGGCGGAACGAATATCGAAGAGGCTTTGCGGACAGCGCTGGAACATCTTCAAACCTCGCAAAAATGGAATCACAGTACGATTGTACTGATGTCGGATGGATACAGCCGTGTTGATCTGGAAAGCGCCCTTGCCCCTTTTAAACAAGCCAATATCGTCATTCATACCGTGGGCATGAGCGCTGTGGATGCAGAAGGAACCAATCTGCTGAAACAAATTTCTGCTAATACAGGCGGCAGCTATTTCGATGTCGAGCACGCTGACCAGATCACTGGTGTATTTGGACAGATCATCGAGCTGACGCGTCAGGAGCGCACACTCGTTTCCGATCGCAGTGATGCGACTGAGAGCAGCGCCTTGTACGCGAGCTTGCGAGTCTTGAGCATGGTCATCATCGGCACGCTGATGGGGCTGGCATTGGGCCTGATTTTTGACAATCGGCATCTGGCAAAGAGCTTTATTGTCGGCGGAGCCATTTCCGGGTTGCTCGCGGGTCTGGTGCTTGAATCCGGATTTTCGTCAGGGGATTGGCCAGAAATGCTGCTTCGTCTTCTGGCAACACTGCTAATGGCTGTGGTGGTTGCGCTCTTTACGCTTCTCATCCCCGTAGCGGTCAATCAAGGCTCGTCGTCTTTTCAAGCGCGACTATCACGCAGCAAGGCACTGCCGGTTCGTTCTGGAGATGCCGGAAAACAAAACAGCAAGCGTTTTGATCTGTAGAGTGGGAGCATGATGTCTCATGATTGATCGGGAAATGATTACAGATGTGCTGATAAAAGATGTCGTGTGCCATCGCCAGGGAGATGAGTATGTTCTCAACTGGCATTGGGCGGAAGACGTGCCATGTGTATACGTGCACAAAACGACGAAGGACGCGCCATTCGATATCGAGCAGGTCGACGAAAAACAATGGAAGCTGTACACGCGCGAGGAGTACAAGGTACACAAAGGGTTGCGGGAAAAGAGCGAGGGAATCGGCCAATACACGTATCGCATTTTCCCGTGCCGTCTGGAGAAAGGGAAGCCGGTCTTGTTGGTGCCAAGTACGGATTCGCATGTGATCCACGTAAGCACAGGAAAAGCGAAGATTACGTACTCGCTAATCCGCAATAAAAAGTGGTTCAGCTCCTATGATTCCTTGCAAATTCGCATATTTTCAGAGATTCCTGTACCGAAGGACGTCCTTTGCTACGTGAAAAAAGAAGGTTCCCCTCCCATTCACAAGGATGATGGCACACAGTACGCGTTTATTCGCGATATTGAACCGGGTGTGAATCTGTTGCCAGAAATCGAGGTCAAAAAGAAGGATGTTATCCGTCTCTTTTTTACGGACGGCAAAAAATACGGGGAACGCTACGAACTGATTCCCGAATAGGAGGGGCAACATGTTTACGTTTCTGAAAAGCATGTTTGAGAAGAAACAGCCGATCAAGGAAAGACTTCCTTTTTACGATATTGTATGTCCGTTTTGCTTTTCCAAGTTCGAGCCTGACCAAGTGGTTTTCCGGGCCACACATGATCGTCCGGATGACGAGGTTTACGCGCTGCAGGAAGATCATGTGCTCAATGCGTACCGGGACAAATTTGGCCTGGATGCGATCGAAGAGCTGGAAGCCGTGATCGACCCGGAATCGATTCCGGAAGAAAATCACATCTACGTGGATCAGGTGCTGGTCGGGGTCACGGATCGCTACGGAGTCGTGTCCAAGCGCAGACTTTGCCCAAATTGCCACAACGAGCTGCCTATTACGGCAGGCAAGGCGCCGAGCAACATCATTTCGATCGTCGGTGCTTCCCAGGTGGGCAAGTCGGTATACATGACCTCGCTCATCCATACCTTGCAGAATACGACCGCCAATCATTTCAACGCGGCGTGCATGCCACTGAATGCCCAGATCAGCCGCAAGTTTCGCGAGCAGTACGAAGCGCCGCTGTTTGAACGTGGTCAGCTGCTCGATTCTACGCAGAAAGAACAGCGGCAGGAGCCTTTTATTTTTCAGTTTGTATTTAAAGACAGCGAGCAGGCTCCGTTGATTCTCGTCTTCTTCGACGTAGCCGGCGAGGGAATGGTGGACAGGGAATACCTGGAGATTTACGCGGCACACGTGAAGAATTCATCAGGTATCCTTTTTCTTGTCGATCCGTTGCAGATCAAGACCATTCGCGACCGCTTCCTGCTGCATGCGGGCGATGAACCGGGTGAATTCACAGCTCGATACGATGAGCCGCGTGAGGTGGTCATTACCCTGTTTGAGAATTTTATTGGCTATCAGGAACAGAGCAAAACCAACATTCCGACCGCAGTTGTACTTACGAAAAGCGATATGCTGCATGCGATCAAGGAAGAGGAAGGCACCTATATCCAGCCAAACAGCAATATTTTCCGCAACTTTGTTCACCAGCAGTATCTGAACACCTCGGAGTTCGAAAATATTAACGGTGAGGTCAGTCGTTTCATCGAAAAGGTAGACCGCCCGTTCAAGGACGCACTGGAGGTTTACTTTACCAATGTGGCCTATTTTGCCGTATCGGCTCTGGGCAGCAATCCGGTCAACCAGAAGGTGAGCGGGGTTGTCACACCTGTACGCGTAGATGAGCCGTTCATCTGGCTTCTGCATCAGCTTGACTACATCGAGGGGAGGGAGCGATAGTGAGTCGGCCGCTCATTTTGCAGCAGTATTACACCCGTGGGCGACAAGGGATCTTTCGGGCCAATGAAGGCTATGATACCGTCGCCAGAACACCTGGGCTGGACAACCAATTTATCAAGAAGACCTTGCATCCGTTTTGTGTGTACCATGCTCCTCGCCAACTGCAGGAACGAGCAGAGACAGACTTGTCGCAATATCCCAAAGCATTGGTTTGCTTTCGCGCGGAATCTGGAGAGCTGGTGCTCGGGCAGAGCGTGTTTGTCGGTGCCGATTTTACCGGACAGCGCAATACGTTCTTTAGCCATAACTACGTGATTCCTGCTGAAGCAAGCGATGTGTTCATCAAGGAACCAGCCCGTATCTTCAGCGTTCAATCCTTTCAGCAGCAGGTCGATGATGCAGCGAGCAAGGATCTTCCTGCGCTGGAGGCCATTCCTTATACAGCGAGCAAGCAGCTAGACAACAAAAAGCTTCTGCAGGGGCTTGGGATTGATGAGCCTTTGTTCAAGCAATTGCTGCATGCCGTCATGATGTCCCTGTCAGGGAAGAAGAAGGTTTTCATCAGCTTGCCAGGGGAAATGGCCGAGGCTAGCAGACAGGCGAGTCAGTTGTTGGAAATCATCTATAGCTGCCTGCCTTATGAGATGCGCAGGCATTTTGGGTTTCTCACCTACAGCAACGAACCGCAGAGCAAAAAGCATATCCATCTCATGTTTGTGGAAAAAGGCAGCATCCGACCGGGAAACGGTCAAGGAGACAAGGATTTTCTGTTTGACCTTGCCAACCAGCGCTCGCTGAACACGGAATTGACCGAAGGCAGACATGAATACCTCGACTTCGTTTGGGAGTTTTTGCAGGATTCGCGGATACTCGCTTCATTTCACGCGTTTTGCGAGGAAGTGTTGCAGGGGGCTGAGCGTTCTGTCGCTCTGAACCTGGTGACTTACTACGAGCTGTGTGCGCTTTACCTGATTGAACAGGGACGCATGTCGGTCTATGAACGGAATCGTACGGCAATCTGGCAGTTGTTGAACAGCTATCTGCGGCAGACAGGACTTATCCAGAAGAACCGCTTGTACGACCTGATGGGCAAGCTGTTCCAAGCAGAGTCCCAAGCACTGGCACAACAGAAATGGCCGGAGCTGGAAGTGGTCAAGCAAATGATCGATTCTTATGATGTCGCACGCAATGATGTCGCGAAGGCGGAGACGATTCAATATTTGATCGACGTACTGTTGAAGGGAAAGAACGCACACAAGGATGGATACGTTTCCGATGTGTACAAGTTTTTAAGCAGCCAGCGTGATCTGTTTGGCTCCCTGATGCGCAATGTGTTTGCCATCAAGCTCATTGTGAAGCCGTTGTTTGAAGACTATCTCACGGAGAGACTGAAGGCAGTTGCGGATATTCCCCAGATGCTCAAGGAGATTGAGTTCTGGGCAAAAAATGCACCACAAGCCATCCGACATGCCTTCTTCGCATCCACGACTATACCCAAGCTGCTCAATCTGTTGGCAGAGGAACGAAACAAGCTGGATGCGGTGTTACATATTCATCACTTTTTCGCGACGTTTGCCGGTTCACCCAGCTATGCGGAGGAATTGGTGGACGAAGTGGACAAGGCCTTGCTGAAGCGCATCGAGTTGACTTCGCTGTCCAAACAAGGCTTTGATACGGTTTTGTCTCTTCTGGAAGAGAAGCCGCAGACCTTTTTTTACGGACTCGACCTGGAAGGCCGCAACAAGCTGGACATGATGATGAATCTGGCTTCGTTGGAAGAGCTGACGACGACACCGCGGCCGGAGGAGTTTTTCCGCAAGTGGGATGCGCGTGATATCGAAAACCAGCAGAGACTGCTTCAGAACATGCTGGACAGTCTCCTTGGGGAAGAGAGCTTTTCCAAGGTTGCTCTTGTTTTCTACAACGCAGGGGACCTTGAGCGCACCAGCTTCCGCTATGGGGAAATGATCGCATTCGTGCATCAAAAGGGCGGGGATGAAGCGCTGCTATCGTTCCTCCAGTGGGCGATGACACAACGGATGTTTTTTGAAGGAAAGTATATGGAACCACCATTCAGGGGTGCGCTCAAGTCGTTTTTCCGGGAAGACAAAGGGAGCCGGCTGCGTAGCAAAGAATGGCGCAAACGCTGGTATGCGATTCGCAATGCAGACTTCCGCAACATGCTGGACGAAGTGCGCAGCGAGACGACGCATCCTTTGGTCAAATTTTTTCGCAGTAAAGGCACGATTGTCTCGGGATTGATCCTGCTGGTTGCCGCTGGTGCTGTTAGCGGTTACCTGCTCTTGCAGCCTGATCCGCTGCCGTCCACTCAGCCGCAACCTGCTGAGGGTGATGGACAAACAGTGCCAGTCAGACCACCACAGCCAATTGAGGTGGTTCCGGTGTACAAGCTCTTGCTCGATCCACAGATTGAACCTGTTTAGCTGGTTCCGGTGAGTGAGAATTCTCCGCCAGACCAGACGCAAGAACCGGTGACTGAGCCAAACAATCCATAACGAATCAGCCGATGATCTCCAACTGCAGACGGACTTAGAAACACCTCGAGCGGCTGATTTCTCCCGTACTGGTCGATGCTACGATAGTGACAGGGAGATACATCCACTACGTTCGGGGGAGAATGAATCAAAAATGAAGGCAATGGGATGGTTGTGCATGCTGCTTGCAGGAGCCGTTCTGGCATCAGGATGTCAATTCGATAGAGTAAAAGAGCATAGGGAATTGGAGCTGCCTGCCTCTGCGATTGAAAGCTTGGAGGTGGAGACCGGCTTCGGGGAGTTGACTATCATTGGTGACAAGGAAGCCAGCTCCATTCAGGCAAAAGCCACTATCAAGAGAAGCCAAAATGTAAGCGAGGAAGATATCCTCTTTACGCTGGAACAGGAAGGCAATACAGCAAAGCTTGTGCTGGACGATACGGCGGGATTTGGGCTCAGAAGTCTTGAGGTGAGCCTGACAGTCACGGTGCCTGCCGCAATGAGCATGATGGTCAAGGATGGTTCAGGCGATACCGAGATCAAGGATTTAGAAGGCCCTTTGGTCGTGCACGATGATTCCGGAGATTTGAAGATTTCAAATGTATCCGGGGAATTGGAGGCGCATGATCAGTCAGGAGACTTACAAGTGACCAATGCAAGCAACATCAAGCTGATCAACGACGAGTCGGGCGATATGAAACTGAAAAATACAAGTGGGGATATGCAGCTTCAAGATCAATCAGGTAATATTCACATCAACAATCATACAGGTGACCTCACGATCTGGGATGATAGCGGGGATCTTATCATTGATGGTGTCGATGGGAACGTAACGCTTGAAGAGAAGGGGTCTGGAGATAAAGCAGTCAAAAATATCAAAGGGTCCTGGACCGAACAGTGAGAAAAGGCCGCTGCCTCGATGAGGTGGCGGCTTTAATCGGTTGTTCATAAAGATTTTGGCTGGAATATAAAAAAGACTTTAACATGCTATTCGAAAATGCTAATATAACTACTGTAAGACCTTTAATTGAGAATGAATATCGATATTATTGATAACGAGTATCTTTATCACTGAGACTCTATCCAAAATTCACCTTGATTCCGAGGAAACGCTTATGAAGATAAGATATCTGGTTGTATTGCTCATCGCATTATCATTTGTTTCATTGTTTATCGGGGTTAAGGACATTTCGCCACTCGATTTGTTTGATTTGACTGAAGAATCCACGCAAATTTTGTGGATCAGCCGAATCCCTCGATTGATCAGCATCATTATCGCAGGGATCAGCATGAGTATCGCGGGTCTGATCATGCAGCAGCTCACGCGAAACAAATTTGTTTCTCCGACGACAGCAGGGACAGAGGACTCTGCGCGGTTCGGTATTTTGATTGCCATGCTGATATTTACGGATGCGCCACCATTGCTCAGGCTGGTTGTCGCTTTCGCCTTTGCCTTGCTCGGTACCATTATCTTCATGAAGATCCTGGATCGCGTGAAGTTCAAGGACACCATCTTTATTCCGTTGGTCGGATTGATGTTTGGTAATATCGTTGGTTCGATCACGACGTTCTTCGCTTACAAGTACGATTTGCTACAAAATATTGGCGCGTGGCTGCATGGAGATTTCTCCTCCATCCTGAAAGGCAGCTACGAGCTTCTATACATTAGTATCCCGCTCGTCATCATTGCGTATTTGTTTGCCAACAAGTTTACGATTGCTGGAATGGGCGAAGAGTTCTCCATTAACCTTGGCCTGAATTATAAGCAAGTTGTGAATGTCGGCTTGACGATCGTGGCGATGATAACCTCTGTGGTCATTCTTACAGTGGGAACTATTCCGTTTTTGGGATTGATTATCCCGAACATCGTGACGCTGTACCTGGGTGATAACCTGAAGAAAAGCTTGGCGCATACTGCCTTGCTGGGAGCAGTCTTTGTACTGGCCTGCGATATCTTGGGGCGTCTGATCATTTTCCCGTACGAAATCTCGATTGGCTTGATGGTAGGCGTCATCGGCAGCGGAATTTTCATTTTCTTACTCATGAGAAGAAGGGCATATGAACGATGAAAGCAAAAATTGGGGTACTAGCGCTCATATCCGTTGTGTTGATAGCCATATTTATGATGATCGATGCGGGTGGCAACTGGGATTATGTCCTGCCAAGACGCTTTAAGAAAATCCTGGCCATTATCTTAACAGGTAGTGTAATCGCCATCTCCACTGTCATTTTTCAAACGATTACGAACAACCGGATTTTAACGCCGAGCATCATCGGTTTGGATTCCCTCTATATGTTTATCCAGACCTTCGTCATCTTCGTGCTAGGATCTGCAAGTCGCACAGCGATGGACAAAAATATCAACTTTATCATTTCCGTCGGTTTGATGGTTTTGTTCGCCACTCTTTTGTATAAATTGCTGTTCAAACGAGAGGGAAGAAACATCTACTTCCTTCTATTGATTGGCTTGATCTTCGGCACCTTGTTCAACAGTCTTTCGTCCTTCCTGCAAGTGCTGATTGATCCAAATGAATTTATGATTGTGCAGGACCGCATGTTTGCCAGCTTTAACAATGTGAATACCGACCTGCTGATCATCAGCTGCGGTCTGGTCATCGCCATCGGTTTCTACCTCAGACCTTTTCTCAAGTATCTCGATGTCCTTTCATTGGGCAGGGATGAGGCAATCAATTTGGGTGTAGATTACGATTATGTGGTAAAGCGGCTGTTGATTGTGATCGCGATCCTCGTATCGATCGCGACTGCACTGGTTGGACCGATTACTTTCCTGGGACTGCTCGTAGCCAACGTCGCTTATCAGTTTATGAAGACCTACCGGCACAAGCATTTGCTCATGGGTGCCTCACTGGTCAGCATTATCGCCTTGGTGGGCGGATTGCTGATCGTCGAAAGAGTATTTACGTTCTCGACTACGATCAGTGTCATCGTCAACTTTATCGGTGGAGTTTACTTCATTTATCTTCTGCTAAAGGAGAATAAATCATGATAGAAGTAAAAAATGTCTCGAAACGCTACAGCAACAAATATGTCGTCGAGGATGTTTCCCTGAAGATTTCGAAGGGCAAAATCACGTCCTTTATCGGGCCCAATGGAGCGGGGAAAAGTACCTTGCTGTCCATGATCAGCCGACTGCTCACGAAGGATCAGGGAGAAATTTTGCTGGAGGGTCAGGATATCAGCAAGTCCAAGAGTCAGGACTTGGCCAAGAAGATCTCCATCCTGAAGCAGTCCAATCACATCACGATTCGTTTGACGATTCGCGAGCTCGTAAGCTTTGGGCGCTTCCCTTATTCACAAGGAAACCTGACCCAAGAAGACTGGAAGCATGTAGATGAAGCGATTCGCTACATGGAGCTCGAGGATATCCAGCACAAGTTTCTGGATCAATTGAGTGGCGGTCAAAAACAACGGGCCTATATCGCGATGGTTATTGCTCAAAACACAGAGTACATACTCTTGGATGAGCCGCTGAACAATCTGGATATGAAGCACTCCGTTCAGATCATGAAGGTGCTGCGAAGACTGGTCGATGAGCTGGGCAAGACTGTGATTATCGTCATTCATGATATCAACTTTGCCTCTTGCTACTCGGACTACATTGTCGCTCTGAAGGATGGCAAGGTAGTGGAGGAAGGCGAGACAGACAGGATCATCAACTCGCACATTTTGAAAAGTGTCTATGACATGGATATTCAGATCGAGGACATCGATCAGAATAAAATCTGCGTGTATTACGCGTAAGCAATCTGCTCCCTGTTCGTAAAATTATTATGGTGGAGGTCTGGCAAGCGCGCGCTCTATTTCCATCAATAATTTTAAATAAGTACCAACTATTTTATAGAGGTGATAGAAGTGAAGAAAAAATTATCCATGCTGCTCATGACGGGCCTGTTGGCTGTATTTACCGCTGCTTGCGGATCTGCAACGACAGCGCCTGCACCAGCAAACAATAGCGAAGCTCCGGCAACTAGTGCAAATGCTACAGCTCCAGCAGTTGAATCTGAGGAAATTACAATCAAACACAAACTGGGTGAAGCAAAACTGAAAAAGAACTCTCAAACCGTTGTTGTGTTTGACTTTGGTGTATTGGATTCCCTGGACAAACTGGGTGTTGAAGTAACGGGTGTAGCGCAAGCGAACATTCCGCCATATCTGAAAAAATACGAAGATGCAAAATATAAAAATGCAGGCAGTCTGAAAGAGCCTGATTTCGAGAAAATCAATGCGATGAAACCGGACGTTATCCTGATTTCCGGAAGACAGCAAGAGGCTTATGAAGAATTGAACAAAATTGCGCCTACCATCTTCCTGGGTGTAGATACGCAAAACTACATGCCTTCTTTCACTGAAAACATGAAAACACTGGGAACTATCTTTGGTAAAGAAGCAGAAGTAGATGCAGAATTGGCTAAAATCGATGAGAGCATCAAACAGTTGAAAGAGAAAACGAGTGCTGCAGCAGACAAGAAAGCCCTGATCGTCCTGACGAACGAAGGAAAAATCAGTGCTTACGGTCCAGGATCCCGTTTTGGTATCTTGCATGAAGTGTTTGGCTTCGCGGCAGCTGACGATAAAATTGAAGTAACGACTCACGGACAAAGCGTTTCCAACGAATATATCATGGAGAAAAACCCTGACTATCTGTTCGTAGTAGACCGTGGTGTAATCAACGAAGGTGCTGCTTCTACCGCTAAGCAGCTGATTGAGAACGACCTGGTGAAAAACACGAAAGCGTTTAAAGATGGAAACATCGTTTACCTCGATGCGAACTACTGGTACCTCTCCGGTGGCGGACTGGAATCCACTGCACAAATGGCAAACGAAGTATTGAACAACGTGAAATGGTAGTCTTTCACGTAGAAGATTTTCATAGTTGCAATCATGTTGAAGAAATCAATATAGATTGACATTACGCTGAAAAGTGTGTATGATTTTATTCATTGATAATGAGAATTGTTTTCATGTTAGATCGGGGAGGATATATACGATGAAGCGTCACACTGTTTTCTCTAAAATTTTTGCAGCATTCTTAGCGACTAGTCTACTTGCTGGATGCGGGGCTGGATCACAGGAACAAGGGCAGCCGGCACAAAAGGAAAATGCGAATGCCACTGCACCAGCCAAAGATCAGGAAGTCAATATTTATACCGCTAGACATTATGAAGTGGATGATGTGCTCTATAAAAACTTTACCGATGCTACGGGCATCAAGGTAAATGTGGTAAAAGGCAAGGCAGAAGAGTTGATTGAACGATTGAAGCGTGAAGGAAAGAACTCTCCAGCCGACTTGTTTATTACAGTGGACGGCGGTGTCTTGAACAACGCCAAGGAAAGCGACGTCCTGCAGCCCGTGCAGTCTGATCTCGTGAATGCGCAAGTAGCCGAGAAATACCGTGATAAAGATAACCAATGGATCGGATTATCTACGCGTGCCAGAATTATCGCCTACTCGAAAGAACGTGTAAAGCCAGAGCAGCTCTCTACCTATGAGGACCTGGCTAACGATCAATGGAAGGGAAAAGTGTTGGTCCGTTCTTCCAGCAGCATGTATAACCAATCGCTGGTCGCATCCTTGATAGAGCTCAATGGTGAAGAGAAGACAGAAGAATGGGCAAAGGGAATTGTGGCCAACATGAGCCGTGACCCTGAAGGCGGAGATCGTGACCAGGCGAAAGCGATCGCTGCCGGAGTGGGTGATGTAGCCATCATGAATACGTATTATGTGGGCCAAATGATGAATTCCAAAGACCCGGAAGAGGTAAAGGCGAGTGAGAAAATCGGCGTCTTCTTTCCAAACCAGGAAACTACGGGTACGCATCTCAACATTAGCGGGGTTGGTTTGACCAAGCACAGCAAGAACAAAGAGAACGCGGTTAAACTGATTGAGTATTTGACCTCTGAGGAAGCGCAGTCGATCATGTCGAAGCAAAACTTTGAATACCCGGTAAATGAAAAGGCAGAAAAGCCGGAGATTCTGAATACATTCGGAGAATTTAAGGCGCAAGAAATTGACTTTGCCAAGCTGGGCGTGCACAATAAAAAGGCAATCGAGATCCTGAACAAAGTAGGATGGAAATAAATGGTTTTCAAAACCTTGCTGCGCAATATCAAAATGAATACAAATGGCTGGTTGTTCATCAGCCTGATCGGGGTAGCAGTCATTCTGCTGCCCGTTTTCTCTATATTTGTTTCCTTGTTTGCAGAACCCAATGAAAACTGGGAGCACATCAAGCAGTACATGCTGACGAATTATATCCTGCAATCCGTAGGGCTTATGCTTTTTACGGGAATCCTCACGGTCATGATCGGTGTGACACTGGCGTGGCTGATTGCGGCTTACGATTTTCCATTGAAGCGTTTTTTTCACTGGGCACTTGTATTACCGCTCTCGATTCCGCCGTATATCGCCGCTTATACATACAGTGCTATGCTCAGCTATACGGGAGTTGTACAAACTGCGCTGCGCTCCACATTCGGGTTTACGCCTGACCAAAAGTGGTTTGATATTATGTCCTTTCCCGGAGCTGTTTTTATTTTCACGCTGTTCCTGTATCCTTACGTCTACATGCTTACCCGCTCCTTTCTTGAGCGACAAAGTGGATCTTATGTGGAAAATGCGATCTTGCTCGGCCGAAAACCAGTCTCAATCTTTTTCCGGATTGTCTTGCCAATTTCACAACCTGCTATTATTGGCAGTTTGATGCTAGTCATTTTTGAGGTTATAAGTGATTATGGCGTAACCAGTTACTTTGGAATCCAAACCATTTCTACTGCTATTTTTCAGACGTGGTTTGGCATGTACGATGTAGATACCGCACTCAGATTGTCCGCATGGATGATGGCAGGAGTGCTGGGATTGTTCCTGATCGAGAGAATGCTTCGGTATAACCGCAAGTATAGCGCCTCTACCAGCAAGTCGAGTCAACTTGTTCCAAAGCGGCTCAAAGGATTCTCTTCTTTTGCTGCTCTGTTCTTTTGTGGGGCTGTATTTGCCTGTTCTTTTCTGATTCCTGTTATTCAATTGATTGTCTGGTCATACTGGACGTATGAGGATGTCTTAACGGTTGCCTTTTTCGAGTTGACGATCAATACCTTATTCGTTGCTGCCATTGCTACCGGTATGATTATGTTTCTTGCTGTGGTAGTAGCCAACGTGGCTCGTCTGCAACCAAACCGGTTCGGCACAGTCTTATCCAAACTCATGGTGTCTGGTTATTCTCTTCCCGGTGCTATCATTGCAATTGGTGTGCTTACGTTTTTTATTGCACTGGACGAAAGAATGGAGTTTGTCTATCTCCTCTTCGGTTATGAGGATGCCCCCCTGCTGTTGAGCATGTCACTGGTCATGCTGATTGTCGCTTATGTTGTCCGATTTATGGCTACCGGCTACAATGCAGTAGAAGCAGGCTTTGAAAAGGTAGGGATGGTTTATACGCACGCTTCTCGCACGCTTGGCTACGGCATTACCCGAACCTTTTTTAAAGTGGATCTCTTCTTGATCAAAGGTGCGCTTATGGGCGGGACCATTCTCACCTTCGTGGAGATCATAAAGGAACTACCGATGGCACTGTTGCTTCGACCGTTTAACTTTGAGACGCTGTCTACCAAGACCTATCAGTATGCTAGTGACGAGCGCGTGATCGAAGCTGCCATTCCTTCCTTGTTTATCATTACTGTCAGCGTCATTTCTGTGCTTCTATTTCATCAATTAGGAAAGAAGATGGAAAAATGAGCTTTGTAAACATACAAGAGGTTTCCTATACCTATACAAGCAAGCAGCCGCCTATTTTGAATAAGGTTACCTTTTCGATTGATCAGGGAGAGATTGTGGGAATACTCGGCCCAAGTGGAAGTGGGAAAAGCACGTTGCTTCGTTTAATTGCCGGTCTAGGGACACCGGATCGTGGCATGATCTCGATTGCTGACCAGGTAGTCGTGGATGGACAAACCTTTGTTGCGCCGGAAGATCGTGGAGTGGGCATGGTCTTCCAGGACTATGCGTTGTTTCCACATCTGAACGTCGAAAAAAACATTGAGTTTGGTTTGCATCGCATGTCGAGAACAGAACGCAAAGCGCGACTCGACGAGATGATCGAGCTTGTGCAGCTACAAGAGTTCAGGAAGCGCTATCCTCACGAGTTGAGTGGTGGACAGCAGCAACGTGTGGCTCTTGCTCGTGCACTCGCCCCCAAGCCGTCTCTCTTATTGATGGATGAGCCTTTCAGTAATCTGGATACAGAATTAAGGAGCAGCATCCGAGATGAGCTCAGTGCTATCCTGAGAAAGGCAAAGATGACTTGTTTGCTCGTGACCCATGATTATCAGGATGTAAAGGCGATTTGTAACAGTGAAATCACCTTGTAAACGATGGTGGCGTACGCTCATATAGGGTTTCATAGAGGTTGGAAACAGTTGAAGGGGCTGACCCTCAAGTAGAGAAATCAACTTGAGGGTCAGCCCCTGTGTTTATTGACCTTGGTATGTTACAAAAGCTTGAATGCCTTCTTCTTCATCCAGGACGAGTTCAATCCCAGCTGTGTAAGGATTGCGCTGCATCTGTGTCTGTAGATAGTAGCGGATTGCTTCAATCAGGTTGACCTCGATGAAGATTTGTTGTCTGCCCAGTGAGGATACCTCTGCGGAAAAACCGTATTCCTCATCCCACATCAGTTCAACCTCGACTTCCTGTGGTTGAATCTGTTTTTTGCTCGCCACATGCATGCAGATGGCGTTAATCAGCAATTGTTCAGAGAAGGTTATCTTTTCCATGCGTTCGCTTCCCGTTTCTCACGTTGTGTTTTGAAATAAACAAAGATCTTGCGGATCAAGACGATGACAGCGACGATCGCCAGCATGTTGATCAGGAAACCGAAGATCGCACCGAGAGCGCCCATGTCGCCAAACAAGCCGCCAAACAGCATACCTGCCAAACCACCCAGCATGAGACCTTTCATGAAGCCTCCGCCCATGAAGCCGCCGGATTTGGTAGTCGATGCAGCAGCAGGTGCGTTGGTTGGGGTTGTAGCTTTATTAGTAGGCGAATTCACACCGGAATTCGGAGTGCCTGGAGTTTGCGTATTTGTAGGTGAAGTCGTGTTGGAGTTAAAGGATTTTTTTCCGGACTTGTAGCCTTTCGCATCTGCCAGATCGTATTGATATCCAGCAGGAGCGAGAACGAGCATGAAGGCAACCAGTAGCATAACGAGTTTTTTCATCGTTTGAGTAGCTCCTCTCTGATTATAAAGCTTATTTATAAGTGTACACTAATATCTTGGGCTGTGACAATGATACATTTCGTGAACGAAGCAGGAATCCACAGGGAAAAGAGCTTGCTTAGTCCAGTATTTTCCCTGGATTTAGAATGTTTTTGGGATCGAATTGCTGCTTGATCAGCTTCATGAGTGGCAGCGAATCCGCATGCTCCTTGGCGAGGTATTTCTTTTTGCCGATGCCGATCCCGTGCTCGCCCGTGACGGTTTCGGGAATGCCGTACACTTTGAGCGTGATTTCCGTAAATACGCCGAGCGTCCCCTCTGAACCGACGAACAGACTGGTGAGGTGATAGCCTGACGAGGATTTTGCGGACAAGCCTCCTGTATGAACCAGACTGCCGTCTGCCATGACGACCTCCAGATCGCGCACCTGACTGCGCATGATGCCATAGCGGACACTGGTCGTACCGCTGGCGTTGGTCGCTGCCATGCCGCCAATCGTCGCGTCTGCACCGGGGTCTACAGGAAAGAAGAGACCATGCTTTTTCAAAGCCTGATTCAGCTGTGTGCGGGTCACTCCAGGCTGAACACGGACGAGGAAATCATCGGGACGAACCTCCACAATCTGATTCATATGCTGAAAATCAAGGGAAATGCCCCCTTGCAGGGGAATGCTATTTCCCTCCAGACTCGAGCCAGCCCCAAAGGGAACTACAGGAATGGCGTGTTCGTTTGCGTACGCAAGGATGGCGGACACTTCCTGTGCAGAAGCTGGAAAGACGACAACATCGGGCAAGACGGGAGTGTGATGAGATTCGTCCTTGCTGTGTTGGTGCAGCATCGTTTCGTTGGCTGTAGCGCGGTCTTCCGCAGTGATGGCTTTTAAATCTGCAAGCAGACGCTCAGCGGATATGTTCATGGAAAAACCTCCCTACATCGTGTTCGGACTTGTTACGCACAAGAACCCCTAACAAGGTTAGAGGTTCGTTCATTTACACGCTTTTCTTCAATTTTTTTGCTGCCCAGTTCCCAAGCGATTGGATCAGCTGAACCAGAACAACGAGGATGACGACAGTAATGAGCATGACTTCGATATCCCATTGCTGGTAGCCGTATCGCAGGGCCAGGTCACCGAGACCACCCGCACCTACAGCACCCGCCATTGCAGTCGCTCCGATCAGACCGATGGTAGCGATGGTCAAGCACAGGACGATACCGGGTCTGGCTTCACGCAGCATGATGCGGAAGATGATCTGGGAGCGGGAAGCACCCATCGCCTGATACGCTTCGATGACACCGCGATCTACTTCCAGCAGCGCTGTTTCCATCAGACGAGCAATGTACGGTGCCGTGTACACAATCAGGGGTACGATGGCCCCTTCAATCCCGATGGAGGTGCCGACAACCAGCTCGGTAAACGGAATGATCGCGACCATCAGGATAATGAACGGCAGCGAACGAAGGACGTTGATAATGGCATTCAGGATGTGAAAAAGGGTTTTGTTTGGAAAAAGGTGATTGCCTTGTGTGATCACGAGCAGGACGCCTAACGGAATCCCGATCACGGTAGCGATGAACAAGGAAACACCCACCATGATCACGGTTTCTTCCAGGGATCTGGTGAATAATGGAATCATCTCGACTAATCGGTCCATTAGTGAACTGCCTCCTCTCGTGTCACGATATCCACTCTGTAGACGGATTCGCGCAAAAATTTGATGCCGTCTTGCACAGCCTGTTCATCTCCGGAAATGTGCAACAGTAAAATACCAAGTGCTGTACCTTTGATAGACGTAATCGATCCGTACAAGAGATTGGTCGTAACCGGGAAGCGAGCCGACAGATGACCCAGGACGGGATCCAAGGCTGCATCCCCGCGAAAAGCTACACGGAGAATTTCCGCGGCAGGACCGCTTTGCTTGATGTTGGACAAGATTTCAGTCGGTACCTCATCATCAAAAATCGTTTTGATGAAATTGCGGGTAGTCTGTGCTTGTGGGTTGCTGAAAATATCCAGAACGGAGCCCTGCTCAATAACTTGACCATTTTCCATGATGGCGACTTGGTCGCAGATCTTTTTGATGACCTGCATCTCGTGTGTGATCAGGACAATAGTCAGATTGAACTTGCGATTGATGTCCAGCAAGAGATCCAGAATCGACTCGGTGGTCTGTGGATCAAGAGCAGATGTGGCTTCGTCGCAAAGCAAAATCTCCGGATCAGTCGCGAGCGCACGGGCAATCCCGACACGCTGCTTTTGGCCGCCAGACAATTGAGAGGGATAGGAATGAGCCTTATCCTCCAGGCCGACGAGTCTCAGCAGATCCTCAACCTTCTTCTTAATGACATCTTTCGGTACCTTGTTCATGCGCAAAATCTCGGCTACGTTGTCAAATACATTATAGGAAGAGAGAAGGTTGAAGTGCTGAAAGATAATCCCGATCTTCTTGCGTGCCTGTCGAAGCTCTTTTTCCTTCAGCGACAGCATATCCTGACCGTTGACGACTACTGAGCCGCTAGTTGGCTTTTCGAGCAAGTTGATCGTACGGAGCAGGGTACTTTTCCCAGCTCCGCTAAATCCGATCACTCCGAAAATTTGACCTTTCTCTACGTTCAGTGACACGCCTTTCAAGGCTTCAACCTGTTTGTTTCCGACCTTGTACGTCTTATGGATCTCTGTAAGCTGAATCATCTATCCAGTCTCCTTGCTGTGCAAATTTCCTGCCTTACCAGGACGGGAGGACGGCTCCATCAAAGTGTTCGTCGATAAATTTCTTCACTTCTTCCGAACGATATGCTTCTACTAGTTTTTTGATAGCAGGGTTGTCTTTATTCGATTCATTCACTGCAATGACATTAACATAAGGAGAATCAGATGTCTCGGAGAAAATCGAATCTTTTTTTGGAGAGTAGCCAGCAGACATCGCGAAGTTGGTATTGATACTTGCGAGCTCTACGTTGTTCAGGGAGCGTGCCAGGAAAGCAGCTTCCAGTTCTTTAAACTCCAATTTTTTCGGATTTTCAATGATATCCAGAGGAGTAGCTTCGTTTCCTACGCCTTCTTTTAGTTTGATCAATCCTGCTGCTTCATATAGCAGCAATGCACGGGCGCGGTTTGTTGGATCATTTTGAATACCAACAACTCCACCTTCAGGTACATCAGCTACGTTTTTATGCTTGGTGGAGTAGAGACCCATTGGGAATGTAACCGTTTTGTCTACGACGACGATTTTTGTCTTGTGGTCAGCATTGAATTTATCGAGAAACGGAATGGTTTGGAAGCTGTTCGCATCCAGAGCACCTTTATCCAAGGATTGGTTTGGCTGCACGTAGTCATTGAATACGACAACCTCTACTTCCAAGCCTTTTGTTTGGGCAACTTCCTTGACTTTGTTCATGATCTCTTCGTGCGGTCCAGCGGTTACGCCTACCTTCACTTTAGTCTGTTCAGCGGCTGCTGGTGCTGCTTCTTGTTTGGCTCCGCAAGCGGTCAACAAGGAAGCTGCAAGCAACAAGGATGTAAGCAAAAATCCGGTCTTTTTCATAGTAAATTTCTCCCCTTTTTTTCTGTTAAATTCTATATGTTTAAAAAATTGAAGCCCATGACCAAGTGTGTCTAGCAATCAAAAAAACCTCTTCCCGAAAGAAGAGGTTATCATGCAACACGAATAAAAGTCGCTTATACCTCTCTTATCTTCCGGAAAATATCTCCGCTGGAATTGGCACCATATCCAATTGGATAGGTTGCCGAGGTTTCATTGGGCCAGTCCCTCTACCTCTCTCTATAAGAGATGATTACATATGAAGTTAAATTGACACTAATTCTTACTTGGATAGTTGGATTATATAGTTCTTATTTATATCTGTCAAACACTTTTTGTAAGTAAGTAAAGTCGTACGAAGTGGAGCATATTTATCAAGAAAATGAGCAAATTACGAATATTGAACTTGAAAACGACTATGATCATATGTATAATGGGGGAGTAAAAAAGCCTGACAATTACGCTTGCAGGTGATGTTATGACCATACAGGACAATAACGAGAGTAGAAAGAAACTGTCTCACATCTATAATGAGATAGCCAAAGAGTTGTTCGGTTTTGGGACAACTTCACTAAGGGTTTCGATTGAGAAAAGCCTGATTACTTTTCAAGCCAAGCACCGACGTTCTCCAAGATCCGATGCGCTCGAAGGCGAGGCTCCTGCACTAAAGCTGGAAGTAGATTTTCGGATGTCGCTTCTCTATAAGAAAAGACTGCGGGAACGTTTGGAAGAAGAAATGGGTCTGCAGCTGGAAGCGGTATTGCGTGATTATGACGCTACTACACAGTGGGCCTTTACCAATGTGATCTTGTCGGATTCCACCGAAAAATAAATAGTCAACATTCCTATCTGGGATTTTTTCTTTTGATTTATCTTAAGGGAAGACCCGGTCGGGATGAAACAGACGTACAATTCTTTCGTTTACGAAGAAAAGTGCTCTTGTTTAGAAGAAATTATTCTATTCAAGGGTGCTTTTCTTTTGTTTATTTCCTTATTTTTCCTTATTGAAGGGAGTGATGCGGGAAAAGATCATCGGTTCTTTGGAGAAAGTAAAGTAAGGGGTTCATGGAACAAACAATAAAGAGATAGGTTTGAATGGAGGACTTTTACATGAAAAAATTATTTACTTCTTTGCTCTCTGTATCCGCGCTTTCTCTCGCGCTGGCCGGCTGTGGCAGTGCAGATCAAGCTCAACAGCCAGAGGGAAATGCTGCTGGTGAAGCTCCAAAAGGCGCCCCTGCAAAGCTGGTGATCTCGACATGGGGTTTTTCTGAAGACTTCTTCCGCAAAGAAGTATATGAGCCATTCGAAAAAGAACACAACGTGGAAATTGTCTTGGAAATCGGAAACAACGCAGAACGCCTGAACAAAATTCGCCAAGGCAACTCTGCTGTCGACCTGATCTATCTATCGGACTACTACGCGCAGCAAGGGATCGATGACGGGCTGTTCGAAACGATCGATCGCAGCCGTATTCCGAACTTGAATGAAGTCTATGATATTGCCAAAGCCCCACTCGGAGAAGAGTACGGACCGGCTTATACCATCGGTCAATTCGGTATCGCGTACAATCCCAACCTGATTCAATCCGAGATCAAATCTTGGAAAGATCTGTGGAGTGCTGATTTGACTGGCAAGCTGACTCTGCCGAACATCACTTCGACCACTGGTCCGATGATTCTGGATGCTGCATCGCAAGTTTCAGGCAGCGCGACATTCAACGAAGACCAAGCATTTGCCAAAATGAAAGAAATCAACAGCGGAGTTGTCAAATACTACGATAAAACCTCTGAGTACGTGAACATGTTCAGCCAGGAAGAGATCGCAGTAGGACCGATCATGGAAATGTACTTCAAGGATATCCAGGCAGCTGTTCCAGAAGCGAAATTCGTTTCTCCTGAAGAAGGCGGCTACGCGGTCATGAATACCGTCAATATCGTCAAAGGCAGCAAAAACAAACAACTGGCTGAAGACTTCATCAACTACCAACTGAGCAAGGAAGTACAAGAGAAAGCTGCGAAAGCAAAAGTCGACTCACCTGTAAACACGACGCTGACTCTGACTGAAGAAGAAGCAAAAGGCATTACCTACGGAGAAGAAACGATCAGCAAGTTGCGCAAGCTAGACATGAAAGCTGTCAACGAACAGTCCAAAGCTTGGATTGACCGTTGGAACCGTGAAATTATCCAATAGGCACGGATGAACAGGACAAGGGTATTTCGAGTTGAATATACCCTTGTTTTTTTAGATCAGAATGGAGCAGGGGGTTGACGTATGAAAAAAATCGTATTGGATGTGGACACCGGAGTAGACGATGCGTTGGGCATCATGCTAGCCGTCAAAAGTGGTCGCTTCAACTTGCTGGGCATTACGACAGTCAATGGCAATGTTTCCTTGTCCAAAGCTACGGAAAATACCTGCAAAATCCTCGACTTTTTGCAAGTGGAACAGGAGATTCCTGTCGTTCGCGGAGCATCTCGCCCCCTCTTGCGCCATGTTTACTTTGAGCACCGGATTCACGGCGAAGATGGCTTGGGTGGAGCTCTTCGCGATGTACAGGTGCGCACCGAGGTGAAGGAAGGTTTTGGGCCTGATTTTATGATTGAACAGGTAAAAAAGCATCCGGGCGAAGTGACTTTGATTATGACTGGTCCTTTGACCAATCTGGCTTTGGCTGTAAGTCAATATCCTGAACTGGTCGATCAGGTCAAGGAAGTGATCTTCATGGGGGGAGTTGTGAAGGAACACGGCAATGTCACCCCGACAGCTGAATACAACATGTACGTGGACCCGGAGGCTGCCAAGATCGTCTTTCACGCCGGTTTTCCTTCGTTGACGCTCGTCGGTTTGGACGTGACGCGAAAAGTGCTACTAAACGAAGCGTATATACAGGAGCTGGGCGATACCCCGATGGCTGAATATGTGAAGCAGAGCACCTCCGAGTATACGCAGCGCTATTTTCAAAGAAACGGTGTGCGAGCCTGCGCCCTGCATGATCCTTTGGCGGTCGCGGTGGCCATGTCCCCGGAATTGGTGACCACACGAAAGCTGTATGTGGATATAGAGACGAGAAGTGAGTTGTGTGATGGGCAAACCGTATGCGATTTCCAGAATCGCTTGATGAAAGAGCCGAACATGCAGGTTTGTCTGGATGTGGATGCTCCCGCATTTTTTGAGCAGTTTATCCGTGTGCTGAAAGCCTGACGATACCGGGAACAGGAGTTAAAGCGATGAAGAATAAGGGCTTGTATGTATTGTTATTGCCAGGCGTAGTGTTTTTGACGTTGTTTCTGGTCATTCCTATTGTAATGACGATTGCCTCTACTTTTTTTCAGGAAGGCAGCTTTACTGTACAAGGTTACCTAACCTTTCTTACGGATCCGTACAATTTGAAAATCGTGTGGACGACCTTGCGTGTCAGCTTCGTAACAACGATTGTGTGCATTCTGCTCGGTTTTCCGGCATCCTATTATATTTCCAAGCTGGGACCTCGTAAAAAAGGCATTTTGCTGGCATTGGCGATCTTCCCTCTGCTGACCAGCTCGGTCGTTCGGTCCTTCAGCTGGATGATTATTCTTGGAAAGAAAGGGCTCCTCAACAGCTCCCTATTGTCGATCGGGTTGATTGAAAAGCCTTTGGAGATATTGTATACCCCGACCGCTATGATGATCGGGATGATTCACCTGTTTTTACCACTGATTATCATCACCTTGGTAGGGGTGATGGAAAACATCGATCCTGATCTGCTGAAAGCAGCAGAAAGCCTGGGTGCTTCCAAATTCACAGCATTTCGACAGGTGATATTGCCCTTGAGCATGCCAGGGCTGATTATCGGCAGCATTCTCGTCTTCGTCGGCAGCCTGACAGCTTATACGACACCTGCCCTGCTGGGCGGCAAGCAAGGCGTCATCTCGACGTTCCTCTACCAGAATGCGATTACGCTGAACGATTGGCACATGGCTTCCGTGATCGCTACGATTATGATTGTGATTACCTTTGTGGTGATTGGCCTGATGAACAAAATAGCAAAGAAATTAAATCCGAAGGGGTAGAAGGGTATGCAGGAGAAAAATTACGGGTTGGCCCTGTTTACACTTCTCGTGTTCGTGTTTTTGCTAGGGCCGCTCATCATCATTTCCTTTACTTCGTTTGAACCTGGAACCGTCTTGAGGTTTCCGCCGGAGGGCTTCTCCTGGCGCTGGTACGAGAACATTTTTGAAGTGAAGATGTTCATGAAAACGTTTGGTACGTCTATGTTTGTTTCGTTGGCGGGCAATCTGCTTGCTTTGCTGCTGGGTGTTCCAGCTGCCTATGCGCTAAGCCGTTTTCAGTTCAAGGGAAAGGGAGCGCTGAATGCCATCTTCATTTCACCTGTCCTGATTCCCGGCATCGTCATGGGCTTTGCGATGCTCAAGTACGTGATTATTACCTACAACCTGCCTATTTACGCGGGGCTGTTGATCGGACATACCGTCATCATGCTTCCTTTTATTATTCGGGTCGTGGCGTCCAGCCTGTCCAACTTTGACTTCGCTATCGAAGAAGCAGCTCTCAGTCTTGGAGCCGGACGTATCGAAACCTTTTTCAAAGTGGTACTGCCCAATATCCGTTCGGGGATCATTGCAGCCATTCTGATCGCTTTTCTGGAGTCGTTCAATAATGTGGACATCTCTGTCTTTATGACAGGTCCAGGGGTCAGTACGCTGCCGATCCAGATGCTTACCTACGTGGAAAACAACTTCGATCCGACGATTGCCGCACTTTCTGTTCTGCTTATGATCATTACGGCGATCTTCATGTTTGTCATCGAACGTCTGATGGGTCTTTCCTACTTTACAAAACGATAAAGTAGTTTTACTAAACGGTAACGGAGGCATCAAAACATGGCATTGCTCACGCTGGAAAACGTATCGGTTGCCTACGACAATCAATACATTTTAGAAAACTTCCACTTGAATATTGAAAAGGGCCAGTTGATTTCGTTGCTCGGTCCGAGCGGCTGCGGGAAGACGACCACTCTTCGCCTGATCGCGGGATTTCTGGAAGCGAAGGACGGCAAATTTTTGTTTGATGGAAAAGATTACACACGAGTACCGGTGAACAAGCGCAATTTTGGATTCGTCTTTCAAAGCTACGCCTTGTTTCCGCATATGTCTGTGTACGATAATGTTGCGTTTGGCCTTCGTTTGCGAAAAGTGAGCGAGTCCGAAGTGAAAACGCGCGTGCGGAACATCCTGGACGTGGTCAGTCTCGGTGGCTTTGAGAAGCGCTTCCCCAAGGAATTGTCCGGCGGTCAAAGACAGCGGGTGGCAATTGCCCGTGCTCTCGTCATTCAGCCTGATCTGTTGTTGTTCGACGAGCCTTTGAGCAACCTGGATGCCAATCTGCGGGTCAACATGCGTGTGGAGATTCGCCGCATTCAGCAAGAACTGGGGATTACTACGGTATATGTGTCGCACGACCAGGAGGAGTGCTTCTCCATTTCGGATCAAGTGGCGATCATGAACAAGGGTGTCATCGAGCAGCTGGATGATCCGGCGACGATCTTTAAATACCCCAAGACCGAGTTTATTGCGCGTTTTATTGGTTTCAACAACTTTATATCCTTTGGTGAGCGCACCGAACAAAATGGTGAAATCGGGCTGCGAGTTGGCAACCATTCCTTTAGCGCGGCTCATAATCCTGGAACTACCAATCCGGGAGCGAAAAAATGCGCGATGCGTCCGGATGACCTGATCGTGACGACAGAGGCCGAAGCGAGTCAAAGCGAAAATCGTCTGGCAGGCAAAGTGAAGATCAGTACGTTCTTGGGTCGGAGCTATCAATACGTAGTGGAGACCGATCTTGGCGATTTTACAGTCAATCAGGAAATGGAGACTCCTTATAAAAGTGGACAGGCAGTCAATCTGCTTTTCCCGAAAGACAAAATGGTGCTGGTGGACTAACGACAGGAGTGTTTGAACATGAAAGTGGACTTGCTGATTGAGAATGTTCATGTCTATAACAGCTATTTCAAGAAGTTTATAGCAGGAAATGTAGCCGTGCTGGACGGCAGATTTCTCTACATTGGTCAGCGTGGTACCGATACATTTGAAGCGGCGGATATCCTGGCAGGCGAGGGGCGTTATCTGGTCCCTGGACTGGTCGATATTCATTTGCATATTGAGAGTACGATGGTGACGCCGGAGACCTTTTCATACGGCTTGATTCAAAATGGGGTGACCACGATCGTCCCTGAGCCGCATGAGATGGCTAATGTGTTCGGGATCGAGGGAATCAAGGAAATGATTCGTGCGAGCCGTGATTGCGTCGTCGACATGAAGTACGCGATCCCCAGTTCGGTGCCAGCCACCTCGATGGAAACGACCGGAGGGACTGTGGAGGTCGCCGATATCGAGGAGTTGCTGCGTTCGGAAGAAATCATCTGCATGGGCGAGATCATGAACTACGTGGACGTGATCTCGGACCCGAATTGCAAGACCAATCAGATCCTGGATTACTTGCGTAAAAATTACCCGGACCTCGTCATTGAGGGACACGTTCCAAAACTGCTCGATCTGGAGTTGCACCAGATTCTTTATGCCGGGGTCAATTCCGACCATACGCACCAGACGGTGGAGGGTCTGGAAGCAAGGATCGGAGCGGGCATGTTTATTGAGATTCAGGAAAAATCCATGACGCCTGAAGTGGTGGAATACCTGATTGGGCATGAAGTATCCGAGCATTTTTGTTTTGTGACCGATGATGTCATGACGGATTCGCTGTTCAAGCGTGGTCATTTAAATCATATCGTAAAAAAAGCAATTCAGATGGGAATGACGCCTGAACAGGCGATCTACGCTAGTACGTTTACGCCGGCACGCCGGATGAAGATGAGTGACCGAGGTGCGGTCGCGCCGGGCAAGCTGGCTGATTTCCTGCTATTGTCCGATCTGCAGGCGTTTACGATTGACTGTGTCTATAAGAACGGGAAAAAGGCGTATGATGCTGCCGAAGAATACATCCAAGTGACCAAAGAAAAACAATTTCCTGCTCATTTTTATCAAAGCGTTCAGCTGAATCCGCTGACAGAAGCAGACTTTTCTGTTCAGATGGATGTGCCGGACAACCGCTATCCGTGCCGCGTGATGCTGGTACAGGACGGCTCCACCTTTACCGAGGATCACCGCGGGATTGTCGAGACGCGGGAAGGGCAGCTGTGCTGGGAGGAGAGTCCCTACGGCCTGATCGCTGTTTTTGAGCGCTACGGGATAAATGGCAACCGCGGGTACGGTCTGATCAGCGGCGATACGATCAAGCGGGGAGCCATCGCGACCAGCTACTCTCACGATAATCATAACTTGCTCGTAGTCGGTCACAATCCGAGGGATATGATGCTGGCTGCCAACGAAGTGATTGGCATGCAGGGTGGTTTTTGTGTCGTGGAGGACGGACAGATGAAGGCTCGTTTGCATTTGCCGGTAGGAGGAATCCTGACGGAAGAGCCACTGGAAAAAACAGCGAAGGAAGTTGAACAGCTGCGCCGGGCGATGGAAGAACTGGGATACAAGCACTACAATCCGATCATGTCGATCAGTACGCATTCCTTGCCGGTAAGTCCAGCATTAAAAATTACGGATCTGGGCTTGATTGACGTCAATGCTGGAAAAGTCGTTCCTTTGCTGCTGATGTAAATGTAGAGGAATGTAAATAGCGCGCCACTCAAGAAGCCGTCAGGGACTATCGCCTGACGGTTTCGTCTGTTTGGATGTTTCTGTTGATGAGAGGTAGGCACTTTGCTATAATCGTAACTTAAATATTGGGATTGCCTTCCCTGGTTAGGACGTATAAACAATGGTTGAAACCTATTCTTTATCTGGAAAGTGGCGTCAGTTTCTAACGGTGTTGCTGCCTATTTTGATTTCACAGCTAGCGCTATTCTCCATGACTTTTTTTGATACGATCATGTCAGGCCACGCCAGCCCGATCGATTTGGCTGGAGTTGCGATTGGATCGAGTCTATGGGCACCCGTCCAGGCAGGTCTGACAGGGATTTTGATGGCAGTGATGCCAATGATTGCCCAAATGGTGGGGGCAGACAACAAAAAACAGGTGCCGTTTACGGTGATGCAGGCCATGTACATGGCAGTGGTCATCGCGGTGGCGGTGATCCTGCTCGGAGCTTTGGTTCTGAACCCGGTTCTGAACATGATGGGACTTGAACCGGATGTTCGCCAGATTGCATTCGATTACCTCGTCGCCTTGTCATTTGGAATCATTCCTTTGTTTCTCTATACGGTTTTCCGTTGCTTTATTGATGCACTAGGACATACTCGGGTCACCATGGTCATTACGCTCATTTCCTTGCCCATCAATGTCGTGATGAACTACGTCCTCATTTTCGGGAAATTTGGTTTTCCGCGATTGGGAGGAGTAGGTGCCGGTTATGCAACGGCGATCACCTTTTGGTGTATTTTATTGATCAGTCTGTACGTTGTGAAACGTGTGCAGCCATTTGTGGAGTTCGGTCTGTTTACCGAGTTATACCGCATTTCCTTGAGCGCGGGCAGAGAGCTGCTCAAGCTGGGCTTGCCCATCGGCTTCTCGATCTTTTTTGAAGTGAGTATTTTTGCTGCTGTCACACTGCTCATGAGCGAATACAGCACGATCACGATTGCGGCGCATCAGGCTGCGATCAACTTTGCTTCGTTTATCTACATGGTGCCGATGAGTATCTCGATGGCCTTGACGATTCTGGTCGGGTTCGAGGTGGGGGCGAAGCGTTACAAGGACGCCAAACAGTACAGCTATCTGGGTATCGGCAGCGCACTGTTGCTGGCGCTGTTGTTCGCGGTGGTTCTGTATGTGTATAACGAACAGGTAGCAGGGTTCTATACGACGGATAAGGAAGTGCTGCGGCTCACGCAAACGTTCTTGATGTATTCGATTCTGTTCCTGATTTCGGATGCTGTTGCGGCGCCGATTCAGGGGGTACTGCGGGGGTACAAGGATGTGACCGTACCTTTTGTCGTTGCGTTGGTATCCTATTGGGTCATTGGGCTTCCGCTGGGATACGTGTTGGCCCAATACACCTCCTTTATGGCGTATGGCTACTGGATTGGACTCATTACGGGCTTGGCTGCCGGAGCTGTCTTTTTGTTCGGACGTCTGCTGCGGCTGCAAAAGCGAATGATTACCGAAGCACATTCATAAGGATGGTATGAAGGACTGGCGGAAAATCCCGATGCAAGGGATTTTCCGTTTTTCTGTAAGAAAAAACGGGAGGCTGGATGCAAGAGTTGGGGAAAATAAGAGAAATTTCACTCCTAATTTTTAGTTAGAACGTATATACTTTCATTAATGGAATTATGGAAGAATATCTGACATGGAATGTAGGGAAGGGGGAACTATGAATGTCGTATGATTTTTTATTGAAGCTAGGTATTGCACTTTTTCTTGGATTATTAATTGGCGTAGACAGACAGCTCAAGCATAAGCCGCTTGGTGTCAAGACGAGTATGGTGATATCCGTAGCCAGCTGCTTGATCACGATTGTCTCGATTCAATCCGTGCCGAAGTTCTCCGTACCTGGAGTAACCAATATGGATGCGATGCGTCTGGCAGCACAGATTGTGAGTGGGGTAGGTTTTCTCGGTGCAGGTGTGATTCTGCGCAGAAGCAATGATGTGATTTCCGGCTTGACGACAGCTTCGATGGTTTGGGCAGCTTCCGGGCTGGGAATTGCAGTTGGAGCAGGTTTTTACTTTGAAGCGGTGACGGCAACAGCCCTTATCATCCTGGCGATCAACCTGTTTCCTTTCATTCTGAAATGGATTGGTCCGAGCTCCTTGCGCCAACGCGATTTGTCGATCAAGATCATCGTGCAGGGCAATGGCGATCTGGACGATGTCTTCAGGCAGATTAAACACCTCCACATGCAAGTGAAAAGAGTGAAGGTAAAAGATGTGGATAACGGACAGAAGAAGCTGGAAATGATGATTGCTGCCTCGGATGATACGTATACCACAGATATATACAGTTCCTTGAAGCATGTGGATCACGTCGTTTCAGTAGAAGTGGAGAGCAGATAAACAGGAAAGACCAAAGACCGATTGTAGCCAAAAGTGAATGGTGCATCGGTCTTTTTTCATACAATAACTGGGCATGATAATGAGGTGAGTCTTTCAGATGCGTGGTCCCGTAAAAAAGGAGGAAGCGTGATGGATTACAGAATCGAAAGGGATACCTTGGGCGAGATCCAGGTTCCCGCAAGTGCGTGGTGGGGGGCGCAAACCCAGCGCAGCTTGCAGAATTTTCGCATCGGAACCGAGAAGATGCCGCTTGAGGTCGTCCGCATGTTTGGCGTGTTGAAAAAAAGCGCGGCTTTGGCTAATCACAAGCTGGGCAAGCTGGACGATGAGAAGGCAAGAGTGATCGTGGCTGCTGCCGATGAAGTCATTGCAGGTCAGTGGGACGACCATTTCCCGCTCGTCGTCTGGCAGACGGGAAGCGGCACCCAGTCCAATATGAACGTAAATGAGGTGATCGCTCACCGCGCCAACTCCATGCTGGAGCAAAGCGGAAGCGCCGTGCGCATTCACGCGAATGACGATGTGAACAAATCGCAAAGCTCTAACGATACCTTCCCTACTGCGATGCATCTAGCCGCTCTCGTTGCCGTCGAGGATCAGGTGCTTCCCGCACTTGCCCGGTTAAAAACCACCTTGGAGCAAAAGAGCAGCGAATTCATGAACATCATCAAGATCGGCAGGACCCATTTGCAGGATGCTACGCCGTTGACACTCGGCCAGGAGGTGAGCGGGTGGGTTCACATGCTGGATAAGAGCGGACGCATGATCCTGGAAAGCGCGCAGTACCTCCGCGAGCTGGCGATTGGCGGAACCGCAGTCGGGACGGGAATCAACGCACATCCCCGTTTTGGAGAAATGGTCGCTGCCGAGATAACACAGCAGCTGGGCAAGCCCTTTCAAACGGCGACGAACAAATTCCATGCGTTGACCAGCCACGACGAGCTGGTGCATGTTCACGGTGCGCTGAAGGCATTGGCGGCAGATCTGATGAAAATTGCCAATGACGTCAGGTGGCTCGCGAGTGGACCGCGCTCCGGTATCGGTGAGATCTCAATCCCTGCCAATGAGCCGGGCAGCTCGATCATGCCAGGTAAAGTAAACCCGACACAGAGTGAAGCCATGACGATGGTAGCCTGCCAGGTGATGGGCAATGATGCGGCGATTGGCTTTGCCGCCAGCCAGGGAAATTTTGAGTTGAATGTATTTAAGCCGGTCATTATCTACAACTTCTTGCAATCCACTCGACTGCTGGCAGATACCATGCATTCGTTTACGGACAACTGCGCAGTCGGAATCGAGCCCAATCAGATCGTCATCGAGCGCAACCTGAAAAACTCCCTGATGCTCGTTACAGCGCTGAATCCTCACATCGGCTATGAAAATGCCGCGGCGATCGCCAAGCTTGCCCACAAGGAAGGTTTGACGCTAAAAGAAGCCGCGATCAAAAGTAATCTGCTGACGGAGGAACAATTTGACCAGATCGTTCGCCCAGAGCAGATGATTCACCCCAAAGAGTAATCACAAGCCAATAAGGAGAAGAATGACCGATCGTGCAGCTTTGTGCGATCGGTTTTTTTGCGAACCCTTGTTTTGTCCTCAAGAAGACAAGTACACTAATAGAGGTAGATGATGAAAAAAGTAAGAGAAGGGGAATTCTCTTGTTGCATAGAGCAGAAGAAGTATTGCAGAAATATTTTGGCTACCCGACGTTTCGGGAGGGGCAAAAAAAAATCATCACGAGCCTGCTGGAAGGCCACGACACCGTAGGTATTATGCCGACAGGCGGCGGGAAGTCGATCTGCTATCAGGTTCCAGCGATGCTGTTCGAAGGTGTGACGATCGTCGTCTCACCTCTGATCTCGCTGATGAAGGATCAAGTAGACGTATTGGTCAGCATGGGGATTCCTGCTACACAGATCAACAGCTCGCTAACATACAGCGAGGTTAGGGAGAGAATGCAGCAAGCCGCTCGCGGCGAGTACAAGCTGATCTACATTGCGCCCGAGCGGCTGGAATCCGATTCCTTCCAATCGTTGATCCAGGATGTACCGATCTCTTTTGTGGCCGTGGATGAAGCGCACTGCGTCTCCCAGTGGGGGCATGATTTCCGACCGAGCTATTTGGAGATTGCCCGCTTTCTGGACTCGCTGCCCCAGCGCCCTGTAGTCGTAGCACTGACAGCGACGGCTACACCGGAAGTTACGTCCGATATTCAACGACAGCTGTCCTTGGAGGGCGAACAGATCTTCATCACAGGCTTTGGTCGAGACAATCTGAATCTGTCCGTGCGCAGGGGAGAGAACCGCCGCGATTTCATTCAGGAGTATATACGTTCCAACGGTCAGCAAGCCGGGATCATTTATGCGGCCACGAGAAAAGACGTGGATGCGCTCCATGCTGATTTGAACAAGCGCGGATTTTCTGTGACCAAATATCACGCAGGACTGACAGAAGAAGAACGCGCAGAGAACCAGGAGGCATTTCTGTTCGATGACGTGCGCACGATGATTGCCACCAATGCCTTTGGAATGGGAATCGACAAGTCCAACGTCCGCTACGTGATCCATTACAACATGCCGAAAAATCTGGAGGCGTACTACCAGGAGGCAGGGCGTGCAGGACGGGACGGCGAGCCGAGCGAGTGTGTCCTATTATTCCAGCCGCAGGACATCCAGACACAGACCTTCTTCATTGAGCAAAACACGCTCTCCGATGAGCGGAAGGAGCACGAGTACAAGAAGCTGTACGCCATGATTGATTACTGCCGCACCCCACGCTGCTTGCAGCAGTACATCGTTCATTATTTTGGCGAGACCTCAGCAGCTGAATGCGGCCGTTGCGGCAACTGCACCGATCAGCGTGAGCTTGCCGACATCACGGTGGAGGCACAAAAAATCTTTTCCTGCGTCAAGCGCATGAAGGAGCGTTTCGGTGCTGCTCTGGTAGCTCAAGTGCTGAAAGGCTCCAAAAATAAAAAAGTGACCCAATTTTCCTTTGATCAACTGCCTACCTACGGCTTGATGAAAGAGTACAAGGAAAAAGAGATCGTCGATTTGATCCAGCTCTTGATCGCAGAAGGCTACCTGCAGGTGACAGAGAGCCAGTACCCGGTGCTCAAGCTGGGGGAAAAGGCCTTGCCCGTTCTGCGCGGAGAGGAGCAGGTCTGGCAAAAAATCGTGATTCGTCCCGTGCAGCAGACAGAAGACGACGACTTGTTCGAGCGTCTACGCAGCCTGCGCAAGGAGATCTCGCAGCGTGAGGGTGTGCCGCCCTATGTTATTTTCCATGATAGCACCCTGCGTGAGATGAGCAGCTTATGCCCGAAGGATAAGAAAGAAATGCTGCAAATCAAGGGAGTCGGGGAAGCCAAGTTTGATAAATACGGTCAACCCTTCCTGGACTGCCTGCAAGTCTACGAGGCACAAAAAGGTGTAAAGTCAGGTGGCTGACAGAAGTAAACTGGGAAAAAGGGGGGACAATGATGAAATTGCAAAGCGCCTCATCCAGCTTAAAACGCAATATCCGGTCCAATTCATACGTGGGAACTGTGATCGCGAAGTCGTCCTCGCTTTCGACGAGAAGCCACTTCGTTCTGAAATGTCAGCGAAGGGACGTGAAAAGACGGAGTGGGTCGCCAAACAGTTAAACCGAGAACATCGAGACTTTTTAGCCCTACGATGGAGAAGCCGCTGCTCACCTGCTGATGACCAGCACAGATCCGCAGGTGAAAGAATTCATCGAGGAGAATGTGCTCAATGTCCCTACTGCTGCCGAAGTAATAGAAGTGTTCGAGAAGATATCTAGGAATCAACGATTGTAAACAAAGTACAAAAGGACAGCTAGGCTTGTTGCCGAGACTGTCCTTTTGCTATTGAACATTTTGTTTCGCACTCATATGGCCTGAGAATGTTCATCTCAAAAAAGTTCTCCCCTGAGTCCGAATCTGTTGGTTTTTTTTCGCCAGGTAAGCCAGAAAGACCAACAGGATCAAGCCTTGGAAGACGATAGCTCCGGAGATCGAATTACTCATGTAGGTAAACAGGTAGTAGATTCCGGAACCTACTGCCATCAAGAAGTTTTCGATAAAGTTCTGAATGGCGATGGTTTTCCCGGAGCCCACCATCTTCTTTCCTTCCTCCTGCAAGATCGTATTCATCGGAATGATGAAGACCCCGCCCATAAAGCCTACCAGCAGCAAGAGACAGATCGCGAAAAACGTGACGTGAATCCAAGGAAACAGGACAATCACCAGGAACATGCCAAAGCCATAGATGATGGAGCGTGTAAATTGGTGCAGCGGTATGAGCTTGGGAGCCAAAAATGCTCCCGCGATAATGCCGATCGAGGTAGTCGCCAGGATCAATGAAACCGAAAAGTGCTGCGGATCGATCGCGAGTGCTGCGGGAATCCAGGCAAGCACCGCGACACGCAAGACAGCTGAACTCATCCAGAAGGCGCCCGTTCCGACGAGGGCAAAGTTCGTATCCGGTCTTTTCATCAAAGCTTGAAAGTCAAGGAAGAAACGACGAGCTTCCGTACCGTAGCGAATCGCAGCATTTCCGTGCATGCGTGGGATGAAGAACGTCATGAACAATGACAGCAGGTACAGCGCGAGACAGATGCCAGAGGACAGGAGCGGGTGCGTCATGGAAGCAATTGCACCACCCCCGCCAATCCCGGTCAGAATCGCGATAATCGTATACGCTTCGATTCGTGCATTCGCATGAAACAGCTCATCCTCGTTCTTCGTCAGCTCCGGTAAGATTCCGTATTTGGCTGGGGAGTATACGACTGCTCCCACACCTACCGTGAAGTAGCAGAGCATCAGCAGCAGGATGCTGGATTGATCGATCACGAACAGCAGCAGGACACCGAGAGCTTTGATCAAGTTGCCGATTACGAGTACGAGCGATTTAGGATGCTTGTCGGCAAATGGCCCCACCAGCGGAGCGAGAAAAATATAAGGGAGAAAGAATGAGATCGAGACGAGCGCGAGCATGGCGGGAGAAAAGCCATTCTCCCGCAGCAGGTTCGCGATCACGAACAAGATCATGTTGTCGGCAAAGGCGGATAGGAACTGTGTGAAATACAAAGCCTGCAAGGGCTGTAATCGCGTCTTCATGATGCATCGCCTCCACGCTCAGCCCATTGCTTGAGGCTGACGTAATCTGTTTTTCCGCTGCCCAGGAGCGGCAGGGACTTGGTATGACGAATGGTTGCAGGGACGAGTAACGGTGAAAACTGACGTTGCTGGATATAGGCACGAAGCGGGCTTAGCTCTGCTCTTTCGTCAGTGGAATAGAGCAGGACGCGCTCCCCTTTGCGTGGGTCATTGACCGTGATGGCGGCAAATCCCGAGTGGCCGAAGCACTGCATGGCCAGCTCCTCGATCAGGTTGAGGGAGACCATTTCCCCGCCGATCTTAGCGAAGCGCTTCAGGCGGGATTTGATGGTCAGGAAGCCTTCTGCGTCTGTTTCCACCAGGTCGCCGGTCTGATACCATTCTTCTGCGGGCAGGAAGCCTTTCCCGTGGATCATGTACCCTTTCATGACATTGGGGCCTTTGACAAGCAGCTGTCCACCTTGCTCGATTCCTTCGACAGCGTCCAGTCGATACGACATGCCAGGCAACAGGCGGCCTACCGTACCCTGCTTGTTGGAAAGAGGCGTGTTGAGTGACAGGATGGGAGAGGTCTCGGTAGCGCCGTAGCCTTCAAAGATACGTACTCCGAATTTCTCCATCCACATTTGACGGACATCGTCTTTTAGTTTTTCAGCACCAGCGAAGACGTAGCGCAGTGAATAGAAATTGTACGGATGTGCCATCCGACCGTATCCAGCCATAAAGGTAGAGGTGCCGAACAGGATCGTCGCGTTCTGATCGTAGACCAGCTCGGAAATGGCTTTGTAATGTAGCGGACTCGGATACAGGTAGACCGGAACTCCTTTGACGACTGGCAAGAGCGTACCTGCTGTCAGGCCAAAGCTGTGAAACATCGGCAGTGCATTAAAGAACTTGTCACGTGAAGTGATGTCAATCACGCTGGTCACCTGTTGAATATTTGCAAACAGGTTGGTATGTGTCAGCACCACGCCTTTTGGTTTGCTTTCGCTGCCTGAGGTGAACAGTATCAGCTCGTTGTTGCCGGTCTGTGCAGGTTGTTTGGTCAGGAAGCGGAACAGGGCGGCCACTTTGTCAAAAGCGGTGGCAGATGCTTTCAAATCTTCCAGGTAGACGATTTTCATGCTGTCTTCCAGTCCGGCGATGATGTGGTCCAGCTTCCCTTTTTCGATAAATACGCGGGAAGTCAGAATCGTTTGGATCCCAGCAGTTTCGCAGCAGTCCAGCAAAGGGCGGACACCCAAGGAAAAGTTCAGAATCGCAGGTGTTTTGCCGATGCGGAACAAGGACAGCAACGTGATCAGGTGACCGACAGAGTTGGGCAGGAACAGTCCGACCGTTGATTGACCCAAAAGCGATGGACGGAGCTTGTTGCCGAGCAAGTAGCTGCCGACCAGCAAAGTCCGGTAGTTGACGGCAGCAGTGAGATCTTTTGCGATTTCCATTTTGGCGCCGTTGATTTGCGAGGCGCGCAGGACTTCATCGAACAGGTTGACGTTTGGCTTCATTTGACTTTGGAACAGCTCGTTTTGCATGGTACGTAAAACCAGATCGCTGGCGGATGCTTTTTGTTCACGCATCGACCGTGTTTTATCGTGTTCGATGGTATAGGGATTGCTGATGGTGATCGTCACTTCCGGGAACCATTGCAGGCGCAGCTTGCCTTTTAAGTAAGAGAAAATGGAGCGCTGCAGACCTTGGATGATGACCGGATAGACGGGTACGCCAGTGCGCATCGCGAGATAACCGACACCACTGTAAATTTTCATCAAGCCGCCCGTAGTCGTGATGCGACCTTCTGGGAAAATCACCAAGGTTTCTCCTTTTTTCAAGATCCGCAGCATTTGGCGAATCGAGTATGGATTGAGCGGATCAATCGTGATGTGCTTGCGGAAACGAAGGAAAAAGGCGAACTTTTTGGCGATCTCTGTGTTGACGACGAAGGTCGCGTTTTTCGGCAAGTAAAAGGAGAGCAGGACCGCATCCAAGAGAGATACGTGGTTAGGTGTAATCAGTGATGGTTTGGAGAGATCCAATTTTTCAAGACCTTGCATGCGAGGGCGGAACCATAGCACCAAGATAGTTTTTAAAAGGGCGTGAATCAAAAACATGTATACCACACCTTTACAAAAAGGATAATTGCTTAGCTCTCATTGTAAAGAGTGGGGGGATATAAAAAAGTACCAACTTTTATTGGTACCTGATCATAAGTCCTGGTCGAAATGTAAAGACGAGCAGAGGAGGGGGTCGCGGAAAGCCGCGCCAAAGCGATTTAGAATAGCTTGCGCTGGCTTGCTTTGGCTGCGGCTTCCTTGCTCGTTTTGACGCCCATTTTTTTGAGGATGCGGTTGATGTGGTTTTTGATCGTGCGTTTGGTGATATGAAGAGATTGTTCGATTTGGGTTTGCGTTTGTCCCTGATGGATGAGCTGCAGGATGTCCTTTTCTGCAGGAGAGAGCAGCTTTTGGTACTCATCGTTTTTCAGGCGTAAAAATTCACTGCGCAGGGCCGCGGCAGCCGTGGGATGGATAGCGGATTGCTTGGCATGGGCAGCGCGGATCGCATCGGGAATTTCCTTGAAGCTGGACTTGCTGATGTAGTTGACGGCGCCAGCCGAAAAGGACTCGACTATCACCTGTTCATCGGTCAAGGAGGTAAGCATGATGATTTTACATTCCGGTTGCAGCTGGATGAAAGCGATGGCGGTCTCGATGCCGTCGAGATTGTTTTCCGTCAGGTTGATATCCATCAACACAACGTCGGTGTCAGCCGGTGTGAAACGTTCCAGAGCCTCTTCCTTGGTGCCTGCTTCTCCGATGACGGTGAGGTCAGGCTTGTTATTCAGATAATCGACCAGGCCTTTGCGCCAGACAGGGTCGTCTTCTACGAGGAATACACGGATGGGGTCCATAAGAGTGCCAAGCCTCCTTTCGAAAACGATTTATTCGTGGACGATGCGTTTTTTCGGGAACAGCAGAAAGACGGTCGTTCCTTTTCCGGGTTCGCTGGAAAGCTCCAGCAGCCCTTGGTGCTTTTGCATGACATGATAGCAGTAGGAGAGCCCCAGACCGAAGTTGTGCCCGGTCCTCTTCGTCGAGAAAAAGGGGTCCAGCACATGCGGGAGATTTTCCTTGCTGATGCCAGTGCCGGTATCGGTGATGGCGATGACGAGATGCTTCTTGGAAAGGAACATCTGCACTTGGAGGATACCCCCAGCTTTCATCGCTTCGATCGCGTTCATGCCCAGATTGGTGAGGACTTCCCGCAGCTGGACGGGGTCGCATACCAATAGCACTTCTTCCTGCAGCTCCAAGCTGACCTCTATCCGGTTTTTCTCTGTATAAGGCTGCAGGGTATGCATGACCTGCGTAATGATCTGGCTCGGAAAGACTTGGTCCTCGCGTAGGACCACCTCGCGCAGCTGCTCCTGGATGCGCCCTACCATGTTGAGGATGTGCTGGGACGATTCTATCAATACCTGTGTGTCTTCTTTCAGATCAGACTGATTGGTTTTCTCTGCGTAGGCGTGCATCCGGTCGGCGTAGAGCGCGATTTTGCCTACTTCGTTTTTAATCGTATGGTTGACGATTTGCGCACCAGAGGTCATAGCACGAAGCGTGCTGTCCAGACGCTTTTTTTCCACGCGAAGCCGAACGCCGAGAAAGCCGTATTTGAGACTGACGGCGACGATGAAAATGAACTGGATCGCCACGACAAATGTATTGTAGCGCCAAGCTTCGTAGTCATTTTGGATGCGCATGACATAGATGAATGTAAAGACAAAAAAGAGCGGGACGATGATCAACAGATTGGTGTAAAAACGATTTTTTTTGACGAGTGGGTCTTTTTCCTGCCTGTACAGAATAATGAGAATGGAACAGGCTGCCAAAAAGTACGGAATGACCCACGCCACCATGATCCAGTAATTAAAGGACAGTACTGGATAGAGCGGCGTAATCACCAGCATGATCAGCGGTGGAATCAGCGCGAAATACTGCGTGATTCTTTTGACTTTACGAGAGAGCGAGTCGCTGGAATGGACGGCAAACATCAAAAAGGTGTAAGGCAATCCCACCTGGCAGACGAAAGAAGCGAGTCTGCTCAAAAAAGTAAGTGCTTGGAGCCAGTCAGGATGCTGAGCGAAGGTATCGGCCCAGATGACGAGCACGTATTCATCGATCACACCCGATAAAAATCCGCCGCCTCCCACGAAGGCTGTCGCACTTGCCCAGCGAATAGCGGTGTGGCGAGGGTCGGTGAACAATACGAAAAATCCCAATGCCCAGATGGTAAACAAAACGAAAACCAGCATGGCGCTAACAGTCCCCTGTCTCTTCGATGCAAGACATAAACAGTGTCTTGTCATTTCATTATACCGTAGGAGCAGGCAAGGGTCAGAAAATAAATAAAGGTCTCGAAAAAAAGGAAGGTTTTTCCTGTTTGATATGGAAATCAAAACCAACACGTCTGGAGCGGCAGGTGATGGTATGAAACGGATTGACCTGATTTATCAAAAGCTGATGGAATTGGGCTCTCAAAACAAGGTGAGTGCCAGCGACCTGGCCAAAATGATGGGATTGGCCCGAGCAAATGTAAGCAATGATCTCAATCAGCTATGGAAAGAGGATAAGGTTGAATAAATCATAGGCAGGCCTACTCTTTTTTATGTAAAGCAAAAGGACGATTCGCTGTATCAAGTGGAAACGGCGCTGGACCGTTTGGCCAAGTCGAATAAAAGCTTGCGGACGCAGATCGAACAGGCAAAGGCGGCTGTGCTGTATCCGCCACGCGGCATGCACTGCCTGATCTTGGGGGAAACCGGTGTAGGGAAATCGGTGTTTGCAAACTGGATTCACGAGTTTGCTGTCGATACAGGCAGATTGAGTCCAGAAGCGCCGTTCGTCGTCTTTAATTGTGCCGACTATGCCAATAATCCACAGCTTCTGATCAGTCAGTTGTTTGGTGTGAAAAAAGGGGCGTATACCGGTGCTGAGAATGATCGCAGAGGATTGGTGGAAAAGGCGGATGGAGGCATCCTGTTTCTCGATGAGGTTCATCGTCTGCCGGCAGAGGGGCAGGAGATTTTTTTTACTTTCATGGACAAGGCTACCTTCCGGAGGGTTGGCGAAACAGAGGTAGAGCGCACGGCGCAGGTGCAAATCATTTCGGCGACAACGGAAAACCCGGAATCCAGCCTGCTCAAGACGTTCATCCGGCGGATTCCGATGATTATCAAGCTGCCTTCCCTGGCTGAGCGCGGAATCGAAGAGAGATACAACATCGTGATTGATTTTTTCCGCGAAGAAGCGTTTCGATTGGGGCGTGAGATTCAGATTTCAGCCAGCGCCATTCACGCCTTTTTAGCCTATCACTGCCCCAATAACATCGGACAATTGCGTACGGATATCCAGCTCACGTGTGCAAGTATACAACGACAAGCGGGACATCCAGCCAGTCAACGTCCGCAACAATGGCGCGATTGCCAGTATTCCGGACGATTCTGCCGTAGAGGTGAACTGCGTAATCACCAAGGAAGGACCGATCCCGATGGCGGTAGGGGATTTGCCTGTCGCGGTTCGCGGACTAGTACAGCAAATCAAATCGTTTGAACGGGTAGCCGCGGAAGCTGCGGTCACAGGTGACTATCATCTGGCGCTCCTTGCGATGACGATCAATCCACTCGTACCATCGGATGCGATAGCCAAACAGTTACTGGATGAAATGCTGGAGGCTCACAAGGAGCATCTGCCACAGTTTTTCAAACCTGTCACTTAAGCTTTGACCGTTAATCAACGCGTGGAAAAGGGAGAGATGGGATGATCCGTTTTACAGAGATCGTAAACGTGAGTGGTGGACTACATGCTCGCCCGGCGTCTGTATTGGTAAACAAGCTGAATCAGTACGGTTCCACTGTGAAAATTCTCTACCAGAACAAGCAGGCCAATGGCAAAAGCATCTTAAACGTCATGGCATTGGGTGCCAAGACTGGGGATGAGGTCACTTTTGAAATCGAGGGCTCGGATGAACAGGAAGCTGCTGACGGCATCCGGGAGCTGTTTCAACGAGATTTTGCCGTATAGACTGGTCGCGAATCGCAATCAGGTAAAAGGAAAAGCCAATCGTCGGGAAGGACTGCCCGGTCGATTGGCTTTCTTTCATTCATCATGCTGGCTTGAATTTGTGGAAGACAACGATCACCTTGAAATAGTCACCGTCAATGTCGATAGAAAGGTTGCCACCCTGTAGCTCGACAATGCTTTTGGCAATCGCTAGACCAAGGCCGGAGCCTTCTGTGTTGCGGGATTCATCAGCTCGTTTGAATCGCTCAAACAGTTCATCGGCATCAAAGTTGATCTCGTAAGCGGATACGTTCTTGATGGTCAGCTGCACTTTATCCGGAAGCTCGATCAAATCGACGTGCACTCTGGTGTTGGGTAAGGAATATTTGAGTGCATTGCTGATCAGGTTTTCAAAGACGCGCCAGGTTTTCTTGCCATCCAGCGGAGCATAAATCTTGTTCTGCTCGATGTTGACGCGGAAGGTAAGCGAGGATTGCTCGATTTTGTCATCGCATTCGGCTAGCGTTTGCCTCAGCAGGGCTGCGACGTTAACCTGTTCAATATTCAGCTCCACGGAGCCGCTTGCCATCTTGGCTGCTTCAAACAAATCGTCAATCAAGACCTTCAATCTGTCTGTTTTTCGCTCCAGCACATTCAGATAATTGCTGCGATCTTCCGTCGATAAGTCTTCACGCTTTAACAAATCGACGTAATTGATGATAGAGGTGAGTGGCGTTTTCAAGTCGTGGGACACATTGGTAATCAACTCGGACTTCAGTCGCTCGCTTTTCATCTGATCATCCAGGGATTGTTTGACACTCTGCTTGAGATTGTTCAGCGCGTGGGCTGTATTCGCCAGTTTGCCCTTGGTCTTCCCTGCATCGATCACCACGTCGAAATTGCCTGCGGACATCTGTTCAACACCGCGCGTAATTCGATTTAACAGAGCTGTACGTCGGAGGATGTAGGGCAGCACGAACATGACGTAGAATACCGAGTACAGAAACGCAAGGAAAAGGAAGATGGGTTCGCTTTTCATAAGCGCAAGCAATCCGACACCGGCACTCACACACATTCCGATGGTCAATCCCAGCAAGATGACCAGTTTGAAAAACATTCCCCGATCTGCAAAGCTATCTCGCAGCAGGGAGAAAACCTTCATATACAGACTGTTTTGCCATTGTTGGGAAAGAGACTCCGGATTTTTATAGATGCTCCAGGCTTCTACCACATAAAGCAGGAAATAGGCGGTCAATGGTGTCAGCAGAGCCAGTGTAGAAAAATGATCGAAGCCGATAGGCAACCAGAAAAAATTGGTTTCAAACGTGAAGACCAGATAAATGACTCCTGCAGGCAATAAGGATAGCAACCGGACATCTAATGGGATGCGTCGTAAGAGTGATTGGCTTTTCGCGACGAGAGGATGTTCGAGCGCCTGATTTTGTTTCAAATAACGGAACAGCACAACAGCTCCGATGAGGCATATCATCAGTAGGCCGATTTCCTTCAGCAGTCTTTCGCGAATGGACTGATAGTAAGTAGCGTCATCGATGATTCGATGATAATAGCCATCAATGACAGCTTCACTGGATGCTTCTGAGCGGGCGAAAGCGGGCGAATAGCTTTCAGCTACTCGAGGGATATAGATGATCCCCTCCCACTGATTTTCCTGAAAAAAACGCGACAGTCCCCAGCTTCTTTCTCCTTTGCGCTGCGGAAGCTGTACGGAGATGAGTGCGTTTTGTCTGATTTCGGCTTCTGTGGGCTCGTAATCCAGATTGGTGTAAACCTTGTTGTTCTTCTTATCTTGTATAGCGTATTTAAAAGTGCCATCTCTTAAGAGTAAGTTGAATTTCAGATCTTCGACTTTTTTGTCTTTGGCGGAAGCAATTTCTTTTACCTTTGCGTCATATTCTGCCTGGATCTGTTTCACCGCGTTGGTTCGCTTGTTTTCTCTTTCGGTTGTAAGCAGGGCTGCCTGACTGTCGTTGCCTGCTGCGCGTGCTTCTTCAATTCTTGTGTTGTATTGTGCGCTGAGGTTTTCCTCTAGCTGGTTTAGCTTCTGATCGCGTTCCATCGAGAGGTCATCAAGCAGGTCCCCATCGACTTTCTGCTGAGGTGTTTTGTCAGCATAGGCAGCGTGGTCAACATGTACATCCTTTAACAGTTTCGCAAAGATCGCCAGCTCTTCGGTGATTTGATAGCTGTTTTGGTTGAGGAAGTAGTCTTTATCCAAATATCGCCGGTCGTCGTAAATATCGGCTACGACAAGCGCAATGATCGTCGTCACCAGGACGAAGGCGAGCAGTGCGAGCGCTATGTAACGCTTACTTTTCGATTTTATATCCAATTCCCCACACCACTTTCAAATATTTTGGTTCTCTCGGGTTGATTTCGATCTTTTCGCGAATCCGTCGAACGTGGACGGCGACCGTATTTTCTGCGTTCATATACGGCTCCTTCCAGACTCGTTCATAGATTTCCTCGATGGAAAATACCCGGCCTGTATGACTCATCAATAGCTCCAGGATCTTGTACTCAGTAGCAGTCAAGCGCACTTCATTGCCATCGACGGAGACGGTTTTGGTGTGTTTGTTCAAGGTCAGTCCCCGGACGTTGACTTCATCCTGATTCTCCTTGTAATGGCCCAGGTTCGTGTAACGACGCAGCTGGGATTTTACCCGCGCTACCAGTTCCAAAGGATGAAAAGGCTTGGTGACATAATCATCGGCTCCGATATTCAATCCGAGGATCTTGTCTGTGTCCTCTGATTTGGCAGAGAGCATGATGATTGGAATATTTTTCTCCTGCCTGATCTTGAATGTCGCAGTAATGCCATCCATTTTCGGCATCATGATGTCGAGAATGATCAAATGGATGTCTTCTTGCTCGAGGATGGAGAGAGCTTCCACACCATCACCTGCCTTGAAGACGGTGAGTGACTCGTTTTTCAGGTAGATCTCAATCGCATCCCGGATATCTGGCTCGTCATCCACGACGAGGACTTGATAGCTTTTCATGGTACCTCCCACCCAATCGATTATGGTTTTATCTTACCGATCAGCTTTTACAAAATAGTGGTGAAAATGATTACAAATTTCTTAAGAATCCTGCCTGTCCATCTCCATAACGATTTTCATCTGTTCGTGGAATAAGGTAAGATGTGATGAGGATACGAATGAAAATGGTGATTCAGATGCTCGAATGGACAGGGGAACGGATTATTCCCAAGCAGCTCAAACCGACAAACGGCATGCTGCTGGAACATATCGCCCGCTATTATTTTGCCACACCCTACATCAAAGGGAGAGTGCTAGATATTGCATGCGGCACAGGCTATGGCAGCCATATGGTAGCTAAGGAGCGAAAGCGCGAACTGACCGAACTAATCGCCGTCGATAACGACGATGATACGATCTATTATGCTAATCGCGAATACAATCATCAGAAAATCATCTATCAAAAAGAGGATGCGCTAGACCCAGATCTGCCGGAAAAGCTGGGCATGTTCGATACAATCCTGAGCTTTGAGACGATCGAACACGTAGCGGATGATCAACGCTTTATGGACAACCTGTACCAGATGCTGAAGCCGGGCGGCATGCTAATCTTGTCCAGCCCCTTTGGAAGAGGGCGTGGAATGCCGACAAGCGAACCCTTTCACGTGCATCAATTGACACCTGCTGAATTTGAGGAGCTGTTTGTTCGTTTCCGGGAGACGGAGATCTACTACCAGCGTGGTGTTACTTTTGAAAAGCCACGAGATGGCGTACGCTATTTTATCGGTGTGGCTGTATGCACAAAATAACGAAAACAACGAGAAAAAACTTCCAATAGAGGAGGAGACGTTCTGGCTACTTTTTTGTCACTAGGAATTGGTTTACCCTTACATGATACATTAAAAGCAAATGGGATTACGGATTCAACGCCAGTACAGGAAAAAGCTATTCCGCTGCTTCTGGCGGGAAAGGATGTGGTGGCGCAGGCTCAGACAGGGACTGGAAAGACGCTTGCCTTCCTGCTGCCGATTCTGGAAAAGGCAGATCCGCTGGCAATGCATGTGCAGGCTCTGATCTTGACTCCGACGCGCGAGCTGGCTTTGCAGATCACGACGGAGGCCAAAAAGCTGTTGGCCAAGCTGGACGACATTCACGTGCTGGCGGTCTATGGAGGGCAGGATGTAGAACGGCAAATGAGAAAGCTGGAAGGCAAGAAACAGATCGTGATCGCGACGCCAGGCCGCTTGCTCGATCATATGCGACGAGGGACGATCGAGCTGTCGACGGTGTCGATGCTGGTGCTGGACGAAGCGGATCAGATGCTGCACATGGGTTTTCTGCCGGAGGTGGAGGAGATCATCAAAGCAACCTCTGTAGATCGGCAAACGATGCTATTCTCTGCTACGATGCCGGACCAGGTGCGTTCACTGGCGAAGCGTTTCATGCAGAAGCCGGAAGATGTGCGTGTACAGAGCAAGCAGGTTACGCTGAAGGATATCCGTCAAATCGCAGTAGAGACGACAGACCGTGCCAAGCAGTCCACCCTGCGTGATCTGATCGATCAGCAGCGGCCATTTATGGCAGTCATTTTTTGCAGGACGAAGCGCAGAGCCAATACGTTGAACACCGCCTTGCAGGGGTATGGCTATCTTTCAGACGAGCTCCACGGAGATTTGTCGCAGGCCAAGCGTGAGGACGTGATGAAGCGTTTTCGGGAAGCGAGGATTCAGCTGCTGGTCGCGACTGATGTAGCGGCGCGGGGGCTCGATGTGGAGGGTGTCACTCACGTATTTAACTACGATATTCCGCAAGATGTGGAGAGCTATATTCATCGGATCGGCCGTACGGGCCGGGCAGGAGAACAAGGAGTTGCGATTACACTGGTCGCGCCTAAAGACCGTATGCACCTGGAAGCGATCGAGGCAGGCATACGCCTATCTCTTGAAAGAAAACGCATGGAAACGGCGGCACCGGCGAAGCCCAAGCAAGAGCAGAAAAGCCGTGACACACGGGAGTATAGGGGAGCCAAAGCAGAGCAGGCTGGAAGAAGCAAAGGCAAGCCGGTGGAACGCGGCAGACGTAGTGATGGGGGCGAACGAAATGCGAGTAGCTCCGGCCGAAATGCCAGCAGTTCACGCAATGCCAACAAGCAAGACAGTCGAAATACGAATCAACGCCAAGCGAGGAAACGTACCCGATCTTAAACGGAGTAGAAAAAGACCGCTCGGACCTGTAAACAGGCTGAGACGGTCTTTTCGCTTTTCTTTGCGTTCTAACAGGATTAGGAGTCAGGAAACAAGCGTGAACGGGTCAGAAAGCGAACCCCCTCGGGGCCTTCGAGCGAAAACATGCCGCCTCGCCCTTTTACCACGTCGATGATCAATTGGGTGTGCTTCCAGTATTCGTACTGCGCCTTGCCCATGTAAAACGGGCACCCTCCAATTTCGCCTAACAGAACGTCCTGCTCGCCGACGAGAAATTCACCGAGCGGGTAACACATGGGGGAGCTGCCATCACAGCAGCCGCCGGATTGGTGGAACATCAGCTTGCCGTGCTTTGCCTGGAGCCGCTCAATCAGTTGCAAGGCTGCATCCGTCGCGAGCACTTTTTCCGCTGCATTCATGATTTAAAAGAATCCAAGTGCCTGGTCGCTGTAGCTGACCAAGAGGTTTTTGGTTTGTTGATAATGAGAGAGCATCATTTTATGGTTTTCGCGGCCGATCCCTGAGCTCTTGTAGCCGCCGAACGCTGCGTGAGCAGGGTAAGCGTGATAGCAGTTGGTCCATACGCGTCCTGCCTGGATTTCACGACCCATGCGATAGGCTGTATTCATATCGCGGGTCCATACACCCGATCCGAGACCATAGAGAGTGTCGTTCGCGATGGAAAGAGCTTCTTCGGTATCCTTAAAGGTTGTTACTGCCACGACTGGACCAAAGATTTCTTCCTGGAAAATGCGCATTTTGTTGTGCCCTTTGAATACAGTAGGCTGGATGTAGTACCCTCCTTCCAGATCTCCGCCCAATTGCGCGGATGCTCCTCCGATCAGGCAGTCTGCTCCTTCTTGCTTGCCGATGTCGAGGTAGGAAAGGATTTTTTCTATCTGCTCCAGCGATGCCTGCGCTCCAATCATGGTATCCGTATCCAGTGGATTGCCCTGCTTGATGGCCGAAACCCGTTGCAGAGCGCGCTCCATGAATGGTTCGTAGATGCTTTCGTGAATCAGGGCGCGGGATGGGCATGTGCACACTTCGCCTTGGTTGAGAGCGAACAACACAAAGCCTTCCAGTGCTTTGTCCAGAAAAGCATCGTCTTTGGCGAATACATCGGGGAAGAAGATGTTCGGGGACTTGCCGCCCAGCTCCAGCGTGACAGGGATGATGTTTTGAGAAGCGTATTGCATGATGAGGCGACCGGTCGTCGTTTCACCCGTGAAGGCAATTTTGGCGATACGGTTGCTGGAGGCTAGCGGTTTGCCTGCTTCCAGGCCAAAGCCATTGACGACGTTCACTACGCCTGGAGGAAGCAGATCGCCGATCAGCTCCATCAACACGAGAATGGATGCAGGAGTTTGTTCAGCTGGCTTCAGGACGACGCAATTGCCTGCAGCCAGAGCAGGTGCCAGCTTCCAAGTAGCCATCAACAGTGGGAAGTTCCACGGAATGATCTGCCCGACTACGCCAAGCGGCTCATGGAAATGGTACGCGACCGTTCCGTTGTCGATTTCACTGAGGGTTCCTTCTTGTGCGCGAATGCTGCCGGCAAAATAGCGGAAGTGATCGATCGCCAGTGGCAAATCAGCAGCGAGCGTCTCACGGACCGGCTTTCCGTTGTCCCATGTTTCGGCAACAGCCAGAGTCTCCAGATTTGCTTCGATCCGATCCGCAATTTTCAGCAGGATATTGGAGCGCTCCGTTACCGAAGTCCTCCCCCAAGCAGTCTTGGCTTCATGTGCGGCGTCCAGAGCCAGTTCGATATCGTCGGCTGTGGACCGAGCCACCTCGCAAAATACCTTGCCAGTCACTGGGGTCACATTTTCAAAGTACTCTCCTTTGACAGGTGGAACCCATTTGCCCCCGATGTAATTGTCGTAGCGATTTTTGAAGGTTACTTTGGATCCGGCTTGGCCGGGTTGTGCATAGATCATGCGAACGCCTCCTCACATCTATCTCATGTACGGTACGATCTCTTCATTCAGCAAATCCCATGCCACCTGAAACGAGCAAGGTATGACAACGTTTTCAAAAACACGCACAAAAAATATGTATCATAATGGAACAGTTTGCGTTCTATAGTGGAACAATGCCAGACGAGAGAATCATGGTATACTGGAGGAGAATGATAGTGCAACGAAGGCTCCGCACATAGCTTGACGCAGCCAAGTTTTCTAGTGGGAGGGAAGGGAATTGTCGACGATTGTTTTGCAGTCATGGAAGCGCTGCCAAGAATCGAACCTCAAAGCCACAGAGAATGCACATGATCAAATCATATCCATGAATCGAATCAAAGAAATCATTCAAGAAAATCACCTCCTGATTCGCAGAAGTCTTCCGTTGTTTGGAAGATTGGAGCCCTTCTTATTGCACACGGAACACATCGCCCTGCTCGCTGACCGACACGGAAACATTATCCATACAGTGGGTGATCCGACGTTTGCCAATCAGGCGCAAAAAGTACAGCTGCAGATCGGGGCGAATTGGAAAGAGGGGCACAAGGGAACCAATGCGATCGGAACGGCTTTGATCGAAAAGCAGCCCGTTCATGTGCAGGGAGAACAGCATTACTTTTTGGAAAATCAGTTTTTGACATGCTCAGCGTCACCGATTTTTTCTACTGCAGGTGAACTTCTGGGTGTCGTAAATATCAGTACGAGAAAAGAATACAATCATCCACTCTCTCTGACGCTTGTCTGCATGGTTGCCGAAGCGCTGCAAAATCACTTTCTGTCGGCAGAAGCCGATCGCATCGTGACGTTGCCGCAGGCTGACTCTCGGACCCAACGATCGTTGCCGCTGATCGGACTGGATCGCGATGACCGCATCGTAGGAATGAATGAATCGGCGAAAAGGCAGCTGGGTTCTGAAGTAATGGGCCGGGTCATAGAGCAGATGGATGCAGGTATGGAAAACACGATACAGGATAAGCGAAAGCGGATATGGCCTTCCGCTTCACCCGCCCTGCTGAAGCCTTTTCCTCGTCTTGCCGGAACATGCCCGCGATTCTTGCAAGCAAAAATGCTCGGGCAAAAAGCAGCTCGCGTCGATTTTCCGGTGCTGCTTTTGGGGGAGAGTGGAACGGGCAAAGAGCTGTTTGCTCAGATGATCCATGAAACAGGTCCGCGAGCGCAAGAGCCATTTATTGCGGTAAATTGCAGCTCGATTCCGGAAAATTTGATTGAGAGCGAATTATTTGGTTATGAAGGCGGTTCTTTTACCGGGGCGCAACGTGAAGGAAGGATCGGCAAGTTTGAGGCGGCGAAGAGAGGGACGATTTTTCTCGATGAGATCGGGGACATGTCGCTTCGCTCTCAGGCTGCACTATTGCGCGTCTTGCAGGAAAAGGTCGTGACACCAGTCGGAAGCAATCAGTCCAGACCGATCTACGCGAGGGTGATTGCCGCTACACATCGGAATTTGCCTGAGGAAATCAGGGCAGGACGTTTTCGTGCAGACCTGTACTACCGGCTCAAGGGCGTCATGATTCAATTGCCGCCTCTGCGCAGTCGAACCGATATTCCCGAGCTTGCCCGGCACCTCTTGCAGCAGCTTTCTCCTGAGGGTGTCGCTCCGTCCATTTCCAGGGAAGCACAGGCGTTGCTTGTGTCTCATTCCTGGCCAGGCAATGTACGGGAGCTACAAGGTGTGCTGATCCAGGCGGCTTTTTTGGCGGACGGCGAGGATATCGAGGCTGACCACATCCAATTGGAGGGGCTGGACGAAGTCAGGGACGTTTTGGAATCAGAGGATGCGCTGCCCTCGCTAAAGGAAACGGAGAAGGAGGCCATCAGACGAGCGATTCGCGCAACGGGAGGCAATGTAAGTCAGGCAGCCAAGCTGCTTCAGATCGGGCGCAATACACTTTATCGAAAAATGGCTGAGTACCGCATTTCTTTGCCTGCTACCTGGGAGGAGCTATGATCGCTTTATATAGACTAGATAAAACGGTGGAGAGTAAAATTGCTGCTCTGCTGGATACGGAAGAACATCCTGTCGTGTACTTTTACTCGATCCGATCGATTCTGGACCATATGATGACGCCATTCGTGGTCATTACCTCTGAGCCGTATGCGGAAGAGATGGCGTCCCTCTCGCTTCCTGTGGTTACTTTGTCCATCGATCTGAATGACATCAAGGATAAAGTCGACAGCTTGCGGGAAGCGGGAAAGACCGTGGAGCAAATCGTCGTGTGCGCTTCGGAAAATGAAAAGAGCTGGCTGGAGAAGGAATTCGAGCTAGAACCGGATACGGTAGGCTGCCCATGCCTTTTTCATGCCACAGAGAATGTCAATCTGCGAGGAGCAGAAGAGCCATTTACCTATCTCGCCCCCGTGTGGGATACCAGTATACGCCGATCCAAGCCGCCACACGGGGAATGGCATCTGGTGGAGCCGTCGCTTTCCACGATCAGACGAGCTGTGCAACAGGCTGTTTCTCTGGTTCCATTCACTCGTGATCGGCTGAGAGAAAAATTGCTCATGGGAGCAGTAGTCGATTCCTTGCACGATGCTGTTATTGCGGTAGATCGCCAGAGCCGGATTACACTGGTCAATGAGCAAGCGAAAATGCTGCTGGGACTTTCCGGGGATGTGCTGGGAAGGCCGATCACGGATTACATCCCTCATTCGGATATGCTGCGTGTCCTCAAAACGGGGCGGCAGGAGCTTGGGGACGTGGCGACGGTATTGGATCGCTCGATTGTCATCAACCGCATTCCGGTGATCGTGAAGGATCAGGTCGTGGGTGCGGTCTCCAATTTCAAGGAGATCAGCGATATTCAGAAGATGGAGATGTCTCTGCGTAAAAAATTGCATGAGAGCGGTCTGGAAGCAAGATATCGGCTGGAAAATATTATTGGCACCTCTGCGCAGATCCGGGAAACCAAGCAGCACGCAGCTCTTTTTGCCAAAAGCAATGCGACGGTATTAATTACAGGCGAGTCGGGGACGGGGAAGGAATTGTTTGCCCAAGGCATTCATCTGGAAAGCGGACGGGCATTGGGGCCGTTTCTCGCCGTCAACTGTGCAGCATTGCCGGAGAGCCTTTTGGAAAGCGAGCTTTTTGGGTACGAAGAAGGCGCATTTACCGGAGCGAAAAAGGGCGGCAAGCCGGGGTTGTTTGAATTGGCTCACGGCGGAACGCTATTTCTGGATGAAATCGGGGAGATGACCTTACGGATTCAGGTGCATTTACTCAGGGTGCTGCAGGAACGGCGGGTTCGACGTGTAGGTGGAGAGCGTGTCATTCCGGTAGATGTTCGTATCATCGTAGCTACCAATCGCAATCTGGAAAGGGAAATCGAGAAGGGGCAATTTCGCTCCGACCTCTACTACCGGATCAATATGCTCAAGCTGGAGGTACCTTCGCTGCGCGAGCGTCTGGACGATATACCGGCGCTCATCGACAGCATGATCCAGGAAATGAATGAACAGCATGAGCAAAAAATAGTCACGCTGGATACGGAGATCTACCTGTTGTTCCAGCAACATCATTGGCCGGGAAATGTACGGGAGCTGCGTAATGTGGTCGAACGCATGGTGCTGCTATCAAGGGATGGAATGGTACATGTGGAAGATGTGGCATGGTTATTTCAAGGCAAGAAAAGAATTTCGAGAACCGATGATGAATATTACGGGAGTTTGATTCCGCGGTTTACGGAAGAGATGAACCAGGAGGCTTCGAAGATCAGGGATGCTTTGGAAAAGGCCAAACACAATCGGACAGTGGCAGCCAAAGCATTGGGGATGGATCGCACTACGCTGTGGCGAAAGATGAAACAGTATCAGATCGAATGAATGCTACCGATTTCTCTATAGGAATATGCGTTCCAGAATTCATGAACGCGGCACTTTGCGTTTATAAGATCGTACTATTCGACAAAGTGTTGCAACGATTTGTTGCAACACTTTGTTTCATTTGTTTAGTTTGGCCCTTTTATCCGTTTTTTCATTTAGTTGAATGGAAAGCGTTTTTAGCTTTCGACACGATTCTTTCTTTTTGGCACGGAACATGCAAGATATTTAGGGTGAATTGTCTAAATATTTCGGTGATTATTGGGGGGAGTCGATTGCTACATTATTCAATCGCAGTGATACCAGGAGACGGAATCGGTCCCGAGGTTATGAATGAAGGGCTGAAGGTGCTCAAAGCAATAGAGGAAAGTCACGGAGGTATCCGCTTTGCTTGCGATGAGAAGCCGTGGAACTGCGAGTACTATCTGAAGAACGGCAGAATGATGCCGGAAAATGGTTTGGACGTGCTGAAAGATTACGATCTGATCTTGCTGGGTGCTATCGGTGCTCCGGGCGTACCCGATCATATATCAGTTTGGGAATTGATTCTTCCGATTCGCAGAGCCTTTCAACAGTATGTCAACTTAAGACCAGTCAAACTTCTTCGTGGCCTGGAAAGTCCATTGCGCTACAAGGGTCACGACGATCTTGATTTCGTAGTCGTTCGGGAAAATACAGAGGGTGAGTACTCCAACATGGGCGGTCGGATGCATCAAGGCACTCCGTTCGAGATGGCTGTACAGAACAACGTCTTTACCCGATATGGTACCGAGCGAATCATCAAGTACGCTTACAATCTGGCAGAGAAAAGACCGAAAAAGCGACTGACTGCGGCAACCAAATCCAATGGAATTAACCACTCCATGCCTTTCTGGGATGAAATCGTCAAGGAAGTGGGACGTGAACACGCAGGGATCGAAACAAATCTGTACCATATCGATGCCTTGGCTGCCTATTTTATTACACGCCCAGAAGAGTTTGATGTTGTCGTGGCGAGCAACCTGTTCGGCGACATTTTGACAGACCTGGGAGCAGCCGTTGTGGGTGGACTTGGTCTGGCGCCTTCTGCCAATATCAATCCTGAAAGAGAATTCCCGTCCATGTTCGAGCCGATTCATGGCTCCGCACCAGACATCGCAGGCAAGGGAATTGCCAATCCGATCGCACAAATCTGGAGTCTGAGCATGATGATGGACCACCTGGGCCTTCCGGAGATCGGAAAAGTCATTCTGGATTCCATCGAGCAAGTTCTGATCGACGGCAAGGTACAAACTCCTGACCTTGGAGGAAAAGCAACAACGAAAGAACTGGGAGACGAAATCGTCAGCCAGATCTACAAAGCAACTCGCTAGGAGCATACCATCTACTAGGGATCATGAGTGGGCGACCGCAAACGTCTTGGCGGTCCCCATGATGATACAGGCAGAATCGGCCATGTAAGAACAAGGAGGAGTAGGAGTATGGACGCTAAAATCTATGATTTGTACATCGATGGAGAATGGGTCAAGACAGAAAATTACATTCCCGTTTTTCACAAGTTTACCGGCGAGACCATCGCTCACATCGCAAAGGCGGAACAACATCACGTATCCACAGCAGTAGAAGCGGCGCATAAGCAGTTTAAGCAGGATACGTTGACACCCTTCCAGCGCTACAAAATCTTGTTGAAGGCTTCTGAACTGATGGAAGCGCGTCGAGATGAAATGGAGCTTTCCCTGATTCGCGAAGTCGGCAAAACGCGCAAGGATGCCATGAACGAGCTGGATCGCACGATCAACACCCTGCTCTTGTCCGCTGAGGAAGCGAAGAGAATCCATGGAGAAATGGTGCCGCTGCAATCGACAGAAGGATCTGAAAATAGACTGGGTTTTACCATTCGTGTACCGAAGGGAGTCATTGGCGCTATTACGCCTTTCAACTACCCGCTATTGCTTAGCACCCACAAGATCGCCCCGGCTATCGCTGCAGGAAATACAATCGTGGTGAAGCCTGCCACCGTAACGCCGATCGCGACGTATTTGCTGGTAGCGATTCTGGAAGAGGCAGGATTGCCAAAGGGACATATCAATATCGTCACTGGCGCAGGAAGCCAAGTAGGCGAATGGCTGCTGGACGAACCAAAAATTGCGATGTACACCTTTACTGGTTCGGGTGAAGTGGGCCGTCATATCAAGGAACGCAGCGGCATGCGCCCTGTCGCCCTGGAGCTTGGCAACAACTCTCCAAACATCGTGCATCTGGATGCAGATCTGACACTGGCTGCCCGTCAAACAGCAGCACGCAGCTTCCATAACGCAGGTCAGGCGTGTATCGCGGTTCAACGCATCTACGTCCACGAGTCTGTGGTTCAGGAGTTTACCGATCTGTATGTTTCCGAAGTGAAGCAGTTGAAGGTAGGCAATCCGGAAGATCCGGATACCGATGTAGGACCAATGATCAGCGAAAAAGAAGCAGCGCGTACAGAAGAATGGGTACAAGAGGCGATCAGCCAGGGCGCCAAGTCCCTGATGCCTGTGAAGCGCGAAGGAGCCCTGTTCTACCCAGCAGTCCTGGTAGATACCAAGCCCGAAATGAAGGTGGTGTGCCGGGAGGTATTTGCTCCAGTTGTTACCATCATTCCATACAGCGATCTGGATGAAGCGTTTGAACAAGCCAATGATTCGGAGTATGGTTTGCAAGCAGGAATTTTCACTCGTGATTTAAATATTGCGATGAAGGCAGCACGCGTGTTAGAGTACGGGGGCGTAGTGATTAACGACGTTTCCACCTATCGAAACGATGTCATGCCGTATGGTGGAGTTAAAAATAGTGGTCTTGGCAAGGAAGGACCTCGTTATGCCGTCGAAGAGATGACAGAAGAACGCATGGTGGTGATCAATCTATGAGCAGACATCTATTAGAGGGAAAAACAGCGATTGTTACGGGTGCCGCATCTGGAATGGGGAAAGCAATTGCCAAACTATTTGCACAAGAAGGCGCGAATGTCGTCCTTGCCGATTTGAACAAGGAGGCTGCGAAGGGAGTAGCGCAAGAGCTGCCTGAGGGTAAAGCTCATGCTGTGCAAACCGATGTAGCCAATGATGAGAGCGTTGCCGCGATGGTAGCGGAAACCATGTCCGTTTTTGGATCCGTCGATGTCCTGGTCAATTGCGCAGGTGTGCCACAGGCGTTTACCCCGATTGAAGAATTGACTTTGGATATGTGGGACAAAATCATGTCCGTTAATACCAAATCCATTTTCCTGACTACCAGACATACAGTACCGCATATGAAGGCTGCAAAACGAGGCAGCATAATTAATATCGCTTCGATCGCTTCCATCCGTGCCCGTCCAGGACTGAATGCGTATTGTGCTTCCAAGGGTGCAGCGGTTATGCTCAGTAAAGCACTGGCTCTGGAATTGGCTACAGACCAAATCCGCGTCAACGTGATCAACCCTGGCCCGGCGGAAACGCCTATGCTGGGCAAGTTCATCAGCGGAGATGCTGAGACAGTGGAGGCTGGGAAAAAAGAGATCTTTATCGACAGTGTGCCGTTGGGCAAGCTGATCCAACCGGAAGATATTGCCCAAGCCGCTCTGTATCTGGCTTCTGATCTGTCCAAAATCGTAACGGGCGAAGTCATGAATGTGGATGGCGGAAGAGGTATCTAACGTCGGTTTCAAATTTACAAACCTATATAGAAAAACACAAACAAAACCATTTAGGGGGTAAAGAGAGAATGATGCGTAAAAAGTGGGGGTTCGTATTATCGAGCCTGATGTCCGTATCTTTGTTGTTGACAGCGTGTGGAGGGGGCGGCGGCCAGCAAGCTGCTCAGCCTGCTGGACAAGCTCCGGCGGAGTCGGCAGCACCAAGCGGCGATGGTCAAAGCTTTGTGTTTAAAGCAGGTCACTCTTTGACAGAGGACCATCCTTACCACGTATCCTTGAAAGACATGGCAAAAAGAGTAGAAGAAAAGTCGCAAGGCAAGGTCAAAATCGAAGTTTATCCACTAAGCCAATTGGGTGCTGAACGGGAATTGACAGAAGGACTTACGCTGGGAACTGTAGACATGGTGATCACGTCGACAGCGCCAGTAACCAACTTCTATCCGAAGCTGGGCGTGCTCGACCTTCCATTCCTGTTTGAAAGCCGCGACCATGCGTACAAAGTGCTGGACGGCAAAGTGGGTCAAGATATCCTGAAAGACATCGAAAGCGCGAATATCATAGGTCTGGCCTGGGCTGAAAACGGCTTCCGCCACGTAACCAACGGCTCCAAAGTCGTCAAAACACCAGCTGATCTCCAAGGCATGAAGCTGCGTACACAAGAGAACCAAATTCACTTGGCAGCCTTTGAAGCATTGGGTGCAAAACCAACTCCGATGGCATGGACAGAGGCTCTGACAGCCTTGCAGCAAGGTGTTGTTGATGGACAGGAAAACCCTGCGATCGTTGCAAACACATACAAGCTGTACGATTCGAAGCAAACGCAAATGTCTTTGACAGGTCACGTTTACTCCGCAGCCATGATCCTGTTCAGTAAACCAGTATGGGACAAGCTGCCTGCAGATGTACAAACGCTGCTGGCTGAAGAAGCAAAAGTCGCTGGGAAAGAAGAGCGCGAGCTGATGATCAAAATGGAAGAAGAGTCTTTGCAAGTGTTGAAAGACAATGGCATGACGATCACAGAAGACGTAGACAAGCAAGCATTCCGTGACGCGATGAAGCCTGTATATGAGAAATTCGCAGGACAAATCGACCAAGATCTGCTCAATGAGATTTTGAATACGAAATAATTGGCGGAGGGGAGAAAGGCAGTCTGCTTTTCTCCCTCTTACCCTGAGAAAGGAGGACTCGTGTGGGCAAGATTGTTTCTATCATTAACAGCATCACTCGCTACTTTGTCAATACCATCATGGGTGTGATGGTTGTCGCTGTCTTCCTTCAAGTACTGTTCCGGTTTTTCCTGGATCAGCCTCTGGCTTGGACGGAGGAGTTGGCCAGGTACTTGCTCGTATGGTTGACGTTTCTCGGCTCCGCCTATGCGATGTCAATTAAAGCGCATATTGGAACCGAATATATTCAGAAATTTTTGTCTCCAATGGCAAACAAAATTGTTTTATCGGTGGCTGCACTGCTCTCCATACTTTTTTTTGCCGTAATGATTTATCAGGGGTATCTCCTGTCAGTCAGAAGCATGACACAGACCTCGCCTAGCTTGCTCGTTCCCATGGGATATGTCTACATGGTGATACCGATCAGCGGAGTTTTGCTTATTATGAATGTTCTCCATGTGACATGGAAAGACATCACCGGGAAGGAGTGAAAGCACTGTGGGAACGATACTTTTTTTAACACTGCTGGTTCTCCTGATTATTAATGTGCCAATCGCCATTGCACTCGGTTTGTCTGTAGTTGCAGCTTTTGTCATTGAGGGGAACATCCCTTTACTTGTCGTGATCCAGAAAATGTTTAACGGTACAGATTCATTTCCACTGATGGCTATTCCATTCTTCCTGTTGGCTGGAAAACTGATGGAGACGGGCGGAATTTCAGCCAGATTGATTACTTTTGCCAATACAATCGTGGGTAATCTACCGGGTGGTTTAGCGATTGTTGCCGTCATTGGTTGTACATTTTTTGCAGCTATTTCAGGTTCTTCGGCGGCTACGACAGCAGCTGTCGGCGGAATTCTGATTCCGCATATGGTGAAAAAAGGCTACGATGTGCGTTTTTCGGCTGCTCTGCATGCAGCAGGCGGAACCATTGGTGTCATGATTCCACCGAGTGTGCCACTAGTCTTGTACGGTGTGGCAGCGAGCACATCCATCAATGATTTGTTTATTGCAGGGATTGGTCCGGGAATTCTCGTCGCCATCTCGCTTGTGATTTACGCAATTATTGTAAGCAAGAAGCAAGGCTGGGGCGGAGGAAAAAAATATTCTGCCGGAGAAATTTGGAAAGCGTTTAAGGATGCGATTCTTGCAATCATGATGCCAGTCATCATTCTGGGCGGCATCTATGGAGGAATCTTCACTTCAACGGAAGCGGCTGTAGTTGCGGTCGTATATGGTTTGGTTGTCGGTCTGTTTGTTTATCGGGAGATCAAGTGGAAGGATTTGGGATCCGTTTTTACCAGTTCTGCCAGCTTGACTGCTGCTATCATGCTCATTATTGCGACTGCCAACTCGTTTGGATTCCTATTAACCAGGGAAAATATTCCTCAGGAAATCGCTCAATTCATGCTGGGGATTACAGATAGCACAATTATTACCCTGTTGGTCATTAATATCTTCCTGTTGATCATGGGTACTTTTATGGAAACGTCTGTCATCATCATTCTGTTGACGCCGATCCTGCTGCCAATCATTCTGGCATTGGGTATCGATCCAGTCCTTTTCGGGGTCATCATGGTTGTGAACTCCGCGATTGGAATGTTGACGCCACCGGTGGGAATCAACCTCCTGGTAGCAGGGAAAATTTCACAGTTGCCGAATGCGGCGATCGAGCGTGCAGTGATTCCATTCCTAGTTATCATGATCATTGACCTGTTGTTGATCACCTATATACCAGAAATCAGCATGTTCTTGGTTAATCTGAGTAAGTAACGAAGGGGAGTATCTCAAGTGAGCTATATTGAAGAATTGGTAGGGCTACTGGGTAGTGAGCGAGTAACGACCAATCCAACCGTTCTGGAGCATCATAGTCATGATGAATCCTATCACGCACCACGCTTGCCAGAGGTAGTCGTATTTCCGCAAGACGCTGAAGAAGTCAGCCAGATCATGAAGCTAGCCAACGAGAAGAAGATTGCAGTCACACCGTTTGGTTTGGGAACTAGTTTGGAAGGGCATGTCATTCCATACAACGGCGGGATCAGCATGGACTTCTCCCTGATGAATCAGGTGCTGGAAGTTCGCCCCCAAGACTTTTTGGTTCGGGTCCAGCCAGGTGTGACACGTACGCAACTGAACAAGGAATTAAAAAAGCACGGTTTGTTTTTCTCTGTCGATCCGGGTGCAGATGCTACTGTTGGCGGGATGGCAGCGACCAATGCCAGTGGAACGACTTCTGTACGCTACGGTGTGATGCGTGACAACGTACGCGATCTGGAAGTGGTATTGGCAGATGGACGCATCATTCATACGGGAAGCATGGTCGCCAAGTCTTCGTCCGGCTACCATTTGACAGGCTTGTTTGTCGGATCAGAAGGTACATTGGGTGCTTTCACAGAACTGACATTGCGCGTATACGGGATTCCTGAGGCTACAATGGCCGCGCGTGCGAGCTTTCCTACCGTTCAGGATGCCGTGAACACAGTGGTGGACATTCTTTCAGCCGGTATTCCAGTAGCGCGTATCGAACTGGTCGACGAACGTTCTATCCGTCAGGTGAATCTGTTTAAGGAAACGGATTATCCGGAAAGCCCAACGCTGTTTATCGAATTCCACGGAAGCGAGCAAAGCCTGCAGCATGACATCGAATTTGCTCAAGGCATCGCAGGAGAGCATGGCTGCACGCAATTCTTGTTCGAGACGGATTCCAAGGCACGCGCTCAGCTCTGGGATGCGCGTCATAACCTGGCTTACGCGTTCGTGCACAAATCTCCCGGTAAAAAAATGATGGTCACTGATGTATGCGTGCCCTTTTCAGAGCTGGCAGGTGCAGTCGTAGATGCTCGTGAATCCATTGATCGTTCGGGATTGGACGGAGCTGTACTCGGTCACGTTGGGGACGGAAACTACCATGTGATCCTCATGATCGACTTGGACGACAAAGAAGAGGTTGCCCGCGCAGACAAGCTGAACGCACACCTGGTCGAATACGCACTGCAACGCGGCGGCACCTGCACAGGCGAGCATGGAGTTGGTGTAGGGAAAGCCAAATATCAGAGGGCCGAGCATGGAGAGTCTCTGGACGTGATGAAGTCGTTCAAACAAGTATTGGACCCGAATGGCATTTTGAATCCTGGAAAAATCTTTGAATAAACATAGACAGGACAACCTTCCGAGCTGCATGCCAGCAGTGGAAGGTTGTTTTGTTCATTTCCTGATGAAAAGCATGAAATGAAAGGAGTTATCCTATCGTTTGTGGAATGTAGAAGGTTGTATGCCAATTTCACGAAATGCAGGGGGATACTGATGAAACCGATTGTCGAGATTGCCAGGCAGGTAGGGATTTCAGAGGAACATCTGGAGCAATACGGTAAATATAAGGCAAAATTGGCGGCTGAGCTATGGGATGACATCAAGGATCGGCCGGATGGCAAATTGATCCTGGTTACGGCGATGAACCCGAATCCGGCAGGTGCAGGGAAGACCTTGACCACGATTGGGTTGTCCCAGTCTCTCAATCTGATTGGGAAAAAGACTGTGGCTGCTTTGAGGGAACCATCTCTTGGACCGTGTATGGGAATAAAAGGCGGAGCTACAGGAAGCGGAAAAGCGCAAATTCTTCCCGCAGACGAAATCAACCTGCATTTTACGGGAGATATTCATGCGATTACTTCGGCACACAATCTGTTGGCTGCAATGGTGGACAATCACATTCATCACGGCAACGCGCTGCGCATCAACACGAAAAAAATCGTCTGGAAGCGCGCTATGGATATGAATGACCGGGCACTACGCAATATTGTGGTGGGACTGGGCGATGGAAACGGCATGACACGTGAAGACGGTTTTATGATTACGACCGCATCCGAAATCATGGCTATTTTGTGCCTGAGTGAAAATATAGACGATCTGCGCGAGAGATTGAACCAGATCATTGTCGGCTACGATCAGGATGATCAACCCGTTCGTGCGAATGATATTCAGGCAGTAGAGGCGATGTGCGTGCTGTTGAAGGACGCAATCAAGCCCAACTTGGTACAGACGATTGAGGGGACACCTGTGCTGATTCACGGGGGGCCTTTTGCCAATATCGCACATGGCTGCAGCAGTGTGGTAGCGACCAAAACAGCACTGAAGCTGGCTGATTATGTCGTGACTGAGGCTGGATTTGGAGCCGATCTGGGCGCAGAGAAGTTTTTCAATATCAAATGTCGAAAAGCAGGTCTCACACCGTCAGCGGCGGTTGTCGTCATTTCCGTTCGCGCCTTGAAATTCAACGGTGGAGTCAAAGTGGCGGATCTGCAAGCGGAAGATCTGCAAGCCGTGAAGCGCGGCTTTGAGAACGTGAAGCGTCATATTGAAAACATTCGCAAGTTCGGCGTGCCTGCTGTGGTGGCTGTCAATCACTTTATTACCGATGCCCAGGCAGAGATAGATACGGTATTCGAGCTTTGCCGGGAGCTTGGGGTAGAGGCATCCTTGTCCAGTGTTTGGGAACATGGTGGAGCCGGTGGCGTAGACCTGGCTGAAAAAGTAGCGCGTGCTGCTGAGCAGTCCTCCGAATTCCATTTCCTGTATAACGAAGAGCAATCGATCCAAACAAAAGTGGAGACGATCGTCCGGGAAATTTACCGCGGCTCCGATGTGGTGTATGCGCCTGCAGCGTTAAAAACACTGCGAAAAGTAGAGGAAATGGGCCTGTCGCATCTTCCGGTGTGCATGGCCAAAACGCCGTATTCCTTTACGGATCGGGCAGATGTTTTGGGGGCTCCGACCAACTTTACGATCTCGGTCAGTGAGATTCGCCTCTCTGCGGGAGCTGGATTTATTGTTGTGTTGACCGGCAGCTTGATGACCATGCCAGGTTTGCCGAAGAAACCGGCAGCGGAATCGCTGTATGTGGACTCAAAAGGGCAAATTAACGGCCTGTCTTAATAGAAAATAGTGGGAAAAAGCCGCTTTTCATGGAAGAGCGGTTTCTTTTTCTTATCATTCATTGCTTTTTACGTAAAGGCATGGTACGATTACGGTTGTGTTCTTTCTAGGGTGCTACGTACAATCAGGGATAAAGGGCATGTTCCGGATCGTAAGGAATAGTGCCCTTTTTTAGTGAGAATTTTATAGAAGAAGGTTTGAAAAAAAGGAGACTGAAAAGCATTGACTACTTTTTATGATTTTGGATTACATCACTCTATCGTACGGGCGCTGGGCAGCATGGGTTTTGAAGAGGCGACCGCGATCCAGGTACAAACCGTACCTGTAGCGTTGCAAGGGAAAGACCTGATCGGTCAAGCGCAAACAGGAACAGGAAAAACGGCTGCCTTTGGTATTCCACTCGTAGAGCGTCTCGACGAGCAAAGCGGAAACATCCAAGGGGTTGTTTTGACCCCGACACGTGAATTGGCTGTGCAGGTTGCCGAAGAGATCAACAAGATTGCGCAGTTCAAAAATATCTCTGCCTTGCCAATCTATGGCGGTCAGGACATTACACGTCAGATCAAGGCGTTGAAAAAACGTCCACAAATTATCGTGGCTACACCAGGTCGTTTTATGGACCATATGAGAAGAAGAACGATTCGTCTCGATGCGATTGAAATCGTCGTGCTGGATGAAGCAGATGAAATGCTGAACATGGGTTTCATTGACGATATCAAGGAAATCCTGCAAGAAGTACCAGATCAGCGTCAAACTCTGCTGTTCTCAGCGACCATGCCGCGCGCGATCCAGGAAATTGCTCAGCAATTCATGAATGATCCAACCATGATCTCGGTAAAGGCAAAAGAAGTGACCGTACCGAATATTGAGCAGCAGTATATGGAAGTGGCAGAGAAGCAGAAGTTTGATGTACTGTGCCGCTTGTTGGATATCCATTCTCCGGAGTTGGCTATTGTCTTTGGCAGAACCAAGCGCAGAGTAGATGAGTTGTCCGAGGCACTGACCAAGCGCGGCTATGGCGCAGAAGGCATCCACGGAGACCTGAACCAGGCGAAGCGGGACAGTGTACTGCGCAAGTTTAAAGAAGGTACGATTGAAGTCCTGGTAGCGACTGACGTGGCTGCTCGTGGATTGGATATCAGCGGCGTGACGCATGTATTCAACTTCGACATCCCACAGGACTCGGAGAGCTACGTACACCGGATCGGAAGAACGGGGCGTGCAGGGAAAACCGGTCAATCCATTACCTTTGTGACACCGCGTGAAATCGACCATTTGCGTCTGATCGAGCGTGCTACCAATCGCCGAATGGAGCGTCGTTCCGTTCCAAGCATGAACGAGGCGTTGGAAGGACAGCAGCGTATGGCTGTAGAAAAGCTGCTGGAAGCGAGCGGAAGAGACAATCTGGCTGAATACAAAACGCTGGCTGAACAGCTGCTGGAGGATGTGGACTCCGTAACACTGGTATCTGCTGCCCTCAAGATGCTGACGAAAGAGCCGAATACAACCCCTGTTCACCTGACTGAAGAATCGCCTTTGCGTGTGAGCAAGAAAAAATTCCCGCCAAAAGGTAAAGGTGGTCAAGGCAGCGGTTTCGGTGGAAAACGTCCATTCCGTCCTCGTTCCGGCGGAGGGGAGTATCGTGGCGGTGGCGAATATCGCCCGCGCAGTGGCGAGTATCGTCCAAAAAGCGGTGAATCTCGTCCACGCTCTGGGGAGTCCAGCGGCAGAACGTATAATAAACAACGGTAAGAGAAAAAATAGCGATACAAAGCCGATGCAAAGCAGGATGCATCGGCTTTTTGTATTTTCAATTCAATTTTGTCAACATTGCTGGCGACAAAGTAGCGCTTTGAATTTGTTGAGATGCAAATGTAAACGCTTTATATTCTAGGTAGATAAACGAATAGTTTAGTTTTGTCATCAATCGATCAACAGGTAAAGGAGGGTTCAGTATGGAGATGGTCACAAATAACGAGTCATCAGGAGGAATTCGGGTCAGAGTACAAAAGTTTGGACGTTTTTTAAGCGCGATGGTTATGCCAAATATCGGTGCTTTTATCGCGTGGGGACTCATCACTGCCTTATTTATCCCAACAGGCTGGCTGCCGAACGAAGACCTGGCTAAGCTCGTAGGACCGATGATTACCTATCTGCTTCCGCTTTTGATTGGTTATACAGGCGGTAAAATGATCCATGATGTCCGCGGGGGTGTCGTAGGGGCGGTTGCTACGATGGGTGTAGTCGTAGGGGCTGACATCCCGATGTTCTTAGGCGCGATGATTATGGGCCCACTCGGCGGATGGTGCATGAAAAAGGTCGACCAGATGCTGGATGGGAAAATTCGCACCGGCTTTGAGATGCTGGTCAACAATTTTTCGGCCGGTATTGTAGGCGGTATCCTGACGCTTCTGGCGTTTAGCTCGATCGGTCCGGTGGTAGAGGCATTGAGCAATCTGTTGGCCGCTGGGGTGCAAGGTATTGTGAATTTGGGTCTGTTGCCATTCGCAAACATCCTGATCGAACCAGCCAAGATCCTGTTCTTGAACAATGCAATCAACCACGGAATCTTGAGCCCGATCGGTCTGGACGAGGCGGCAAAAGCAGGGCAGTCAATCTTTTTCCTGCTGGAGACCAATCCAGGGCCTGGTTTGGGGATACTATTGGCGTATTGGCTGGTTGGAAGAGGCAACGCCAAGCAATCTGCTCCTGGGGCAGTAATCATTCACTTCTTCGGTGGAATCCATGAGATTTACTTCCCATATATCTTGATGAATCCGCGTCTGATTCTGGCTGTAATTGGTGGCGGTATGGCGGGGGTATTCATCTTCACTCTTCTGGGAGCAGGTCTGGTGGCACCACCGTCTCCGGGTAGTATTTTCGCCCTGAGTGCGATGGCGCCGCGTGGTGGATTGCTTCCGGTGCTGGCGGGTGTGGTTGGAGCTACCGTTGTTTCCTTCCTGATCGCGGCAGCATTATTGAAAATGAGCAGTCAATCCAATGATGACGAATTGGAGCAGGCTACAGAAAAAATGAAGGAATTAAAAGGAAATCAAGTAGCCGCTGCGAAAATGGAAGAGAGTACAGTGACCATAGCTTCAGAAGTCAAAAAAGTGGTATTTTCCTGCGATGCAGGCATGGGATCCAGTGCGATGGGTGCGGCAACTCTGCGAAAAAAATTCAAAGAGGCCGGTCTGGATGACATCACCGTCATCAATACAGCAATCAACGATATTCCAGATGATGCGGATATCATCATTACCCACAAATCGCTCACGAGTCGGGCCCAGGTCAAAGCACCTGCAGCAGAGCATATTTCCATCGAAAACTTCCTGAACAGTCCCGAGTACGACAAATTGGTCAAACGTCTCGTATAAAGGAAATAACGCTAGTGAGAGCTAGCGTTATCCTTCTTTCTACTAGGGGGATGGAAAAGTGAGTGTATCTTCGCGGCAAAGGGCGATTATTGAGCTGTTACTGCAAGAGCCGAAGGGTTGGACTGTAGGTGGCATTGCCGCTCAAATCAAAGTAAGTGCACGAACGATTCTCCGTGAACTGGATAGCTTGGAAGCGTTGTTTCATCAGAATGGGCTGGAATTAGTGCGCAAAGCAGGTTCTGGAGTGGAACTGCTGGGTACCGATGAGCAAAAGCAACAGCTGCGTATCGCGGTCCTGCAGCAGGCAACAACGGAGTTTACGGCGGAGGAACGGCATGTGATGATTCTCTGTTCACTCCTCGAAGCTACAGAGCCCGTCAAGCTGATCTCGCTCGCCATCGATCTCAAGGTGACGAAAGCTACGATCAGTCATGACCTGGATGAGCTGGAAAGCAAGCTGGCTTCGGTGGAGCTTTCCCTGTTGCGCAAAAGAGGGTATGGGGTTGAGCTTTTAGGTTCAGAGTCAGCGAAAAGAAGGGCGATCAGCCGCTTGATTGCCGACCACCTGGACGATCACGAACTGATTGGGATCATCAAGGACAACATTCAGCATAAGTCCATGCGTGATGCCGATTCCTTGACAGAGCGACTGTTGGAGCTGATCAACAAGGAAAAGCTGATCAAGGTTGAAAATGCTTTAAAGCTGCTGGAGCACGATTTACCTTATCCCCTTGCCGATAGCGCATATATTGGGCTGGTTACTCATCTTGCGCTGACGGTGGAGCGTGTGGAAAAAGGAGAAAACATTCTTTTTGACGAAACGACGCTCATGGAATTGTCGCAAACAATGGAATATCAGGTTGCCCAAAAAATCATGAAACAGATGGAGCAGTTATTTCAAATCGAGATGCCTACCGCAGAGATCGGGTACATCACGATGCATTTGCGAGGGGCCAAGCTGCGGAACTCCCAGGATGAATGGCTCTGGCCAGTGAATGCAGAGCTGATGGATATGACGCAGCGGCTGATTCAGTTTTGTGAAGAGCGGTTGGGTGTATCACTCAGGGATGACAATTCCCTTTTCCACGGGCTGCTCACACACTTAGAGCCTGCGCTCTATCGACTGAAATCCAAATTGGAGATACGCAATCCGATCCTGAATCAGATCAAGAGCAATTACCCAGAGCTGTTTGCGGTAACGCGTGAGGCATGTAGCCAATTGTTCCCTGACCTGGTCGTGCCAGATGAGGAAGTGGGTTATCTGGTCATGCATATCGGGGCAGCGGTAGAGCGCTCAAAGCAGGAACAGCAGCGTTATCGGGCACTGGTGGTCTGCTCAAGCGGTATCGGGTCCTCCAAAATTTTGGCGACGCGATTAAAAAAGGATTTTCCGGAGATCGTCAGTTTGCAAAATCTGTCTGTATTCGATGTGGGGCGCATCCCCAAGAGCGAGTACGATGTGATTATCTCGACGATCCCGTTACCAATAAATACGCTGGAATATGTTGTCGTCAGCCCCTTGCTGCCACCGGATGATATTCAAAAGATCAAGGTGCATTTGCATCAGAAGGGAAAAATGCTGTCGGTTCAAAAAGAAATGATAACGCCAGCTACCATTGAACAGCCGCTCAAGCGACTGCGTGATACGCAACGGTACACCAGCTATGCAGTCGAACTGGTGGACGGTCTGCAGATACGAACCTGGGCCAATGAAGGCCAGAACATCGAGGAGCTCATGCTGCAGATATGTACAGAGCTCAGATTCAGTGGAATCATTCAGCAGGAAGAAGCGGTGGTGGAGAAGCTGCTGCAGCGAGAAAAGCTTGGAGGTTTAGGGATTCCCGGCACTTCAATGGCTTTGTTCCACGGCAAGTATGAAGAGGTGAACAAGACCTCCTTTACGATCCACCTTTTGCGTGAGCCGATTCACTTGAAGTCGATGGATGAGCAGGAGATGTCTGTTCGGATGATATTACTGCTTCTGGGCCCCCATGACGTGGGCAAGGAAGGGCTGGAAGTATTGAGTGAGATCAGCTCGATGCTGATTGAGGAAGAGATGCAAGCAGTCCTGGAAACAGAGGAACAGCAACGAATTGCAGAGTATCTGGCAGAAGGATTATTTGCCTTTTGCCTGAAAAAGACAGGATTGGAGAGAAAGAGATGACACAAATACTGACGAAAGAAAAAATCATGCTGCAAGCAAAGCCAAAAGATAAACAGGAAGCGATCCGTCTGGCTGGTGAATTGCTGGTGAAGGCAGGTCACGTAACAGCGGAGTATGTCGCAAAAATGCAGGAACGGGAAGAGCTGGCGACTACCTATATCGGCAGTGGTGTAGCAATTCCACACGGAACCAACGAATCCAAGCAAGAAATCAAGTCCACGGGAATTTCCGTCGTGCAGGTTCCGGATGGGGTTGATTTTGGCGAGGGAAATACAGCGTATCTTCTGTTCGGGATCGCAGCAGTCGGGGATGAACACCTGGAGGTCCTGTCGGAGATTGCCATCATTTGCTCGGAGGAAGAAAACGTCAAGCAGGCTGCACAAGCGAAGACTGCGGATGAAATCTTGGCCCTGTTTGAAAAGGGGTTGTAAGCCATGAAAAAGGCCGTACATTTTGGAGCCGGAAATATCGGGCGCGGCTTTATTGGGCTGCTCCTGCACCAGGCAGGCTACGAGGTCGTGTTTGTCGATGTGAATCAGGAGCTGGTCGAGGAGCTGCAGTCCAGGCAGACGTATCAGGTTCAACTGGCGATGGAAGGCGCTCCGTTGACAACCGTGGAGGGTGTTACGGCAATAGACGGTCGCGATGAAAGTGCTGTAGCTGACGCGATCGCAGGCGCTGACCTGGTTACAACAGCAGTGGGGCCACATGTGCTCCCCCACATTGCGGCGGCCATAGCGCAGGGTATTTCCCGGCGAATAAAAGGAAACCAATGTACCTTAAACGTGATTGCCTGTGAAAACATGATTGGCGGAAGCGAGCACCTGAAGCAGCATGTGTTTCGCTTTTTGGACGAAGAGGATCAGAGCAGGGCAGACCAGCTGATCGGTTTTCCCAATGCTGCCGTGGATCGCATCGTACCCTTGCAACAGCATGAAGATAAGCTACTCGTGACAGTAGAGCCTTTTTTTGAATGGGTCGTGGATCAATCTCAAGTGATCGGGGATTTGCCGCAGATCGAAGGCGTTACGTATGTAGATAGCATCTGGCCATATATTGAGAGAAAGCTGTATACCGTCAATACAGGTCATGCTGTCATCGCTTATCTGGGTTATCAGAAGGGGATTGCTACCATCCATGAGTCGATAAAGGATGATTCCATTTTGAAAGCCGTACGTGGAGCCTTGGAAGAAACGGGAGCCTTGCTGGAGCAAAAGCATGGCTTTGACAAAGACACGCAAGACAAGTACAGGGAGAAAATTCTGGAGCGATTCACCAACCCCATGCTGGCTGACCGGGTGACTCGAGTAGGACGCAGCCCGATCCGCAAGCTTTCCCCGAATGATCGGCTGGTAGGGCCAGCGATGCAATGCGTGGAAAAAGGAATTGTACCGGAATACCTGGGCTTGGCTATTGCTGCAGCACTGCGGTTCGATGACCGAGAAGATCCGGAAGCTGTAAGCATCCAGCAGGATATTCAACAGTCAGGGTTGAAGCAGGCGTTGCACAAGCATACAAACATACCGGAAGGACATCCGCTTGAGGCGATCATACTCAGACACGCAGCGTCTCTATAAAGGATGCAAGGTATAGATAGGGAAAGGTGGGAGTCAGATGTCACGAAAAATTACGGGTGTGAAAGCTTCAGCGGGGATTGTGATCGGCAAAGCGCTGCTACTGGACAATTCGGATTTGCACATTCAGTCCGTCTTGGTCGAAGATACCGGCGCTGAAACGAGTCGTTTTCGGGAAGCTCTGGAGAAAGCGAAAGAGGATCTGCTGGATATCAGTGAGCGTGTCGAGCAGGAGCTGGGGACAGAGCATGCGGATATTTTCAGAGCGCATCTGATGGTCCTCGAAGACCCGGAATTGGTCGATACGGTACAGGCCAAGATCGAGCAGGAGAAAGTCAATGCAGAGCATGCCATGCATGAGGTTGCGCAAAGCTTTATCAGCCTGTTCGAGCAGATGGATAATGAATACATGAGAGAGCGTGCAGCGGATATTCGGGATGTGACGAAGCGCGTTCTCTCACACTTGATGGGTGTAGAGCTGTCTGTGCCCAGCCAATTGCAGGATGAAGTGATTATTGTGGCCAAGGATTTGACTCCGTCGGATACAGCTCAATTGGATCGACGCTTTGTAAAAGGCTTTGTCACGGATATCGGCGGACGCACGTCGCACTCTGCCATCATGGCACGGTCGATGGGAATTCCCGCTGTCGTAGGCACGCGTGACATGACGCGTGAGGCACAGGCTGGTGTAACCCTGATCGTGGACGGGCACGAGGGAATCGTGATCATCGATCCGAGCGAAAAAGAGATTGCCGCCTATCAGGAGCAGCAAATCCTATACGACAAGCAAAAAGAGGAATGGGCACAGCTCGTGGGGACAAAGACGATGAGTAGAGACGGCCATCATGTGGAGCTGGCAGCCAACATCGGAAGTCCGCTGGATTTGGATGACGTGCTGGCCAATGGGGCTGAAGGAGTCGGGCTTTTCCGCACCGAGTTTCTGTATATGGGGCGAGACGAATTGCCGACTGAAGAGGAGCAGTTCCAAGCGTACAAGCAAGTGCTGGAACAAATGGATGGAAAGCCGGTCGTCATCCGCACACTTGATATCGGTGGCGACAAACATCTCCCTTACTTGGACTTGCCGGAAGAAATGAATCCATTCCTGGGATTTCGGGCAATCAGATTGTGTCTGGACAATCAGGATCTGTTCCGAACGCAGCTGCGCGCCCTGCTGCGAGCCAGTGTACACGGCAACCTGAAGATCATGTTCCCGATGATCGCAACGCTGGAGGAATTCAGACAGGCAAAAGCTGTCCTGGAGGAAGAGAAGCAAAGCATGCAGGACGAAGGCTTTGTATTCACACAGCCATTCGAAGTGGGGATCATGGTTGAAATCCCGGCTGCCGCGATGATGGCGGATATGTTTGCAAATGAAGTGGATTTTTTCAGTATCGGCACCAATGATCTCATCCAGTATACCCTGGCAGCAGATCGCATGAATGAACGGGTTGCGTACCTGTACCAGCCGTATCACCCAGCCGTACTGCGCCTGATTCGTCAAGTGATTGAGGCGGCACATGCCAAAGGAAAATGGGTAGGGATGTGCGGAGAAATGGCCGGCGATCTCGTAGCGATCCCGATTTTGTTGGGGATGGGACTGGACGAATTCAGCATGAGTGCCAGCAGCATATTGCCTGCTCGCCAGCTGATCAGCAGAATGAGCCGTGATGAAAAGGCGAAGGATACGGAACAGATCCTGTCGATGAGCACCTCGCAACAGGTGGAGGATTTTGTGAAAACCCAGCTAGCAAAAACTGACAACTAGGAGGTACTTCAGATGGTAGAAAAGAAAATCGTCATCGGGCTGTCACATGGTCTTCATGCGAGACCTGCTGCCAGCTTCGTGAAAATGGCAACCAGCTTTACCAGTGAGATCAAGCTGGTGAAAAACGATAAAAACGTCAACGGCAAAAGCATTATGGGCGTCATGGCCTCCGCGATTGCCAAAGGCGACGAAATTACGTTGATCGCGGATGGATCAGATGAAGTGGAAGCTTTGGCGGCGTTGGAGAAAATGCTGTTGGAGGACGAGTAGGCACGCATAGAGCAAGATAAAAAAAGCAGCCCTTGCACGGTGTGATTGCTCCGTGCAAGGGCTGTTTTTGGTTATATCAATAAAAACGTCAACAGTGATAGCAAAACGGAAGTTACGGTCATGGCGATTAACGGACGAGATGCTTTACGCAGATCGCGCAGATGAATGTTCAGACCCAGTCCTACCATGGCCATTGCCAGAATAAAAGTGGTGACGGTCGCTGTAGTCGAGTGAAAGGCTTCGTTCACAGGGATGTGGGTACCCAGAACGTAGCTGCCGAACAAGCTCATGAAGAGGAAACCGAGCAGGAACCAGGGAAAGGCGATTTTGGTATGGCGATCACCATCCGCTTTGCCTTTTCGCTTCATGATCAATAGCAGCACCAGACAGAGCGGAACCAGCAGCAATACACGTCCCAGCTTGGCTAGCAAAGCCATCGCCAAGGCGTCCTCTCCAGCAGGTGCGGCAGCCAATGCGACATGCGCCAGCTCGTGCAGACTCAACCCGGACCAAATCCCGTACTCGACCGCTGTGGCAGGCAAAAACGGCAGGAGGATGGTATACATCACCGCGAACAACGTGCCCATGAGCGCAATCATCCCTACACTGATCGCTGTCTCATCGTCTTTTGCCCTTACGATGGGTGACACGGCAGCAATAGCAGCAGCGCCACATACGCCTGTCCCGACACCGACCAGCAGAGAGAGCTTGGGTTCGGCTTTCAGCCATTTGGCGATCAGCAGCGTGAGGAGAATGGAAAATACGATGACTCCAGCGTCGTATACAAGCAGTCCAAGTCCTTCGGAGAAAATGACCTCAATATTCAGCTTTAATCCATATAGAATAATGGCTGTGCGAAGCAACTGCTTGGCGGAGAATTGAATCCCGGTTCGTAGAGCCTCCGGGTATCCGAAAAGCTGTCGATAGGCGACAGCGATAAAAATCGCGCAAGCCATCGGGCCGACACGGTCAAAGAAAGGAACCTTGGACAATCCGTAGCCCAATAAGGCTACCAGGAATGTAAAAGCAATGCCTCCCATCCACAAAGGAAGAGAAGCCTGATTTCTTGCCGGGGCAGGTACCGTGGTGGTAGATGTTGCCTGGTTATCTACAGCAAGCTTGCTGTTTCGATGGGGTTGAATGCCCATACTATCAGTCCTCCTCAAGTTCTACACTCTCAGCATACGGGATTCACTTGTATAAGGAAAATAAATCATTGCTATAATGATGATAAGTAATTGCGCATAATAGTGAGGAGAAGCGGAGGGATAGACAGATGGAGCAACAATTGCGCGTGCTGATTACGGTAGCAGAGCGTCAAAATTTTTCCCGCGCAGCAGAAGAGCTGCACATGACGCAGCCAGCGGTGAGCCAATATATCAAATCGCTGGAGCAGACGCTTGGCTGCAAGCTGTTGGAGCGCAGCAACAAATTCGTCCGCTTGAACAAGGCTGGTGAAATCGTCTATCACCATGGCAAAGAAATCCTGGGCCTGTACGAACACATGCAGAACCTGGTGCATGATTTGATGCATACGCCGAGCGGCCACTTGACGATTGGGGCCAGTTACACATACGGGGAATACGTACTGCCGCATGTAATTGCCAGGTTGCGCGAGCTGTATCCGCTGATTACACCGACCATCACGATCCACAATTCGCGCGTCATTTCAGCACAGGTAGCTACACGCGAGCTGGATGTCGGGATCGTCGAGAGTGAATATGCAGGGGATAAGTTGGAAATGGAGCCTTTTGCAGATGACCGGATGTACATGATCGTCTCACCGGATCATCGATTGGCTCACCAAAAGGAGGTCAGCAGGGAGGAACTGGCGGAAGAAACCTGGATTGTGCGTGAAGAAGGCTCTGGCACCAGGGAAGCAGCGGAAAAAATGTTCCGTGATTTGCAGATCGTGCCAAGAAAACGCATGGAATTCGGCAGTACCCAGATCATCAAGGAATCGGTGGAAGCTGGGCTGGGTATCAGTCTAATCTCCTTTTGGGCGATTCGCAAAGAACGGAAACTAGGTACGCTTAGCACCCTGAATCTAGCTGGAACACCTGTGATGCGGAAATTTTCGCTGGTCACGCAGTCCCATTCGTTTCACACGAAAGCGTTGGAGCTTTTTCTTGAGCTGCTGCGCAAGCAAAAGAGTTTGCCTGAAGAGGGATGATTCTGCGAAAACGCTTGCATTTTCCGTTTCCTTGTCATACAGTAGAGACACGGATTAAATGACAGAATATACGAACATTTATCCAACAAGTGAACAAGTAAAAGGCAAAGGTGCCAGGAACAAGAGGGTTGCTCCCTGTTGTTTTGGCGCCTTTTTTGTTATGTAAATTTTGCGCTGAAACACAAAGAAAAGTCGGTTGGAAAGGAGCGTGACAGGTATGGAAAAACCAATTCGCGCAACACCGCTTGCCGTAAGACTGATTCCGAACGTGGACCCACAATTCGCAGAAAAGCTGAATCTGCCTTCGCACATACGAAGCTTGGGTCTTTTAACCTCGACGATCGACGATGTCGGGTACACGGCAATTGATGAGGCGACGAAAAAGGCGGCTGTAGAAGTGGTGTATGCCAAATCGTTTTACGCTGGCTCAGGCCATGCTTCCGGTCCGCTGTCAGGCGAATTCATCGGAATCATTGGAGGAGCGACGCCATCGGAGGTGCAGAGCGGTCTGGATGCAGCGATTTCGTTTATGGAGGGCGGAGCGTGTTTTTACGCATTGAACGAAGAGGGTACACATGCTTATTACGCCCACGTCGTCTCGCGGACGGGGAGTTATTTGTCCGGGATGGCGTCCATTCCAGAGGGGGAACCATTGGCCTATCTGATTGCGCCGCCTTTGGAAGCCATGTGCGGCATCGATGCAGCACTGAAGGCAGCAGATGTAAAAATGGTGCAATTCTACGGTCCGCCCACGGAGACCAACTTCGGTGGTGGCTTGCTGACAGGAAGCCAATCGGCCTGCACAGCGGCTGCAGAGGCTTTTGCCGAAGCGGTGAGAAGCGTGGCGCGGCAGCCGGTCAAACGATAGAGAAGAGAGTAGCAGGAGGATAACGATATGAGCGTTCAAGCCTACGCACTCGGCATGATCGAAACGCTGGGTCTGCCTGCTCTGGTCGCTGCCGCTGATGCCGCCGCCAAGGCAGCGGATGTCCGGGTCGTGACGTATGAGGGAGTAGATGCGGGAATCGTGACCGTTTACGTGATCGGGGATGTGTCTTCCGTGCAAGCAGCCGTAGAGGCTGGATCGGAAGCGGCGCGCCGGGTTGGGCGATTGCTTCACTCGCACGTCATTCCTCGGCCGGATGAACAGGTGCCGAAAATGATCAGGCAGCTGGCAAATCCGCCTTCCAAGGAGGAAAGCCCGCGGGCCAAAACAAAAGCGGCAGCGAAAAAGAGTGACCGGGATCACCAGGAAACAGCGCAGCCAAAGGACGAGGGGGGTGAGCTGGCACCATGACGCTGGATGCGGATCTTTCTTCGATTCAGGAAGTGCGCACAGCTCTCGCACAAGCCCGGGACGCGCAAAAAAAGGTTGCTACCTACAGCCAGGAACAGATAGACGCCATCGTAGAGGCGATGTCTGTGGCAGGTATGGAAGCTGCTGAAAGACTGGCTGCATTGGCCGTAGAGGAAACAGGTTTTGGCAACGTGGCAGATAAAAAAGCAAAGAATCTGTTTGCTGCCAGGGATGTATACGAAGCGATGAAAGACCAAAGAACGGTCGGAATCATACGCAGAGACGAGGAAAACAAGGTATGGGAGGTAGCGCATCCTGTAGGCATCATCGCGGGAATCGTCCCGTCTACCAATCCGACGTCAACTGCTATGTTCAAGGCGTTGATTGCCGTAAAAGCAGGGAATGCGATCATCATCAGCCCACATCCATCCGCCGCAACGTGTACATGGGAAGCGACCAACCTGATGGTGCAGGCCGCTGTGAAGGCAGGGGCGCCGGAAGGCTTGATCCACTGTATCCGTACCCCCACCTTGCAGGCGACACAGGAACTCATGAAGCACAAGCTGACCGATCTGATTCTGGCAACGGGTGGAACGCAGATGGTCAAGGCAGCCTATAGCTCTGGCAAGCCAGCGTACGGCGTAGGACCGGGTAACGTCCCTGTCTATATCCACCAGAGCGCGGATTTGAGCCAGGCAGCGAAACAATTGGTCCAGAGCAAGACCTTTGATTACGGAACGATCTGCGCGTCGGAGCAGGCTATGATCGTCGACGAGAGCATCAAGCTCCAGTGGGTGGATGCGCTCAAGCATGAGGGAGCCTATTTTCTCGATGAACGCGAAAAAGAAAAAGTGGCAGCAGTCATCTTGGTCAACGGTTCGCTCAACGCCAGCCTCGTGGGGCGCTCACCGCATAAGATCGCAGAGATGGCAGGCATCACGATCTCTCCCCAGACACGTGTCCTGATCGGTGAGGAAACCAAGGTGGGCAAAGCCTTCCCGTTTTCTGTCGAGAAGCTGGCCCCCATTCTTGCCATGTACACCGCTCAGGACACACAGGCAGGTTTTGGGCTTTGTCGGGAGCTGCTGGAGCTGGGTGGCCTGGGGCACACGGCAGGCATTCATGCACAGGATCAATCGGTGATCGAAGCATATGGCAAAGCCATGCCTGCTTCCAGGATTGCGGTCAATACTGGTACGACGTTCGGAGGAATTGGAGCAACGACAGGCATCCTGCCTTCGCTGACTCTTGGCTGTGGGGCGCTTGGCAACAACATTACCTCCGACAATATCGGCCCCGCGCATCTTTTCAACATCAAGCGAGTTGCGTTTGGCATTCGGGAAATGCCGGAATCGCAAAGGGGAAAGGGTGAAGTCGATTCGGCGCAGGAAGCCGTCGTGCAGGCTCTTTCCGGGATGAACATCTCGATCAACCGAGATGAAATCAAAAGCATTATTCAATCGGTTCTCGCCGAGATGAAGTGAAGAACGATGGCAACCAGGTAAGTCTGGTTGGACCGCTAAAAGGAGGAAGAGAAAATGGCAGGAGAAATGTCCGCACTTGGAATGGTAGAAACAAAAGGATTGGTTGGGGCCGTAGAAGCGGCAGACGCGATGGTCAAGGCGGCCAATGTCAAGCTGATCGGCAAGGTGCACGTAGGCGGAGGTCTGGTCACCGTCATGGTACGTGGTGATGTGGGAGCGGTGAAGGCGTCGACGGATGCAGGAGCGGCTGCTGCGGAAAAGGTGGGCGAATTGGTATCGGTGCACGTGATTCCGCGTCCTCACGGCGATATTGAGCTGATTCTGCCGAAGCTAGAAGGATAAAGCCCGATGTCATTGATCACAGAGTCCGCTTTGCGAGCCATGCACAAATCCGGCATACCCACGCCTTTTCTTTTGGGAAAGGGAGACAGATTGACTCCGGCAGCAGCAGACTTCTTGAAGGGGAGAGGAATCCCAGTGAAAGCGTTCGATGACCAGGCAGCCAGCAATCAGGCAGCCCAGGCAGCACAAGAAATCCCGCTTGGCGTGTCCAATCGCCATGTCCATCTGTCCCCTGAGCACGTGGAAAGACTTTTTGGAAAGAACCATCAGCTGACTCCGATGCGCGAGCTCTCCCAGCCCGGACAGTTTGCTTGCGAGGAGACGGTCACACTGGTGGGACCAAAAGGAAGCATTCACGGTGTACGAATTCTTGGTCCAGCTCGCCAAGATACCCAGGTGGAGATTTCGCGCACAGACGGCTTCGTGCTTGGAGTGGCAGCTCCCCTTCGCATGTCGGGGGATATCGAAGGGACACCTGGCTTGGTGCTGGTGACAGGCAGAGGGACCGTCGTGTTGGAGAAAGGCGTCATCGTAGCCAAGCGCCATGTCCACATGTCCCCGCAGGATACCCAGCAATTTCAGGTGCAGGATGGGGACACGCTGATTTTGGAGACTCAAACAGACCGGCCGATTCTTTATCCGGATGTCGTCGTTCGCGTCGACAAGCGCTATGCCCTTGATTTTCACGTCGATCTGGATGAGGGCAACGCAGCCAATGTAAAAACGGGTGACCGGGTGAAGGTGATCGGGAAAAACGGCCAGTTTTACTCCGACTATCGGAGGTGATGCACGAGATGCAGATCAACATGAGAGAGATGATAGAAGCCATAACCAAGGAGATTTTGCAATCCCTCACGCAGGAAGAGCAGCAAAAGGCACCGCGCATCCTGTATGTCTTTTGTGACAGCCAGGCACATGAAGCGTATGCAGATCACTTCATTCAGCTGAAAAAGCACGGGATTTGTCACGATCTGCTCTTTTTGGACGGGGAGACCTCCTCTTGGCTGGGCATGCATAAAATCGAGTGCGGGGGAGCCGGGAAAATCATTGCCGCAGATGAGTATGCCCCAGCCCCCATCGAAGTTCCCGAGCAGTATGCGGGTATTGTCATACCCGAGATCGATCTCGACAATGCGGCACGCATCGCTACAGGGTTGAAAGGCACAATCAAAGCAGAGATCGTATTTGCAGCCCTGGTCACGGGTAAATTCGTCGTGGTCGGCTCCGATTCGCCCGGCTTGAAAAGAGCCGATCGCCGCACACTCCAAACACTTACCCTGCCACCTGCCTACGAAAGGATTTTTCAAGGCCATGTCGAGCAGATGAAGGAACTGGGAGTGGAGTTCATCGAGCAAAAGCGATTGGCCGAACGCGTCATCGTCAAGCTGAAAGGAAAGCAGCCGGATACGCCATCGGTAAATAAAGATGCCGTTCAGACTTGGGGTGGCGAGCTGGAGGACACGTTTGCAGGAAAGCTGCTGACTGCGGACTGGATCCGGTCCCAGCCTCAGCTTCGAGACACGACCCTGCAGGTGAGGAAAGGAACGATTGTCTCACCGTTGGCACTTGATACCATGCGCGAGCGCGGCGTTACGATCCGCTATCTGGGAAAAGGGTGATCGCATGTTTCTGGGAAAAGTGATCGGCAGTGTCTGGGCCACGCAAAAGGAAGCGGGCATGGAAAATTTGAAGCTGATGGTGGTGCAGCCCGTCGACTGGCGTGGCCGGGAAGGCGGGCAAACGGTTATTGCAGCAGATCGGATCGGTGCCGGGATCGGGGAGCAGGTAATCGTTTCTCGCGGTACCCCAGCGCGCATTCTCTTTTCGAACAACAGTGTTCCCATCGATGCGGTGATCGTCGGAATCGTCGACTCATACGAAGTGCCGGGAGCAGCAGAAGAGGAGGATTAGGGAATGGAACAGGAACGTTCACGGGTAATCCAGGAGTTCGTTCCGGGAAAACAGGTGACACTCGCACACGTCATCGCCAATCCGGATGAGATGCTCTACACCAAGCTGGGCATCAAAGAAGCGGGAGCGATCGGAATCCTTACCTTGACTCCGACAGAGACGGCGATTATTGCCGCTGACATTGCTACCAAGGCAGCAGATGTCGAGCTCGGCTTCCTGGATCGCTTCACAGGCTCGCTGATTGTCGTTGGGGATGTTTCCGCAGTAGAAATGGCCGTTGAAGCTGTGAACCGCGTCCTGCATGAAAAGCTGCGCTTCACCCCCGCCCTGGTCACGAAGTCATGAGCAAGCGTGTGATGATCATCGGTGCGATTGAAGCGGGAAAGTCCTCGCTGATCAAAGCACTCTTTGGCGATGAGCAGCCGGCAAGGAAGACGCAAGCCTTGGAATATTGGGACTGGGCGATCGATACGCCTGGCGAGTACAGTGAAAATCCGATGTTTTACCGCACGCTGATGGCGACCGCGTTGGAAGCGGCGCTGATCGTGATGGTGCAGGATGCCACACGTGACAGAAACTACTTTCCGCCGGGATTTGCTCAAGGCTTTCCCCAGGAATGTGTAGGGGTGATCACCAAAGTGGACCATCCAGCGGCAGATCAGCAGCGAGCGGAGGAATTCCTGCGCCAGTCGATTGGCGAGGTGAGGATCTTTCCAACCTCGGCGTATACGAACGAAGGAATAGAGGAATTACGAACTTTTTTGCAGGAGCAATTGAAACGGTAAAACCAACCTCTTTTCGGGAAGGGATATTTGTGGGAAAATTACGACAATATCACATTGCGATGAAGAGAGGTACATATGCAATCCTTGCGGGAACTTTGTCTTTCAGCTACCACGCTGTGTGAAGAGGATATTCAAATCTTGGAGGATCTGGCCGCGAAGCTGCAGATCTTTGCTGACTTGTCACAAGCGGATATGTTTATCGATTGCTCGACAACTGACCATAGCTCGGCACTGGTGGTTGCTCAAGCCTCTCCCTCTACCGCGAAGTCCTTGTACAGCGGTTCGGTCGTGGGACAATTGGCGACGGCAGTGAATGAGCCGGCCGTCATGTATTGCCTGACGACGGGAAAACCGGTGATCAGTTCGCGGGGTGTCTCCCAGGAACAGGTCGTAATGCGGCAAAGCGTGGTTCCCATCAAAAATCAAGCGGGCAGCACGATTGGCACGCTGATCACGGAACAGGATATTTCCAAGCAGGTGGAACAGGAAAAGAACGTGGAAATGCTCAAGGAAACGACAGAGCATCTGAGTGAAACCCTGATACAATTCGCTGTGCCAGACATGCCGATCACATCGCTTCTGCATGAGGGCATGATCTTGTTTGACCAGACGGGAACCATTACGTATGCCAATGAAAGAGCGCATGAACTGCTGCATCAGATCGGCTACGGGTCACCGGAAAAAGGAGTGCGCATCGAGGATATTTTTGCTTGGCGCGTCTCTCCGGAGTACTTCGTCCGACACGGCGGTTTTATTCAGGAAGAGCTGTCCAAAGGTCGTACTTACATCATGATGAAGGCCGTATCTTCCGCGCGCAAGCCTGACATTATCGGGGGTATCATCCTGCTGCGGGACATCTCGGATATCCGTGAAAAAGAGAAGCAGCTGATGATCAAATCAGCGGTGATCAAAGAGATTCATCACCGGGTCAAAAACAATTTGCAGACGATATCCAGCCTTTTGCGCCTGCAAATGAGGCGTTCGACTTCACAGGAGATCGAAAAGGTATATCGGGAAAGCATCAATCGCATAAACAGCATCGCTATCATACATGAGTACTTGGCCCACGATGGGCTAGAAAAAATTGATTTCAAAGAAATTCTGACGAAAATATCGAAAATTATCGTCTCTTCCATGAGGCGTTCGGAGCAAGCGATCCAGGTGGTGGTGACGGGCGAATCGGTCTATTTACCTTCGAACAAGGCCACCTCGTTTGCCTTGATTGTGACAGAGCTGGTGCAAAATTGCATGATCCACGCATTCGCTGAAATGCAAGAGGGTGTGATCGCGCTCGAGCTTGTTCCCAAGGAGGACTTTGTCAGCCTGTCCGTGACGGATAACGGCATTGGCATGGCAGACATGCAGCACGTTTTGGAAAAGGGACATTTAGGATTGAAGATCGTGGATACGCTCGTCCGAGAAGACCTCGAGGGCACGATCCACTTCCGAAATACAGGCAATGGCACGGAGGTTACCATTCTCTATCCGATTCATAAGGAGGATGCAGATGACACAGCCCAAGATTATCGTAGTGGATGATGAACCCATCATTCGCATGGATTTGCGCGAGATGCTGGAAAACGAGGGATATCTGGTTGTCGCGGAGGCCAAAAATGGCGAAGAGGCAGTTTCGTTGGCTCATCGCCACAAGCCTGACTTGATCATCATGGATGTGAAAATGCCCATACTAAATGGCGTCAAGGCCAGCCAAATCATCCGCTCCTTTTCGGACAGCTCGATTCTCCTGCTGACGGCGTACAGTCAGAAGGAGCTGATCCAGGATGCACGCAAGGCGGGGGTGACCGCTTATCTGGTGAAGCCGATCTCGGAGGAGGACTTGATACCTGCAGTGGAGATCGCGCTCAGCCAGAAGGAAAAGGAAGTGGCGCTCAAACGGGATATTGACGAGCTAAAGCAAAAAATCGAGGATCGCAAAGCCGTAGAAAAGGCAAAAGGAAAGCTGATGGGAAGCCTTTCGCTGGAAGAAGGCGCTGCCTACCGCTGGATGCAGCAAGTAAGCATGCAACGACGCGTGCCGCTGGTAAAGCTTGCCCAGGAAATATTGGCAGGTGAGCACAAGATAGAGCCTCTCGCTTAGAACACAAGGCAAGTGAGAGCGACAAGTGAACAGCAACCCAGGCAAAGGTGCTTGAACGATTCCGAATGCGCGTGTATTCGGTTGTTCAGGCATCTTTTCGTATTTCTGAAGGTCACAGCTTCAAGGAGGGGGCTATGGAGGAGCAATGGATTAAAAGCGTCGGAATTGACGTGGGAACCAGTACGACCAAAATGATCGTCAGCAGGCTGAGGCTGGGACGCATGTCCAGTACCTTTTCGTTGCCGCGCTTTCAGATCGTGGAAAGGCAGCTGCTCTATGCCAGTCCAGTCCATGCCACCCCTCTCCTTGGGGCAGATGAGGTTGATGCAGAGAGGATCGGAGCCATTTTGAGGGATGAGTATAAAAAGGCCGAGATCAGCCTGTCCGAGATCAAGTCGGGAGCAGTGATCATTACGGGTGAAACAGCGAGTAAAAAGAACGCGCAGCATATTTTGCACCTGCTGGCTGAACGATCGGGTGATTTTGTTGTCGCGACAGCGGGAGCTGACCTCGAAGGCGTTTTGGCTGGAAAAGGAGCAGGAGCACAAAAGCGTTCCCAATCCATTCAAGGCAATATCGTCAATGTAGATATCGGTGGAGGGACCGCAAACGCCGCTTTCTTTTACAGGGGAAGGGCGATTGCAACAGTTACGTTTCACGTCGGGGGCCGCTTGATACGGCTCGATGAGCAGGGGAGAATTCAGTATGTTTCTCCCCATATCGGCTCGTGGCTTGCAGCGAAAAATTTGTATGTGCAGATAGGTCAGACCGTCACCTTTACGCAAATCGAGGAAGTAGCCCGACAGATGGGACGGAGCATGCTGGATTATCTCAGTGGCAAAGAGAGGAAAGTATCCGGGTTGCTCGTAACAGGAGGGCATCTGCAAGAGGTACTCCCGATTGAGGAGCTGTCCATCTCAGGCGGGGTTGGCGAGTTGATGCGTACTCCGCAGGTAGAAAATATAGCAGAAGTGAGTCGATACGGTGATTTTGGCCCCCTGCTGGGTCAAATGCTGCGGCACGAAAGGGAGCAGGGGAAGGTTGCGTTTCGCTGGACAGAGCCGGAGCAGACAGTGCGGGCGACTGTTATCGGAGCAGGGATGCAGAGCACGGAGATTAGCGGCTCCACGGTGCATATCAAGCCTGAGCTTTTACCGATCAAAAACATCCCGATCTTAAAGCTGGAATTGACCCAAGAGCATATGAATGAGCCGCTGCGACTGGGTCAGGAAGTGAGGAACGTGTACGAGCTGGGACAGCGTCTGTTTGGGGAGTCAGGTGGCATCCCCTTTGCGCTTGCCCTGTCAGGCATCGGCTACTGCTCCTATGCTTGGCTGCAGCTCTTGTCGCAGGAGCTCTCTGAACAATATACAACGATTTTCCCCAGGAGCAGGACGATGGTCGTCGTCTGTGAAACGGATATGGCCAAGGCTTTGGGGCAGGCGCTGTCACTGCGGTGCAAGGGAGTGCCTGAGATTATCTGTATTGATCAAGTACGTGTGGAATATGGTGATTACATTGATTTGGGTGAACCGATATCCGGGACGATCATTCCCGTTGTCGTAAAAACGCTTGCATTCGATGAACAGGCGTAAAAAGGAGGGGTGGATGACATGAACTTGAAAACGACAGTGCTGGGTCAAACCTATCAGTTCCGCGATCTGAAGGAGGTCTTTGCCAAAGCGAATGAAGAGAAGTCTGGCGATCAGCTGGCGGGTATTGCGGCTGCGGACTCCCGCGAACGAGTGGCCGCCAAGCAGGTGCTGGCAGATCTGACTTTGGCCGATATTCGCAACCACCCGCTAGTGCCGGCAGAAGAAGACGAGGTATCTCGGGTGATTGAAGCGGGTATCAACGAAAAGATTTACCAGGAAGTCAAAAACTGGAGTGTAGCCGAGCTGCGTGAATATATTTTGAGTCATCGTGCTGGCGATAGCGAGCTCAAGCGAATCAGCCGCGGGCTGAGCAGTGAGATGATTGCGGCAAGTGCCAAGCTGATGAGCAATCTCGATCTGGTCACAGCTGCTGCGAAGATTCGCAACATCTCGCATTGCAACATCGCAATCGGTCAGGCGGGTGTACTGGCGGCAAGGGTCCAGCCCAACCACCCGGCAGACAATGTCCAGGGCATTAAAGCAGCGATCTACGAGGGGCTGAGCTACGGAAGTGGTGACGCAGTGATCGGCATCAATCCTGTCATCGACACCGCAGATAGCGTGAAGGACATTCTGCTGATGACCAAAGAAGTGATGAACAAATGGGACATCCCTACACAAAATTGTGTACTGGCTCATGTCACGACCCAGATGAGGGCGATTCGGCAGGGAGCTCCAGCCGATCTGATCTTCCAAAGCCTGGCCGGAAGTGAAGAGGGAAATCGCGCATTTGGCATCGATGTCGCCCTGCTGGATGAAGCCGACGAGCTGATTCGCAAGGAAGGGACGGCGACAGGGCCGAACTACTGGTACTTTGAGACCGGGCAAGGCTCGGAGCTTTCAGCAGAGGCGCATTTTGGGGTCGATCAGCTGACGATGGAATCGCGTTGCTACGGATTGGCCAGAAAATACAAGCCGTTCATCGTCAATACGGTAGTCGGCTTTATCGGTCCCGAGTACTTGTACGACAGCAGACAGGTCATCCGCGCTGGTCTGGAGGACCATTACATGGGCAAAATGCACGGCTTGCCGATGGGATGCGATGTTTGCTACACCAACCACATGAAGGTAGACCAAAATGACATGGACAATCTGGGTGTGCTGCTCTCAGCAGCAGGGGTCAATTTCGTCATCGGAGTAGCGATGGCCGATGATGTCATGCTCAACTATCAGTCGACGAGCTTCCACGACATTGCTGCTTTTCGTGAAGTGCTCGGCTTACGTCCGGCCCCTGCCTTTGAAAAGTGGCTGGAGAAGATGGGGATCATGGAAAATGGCAAGCTGACCGCGATCGCAGGCGATCCGACGATCTTCATGTAAGAGGGGGAGGTGAACCAGGATGGAACAGCAACTGGATATGCTGGTAGACAAGGTAGTGGCTGAACTGCAGAAAAAGCTCACTGAAATGGCCCGGCAAACCGGTCATCCAAAAGAGCAGAAGCATGACGAAGCAGCGGCTCACGAGACAGCCGGTGAGGAGCAGCCTGTTGTAGCGGAAGAACCTGTGAGAATGGCCCAAGTTCCCCATCCTAAATGGCAGGAGGGTCTTGTGGAGCTGTTGGACAGCACCCCTGCGCGTATCGGGGTGTGGCGTACGGGTGTCAGGCCGTTGACGAAAACCATGCTTCAGCTAAGGCGTGATCACGCGGCTGCTGTGGACGCCGTGTATGGCGAGGTCAGTCAGCCTTTGCTCGATGAGTTTTCCCTTTTTACGGTGGAGACGCAGTACGACAATACGGAAAATTATTTGAAGCGTCCGGATATGGGGCGCATCCTGAATGATGAAGGCGTGCGCCTGTTGCAGGAACGCTGCCAAAAGAGACCACAGGTGCAGATCGTGGTATCGGATGGGCTGAGCGCCAGTGCTGTCGACGCCAATTTGCGCGACGTTCTCCCATCCTTGATGGATTCCCTGAAAAGCTACGGGCTTACATGCGGAACATCATTCTTTGTAAAAGGTGGCAGGGTAGCCAGCATGGACCATATTGGAGAACTGCTGCAGCCCGAGGTGCTGGTGCTCCTGATCGGTGAGCGACCGGGCCTGGTGACCGCTCATTCGATGAGTGCGTACATGTGCTATCGTCCACGCAAGGGAATGGTAGAGTCAGAACGTACCGTCATCTCCAATATTCATCGACAGGGCACTTCCCCGATCGAGGCAGGTGCTCACATCGGCACGATCCTGAGCAAAATGCTGGAGCAAAAAGCGAGCGGAGTAAAGCTGGTCTTATAATTCAATAGGAAACCGTCCATGCAGGTCTGGGCGGTTTCGTTGTTTTCATTGTCCGTCCTATGTTCCCAGAGTAAAATGAAGGGGAAAGATTGCGGTAGGATTGTTCTGGAAATGACGTGACAAAGGAGAATATCCAATGAACTTGATCGAGACCAGCAAGCGAATCTTGACCCAATGCATGGCATTGCAAGCAGGAGAGACCTTTTTGGTAGTGGCAGACGATGTGAAGCGGGAATTGGGAGAGGCACTGTGGGAAGCGGGCAGACAGCTTGGTGCCGAAGCCGTCTTGATGGTGATGCAGAAGCGGGAAAAATCAGGGCAGGAGCCGCCAAAGGCTATTGCGGAGGCCATGAAAAGCTCCGCAGTGGTCGTATGTGTGACCGAGCATTCCTTGACCCATACCAAAGCGCGCAAGGAAGCTGCGGCGAATGGAGCCAGATTGGCCACCATGCCGAGTATTACCGCTGATATGTTTCTTGAGGGAGCCATTACGGCAGACTATGTCCAGGTGAGAAGTTTGACAGAAAAGGTGACGGAGCTCCTGAGTGCAGCGAGCAGCGTACGGATCGAGAAAGAGGGCAAGAGCTTGACCTTCTCCATCGCGGATCGAAAAGGAGTACCCAGCACGGGCATGTATGTCAATCCGGGCGAGTCTGGCAACCTTCCTTCCGGTGAAGCGTACATTGCACCCGTGGAAGGGACGGCAGAGGGTCAGATCGTAGTCGATGGCTCCATCTCCGGCATCGGAAAAATAGATACACCCCTTTTGTTAACCATACAAAACGGTCGGATTACCGGGACAGAAGGAGAATCGGGTGAACGCTTGCTGCACATACTGGGTGAGCAGGATGGCAGGCACCTCGGTGAATTCGGGATCGGAACCAATGACAAGGCCAGAATCACGGGTGTTGTTCTGGAGGACGAAAAGGTGTACGGGACCATTCATGTGGCGTTTGGCAGCAACAACACTTTTGGCGGAACGATTGCAGCAGGCGTACACATCGATCTCGTGGTGAAAGCGCCAGACGTTTATTTGGATGACCGATTGATTATGAAAAAGGGTCAGCTTATCGACCTGCCATACCAGTAATGGTGTTAAAAGCCTGGTTCACAGACCGGGTTTTTTTCGTGAAAACACGGTGGCTCCTGCTTGGATAAGGACTAATTAGACGTTTTCTTAACGTACGGGGAAGAGGTGAGATGATTCCCTCTTGCGTTTCGTGTAAAATAATAGAAACAAAACTCGGATGTGGTGTGATGCATTTGCTGGAGCAAGTCTTTGCTATCATTTCTGTAGTCAATCTGATCTTGGCTGCAGTTTTAATTTTTATGGAGCGACGCAATATCGCGGCTACCTGGGCTTGGCTGATTGTTCTTCTGTTTTTGCCGGGCGTCGGGTTTATTGTGTATTTGATATTGGGACATAAGCTGAGCAAAAAGAAGCTGTATCGGCTGCAGGAAGGCGAGTTTTCCCATTTTCGAGCGGCAGTAGACAAGCAGAAGCTGCTTTTGGAGAGTGGCGATTTTCCGGTTCATGACCCGGCAATGGAACGGCATCGGGACATGATCTATATGAATGTTGTCAGCGACGGGGCTTATTACACTCAGGACAATGCCGTACAGGTTTTTGCTGAAGGGGAGCCTTTGTTTGATACCATGCTCGAGGATATTGAAAAGGCCCGGCACCATGTTCACCTGCTGTACTACATCTTTCGCAATGACGAATTGGGCAAGCGCCTGGTGCAATTGCTTGCTGCCAAGGCGGCTCAAGGGGTAGAAGTGCGCGTCCTGTACGATGCTGTAGGTTCGGCAGCGCTATCCTCGCGCGTCTTTCGTCCCTTGGTTGCGGCAGGAGGAGAAGTAGCCGCTTTTTTCCCGTCGAGCATCCCGTTTGTCAATTTCCGGGTTAATTTTCGCAACCATCGAAAGCTGACCATCATCGACGGCAAGATCGGCTATATTGGCGGTTTCAACATCGGGGATGAATACCTGGGCAAGAGCAAGTATCTCGGGTATTGGCGAGACACGCACTTGCAGATACAAGGAAACGCTGTCTACATGCTGCAAGCTCGCTTTTTCCTGGATTGGAATTTGTCTTCGCCAAAGCGGATGCAGGAATCCCCTGTCTATTTTCCGGTGATCGGCGAGCTGGCGAATGGGGTAGGTGTTCAGATCGTGTCTAGCGGTCCGAATTCCGAGAAGCAGCAGATCAAGCATGCTTATCTGAAAATGATCTACAAGGCACGCAAAAAGATTTACCTACAGACCCCTTACTTCGTGCCTGACGAGAGTATCCTGACAGCGATGAAGATGGCAGCCATGTCTGGGGTAGATGTCCGGTTGATGGTTCCTGGTATTCCCGATTCCAAGATGGTGTTTTGGGCCACGCACTCTTATCTGGGGGAAATGCTGAAGAGCGGTGTACGCTGTTACCTGTATGAAAAAGGCTTTATGCATGCCAAGACACTGGTTGTGGATACGCAGATCGCTTCGGTCGGAACAGCCAATGTAGATATTCGCAGCTTCAAGCTCAATTTTGAGACGAATGCTTTTCTCTACGATACGGGGATGGCCGAGCAGCTGGAGGAGCTTTTCCTTCGAGACCTCGAGAATTCCAAGGAACTGACCATGGCGGAATACATGAACAGACCGATTCACATGCGGATCAAAGAGTCGTTGACCCGCTTGCTTTCCCCGATATTATAATCAGTTGAAAATGGCGTGCAAAAACCAGCAGGTTAAGAAACCTCGCTGGTTTTTGCTTCCTTCAGAAGTGTATGGATACAGTGCTGAAGCATCTCGTGCAATGTTCCAAAGGCGTAGTCCACATCAAGTCTTTCCGTCCATTGATGAGCATCCCGACCGACTGGACCCAGATTCAAGACAGGCACATCAAAAGCTTCCAGAGCCTGCATGGGAATGGAGTAGCCTTTGTCCCACATCGGCATATTGTGAATGAGCGGCTGCATGGAGGATGCCGGATACTGCAAGCCTGCGTAGCTCAGGTCTGAAATGCCGCCGAAGTAGCTTTGCCTGATCAACGCGATCTGGTGGTGAGCTTGTGCATAGGCCTCCATTTCTGCAACCGTTCGCTGAGTCACAGGGTGCTGGCGCGAAGAAACGGCCGGGTAGAATGGGGGAGCGAAAAACAGAATGATCATGGGCGAAAGCTCCTTGCACAAGGCCGCCAGTTGATCCACCAGCTCAATCGTCATGTCGCGGTCATCCATCCTTCCCCGCTCGGCTAAAACGCTGCCCAGTATCTGCTCCACCTTTTCTTCGCCATGTGTACGAAGCGCGTAGGCATGCAGTGCTTCATAGGTCATGACCTGGATAGACAGAGGGCGAGGCGTGAATGGACTGTTCTGTGCAAACAGATCGGCCTGCTTGGCGTATGCCTGCTTGATTTTCTCAGCTGCGTTGGTGGCTGCTTCCAGCAAGCTTTCCACGACATCCTCCATCTTTTTTTCCAGCAAGAAGAGATTGAACAGGGTGACCGCGCGATGGGGAATCTGGACCGAGTATTCTTTTTTGAGATCCTTTTGTATCAGATTGGTAGGCGGAGCAGTAGCTTCACCGTCTACGATCTCACAAAAAGCGGTGTTCAGCTCCAGCTCACACGTCAGCTGAGAGGCCATGAGATTTCCGTTCAGTCCAGCGAATGGCTCGCCAACATGCGTCTCTTTGCCATAGCACAGAAAGCCGGGGAGAACTTTGCCGATGGAACCGGTGTAGATATACTTGTTCTGATCGCCGGGGAAACGGGGGAACATCGGCTCGGAATTCAGCACGGTCTTGTAATGCAAATCAAATTCCTGCGCCAGCTCCAGCAATACCGGGACAGCCGCGCGCATTCCGACGGAGTTGACTTCTTCGTCGGGGACAGTCAAGAGCAGGATATTGCCATCAAACTCGCCAGCACAAGCCTTTTCCACCATCGACATGTGCAGGGCGAGGCCGCATTTCATATCCATCGTACCGCGTCCGAAAAGCCAGTTTCCCGTCTCCATATCACGCTGTACGGCAGAAGGCAGCTCTTGCTGCTGGGCTTGGAAGAGAGAAGTAAGCTGTTCAGGGTCAAAAGCATGCGTTTTCCAGGAGCCATAGTCCTCTACGTCGACAACATCAAAATGGCTGATGAGAATGACGGTGTCCCGTGCGCCTTCTTTTTTGACCAGTGCGGTGACGAAGTGGCGGCCATCGTCTGTAGGCATTGCCCGGACGTGACCGGGGTTTCGCTGGAAATAGGGCAGGGTGTTCAACTGCTCGATCAGATAGGTGGGCAGGAGCTTTTCCGCTGTAGAGCCTGTAACGCTGGGAATTTGGACTAGCCCGCACAAGAGATGGATTAGCTGATCCTTGGTCTGCCATTTTTTCATGAGTAGGGCCCCCGTTTTTGTAGGATAGTGGTGTCTAATATTCCCTCTTGAAATCGGATATCCTGCCTGGATTTCACGGATCGTCAGTCTGCTGACAGGATGCTGAGCGGGCTATTGTCCGCGACAATGGCTTCGATGTCGTACACAGAGATGGGGAACATCGGAAAGCCGACATAGTATGGGCTTAATTCATAGAGCTGGAAGTAAATGACCAGCGATTTGTCTGCGACATAAAAGTCTTGTTCGGGCGAGATCGTGGTAAAGGGGTTCAAGGTAGGAATTTGTCTTTGCTGGATCTGCTTCTTGATGTTTTCAGATAAGATTCTCACGTAATCACTGCCGGGCTTGAACAACTCGCGCAAATTGTAGATCTTGCCTGTCTGTACATCGGCTGTCAGCGAGCCGAGAAACGTCATGGGATGAGCCATCGGCGGCGTGTAAGCAAAGTTGCTCATGGTAACGCTGAAAATGCCTCGTTCATTGGTTTTGATCTCGTAGCTTCCCTGCATCTGTGTATTTCCCTGTATCTGAACGCGTTCCTGTTCATGGATCAGTCCATTGACGGTTTGCAGCAATGATTTGTTAATCTGCTGCTCAGCCTGTTGATTGGACAGACCGGTCAATTGTGGATAGTAAATCCGCGTATGGGGGCGCGTTATGGTTCGCGTCAGGACACTGACGGGCAGTTGATTTCGCTCCATGTTTATCTGTTCCTTCCTTTTGGATTCATTGTGTACGTTCTGTTTCCTGTCAGCCTATTCAGCTCTGGAATAAGTGGTCCGTAAAAGCCGTGATTATTTTATTGGAAATATTTCTATTCTTTATCAAATTCTTCACAAGTTCGCATGAATTTTGCGTTTCATACGTTCTATAATGGGGAAGAAAACCACATGTAAGAGGGAAAAGGGGGGGAATCATGATTCAGTTAGTGCGAAACACCCTGACAAACAAAGAAGGATTTATGATTTTTATTTTGTGGAATCATCTCTGGATGGCAGGCTTGATCGCGTATCAAATGGATGTGAACTTCTGGCTCGTTACTTCACTGGGACTGCTGGTGACCCTGATTGTATCGCCGTATTATTTCATTCGTAAGGACAGCCGAATCATTCGTTACCTAGTAGCTATTGGACTTATGTTTTATGCGATTTCATTCGATCACTTTACCCCTTATGAAGAAGTCTCGTTTCTTGCTTTTATTGTATTGGGATTTTTGGCTGCCTATCTGGATTGGAAGCTGGTGGTGTTTGCCGGCATTACGCAAGCCATCGCTACGGGAGTCGGTTTTTACACGAGACAGTACGATCTGTTCAGCGGTGATTTCTCTGAAGTAAATCTGATCGTGCGCGTCGTCGCGATCTTCGTAATGATGATTGCACTCACGTATTTGTGTCTGGCTGGACAAGCTTCTTTGAGGCAAGCGAATGCAGCGAGACAGGAAGCAGAGGAGAAGGAGCAGCGTTTGGTAGAGATGCTGGAGCAAATCCAGCTGATGACGGAACAGTTGGACCGCACTTCGCAATACGTACACGGGCACGCTGAGGGAACCCGACAAAATACAGATGATATGATGATCGCCTTCAAGGAAGTCGCGACTGGCATGGAGGCACAGGCGAACTCCACCGTGAAGATCGAGGAGGAAGTCCAGCAGATCGACCAGGAAATCGTATCGGTGACCGAGAAAGCAAACATGATGAAGACCGAGGCGGATCAAAACAACAGACGTCTGGTCGAAAGCGTAGCGAGAATGAATGAGCTGTCCACCCAGATGGAGCAGATCGTGCAAGCCGTTCATGTAGCTTCTGCGACGATCAACCAGTTGAATCGTCAAGCCAACCGTGTAGAGGAAATCGTCGGAGCCATTAATCAGATCGCATCGCAAACCAACCTGCTGGCACTCAATGCCGCGATCGAGTCGGCTCGTGCTGGTGAGCATGGACGCGGCTTTGCCGTAGTCGCGGACGAGGTACGCAAGCTGGCAGAGGAAAGTGCCACTGCTACACAGGAAATTACCCAAATCCTGCAATCACTTCATCAGGAGAGTCAGAACGCCGTCTACCATATGAGCAATGGGGAAACCTCGGTTGCAAAAGGAAAAGAGCTAGCGGTACAGACGGTCGCTGCGATCGAAGCGGTACGAGCAGGAATGGAAACGTTCCTGTCTGCCACGGAGCATGTTCGCACGAGTATGGACCTGGTAAAAAGCCGTTCTGGCGAAGTGGCAGCCGAGATGTCTACCATTACCGCCGTAACCGAAGAATCCGTAGCCAATCTGGAAGAGTTGTTCGCAACCGCGGAGAACCAGCAGTACAAGGTTCGCGAGATAACAGATGAGTTGGGCGAGCTGAACAAGCTTTCCCACAGCCTGCAGCAATCCTTCCAAACCAAGGAATAACGCAAACTGTATTCCCAGATGAAAATAATTTACGTTTTTCAAAGAGTCTGTTAAACTAAATCCGTATCAACCGAATAGATTCACCTACCTTATCAAGAGCGGCGGAGGGACTGGCCCGATGAAGCCCGGCAACCACTGTACCATGTACAGCAAGGTGCCAATTCCTGCAAAATCCAAAATGTGGATTTTGACAGATGAGGAAGAGGATAGCGATAGCTGCGAACTCTTCCCAAAAGGAAGAGTTTTTTTGTTTGTTGAAAGGAGAGAGGTGGAATACACGAACGTTTTTAGTATATTTTATGAAAATATACGCATATACTGTTGTTTTTTTGCCGAAAAAAACGTACATTACCTATTAGAGATCAAAAACGCGAAAGAATTTGTGTGAGAGAGGGAGACATCATGAAGAAGTTATGGTTGGCTTTAACGACATTCGCCGTTTTGGCAACAGGTTGCGCTGGTGGCGGAAATGCACCGGCAGACAATGGACAAGCCTCTGGACAAGCTCCAGCGGAACAAAAGGAAGAACCAGCAGTGAAAAAACGCATCGCTTTGGTCCTGCCTGAGAAAATCGGGGTAAACCCATTCTTCCAGCAAATGGACGATGGTGCCAAAAAAGCAGCTGAAGAATTAGGTGCTGAACTGAAAACGATCGAATCGACCGACTACGGCGCGATTGAAGAAAATCTGCGCGTGGCTGTAGCTGAACAATATGACCTGATCATCACATCCTCCTTTGAATCCGAGGATGCCCTGAAAAAAGTGGCAGCTGAAAACCCTGATCGCAACTTCGCGATCATTGATACCGTGATCGACCTGCCAAACGTTCGCAGCGTAACTTTCCGCGAGCAGGAAGCAGCCTATCTGATGGGTGCTGCTGCTGGTCTGGCGACAAAAACAAACAAAGTAGGTATGGTCGTAGCGATGGACATCCCTTTGTTAAAGAAATGGACAGGCGGTTTTTCTGAAGGCCTGAAAGCAACCAATCCAAATGCTGAATTCATCGTCAACTACGTGGGCAGCTTCACCGACCCGGCAAAGGCGAAGGAGCTGGCATTGCTGCAAGCTTCTCAAGGTGCTGACTTCATCAACGGCGCTGCTGCTGTAGGTGACCTGGGCGTTTTTGAAGCAGCCAAGGAAAAAGGCTTCTATACCGCAGGTCAAGACGTAGACCGTACTGTGATCGATCCGGAGCACATCGTATTGTCCCAACTGAAAGGTACAGATGCAGCGGCTTATGAAACCGTGAAATCTTTTGTAGAAGGTACATTCCAGCCTGGAGTAGTTACCTATGGTTTGAAAGAAAAAGGCGTGGGCGTAACCTATATCACACACGACAGTGCAACCCCACTGCATGCCTTCATCGGACAAGAGGTTGTAGACAAGGTAAAGGCAATCAACGAAGAAATCGTGGCGGGTACGCGCAAAGTGCCTGAATCGTTCTAATCGAACAGCTCAGTGAAAATGGCGTGACCGACTACGGTTGTAGTCGGTCTGCTGTTGTATGGGGAGAGGAAATGACAAAAGGAGGGGATCGCGATGGCCCACCGATTAGAAATGAGGGAAATGACCAAGAAGTACGGCGATTTTACTGCCAACGACAAGGTGTCGATCACACTTGGTGCAGGTGAAGTACACGCTATCGTCGGAGAGAACGGGGCGGGAAAGACGACGTTGATGCGGATGCTGTACGGGATGGAACAGCCCACATCTGGGGAAATTGTGCTGAATGGAAAACCGGTTGCCTTTCGCGGTCCGAACGACGCGATCCAGCATGGGATTGGCATGGTTCATCAGCACTTCATGTTGTTTGGCGAGTTCAGTGTGGCAGAAAATATCGTAATTGGCTACGAGCCTAGGAAGAGCGGCTTTTTTCTGCGCAAAGATGCGGCAGCCAAGGTGCGCGAACTGAGTAAGCAGTACCGCATTCCTGTAAACCCGCAGGCTCTTGTCGCGAATTGCTCGATTGGAGAGCAACAGCGGGTGGAGATTCTTAAGGTATTGTACCAGGGCGCAGACATCATCGTTTTGGATGAACCGACAGCAGTTTTGACACCACTTGAGGTAAAAGACTTGCTGCAAACTATCCGTAATCTCGCGGAGAGCGGGAAAAGCGTTATATTGATCACGCACAAGCTCCAGGAAGTGATGGAAGTAGCCGATCGAATCACCGTGCTGCGCGGAGGAAAGGTGACAGGGAGCGTAGCCAAGGATCAGACCAATGTGGACGATCTGGCACGCCTGATGGTCGGACGGGAGCTGCAGCAATTGAGTGAAAGGCTCCCGCTGGATGGCAAGCCTTTGCTGCAGGTGGAAAATCTGACGGTCCGCGATAAACAGTCGCTGTTGGACCAGGTGAGCTTCACCGTTCATCACGGAGAAATTGTGGGGATTGCCGGGGTTTCTGGCAATGGACAGTCCGAGTTGCTGCAAGCGATTAGCGGCCTTCGGAACATCCAGGATGGTACCATCCGATTGTCGGGTGTTGATGTGACCAATCAATCGGTAGCCAAGGTACGTGAAACAGGACTTTCCCACATCCCGGAAGACCGTTATTTATGGGGGACCGCGAAGCAGGAGAGCGTGGAAGAAAACGCACTGATGGGCTACCAGCGAAAACCGGCTTACTATCGTCGCGGAGTGATTTTACGTGATGCCTTCCGCCGGGTCGTACAGGAATGGGTCAACCGGTTTGCGATCAAGACGGGTTCCAAGCAATTGAATGAACAGGCAGGCAATCTCTCTGGGGGTAACCTGCAAAAGCTGATCGTCGCTCGAGAGCTGGGGCACGAGACCCCGTTTTTGATGGCCGCAGAACCGACACGTGGTGTCGATATTGGCGCGATGGAGTACATCCATCAAGCTTTGATTGAAAAGAGAAACAGCGGAGACGGTATTCTGCTCGTTTCTTCAGAGCTTTCGGAAATCATGGCTTTATCCGACAGAATCCTGGTCATGTACAAGGGACGGATCGCAGGAGAGCTGTCCCGTGCAGAGGCGACAGAAGAAAAAATCAGCGTGCTGATGGCAGGAGGAAGCGTTCATGGTAGCAGTCAAAGAGCTGTGTAAGTCACTGGTTCAACCGCTTTTGGCCGTCATCATCGGCTTGCTAACCGGGGCGCTGGTGATTGCTGCAGTAGGGGAGTCGATTATCGGCACGTATCAGGAAATGTGGAAAGGGGCTTTCGGTAATTTTTATTTCTTTTCTTCCACATTGGCTCGTGCAACGCCGATTATGCTGATCGCTCTCGGTCTTGCCCTGGCTTTCCGTGCAGGGGTTTTTAACCTGGGGGCAGAGGGCCAGATGGTTCTCGGGGCTATCAGCGCGACACTGGTAGCGATCTACCTGCCTGCACCGGGAATCGTGAAGATACTGGCAGCGTTGGTTACCGGGATTGTGGCTGGCGGTCTGTGGTCGCTCATGGCCGGGTACATGGAAGCCAAATTCCGCATTCCTTTGTTGATTTCCACGTTATTGCTGAACTATATCGCGGTGTTGTTTGCCAGCTATCTGGTCAGCGATCCCTTTCAGGATAAAAGCGGTTCCGCTGCACTGGCTCAGACCGTCATGCTGGAGAAAGGCGCGTGGCTGCCTAAGCTGTTCGCGGGAATGAGTGTGCATAGCGGCTTTATCATCGCGATTGTAGCAGCATTGCTGTTGTTTTGGGTCATTCGTTTTACACCGTTTGGCTATGAAGTGAAAATGCTCGGTCACAACCCGTTTTTTGCCCAGTACGGTGGGATTCACCGAATCAAGGTCATGCTGACCGGAATGTTTGCCAGCGGCGCGTTTGCGGGGTTGGCGGGGACAGTAGAGGTGCTCGGCGCTCATTACCGCTTTGTAGATGGAGCCTTGACCGTACCCAATTTCGCTTGGACAGGACTGATGGCGACCTTGCTCGCGAATTCCAATCCGATCGGAGTGATTTTTACGTCGATTCTGCTCGCTGCCTTTCAGACAGGGGCGATGGGCGTGGAGAGGAATACCGAGGTTCCGTTGGAGCTGGCGAGCGTGATTCAAGCGGTGCTTATCCTGTTCATTTCCGCAAGATTCAGCTACAGCTGGTGGAAACAGCGGAAGAAGAAAGGGGGAGAATCGCATGGAGTGGCTTGATTGGTCCCTCGTTAGTTCGACGATCCGCATGGTGACGCCGATTTTGTTGGCTGCTCTGGGCGGAGCGCTCTGCTCACGTGTCGGTATTTTTAACGTCGGCTTGGAAGGTCTGGTGCTGGTTGGCGCATTTGCCGCGATCGTCGGGAATCATTTTACCGGGAGTTTGTTTCTGGCGGTTTTGTTCGCGGCTGCGGCCAGCGTGCTGTTCTCTCTGTTATTTTCCTACATGACGATTGGGTTGAAGGCGAATGAGATTGTCGTTGGTGTGGCCATCAACTTTTTGGCATTGGGACTTACGACCTTTGCCCTGCGTGCAGTCTTTGATGTGAAGGGAGCTTTCTACGACAAGGACATGGCTGGCCTGCCGCGTCTGGAGATCCCGCTCATTCACGATATCCCAGTCTTGGGGGAAATCGTTTCCGGTCACTCGCCATTGGTCTATCTGGCGTTCCTGGCGTCGATTCTGCTCTATATCTTCTTTTATCGTACCGTTACCGGCTTCCGCGTTCTCGCGGTGGGAATGAACCCGGTCGCAGCGCGCAGTCTGGGGTTGAAAACAACTCGTTTGCAGGTGATGGCGATTCTTCTTTGCGGCGTCCTCTGCGGTGTAGCAGGCGCACAGCTTTCCCTGGGACAGGTGACGATGTTTACGGAAGGGATGACGGCTGGTCGCGGCTTTATCGCGCTGGTAGCCATGATGATGGGACAGTCCCATCCACTCGGCATCCTGGCATCGAGCTTGTTGTTTGGTTTTATGGATGCACTTAGCATACGCCTGCAAGGCTTTTCGTTGCCGACACAATTTACGTCCATGCTGCCGTATGTTCTGACGATTGTGGCGATGTTCTTCCTGAAAGACAAGAACGGAGGAGCCAGCAGCAATCAGCAAAGCGCTCGTTGATCGTGACAGGAAAAAGGAGGAAGGAACAGCATGAACAAAGCAGATCGCATCAAACGAATGAAGGTTCCAGCAGTAGACCCGGCGCTGGCAAGACGATTGCCGCCTGGGCAAGTACTGACGGAGCGATTCCCTATTTTGCATGAAGGGGATGTCCCGGAATACGACATGGAGCAATGGACACTGCGTGTGTTTGGGGAAGTGGACCGGGAAGTAACCCTGCGTTACGCTGATATATTGGCGATGCCGCAGAAGACCGTGACGCGCGACATTCACTGCGTCACGCGCTGGTCGCGTTTTGACAATGCGTTTACAGGCGTGGGCTTTCGCGAATTCATGCAGGCCATCGGAATTACGCCACACAGCTCATACGTGATGCTTCACGGCGATCACGACTATACTGCCAATCTGGCTCTGAGCGATCTGGATCGGGATGATGTCCTGCTGGCTCATTCATTCGAGGGAGAACCGCTTACTGACAAGCACGGCTGGCCCTTGCGCCTGGTCGTTCCGCATCTGTACTTCTGGAAAAGTGTGAAATGGCTGCGCGGGATCGAATTCATCACGGAAAACAAGCCTGGCTTCTGGGAACAAAACGGCTTTCATATGAACGGAGATCCATTCCTGGAGGAGCGCTTCTCCGGTGAAGCCCTGCCGATTCCAGAAGACGAGTGGGAGAAAAAGGAGTTTGATTAAGATGCTGACCAATCTGAAAGTAGATCCAGAGCAACTACCCAAGCGTATTATCGTTTGCGGCGATCCGAAAAGAGCAGCGCTGATTGCGTCCAAGCTGACGGATTATCGCAGTGTCGGGGAAAACCGGGAATATCACAGCTATGCCGGGACATGGAAAGGCGTCGAAGTAGCCGTAGTCAGTCATGGCGTAGGTTCGCCTGGGGCGGCAGTCTGCTTCGAGGAACTGGCAAAGGGCGGCGCACAGGTGATGATTCGCGTGGGTACGGCTGGTTCGTACCAGAAGGAGATAACGCCTGGCAGTCTGGTGATCAGCTCATCGGTGGCTCGTCAGGACGGATTAACCAGCCAACTGGTGCCAGCAGGATTCCCGGCAGTGGCGGACCGCCATGTGGTCGAAGCACTGGCACAGGCGGCGAATAAGCATGAGGCCAATCTCAAGGTGGCAGAAGGCATCACGCTAACTCTGGATGTTTTTTACAACGGCGTGCTGGAATTCCCGCACAAGCTGTATCAAAAAGCAGGTGTACTGGCTGTGGAGATGGAAAATTCCGCGCTGTTCGTGATCTGTGCGCTCAGAGGTGTAAAAGCAGGCTCGATTCTTGCGATAGACGGCTACGCGGATGCAGACCTTTTGGAAAGCTACAACCCACATACAGAGGAAATGGCCAAAGCGATTGAAGCAGAGGCATCGATTGCACTCGATGCGGTGATTCAGGTTGAGATATGATCAGGTAGAATGAAGAACGAAAAAGCCGAAGAACCTCCCAAGAGGAAGGTCTTCGGCTTTTTTCTACTTTCATGCTTGCAAACTTGTCCAGGCGTTTTTCAACCGTTCCTGCTGCAAGAAATGATGACGGTAGTGCATTTCAATCAACGCAAACCATTCCCTAGCATCCAGCGCACCGAATCCGGGATGCATCACTTTATGGAGAGATGTACGGGCATCCAATCGCGGCGCTGTTTCCTCCATACGTTGCAGCACCGTCTGGAAGCCTTTGACGATCTGCTCTTTGCTCTCTGGTTGCAGAGGCGTATATTGAGGTGACGCTGGAACCTGAATGCGGATGGGAGGAATGGCTCCTTGGGAAAATACGGTTTCACCCACCTCGGATTTTCCAGCATTCAAAACAGCGGGGTGTTGTTCTTTTGAGATGCAGGTTTCTACGTTACTCAGTTGCATGTACAGCGCGGTATTGATCAGATGCCAATACATCTGTCCAAGCGACCAGTCCTCGTCCCTTTCCTTCCATGTCAATCGCTCTATGGAAAGCGCTTCGACCTCACGGAGGTATAGATCTGAGTGCTCAGCCACTTGCTTTATGATTTCGCGTGTATTCATCATCACTGCCAGCTCCTTTTGCTTTGGTAGCCCCAGTATAAAAAAACACTACTGACACCGGTATGTCAGTAGCGTTCCAGCATTTTTTGGGCTTCTTCACGAACGAACTTGCGCAGGGAATCCGGCTCGAGGACCACGACATCCCCACCCCAGCCGAGCACCCATTTCAACAAATCTTCGGGGTGACGAACGCGCAGGCTGACGAGCAGCCCATCAGGATGCTCCTCGATCTTCTCCATAAAGAAGTTTCTGCTTTCCATCATTTTATCGCGGATGCTTGTATCTGCGAGGATGCGCACCTGGATATTCCGGTCATCAGGCGGTTTGTATTGCTTCAAATGGAAATCATCCGGAAGACGATACTCTTCCTGTAGCAGGGTGAGTTCTTTCATTCGAGACAAACGGAAATGGCGAAGCTCGTTGCGCAGATCACAATGAGCGAGAAGCGTCCATGTACCTTGGACGAGAACCAGCCCATAAGGCGCTACGACCCGGAAGCTGTGGCGATTCCCGTCTGCTTCAGGCAGGCTTTTTACATAATGAAAGCTCACCTTGCGCTTTTCGATCAGAGCGCTACGAATCAGCTCCATAAATCTCAGCTCGTCGTCTGAGATTTGGTAGCCGTTGGCGGTGACTAGCTTCATCGTGGAACGAATACGTTCGACTTCTTCACGCGCACTTTGGGGAAGAATCGCCTCTATCTTTTTCTGGGATGATTGCGCCTTGGCACCGTATCCGGCATCAAAATGCTGTTCGATCCAATCAGTGCCGATCAGCAAGGTCACCGCTTCCTCCGCCGTGAAGTTGACAGGTGGCAAAAAATAGCCGTCCACAAGGGAATAACCGATTCCAGTCGCTCCTATGATCGGAACGCCTGATTCACTTAATGCCTGAATATCCCGGTAGATGGTGCGGACGCTCGTTTCGAAAATCGCTGCCAAATCCTCCGCGCGCAGCAGCTCCTTACGCTGCAACTCAAGCACGATTGCTAACATCCGGTCTGTTTTGTTCATATCCCTACGTCCAGCGATACGTATAATACCGTTCTGTTTTCAAAAAGCGGCTTAGCTCTGCATTCGGATTGTTTGCGTCTTCCAAGTATTTTTCAAGTGTTCGAGCTGACTGGGTATAGTGTGCTTTGATGGCATTCAGCTTGCCGTCTGCCACGTGGGCAATATCCACGACGACATCTGGCTCGCCCAGTACCTGCAGATGGTTACTGGAAAAGGCAACACAGTAAAGGGTGGGGCGCTCATTCAAAGGAATGCGTTGGAGTGCCTCGATCGTCGCTTCCGCCATCGCCTCGTGGTCGGGATGAACCGAATGTCCGGGGTAATACGTGTAGACGACTGTCGCTTGAATCTCCTGCACGACCTGAAAAATCCTGTCTGCCATCGCTTGTCTGTCTTCGAATTCTACGGTTTTGTCATGGTATCCCAGCAGACGCAGATCGGTTATGCCCAGATGCCGGCATGCCTCCTGCAGCTCCCGCTTGCGAATTTGCGGCAATGTCTCTCGGTTGGCTGTGATCGGACTGCCCATCTGGCGTCCCATTTCTCCCAGTGTTCCACATAGATAAGTAATCGTGGCCCCGGCTTGGGCATGCATGATAATGGTTCCGCCCAAGCTAAACGTCTCATCGTCTGGGTGAGGAAAGACTAGCAGTACACGTGGCTTCATGCGTTTTCCCCGCTTTCCGCGCCGAATGGCGTGACGCTGAGTTGGAAGGCAATGGTCAGACGGCCTTCTTCATCGTGACCAGCCAGCAGCAAACAGTGCTCCGAGCTGTCAGGCTCCCAATCCGTGAGACCCTCCGCATAGATCCAGCCATGCTCCATCTTCAGGCCGACACGATAAGGGCCGTTTCCGGTGATCATGCCGCGCTCAAAGCGCACTACCACATTGCGCACAAAAGAACCGACAGAAATCGTTTTTTCTCCCCGCAGAACGGCGTAGGAGCCATTGGTTGTTTCCAGATGGAGATAAACATCGCGATTGAAAAACTGAGTCAATAGTGGCTGTACCTTTTCAGGCGAGATCGGCTGCATGATTTCCCTCCTAGCATAACGTCGATATTCCTATTTTATCTCTTCGCATGAGAAAAAGAAGATGAAACGGCACTTTACAAAACCAACGAGGTTTGTTTACATCTCCTTCACGTCCTCTTAACGTACGCCAGCTACCATATGAAGTAACAAGTGAATGTTCCCAAAAGGGTGGAGACATGGAGAAACCCCTGACATCTTTACCAAGCACTTTCCTCGGAAGTTCTTTGGCAACGACATGTCATGGGGTTTTTTGCTGTCGAGCTGATGCCAGCCTTGTTGCCCGAAATGATCGAAGAGTACAGAAGGGTGCTGGACACCCCGATTATAGCCGGTGGCCTGCTTCGAACACGAGATCAAATGCATATTGCCTTAAACAGCGGAGCCATCGCAGTTTCTGTGGGATCCCCCACTTTATGGAAGGAGAATGTACACCATGTCCCAAGCCCTGTTGTTTGATTTGGATGGTACATTGCTGGACAGTCGAGACGCAGTGATTGCAGCCGTGGCCTTCACGGCAGAAAGGTACGCACCTGGCAAGTTCAGCCGTGAAGATCTGCTCGGACGCTTTGGAGAATCCTTTGACGATTTTCTTGCAGTTGTAGCGGAATCTGCCGGGGAAATGAACAAACAGGATGTATTGAATCTCTATTTTGCATACGTACGGGAAAACCTTGCTCGTCATACCAAACTGTTTCCCGGAGTCAAAGAGGGATTGGAGCAGCTGAAGGCTTCTGGATATCAGCTTGGTGTAGTGACCAACAAACAGCGCGAATTTGCAGTAGCAGGTCTGGAGCTGGCGGGCATCGATTCTTATTTCGATGTCGTGGTGGCGGTAGATGATGTCATGCGCGGCAAGCCTTCTGCAGAGCCTGTACTGCGTGCCTTGACGCTGATGGGCAAACAGCCTGAGCAGGCGATGATGATCGGAGACAGCCATTATGATGTAGTCGCTGCCTGGGAAGCAGATGTGCCTTCCGTGGTATTGGAATGGTACGGATGTGAAGAGTGGAAATATGTGATCCCTACGTACCGTTATCCTGATTTTCGCACGTTTGTTGCCGAACTTTTGACTGTCCAAACCAAAGGAGGGAGATAAGGGATGGCACGAGTGGAACTGAACCAGATTACCAAAGGCTTTCAGAATCAAACGGTGGTAAAAGGAGTGAATCTGGTCATTCCGGACGGTTCCTTTACCGTTCTGGTAGGACCATCTGGCTGCGGGAAGTCGACCACGCTTCGGATGATTGCCGGCCTGGAAAGTGTGACGAGCGGGGAAATCCAGATTGGCGATCAGGTGGTCAATCAGCTGCCACCAGGGAAACGGGATGTCGCGATGGTTTTTCAAAACTATGCTCTCTATCCCACGATGAATGTGTACGACAACATTGCCTATGGTTTGCGCAATCGCGGAACCTCCAAGAAGGATTGCAAGATATTGGTCGAGGAGATCGCGGAAATCGTAGGTTTGACCCCGTATCTCAAACGCAAGCCATCCCAGCTCTCAGGTGGACAGCGTCAGCGTGTGGCACTGGCGCGAGCGATGGTGAAAAAACCAAAGGTGTTCTTGATGGACGAACCGCTGTCCAATCTGGACGCCAAGCTGCGCAACCAGATGCGCGTGGAGCTGACCAGCCTGCATAAACAACTGGGCAGCACCTTCATTTACGTGACGCATGATCAGGTGGAAGCGATGACGATGGGTGATCAGATTGTCGTGATGAGCGAAGGAAACATCATGCAGGTGGCAGCACCGATGGATCTGTATCAGGAGCCGGAAAATCTATTCGTTGCCCAGTTCATAGGATCTCCTGCCATGAACATCATCCCGTCGGAGAATGACAGCCAGACGCTCTGGGGATTTCGTCCGGAAAAGGCTTTGATCATGTCCGATGCCGTCACAACTGTATCGACCAATGAGATGATTACGCTGCGCGGCAGCATTGTCTCCCGTGAAATTTTGGGTGCGGACTCTCTCTACTACGTGGAGACCGGGAAAGGTCGCGTTGTGGTCAAGATGGACACCGATCAGACCGTAGAGCTGCAAACGAGTGTACAAGTTTGTGTGCCTTACTCCCATATCTATGAATTCGACCGTGATAGCGGCAATCGCGTACAGCGCCGGGAAGGGAAGCCTGCTCCCACGCTGGCTGGAGGGATGGTTTGATGCGAAAAGCAGTAGCCGCTCCGCAAATTTCGGGTATAAGCAATCCGACGAAGCAGCAGGTACGAGCAGGCGTCACGCAGGCCTGGATGGAGCGCCTTCGTCCCTATCTGTATGTAGCTCCAGCCCTGACCTTTTTCTTTCTGTTCTTTCTGTTTCCGATCGCCTATGTCATCTACCTTTCCTTTTTTGACTGGACCTTATTGAATCTGGAGGAAATGGACTGGGTCGGATTTGAAAATTACAGCGCATTACTGGCGGAGTCAGACTTCCATCAGGTCCTATGGAACTCTCTCGTGTACACCGTTTCGACCGTCGTTTTAGGCATCTTGCTTTCCTTTTTGCTGGCGCTATGGCTCAACAAAAAAGCGAAGGTCTACGGCGTGATACAGGCGGCTGTCTTCAGTCCTCATATCATCTCGCTCGTGTCTGTCGCGATGCTGTGGATGTGGCTCATGGACCCGCAGTATGGACTGTTGAACGCCTTGCTGGAAATGGTCGGCTTGCCTGGCTACACGTGGCTGGCTGAGACCAAGAGTGCGATGATATCGCTGATTCTCGTCAGCATCTGGAAGGGAGTCGGCTACAACACGCTCGTCTTCATTGCAGGGATGCAAAGCATTCCGCGAGACATCTATGAAGCCGCTGACCTGGATCAATCTCCCTGGTGGAGAACGTTGACGCGAATCACCATCCCGATGCTTTCGCCCACGCTGTTTTTCCTGCTGGTAATCAATACGGTCTCTTCGTTTCAGGTGTTCGACACGATTTACGTCATGACCCAAGGCGGACCTATCAATAGCACAAACATGCTGGTGTTCTACATCTACGAGCAAGGAATGGACTTCTACAACGGCGGTGCTGCTTCAGCGGCTTCTGTCATCCTGCTGGGGCTGGTCGGAATCCTGACCTTCCTGCATTTCCGGGTAATGGGTAAACGCGTTCACTATCAATAAATCAGGAAAGGAGATGAGCGTATGGGACACGTAGGAAGAACCACCTTGAAAATGGTGGAGTGGATCTTGTTGATCGGCGTAGGACTCGTATTCGTCTTCCCGTTTTTGTGGATGTTTCTGACTGCTTTTAAAACGATGCCGGAAGTGTACCAGTTTCCGCCTAGTTGGTGGCCAGAATCCTGGCAGGTCGAGAATTTCCGCAAAGCCTGGAGTTCTGGGCCGTTTCTCACCTATGTGTGGAACAGCTTGGTCGTAGCTGTAGGAACGCTCATCCTGCAGTTTCTGATCGGAGTGCCGGCAGCATATGCATTTGCCCGGTATCGCTTCAAAGGAAAAAACGCCCTGTTCGGCCTCAGCCTGATCGCGCTGATGATTCCATCGCAAGTAATCTTTTTGCCGGTCTATGTACAGATGAGTCACTGGGGGTTGGTCGACACGCTGTGGGCGCTGATCCTGCCTTTTGGAGCGAGTGCATTCGGAATCTTCCTGCTTCGGCAGTCCTTCATGCAGGTTCCAGATGAGGTGATCGAGGCAGCACGTCTGGACAATGCTTCCGAGTGGAAAATCATGTGGACGATCATGGTGCCGCTCGCCAAGCCCGTGCTGGTTACGTTCGGTCTGTTCAGCTTCATCTATCACTGGAACGATTACTTCTGGCCGTTGATCATGACCAATAGCGACAGCGTCAGAACGCTTCCCATCGGAATCTCGATGCTCAAAGCAGCTGAAGGAGGCAAGCAGTGGAATGTGATCATGGCAGGGAACATGATGCTGGTATTCCCGATTCTGGTCGTGTTCTTCTTCGCACAACGTCATATCATCAACGCATTTGTCTACCAATCCAAGTAAGAACGCGGGCAGTCAAAGCTGTTCGCGAGCACATAAAAACATGCAGAGGTTTCGCCATGAAAAAGGAGGAAATTTTCGTGAAAAAGTTCCAAGCATCAATGGTAGCATGTGTACTGAGTGTGACGGCCATTTTGGCTGGCTGCGGCACCAATCAACAAGCAAGTGGGGGCAATCAGGGTACGACGAATACGGCTGCTCCTGCGCAAACTACAGCAAGCGCCCAACCGGCAAGCGACAAGCCCGTGGAAATCGATTTCTGGTATGCGCTTGGCGGACGCAACGGGGAAATGATTCAGGAAATGGTAAAGAAGTTTAACGAAACGCATAAGGATATTGTGGTGAAGGCTGCTTACCAAGGAAACTACTACGAAAACCACTCCAAGGTACTGGCGGCGGTATCGGCCGGCAACCAGCCTGACGTCACGATGGTAGAGGTAGGTTCCATCGGTGCTTTTGCCGACGCGAAGGTATTGGAGGATTTGGGTCCGTACACGAATGGTGCGGAGAGCAAGTACATTCCCGGCCTGCTCGGAAACTCGTACTGGAAGGATAAGCTGTACGCGATCCCCTTTAACCGCTCGACACCTTTGCTTTATCTGAACCGCGACATGTTGAAAGCAGCAGGTCTGGATCCGGAAGGCCCGAAAACATGGGAAGAGCTGCGTGAATTCTCCAAGGCCCTGACCAAGAAGGAAGGGGACAAAACGAGCACCTACGGCTTCTCGACTGCGATCGATATCTGGTTCTACGAAGCGCTCGTGTTCCAAAGCGGCGGCAGCATTTTGACGGAAGACAACAAAGCTTTGGCGATCAATAGTGAACAAGGGAAAGCACCGATCGCCTTCTGGACAAGTATGCTGAAAGAAGGAATTATGAAAGCACCTCCTGGTGAAAAGTACAATGCTTGGGATGTAGCGAAGCAAGACTTCCTGAACGGTCAGGTAGGGATGATTTTCACTTCTACGGGTGACTTGCGAGGACTGAAGGAAAATGCGAAATTTGAAGTAGGGGCTGCTTTCCTGCCAGCGAATAAGAATTACGGAGCGCCAACTGGTGGGGCCAACCTGGTTGTACTGGCAAAATCTTCCGATGAAGAGAAAAAAGCATCCTGGGAATTTATCAACTGGATGACAGACACGGCCCAAACGGTACCATTCTCCCTGGAATCCGGCTATATGCCTGTAACGACAGAAGCGGTGGAATCTGCGGAGATGAAAGCGGCTTATGAAAAAGAACCGAACTTCCAGGTAGCGGTCAAGCAATTGGAGTACGCTTCCCCGCGTCCGATGGTTCCTGGCTATAAAGAATTGCAGGAAGTGATCATGACCGAGCTTCAACGTGCAGTGATGGGTCAGGCGACAGTAGAAGAAGCGCTGCAAAAAGCGGATGAAAAAGGGCAAAAGCTGCTGAAAAAATAACGTGAAAGCATGAGGAGCGATCAAGATGAACATTTGCATGGCACATCGCGGCTGGTCTGGAAAAGCACCGGAGAATACGATGGCAGCGATTCGTTTGGCCCTGGCTGAACCGGCTATCGGTGGGATGGAAATTGATGTTCAGCTTTCCCGTGATGGCGTTCCTGTTCTCATCCATGATTTTACGCTGGATCGGACGACCTCAGGAAGCGGTCTCGTGATGGATCACACACTGGAAGAACTGCGTCAGCTGGACGCAGGGATCTGGTTTGACGAAAAATTTGCAGGAGAGCGCATTCCTACGCTGGAAGAAGCTCTGCAAGCTGTCAAAGGTCGATGCACGCTCAATATCGAGCTGAAGGCGACCAGTGACATGTACCCAGGCATAGCAGAGAAAGTGTTGGAGCTGTTGGAGCGCTATGAGATGAAGGATGAGGTGTACATCACTTCCTTTGACCACGATCTGATTCGCCAGGTCCGCCAGCTGGATGCTCAGGTTGTGACAGGTTTGATTGTGTTGGGACGTCCTGTTCTCATGCTGGAGCAGCTGGAGGCAGCGGGCGCCAATATCCTGTCTATGGGCTATCCGTATTTGACCCGAGAGCTCGCTTGCGAGGCGCTGGAAAAAGGCTACAAGGTGATCGCTTGGACGATCGACGAGCCAAGAGATATGCAAATCGTCATGTCGTGGCATCCTGAAGTACAGGTATGTACGAACCATCCTGATCGCATGCTGGAGCTTGTTTAGAAAATAGGAAAAAGCCGTCGGAGCGGGAAGTCCGGCGGCTTTTCTTTTTCCTCGGGTTACGATCTGCTGGTCTGTCGCCGGCGAACCAGTTGCTGGTTAATCCGTAGTATTAGGCTGGATTTACTCGACTTTCATACACCTCCTGAGCGCCATTTGCTTATGATGATAAAAACTACAGGCAAAGTGGCCAAGGAGTGAAATGTTCATGATGCATCCCGATACAGAGCTTCGGTACATCAATGATGAGATTGGCTACGGTGTGTTTGCTACCCGATTCATTCCCAAAGGGACCATCGTCTGGGCGTTGGATGATCTGGACCAGGTATTGGAGCCGTCTTTCGTGGAAAGACTGGACCCATTGCGAAAACAGGATGTACACAAGTACTCCTTTAAGAATCAGTTGGGCCAATACATTCTCTGCTGGGATAAAGCCAGATATGTCAATCACAGCTTTCATGCGACCTGTGTGGGGACGATGTACGATATCGAGCTGGCAGCGAGGGATATTATGCCAGGCGAAGAACTGACGGACGATTACGGAACGCTAAATTTGGATGAACCGTTTGAATGTTTGCCTGAAGAGGGTACGACCCGCTCTCGGGTAATGCCCGACGATTTGCTTCGTTATTACCAGCTGTGGGATCGCATCGCAGCGTCAGCGTTCCGACATTTTCCAAAAGTAGAGCAGCCGCTCAAGCATTTGATCCGTCCCGAGCATCAGGAGAAGATCCGGGCGATCGTAGAGGAGCATGCGGAAATTGATTCTATTCTCCATCTCTACTGCCAGCCGGAATGGCGGAAGTAGGAATAGCGGGAATAAATCGGGCCGGATAACGGCCCTATTTTGTTGAACTATGCGTGCCGAATAAAGTATTATGGAGTGTAAAGGTGAAGGGAAAGGTTGATTTCAGTTGGAAAACAAGGTAGCGTCATCCTCTTTTATCCGAAATATCGTGATTGAAGACCTGGAAAACGGAAAGGTCAGTGAAGTCATTACCCGGTTCCCACCAGAGCCGAATGGATACCTTCATATTGGACATGCAAAGGCGATTTGCCTGAACTTTGAGCTGGCGGACGAGTTCAATGGAAGAACGAATCTTCGCTTTGACGATACCAATCCCGCCAAGGAAGATATCGAATTTGTAGAGGCGATCAAAGAAGACGTGAAGTGGCTTGGATTCGAATGGGACGGGCTGTTTTTTGCCTCCAACTACTTCGAGGAAATGTACAACCGAGCGGTGCTCCTGATTAAAAAAGGAAAAGCATACGTAGATGATCTCTCCGCAGAAGAGATGCGGAAGCTGCGTGGCACATTGACAGAGCCAGGCGTGGACAGTCCGTTTCGCAACCGTTCTGTGGAGGAAAACCTGGACCTGTTCGACCGGATGCGCAAAGGCGAGTTCAAGGACGGAGAAAAGGTTCTTCGCGCCAAGATCGACATGACCTCTCCCAACTACAATATGCGTGATCCGGTTCTCTACCGTATCTCGCACACGCATCATCACAATACGGGCGATGCCTGGTGCATCTATCCGATGTACGATTTTGCCCATCCGCTGGGGGATGCGATTGAAGGTGTCACGCACTCCCTCTGTTCACTTGAGTTCGAAGATCACCGTCCGCTTTATGATTGGGTGATCCGGGAGTGCGAGATGGAGAGTGAACCGCATCAATACGAATTTGCCCGGCTGAACCTGAACAATACCGTGATGAGCAAGCGGAAGCTGAAGCTATTGGTCGACGAAAATGTAGTAGATGGCTGGGACGATCCACGGATGCCTACCATCGCAGGTCTTCGCAGACGGGGCTACACAGCGGAAGCGATTCGTACATTTGCCCGTGAAATCGGGGTTGCCCGCAGCAACAGTACAGTTGATTCCAAAATGCTGGAGCACTTCATTCGCGAGGATCTCAAGCTGAAGGCCCCTCGTACGATGGCCGTACTCAACCCGTTGAAGGTGGTCATCACGAACTACCCAGAAGGGCAAGTGGAAATGCTGGACGCGGAAATCAATCCGGAGAACGAGGAAATGGGCATGAGACAAATTCCGTTCTCCCGCGAGATTTACATCGAGCAGGATGATTTCATGGAAAATCCGCCAAGCAAGTACTTCCGTCTGTTCCCAGGCAATGAAGTTCGACTGAAGCACGCCTATTTCATCAAGTGCAATGATGTGATCAAGGATGAGGCAGGCAACGTTGTGGAAATTCACTGCACTTATGACCCGGAAACCAAGAGCGGCAGCGGCTTTACTGGGCGCAAGGTAAAAGGAACCATCCACTGGGTGGAAGCGACACAAGCGGTTCCTGCGGAATTCCGTCTGTACGAGCCATTGATTTTGGACGAGGAAGAAGATCAGGAAGGCACGTTTTTGGACAACATCAATCCGAACTCGCTGGAAATCGTGCAAGGCTTTGTGGAGCCGAACATGAAGGAAGCAAAGCCACAAGACAAGTTCCAGTTTTTCCGTCATGGGTACTTCAACGTAGATACGAAGCATACAACCGCGGACAAGCTGGTCTTTAACCGGATTGTTTCCCTGAAAAGCTCGTTTGAACTTCCAAAAGCATAATCCTCATAAAGCTTGTGTAGACACGCTGCTTGTGCATGAGATTTCGTGCACGGCGGCGTGTTTTCGATTGGAGGGAGTGGGATTGTGAGACATTCCGTTTTTGAGCAGGTAAAACGCTGGGAAAAAGAGGGGACAAGTGCTGATGGTGACGGGCCCACGCGAGACGATCGATGAGATTTTGCGTTTTTTTCATGATTTGACCTGATCATTTTTTATGACAAATAAAAGGGACAAGCGCAGATGCCTTGTCCCTTTTTCAACGTATAGGAATTTATAAGCGTCGCTTATAAATTCTGGAGCGCATAAAAACTTTCCGCAAAACGCGGTCGCTCCTCACTGAGGAGGCTTCGGTAGAGGTTTTTTTATACTATCGGAAAGTTTAAGTGCGCTAAAGCGCTAAAAAGATTAGCGGAAGATAGTATAAGTGCAACTAAGGCTCCGCCAAAAGCTTGGCGTAGCCAAGTTTTCTAATGTTTTATGGCTGGTGCTTTGCTTCACGCAGGAGATTGCTGATCTGCCCAACCATATTTTCGTCCTTTTTGTTGTCACGCATTTGTTTTTTTACTTGTTCAAATGCTTGTATGCCTTTGCTGGAAGTAATGGTCCAAACCTTAGCTTCTGAGCCGTAAATTCTTTCGATCTGAGTACGTGCTTGTGTGAGCGTATGATTGCGGTCGCTCGCTCCCAGGGTTCCAGCAGTTCCAGCAGTTCCCGCAGTTCCGCTGCCATTTTCGCCACCGCGAGCAGAGCTGCCCGAAAAACTGGAGAGAAGATGGGATTGCATCGGGTCCATTTGATTAATGGAAGTGGTGTTGGCAGAAGTCGGGCAGACCAGAATGACATCGTTGAGGATCAGCGTTTGCACACCGTGGATGCCGGCTGCTTGGAGGCGTGCTTCCAGGCTGGTGGAGGGTCCTCCTCCGTGCAGATTGGAGCTGCCAATGTTGCTGTAGACTGATGTGCCCATCCCGCTAAAAGTCGTTCCGTAGTTGTTGGTCGTCAGCCGCTTGTCACGATCAACACTGGGGATCACAGTATCTGCATGCTGTCCCATATGCGCTGCGTGATTCATCGATTGTGTCTGAGGCTGCTGTGGTGGTGTAGCCTGGTTGTTATTGCAAGCAGTCAGGAGCAGAAGTAAACCTATACTACCAGTTCCTACCCAGTTGGGTATGCGTTTCATAAATGATCCCTCCAGTGAGTTCTACCTGATGCTTTCCCAAAAACCGACCTCATCTTCACAGTGGTTCAGTTGTTTGGAAAATTTTGCTCAGTATCTGTTTATCCTGTCGAAAATATGCACAAAAAGAAGAATAGAGACAACTGGAGGTGGTAGTGTTGGAACAGCATGATCGTAAAGAACAGCCTGTATCGCGCAGAAGCTTCTTGAAAAATTCCGGACTGGTTCTTGGTGGATTGGTCGTAGGTGGAGTAGCAGGGAGCTTGCTGGGAAAACAACAGGCACCACAACAGCCTGGTGAAACGCCTGCTCCGACAGCCGATTTCAATCAAGCGCTGATGTATTTCTCTCCGGAGCAATTCAAGGTCGTGGATGCGGCTTGTGAACGCATTTACCCGGAGGATGAGCTTGGACCTGGGGCCAAAGCGCTGGGCGCTGCGTATTTCATCGATCACCAATTGGCTGGTGAATGGGGTTTTAACGCCCGCGACTATATGCAAGGTCCGTTTTATCCCGGTGAAGTTACCCAGGGATATCAGGGCCGATTGAAGCGGCGTGAGATTTTTGATATTGGCATTCAAGAAATGAACAACTACAGCAACAGCTTGCACAACGCTCGATTCTACGAGTTGACGCCAGAGCAGCAGGATACAGTGCTCAAAGCATTTGAAACAGACGAGGTGAAGCTCACCACGATCTCAGCCAGTGCTTTTTTTGCCATGCTTCGAGCCACCACGCTTGAAGGCGTATATGCTGACCCTCTGTACGGGGGCAACAAAAACATGGACGGCTGGAGAATGAAAAAATTCCCAGGAAATCAGATGGCGTATACGCAGATTATCGAGCAGGATGAATTCGCCAAAATGGAGCCATTGAGCTTGCGTGATCATCAACACGGATAAGGGGTGTCAAGGATGGCGAGAAAATTGCCGAAGGTAGACGTGGTCGTGGTAGGCGTAGGATGGGGGGGAGGCATTATCGCCTCTGAACTGACCAAGCAGGGATTGAATGTGGTTGGCTTGGAGCGTGGCAAGGAGCGAAAAACGGAAGATTACTTCATGGTGCACGATGAGCTCCGGTATGCCCTGCGTTACGAAATGATGCAGGATTTGTCCAAAGAGACCATCACGTTTCGCAGCAAGACCAACGTCCGGGCATTGCCGATGCGATCATACGGGTCTTTCTTGCTGGGAACGGGTTTGGGTGGTTCCGGCGTTCACTGGAATGGACAAACCTTTCGATTCCTGCCGTACGATTTTGAGATTCGCAGCAAGACCATCGAACGATATGGAGAAAAGAAGATTCCGGACGGGATGACCATTCAGGATTGGGGCATCACCTATGATGAGCTGGAGCCTTATTTCGATCGGTTTGAGCAAATGGCTGGCATTGCCGGGGAGGAGAACCCGCTGGGCGGCAAGCGTTCAAAGCCGTACCCTGTTCCGCCGATGAAGACGACTCCTGCCTTGAGAATGTTTGGTGAAGCGACGAAAAAATTGAAACTGAATCCCTTTATGATGCCGTCGGCCAACCTGTCGGAAGCGTATACCAATCCGGACGGGGTTTCCCGTGCCGCGTGCCAGTACTGCGGATTTTGCGAGCGTTTTGGCTGTGAGTATGGCGCCAAGGCAGACCCCGTCGTTACGGTTATCCCTATTGCCAAAAAGTCGGGGAAATTTGAGATTCGCACCCATTCGCACGTACGCCGGATTCTGCACAGCGGCAACAAGGCCACTGGGGTCATGTATACCGACGTGACGACGGGTGAAGAGATTGAACAGCCAGCAGACATTGTGGTACTGACCAGTTATGTGTTCAACAATTCACGTCTGTTGCTGCTGTCCAAACTGGGACGTCCCTATGATCCGAATACAGGAAAAGGGGTCATTGGAAAGAACTATGCGTATCAGGTGATTCGCGGCGGTGCTGTCGGCTTTTTTGACGACAGGGAATTCAACGTGTTCGCTGGCGCTGGAGCATTGGGAATGAGTATTGACGATTTCAATGGTGACAACTTCGATCACTCTGATCTGAATTTTATTCACGGAGCCAATATCGCCATTTCCCAGACGGGCCAGCGTCCCATCGCAAATAACAAGGTACCTGCTGGCACGCCAAGCTGGGGGAAAGAATTCAAAGCGGCATCCATCAAATACTATACCCGTGTACTATCAGTAGGTGCACAAGGTGCCTCCATGCCATTCCGGCATCATTTTCTGGATCTGGACCCTACTTACAAGGACGTATTTGGTGACCCACTTATTCGCATTACCTATGACTTCGAAGAACAGGACAGGCAATTGGCTCAGTACTGTGCGGACAAATGCGGGGAGATTATCAAGGCGATGGGTGCCACAGACAAGATCGAAATCAACCGGAAGCTCGGGCCGTATGACATCACGCCCTACCAGTCCACGCATAATACCGGTGGCGTCATCATGGGCGCATCAACGGAGACGTCTGCGGTCAACCATTACCTGCAAATGTGGGACGCTGAGAATGTGTTTGTAGTCGGTGCTTCTGCCTTTGCCCACAACAGCGGTTACAATCCGACCGGGACAATGGGGGCGCTGTCGTATCGCGCGGCAGAGGGAATTTTGAAGTACAGCAAGAGTGGCGGCGGTTTGTTGGTGTAAGCTCGCTTGAATCAGGGTAAGTGAAGTGCCAATCACACAGAAAAAGCAGCGACCCATGGTGAGGGTTCGCTGCTTTTTTTTACTGCAACAAGGATCTGATCTCTCCGCTATTCGGATTGACGACGAACCAGCCGTAGGTGCTGGTGTAGCTGTCACCCGACTGGAAGTTGTTGATGTGGGTTTGATAGACATGGATGACGTAATGCCCTTTATCGTCATCGTGGCTGTACTCGACTACATGGGCTGGTGTGATGCTTCCAGCGAACTTGCCTTTGACCAGCTCGATGGCTTCCAGCTTGGAGTACATTTTGCCTGCTGGCAGCTTGCCGATGTAGATGGATCTCGTGCGCGCATCGTAAATGACCGGTTTGTTCAGATTCTCTGCCACGAAACGAATCGGTACGTAGACGGAGTTTTTGTACATGATGCCTTGGACATCGCTGGCAGGCGATTTGGGAACACCTTCAAAGTAGTAGGTAAAAGGTGTTTGTTTTGCTTCCGATACATCGGGAAAAATAGGAGCTGCCATAGCAATCCCTGAAAAGAGCACCGACCCGATGACGATGCCCCCTAGTAATGATTTCATATCCCATTTCATAAGTGCGAATCTCTCCCCGTAACCCGTCGATCTGCCAAGTCAGCATTTGTCGACTTTTGTACTATGAACATTATGGCAAAAATCGCCGAAGTCAGCTATCAAACGAGGGTACTAGGGAGATTAGCCTAAAAACGATAGAGAAGCGGGCTTGTTGAGGGAAAAGTCCTAGAAAAGCAGGTATGCGTAAAGATACTTTTATCCTGTCTGGATCAACGGTATCATGAGGAGTAGAGAGATGAAGAGATTAGGAGATCGAGAAATGTCGAAATTAAAAAATGATTGGGCTACGGTACTGGCTGAAGAGTTCACCAAGCCGTACTACGTGAAGCTGCGACAAACCTTAAAAGAAGAATATCAGAATCAGACTGTCTATCCGGACATGTTCGATATTTTCAACGCCCTCCATTTGACTGGCTACGAGCAAGCCAAGGTGGTGATTCTGGGACAGGACCCTTATCATGGCCCAGGACAAGCACACGGACTCAGCTTTTCTGTAAAGCCGGGGATCAAGCCTCCGCCTTCCTTGCAAAATATCTACAAGGAGCTGCAGAGCGACCTGAATTGCACGATTCCTGCTCACGGGTACCTGATCCACTGGGCCAGGCAAGGCGTGATGCTGCTCAATACGGTCCTCACGGTGCGAGACGGCAATCCGAACTCCCACAAAGGACTGGGGTGGGAGATATTCACCGACCAAGTAATTCATCGGTTGAATGAACGGGAGACTCCTCTGGTGTTTATCCTCTGGGGAAAGCACGCGCAGGAGAAAGCCTCCTTTATTGATCGAAAAAAGCATCTGATCATCGAATCGCCGCATCCAAGTCCGTTTTCTGCGCATCGGGGCTTCTTGGGGAGCCGCCCTTTTTCACGAACCAATGAGTTCCTCCGTGCCCAAGGCATGACCCCAATCGACTGGCAGCTGCCGCTCAATCCGTAAGGCAGAGAGGATGTTCAGTCTTTGCTTCGGATCACGAGAAGCTGCCCGGTCTTCAGGGAGATTCGTCCAATTGGCTCGATCAGGATATTGCTGATGCCCAGCGTGTCACCGATGCGCAGAGTGGCATTTTCCAACGGATATTGAAAGCCCTCCAAGGTAATGCCCGTGACTTCTTGACTGAGGGGCAATAACGAGAGATGGGCAAAATCATCCTGACTGACGGTGCAAGCGTCTGTAATCAGCCGGATTTCGTTGAAGGCGTCGATGATTCGGCAGCTGATCCGGGCATGCAGTCCTTTAGCCAGCAGGTGAACGTTGGCCAAGGTGTGGTCGAAACGAGAGCCTAATACGCCGATCATCAGAATCTCGTCCGGCTCTTGGTTTATGGCCCAATGAAGAGCCATCTCCGTATCCGTCAAATCCTTCATGATCGGGTCACAGTCAGTCATCTGTTGGCTGCTTGACTTGATCTGATCTTTTTCTTCTTGTGTGACGGAGTCAAAATCTCCGATGGAAAGGTGGGGGGAGATGCCGTTCTCAATGAGAAACCAGGCCCCTCTGTCCACCCCGACGAGCACGTCATGTTCCTGTATATGACGGATTGCCCACTCTCCCAGATTACCGCCTGCAAATAGCAAAATGCGTTTTGATGTCATGCAAAAGCCATCCTTATCTCTTATCGTTGTAGGGGGTAGCAAAAGTAGTCTGACAAGCCAAACGATAGCCCATCGCAATTTTGCTTCCCAGTTTAGTCCGTTCCTGTTCAGTAGGAGAGCCCAGCAGGCTGATGCCGGAAATGACTTGTACGGTACATTTGCCGCAATGTCCCTGTTTGCATTTGTAATCGAGCGCTTCCTTTTGTTGAAGAGCCGCATCGAGTAGCGTTGCGCCCGGTACGAAAGGTATCGAATGCTCCTGATTGCGCTGTTTGAGGCGTACCATCCGTGGGTTATCGTTTGTTTTCGCGACGGGGGCCGTTTTGTCATGGTGCGATGGCAGCTCAGAAGCAACGGTTCTAGACTTTCCAGGGATGAGCGAGCCTACAGTAAGTCCTTTGCGCATAGGCACCTCCCAAAAACGAATTTTTACCATCTTATCATGCCAAAGGGTGAAGGGACAGTCAGGGCAGCACATACATAAATGATTGAATTTTATGATTTTATCGATTAAAATTATTTTACCAAAATCGATGGAAGGTGATACCTTGATTACCATTAAGCGGATGAGTGATTGTACGATTGCTGAAATCACCAAAGCCTGGAACAGAGGATTCGAAGGTTATTTTTTCCCTGTCTCGATGACAGAAGAGAACATTGTGCAGCGTTTGGGGGCAGAGGGCTATACGATTTCTCTGTCTGTCGTGGCGTACGATGGTGATGAGCCGATTGGACTGGTAGCAAGCGGCCTGCGCACGATCAACGGTCGTAAAATAGCCTGGAACGGCGGTACAGGTGTGGCAACCGAATATCGGCGTCAGGGTGTGGGACGTCAGCTCATGCAAGCAACATTGGAGCTTTATCAGGAAGCAGGTGTTGAAGACGCCACCTTGGAGGCGATCAGCAAAAATGAAAAAGCAATCGCCCTGTATCAACAACTCGGCTACGATGTAATCGATCAATTGCTCTTTTGGCAGCATACAGGTGCTTTGCCAGCAGACGCTTTTAGGGTCAAGCATGCAGAATCCTATCGCGTGCGGACGGGCATCGCTCAGGAGGCAGCGCAGCTCTCTTTCTACCAAGCGGATGCGCCTTGGCAAAACCAGTGGATGAGCCTGCGTGATGCGGAGGTCATTTTGATCGATGACCATGAGGGTCAGACAGTGGGATATGCCATGTACAAACGCATGCTGAACGAAGAAGGTAAGGTAACCGTGATCGCTTTGCGGCAATGCGTGGCCATGCCTGATCACCCGGATGCAGAGAACATCCTTCGCCTGGCGCTGAACCAGCTATATGCTCCCCATGAGCTGGATTGCCGCCGTACAACCTTCAACCTGCCATCTAAGGAGCAGCTGCTCCTGGGTGTCTTGGAGAGTGCAGGCTTTGGTCCATCCGAAACTGAGCAGGTATACATGGTCAAAAAGCTTGAACAAGGTGCAGAAGTGAAGGGTTGAGAACGAGCGTTTACTTCTGGCAACGCGTGCAGGCAAAAACTTTACGGGAGGAGAGCATGCTTTTCGCGATGGTGTTGCCGCATCGCGGGCAGGGCTCTCCTTCTCTGTCGTATACGCGGCAGCGCTCGTTGTAGCCGCCGGTCAGCGCATCATGGCGATACAGCGGAGGTTCCATGTACCCGCCAAACTGCATCGCTTCCTGCAGAACAGCTTGGATGGCGTGGTACAGTCGTATTCTTTCGTCGGAAGTAAGAGCAGGAATTTGCCTCGTGGGCAATACACCGGCATGAAAACAGATTTCGTCTGCATAGCAGTTGCCGATCCCGGCTACCCAGTGCTGGTCCACGAGAGCCGTTTTAAGCAGGCTTCTTTTTTTGTCCAAAAGCTGTGTGAACTGGGAGAAGGTAAAAGCCGGTGCGATCGGTTCAGGCCCCAGGTCAGCCAATCGTTCAGTCACTTGTTCCGGCGTCAATAGATGCAAGTAGCCGAGACGCAATCCGTGGAAGTAGAGAATGTGAGAAGCGAAGGAAAGCGTCACCTGTGCGCTGCGATCGAGCTTGTCCTCTGTGGTTCCCCAATAAAGAAAACCGCCAAGCATGAGATGAAGCAGCAGGACATGGCCGGACTCCCATTCAAACAGCAGATGCTTTCCCCGTGATCCTTTCCTCCAGCAATTTGCGATATGTTTCCATTTCAGGCAGTTCTGGCATGTGTCATCCTCCCGCAGGTTTTTATGGGTAGGCTCTCCATCCATGTAGCGAGCCATGCCATCTTTGCGTCTTTTTACATAGGATTACCAACCCCACAAGCAAATCGGGTAATATAGTATAAGGGTATGACCCAAGGAATTTGTACGGACGGGAGAAAATGGCATGCAAAAAGTTGATTTGATCGCTACGGCGACGTTTGGATTGGAATCGGTAGTTGCCGAGGAAGTAAAAGCACTGGGATACAGCCAGGTAGAAGTGGAAAATGGGAAAGTTTGCTTCTCTGCTGATATTTCTGCCATCGCCCGCACCAATTTGTGGTTACGAACCGCGGATCGCGTGCGTCTAAAGATAGGGGAGTTCAAAGCGACCACGTTTGACGAGCTTTTTGAGAAGACAAAGGCGCTGCCTTGGGCGGATTGGATTACGGAAGACGCGACTTTTCCGGTAGAAGGCAAGTCTGTAAAATCGACGCTGTACAGTGTGCCGGATTGTCAGGCCATCGTGAAAAAAGCTGTCGTAGAAAGCTTGAAGCGGACCTACAAGACAGAGTGGTTCGAAGAGAAGGGACCGATGTACAAGATCGAGGTCGCTTTGCACAAGGATATCGCAACCCTGACTATCGATACCTCTGGTCCTGGCTTGCACAAGCGCGGTTATCGCGGCTTGATTGGGACCGCTCCCTTGAAGGAGACGATGGCTGCGGCGATGATCCTTTTGTCGCGCTGGAAGCCGGATCGCGTGTTCATGGACCCGTTCTGCGGTTCCGGGACGATTCCGATCGAAGCGGCATTGATCGGCCAAAACATTGCGCCGGGGATGAACCGTGAATTTGTATCCGAGAGCTGGCCGGTCATTCCCAAGACCGTGTGGCGTGAAGCACGCGCAGAGACGCATGATTTGGCCCGCTATGATCAAAAGCTGGAGATTATCGGAACAGACGTGGATGATGAGATTCTGAAGATCGCGCGCCGCAACGCAGAAGAAGCAGGTGTAGACGATCAGATTCACTTTCAACGCATGGACGTCCGGGATATTCGCTCCAAGCGTAAATACGGCTATCTGATCTGCAATCCGCCATATGGGGAACGTTTGGGCGAATGGAAGCAGGTAAGCAGGCTGTACGGCGAAATGGGTAAGACCTTTGCTGAGCTGGATACCTGGTCCTTCTACATCATTACGTCGGACGAGCAGTTCGAAGAGCACTTTGGACGTCAGGCCAGCAAAAAAAGAAAGCTGTACAACGGGAATATCAAAGTAGACTACTATCAGTTTTTTGGACCAAGACCCCCTCGTCCATCTGTGGTTGCCCCAACCGAATAAGCGAGAGAAGGGTTTGTGGGAGGAGAGAGTAAAGTGAGGAAAAGGCATCATGCATATTCAAGCCGATTCGTGGCAGCCTGTCTGGCACTGGTGATGCTGTTGACGGTAGCGGCACCTATTTCGGCGGAGGGTACGGCAAAACAAACGGGACAAGAGGAAGTACAGACGGAAGAGGTAGAGGCACAAGCTGTTGCGAGTGAACAGCCTATCGTCTTCAAGGATGTGGAGAACAGCTACGCCAAGGAAGCGATCAACCGGTTGGCCTCTCTTTCTTTGATCAGCGGTGTGGGGGAGGATCAGTTTTACCCGCAAAATCCGATCTCTCGCCAGGATGTAGCGGTTCTCTTGAGCAAGGTCATCGGGATGCAACCGAAAAGTACAGACGAAGCGTTGTACGAGGACGTGCCGTTGGACAGTCCGTACGCTCCGTACGTGTACACATTGGCAGAGCTTGAAGTGCTGAAAGGCAGACCGGACAACCAGCTCGGCGGAGCAGATCCGCTTACTCGTCAGGAGTTGGCTGTAATTTTGACACGTCTGATGAAAGCGGGTTCGATCAAGCCAGCACCAGCCTCCAGTACCGTGACCTATGAGGATGCTGAGGAGATCGCAGATTACGCAAAAGACGCGATCGTCACGGTGACCAACCAGCGTTGGATGACTGGGGCAAGTAGCTCGTTTCGTCCCCTCGGAATCGTTACACGTGCAGAAGCAGCTGTGATCGCAGAGCGCGTATTGGATGCGAGGTATCAACAGGCAGAAAACGCGAAGTTTGCATTGAATACAGACCGCCTAAACGTCATGGCGGGAAGCAGCGAGCGTTTGGTTGTGAAAAGTCAGGACGGAGAGAAGCTTCCGTTCACCCCTGTTTTTGCGTTTGACAGACCGGAGCTCGGTGCGATCATGCCGGATGGCACCTTCGTAGCGGGGCCGACTGTCGGGACAGGCAATGTGACGGTCACGCTCGGCTTTCATACGGTGACGATTCCGGTACAGATCACGCAAGCAGCCGTATCTGCTCCTGATGAGCCACAGGAAAAAGAAGAGCAGCAAAAGCCAGAAGCAGCAACTGAAGTCACCGGAACGCGGGAGTCGGAGGAAGAACAGGCTACGGAAGAGGCTGCTCCGGCAGAGGAAGCAGGTTTGGTCAATATTGCGCCGGAAAGCTTCACATCGGTGAAAACCGTGGGTCCTGCCGACAACTATTTTAGTGAAGTAGAGAAGCAATATCCAGGACCAGTTGGCGGTTTGTCTGCTGTCTCCGAGGAATGGACAGGCTTCAACCGTCAGTACGGGCGCAAGGCCACCGTAGCACTGCCAGAGGGCAAGGCGGTCGAACGTGTCACCCTCACCTTCCAGCAACGCAAAACCTCAGGGATTACTTTGCCGCCATCGATGGAGGTTGAGGTATCCCAGGATGGCAAGTCATGGTCCTACGCGGGGAAAGCCCTCCACGACGTTCCAGCTTCCGAGGAAAAAATGGTGACGCGCACGCTCGCTGTGACGCTGCCCGAGCTGGAAGCGCGCTATGTACGGGTTACCTTTCCAGTGAAGGTATTCGTCTTTGCCCGCCAGCTGGAGGTATGGGCGAAGGATGCAGCGGCAGGGAGTGCGGATGGCGTAGTCTTGCTTCCACCGCTCAACCTGACACAGCCCATCGATAACGAACAGACCAGACGCCCCGTTGAAAATATGCTGCTTGCTTACACCGGCATGCATGATGATCTGGGAACCTGGACCCAGGAAGACTTCCTGCCAATGGTCGGTTATTTGACGCAGGATGGCTATATGCGCGACCAGATGTTTGACACTGTGCTGCTGTTGCCGTACCAAACCATGCCAGCCACTCGAGACAGCTGGAATAGCTATCTCAACGATCTGTTCCGCATGGGCAGACAGCTGGATGCCTTGAACAGTGCCATGCGCGAATACAATCGTTTGCGAGGAACCTTGTACAGCACGCCTACGAAGGAAAATGTGGTTTTGGCGATTCCGTATCCCAATGCTAACCAGAAGGATTTTGGTGTACTGCCAGGGGAAACGAAGTCGCTCTCGTTCAACCCTGCCGGAATCGGTGAGCAGATGGCTTTTGAAAACCGCAAAAAGGCCGTTGAATGGTATTTCGATGAGCTGCAGAAGCGCTGGAACAAAGCGGGCTACAGCTATCTGCATCTCGATGGCATCTACTGGTTCCACGAGCTGATTGAAGATAGTGCCCCAAAAGAACGGGAGCTGATTCGCAGCACCGCGAGCATGGTTCATGATGAAGCCCTTCGCTTCTATTGGATTCCGTACTTTGGGGCGCCAGGTGTGGAAGAGTGGAAAAGTCTCTATTTCGACCGCGCTTTCCTGCAGCCCAACTACTACAGCGACAAGCCTGTCACCATCGAACGGATCGAGGGTGTGCTGGACGCTGTGCAGAAGTACGGGATGGATATCGAGATCGAAGGCGACCACAAAATGTACAACGATCCGAAGTTCTACCAGCTCTACTACAACCAGTTGACCGCTACCCACAAAGCGGGAATGGACAAAAATAATGTACACGCTTATTATTACGGCTCCAAAACGCTGCTCAACGCTGTCCGCAGCAAGGACGAAGCGATCCGTGCCATCTATGATGACACCTACAAGTGGATGCGTGGACGCTATGACCGGGTAGAATTTATGGATGATAACGTGATGCCGTAGTAAGATAATAGGAAAGAGCCTGATTCTCCGTGTGGGGAACAGGCTCTTTTTGGTGACGATAGAAATCCCCTCTCGTGAGAGGTCGCACAGCTACATAGGATACTTTCCTTTTCTATCGAGCAATCCTTTGAAGTGGCCCTTGTATATCCAGAGCAAATACGCCTCCAACCAAGAGACAACGATCGCCAAGGGCAATAAGGAAGGGTCATCAAAGATGTGAAAAAGCAGAATGTTTACGACAATGGGTGCAAAAATCGCCAGGATCGGGGCTGGTAGGAAAAATGGGATCAAAACCAAGAATCACGACCCAACCGTTAAATCCCGCACCGATGAAAATCAATGAAAGTAAGATACGAGGCAAGTGAATCCTTAGGAAGTACATCAAAACACCTCCAATAGCTTTTCTTGCTCGATAGAAACATATACGGGATTATTCCCAAACGTCAAGAAAAATGGAGGGTGATGATGTCTATACCTGCCTTAATCCTTCCGAATAACCAGATAAACAATCAGTCCAATAATCGGGAAAAACAGTAATGCAACCAGGACAATCAAAGAAAATTCCTTGCTGTTGCCCCGTTTCCGGGAATCGCGATAGGCCCAGATACTGATGAATATGTTGACGACGTTAACAAGCAAAAAGAGCAGGATCGGGAAAAAAGCGAAAAATACGCCACCACCACCCATTTCCATCATGTGGATCACCTTCGATTCTCTATTATGATTGCGAATGCTCCATCGGTTCGACCATGAACCAGGAGATATACGAACAGCGTGTGCAAACCAGAATCGTCGCTACTTTATTTGCCCAATCCAGCCCCATGAAAGTAGCTCCTCTCGAATTTAACTGCCGTTTATCCTTGTCAAAGGTATCATTTTGGCAGCAAGGGCATGTAAGGGTGGTACCTCCCGCTTTGTAACGCATTGGCGCTCCCTCCTTAAACTGGTTATCTATTCCTACGAATAAAAGTCAGATAAGTTCCAGCGGCAGGAGAGATTAGCTCTCCTGATTGGCAGGAATCAAGCGGAACATGTACATATACACACAAGCACTCAAGAGCGAGACGCCGAGGATAATCCCAAACACACCAACTGGCGGCATCCAAGCAGAGAATCCAATCGTCAAGGGAGCGATAAATCGTCCGATGGAAAACTGCAGGGAGGAAGCACCCATGTACTGACCGCGTGCATCTTCCGGCGCGTATTTGCTGACGAAGCTCTGCGCAACAGGTGTGCGGATCAGCTCACCCAGCGTCAGAATCACCATACAGCCGAACAACAGCCAGATATTCGAAGTGAATGCCATCATGAACATGCCAAAGCCGTACAGGACAGAGGATGCGACAAGGCTGTTCCGGTCACTCCAATGCTGGAACCAGTTCGTGACAGGGAGTGTAAACAGAACCACAAGCAAGCCATTGAGCCCCATCAGCCAGCCAAACGCGCTGGTACCGCCAACCTGGAAGGACCAGTCACCCCAAGACAAAAGAGGCTGCTGCATCACATTTTCTTTTACATACAAGGCCATATACAGGTCGAGCTGCATAAAGGCAATCGCAACGAAAACACCAGCCAACGTATAAAGAGCAAAGACCTTGTCTCGGAAAATGACGACGTAGCTCCGGAATTGCTTTTTGATCGAGAAGCCTTCCTTTGCTTTTTCTTCCCGTGTGTGGGCAGGCAAGGTTTCCTTGATCAGGAATAAGACCGTAATCGCAAATAAAAACTCAATGATCATACAGGCGATCAGCAATTCTGTACGGTAATGAACAAAGAAGAACGAGCCCAGTACGGGTCCAGCGACTACACCGATGTTCATCGCGGTATAAAAGGTTGCGAACACGACGCGACGATCTTCTTCGGTCGTCAAATCAGCGACCATTGCAGAGCTTGCTGGCCAATAGAGAGAGCCTGCTACGCCGATTCCGATAAACGCCAGGTAGTCTATCCACGGCGACCATGAAAAGGCAAACAAGGCAAACATGCTGGAAGATACGAATAGCGAGATCAGCATGGTCGGTTTTCGTCCGATCCGGTCAGCCAGATACCCGGCGAAAAGGTTGGAGAATATGCCTAGCAGGGGAGGGATCATCAGCAGGATTCCTGCGACATCCTTCCCGAATGAATCACTGAACAACAAAGCCATAAACGGAAAGTACATCCAAAAAAACGTATGCGTAATCAGTTCACCGAACAGTCGCACCTTTAAATTTAAATCCCACGAACGCCATTGCATGACACGAATTCCTCCATTCCATCCTGTTTCAATGTCTGCAGGTAGCCTGAAACCGAAAAGCTCATTCGGGCTAACGTCGATGTAAGAGGTGCTGACCTTTTCATCAAAAAAAGCGCAAACGGGAGAGGCTGAAGCTCTCATCGCTTGCGCTTTTCGACGATATCAGATTTTTGTGGGTCACAAAGACAACCATAGAAAGGCGACAAAGAGCTGCTTTTATACACGGTATAAAAACGAGCTACTTCACCCTTGGCGTCTCCCACAACATATCGGGAAAAAGACAGAAGCGGTTCAGGCATCCTGCAGTAGTCTAGCTATAGGGTATAAGGGTATTCATTCAGAGGCAGTGCCTCTGGGAAGAGACCCTACCTAAGCCATATAAACTGCAGAGATAACCATAGTTACAGCTCCTGTCTTTTTTAAAATTTAATTTCACAGTCAACTCTTGTTGATTAGAATACTCCACAAATAGCAATTTATGCAAGTAAAATTTCAATCTTTTTCGAAAGCAAAGAATGATGAAACGATTTTACAATTGAAAAGTCGGAAACATTTCAGTAAAATATTTTTTAATAATACTATGGAACGTGGGGGAGATCATATGCAGGATCCACGCATTGCCAAACTGGCTGAGAATCTATTGAGCCACTCTGTTCGTTTGCAGGAAAAAGAAAGCTTGTTGATCGAAGTGCGCGGGGAAGGGCATGCGCTTGCAAAAGAACTGGTGAAACAGGCTTACGCCAAAGGAGCCTTTCCATTTGTCCGAATTATCGATCTAACCATCCAGAGAGAGCTGATGATGGGTGCGAGTGGCGAGCGTGCTGAAGTTCTTGCCAAATGGGAAGAGCCTATGTTCAAGGACGTTCATACGTATATCGCGATCAATGGCCCGGCTAATGACAGCGAAATGTCCGATGTTCCGGTAGAGCGCAGACGTGCCCATCAAAAGGTGATGCAGGAGCTGAATGACTACCTGATCAACAACTGTCGCTGGACGCTGCTCAATTACCCGACCGCCGCAATGGCACAGAGCGCCAACATGTCTTCAGCGGCGTTTGAAGACTTTTATTTTGATGTATGCTCCGTGGATTACAAGAAGATGCATGAAGCCTTTTTACCTCTGAAAGCGCTGATGGATCGGACAGACAAGGTGCGACTGGTCGGAGTGGGAACGGATCTGGCTTTCTCCATCAAGGATATTCCCAACGTGATCTGCTCCGGACTTCGCAATATTCCGGATGGCGAGATCTTCACAGCCCCGGTACGTGATTCGGTGAACGGGACGATTACATTTAACACAGCGACCAGCTATATGGGCACCAAGTTTGAAAATGTGCGGCTTACTTTCGCAGAGGGCAAAATCGTGGAAGCGACTGCCAACAACACCGAGAAGCTGAATCAAATTCTCGACAGCGACGAAGGAGCGCGCTATATCGGTGAGTTTGCGATTGGTGTGCACCCGTATATCCTGCATCCGATGAATGACACCCTGTTCGATGAGAAGATCGCAGGCAGCTTCCATTTTACACCGGGGCGCGCCTACGACAATGCAGACAACGGCAACCGGAGCCAGATTCACTGGGATATAGTCAATATCCAGCGTCCTGAGTACGGCGGCGGAGAGATCTGGTTTGACGACGTGTTGATTCGCAAGGACGGTCTGTTTGTCCTGCCGGAGCTGGAAGGACTCAATCCTGACAAGCTGAAGGGATAAGGGAATCAAAATACTGTAAAGAACAGCCATCATGCTTAGCATGGTGGTTTTTTTCCTTTTCCCAAAGCCAAATGGCCAACTTCTTTGTTTATTCAGGTACCGCTTCACGTGCTCAAGTAAAGTATGGCAAGAACAGATCCTGACGAAGATCAGGGTTTTTTTATACTATCGGAAAGTTTAAGTGCGCTAAAGCGCTAAAAAGATTAGCCGAAGATAGTATAAGTGCAACTAAGGCTCCGCCAAAAGCTTGGCGTAGCCAAGTTTTCTAATTTAATAAACAAAAATGTTTACAAAATACCAATCCATACCATATACTTATTATACAAATAAGTTTAAAAAATAAGTCGAGGAGGTTGTTCCGATGATCCGCTTGGGATGGAAAGACAAATTGCATGTTTTTGTGGCAGGACGGTTGTGGGGAATCGAATTTTTCGCTGACGAAGGGCATGTCACCCAATTGCTGGAGATGGGGCAATGCGAAGCTGTTACATCCTTTGATCGCGCCCTTCAAGATATTTACTTGAGTCACTAGCAGGTGAAAAATAGCATGCTGCTGCGCTCTTTTGCTACAATAGAGTCAGAAGTCATGACCGTTGATGACAAGCTTGGCGGTCACATCTACATTGAAGGAACAGAGGGATTAGACGTGAGCCGCAAAGACTGGTTGGAATATATCGTTACACAAGAAGATGCAGGAATGACGGTCGAGCAGATTGTACGCCAAAAATTGAACGTGTCAGGTCGGATGCTGCAGCGCCTGACGAGGAGCAAAGGCATCCTGCTGAACCGCAAGCAACCCTTTTTGAAGCGAGAGGTAAAAGTGGGCGATGAGGTTGCGGTACGCGTGGTGGAAAAGCAGGCTGCACCCGACCACGGGAAGCCTGCTGGTATTGAGTCAACCGCCATGCCTGTGATCACTTTTCCACCGATCGAGATCTTGTTTGAGGACGACCATCTGTTGATTGCCAACAAGCCGGCAGGAATGATGGTGCATCCGTTGAAACCAGAACAAAACGATACATTGGTGCACGCATTGGCAGCTCTTTTTCAGCAAAAAGGGGAGTCGACCAGCGTGCATCCGGTACATCGATTGGATAAAGAGACGACGGGAGCCATACTGATCGCCAAAAGCAGCTACGGTCATCAACTGGCAGACCGACTGCTGCGAGAAGGTGGTATTCATCGCGAATATCTCACCGTCGTCATGGGTTGTGTCGAGTCAGACCGGGGCACGATTGACGCCCCGATTGGAAGGGATCCTCAACACCCCACGAAAAGACGTGTAACCGAACGGGGAGATGCTGCTGTCACTCACTATGCGGTCAAAGACCGGACGGAGGACATGAGTCTGGTCAGAGTCTGGCTGGAAACGGGGCGGACCCATCAGATTCGCGTTCATTTTCAATATTTGGGTCACCCGCTTGCTGGAGATACCCTATACGAAGGGAAAAGGGGCTTAATGCGGCGCCAGGCTTTGCATGCCTCGGTGTTGACCTTTCAACACCCCCTAACCAAAGAAGAAGTCCGGGTAGAGGCGCCTTTACCACCCGATATGCAACGTCTGATTCAAGCAGAATTTCATCAGGAAGCAAGGCAGGACTGATCCCATTCAGTCCTGTTTTTTTTGAAAGCACGTGAAAAAATTACCGGAATATGCATGCAAGTGTTTACACGCATCGCGTAAAGATATATACTGATTCTGGAAATTTCAGATGAAAGTAAGTACTTGCATGAAAAAGAGGTGAAGTTTGTTGGAGGACCAGAAGAAACAGGTTTCTCTGGAAGGGAAAGGTGAAGAACTGGAAACACGTCAGCGCATCCTGGCAGCTGCGAGCCAGTTGATGGCCCAAAAAGGGTTTAAAGGAGCGACGACGCGCAAGATTTCCGAGCTGGCAGGCGTGAATGAGGTGACGATTTTCCGCCATTTTACCAACAAAAAGGGGATTGTGGTCGAGCTATTGTCCGAGATGCTGGACGTGCGTAAGCCACTCGAAAATAGCCTCCAAGGCGACTTTGGCCAGCTGAGGGAAATGCTGATTGATTACGGCCGTACGTATTATCAGCTGATGGTGGATCGAAAAGAACTGATCATGATCAGCCTGATGGAATGCGACAACTATCCGGAAGTATGCAAGCTGTTCAGCAACCTGCCCCTCTCTGCCATCGAGCTATTGGACATCAAGCTGAAGGGTTTTCAAGAGCAGGGACATCTGCCGCTGTCTCTCAACACCTGGTCCGTATCCGCTATGTTCATCTCCACTTTCTTTCACGCTTTTATGGCCAAGTATCGATTACATATTGAGTTTGACCTGAAGGTAACAGAGGAAGAGCTGTTTGTGGAAACGACGGATATCATGCTAGGTGGCATTTTGAACCGTACCTAAATAGAAAATGGACCTGAAAAAGGAGCGGAGTGTACCATGAAAAAAGCACGTTGGCTTATACCTATTGTCATGGTTGGAATTCTGGCAACTACAGCATGCAGCAACTCCCAGGAGACAGCTTTCCTTCAAAAAGAAACCAAGTCAGTTGTCGTCAAAGCGGTGAAAAAGGAGCAGCTGCAGCAAGTATCCGAGCTATCAGCCACTTTGCAGCCGAAAGAAGAAGCGCTGGTTTCTTTTGAGGTAGGGGGACGCATTGTAGAGCTGGAGCGAAACGAAGGCGACAATGTGAAGGCAGGCGATCTGCTGGCACGTGTCAACGACAAGGATTACGAGCTGCAGGTAGCTGCTTCCAACGCTGTTGTTCAGCAAAGTGCAGCAAGCATGAACAAGGTGCAGAATGGCGCTCGTGAGCAAGAGGTGACGCAGGCGGTGTTGGTGGTAGAAAAAGCGACAATTGCCTTCGAACAGGCTCAGGAGGATTTCCAGCGGATTGAAAAGCTCTATCAGGAAAAGGCAATTTCCAAAAGTGATTTTGAAAATATGCAAAATCGCTTGAGTATCGCACAAAAAGACCTGGAGAATGCCAAGCAAGCGTACTCGATGATCACGCAGGGAGCGAGAGCAGAGGATAAGAATCTGAGTCAGGCCAGCTATCAGCATGCTGTTGTCTCCCAGGAAACGGCATCGAATACGTTGGCTAAAACCAATCTTCACTCTCCCATCCATGGAACCATTCTCGCCAAGCTCTCATCGGCAGGCAATCTGGTTAGCCCGGGAACGCCCATCTACCAGGTGGGCAACATCGATCAGTTGAAAGTTGTACTGCCTGTACCAGACCGGGAAATAGCCAATTGGAAGGTAGGAGAGGTCATTACCTTTGACTTGTATGGGCAAAAAAGAGACGGGAAAGTGGTCAACATTTACCCAACCACCAACAAGAGCACAGGAACCATCGGGGTCGAGGTGCAGATCGAAAACCCGGCACATGACTGGTTTGCCGGTCAGGTGGTAAAGGCGATCAAACCTATCGATGTGGCAGCGGGCATCTACGTTCCGGTGGAGTCTGTGATCAGCAGAGGCAAGGATAACGCACATGTTTTTCTGATCAAAGACGGCAAGGCCGTGAAAACCAATGTCGAAATTGGGCGAATCGTCAGCAACAAGCTGGAGATACGCAGTGGATTGACGGAAGGAGAGCAGTTGATCGTCAAAGGTGTTGACCGTTTATTCGACGGTGATGCCGTAGAGACGATGGGAGGTACCCCGCAGTGATCCAGTACATCGTCCGCAAGCGCAAAATTACCTTGCTGTTTTTTGTGATGCTCGTGCTTGTCGGTTTTCTCAGCTTTTTTCAACTGCCCAGACAGGAGATGCCGGACATCATCGTCAATGTAGCTACGGTCACCACGATCTATCCGGGAGCCTCGCCGGAAAAGGTTGAGCAGACAGTCACGAAAAAGCTGGAAGAGAAGATCAATGAAATCCAGGGTCTCAACTATATATCCTCCACGTCCATGCTTGGGGTTTCTTCGATTCTGGTAGAGACCAAAAGCGACGTCGATCCCAAGCAAAAATGGGATGAGCTGAGAAAAAAGGTGAAGGACGCTGAAGCCGATTTGCCTGCTGACGCAAAGCAGCCGATCATCAATGACGATTTAAACCGTACCTTTGTCCAAAGCCTGGCGGTAACTGCGGAGACGACAGAGGAATTGTACAGCCTGCGTTCCATGATGGAATCGTGGAAAGGACAGCTTCGAACCATTCCCAACGTCGCCGATGTGACGATCATGGGCCTGCCAGAACAGGAAGTAAGGATCGAAGTGGATACCCAAAAGCTGAGTCAGTATGGAATCAACTGGAGTCAGGTAATGATGGCTGTCAAAGCGGAGAATGAAAGAGTCCCGGTCGGCGATTTGACCAGCCACAATCGCACCTATCAGCTGAAGCTGGCGGAATTTGCTGATATCGAAGAGCTGAACCGCATTTTGATTGCACGTGCTCCGGACGGCTCTCCTGTATATTTGAGGGATATCGGAAACGTGAGATTGACGACAGAGTCGATCAAATCCACCTCCTATTTCAATGGCAAGCCATCGCTTACGATCAGCATCAATGCGGAGACGGGCAGCGATGTTCCTTCCCTGCAAAAGAACGTAGACGAAATGATGGCAACACTGGAAAAATCACTTCCAGTCTGGGCAGAAAAACACTCCATTTACAGTCAGAAGGAACGGGTAGATGACTTGTTTGGCGACCTGACGAAAGAAATGATGATTGCAGTAGCAGCGGTGCTGCTGATTTGTACACTTGGGTTGAACCTTGTCACATCTTTCGTGGTGGCTCTCGCCATTCCAATCTCCCTTGCAGTCGGGATGATGTTTTTGCCTGGGCTGGGCATTACACTCAACATGATTTCGATTGTTTCGCTGATTATCGTGCTGGGAATTCTCGTAGATGACGCGGTGGTCGTAAACGACAACATTGAGCGACGAAGATTTGTTCTCGGTGAAACGCCGATGCAAGCAGCCGTCAAAGGTGCAAATGAAGTATCGATTTCGATTGTGACCGCTACCTTGGCGACCATCGCTTCGTTTGCTCCCCTGATGTTTTTGGATGGCAACGTCGGGCAGTTTATTCGCCCGGTTCCAGCTATCATCTCACTGACGATGTTGGCATCGATGGTCATGTCGTTGACCATCATCCCGATTTTTAGACAGTGGCATGAGCAAAGGCGCAAGAAGGATAGCAGCAGCTACAGCAAGCCGCCTGGACTGCTCGGAAAAGAACTGGCTTTGCTGACGAAATGGTACGCTGGACGCATGATGCCAAGAATCCTGAAGCGTCCTTTGTTATCGGGGATGGTCGGTGTTCTGATCGGTACAGCGGCCTACGGCTTGATTCCTTTGACGCCGATCGAGCTGTTCCCCAAGGATGATCGCCCTCAGTTTTTGGTCAATATTCGCGTTCCTGTGGGGAACAGCATTGAAGAAACGGATCGGGTCGTTCGCAGTGTATCGGACTGGATTATGAAGCAGCCGGGTATTGAATCTGTAGCTTCCTATGCGGGCGGTAGTGCGCCGAAAATGTTTGGTGGCGATACGGACGCGGGAACCGGTATTACGATTGGTCAGCTGGTTGTACGCTACGACAACAAGCAGGTAAAAATGAAAGATATGCTGGAACCGTGGACAGAGGAATTCAAAAAAATATACCCGGAGGCCAGTATCTTGCCGGAAGAATTGGAAGCGGGGCCGCCTGTAGGCAAGCCGGTTGTGATTCGCGTATACGGGGAAGACCTTGAAACGCTGCGCTCGCTGTCTGAGCAGGTGAAGAACCAGGTAGCCAAAATTGCTGGAACCTACGACGTTCAGGATAACTTCGGCATTGAGCGCTATGCGCTGGAGTTTGTCGTGAATCAGGACGTCATGGAGCAAAAGCTGGTCAACTACAACACGCTGTCGCAAACGCTTCGTCTGGTGAGCGAAGGGCTTACCGTCAGCCAATTTGACGACGGTACAGAACTGATCGATATGAAGCTGTTTTTGCAAAAAGAGGAAGAGGACCCGTCGTTGTTATTCCAGCGCCTAAGCGTGGCCAATGCTCGCGGAGAATTGATCCCGCTCGCGCAATTGGCGGAAGTGAAACCAACGTTTAGCACACAGGCTATTCCTCATCGTAATTTGTCGCGCAGCGTGACGATTTCCAGTGAGCTGAAGGGGCGTACGGCAACAGAGGTGATGACAGAGCTTACCCCGATTCTGCAATCACTGGAAATGCCGGAGGGCTACCGCTATGAGATCGGCGGAGAAACCTCGGAGCAGACGGATATTTTTATCAGTATGGGCAAACTCTCCGTCTTGGTCGTGTTTTTGATCCTCATTTTGATCGCGATGCAATTCTACTCGCTGACGATACCTGTTCTCGTGATGAGTACGGTGTATCTGGCTGTGTCTGGCAGCCTGATCGGGTTGTTTGTGACCCAGACACCGTTAGGGTTTATGACGATGATGGGAGTCATCTCGCTGGCAGGAATTGTGGTTCGCAACGGGATCGTGTTTATCGAGTTCATCGAAGAAGCACGCCATGCGGGAGCTGAATTGAAGCAAGCGGTGATTCAGGCTGGTGAAGCGCGTCTGCGTCCGATCCTGCTCACCTCACTGACGGCGGTTGCGGGTTTGACGCCCCTTGCCATTTCCGGTGATGTACTGTTCCAGCCCCTTGCTATCACGATTATCTCAGGGCTGCTGTTCTCTACGCTTTTGACGTTGATTGTCGTTCCCTCTTTCTACACCGTGCTCATGCAGCGGAAATTGAAAAGGCAGGCGAAAAAAGCGGCAAAGCGTCCGGATTTATACGGGCCGGGAATGGAGCTCGAGTAGACCTTACGTTAGCCGATAGAGGTAAAAGATTTGTTGGAGCCCTCCAATCATGGGGGGCTTTTTTCCTGTTTGAATCTCCTTCACCCGTGCATTTTCGCACTTGAAAGGGGTGTGGTATGATAGGAGCATCTACTAGAGTGGAAGAGTAAGACATCAGGGAATAGAAAGGAGTGTCCAGATGCTAAAGCCCCTGCTACTTGAAGAAGAGAAAGTATTTAAAGACCCTGTTCACCGTTATGTACATGTTAGGGATCAATATATTTGGGATTTGATCAACTCCGCCGAGTTTCAGCGGCTACGCAGGATCAAGCAACTGGGCACCAGCTTTTTCACCTTCCACGGCGGCGAACACAGTCGATTTAACCACTCTCTTGGTGTCTACGAGCTGATGCGTCGAATTCTCGATACATTTGAGGGACGCATTCATCTGACGTACGAGGAGAAGCTGCTCTGCCTGTGTGCAGCTTTATTGCACGATGTAGGGCATGGGCCGTTTTCTCACTCCTTTGAAAAGGTGTTTCGTTATCATCATGAGGACTGGACGCGGGCGATCTTGCTCGGGGATACCCAGATCAATCGCATTTTGCGCCGGATCGATGAGGACTTCCCCAAAAAGCTGGCAGAGGTTATCGCGAAAACCTATGACAACAAGCTGATCGTCAGTCTGATCTCCAGCCAGCTGGATGCCGATCGGATGGATTATTTGCTGCGGGATGCGTATTATACGGGAGTCAATTACGGGAATTTTGAGATTGAGCGGATTTTGCGCGTCATGCGTCCACAAGAGGACGGGATCGTCTTCAAGTTTAGCGGCATGCATGCAGTTGAGGATTACATCATGTCGCGCTACCAGATGTACTGGCAGGTCTATTTTCATCCGGTGACACGCAGCGGCGAAGTCGTGCTCCGCAAGATTTTTCAGCGTGCCAAGGTCTTGTTCGAACAAGGCTATGCGTTTCACCAAGAGCCACTGATGCTTTTGCCCTTTCTGCAAGACAAGGTAGAATTGGCTGACTATCTGGCCCTCGACGAGTCTGTCATCCTGTTTTACATGCAGATGTGGCGCAAGGAGAAGGACCCGATTTTAAAAGATCTTTGCGCACGATTTTTGGACAGGAATCTGTATAAATACGTCGAATTTAATTCGAGGGATTTTCATTTGCTTCCGGAATTAAAAGAGCTGTTTGAGAAAGCCGGGATCGATCCTGCCTATTATTTGGAGGTGGACACGACCTCGGATCTGCCCTATGATTTTTACCGTGCCGGCGATGAGGAGGAGCGAATACCGATCATGCTCCAGATGCCCTCGGGAGATCTTGTAGAGCTGTCTACGAAGTCGGAGATCGTACAGGCGATCAGTGGAAAGCGGCGCTTTGACTACAAATTATACTTTCCAATGGATAAAGTGATGGCATTGCCGGGGGACCTCTCCCAAAAGATTCGAGAACGTCTGGGAGTGATGGAAAATGTTGGGGCGTCACGCCAAGATTATTCGCCTGATTGAGATTGCGGGCGAAGTGAGCGGTCGAAAAAAATTGCAGAAGATGGTGTACATAGGAAAGCATCTCAATCTGGATTTTGACGAGCGTTACGAGTTTCATATGTACGGACCCTATTCAGAGGAATTGACCCTGCGCGTGGACGAGCTGTGCAATATGGGGCTATTGGACGAGCAAATGGAGAGCAAGGGTGCTATTCACATGTATCGCTATACTTTGAATGACTCCGGGCATGAGTTTCTTCGCTTCCACGAGGTGGATTTTGGTCTTGGGGAGCGAGTGATCAAAAGGATGAACGAGGAGAATTCCCGTTTTCTGGAGCTTGTTTCGACCATTCTGTATTTTCATCACTTGCCTTATGAAGAGATGAAGGCAAAGATATTTACCTTCAAAAGCAAGCAGCGCTATACTGAAGAGGAAATCGCAAAAGGCCAGGATTTTGTGGAAGAGCTGAAGGCTCTGATGAACAAAGATGCTGGTACGCCTTTGATGTAGAAGTGAATGCAGGAAAATGAATATTTGCCATACATGACGTACAAACTCACCACAGTTTGCTACGTCTTTTTTTGTCTCAACCAAAAGAGAGAGAATAGGGAGGCAGGGGGCACTACCACTGTTCTTATCTTTTGGAGGGAGTGAAGGGTTTTGGCCATTTTCAAGCATAAGTGGCTATGGGTGATTTCTTTGGCAGCAGCTTGTGTGATGATTGCGGTGCTGTTGAGCGCCAGGGCCGCCAGTCCGAACAAAATCGTCTATGTCTACAGTGACAGCTGCGGGTATTGCTCCAGCTTCAAGCCTACCTTTGAAAAAGTGTCTGCTGCATTTTTGAATGAACATCCCGGCTGGGGGATCGAGCGATTGGATGTCTTGCAGGATGATCAATTTGCGATTGCGCAGGAGATGGGGGCTGTGGTGACGCCCACGGTGTTTGTGGTGAGGGAAGGCGAGGTCGTTGACAAATTGGAAGGGGATGTTCCTGAGCATTCATTTGAAACGTTTTTATCGAGGAATGGGACGGTATCCAATAATTAAAAGGAAGGTGCAGAAGATGAAACGCCTGCATGTCATTCTATCCAGTATGCTGATCACAGCTTTTATGGTTGGACCCATGATCCTACCAATCTCTGAAGCAATAGCCGCCGAACCGCTGACTGCCAATTATTCAGCCACCCCTGAAAAGGGAGCTGTAGAATTCGCTTTGTTGAAGGGATACATGTGGAAGTACGCAGATGGTCAGTTTCACGGGGAAAAGCAAATCACGCAGGGACAATTTGTATCCAGTCTGGTCACCATTCGAGGTCTGAAAGATGGGGAGCCTGTTTCACAATTGCCACAAGGACATTGGGCAAAAGCAACCTATGAACGAGCGCAAAAAGCGGGGATATTGACGGATGTGGAGATTAATCCGGATAAGCTGTTGACCAAGGAAGAAACGGCCTTGTTGGTGTTTAATGCATGGAAGCCGTATCGGGGAGTGAAGGATAAAGGGTTTACGAATACGGGGGCGCTCGTGACTTGGGGGTGGATGGACCCGGCACCACATGGGCAACCGAAGTTTCGAGAGGATCTACCGGTGACTAGGTCAGATGCAGCCGTAATTCTAAGAAAGATGTGGCAGGATAAGTATGAGATAGAGTTGGGAGAGAAGTATGCACTTGAGTTTCATAAGAGTTTGAAGGTTGTGGATGGTTATTTGATGGGAGTGGTACCCACAGGAGAAAAGTTACTTGATCTTAATGCCAAGTTATTTGATAAAGACAACAAATTATTAAGTTATTCAAATGGAGAAAAATTTAGGGTTAAAGTAAGTAATTTAAGAGCCATAAGTTTTGCAGCTACAAATAACTTAGACTACACTATTGCAGCTGTTTATCATTATTTGGATATGAATACTCTGGAAAGATTAAATAAAACACAGCAGTTTTCTAAATCTGAATAGGAAGACATATTTCAATGATATATGTAAAGAGTACTCGTAGTTACTTAATTCATTTTTTGACTTTCATTTTTATGTATTGCATTATAGTAGGGGAATTCCAGATTTTTGTACAAGCAGCGAATGAACATAATATCAGATTGGCTTCAGTAGGTACTCACAAAGAGCTTGTACCAAAAAACGGCTACACGAAACTTACTATTCAGAGGATTCCTGGATACTTAGGTGCTCATATTTCTGAAATTGAAGTTGACGGTGAAAAAGATCACTCAACGGTGCTTGGATTTTCAGATTATGATGGAAAAACAGATCGAGGTTGGTACTATGTGGATATTAATGAGGCATCATACTGGGTAAATCGCTTCGGTGGTAATCCTGCCTATATTCTAGGGGGAGGAGAAGCGAATGTTTTTAGTAGCTGGGTTGATGCAATAGACGAACCAGGATTTAATGGGTACAACGCCTACAACCTAGCAGAACTAGCCGCAGCCTCAGGAGGAGCCGGGTACGAAATCGGCGACAACCTCGTTCCAAGAGGAAATGGTTATATATCCTTTGGTCATTTCCGGACGACACAACGACCCACAGGTGAAGTAAGGATCAAAGACAATCAAACAAAATTCAAGATCCACGATACCGTTACCATCCTCCCCAAAGCCCATGATTTTTCCTACTATGATCGGGGGATTATTGTTACTCACATGTCAGTAATCAATAAAACAACAGGGAGGGGATATCAACTTTTTGAGTCAAACAAAGAAATAAGGGATAACAGCGGGTACCTGGAGACGCCGAGTGCGACAAGCAATCCGAAGGCGTTTGAATGGAGCCATACCTATACCTATAAACCTACCGAAGAGGGGCTGTACGAAGTAACATTCACCATAACGGACAGACACTTACGCTCCCGACAAGGCTCTCCTTCGATTAGTCAATCTACTCCCTATACCGTCCAATTTACAGTAGGTGAGGATATCCCACCTCCCGATCCCGAAAATCCAGACCCAGACCCACCCCCCTCCTGCTCCATCAACCAAAGCACCACGAAAATGGATTTCCAAATCGTAGGTAATGACGTAAAAGATTACACCTCCATAACCAGTGGCGGCAGCCCCATCTTGGTAGAAAAAAATGCAGATATCACCTTGTTCGCCGCTAAGAACGGAACCTTCATCATGAACGGCGCTGACATGGAAATCGGCTCAGGCAACAACCGAAAAAGTGGAAAAGGTTATTTCGGCAGCTCCGGGACTTATAAAGTGGTGTACAAAAGTGACGACGACAAGGACTGCTGGGAAAATACCTTTCAGGTCAAATCCGATAAACCGCGTGAAGAATCATGCCCAATTATTACCATTAACGGCTCCAAGGCACGAGATGGGGATACGTTGGAAGTGCTGCCGCAGCAGATCGTGTACTTTCGGGCTGAATACACCGATTCAGATGGCGAGACCCAAACAGCTGATGTATTGTGGGACGTTACCCGGCCGGACGGGAAAATCGTATCGTTGCCTGCCTACTATGAGGAAGTGAATGGAAGAGATCGGTTGGTCTCGAGACCTTACTGGAAGCTGGAGCTCCCTTTCGGCGATGGCCGTGAATCGCACCATGTCCTTCTAGAAAAAGGGAAGACCTATAAAATCAAGCTTAATTACAAGGGGACCAATTGGCTGGACAGGCCGGAGTGCAATTGGCAAGTGACCCTTCATGTCAAAGATACCGCGTGTTCGATTGAGGAACAGCGGCGGATCAAATTCAAAATTTACGGCAGTCCACCCCATCCTTTTTCACCGAATGGAGATGATATTAGCGGTAATGGCATCAGTGATCCGATATACATCTCTGCGTTTTCTCAAACACCAGAAGGCAACTACCAAACGAATCTGAGTTTTTCCGGGAACACCGTTGGCACCTGGTACCTGCAGCATGGCACGGGGCAGATTCCACTGACGGGACAGCTAGCAGCCCATCAAAGCTTCCAGCTCACTCTCCCAAGAGATTTTGATGTCGGAGACCTTGTTAACCTAGTATTCGTATCTGATATTGGATGTATCTCAGAGGTAACATTTGAGATTATGTCGGATGCCAAATGCTACACCGCAGCGATGGGGATGATTCGATACGGTGGCGTAGATTATCTGTGGAAACGGGAAGTAGGACGTGGAGAAACAGTACAACTGAATCATAGTGATTTCAATGAGAGATACAGACCGGAACTCATTACACGTGAAAAAACAGAATTTCTCATGTATTGGCTTGATCCCGATACGCAGCAGTGGTCGCGAAAGAGAAACAGCAAATGGTTATCGGAAAGTAACGAATACGATCATTCTCACTTCTTCTCTTTTCCCAAAAACGCTGAGACGGATCAGTTTTTGGAAGGACTGTACAAAATCGATTTCTGGACGGACAATGGCTGGATTGACAACCGACCTAATCTGACTTGTGATGGAAGCTTTTTCGTACAGGTAGGCGAGCCTCCAGATGTGGAGAACTTGCTGGTCATCAAGAATAGCTTCACCATTACACCGAAGGACCCACAAATGCCCGGAACCGAGGCTACCATTACGTTTCAGGTGAGAAATGCGGGAAAAACCGTGCATGATACCAAGCTGGCTGTCCGTTGGGAAAGCTCTGACAAGGAAACTACGTTGGATGTCGATCAATTCAAGGCAGGAGAGGTGCGGACCATTACCATACCATCCCAATATCCTCAGCAGTCAGAGGATTTTATCGCGCATATCAACCCGTCCAGGAACAAGCCTGAAAATGAGAGTATCTGGACGGACAACCGAGCCACATGGCCAGTAAAAGTCATTCGTGTGATCGAACCGCCTGAGCCGCCAGGGGGTGGAGGAGATTTTGACGGTGGTGAAATTGGGCTGGAGATTTACGACAGCGACGGACGGCAGCTCGAAAAGCTGGGGCTGCACGTAGATGGCGTATGGGAACGAGAACCGGCAAAAATCCAGGTTGTACTGGATCAGAGCAAGATCAACGAAGGCTTCCAGCGCACACAGCAAGAAATCAACGATAAAATCAATGTCTACAAGATCCAGCTCGAACAATTTGCCAATGGTGAAGGTATGAAAAACGTCGTTGTGACGGCGCAGCCAGAGTGGATAGCCGATGCGAAAGGCATGGCTGTCTACAACCCGGCGATGTTGGATCTGAAAGTTACCGGTCCAGGAATCCCTCAGCAGTGGCAGGTAAGCAGTGCATCTGGGGGAGGCGATTACCTGTACACCGGGACCCATGTGCCGACGCAAACCACTTGGAGACAGACCTTGCAAAGCACCAAGTATCAAGCTGAAATAAACGGGTTTCAGATCGTCATGGATTACGAGATTGTGTTTGATGTGTCCTATGAGAGCTGTTCTACGGATGAAGAGGAGAACGAAGCATGTGAACCTGGGAACTTGACCCGTAGCATGACAGGACGCTATACGATTACGGTAAAAGGAAGCAATCGCTTTTTCGAAGTATTTGAGCCCAATGCCACAGGCTCCATTCATCATACGGCGGAATGGTTGGAATATCATGCACGTGACCGTTACCCGAATAGCCAGCCCAACGACTTCTATGCAGGTGAACGAATTTTGACACAGGTAGAACTACAAGAAAGGCATCGTCATCCTGTCAGTGGGAAATACCCTGTGATTGAGTCAGCGAGGGCATGGATCTCGGAGACCGGCAAACGGCAGACACTGCTCCAATCCCAACTCTCCTTGCTGTCTATTTCCGCAAGTCAATGGCGAGGTCCCCAGTACCTGGCAACCAAGCTGGGAAATCGGGAGGTCGGGGTAGACACTCCGTTGATGGGAGACAAACAGCGAGGCTTCCAGAAGGATTCAAGCTATGCTGTCTACTATTCGGTTCAATACCGCTTCGGCGTAGAAAAAGGATACCCTTACTCCTCCAAGCAGCATTTGACAGGCCACGATCAGGGCGATTATCGCGTACCGTTCCGCATTATTGCCAATGCATGGGAGCGTCAAGGGATTCGCAACCACACCACACAGTAAATTTATTTGCACCCCCATTCTGTCTTTTTCTACTCTGAGGTGGAAGAAACGGTTAAGGGGGTATTTTTTTGAGGAAATCCTTCAAACGTCTGCTCCAGCTGATAGCGATTCTCGTGCTGATCGTGGGCAGTGTGGCTCCGGCAGGATGGGCAAAGCAAAGGGAGGACGAGTCGATTATAAAAGAAGCCGTTGCTTGGATCGAGGATGGCGAGGTACGACTGCAGATCGCTTTTGCGAAAGCGCCGGAGGAATCTGAATTAACCATCGTGCAGGAAGATTGGGAGCAATCGCGTACCTATCGAAAAGCTTCGCGTCTCTCTGTTGCCCTAGTACCTGAATCGCACCAATCTCTTGAAGTGGCATTAAGATCGACCTCCTCCAGGACTGATCAGGTGAGTCGCTGGGAGGTACAGCTTCCGAATACGATCGAGACGAAAGACGCTGGGAAGCTGCGCAAAGCTGATTGGGACAAGAAAGCAGCTCAAAAAGACAGTCTTTTGGAAATGCGTAAGCTGGAAGAAAGGGAGGAGGACAGAAATCCCGAACCAAAGGAAGAAGCAGCAAAATTTACTCAACTAGAGCGATGGGAAAAGGAGTTCTATCAAAAATTTGCCCCAGGTGAGAAGCCAAAGGAGGCAGACATTCGCAGCAGTCGTGTCGTGTTTGAGATGGAGCCCAATGACACTGTCAAAAAAGCGGACTGGCTTTTTGATAAGCAGGATGCGTTTGGCAAGATCGGAAAAAGCGGTGATGTAGACTTCTGGAAAATCAGGGCGACAGAAAATGGCGTGATGAATGTCTCTCTGCGTGACATTCCGAATAAACAGGATTACCATCTGTACGTATTCGATGTCAATGAACGAGAGCTGGCGCGTTCGGAGCTTTCGGGGGAAGCGGAAGAAATCATAGAGGGAGTAGGGACAGAGAGAAGAGAATGGTACTACGTGATGGTAAAAGGTGCGGGCAATTCGCATGATCCACACCACAGCTACCGTTTGCGCATCGATTTTCAGTCTGTGCAGGGCAACGTAAAGTCGGATGAATACGAACCAAATAACACGTTGGCAAATGCCTACGACATGGGAGTCGAGCAAACGCTGAAAGCCAATTTGCACAGCTTGCAGGATGTGGATTTTTACCGCTTTTCTTTCAAGCGTACCTCGACCTTGTTCGTCCGTTTGGCAGAAATACCAACGGGGATGGACATAGATGTACAGCTCCTCGATGAAAAGGGAAAGCTGCTCGGGAAGTCAGAAAAGCCGAGAAACGCTGACGAGGAGATCGTATTTAACGCCAATCCGGGAACTTATGTAATCAAGGTTATGGCTAGCCGCACTTCCGGGTTTACGGCAAACTCGTACAAGCTCGATGTCAAGATTCATACGATTCCCGTTATTTTCATTCCTGGCATAGGCGGCTCGCGCCTGGAGGTGGAAGAGAACGGAAGTATTTCTGAAGCGTGGCTATCGCTGGGGAGGGCTATGACGGAATATAACGACCCACATCATCGTAGGGTCCTATCGTTAATGCCAGTCAGAGAGGGCAGCGTGGAGGTAAAACCTCGTGTGAATGGTATTCGGATATTCCCAGAACGAGCAGACGAAGGATTTCGAGCTATTCAATATTTGACTTACAACACAAAAATCCCTACTGCACATGAGACATCTGAACAATACGACAGCATGATAAAAGAATTGAGAAAGAAAGGGTACCTACAGTTCCGTACCATATATGCGATGCCATATGACTGGCGGTATAGTAATGCTGAAAACGCCAAACATTTAAAAGAAAAAATTGATCTCGCCCTACAAAGAACAGGTGCACGGCAGGTCCATCTGGTAGCTCATAGTATGGGAGGTTTATTAGTAAGAGAAACGCTTTTATCCAACATTTCGTATCAGTCGAAGGTAAATCGAATCATTTATATGGGAACGCCGTTTCTAGGCTCTCCTAGAGCGTATCAGGCGATCAAACACGGCTATGATTTTGGCATTCCCTTGTTTGATGCGGGGACAGGCAAGACCATATCCGAATATGCTCCAGCAGTGTACGAATTACTGCCTTCCAAAAAATATGTGCACGCTTCTTCGTTTCTGAAAAAAAACCAGAAAGCGAACTACAGCTACAATGACCTCCTGCGGGATGAAGACCTGCAAGTAACTTATCTTCCTTTGTTGAATCAAGCAATCAAGCTGCATGACAAATGGGACAATAAAGTAATCAATGTACCGCAATACAGTATTATCGGCCAGGGACAAGCCACCTTGTTAGGTTATTTCTTTGACAAAGCGACCAAGGAATTTGTTCCCTTTTATGATAACAACTCAGGCGATGGTACTGTGCCATATGAAAGTGCTAACCACTCCCTGAAAGATATCAAGAAGAAATACTATGTAACCGGAGAGCATGCCAAACTTCCGCTGATTCCACAGGTGATCGAACAGGTCATTGATTTGTTGCAAGGTAAGGACGAAAAGCAATCTGGCATACGTACATCGGCAGTGAAGAACTTCGATTATCTCTACTATATTATCAAGAGCGAGGACGGTACCTTTCCCTCAGTGACCATTCAAAAGGATGGAAGGGAAATGACGCTCGAACCCAAGCTGAAGGAATGGTGGGAGGACCTCTCTATTGAATACCACGATAAGATCATCGTCGTACACGTAAAAGACCAACAGCCCCTTGCGTTTAAATGGTCATCGCAGCAAAACCAGGAAAATCCTTCTCGAATCATAGTCCGACAATTTTCATCTGAAGATTCCAAACGATATCGCGAGGAAGGAAGGGAGTTCATTTTGGGTCCAGATGGACTGGTTGAAGTAGAGTAGCTATTTGAGTTCATGGAGGAATTGGAAATGGACGGTTTTACAGCTTTCTTTTTTGCGCCGATCATTCAATCGTGGCTGCAACCGGGATTTTGGATGGCGATTGTTATTGTCGGAACACTATCGTTATTCGTTAGATTTCGAGTGTGGATATCACTGCTGATTACACCTATCATCAGTTTTCTCGCATATGAATTCGCTATACCGGAAGACAGCTGGATATTGAATAGTTACTATTTTAAAATTCCAATGGTTGTTCATACCACCTGGATGGTTACCGTCTATTTGTATCTGGTGGATAAAGCCCTTCGCAAACGAGCGAGCAGGCAGCAGCACCCGACAGCAAAATAACCGGGCGCACCGGCAAATTGCTTCACATCGGGTTTCCGAGTAGAATAAGGGTAGCAGATCTATTCGGGAGGGCGAATAACGTGGATATTTTTGATAATAAAAAAGGCGGCTTTACTATCATGAGCGGCAAAACGGATGTACACGGTGGCTTTGGCCAGGGTGTTCTGGATTTAAATGCTGTTTCCTCTGTCATTATTGATGGCGAAGAAGCTTATATCGATATGGGAGCTCTGCACGCGAAAAGCGCAGTAGAAAAAGGAATCAAATGGACCGCCAACAAGGAAGAGGTACCGAATGGAAAGCCGTATTGGTTGGTATGGGTAACCATCGACCGCAACGAACAGGGTCCGTATTACGCTGGAGCGACTGCCTGCTACATGGAGATTGACCGCGAGGCGCGTCGCGGATACAAGATTTTGGCCGATCATGTGAACCGGATGGATTATTCCATGAAGCGCCGCATTATGGTATCGGAGCTGGGTGAGAAAGAAAAGGCAGCTCTGAAAAAACTTTTAATCGATAATAATGCTGCTATGTGGGAGAATTCCTCTGAAGAACTGAAAGAAAATTTGTCCTGAACTTGGAAATCGTGAACGGTCTGTGAACAAATCGTGAAATCAATTGTTACCAGTATTGAAGTCAGGTAAACTTATTTTCATATCTGTGTACACGTACACTAGGTCAACAAGCAGGGAAAGAGCCGTCACTCTTTCCCTGTTTGTCTTTGTATTATTGAAAGCGCTCTCTTTTAGAGGAGAGGTTTTTTTTTCAGGTCATGCGACGGTGCTGTTGCGGAACAATAAAAGTGCACAACCAAACTGTCTGACGGAAGGGGCGCTACCCGGTGAACCAGGAACCTCGTGAGCAAGCTGCGAGCAATGAGCACTTTGCGAAGTTTGGCGGTGTTCATTTTCAAAGCCATGTTTCCCCTCAAGAAATCAATCGGTTTATCGGCAGACTGCCTGCTGGTAAACGGGAAAGCTTGTTTGAGGTATTGGAGCAGTTGGAGCATGCCGGTCTGATTACAGTTTGTAATGACCATGTCTTCGCTGACGGTGACGGTGTCATCGGTGGCGGGGAGAAAAATGGTCAGAGCTTGATGTAAGTCCAAACGGCTGTGACCGTTGCTCCACATTGCGGGGGCGTTATCACAGAACAAAGAAGGGACGATGCAGCGTCCCTTCTTTTCCATTTCTATTCGCTTGGCTTCCACCAGCTGCCCATCCGCTGCCAGAAAGAGGATGAGTCAGGTGGCTGCAAAGGCGTTGGCGATTCATTCGCTGGCAGGTGATCCGTACAATACTCCTGAGGTTCCGTGCCTGTGGCAAAATAGAACAATTCAGGAGCAGGGCAATGCTCGGTAGCCAGCTTGCCGGATGCGGGATCGATATATACCGAGACGACACCTGCAGGCATGTTGAACAAGGCAGGAGGCTGATCCTTCAAAGAGCTCTCCATGAATTGCGCCCATATTTTTTTGGACAAATATCCTTCCTTTACATCGTCGACCTTCTGGTTTTTATCGTATCCAACCCATACCGTAGATACCAGCTGTGGAGTAAAACCGCTCAGCCAAGCATCTACGTCGGTCGAACCTGTCTTTCCAGCGACTGGACGATTCAGCTCGTTCGCGACCCGATAACCGGTTCCACTGCGCTCAAAAACACTTTGCATCATGTTCACGAGTAGTGCGGATGCCACAGGATCAGCGACTCGCGTTTTCACGGTTTTTTCCTCAACCAGGATGTTTCCCTTGCTGTCTTCGATAGAAATGATCGCGATCGGCGCAACGGCTTCACCCTGATTGACGATTGCGACGTAGGCTGCATTCAATTCCAGTGGAGACACGGGAGAAGTACCTAATGCCAATGAGGGAACGGCCAATAATGGGCTGGTAATGCCCAATCTTTTCGCTTCGTCGACCACTTTTTGTGGACCGAGGAAATCAATGGTCTTGACCGCATAAATATTATCGGAGGTCTTCAGCGCTTCCCGCATGTTGATCATCGCATTGGCATAACGCCCGCCAAAATTCCTCGGAATGTACTGCTTGTTGCGGTCATAGGTGAAGACCGTAGGCTCACTTTTCATCATGGTCAGTGGGGTAAATCCATTTTGCAGAGCTGCCAAATACATGATCGGCTTAAAAGCTGATCCTGGCTGTCGTTTTGCGAGAGTGCGATTGTATTGGCTTTGCTGATAATCACGACCACCTACCATGGCTTTGATATGACCGGTGAGCGGGTCCATGGCTACCAGCGCGACCTGCAGGTTTGGATTATCCTTCGGCATGACCTGCGCCACAATTTCCTCCGCTTTTTTCTGCATGACGGGATCAAGAGTCGTATGAATTTTCAACCCGCCATGAATAAACAGCTCCTCATCAATCCCGTATTTGTTTTTCACCAGGTTGGCGATGTAATCGCGGAAATAAGGGGCTGTATCGGCGGTGTTTTCCGTTGACCGCTCGCGGAAGGTCAGCTTTTCGGCATACGCTGTTTCGGATTCCTGCGCCGTAATCATTCCCTCTCGTTCCATCGCACCCAAAATCAGCTTTTGCCTGTTTTTGGCCCGTTCAAAATCGACCAGAGGAGAGTAGTAGCTGGGGCCTTTAGGAATCCCGGCCAGCATGGCGGACTCCGCCAAGGTCAGGTCCTTCGCGTCTTTGCCAAAAAAAGTTTGAGCGGCAGCCTGAGCACCATATGCGGAGTGGCCATAATAGATCTGGTTCATGTACATTTCCAGAATCTCGTTTTTGCTGTAATTCAGCTCCAGCTGGATGGCGAGAAACGCTTCCCGAATTTTCCGATCCCAGGTTTTTTCCATCGTGAGGTACAGATTGCGTGCCAATTGCTGGGTAATGGTACTTGCTCCTTGCTGTTTGTCCATATTGATGACATTGACATAGACAGCCATGCCGAGTCGTTTAAAGTCAAAGCCATAATGCTCGCGAAAAGCGCGGTCCTCAATAGCGATGGTGGCATCTACCAGGTCTGGCGCCATTTCGTGCAGGGGAACCACGATCCGGTTTTCTCCACGATGCATGGTATCCAGTACCTCGCCATTCGCGCTGTAGATTGTTGTTGTTTGCTTGATAAAAGCTTCCGGCAGTGGTTGAGAGCGCAGGTACAAGAGCAGAAGCAGGACAGCAAACGAAGCGAACAAAAGGCTGAGTATGAGAAATTTTAAGAATTGCTTGGCCCAACGAAGATAGCGAATCAGTGGAGCTTCACGGATGACCTCCATCGTCTCGCCTCCTTTCTTTCGGTATAACACTGAAATAAGGGCATACTAAGACCCGTAATACTTCCAGTATGGGTCGTTTTCGGGCTGGATAAACTTGCCTAAATACAAAAGAAGAAACGGTCAAGACCGTCTTTTCATGCGCAAACTGTTACAACTATTTTTTGAAAAGCGTCGGCACGTTTTTCGCTTGCAAAAAAACCTTGCATTTTGGGTAGCAACTACTATAATTTTCTTGTACTGTCAGCTAGTCTGCCGGTGTGAAAATGGATGGTATTGCCGACGAAACCTTGCCCGTACCTAAGGTGCGAAGCTAGGTTTTCTGCTTGTCTATGATGCTTGTATTTCATGCGTTTATTTGAAGGAGGGTACATAACCATGAATATGGAATTGTGGTACACCGAGAAACAGACGGAAAATCACGGAATTACAACAAAAATTACGGATACTCTATACAGCGCAAAATCAGAGTTTCAACAAATCGATGTCATCACGACCAAGCAGTTTGGTCGCATGCTGGTACTGGATGGCATGGTCATGACCACAGATGTGGATGAGTTTGTTTACCATGAAATGATTACCCACATAGCCCTGAATACTCACCCGAACCCGAAAAAGGTACTGGTAGTAGGCGGTGGAGATGGCGGAGCGATCCGTGAAATCGTGAAGCATCCATCTGTAGAAAAAGCGGTCCTGGCTGAGATCGACGGAGAAGTGATCGAGACCTGCAAAAAATACTTCCCTCAAATTGCCAGCGCATTGACAGGCAATCCTCGCGTAGATGTACAAGTGATCGACGGAATCAAGCACATCCACGACAACAAGGGTGAGTACGATGTGATCATGGTTGACTCTACAGAGCCAGTAGGACCTGCAGTGGGACTGTTTGAAAAAGGCTTCTATCAGGGTATCTACGATGCACTGAAGCCGGATGGCATCATGGTTGCACAGAATGAATCGCCTTGGTTCAACCGCGATTTGATCAAACGCGTGTTCAAAGATCTGAAATCCATCTTCCCGGTTACCCGTTACTACACATGCAGCATCCCGACTTATCCATCCGGTCTGTGGGGCTTTACGATTGCTTCCAAGAAGTATGATCCATTGGAAGTAGATCCAAGCCAAATCAAGGACCTGGATACGAAATATTACAATGCGGACATTCACCACGCAGCATTCAAACTGCCTAACTTCGTAGCGGAATTGACCCGCGACTAAGACCGGAGAGGAGAGAGAAGCCATGCGTTTTGACGAAGCATACTCCGGCAATGTCTTTATCCGCAGCCATGCCAATTACGAGGAAAGCCAGGCTGTCATTTACGGTATGCCGATGGACTGGACCGTTAGCTTCCGCCCAGGCTCCCGTTTTGGCCCTGCCCGCATCCGCGAAGTATCGATCGGGTTGGAAGAGTACAGTCCGTATCTGGACAGGCTGTTGGAAGACATCAAGTATTTTGATGCAGGCGACATTCCTTTGCCTTTTGGCAATGTGGAAGGAAGTCTGGACGCGATTCGCTCTTTCGTTTCCCAAGTGTTGGTGGACGGCAAATTCCCTCTTGGCTTGGGCGGCGAGCATCTCGTTTCCTGGCCGGTATTCCAGGCTGTGTATGAGAAATACAAGGACCTGGTTATCTTCCACTTTGACGCGCACACCGATTTGCGTGACAACTACGAGGGTTATCCTTACTCCCATTCCACTCCGATCAAGAAAGCATGCGGTCTGATCGGTGGTAAAAACGTGTATTCCTTCGGGATTCGCAGCGGGATGAAGGAAGAGTTCGAGTGGGCAAAGGAAAACATGCATCTGTATAAATACGACGTGCTGGAGCCGGTGAAGCAGGTATTGCCGACGATCGGTAACCGCCCGATTTACCTGTCGATTGATATCGATGTACTTGACCCAGCACACGCTCCAGGCACGGGTACGACCGAGGCAGGAGGAATTACCTCCCGCGAGCTGCTGGATACCATCCACTTCATGGCCAACAACGGTGCCAACGTGATCGGTTGCGACCTGGTGGAAGTGGCTCCTGTCTATGATCACAGTGAGATGACCCAAATCGTGGCTTCCAAGATCGTGCGCGAGCTGTTGCTTGGTTTCGTAAAATAATGATGTGCACTTCAGGCGTCTTCGGCTGTACGGTCGAAGACGTCTTTCATCATTAGTTAATAAACATTTTAATTTACAAAGTATTTTAAAAAGTGTATGCTAAATACGATTGAAGGAATTACCACGCTAAGGGGTTGTGTAGCATGAGAGAAGTTTTTGCTTATCCGGATTTTCGCAAGCTCTTTTTCTCAAATCTGTTTTCTGGATTTGGTCAGGGGATGACCATGATCGGAATTGCCTGGTATCTGGTGGAGAAGACCGGTTCGGCGCAGCTTCTCGGTTCGACCATGTTTACGTCTGCTCTGTTGATGTTTTTTATCGGGCCTTATATCGGAACGTTGATAGATCGGTTTTCTCGCAAAAAAATGCTTCTATTTGAAAATCTGATGGGCTTTACGGTGTTGGGCATTTTGGCCATATGGGGATTCTGGGGTACATATTCAGAGTGGATGCTGATCCTGATCTATTTGGTTACCACCTTCATGTACCAGATTCACTACCCGACGCAATCAGCGCTTGTTCAAGAGAGCTATGAGCCCAGACATTACGGCAGCATCAACAGTCTGCTGGAGATTGAAGGGCAGACGGCTTCTGTCTTGTCAGGGGGACTTGCGGGCATTTTGCTTCAATACTATGGCTTGCATGTGGTTCTGATTTTCAATGCGTGTACCTATTTGTTTGCTTTCAGTCTCTTATCCACGATGAAATACACGTTCAGCCTGGAAGGAGAAGCCAGAGCCAACAAGGGCGTGTCCTGGTTGACGCAGCTTGGGCAAAGCTGGACGTACATTCGGGAAAAACGCGGTTTTCTCATATTCGGAATAGCTGCCTTCATGCCGTTTATTGTAGTGATGGCGACGAATCTGCTGAAGCCTGTTTACATCAATCAGACGTTGAAAGCGGATGTCATCACGTTTTCGCTAGCTGAGATGACCTATGCAATCGGTGCGGTAGCGGCTGGTCTGCTGATCCTCGTCCTGGTACAAAAGCTGGGCGAATTTCAGGCGATGGTCGGCAACATCCTGCTCTTTGCGATGGCGATGGTATCGATGGTAGCTTTGCCGTACGGCTGGGCCTTGATTGCAGCGTACACGTTCTATGGCTGGTGCAATGCTTCTGTACGCTTGATTCGGCAATCGCTCTACATGTCGATGGTACCTAGGCACATGATGGGGCGAGTGATGAGCTTTTTCAATTCGATTGGCATGATGATGCGTCTTATCCTGATCGGATTCTTTACCCTCCTGATCGACCATACAGGTGCAGGCACAGGCTATTTGATTCTGGCGGGCTTGTTATTGCTGGCGGCAGTCGGGGTTGTAGGTACGATGCGCTTTTTGCTGATAGATGCAGAGCGTGCCAAGGAAGTTGCACCGAAATAGAGTTGATCGTACAATGAACGAAGCATAAGGAAAGCGGAGTGTGGAAATCAGCATGCAAGATGTAAACATCCAACTGACAGCCAAGCATCTCGTGGAAGGGAATCAGGAAGAGACTGTCCATGACTACGCGGGAAAATGCGTGAAAAAGGCCAACGCCTGGTACCTCACTTATCGAGAGCAGCTGGAGGGAGTCGGTGAAGTCGCAACGACGTTAAGGCTGGGAGAGGGTGCGGTCACCCTGATCCGCCAAGGAAATGTCTCTACCCGACAGCAGTTTGAAAAGGGGAAGAGTACGCATTCAGTCTATCAAAGCCCGTATGGACCGTTTGACATGGAGACACATACCAGCAAGCTGCGTATCCAGTACGAGAACGACAGACCAGCACTGGTGGAAATCGCTTATCAGCTGTGGATGAGCGAGCAATATGCAGGCGAGCATCAACTGAAGATACGGGTACAACCATAAACCGTCCTTGGCAAGGGCGGTTTTTTGCACGTACAATAGGGAGTGACTTGCAGCAAGAGAGGAAGGTGAAGACGAGATCATGTTTATTCTTGTCAATGGACTCATTGCAGGATTGGGACTAGCTGCTTTTTTGGCGCTGGGTGACGGGCTTTTTGGTACAGATACCTTTTCCGTTCTGATCGATGTCAGCTATGTGCCTGGGATGGAAAACTTGCCCTCAATCGTCGAGCTGTTGATTCACTTGCTGATCAGTATCGGAGTTGCCTTTTTTCTGATGTATTTTTATCCGCGCGGTCAATCCAGAGGAGTAGCCAGTTACCTGGGATACTGGAATCTCGGTTTTGCCGCTGCCTATGTGATCTTTAGCTGGTTGAGCGGAACTGTGATGTCCTGGACGGGATTTTTGATTTGGGTGCTGGGTCACTTGCTCTATACCGTGATGCTGATGATTCAAATGGAAAAGCATCGATAATAAACAAGATAAAAATGCCGAAAATTCGGCATAGTGATGGTTTTTTGGCAGTTCGTTTGCAGAGGAGGGAATAACAGGATGCCGTTGTCAGACACGGTAGAAATGCTGCAAGCCATACTGGGGGCTATTGATGAAGGAATTCACGTGGTCGATGCAGATGGAATCACGATTTTCTATAATCATGTAGCAGCCAGATTGGATGGATTGACACCGGATGAAGTGTTGGGCAAGCCCTTGCTGGAAGTCTTCCCTTCCCTCGATCGGCACTCCAGTACGTTGCTGCGGGTCATTGAGAGCGGGGAATCGATCTATAATGAGCCCCAGGCGTTTACCAACTGGAAGGGCTTGCGCGTAGAAACAATCAATACGACGCTCCCGGTGCGTGTGGGTAAAAGGCTGGTCGGAGCAGTAGAGGTATCCAAGGACATCGGAAAGCTGAAAGAGCTTTCTGAACGATTGGTTGATTTGCAGGCGCAGATCAGCAAGCCCAAACGAACAAAGCGTCAAGCAGACGGGGTGTACTTTCAGTTTGAGGATATTTTGACACAAAACGAGGCAATGAAGCATTTGATCGAGCGGGGACGACGAGCAGGAAGAACCTCTTCGCCTGTGCTGATCTACGGGGAGACGGGCACAGGCAAGGAGCTGTTTGTCCAATCCATCCATCAGTCGTCTGCACGAAGCATGAAACCGTTTATTGCGCAAAACTGTGCGGCGCTCCCTGCCTCTCTTTTGGAAAGCTTGCTTTTTGGTACAACAAAAGGCAGCTTTACGGGTGCCGATGACCGCCCCGGGTTATTTGAGCTTGCTGACGGGGGGACGCTGTTTTTGGATGAATTAAACAGCATGCCATTGGATTTGCAGGCAAAGCTGCTGCGGGTTCTGCAGGATGGACAGATTCGGCGCATCGGTGGTAGTCAGACCTCCAAGGTAGATGTGCGTGTCATCGCTGCTGTGAACGAAGCGCCACAAGCACTGGTTCAACGCGGGCAGATGCGAAGCGATTTGTACTACCGTATTAATGTCGTTTCCTTTGAGCTGCCGCCTTTGCGCGAACGAAGAGAGGACATAGAGCTATTGGTTCGCCATTTTATCGAGTTGTTCAACCGTAAGTTCGGGATGAGCGTCCAATCCATCAGCATGGAAGTGAAGCAGTTATTCGAAAGCTATGATTGGCCGGGCAATGTTCGGGAACTGGAGCATAGTGTTGAAGCAGCGATGAACATGGTAGAGGCAGAGATCATCGAGCGAGAGCACCTGCCACCACACCTGCTGGATCGGCAGAATGGGAGCGAATCCTCGCGCACCACAGCTCATGTAGAGGGAAAAGCAGCGTCTTGGTCTGCAGAGGGACGTACTCTGCCGGAGGTCGTACGAGAGCTGGAGGAGCAAATGATCGATCAGGCGATGAAACAATCCGGGGGAAATGTGCTCCGAGCTGCCAAGCTTCTGGGCATTCCCAGACAAACCTTGCAGTATAAGCTATCGCAGCGGTCCACACCTGAGATCAATTAAATTGCCGAAAATCCGGCACCCTAAGCGTTTGGTGATCAGATTTGCTGAGCTTGTCCGTAGCTTGAAAACCCTTTCAGAACGCGCTATTCTCCATTTTCCAAATATTTCGATTTGGTTGGCACGACACTTGCAACTCTCTTTTCGGTGAATGAACCATTAGAGGTTACACCATCGATGAAGAGGAGTTGTGACGAAATGACGGTAGCAACCAAACGTGATTGGCGCCAAATCGAATTGTGGAAAGACGTGACAGACGAACAATGGAATGACTGGATGTGGCAACTCACTCACACCATTCGAACGGTAGATGATTTGAAGCAAGTGATTAATCTGACGCCAGGGGAAGAAGAGGGTGTCCGCATTTCCACGCAGACAATCCCACTCAATATCACACCTTACTACGCACTGTTGATGGATCCAGACGATCCGAGCGATCCGGTTCGTATGCAGTCGGTTCCACTGTCCTCGGAAATGGTGCGCACCAAGTACGACATGGAAGATCCTTTACATGAAGATACAGATTCACCTGTACCGGGTCTGACGCACCGCTATCCAGACCGCGTGCTGTTCCTTGTAACCAACCAGTGCTCCATGTATTGCCGCTACTGTACGCGCCGCCGTTTTTCCGGTCAGATCGGAATGGGCGTGCCGAAGAAACAGCTGGATGCCTGTATCGACTATATCCGCCGCTCGCCAGAAGTGCGTGACGTTCTGCTTTCCGGCGGAGACGGTCTCTTGATCAACGACCGTGTTCTGGAATACATTATCAGCAGCTTGCGCGAGATTCCACACGTGGAAATCATCCGTATCGGTACGCGTGCGCCAGTTGTTTTCCCACAACGCATCACGGAAAATCTCTGCAACATCCTGAAAAAATATCATCCAGTCTGGCTCAACACACACTTCAATCATCCAAAGGAAATCACGCCAGAAGCAAAGCAAGCGTGTGAGATGCTGGCCAACGCCGGTGTGCCGCTGGGCAACCAGGCTGTTATCTTGGCAGGTGTCAACGACTGCGCGAACACCATGAAGAAACTGGTTCAGGACCTGGTCAAAATTCGCGTTCGTCCTTACTACATCTATCAATGCGACCTCTCTGAAGGAATCGGTCACTTCCGCGCACCAGTCAGCAAAGGGATTGAAATCATTGAACACCTGCGCGGCCATACCTCCGGTTATGCCGTTCCTACATTCGTGGTTGACGCTCCGCATGGTGGAGGGAAAATTCCGGTAAGCCCGAACTATATCATCTCGCAGGCATCCGACAAAGTCGTGCTGCGCAACTTCGAAGGTGTAATCACCTCTTATCCGGAGCCAAAAAACTACCATGAGCATGACGAGGAAAACTGCGAATTCTGTAAAGCAGCCAAAGGTAAAGCAGTCGGTATCGCGGCACTTATGCAGGACGAAGCAGACAACCTGGAGCCGACAGATTTGCCACGCAACAAGCGCATCAAGGCTACCAAGGTGAAATCACTTGCTGATGTGCGCACCGAGCAAAAAACGAAAAAAGAGGAGTCCCCTAAAGAAGCATCCGGAAAATAACGTTTGGAAACGAACTAGCTAGTCCACAAAGCAGCTGCCAGAAGAAAAAAACGGCAGCTGCTTTTTTTATACTATCGGAAAGTTTAAGTGCGCTAAAGCGCTAAAAAGATTAGCGGAAGATAGTATAAGTGCAACTAAGGCTCCGCCAAAAGCTTGGCGTAGCCAAGTTTTCTAATAAAAGTGTGGTCATATGTAATGGTTTGGTTGTATCATTAAGAACAAGACTGACGCGAGACTGAGCGGTCGCTCGAAATACCTCGCTCAGGAATGTGGGTAATGAGTGAATAGCCATTCATTTTTTCGGTTGATTCTGATAAGATAGAAAATAATAGACAATCAGACAAGAAGGGGAGTTGAAAATCATGCTGGCACTTATAAACCTGATCGCCTTTATCCTGGTGCTTGCGTACGGGCTGTACCTGGCCGGTCATGTTGTGTACAGCCGTTATCTCTTCATTAAGCTCGGCAAAAAGCCAGACGTGAAGGACGACTTTGGTGCACGAATCAACCTGATGCTGGACAACGTCATCTTTCACAAGAAGCTGCTGAAGGACAAAAAGAGCGGTGTCATGCACGTCGTGATGTTCTACGGATTTATCATTCTGCAATTCGGTGCGATTGAGCTGATCATCAAAGGGCTGTCAAAGGGCTTTGAGCTTCCGTTTGGTAGCGCTCACAAGTATTTTAGCTTGATGCAGGAGGTAACGACCTTCCTGATCCTGGCGGCAGTCGGATATGCCTTTTACCGTCGTTATATCGAAAAGCTGAAGCGTCTCAAGCGCGGCTTCAAATCCGGTATTGTCCTGCTTTTGATCTCCTCTCTGATGGCTACGGTTCTTTTGTCGCTTGCTTTCGAGCTGATCTGGCTTGGTCATGAAGGATCTGTGTTCGCTCCGATTTCTTCTGTATTGGCTGGCTTGTTTACCGCTATCGGTGTGGGGCCCACCGCAGCAGCAGCGCTGTTCTATGTATTCTGGTGGCTGCACCTGATCATTTTGCTCGGTTTTGCGATCTATGTCCCACAATCCAAACACGCTCACTTGCTGTTTGCGCCGGTCAATGTCTGGTTCAAAAAGCTGGACCCGCCTGGAAAGCTGAACAGCATCAACTTTGAAGACGAATCACAGGAAGTCTTTGGAGTAGGGAAGATCGAGGATTTTACGCAAACCCAATTGATTGACCTGTACGCCTGTGTGGAATGCGGGCGTTGCACGAATATGTGTCCAGCATCGGGAACGGGCAAGATGCTCTCTCCGATGGATCTGATTACGAAGATGCGCGATCACCTGACAGAAAAGGGAGCTGCCGTTACATCCCGCACGCCGTGGATGCCCAGCTTTGCATTTTCCCAAACAACAGCGAATCAGATCGCTGTGCAATCCTCTCAGGTAGCTGCTGCTTCCGAGGGAGCTGCTGCAGAAGTATACGACAAGAACCTGATCGGGGATGTCATCACAGAGCAGGAGCTGTGGGCTTGTACCACCTGTCGCAACTGTGAGGACCAATGCCCGGTGATGAACGAGCACGTAGACAAAATTATCGATATGCGCCGTTACCTGGTGATGACGGAAGGAAGCATGCCAGCTGAGGCGCAGCGTGCGCTCAACAATATCGAGCGCCAGGGCAATCCGTGGGGAATCAACCGGAAGGATCGCCTGAAGTGGATCGAGGGCTTGAACGGCGAGTACGAGGTGCCGACCGTGAAGCAAGCAGAAGAATTTGAGTACCTCTTCTGGGTTGGTTCAATGGGCTCGTTTGACCTGCGCAGCCAAAAAATCTCCCAAGCCTTTGTCAAACTGATGCACGAAGCAGGCGTCAAGTTTGCCATTTTGGGCACGGAGGAGAAAAACTCCGGCGATACGGCCCGCCGCATCGGGAACGAATTCCTGTTCCAGCAGCTGGCACAGGAGAACATCGCGCTGTTCGAAGGGTATGAGGTGAAGAAGATCGTCACCTGCGACCCGCACGCCTACAATACGTTCAAGAACGAATATCCGGAATTTGGGCTGCAGGCGGAAGTGTACCATCATTCCGAGCTGCTGGCGCAGTGGGTCAAGGAAGGTCGCCTGAACCCGACCAAAGAAGTAAAAGAGCGCATCACCTACCACGATTCCTGTTATCTGGGGCGTTACAATGAAATCTACGACAAGCCACGCGTAATTCTGGAAGCGATCCCGGGCGTGGAAGTGGTCGAGATGAAACGCAGCGGCTGCGACAGTATGTGCTGCGGTGCCGGCGGCGGTTTGATGTGGATGGAAGAGCACGAGGGTACACGCGTCAACGTGGCGCGGACCGAGCAAGCGCTGGAAGTCAATCCGACTGCCATCGCAAGTGCCTGCCCTTACTGCCTGACGATGATGAACGATGGTGTGAAAATGAAGGAGCAAGAAGAGCAAGTGAAGACGCGCGATGTAGCCGAAATTCTGGCAGACGCGATCTGATTCATCGCCGCTCTGGGAAAAGTTGTACTGCTAAGGTAGTACAACTTTTTCTTTTTCAAATGCATTGACTATTGCAACACCAAGGGGCAAAATGAGAGTAGAATAAAAATGAGCGACCGCTCAATCAGTTGGGTATGTATTCAAAAACGGCTAGGCCGAAAAATAGATCATCGAAGCGGAGGGTCGGATAGATGACTAAAACAGTGATTGTAGGCGCAGCTCGCACACCTTTTGGCAAATTTGGCGGCTCGTTGAAAGCGTTATCTGCCGTGGATTTGGGGGCCGTAGCGATCAAGGCGGCTTTGGAGCGATCTGGTGTCGAAGCGGATCAGGTGGACGAGGTCATCATGGGGATGGTCGTACAGGCTGGAGCAGGTCAGGTGCCCTCCCGCCAGGCAGCGCGCAAAGCGGGACTTCCATGGGAGGTAGCGAGCGAGACGATCAACAAGGTATGTGCCTCCGGGATGCGTGCCGTCACGATGGGCGATCAGATCATTCGTGCGGGAGATGGCGAGATTATCGTAGCGGGTGGCATGGAGAGCATGAGCAACGTCCCGTATGCAATCCCTGATGCTCGTTACGGCCTGCGTATGGGTGACGCAACCGTACGCGACCTGATGATGTACGACGGCCTTACCTGCCCTTTTGATCAGGTGCCGATGGCCGTTCACGGCAGTAATGTCGCAGAGGAGTTCGACATTACGCGTGAAGCCCAGGATCTGTGGGCGCTGCGCAGTCAGCAGCGGGCCTCGCAAGCGATGCAGAATGGACTATTTGCGGAGGAAATCGTACCTGTCTCCATCCCGCAAAGAAAAGGCGAGCCCTTGCTGGTAGCGACTGACGAAGGGCCGCGCCCGGATACGACAATAGAGGGATTGGCTAAACTGCAGCCCGTATATAAAAAGGACGGAACGATAACTGCCGGCAACGCGCCAGGCATCAACGACGGAGCAGCCGCGATGGTGCTGATGTCGGATGCCAAAGCCCAGGAGCTCGGAATACAGCCTTTAGCTACGATTCTAGGACACGCACAGGTCGGAGCAGAAGCGCCGTATATCGCTACGACTCCAGGCTTGGCGATTCAAAAGCTGCTGCAAAAGACAGGCGTAGCACTGGACGAAATCGCTCTCTTTGAAGTGAACGAGGCCTTTGCTGCCGTTACCTTGACCAGCGGTAAAATCGTCGGCTGGGACGAAGAAAAAGTAAATGTAAATGGTGGAGCAATCGCGCTAGGTCATCCGATCGGGGCCAGTGGAGCACGGATTATCATGCATCTGGCCTACGAGCTGAAGCGGCGTGGCGGAGGTTTGGGAATCGCAGCCATTTGCAGTGGCGCAGCACAAGGGGATGCCATTTTGATCAAAGTCGATTAGGGAGGCCTTTTGATATGAATGTACAAACCATTATGGTGATTGGCGCAGGACAAATGGGCAGTGGAATCGCACAGGTAGCAGCTCAGGCAGGCTTTCGTGTCTACCTCCATGATATTCGCCAGGATTTTGTGGATCGCGGTCTAGCTTCTATTGAAAAGAACCTGTCCCGCAATGTAGAGAAGGGCAAATTGACAGCATCAGACAAGGAAGCCATTCTTGCACGGCTGGTAGCTTCCACCGATTTGGCTGACGCACGGGATGTGGATTTCGTCGTCGAAGCAGCAACGGAAAACATGAAGATCAAATCTGAGATTTTTGTCCGTCTGGACGAGATTTGTCCGCCACACACGGTTCTGGCGAGCAATACCTCTTCCTTGCCGATTACAGAGATTGCAGCGGTTACCAAACGTCCTGAGAAAGTCATCGGGATGCACTTCATGAACCCTGTTCCTGTCATGAAGCTGGTCGAGATCATCCGTGGCCTGCAAACCAGCGATGAGGTCTATCAGCTCACGGAGGATCTGTCCAAGCAAATGGAAAAGGTTCCGGTCAGCGTGAATGATTTTCCGGGGTTTGTATCCAATCGTGTTTTGATGCCGATGATCAACGAAGCCATATACTGCGTATACGAAGGAGTAGCGACTCCCGAAGCGATCGACGAAGTGATGAAGCTGGGGATGAATCATCCGATGGGTCCGATCAAGCTCGCCGATTTTATTGGTCTTGATACGTGTCTCGCGATCATGGAAGTGCTCTATGAAGGCTTTGGCGATTCAAAATATCGCCCATGCCCGCTCTTGCGCAAATACGTAAAAGCGGGATGGCTAGGTAAAAAATCCGGTCGAGGTTTCTACGAGTACAACTGACGAGATGAAGGCAGAAAGGTAGGACTAAGATGGATTTCCATTTCAATGAAGAGCAGCAAATGATGCGTCGCATGGTTCGTGATTTCGCGAACAAGGAGATGGCGCCGTTTATTCCGATTATGGAAGAGACGGAACAGTTCCCGCTCCACATTGTCAAAAAGATGGGAGAAATGGGGCTGATGGGCATCCCGGTACCGGAAGAGTGGGGAGGTGCAGGGGCTGATTTTGTCTCCTATATTCTGGCGATCAACGAAATAGCGAAGGTCAGCGCAACAATGGGTGTCATTCTTTCCGTCCATACGTCTGTGGGAACCAATCCCATCCTCTATTTTGGTACGGAAGAGCAGAAGCATAAATACGTCACGAAATTGGCGACAGGTGAATATCTGGGAGCCTTTGCCCTGACAGAGCCGCATGCAGGCTCGGATGCCAGCAGTATTCGTACACAGGCTGTTCGCAAAGGGGATGCCTACATTCTCAATGGCAGCAAAATCTTCATTACCAACGGCGGGGTAGCGGATACGTACATTACCTTTGCAGTAACCGATCCGGGTAAAGGGGCAAGAGGCATTTCCGCCTTTATTGTAGATAAGGATACCCCCGGTCTGACTGTTGGTAAAAAAGAAAAGAAAATGGGGCTGCACGGCTCCAATACGACAGAGCTCGTATTCGACAATGCCGTCGTTCCGGCAGCCAATCTTTTGGGGAATGAAGGAGAAGGATTTACCATCGCGATGGCCAATCTGGATAAAGGACGGATCGGTATCGCGGCACAAGCGCTAGGGATCGCTGAAGCAGCCCTTCACTACGCTACCGAATACGCCAAAGAACGCAAGCAGTTCGGTCAGGCGATCGGCAAGCTTCAGGCAGTGGGCTTCAAACTGGCGGACATGGCGACCAAGGCTGAAGCAGCACGTCTGCTGGTCTATCGAGCAGCTTGGCTGTGCAGCAAGGGGCTTCCCTGCACGAAAGAAGCCTCGATGGCAAAGCTCTTTGCATCGGATGCTGCCATGAAGCTGGCGATAGAGGCTGTCCAGGTATTCGGCGGCTATGGCTACACACGTGAATATCCGGTAGAACGCCTTTTCCGGGATGCAAAGATTACGCAGATTTATGAAGGAACCAATGAAATTCAACATCTTGTCATCACCAAGCAATTGCTTGCTGAATAATACGCCCTGACTCGTTGCAGCAGATTTGACGATGACCGGGGAAACAGACACGTCTATTTGGGGGAGTGAAAGAGATGAATTTTCAACTGACAGAAGAACAAGAAATGCTTCGCAAAATGATTCGTGACTTTGCAGAGAATCAGGTAGCACCGACAGCAGCAGAACGCGACGAGGAAGAACGCTTCGACCGTTCGATTTTTGAGCAAATGGCAGAGCTGGGGCTGACGGGAATTCCCTGGCCAGAGGAATACGGCGGTGCTGGAGCTGACTATCTCAGCTATGTGATTGCAGTTGAAGAGCTTTCCCGTGTGGATGCTTCCATCGGTGTGACTCTGTCTGCACAGGTTTCGCTGGCAAGCTGGCCGATCTACAAGTTCGGTACGGAGGAACAGAAGCAAAAATATTTGCGTCCGCTGGCAGAAGGCAAGAAAATGGGTGCCTACTGTCTGACCGAGCCAGGCTCCGGCTCTGATTCGGCAGGAATGCGCACGACCGCTGTTCGCGACGGCGACCACTACATCCTGAACGGCAGCAAAATTTTTATCACCAACGCCGGAGAAGCGGAAATCTACATCGTGTTCGCGGTGACCCAGCCTGAACTCAAGCATAAAGGCGTCACGGCCTTCATCGTGGAAAAAGACATGCCTGGCTTTACGATGGGCAAAAAAGAAAAGAAACTGGGAATTCGCTCCTCGCCGACGCTGGCTATTAACTTTGAAGATGTCCGGGTCCCTGCAGAAAATATTTTGGGCGAAGAAGGTCAAGGCTTCAAGATTGCCATGATGACCTTGGACGGAGGACGCAACGGCATTGCCGCGCAAGCATTGGGGATCGCACAGGGAGCATTTGAGCATGCGGTAGCGTATGCCAAGGAGCGCAATCAGTTTGGCAAGCCAATTGCTTCTCTGCAGGCCATCCAGTTCAAGCTGGCGGATATGGCAACCAAAATCGAAGCGGCGCGTCTCTTGACGTACCAGGCAGCATGGCTCGAGGACCAGGGACTGCCGTATGGAAAGGCGTCAGCGATGTCCAAGGTGTTTGCTGGTGACATTGCGATGGAAGTCACGACAGAAGCGGTGCAGGTATTCGGCGGCTATGGCTACACGCGTGAGTATCCGGTAGAACGGTTCATGCGCGATGCCAAAATCACGCAAATCTACGAAGGTACCAACGAGATTCAGCGCGTCGTGATCAGCAATTTCCTCTTGAAAGAATAGAATGGGTTCAGGGAGCAGTGTGGGAGTGTCGTGATCCGTCATGCACTCCCGTCTGGTCTCAACGTTCGAAGGCACATTTCCCCTCTCATTGATGGAAAAGAAAGATTTGGCTTCCGCTTTACACTCGCGTATAATAATGGCGATACGTATCACAGCAGAGCGTTTTTTTTCCTTTCTTTCCAACATATGTCTGACCAAACGCTCAGTCAGTTTGAAAGGTGGTTTCATTGTGTCTGATAAAAAAAGAACGATACCTTCCCTGGTAAAAGATCCAAAGCTTATTGAAAAACGGCGTGAACAGATTGTCGAAGCTGCCGTTGATCTCTTTATTCATAAAGGCTTTCATAAAACGACCACACGGGAAATTGCCCGCGCATCCGGCTTTAGCATCGGAACCTTGTACGAATACATCGAGTCCAAGGAAGACGTGCTGTATCTCGTTTGTGATGCGATTCATGCCGAGATGGAGACACGTTTGAGAGAAGCGATCAATTTTAACGGCACTGGATTGAAGATCATGAAACTGGCGCTGAAAAGCTTGATTCGCGTGATGGACCAGATGAGTGATCGCGTGCTCCTGATTTATCAGGAATCCAAATCATTGCCAAAAGAAACCCTGCGCTATGTGCTGGGGCGCGAAGAAGAGATTGCTCAAATTTTTGTGGAAATTCTACGCAAAGGAATAGCAGACGGCTCTATCAACATCGACGAGAAGCATGTCAAGTTGATGGCGGATAACATCATGGTTTTGGCAGAGATGTGGGTGTTCCGTCGTTGGGCTTTGCACAAGCATTATACATTGGAAGAATTTACGGAGAAGCAGATTGCACTCTTGCTTCGTGAAATCAGCGTCTCCGAACAATAAGCTATCGGGGAGAGTGGAACGATGGAAACAGAAGTGTATCGTCCGCGAAACAAGGTCCGCTTTGTGACTGCAGCCAGTTTGTATGACGGTCACGATGCCTCAATCAACATTATGCGTCGTATTTTGCAATCTTCGGGAGTGGAAGTGATCCATCTGGGACACAACCGCTCCGTTGACGATATCGTAACCGCTGCTATACAGGAGGATGCGCAGGGAATTGCCATCAGCTCCTATCAGGGCGGGCATGTCGAGTATTTCAAATACATGATTGATCTGTTGAAAGAGCGCGGAGCTGGACACATCCGTGTCTTTGGCGGCGGTGGCGGTGTCATCGTTCCACGCGAAATCCGCGAATTAGAGTCCTATGGCGTATGCAAGCTGTACTCCCTGGATGAAGGGCGTAGACTGGGCTTGCAGGGCATGATTAACGACATGATTCGGCAATCCGATTTTCCTACAGTGAAACAAATCGATCAGGAACTGAGTGAGCTTCGCGAGCAGAATCATCAGGCAATTGCCCGTCTGATTTCTGTAGCGGAGTACGCAGTGGAAAATTCGGAATGGCAAGATTCGGTACTGAAAAAGGTATCAGAGCCGGAGGTAACCATCCCTGTCCTGGGTATTACAGGAACGGGTGGGGCAGGAAAAAGCTCCCTGACGGATGAGCTGGTTCGACGTTTTATTCGCACGTACCAAGACAAGACGGTGGCGATTTTGTCGGTCGATCCATCCAAGCAAAAGTCAGGTGGTGCGCTCCTTGGTGACCGGATTCGCATGAACGCAAACAATACGCCAAGGGTGTACATGCGCAGCCTGGCTACACGCAGATCAGGTTCTGAGCTTTCGGCAGCGGTAAAGGATGCGATCCGTGTCGCACGGGCAGCCAGCTTCGATCTGATCATTGTCGAGACGAGCGGGATCGGTCAGGGCGATGCACAGGTGACAGAGGTTTCCGATGTCTCGATGTACGTCATGACCAGTGAATTCGGTGCCCCTTCCCAGCTGGAAAAAATCGATATGCTCGATTTTGCTGATCTGATTGCGATCAACAAGTTTGAGAGAAAAGGCTCGGAGGACGCGTTGCGGGAAGTGCGCAAGCAGTATCGACGCAACCACCAGCTGTTTGATTTGCCAGACGAGCAGATTCCGGTATACGGGACCATTGCCAGCCAGTTTAATGACCCCGGCACCAATGTGTTGTTCGCCGCGCTGATGCGCAGGATTGTAGAAAAAACGGGTGTGGATTGGTCTGTAGAACAGCTCGATGCGACACCGGTTAAGATTCATAAAACTTCGTTAATTCCGGTAGAACGCGTCAATTATTTGCAGGATATTGCCAATGCGGTGCGACAATACCGTGTCTATACAGAAGAGCAGTCCGGGATTGCAAGAAAGCTGTTCCAACTGCACGGGGCAAAGGAAACGCTCCTGGCATCAGGTGAAGCGACCGCGGAGGAATTAGTGGCAGTGCTGGATAAGCAGATTGCCCTTTTTGAAGCCAAACTTCATCCGGAGTGTCAGCACATACTGGAAAAATGGCCTCAGCTGAAGGAAGCGTACAGGCAGGACCAATTGGTCACCAAGATTCGCGACAAGGAGATCGTGACCAAGCTGTTCAGCGAATCCCTCTCAGGTACGCGGATATCCAAGGTATCTCTACCCGACTTCCAGGATTGGGGCGAGATTCTGAAGTGGTCAATGAAAGAAAATGTACCTGGAGAATTCCCGTACACAGCAGGTGTGTTCCCGTTCAAGCGGGAGGGCGAGGACCCCAAGCGGCAGTTTGCCGGGGAAGGGACACCAGAGCGCACCAACAGACGTTTTCATTTCCTTTCTCAAAATGATGAAGCGAAGCGCCTCAGCACCGCTTTTGATTCTGTGACCCTGTACGGGGAGGACCCAGATTATCGGCCAGACATCTACGGCAAGATCGGGACCAGCGGGGTCAGCATCTGTACGCTGGAGGATATGAAGAAGCTCTACGCGGGCTTTGATCTGTGCGCACCAAGCACTTCTGTGTCGATGACCATCAATGGACCTGCGCCGATGATTTTGGCGATGTTTATGAACACTGCAATCGAACAGCAGCTCGAGGCCTTTGCAGCGCGGGAAGGCCGCCAGCCTACTGCGGAGGAAGCCGCCCAGATCAAGGCGTATACCCTTTCTACTGTACGCGGAACCGTGCAGGCGGATATTCTCAAGGAAGATCAGGGACAGAACACCTGTATTTTCTCCACAGAGTTCGCCTTGCGGATGATGGGCGATATTCAGCAGTATTTTATCGATCACAAGGTGCGCAACTACTACTCGGTTTCCATTTCCGGCTACCATATAGCCGAGGCGGGAGCCAATCCGATCACGCAGCTTGCCTTCACTTTGGCCAATGGCTTCACATATGTAGAGTACTACCTGAGCCGTGGCATGCATATCGACGACTTTGCGCCGAATCTGAGCTTCTTCTTCTCCAACGGCTTGGACCCTGAATACACGGTGATTGGTCGAGTTGCACGTCGCATCTGGTCTACAGTGATGAAAAACCGCTACGGGGGCAACGAACGGAGCCAGAAGCTGAAGTACCACATTCAGACCTCGGGCCGCTCCCTTCATGCCCAGGAGATGGATTTCAACGATATCCGTACGACGCTGCAAGCGCTCGTAGCCATCTACGACAACTGCAATTCGCTGCATACCAATGCCTATGATGAAGCGATCACGACGCCGACGGAGAACTCGGTACGCCGGGCGATGGCGATCCAGATGATCATCAACAAAGAGATGGGATTGGCGAAGAACGAAAATCCACTGCAGGGTGCTTTTATCATCGAAGAGCTGACAGATCTGGTAGAAGAAGCCGTGCTGCAAGAATTCGAACGCCTGAGCAGCCGTGGCGGCGTCCTCGGAGCGATGGAAACGCAGTACCAGCGAGGCAAGATTCAAGATGAGTCGATGTATTACGAAATGAAAAAGCATACAGGCGAGCTGCCGATCATCGGCGTGAACACCTTTATCAATCCGAATGCGTCTGAGGAAGATTACGAGATTGAGCTTGCTAGGGCAACGGAGGAAGAGAAGGAGCAGCAGATCGTCAATCTGCGGTCTTTCCAGGAGCTTCATCGGGATACAGCCCCTGTGGCCTTGCGCCGATTGCAGGAAGTGGCGGTATCAGGAGGCAATATTTTCGCTGAGCTGATGGAGACGGTCAAGGTAGCTTCCCTGGGACAAATCAGTGCTGCTTTGTATGAAGTGGGCGGCCAATATCGTCGAAATATGTAGCATCCGATCCCTTGGTTTTTGACCAAGGGATATGTTTTTTTCTACGGGGTTTGAAAGCCTTGCATTTTCGTCTAAAATAAGGAATACTGTATGATAGCCTTCATATCTTTGTACGATTGAGAAGTTCATTCTTTCGATACAGTAAGCAAGTCCGAGTCGCTTAGCGGCAAGGGTGGATACAAAGTCAAGTTTTGTATAGGAAAGGGCGTGCCTGTAGTGAGTCAAAAACTTGCACACATTGATGCTGAGAGACTAAGTGAGATGGCATTGGTTGACATTGCATACGAAATTCTGCGTGAAAACAATCGCACTTATAACTTCCGCGAACTGATGGATGAGCTGGTTGTTCTGCGCAAGCTGACGGAAGAACAAGTAAATGCCATCATCGCTCAAGTATACACTGAAATTAATATCGATGGCCGTTTCGTTTGCTTGGGTGACAATGTCTGGGGTCTCAAGCGTTGGTACCCGACAGATACCGTAGATGAAACCCAAGAAGGCGGCGTAAGCAAGAAGAAGAAGGTCATCATGGACGACGACTTCGACGATTTCGAATCCGAAGATGAGCTCGTTGATGATTACGAGGAAGATGAAGTTGTGATCTTCGAAGACGAGGAAGAATTTGTCGATGAAGAAGCTGAAATCGAGGAAGAAGAGATCGATGGCGAGATCGACGAAGAAGAAATTGAAGAAGAAGATGAGCTGTTCGAAGATGAAGAAGCAGAGGAAGAAGAAGTAGAAGAGGACTCTGAAGAAGACGATCGGTGATAAGTCCTTGACTTCCGTCTGAGGGACAGATAAAATACTCCTTGGGCTTCACATGAAGAAGGATTAAATATGGAAAACTATAAAACAAAAGTGCCCCTACCCGAACAACTTCGGGATAGGACTCGCTTTTGTTTTTTCTTTTTTCATAAGCCGTTTTTATATCTGCATTCATCATCATTTAAAAGGAATAGGGAAGAGGGGACGTAAACGATGACGAAGTATATTTTTGTAACAGGCGGGGTCGTATCCTCGTTGGGAAAAGGGATTACAGCGGCTTCTCTGGGCCGACTCCTGAAGAACAGGGGACTCAAAGTAACGATTCAAAAGTTTGACCCATACATCAACGTGGATCCGGGAACCATGAGCCCGTACCAGCATGGGGAAGTATTCGTAACTGACGACGGAGCAGAGACGGATTTGGATCTGGGCCACTACGAGCGTTTTATTGATATCAACCTCAGTGCGAACTCCAACGTAACGACTGGTAAAATTTACTCTTCTGTCATCGCGAAAGAACGCCGTGGCGACTATCTGGGCGGCACGGTGCAGGTTATTCCTCACATCACCAATGAAATCAAGGAGCGCGTATTCCGTGCAGGCCGTGAAACGGGAGCCGATGTGGTGATCACAGAAATCGGCGGTACAGTTGGTGACATCGAGAGCTTGCCTTTCCTGGAGTCGATTCGTCAAATTAAGAGTGACATTGGTCGCGAAAACGTGATGTACATTCACGTAACACTGGTACCTTACATCAAGGCAGCTGGTGAAATGAAAACCAAACCGACTCAGCATAGCGTAAAAGAGCTGCGCAGCCTGGGTATCCAGCCAAACGTGATTGTGACCCGTACTGAGAAGCCGATGACACAAGAAATGAAGGATAAGCTGGCCCTGTTCTGTGACATCGACAAAAAAGCGGTAGTCGAATGTGCGGATGCCGAAACCTTGTATGACGTTCCTTTGCAATTGCAAGCGCAAGGACTGGATGATTATGTTTGCCGTCATCTCGGATTGGATTGCCAAGAAGCGGATATGACCGAGTGGAAAGCACTGGTCAACAAAATCAAAAACCTGTCCAAAGTGACGCGCATTGCCATCGTTGGTAAATACGTAGAGCTGCACGATGCGTATCTTTCCGTTGCTGAAGCGCTGTATCATGGCGGTTATGCAAATGATTCCAACGTGGAAATCAAATGGGTGAGCGCTGAGGAAGTAACCCCTGACAATGTGAAAGAGCTGCTGGGTGATGTAGACGGAATCCTCGTACCAGGTGGCTTCGGTGATCGTGGTATTGAAGGGAAAATCACCGCTACACGCTACGCGCGTGAAAATAAAGTTCCGTTCCTGGGTATCTGTCTGGGGATGCAAATTGCTGTCATCGAGTTTGCCCGTCACGTGGCAGGCTTGGATGGTGCGAACAGCTCTGAGATCAATCCGCAAACTCCATATCCGGTCATCGATCTGTTGCCGGAGCAAAAAGAAGTGGAGGACAAGGGCGGTACCATGCGCTTGGGCGTAGGTCCAACCAAAGTAATCGCAGGAAGCCTCACCGAGCGTGCATATGGAAATACACTGGTGTACGAACGCCATCGTCATCGCTATGAAGTGAACAACGAATACCGCGAGCAATTGGCACAATTGGGTCTGCGTTTCGCGGGTACGACTCCGGATGGCCGTCTGGTGGAGATCGTGGAAGTATCCGAGCATCCTTGGTTTGTGGCTACCCAATTCCATCCAGAGTTTACTTCCCGTCCGAACCGTCCACAACCGCTTTTCCGTGATTTTGTTCAAGCATCTTTGAACCACAAGTAATCTTGTAAATAGAAAAACGCACCTGTGTCCCATTGGGGAGTCGCAGGTGCGTTTTTGGTTTGTCAGTGAATCACTGAAACAAAGGAGCGAGCCACGCCACCCAATAAGCAGCAGGGATGAGGATGAACTGAGCCAGCAGCGTCCCGAAGAAACGGGAGAGCATCAGCCACAGGTACATTTGCCGAATCTCTTCGTGCGATGCTTGTCCCTGTATCGCCTTATCGGTCAAGAGAGCGACCTGAGGATCCACGAGAATGGTCATGAAAATGGTGGCAAATCCGTTGATCAGGCCAGAGGATGTCAGAACCGTTGCCTTGTAGTCAGGAGCGAGCATCGAGGCGTAGAGGACAGACAGTACACTGGATGTATAGATGGCCGTGCCCAAAGCATTCAGTATGAGCAGGCGCTTGGGTACTCCTTTGATCCGAAAGCGGGAGAGGGACGCTAGTTTGGGCAAGCGAACGTGGTGGCGCGCGCGTCGGATGCTTTGAATATTAACAGTTGAACGCAGCATCCCGGGTATAGAGCCCGCCAATTCCAGATGGGAGATCAGGCGCTTGGACAGCTGTACAAAGGTAGGGAACAGAAAGATGGCGGCCAAGGTACCCAAGGATGATGCAACGATGATCAGGTGCAGCTTCCAGCTTGGGTCTGTATGCATCAGCACGGCTTGATCGATAAGTCCCCCGGAAAAAGGGGATTGGATCAGATTGGAGGTGCGGGATATAAGCAGGATCATGCCAGATAAAGACAAGGCGACAGCCAGCCTTCCCGTCTGTACACCTGCAAAGCGAAGGGCATATGAAAGCGTTTCGGTTGTATGAATAATAAAAGTCAACGTGCAGATCAGCAAAATGGTATACATAAGGGTAATCCCCCTAATCGCAAGTACTCTCCATTATACTCCAAAGCTCTCAAAGGGAAAAATTCAATCCTTTCGGGGAAGGAGTTTCCTGAAATTAGGCGAAGTTAGTAAGTTAAGTAATAGCTTTGGTCAGGAGGAATTTAGTCATGTTTGACAAGCACGACAAAAAAGTGTTAGTTGTCGATGATCAGTACGGCATTCGCATTTTGTTGTACGAGGTGCTGGGCAAAGAGGGCTACAAAACGTTTCAGGCAGCAAATGGGAAAATGGCTTTGGAAATCGTGGAAAAAGAATCGCCTGACCTCGTCATTCTGGATATGAAAATCCCTGGCATGGATGGCATTGAGATTTTAAAGCATATCAAAAAGATCAATCAGGATATCAAGGTGATCATGATGACGGCCTATGGAGAGCTGGACATGATCAAGGAAGCTACGCAATTGGGTGCTTTGACTCATTTTACCAAACCTTTTGATATTGATGAATTACGTCTGGCTGTTCATCAACAGCTGGCATGCTAGTCTTTCGTCATACACAGATTCGATACAAGCGTACCTGTTAACAAATACGGCTCTGTGGTATAATAAGCGACATTAATGAAGTCTGCTAGAGGAGGATTTACAAAACATGCCACTGGTACCTATGACCGCCTTTACCGAAGATGTCAAAAAGCATAAGTATGCTGTTGGTCAATTCAACATTAATAATCTGGAGTTTACTCAAGCAATCACAGAAGCCGCTATGGAAGAAAAGTCGCCTGTGATTTTTGGTGTGTCTGAGGGAGCTCTTAAATACATGGGCCTCGATTATACCGTAGCGATTGCCAAGACAGCAGCAGAGCGCGCTGGAGTACCAGTTGCTTTGCATCTGGACCACGGAAGCAACTTTGATATCGTCATGAAATGTATTCGTGCGGGATTCTCTTCCGTTATGTTCGACGGGTCCCACCATTCCTTTGAAGACAACATTCGCTTGACGAAACAGGTTGTAGAAGCGGCTCATGCGGTTGGCGTTTCCGTAGAGGGTGAGCTCGGTACAATCGGTGGAGTGGAAGACGATCTGTCCGTAGACGAAGAAGATGCTACTCTGGCAAATCCAGATGAAGCCATTCACTTCTGGAATGAAACCAAAGTGGATTACGTGGCGATCGCAGTAGGTACTGCGCACGGAATGTACAAAGGCGTTCCGAAAATCCGCTACGACATCATTGAAAAGGTAGCCAGCCAAATTGGGGCACCAATCGTACTGCACGGTGGTTCCGGAGTGCCGGATGAAGCGATCGTGAAATCGATTAGCCTCGGTGTTGGTAAAATCAATGTGAACACAGAAAGCCAAGTCGCATGCACCGAAACGATTCGCAAAATCCTGGCTGCCAAACCAAACGAGATTGACCCACGCAAATATCTCGGCCCTGGTCGCGATGCGATCAAGGAAGTTGTCAAAGGCAAAATGCGCCTGTTCGGCAGTAGCAACCGTGCGTAACCAAGGAGGTACATCATGCGCTTTTTGATTGATACAGCGAACGTTGAAGAAATTCGTGAAATCCATGAGTGGGGCGTCCTCGCAGGCGTCACGACCAATCCTTCCCTGGTTGCCAAGGAAGGCCGCGATTTCATCGAAACCTTGAAAGAAATTCTCGACATTGTCGATGGTCCCATCAGCGCCGAAGTCATCAGCACAGATGCAGCAGGCATGATTGAAGAGGGCGAGAAGCTGGCTGCCTTGTCCAAAAACATCGTGGTCAAACTGCCTATGACAGCAGAAGGCTTGAAAGCAACCAAGTACTTTGCGAAAAAGAAAATCAAAACGAATGTGACACTGGTCTTTTCTGCCAATCAGGCACTGCTGGCTGCCAGAGCGGGTGCAACGTTCGTCTCTCCTTTCCTGGGTCGCCTCGACGACATTGGTCAGGATGGCATGCAGTTGATTGAAGATATTGCAGAAATTTTCTCGGCCCACGACATCGACACCGAAATTATCGCGGCTTCCGTCCGTCATCCTGTTCATGTAACAGAGGCTGCACGACGCGGTTCTCACTACGCCACGATTCCGGCAAAAGTGTTTAAACAGCTCATTGCCCATCCGTTGACGGAAAGTGGCCTGGAGAAATTCCTTGCAGACTGGGCAAGCATGCAAAAATAGGACAGACTTGTGCATTTCCAAGCACCTTTTCCATCGGGGAAGGTGCTTCTTTCCCGATTACGCCTGAGGAGATCAAAGCATGGATAAGCTAATCATCAACGGTGGAAAACCACTTGCTGGGACAGTAACCATCAGTGGGGCGAAGAACAGCGCGGTTGCCCTTATTCCGGCCGCACTACTGGCTGATGGGCCAGTTGTCATTGACAATCTTCCCCGTATTCAGGATGTAGACATTTATCAGGAGCTCCTGAGAGAAATGGGAGCTGATGTGTTGTTCGAAGAAGATTGGATGGAGATCGACGGTCGTGAAATGAAACTGATGCTGATGCCGAATGGCCGAATCAAAAAGCTGCGCGCTTCCTATTACTTGTGGGGCGCTCTTTTAGCAAAATTCGGTGAAGCACAGGTAGGTTTGCCGGGCGGCTGTGACCTGGGGCCACGTCCCATCGATTTGCATATCAAAGGATTCGAAGCAATGGGTGCACAAGTGGAGAACAAGAACGGCGTCATGACCATTCGTGCTCGGGATGGCAAGCTTCGTGGCGCGCGCATTTACCTCGATCTGGTTAGTGTGGGAGCGACGATTAATATCATGCTTGCTGCTGCCAAAGCAGACGGTGTGACAGTGATTGAAAATGCGGCCCGGGAACCAGAGATTGTCGATGTGGCTACTCTATTGAACAATATGGGGGCAAACATCAAGGGTGCAGGGACAGATCTGATCCGTATCCAGGGTGTTGACCGTTTGCGCGGCTGTCGTCATACGATTATCCCGGATCGGATTGAGGCAGGTACGTATATGATCGCGGCAGCGGCTACCAATGGCAACGTCATGGTAGAGAACGTTATCCCCAAGCATCTGGAGTCTGTGACAGCCAAGCTGCGCGAGATCGGGGTTGACGTGACGGAGATGGACGACGCGATCCAAGTGGTTGGACGTATGGGTTATCGCTCCATTGATGTCAAAACAAGTCCGTATCCCGGGTTTCCGACCGATCTGCAGCAGCCGATCACGACATTGCTGACGATGGCGAAGGGCTCCAGTATTGTGACTGACAACATTTACAGCTCGCGCTTTCGCCATGTCGATGAATTGCGCCGTATGGGTGCGACGCTCAAAGTGGAAGGCCGTTCCGCTGTCATTGAAGGTGGCAGTCGTTTGAATGGAGCCAAGGTAGTCGCTTCCGATCTGCGAGCTGGTGCAGCGCTGTTTATTGCTGGTCTGGCAACCTCGGGAACGACAGAATTGGAAGGACTGGAGCACATTGATCGCGGCTATGAAAATCTAGTTGGAAAGCTGCAAACACTCGGAGCTGACATAAAGCGTGTCGGTTTGCAGCGTTCGGAACAACATCAACGTTAGCCTATCACCAGGAGAGGAGTCTTCCAGAATGGAACGCAGTTTAACGCTTGAATTGGTACGAGTGACAGAGGCAGCAGCCTTGGCGTCTGCACGTTGGATGGGTCTCGGAAAAAAAGACGAGGCTGACGATGCAGCAACTACTGCTATGAGAAACGAGTTTGAAAAGGTTCCGATGGACGGAGTCGTGGTTATCGGTGAGGGTGAAATGGACGAGGCACCGATGCTTTATATCGGGGAACGCTTGGGACAAGGTGTTGCACCTGCTGTGGACGTAGCGGTTGACCCGTTGGAAGGAACCAACATTCTTGCCAAAGGAACGTGGGGGGCGATCTCTGTCATTGCTATTGCGGACCGAGGCAATCTCCTGCATGCACCGGATATGTACATGGAAAAATTGGCTGTCGGGCCAAAAGCGGTAGGCAAGGTTGATATCAATGCCCCCGTCCGTGACAACTTGAAAGCGGTGGCCCAGGCGCAAGGCAAAGATATCAGCGATCTGGTCGCGATCGTCCTGGATCGGGACCGCCATCAAAAGATCATTCATGAAATCCGCGAAGCTGGCGCACGTATCCGTTTGATCTCTGACGGTGACGTGGCGGCTGCGATCAACACGGCATTTCCTGATACGGGTGTAGATATTATGTTTGGTTCCGGTGGTGCACCGGAGGGTGTTCTGGCTGCTGTCGCACTCAAGTGCCTGGGTGGAGAAATTCAAGGGAGACTTCTGCCGCATAGTGAAGAGGAGATCGAACGCTGTAAGCAAATGGGCCTGATCAATCCGCATCAAGTGCTCTTTATGGATGATCTGGTCAAAGGTGACGACGCGATTTTTGCTGCGACCGGCGTTACGGACGGTGAACTGCTGAAGGGTGTTCGCTTCCAGGGAATGCGGGCTTCTACCCATTCCGTGGTCATGCGTGCAAAAACAGGAACAGTTCGATTTATTGAAGGAAATCACCGATTGGAGCGCAAACCTACACTGGTATTGTAATTCCTTGTTCGGACGAGAATAAGTTGAAGAGTATAAAAAGAGTGGTGGATGTATGTTACTTTCTGAATTAGAAGAGAAGAAGCTGACCGATCTGTACAAACTGGCGAAGGAATATCACATTCCGTATTATTCACAATTGAAAAAGAAAGAATTGATATTTTCCATTCTTCGTGCCAGAGCGGAGCGGGATGGGCTGATGTTTATGGAGGGCGTTTTGGAAATCCTGCCGGAAGGGTACGGATTTCTTCGTCCCATCAATTATCTTCCCAGCTCTGAGGACATCTACATTTCCCAATCCCAGATCCGTCGATTTGATCTGAGAATGGGTGATGTAGTCTCCGGTAAAGCCAGACCCCCGAAGGAAAATGAGCGTTATTTTGGACTTTTGCAAGTAGAGGCTGTAAACGGAGAAGATCCTGAGACGGCAGCTGAGCGTCTTCATTTCCCTGCATTGACACCGCTCTATCCGCAAAACAAGCTCGTCCTGGAGACTGCCCCAGATCGTGTTTCCACTCGTCTGATGGATTTGATTGCTCCGGTTGGACTTGGACAGCGTGGACTTATCGTAGCTCCTCCAAAAGCGGGGAAGACCATGCTGCTGAAGGAAATTGCCAACAGTATCACGGAAAGCCGCCCCGATATTCATTTGTTTGTTCTGTTGATTGATGAACGGCCGGAAGAAGTGACCGACATGCAACGCTCCGTCAAAGGGGAAGTAGTGGCCTCTACTTTTGACGAGTTGCCTGAGAATCACATCAAGGTGGCAGAACTGGTGCTGGAGCGTGCCAAACGTCTGGTCGAGCATAAAAAGGACGTTGTGATTTTGCTCGATTCCGTTACACGACTGGCTCGAGCGTACAACCTCGTCATTCCGCCGAGTGGTCGGACACTTTCAGGCGGGATCGATCCGGCAGCTTTTCATCGCCCTAAACGCTTCTTTGGGTCTGCGCGGAACATTGAAGAGGGTGGCAGTCTGACCATCTTGGCTACAGCATTGGTGGAGACAGGCTCACGGATGGACGACGTCATTTACGAAGAATTTAAAGGAACGGGAAATATGGAGCTGCACTTGGATCGCAAATTGTCGGAACGCCGCATTTTTCCGGCGATCGATATCCGCCGTTCGGGTACGCGGCGTGAAGAGCTGCTGCTCACCAAGGAAGAACTGGAAAAACTGTGGATGATCCGCAAAAATATGAACGAAACGAACGAGTTCGTCGATTCCTTCATTAAGAAATTGGCGGATACCAAGACCAATGAGGAATTTGTACAATCCTTAGAGGCTAAACAAAGCAGAGGAAAAACAGCAAGTACGACGACGGTGAGTTAATTTCGCCGTCATTTTTTTTTGCCTGAAAGCATACCGTAGGAGGAGTAGCCAAACGAAGGAGGAGTGGCGGTGGATTACGCACAAGTAACCCCTCCCGTGGAAAGCTGGGAGGATGCACAAAAAGCGATTGTCGAACAGGCTTTGTTTCAAGCCTTTAATCCGTTTGTCGGCTTGGCAGGAAATGCTCCTGCAAGTAAGGTCATGGTCTATTCCGTCCAAGAGGGCGAAACCCTGTCCGAAATCGCTCACAAATACGGATTATCCCTACATAAGCTGGTGGAAACCAATAAGATCAAGAATCCACATTTGGTTGGTATTGGCCTGAAGCTCATTATCAGCAATGACGAAGTACGACATATGGTCAAACGCGGTGAGACACTCAATTATATCGCCCAGCGCTACGGAGTCAGCAAAGAGCTGCTGATCGAACGCAATCCTTTGTTAAGGTGGTTATCGGACAACCTGTACGTGGGACAGGTCGTCTATGTTCCTGTGATGGCCAACAAGCAGATGCAGCCAGAAGAGGTCAATCAACGCAGAAATACGGCTCAGGCAGCGAGCAGACAAGTGTCCGCTCGTATACGAGGCGGATTGGCATGGCCGGTTCAAGAAGCCACGATTACGAGTGGGTTTGGCACTCGCTGGGGGAAAAGCCATAAAGGGGTAGACCTGTGGAATCAAGAAGAAGCCAAGGCACCTATACTTGCTGCAAAAGCCGGATTGGTCGTTGAAGCAGGTGCTAATCGATCTGGGTACGGACGAATGGTGGTGCTCGACCACGGAGACGGCTTGCAAACCTTCTACGCCCATATGAGGAGTATCCTCGTCTCGCCAGGGCAAACAGTAGAGGTGGGAGAAGTGCTTGGATTCATGGGTAGAACAGGTGATTCTACAGGCTATCATCTACATTTTGAGGTACGCCAGGATGATGTCCCTATCAACCCTATGCCGTTTTTAGGAAGGTAAACCTTCACTAATTTACATTGCATTTTCAATGCGATACAATGGGCAAAGCAAAGAAGCGAGGAGTTTTTTCCATGTATTTGGTATATGCAGATGAAAAAGGCAATGTCTATGAACACCCCGAATTGTTCGCGGTTGCGCGTAATGGTGATATATTGACGGAAATCCTTGAGGAAGAACTGATTCCACTGCCGGAAGGTGCGACATTGGTCAGCCTTCCTGATACATTACCGATCGGGATGGACCCCGAATCAGGAGAAATGGTGAAGCTGGACGGATATACCGCGGTGGGAGCACTGGTTCCTCAGGGAATTACCCGCTTGCTGCTCCCAGGCTACGTAAAAAGCAACAAAGAGAGCAAATTGCCGCTCTTTGGCTATTCCGCCGTCGTGTGGAAGGACGATCGCTTTTGGGTAGCTGGGAGAGCAAGCGATGATATTTACAAATGGGACCCACTCAATTTCCCGATGGACGAGCTGAAGAAGCGAGTGGAGAACACCTTGGAGCTGTTTCCACAAAACCGCATTCTGCAGCATTTGTCGCACTGTGCGCTGGAGTATGAGTGCCTGACTGCGTCCAATAATTTTTTTCATCGCTGGGAAGGAAGTCTGCCTGTCTCCTATACCTGTAACGCAGGCTGCTACGGCTGCATTTCCGAGCAGCCAGAGGACAGTGGATTCCCTTCACCGCAGACACGGATGAACTTCAAACCGACCGAAGACGAGCTGGTGGAAGTCATGCTGCATCATTTGCAGACGCCGGACAGCATCATCAGTTTTGGACAAGGCTGTGAGGGCGAGCCTTCCACGATGGCCTCCATTATCGTCCCTGCCATGCGGCGTGTTCGCGAACAGACCGACATGGGCTTTATCAATATCAACACCAATGCAGGGCTGACTGATCACATCAAAGGAATTGTGGATGCTGGCCTCGATCTGATGCGCGTCAGCATTATCAGTGCAATCGACGAGCATTATAATGCTTACTATCGTCCACGCAACTACACGTTGGAAAATGTGGCGCGATCTGCGGAGTACGCTTCCTCCAAAGGAGTGTACACTTCGATTAACTACTTGTGCTTCCCAGGCGTGTTTGACCGTGAAGAAGAGATGGAAGCGATGATCGACTTCATCCGTCGCACAGGGATCAAATTGATTCAGCTGCGCAATCTGAACATCGATCCGGAAAGCTACCTGTCGATGATTCCGAAAGCACAGGGAGAAGTATTCGGGATGAAGCAGGCGATCGAGATCTATCAGGAGGAGCTTCCAGATGTAGTGATTGGCTCCTTTACCCATATCCCGCCTGAAGAATTGCGTCGTAGGAAAAACATGGCGTAAGCGGACTTGTTGTTGCAAATCAATGAGTGTCGTGTTAATCTGTAAGGTGTGTTTAATAACTCTGTTTCGGCAAACGATTCAGGGCAAAAAGAGGTGTAGCGAAATGAAACAAGGTATTCATCCAAAGTACAACATTGTAACCGTTACATGTGCGTGCGGTAACGAATTTGAATCCGGTTCCGTGAAGCAACAGCTGAAAGTGGAGATCTGCTCCAACTGCCACCCATTCTTCACAGGTAAACAAAAATTCGTAGACGCTGGCGGCCGTGTGGACCGTTTCAAACGCAAATACAATCTTTCCTAATCGGAGAGGATTGGAGCAACCAGGTAGAGCGATCTGCCTGGTTTTGTTTTTATTTGATGACTTCACGAGATCGGTCAAATTCCTCTAAAATAGTATAGAAACCGAGTAGAATCGCAGGTAGAACTTCTTAACCAAGGGAGATAGGAATCGTGGCACAATTATATTTTCGTTACGGAGCAATGAACGCATCGAAATCGATCCAGTTGCTGACCGTTGCACACAACTACGAGCAATCGGGGAAAAAAGTGATGGTCTTTACGCCGGCAGTCGATGACCGGTTTGGGGTTGGCAAAGTGGCATCTCGTGTGGGGATCAGTCGGGAAGCGATTCCGATCAGTGAAGAGACAGATCTGTTTGAAATTGTAGCGGGAGAAGAGACGAAGCCGGATTGTGTGCTGGTAGACGAAGCGCAGTTTATTGGCAAGCACCACGTTACCCAGCTGGTTTCCATTGTCGATCAGCTGAGTATTCCAGTGATTGTATACGGGTTGTTGAAGAATTTTAAAAATGAGCTGTTCCCAGGAAGCGCTGCACTGCTGTGTGAAGCCGACAAAGTGGAAGAGATCAAAACGGTTTGCGTTTATTGCAACAAAAAAGCAACACATATTCTCAAGTTTAAAAACGGGAAGCCGGTTTACAGTGGGGAGACAATAGAAATCGCAGGCAATGATACTTACAGCAGCGTATGCCGCCCTCATTACTACCATCCCCCGCTCACGAACGAACAATAAAGGCCGCCTCTTCTTTTGCCCGTGCATGTCTGTGTTCGCCGATGCACAGACTAAAGGCAAAAAGGAGGTGGCTGTTTCATGCAACGCGCTGCCATTTGGAAAAGCCCGCTTATGCTGGCAAGCATCATCGTTCTGTCTACGGCTCTGACAGCCGGATGCACCAATTACGGGAACTTTGATTACGATCGCAAACAAATGATGACGAAAAGAACGACACAGACGAACCAGGCCGGGGATGTCCTGCACAGTCCAGCTCCTCGTTCGGTGGATCGTGACGATTTGATGGGACGCAATCAAAATCCCAACCTGATTATCGGACATTCCAATGTGCGAAATTCGCATGTGGATATGAACAACATGGAAATGATGGCCAAATCGGTTCCGGGTGTGGAAAATGCCCGTATCACACTCAACGGCGGCAATGCATATGTTACTCTTGATCTGAAGCACAACGTAACGGCCAAAGAGGCACGGGAGATTGAAAAGAAGGTCATTGCTGCACTTCACCGAAAAATACCGCGTTATGACTTTCACGTAACCTCGAATGAAGGTTTTCACAGATAGCCCGGGTCTGACTACGGGAGGCTCGGCAATGCCGGGCCTTTTTACATCCCCCAAATGCCGTTCCAGCAAATATTGTTCTTTGACTTATTACGGTTTTCTTCCTATAATTTATCTGTTACGATACGATTGTATTTCAGTATTCTTTGCGATGGGGTGAAGTACAGTGTTTACGCGCTTATCTGCAGTTGAAGAGCGTTTTGAAGAAGTAACCGATCTCCTGTGTGACCCCGACGTCATCAGCGATACAAAGCGCTTGCGTGAGCTGTCCAAGGAGCAGTCTTCCCTGGAAGAAACAGTGACGGCTTACCGTGAATATAAATCAGTTGTGTCCCAGATGGACGATGCCAAGATCATGCTGGAAGACAAACTGGACGATGAAATGCGTGAAATGGTGAAGCTGGAGATTTCCGAGCTGACGGTGCGTAAGGAACAGCTGGAAGATCGCCTGAAAATCCTGCTTCTGCCAAAAGATCCGAACGATGAAAAGAACGTTATTATGGAAGTGCGCGGTGCAGCAGGCGGCGATGAAGCGGCTTTGTTTGCAGCGGTACTGTTCCGTATGTATACACGTTTTGCCGAGCGCAATGGGTTCAAGCTGGAGATTTTGGAGGCTAGTCCGACAGACATCGGTGGTTATAAGGAAATCGTCTTTTCGATCAGTGGTCGAGGAGCTTACAGCAAGCTGAAGTTCGAAAGTGGTGCACACCGTGTACAACGTATTCCGGCTACGGAATCGGGCGGACGTATTCATACCTCCACGGCAACGGTTCTCGTATTGCCAGAAGCAGAAGACGTGGAAGTAGAAATTAACGAAAAAGATATTCGTATCGATACCTTCTGTTCCAGTGGAGCGGGTGGTCAGAGCGTAAACACCACAAAATCAGCCGTTCGTGTGACCCATATTCCTACAGGCATTATGGTTTCCTGCCAGGATGAGAAATCACAGCATTCCAACAAGGATAAGGCATTGCGCGTACTGCGTGCTCGTCTGTATGACTTTTACATGCAGCAGCAAAATGCGGAGGCAGATGCAACTCGTAAAAGCCTGGTAGGTACAGGTGACCGCAGCGAACGGATTCGTACGTACAATTATCCACAAAGCCGTGTGACGGATCATCGGATCGGCTTGACCCTCCATCGACTGGAGTCAGTATTGGAAGGCGAGTTGGACGAAGTGATCGACAACCTGATCATGCACGAACAGACGGAGCTGTTGAAAAGCCATGCCCACACAGCCTAATTGGTCGGATTTGTCGACGTTACGGGAAGCCCTGACACGGGCTTCTTCCTTTTTACGCGAGCACGGTGTGAAAGATCCGGTTTTTGAAGCCGAGCTGATGATCCGATACTGTCTGAAATGGGATCGTACGCGATTTCTCACGTCGATGACCGATCCGATTTCCCCTGAGACAGTCCAACAGTTGGCTGCTTTATGCGAGAGACGTGTCCACCATGAGCCACTGCAGTACATGTTTGGGACACAGGAATTTTACGGCCGTTCTTTTGTCGTACGTCCAGGTGTATTGATTCCGAGGCCGGAGACAGAGATTTTAGTGGAACAGGTACTCCTGCATGCTGCTAAGCTCTGGACAGATGGTGAGCGGTTGACTGTTGCAGATATTGGGACCGGGAGCGGGGCTATCTGCATCACACTGGCCAGTGAAAGACCGGATTGGCAAATCTCTACAGTGGATATCTCGCCAGATGCCACAGCGATTGCGCGGGAAAATGCTGACCGTCTAGGGGTACAGGTTCGATTTCTACAAGGCGATCTTGTACAGCCATTCATTCAGGCCGGGGAACAACTCGATATTTTAGTCTCCAATCCTCCGTACATCCCTAGCTCCGATGTCGATGTGCTGGATGAGGAGGTCCGTTCCTATGAGCCGCGCCTCGCATTGGACGGAGGGCAGGATGGTTTGGATTTTTACAGACAGCTGTGCGAAGCATTGCCTGTGATCCTGAAGCAGAAGGCTTTGGTCGCTTTTGAGATTGGGATTTATCAAGCGCGGGATGTGGCAGATTTGCTGCGCCTATCGGGCGTGATTGATGAAGTGGTGGTCATCCCTGATTTGGCTGGAATCGAGCGGGTTGTGCTGGGGCTGAGAAAATAGGCTTCCGGCATCAACCTGTTTTTTTGCTTGAATTGTGAAAAGATTCGTGCGATCGGGTATGAAATCGTCCGTTTTTCCCCATACTGTGGCTATAGAGACAGAACGGTAAAGGGAGACGGATATATATGAAACGATTGCTATTATTGGGCTTTAGTTTTTTCCTGTTGATGATGAGCTGGGAGGGACAGCTTACCTCGGCCAATGTGCTTGACAATGGGCCAATCCCTCAAGAATCGATTCGCTTGCGGATTATTGCCAATAGCGACTCCGTACAGGACCAATGGTTGAAGCGAGAAGTACGTGACGCGTTGATCGAAAAAATGAACAGCTGGGCGGACCAAATCAAGACGTATGAAGAGGCGCAGGAGTTCGTCGCAGCTCGCCTGCCTGAACTGCAGCAGGTCGTAGATCAAACGATGCGTGAGCGGGGATTTGCGTACGAGGCAGTCGTTGATTTTGGACAGGTGCCATTCCCGACGAAAATGTACGGCTCTTACGTCTATCCGGCTGGGGAGTATCAGGCATTGCGAGTCTCGATTGGAGAAGCGCAAGGGCAAAACTGGTGGTGTGTTCTGTTTCCGCCACTCTGCTTTATCGATATGTCCAACGCGGATGCCGCGGAAATGGCGCCGACTGTTTCGACGCCAGAAGAACCCAAAAGAAGCAGCATCCACACCTACAGGGAAGATTGGCAGAATGAACGTCAGCTTAGAACGGCTTTGTACAGATCAGATGCGGTAGCTGGTGATGTGACCGATGACGAAGCTGAATTCGTGGAGGAACAGCCCGAGACAGCCAAGGCTTCCGAAGTGCCAACGGCTCCTCCACAACCCGAAGTGCAGGTAAAGTTCTTTTTGTGGGAAAAGCTGGAGAGTCTGTTTTCGTAAAGGGATGAAAAGACACGTGTCCGTGTCTTTTTCTTTTTGGAAACAACGATCGAGGTAGTGCATCCAAGAAAGAAGTTTGTCTAGGAAACCTGTGTACAAGCTATTTCAACAGGTCGCGTATATCGGCCTTCAAAAGGTTTTGAAAGCGATGGGCAGGGATTGTAAAGGAAGGCATGCCCACTGCATAAGGAGCTATCTCGTATTGCCCGAAGTGAATGACGAGATTTCCATCCTTGAACGAGAAGGCTTGGTTGTCGGAAATTCCTTCAAACCAATACGACATCTCGAAGCCAGTCCGTTTTTCTTCATCCGCGATTTGCTGCTTGATCAGGTTGTTGATGACGTATTTGAAGTCAAAGCCGGGCTGGAACAGGTCTGAAAGCTGGAGACTCTGAGCTTTATCCAGATTGGCGATATTGTAATAGGTTACATTTGTCATGCCATGAGCGCCGCCTGTATAGGTGTAGGTTGTGACAGCAAAGGAGAGGAGCTTTCCTGTGTGGATTACGTTATAGGAAATATCGAGAGCGTGAGGACGCAACTCCCAGCCTCCCTTCTTGGCAAGTTCCGCATCTGCCTTGCTCTGCGCTTGGGTATTCTTGAGCGATTCAGCGGCAAATTTCTGCAATTCGGCATTTAGCTGGGTTTCAAATGCTTTGTCTGCCAGACCGCTAATGATAGGGATTGTGATTTTTGCCTCATATTCTTTGGCAGAGATGTTGGTGGATTTCGGGGTAAATACGATACGGGATTCTTGTTGGGTACCAGCAGCCGCAGGCTGTACAGGAGGAGCAGCCAAAGCAGGTACTGCAATCGCACCGAGAATGAGGCTTGTGCTCAACAGCGCGGAAACAACGGATTTGCGCGTAGTCATGGCAGGATCAGATCCTTTCGTTATTAAACGTGTAATGAAGGAGTAGCTTCTTTACACATACTACTATATAGCCGGGAAAAGAAAGTAACAAATTGCAAACACTTGCTTTTTCCACGAGTAACCAAAAAGTTATTCACAAGTTACCCACAGGCTGTTGAAAACTTCATCACGCACAACTATACTAAAGTCACTAATGGTTATGAAACGAGCTAGAGAGAGGATTTTTTGCAATGGAGCTGGATCAAGCTACAAAGGTATGGATTGTGGATAAGCATGTGGAAAAAAATGTGGAAAACTTACAGAGTTGTACACAGATTGTGGATGCAGCCGCTCTGCTGCGAAGCGGGGAAGTAGTAGCCTTTCCGACAGAGACTGTCTACGGACTGGGAGCCAATGCATTGTCTGATGAATCTGTGGAAAAAATATTTTTAGCAAAAGGCAGACCGAGTGATAATCCGCTCATTGTGCATATTGGGGAAAGAAACCAACTGCCTACGGTAGCGCGACATATCCCGGAAAAGGGAAATCGTTTGATGGAAGCGTTCTGGCCGGGCCCATTGACGATCATACTGCCCAAAACGGATCAGGTAGCTTCCCTGGTGACAGCCGGATTGGATTCTGTCGGGGTGAGGATGCCGGATCACAAAATCGCTCTTGCTTTATTGAAAGAAGCGGACGTGCCGATTGCTGCCCCAAGTGCGAATCGCTCGGGTAGACCGAGTCCGACTACTGCCGCTCACGTACTGGCTGATTTGGACGGAAGGATTGCGGGTGTGCTGGATGGAGGTCCAACGGGTGTGGGAGTGGAATCCACGGTGATCGATGTGACTGTGGACCCGCCGATTATTCTGCGGCCGGGTGGCGTTACTCGAGAAGAGCTGGAAGCGGTGATCGGACATGTCGAGTTGGACCCGTCTTTCGAAGTGGGCGCAGTAGAGACACCGCGAGCGCCGGGAATGAAGTACACGCATTACGCTCCAGAAGGGGAAATGTGGCTCGTAACGGGTGAGGCCGACAAAGTTCGCAGGCAACAGGCAGATATGCTGCGGGAGGCAAAGCGAAACGGGCTTCGCACGGGGGTATTGGCTACCGAAGAATCTGCCGATTTTTGGGGTGGATTTGCAGAGGCGGACGTGGTGCTGTCTGTGGGTTCTACCGCTCGACTGGACGAGGTGGCTCAGCAGCTCTACGCGGCACTTCGGCAGTTTGATGAAGAAAAGGTCCAGTATATCGTCTCTGAGACATTTTCCCGTGAAGGATTGGGGATGGCCGTAATGAATCGTCTGGAAAAGGCTGCAGGTGGCCGGGTCTTGTCAGTATAAAGCGTCTAAACTCCTTCTTGTCCGCATAAGGTGAAAGGACAGGAGGGGGAGGCAAATTGGACCTGGTCTTGTTTCAATGGGGACAATTCCTGACCTTGCTTATGATCGCCTTTGCGCTCGGTATGGATGCCTTTTCACTGGGAATTGGCGTTGGCATGGTAGGAATTCGTTTGCGAGAGATTGTGAGAGTCAGTATAACGATTGGCTTGTTTCATATTGTCATGCCCATTCTCGGTATCGCTGTTGGTGCCTACTTGTCTGAGCTGATCGGAGATATCGCTGTTTCGATTGGCGGTGGTGTACTGATGCTGCTGGGAGCGCATATGCTATGGAACGGATTTGGGAAAGGCGACCAGAAGAGCGTCTTGCGAACGACAGGGTTTGGCCTGCTGCTGTTTGCCTTCAGTGTCAGTCTGGATGCCTTGACTGTCGGGGTATCCTTTGGTCTGATGGAAGTAAATAAGATACTGGCCATTTCTTTGTTTGGTCTGATGGGCACAGCCATGTCGTACTGTGGCTTGCTGCTTGGCAGAAGTGTGGGAGGATGGCTTGGGGAGTATAGCGAAATAATAGGTGGTCTTATTTTGTTTGGTTTTGGGTTAAAATTTGTGTTATAGCTGTATGACGTGGGTATAGGAGGAGCGAGATCGTGAAACGAATCGTGTTTGTCTGTACCGGAAATACCTGCCGCAGTCCAATGGCGGAAGCGTTGTTCCGGGCCAAGACGCAAGGGCAAGGATATGAAATTCGCTCGGCAGGAGTCGCTGCCTATGATGGCCAGCCTGCTTCTGTACACGCCATCCAGGTGATGAAGGAGCGGGGGATCGAACACGACCACAAGTCTACCCGTTTGAGTGAAGAGCTGATAGAGTGGTCAGATGTGATTCTGACGATGACAAATAGCCATAAGCAAGCGATCTTGGACTATTTTCCTGCGGTCAAGGACAAGGTTTTCACCTTGCGTGAGTTTGTCGGCGTGGAAGGCTACGGCGATATTGCGGATCCTTTTGGCGGCGCCTTGGAAGACTACCGCAGATGTGCGGCTGAGATCGAGGAGTCACTGGACATGCTTTTAGAGGTGTTCGTTCAAAAGCGTTTTCGTGAATCATAAAGATTTGCAGGTTCTGGTTCCAATCCAGAGCCTTGTTTTTCATGAGAGTACGAACATTTATTGATGAACAGGGATAAATGTTCACTTTTTACTTGTCGGAAAATGATGTATAATGGTTGAGATCATGAAACAAGCGGGGGATGACGGATGAAAGTAGCAATTGCTGCTGATCATGGTGGATATAAGCTGAAGGAAGAAATCAGGAACTGGCTATCTTCCATGAACATCGAGACAGAAGACTTTGGCTGCTCATGTGAAGACTCGGTGGATTATCCCGACTATGCTTTGCCTGTAGCGCAAAAAGTAGCCGCAGGTGAGTTTGACCGGGGAATCCTGATTTGCGGGACGGGGATCGGCATGTCGATTGCCGCCAACAAAGTTCCGGGTATTCGCTGTGCTCTGGTGCACGACACCTTTTCAGCGAGAGCGACCAGAGAGCACAACAACACCAATGTGCTGGCTATGGGTGAGCGGGTTATTGGCCCAGGCTTGGCATTGGATATCGTGAAAATTTGGCTGGAAACCGAATTTCAGGGCGGACGTCATGAGCGCCGCGTAGAAAAGATCACCCAAATCGAAGCGAATCAATTGGGAGTGAAGTAAGTGGACTTGCTCGCTATTGAAAGACAAGTCAGCGAGATTGTGGACGAAGTGGCACGTGAAGCAGCTTTGACTTCCAGACAGCTGCTGGTCCTGGGCTGCAGCACGAGCGAGGTAGTAGGCAAGCAGATCGGGAATGCAGGGAGCCAGGAAGTGGCTGCTGCGATCTATCGTGGCGTTCGCGAGGTTCAGGAACGAATGGGATTTGCTGTCGCCTTTCAATGTTGTGAACATTTGAACAGGGCTCTGGTGCTGGAGCGCGAAGTGATGGAGCGATTCGGCTGGGATGAGGTTACGGTCATTCCCGTTCCTGCTGCAGGAGGCTCGATGGCTGCTCATGCGTACCAACAGCTGGAGGATGCTGTAGTCGTGGAGCATATTCAGGCACATGCAGGCGTGGACATTGGCGATACGTTGATAGGGATGCATATGAAGCATGTGGCTGTCCCGATTCGCCCCTCACTGCGTACGGTAGGGGAAGCCCACGTCACAGCAGCACGGACGCGTCCCAAACTGATTGGCGGAGCGCGGGCTGTCTACGATCGCAAACTATCTGACCAAAGCTGTACGTAATTCCAAACCCAATAAGGGACAAGCCTATCTTGAGGAGGAGACCTACGATGTTAGATCATTTACGCAAACAAGACCCACAAATTCTGGAGGCTATCCAGTTGGAGCTCGGCAGACAGCGCGACAAAATCGAGCTGATTGCGTCTGAAAACTTTGTCAGCGAGGCAGTCATGGAAGCAATGGGCACTGTGCTGACTAACAAGTATGCGGAAGGCTATCCAGGCCGTCGCTACTACGGTGGATGCGAATACGTGGACATTGCTGAAAACATTGCCCGCGATCGCGTGAAAGAACTGTTCGGTGCAGAACACGCCAACGTGCAGCCGCATTCCGGCGCGCAAGCAAACATGGCCGTTTACTTCACCATCCTGAAGCCAGGAGATACCGTTCTGGGTATGAACCTCTCCCACGGTGGACACTTGACACATGGTAGCCCGGTCAATTTCTCCGGTACGCTGTACAACTTCGTAGAGTACGGGGTAGATCAGGAAGAACATCGCATCAATTATGAAGACGTACGTGCAAAAGCATTGGAGCATAAACCGAAATTGATCGTGGCTGGTGCGAGTGCATATCCACGTACAATTGACTTCGCGAAATTCCGTGAAATCGCGGATGAAGTAGGCGCTTATTTCATGGTAGACATGGCGCACATCGCGGGTCTGGTAGCTGCAGGCCTGCATCCAAACCCAGTACCATATGCACATTTTGTCACTTCCACTACACACAAAACCCTGCGCGGTCCTCGCGGTGGTTTGATCTTGTGCAAGGAAGAATTTGCAAAAGGCATCGACAAATCCGTATTCCCAGGCGTACAGGGTGGTCCTTTGATGCACGTGATCGCTGCGAAGGCAGTTGCCTTTGGCGAAGCGCTGCAGCCTGATTTCAAAGACTACGCTGCCCGCATCGTAAAGAATGCACAAGCTTTCGCAGAAGCGTTGAAAGCAGAGGGATTGACTCTCGTATCTGGCGGTACTGACAATCACCTCGTGCTGATCGATGTCAGCAAGATCGGTCTGACTGGTAAAGTAGCGGAGCATTTACTGGATGAAGTCAACATCACTACCAACAAAAACACGATTCCATACGACTCGGAAAGCCCGTTCGTAACGAGTGGCGTGCGCATGGGTACACCTGCTGTAACGAGCCGCGGCTTTGACGAGGAAGCGATGAAAGAAGTGGCAGCGATCATCGCCCTGACCCTGAAAAATCCGGAAGACGCTGCAAAGCATGATGAAGCTCGCCAGCGCGTAGCTGCGTTGTGCCAACGTTTTCCTATGTACGAAGGTCTCAGCATCTAAATAGCAGTAGAGGAAGGCCCGGTTGTCATGTGAACCGGGTCTTTTTTTTCGCGTTGCGCATAAATGTACGAAGATTAGGCAAATTGACGTCAGCAGGCTCGTTCGCTATTATGATAAAGATATTGATAGGAAAACGGAGGAACGTACATGAGCCGTGTATATGTGTTTGACCACCCCCTAATTCAGCATAAAGTGACGTATATTCGTGACAAAAACACGGGTACCAAGGAGTTTCGAGAGCTGGTAGACGAAGTTTCTACTTTGATGGGATATGAAATTACCCGTGAAATGCCCTTGGAAGAGACGACGATCGAGACACCTGTGGCAGTTTGCAAGTCCAATGTCATTGCTGGGAAAAAAGTAGGGCTGGTACCGATCCTGCGCGCGGGACTGGGAATGGTAGACGGACTTTTGAAGCTGATCCCGGCAGCGAAGGTAGGCCATGTAGGCCTTTACCGTGATCCAGAGACGCTGCAGCCTGTTGAGTATTACGTCAAACTGCCATCTGACGTGGCGGAACGTGAACTGATCGTGATCGATCCAATGCTGGCCACAGGAGGATCAGCTGTAGCAGCGATTACCGCACTGAAGAACCGCGGTGCGAAAAACCTGAAGCTGATGTGTCTGATTGCCGCACCGGAAGGCATTAAAATGGTGCAGGAAGAGCACCCGGAAGTAGATATTTACGTAGCAGCCATAGATGAGCAACTGAACGACCACGGTTATATCGTTCCTGGCTTGGGGGATGCAGGAGATCGCTTGTACGGCACAAAGTAGCAGTAGGAGAGGAAATCCGATGAAGACATGTAAAGTAATGACGGTTTTCGGCACACGTCCGGAAGCGATAAAGATGGCTCCGCTGGTTCATGAATTGAACAAATACAATGAACAGATTGAGTCGGTCGTTTGCGTGACCGCCCAACATCGTCAGATGCTGGATCAAGTCCTGGAGATTTTTGAGATTACACCTGATTATGATTTAAATATCATGAAGGACAGACAGACTTTGGTGGATGTGACGACACGCGCCTTGCAAAGTCTGGATGCGGTGATCAAGGAAGTGAAGCCTGACATCGTGCTGGTACACGGGGATACGTCGACGACCTTTGTCGCGAGTCTGGCTGCTTTTTACAATCAGGTCACGATTGGTCATGTAGAGGCGGGACTGCGGACATGGGACAAGTACTCGCCGTTTCCGGAGGAGATGAATCGTCAGCTGACTGGCGTAATGGCTGATCTGCACTTCTCCCCAACGGATGGAGCGGCTGACAATCTGAGACGCGAGAACAAGCCCGAAGAAGCCATCTACATTACCGGCAACACCGCTATTGATGCCTTGAAAACGACCGTACGTGAAGATTACACGCATCCAGTCCTGGAACATGTATCTGACCACAAAATGGTGCTCATGACCGCGCATCGCCGGGAGAATCTCGGAGAACCCATGCGGAGAATTTTCCGCGCCGTCAGAAGGTTGGTAGATGAGCATCCGGAAATCGCTGTCGTGTATCCGGTTCACCTGAATCCAGCTGTGCAGGAAGTAGCGCAGGAGGTGCTGGGCGATCATCAGCGTATCGTGTTGATCGATCCGTTGGATGCATTCGATTTCCACAACCTTGCTGCACGTGCTCACCTGATCTTGACGGATTCGGGCGGCGTACAGGAGGAAGCTCCTTCGCTCGGCGTACCCGTTCTGGTGCTGCGTGATACGACGGAACGCCCCGAGGGCATCGCTGCAGGGACGTTGAAGCTCGCGGGAACGGATGAAGCTCAGGTCTATCAGATGACAAAGGAACTGCTGACGAATCCAAAGGCGTATGATGAAATGGCGCACGCCGCCAACCCATACGGCGATGGCGAGGCGTCACGGCGCATCGTGGAAGCGATCCTTCATCACTATGGCATGCGTGCCGAACGACCTGCTCCATTTGTGCCCGGTCAATCTAAATCATAATCGCTCATCGTGTGAAAGAAACCGTCCGGAAGCAAGCGAACCCCGGACGGTTTTTCTCATTGCCAGCCTATTCGAAAGATTTGTCATGATTTGTAAGGAATGAAAATGGAAAAAATCCGAAACTATCAATCCACCTCGTGCGTCTAACTACTAGTTGTCTGCTTATCAAATACCACTGGCAGTGGCCAGTTTAGACATGTTCAGCAGCAGATAGATGAAAAAAGAGTTCGGTAAACGGAGAGGAGTCACCAACATGAGAGCGCGGAATGTCGTTACGCTGCTCACGGCCAGCACGATGGCCTGGGGAGCTTTTGTTCCGTTTGTGCCACTTGCGACAAATGTCGCACAGGCCAGATCGGAGACAAGTGCATTGCAGATGATGTGGCAAACGCCAATTGGGGAAGGGACCACATTAATCAAATATACCAAATCATATGGAGATCAGGCCGTCACGGTCATGGTCACTAAGGTGGATCTGAACAATCCGTATGTAGAGGTTAAGCCCATTTACGGAACCAATGGCAGGCTGACAGAGCGTCAAACGATTACCCAAATGGCGAGAGAAACGGGAGCTGTGGCGGCCATCAACGCGGACTTTTTCAACATGACCAAAAGAGGGGCTCCCTTTGGCATCGTCATGAAGGATCAGCAGCTGGTTTCATCGATGGGACTGATCTCGTACTGGTACAGCTTGGGGATCACTTCCGATAAGACCGCTCTCGTCGAAAAGTTCGGATTTAATGGAAAAGTGACGGCAAACAGCGGAACCGCATACCCGCTACAGGGGATCAATAAGGAAGAGTACAACCCAAGCGAGGGCCGAAAAAGTCACCAAAATCAGTTGAACATGTATACACCTGCCTTTGGGCAAACGAGCTTGGGGACAATCTCCGGCTATAAGGATGTCGTCGAAGTTCTCTTCGTCGATAACGTAGCGAAAGAAGTACGTGTTAATCAGCCGGGCTTTTACATACCTTACAATGGCTATGTCCTGTGGGGACACGGAGCAGCAGCCGAATTTTTGAAGCAGCAATTCCCGGTTGGTTCTACAGCAAAAGTAGAGTACCAAACAACACCGCTCAATCAAGACTGGGTACAAGCTGTCGGAGGGAACGTCCTGCTCGTCGATCAAGGAAAAGCGCTGACCTCATTCCAGGCTGACAAATCGATTACATCCCTCAATGCCCGTACGGCAGTCGGTGCCTCCCAGGATGGCAAGACGCTGTACATGGTGACGGTAGAGGGAAATAAAGGCGTTTATTTGGATGAGTTGGCCAGAATCATGGTTGAGATCGGGTCTTTTCGGGCTGTGAACTTTGATGGCGGCGGATCGACAACCATGTCTGCGCGCATGCTGGGTGATATCCATGCCAATTTGGCGATCCGTCCAACGGGAGGAACAGAACGGCGCGTACCGACCGGGCTGGCTGTCTTCAATACGGCACCTACGGGTGGCGATCTGAGAGGCTTTCAGATTGACGTACCGACAGACATCCTGATCGGTCAGACGGTGACATTGAATGCGAGCAAAGGCTATGACATTCACTACCTGCCATACGCGCTCAATGCGTCTCAGGTTGCTTGGGATACTGATGCGGGGACGATACAAGGTCAGCAATTTACCCCAACACGCTCCGGTGCCGTTACGATTTCAGGAAGATCGGGCAATGTGGTGCAGAGTAAAGCGATTCAGGTCGTCTCCGGTCAGGATATCCAACAGATCACCGTGACGCCGAATCCAATTACGGTTGCTCCAGGACAAGCCTTGACCCTCGATATCAAATTGAAGACAAAGAAGGGCGCGACTCTGACAGCAACGCCGCAAAGCGTACAGGTCAGCGTGGATTCTGCTGTAGCCAGCGTCAATAACAAGCTACAGCTGGTGGCCGGAGAGCAGCCTGGCAATGGAACGTTGACGATCTCCTATGATGGTGTAAGCACAAGAGTTCCTTTTGCTGTCGGCCAATTTGAACAGCCGTGGCTCACCTTCGACAACCAGGTAGGCATGTACCATACGGCATTGCCTGCCAGCATCAGCTCTAGCGGAGCCTTTGCTGCCGTTACGGAACCCGTTTTCCGCACGAAGAAGGCTGGCAAGCTGGTGTACAATTTCTCGGGGGCACCGAGCTCGGAAATGCGTATTGCATACGGTGTACTAGGAGCAAAACCGGTAACGATTCCTGGCAATCCGATTGGAATCGGAATGTGGGTATATGGAGACAACAGCAGACATTGGCTGCGAGCGGAAGTCATCGATGCGAATGGCAAGCCGGTATACGTCGATCTGGCAAAAGAGATAGACTGGTCCGGCTGGAAACAAGTGAAGGGGTACTTCCCGGGCGGAGTGGCTTATCCTTTGCAGCTGAAGAGTATCTACGTCGTGGATCAGGCAAACGATGGCATTACGCAGGACAAAGGCACGCTCTACTTCGACGAGATGTCGCTGCTCCTGCCAAATCAGGCGGGCAAGCCAAACGGTGCGATCGTCGTGCCGGAGATTCCGGGCAGTCTCTCATTGGGTAGCGAGCTCGACGTGAAGTATTCATTTGCGCAGGCCGCTTCCTCCCTCGACAGCATCACCATCGATGTAGATTCGATCATCGAGCAGCAACTGCCTGGTTACGTCCCGGCAGACTACTCGTTTACCATCAAGCCGAATGGCGATCAACAAAATATGAGTTCGACAGTACCGGCTGAATTGAAGCTCGTGCCGAAGAATTGGCTTGCTGGTAAAGGAATCGGATTATTGTACGTCAACGAAGTGAACAACACGCTGGATCCGCTTTTGGGCACCCTCAATGCACAAGGGGAATGGGTCTACGAGGTGAATTCCCTCGGTAAATACGTGCCTTATTATCTCGATATGCCAGGTGCGGCGTTCGTCGATATCGCGAACCATCCTGCAAAAGCTGAAATTACCTATATGGCGAATCAGGGTTATGTCAAAGGCTTGACCGCAACGACCTTTGGTCCAGAAGCTTCATTGACCCGCGCACAATTCGTCACGCTGTTGGCTCGTACGTTTGAATGGGAGCTGCCGGCCTCAGCGCAGCTGAAATTCAAAGACAAGATACCAGACTATGCACAGGGAGCGGTTCAGGTCGCTGTCGCCAAAGGTCTGGTTAAGGGGTATGCTGACAATACCTTCAAGCCGGATCAGCCAGTGACACGTGCAGAAGCGGCGGTGATCCTCGATCGCATGGTGAATAAAAAGGGAACGGCTAAGTCCGTCTCAGATTCCAAGACGTGGCCATCTTGGGCAGCTTCGTCTATCAACAACGTGGTTGGACTTGGACTGGTTGACCCTGTCGGCGGAAAATTTGACCCGAACAAAGCTACGACACGCGCGGTTTGCGTCGTGGCACTCTACAGAATTCTGCATCAGCAATAATGAACGACCGTAAGTCGGTAGCTAGGCTTCCTTTCACAGTGGAGGAAGCCTGATTTTGCTAACGGAATGTGTGGTGTATTTTCCTTGCAAAGCAGGAGAAAATCGAAAAAGATGGAATCATATGAAAGCGTGAACATCATGTTAAGGTGCGAGGAGTGAAAAACGATGAGTCAAAAGGAAATCGTTATTGCCAGTGCCGTACGTACAGCAATCGGGAGTTTTCAAGGGGCGCTCGCGGGGATTAGTGCTACGCAGCTGGGCGGTATTGTATTAGAAGCAGCATTGGAGCGTGCTGGAGTATCCAGGGACGCTGTAGATGAAGTCATTATGGGCAACGTGCTGCAGGCAGGGCTTGGTCAGAATCCGGCACGTCAGGCTTCCATTCGTGCAGGCTTGGCTCATGAAGTGCCATCGTTGACGATCAATAAGGTATGCGGCTCCGGTTTGAAAGCTGTTCACCTGGCCGTACAAGCAATCGTAAGCGGCGATTCGGATGTCGTTCTGGCTGGCGGTATGGAAAATATGAGTCAGGCGCCTTATCTTATGGAAGGAGCGCGCTCTGGCTATCGTATGGGCGATCAAAAAGTCGTCGACTCCATGATTCGCGATGGTCTCTGGTGTGCGTTCAACGATTACCACATGGGGATTACGGCAGAAAATCTGTGCAGCAAGTATGAGATCGGCCGCGAGGAGCAGGACGAGTTTGCAGCCTGGAGCCAGGAAAAGGCGCAGCAGGCCTTGGCGAGCGGACGCTTCCAGGAAGAGATCGTGCCTGTACCAATTCCCCAACGAAAAGGCGAGCCGGTGCAGTTCCAGGTAGATGAGTTTCCACGCGCTGGCGTAACGGCTGAGGGACTGGGCAAATTAAAGCCGGCCTTCAAAAAGGATGGCAGCGTAACGGCTGGTAATGCATCAGGTATTAACGATGGCGCAGCAGCTCTTTTGATCATGTCAAAAGAAAAGGCAGATGAGCTAGGTGTAAAACCGCTTGCTCGAATTATTGCCAATGCGAGCGCAGGAGTCGACCCAAGCATCATGGGCTACGGTCCGGTACCAGCAACACAGCGCGTTCTGGATAAAGCGGGCCTTTCCCTCGAGCAGATGGATCTGATCGAAGCCAACGAAGCATTTGCCGTACAGTCCTTGGCAGTAGGCAAAGCGCTAGGCTTGGATCGTGAGAAATTGAACGTCAATGGTGGGGCAATCGCGCTAGGCCATCCAATCGGTGCAAGTGGCGCCAGAATCCTCGTAACGCTCGTTCACGAATTACAAAAGCGTGAAGGGGTAAAATATGGTTTAGCAACCCTGTGTATTGGTGGCGGACAAGGCGTTGCAACAGTTGTCGAAAAGATTTGATTCTAGCATTTGGAGGAATTGTGAACGGTTTGTGTACACAATGAGACCTAGATTGACAAAAGGAATAATTCTTCGTTAATATGGATGAGGGCAAAGGGGCTATTTTCACCTTCCCTCTCCTTATAAATGAAAGGAGAACGTCCTGTGCCAAAAATCGATAATCCTTGGCGAGCCATTACACTGGTCACCTTGATCGGTGGAGACTTGGCCATTTGTGTTGTTGGGGGAGTACTTCTCGGCAAATATCTGGATGGTCTCTTCGCTACCAACCCTTTATTTCTAGTGGTTGGCCTGCTGTTAGGATTGGGTGTGGGCGTTTATAGCGTCTATCGCATAGTTCGGGGCTATCTCTAGGGAGATGGAAGATGCAAACGTTTACCGCGGCTATACGAGCTACATTTCGTTATGCCTTTTTCTGCGTATCGATCGTCTTGATACTGTGGGCACTGTTGCCAGAGTATCGGATTTTCTTGCAAAGCCTTTTGCTCGGAATGAGCGGAAGTCTCATGAATGGTGCAGTGTTGTTTAGCAAAGTCTGGCGAGTAGGTCAGAGTACTATCGATCCTGGCGTGCGGCCGAAAGGAACTGGCATGTTGACGCGCATTTTGGTAGCGGGATTTGCCGTCTTCCTTACGATTCGCTTTCCAGAGACGTTCGTGGTATCGGGCGTTTTGATCGGTCTGTTCCTCTATTTGGTGCTAGGCTCTATTTTTGTGTATCGCTCCTTTAAATAGATTGCATCTGGTTTTCTTATGTACATGCACATTTTTGCAGCAGATTCACGCGGAAGAAAGGGGTGAAATACATGCATTATACGCTGCGATTTGAATGGATGGGAATGGTGTTTGACATACCCACACTCATCATGATGGTGGTAACCACTCTAATCGTGATATGGCTTATCCTGAGACTGACTCGCAACCTGCAGTCAGGTGTTCCTGGCAAAGGGCAAAACTTCTTGGAGTGGATTGTTGACTTCGTAAGAGGGATTGCTGGACAGTTTATGGATACGAAGACGGCTTTCCGTTTTATCGGGTTGGGAGTTGCTTTGATTCTCTATATCCTGATCGGGAACTGGCTGGGTCTAGCAACAAACGTGATGACAGCTCATCACAATACTGCTGATCAGCAAGCAAGTGAAAGTTTTATCAAGCTGATTACGATCTCAGGAACGGAAGAAGCTGAGTTAGCAAAACGGGAGATAGTCATGGAAGAACTGACCTCCCAAGATCCGAACAGTCACGGGGTTGTAGTGGCTTGGTGGAAATCACCGACCGCAGCACCAAGTGTGACGTTTGCACTGGCTTTTGTCGTGCTCTTGTATTCTCATATCATCGGGATTCAGAAGAGTTTTGGAGGATGGGCGAAGCATACACTGCTCAATCCATTACACATTCTTGAAGAGTTCGTCATTAAACCTCTCACGCTTCCACTTCGTTTGTTTGGTAACATCTTTGCGGGTGAGATCTTGATCGCATTCCTGCTTTCCTTGGGAGTTCTCGGATCGATTCCGTTGTTCGTCTGGCTTGGATACTCTGTTTTTGTTGGTGCCGTTCAAGCGTACATCTTTACAACGCTCACAATGGTTTATATTTCCCAGCAGGCAAATGACCAACATTAATGTTCTAGGATATTCCTAATGCTTACACAATACTAAGGAGGTTTTTAAACAATGGAAGGTTTGGCTTTGGCAATTGGTATCGTATTTGGTCTCGCAGCATTCGGTGCTGCAATCGGTAACTCCCTCGTAATTTCTAAAACAATTGATGGCGTTGCTCGTCAACCAGAAGCAAGAAGCAGCCTGATGGGTATCATGTTCCTTGGTTTGGGTCTGGTCGAGGCGGTTCCAATTATCGCAGTAGCTATCGGTTTCATGCTCTACGGTAAGCTGTAATTGGAACAATAAAAGTAAGATAGGCGAGGGCTCGACCTTCGCCTTCCTTTTGTAAAAAAAGTTACGTATGATGTTATCCATTTATTAAGATATTCTCCTGCTACTGAGGAAGGAGTGAAAAGCATGTTAGACTTAGGTGCCGTATCCCTTGAGTGGGGGTCGATGCTTACCCAGGCTATCGTATTCTTGATTTTGCTGTGGGTTGTAAACAAGTATGCAATGGGGCCGCTTATGGCCGTTATGGAAAAACGCCGTCAGCATGTTGAGAACGAAATCAGTTCTGCTGAACGCAATCGCCAAGAAGCGGAAGCGCTTCTGGCTGAACAACGCAAGGTTCTGGATGAAGCTCGTGCTGAATCCAAGGCAATCATCGACCGTGCTGTAAAGCAAGCGTCTGATGAAGCTGCCAAAATCGTAGCAGAAGCACAAGCTGCGACAGAAAGCATGAAAGCAGGCGCAAAAGCTGAGCTGGCTCGTGAAGTAGAAAAAGCGAAAGCTGAACTGCGCGGCGAATTGACCAGCATTTCCGTACTCTTGGCTTCCAAGATCATCGAGAAAGAACTGGATGAAGCATCGCAAAAATCTACCGTTGATAAGTTTCTCGCACAAGTGGGAGATCGCTTATGAGTAGCGCGGTAGGAAAGCGTTACGCTCGTGCCTTGTTTGATGTGGCGAGCGAACGTGGGAAAATCGACCAGGTAGAGGCAGATCTGGGTGCGATCGTGCAAGCTGTAGAGCAAAGCGAAGATCTCTCCAAAATCATCCTCCACCCGCATATTGCGGCGGCTGCCAAGCAATCGCTGGTTGATGACCTGTTCAAAAGCCACGTGGGAGAAGAGACTTTCAACTTCCTGGGCGTCCTGATTGAAAATGGACGCGAATTGCAACTGGTTGATATCTATCGTTCCTTTGTCCAACTGGCAAACGACGCGCGTGGGATTGCGGATGCAGTCGTAACCAGTGCTCAACCACTCAGCTCCGAAGAGCAAGCGGAATTGGCAGAGAAGTTCGGACAAACATTGAATAAAAAGCTGCGTCTGACTGCAGTAGTAGATCCGTCTATTCTGGGTGGGATCATCATCAAGATTGGCGACCGTCTATACGATGGCAGCATGAAGACCAAGCTGGAATCCTTCGCGCAAAAAGCGTAAGGCAGGCAGTACCTCTACTAAGAAGTTGGATGAATGGGGTGAATGAAGTGAGTGCAATCAGACCAGAAGAGATTAGCTCCCTCATCAAAGAGCGGATCGCTAACTTTAAATCTGAAATCGAAGTTGTGGATGTTGGCACAGTCATCCAGGTAGGTGACGGTATTGCCCGCATTCACGGTTTGGAAAAAGCCATGCAAGGGGAGCTTCTCGAGTTCCAAAATGGCGTAATGGGTATGGTACTCAACTTGGAAGAAGATAACGTGGGTGCGGTTATCATGGGGCCTTTCCGTGACATTAAGGAAGGCGACACAGTGAAACGTACAGGTCGCGTTATGGAGGTTCCTGTTGGTGAAGCAATGCTTGGCCGCGTCGTGAACCCATTGGGTCAACCGATCGATGGTCAAGGACCAATCGCGAACGATGGCTTCCGTCCGATCGAAAGCCCAGCTCCTGGTGTAATGGCACGTAAATCCGTACATGAACCACTGCAAACCGGTATCAAAGCGATTGACGCGATGATTCCAGTTGGCCGCGGACAGCGTGAATTGATCATTGGTGACCGTCAAACCGGTAAAACAGCGGTAGCTCTGGACACCATTATCAACCAAAAAGGCCAAAACATGATTTGTATCTACGTGGCGATCGGTCAAAAGCAATCGACTGTTGCTAACATCGTAGAAACCCTGCGTAAAGCAGGCGCTCTGGAATACACAATCGTCGTATCCGCTACAGCTTCTGACCCAGCTCCGATGCTGTACCTGGCTCCTTATACCGGTGTAACCATGGGTGAGTACTTCATGTACAAAGGACAACACGTTCTCTGCGTGTATGATGACCTGTCCAAACAGGCTGCCGCATACCGCGAAATGTCCCTGTTGCTCCGTCGTCCTCCAGGCCGTGAAGCGTACCCTGGTGACGTATTCTACTTGCACTCCCGTTTGTTGGAGCGCGCAGCGAAGCTTTCCGATGATTTGGGTGCCGGATCCATTACGGCTCTGCCATTTATCGAAACACAAGCAGGCGATATCTCCGCATACATTCCGACCAACGTGATCTCCATCACTGACGGTCAGATCTTCCTTGAGACTGACCTCTTCAACGCAGGTCAACGTCCTGCCGTGAACACGGGTCTTTCCGTATCCCGTGTAGGTGGTTCGGCGCAAATTAAAGCCATGAAAAAGGTAGCAGGTCCACTCAAGCTCGAGTTGGCTCAATACCGTGAGTTGGCAGCATTTGCGCAGTTCGGTTCCGACCTGGATAAAGCGACTCAAGCACGTTTGACTCGTGGTGAGCGCTTGATGGAAATCATGAAGCAAGGTCAATTCGAACCAATGCCAGTCGAGAAGCAAGTAGCTTCTATTTATACAGCAACAAGAGGTTTCATCGACGATATTCCAGTTGCAGACGTTGGCCGCTTTGAGAAAGAGCTTCTGTCTTACCTGGAATCCAACGCACCACAATTGTTGGAGCATATCCGTACGACAAAAGATCTTCCAGATGAAAAAGAATTTAACGCGGCGATCGAACAGTTCAAAAAGGGCTTTTCGGTAACGCGCTAATTATTCACGGTTTGACATCAGATGCATGCCGGGCGGTATCGCTCGGGCATGCGTTCTCAAGGTGGTGAAAACGAGTGGCTAAAGGAATTCGCGAGATTCGACGCAGTATTAAAAGTACAAAAAATACGCGCCAGATCACCAAAGCGATGAAAATGGTGGCGGCTGCCAAGCTTCGCCGCAATCAGGAGCGAGCTGAAGCAGCGCGTCCCTATGCTGATAAAATTCAGGAAGTGATCGCAAGCATTGCGAGCGGTACGTCTGGCTCCAAGCATCCGATGCTGCAGTCGCGTCCAGTGAAAAAGACCGGTTACATCGTCATTACATCTGACCGTGGACTTGCTGGCGGTTACAATGCCAATATGCTTCGAGCAGTCGTGAACACCATTGCTGAAAAGCATAAGTCCAAGGATGAGTATGGGATATTTGTAATCGGACGAAAGGGTCGTGACTTTTTCACCAAGCGCGGCTACCCCGTTCTGGAAGAGATTACTGGCCTGAAAGACAACCCGTCCTTTGCGGATATCAAAAAAGTCGCAGGAAACGCCGTACAATATTTTTCTGATGAAAAGATTGATGAGCTGTACCTGTGCTATAACAAGTTCCAAAGTGCGATTACGCAGATCCCGACCGTAAAACGCTTGCTGCCGTTGGAAGCCCCTGAAGGCAACACGGAGCGCAAGATGGATTACGAGTATGAGCCGTCCTCGGAGGAAGTACTGAGCGTCTTGCTGCCGAAGTATGCGGAAACACTGGTGTACAGCGCCTTGCTTGAAGCGAAGGCGTCCGAAGAAGGTTCCCGTATGACTGCTATGGGCAACGCGACAGACAACGCAACAGACATGATTAATCGTTACACGTTGCAGTACAACCGTGCCCGTCAGGCAGCTATTACACAAGAAATTTCCGAGATCGTCGCAGGTGCCAACGCACAGGCGTAATGGCAGCGAATAGCTCCCAATTTAGCTTTACAGGAGGGAAAAAGTAACATGGCGAATGGACGCGTGGTTCAGGTAATGGGTCCGGTTGTTGACATCGAGTTCGACCGCGGACACCTACCTGCCATTTACAATGCGATCAAAATTCAGCATAAAGCACAAAGCGCTGGAGAGCGCGACATCGATTTGACCGTCGAGGTTGCGACTCACCTGGGTGACAACATGGTTCGTACCGTAGCGATGTCTTCCACCGATGGTCTGGTTCGCGGTATGGAAGCGGTTGATACTGGTGCATCTATCTCCGTTCCAGTAGGTGCTGTTACCCTCGGACGCGTATTTAACGTACTGGGTGAACCAATCGACCTGCAGGAATTGGGTAACGTAGAACGTCGTGACCCTATTCACCGCAAAGCCCCTGAATTCGTAGACCAAGCGACAACGGTTGAGATCCTGGAAACAGGTATCAAAGTTATTGACTTGCTCGCTCCGTATATCAAGGGTGGTAAGATTGGTCTGTTCGGTGGTGCGGGTGTAGGTAAAACCGTTACCATTCAAGAGCTGATCAACAACATCGCGCAAGAGCACGGCGGTATCTCCGTATTTGCCGGTGTAGGTGAGCGTACCCGTGAAGGGAACGACTTGTACCATGAGATGAAAGACGCAGGCGTTCTGCCGAAAACCGCGATGGTATTCGGTCAAATGAACGAACCACCTGGTGCTCGTCTTCGTGTAGCATTGACTGGTCTGACTATGGCGGAATACTTCCGTGATGAAGAAGGCCGTGACGTGTTGCTGTTTATCGATAACATTTTCCGCTTTACTCAAGCGGGTTCTGAAGTATCCGCTCTCTTGGGCCGTATGCCATCTGCGGTAGGTTACCAACCAACCCTGGCTACTGAGATGGGTCAATTGCAAGAGCGTATTACTTCCACGAAAAAAGGTTCCGTAACGTCCATTCAAGCGATCTACGTACCAGCGGATGACTATACTGACCCGGCTCCCGCTACTACGTTTGCTCACTTGGACGCGACAACCAACCTGGAGCGTTCCATCGCTGAGTTGGGGATCTTCCCTGCGGTTGACCCACTCGCGTCTACTTCCCGTGCTCTGTCTCCAGACGTTGTAGGTCAAGAACACTACGACGTAGCACGTGGCGTGCAAAAAATCCTGCAACGCTACAAAGAGTTGCAAGATATCATCGCGATTCTCGGTATGGACGAGTTGAGCGACGAGGACAAACAAGTCGTTGGACGCGCTCGCCGCATTCAACGTTTCCTGTCCCAGTCCTTCCACGTTGCCGAACAATTTACCGGTAACCCAGGACAATACGTGCCTCTGAAAGAAACCGTTCGCAGCTTCAAGGAGATTCTCGAAGGCAAGCACGATCATCTGCCAGAGAGCGCATTCCTCTATGTAGGTACGATTGAAGAAGCTGTTGAAAGAGCGAAATCCATGGCGTAAGACACCCTGGAAAGGGGAGACCAGTAAGTGAGTAAGATGACAGTTGAAGTCGTAACTCCTGAACGGGTTGTCTACAGTGGTCAAGCCTCAATGGTCATTGCCCGCGGCGTTCAAGGGGATCTCGGTATCTTGCCTAAACATATGCCGATGGTTACCCCGTTGAAAATAGCGCCTGTTCAAATCAAGGTAGAAGGCGATCAAGTAGTGCGGATGGCTGTAAGCGGCGGCTTCATGGAAGTGCGTGGCGACAAAGTAACCATCCTCGCTGAAACAGCTGAAATGCCAGGAGATATTGACGTTGAGCGCGCGAAGGCATCCAAAGGGCGTGCCGAAAAGCGCTTGTCCGAGAAGTATCCTGAGCTCGATGTTCAGCGTGCTGAACGTTCACTGCAACGTGCTCTTGCACGTATTGATGTGACGAAGTAAGCAGGTATCCCCGCACCCTTTGTGGTTGCGGGGATTTTTCGTGTAGGACACAAAGAAATACACTGGTTTTGGGCACGATGCATGAGCAGACCTGCTTTGCGGGCATGATATTTGAAGTTGGTAATTCCTCGGTATTTCTGTGTATAATAGACCTAATGCCCTGCCAATTAACATTTTTTTCATTTGGGACGTACTGTATTGGCGAATGGGAATAAAGGAGAGTGTAAGTGATGCAAACGATTCGCGATATTCGTCAAAACAATAATGGGATTGTCATTCCAAGCGGCTTTACGGCAAACGGCTGGTCCAACGTATTGCCCCATGAAATGAACGTCCTGTTTCAAGCTCTCTGCTTTGTTGTCACTAAATTCGAGACGAAAGCAGAAATGGAAAAGGAACTAAACGAATTCAAGGGACTTCAAGGAACCTTTGCTCCGCCAACACCTGACATGTTCAAGTCTGAGAGTGACTATGAAGGCTATGTGAAGCTGTTGAACAAGCACAAGGCATTCTTTAGCCGTTCCAACTACGAATATCCAAGCTCCCGTGAAGAAGCCGTCCAGCTCTTTTCCAAATGGGGCTTGTTGATTGACAAGCAAGATGTTTGGGATATCCCAGTACAGCCCTTCCCAGATGTCATCAATCTGTTTGAGCTGACAGAGGCGGAGCAATTGGCGCTGTCCTATGTCAAGCTGGAAGCATTGGTGCATCCCATGTTCAGCAAGTTGATCATGCAATTGCATGAACATGATGAGAACACCTTCAACTTGTCTAAAGATGAGCTGAAAGAGATGTTGAATACGAACGACGAGATGCTGTCCGAAGTATTGATCAAGCTGACACCATATTTGGAAGAGGCTATTGATAATATGCTTGAGATTCCAGACGATGAGAAAATGAAATTTACAGTCGTGTGGGAACGCGTATACGAAGACTTCCTGGGTCAGCAGTTTGGTAATAACGTTCAATAATGCGTTTGGCCAAGCCTTTACAGAGCCACACTTAGAATATGCATGAACGTTTGGAAAAACTTAGGGAAATTTTCTCTGAGTTTTTTCCTTTATATACCTGAGGTGGAAGGCTTTCGTTAGACACTCTCTGGCGGATTTGCTATAATGATAAAGGTATTTTTTTCTAGCAGTATCAGAATGCGTAAGGAAAGATCGAAAGGAGAACCACATCTTTAAAAGGCAGAAAAAACAGTTTTTTACCATGAGGGACAGAAGGGAACGTGGGTAATGGACATCTATACCAACAATTACGTCATTGTCGCCATTTTTTTGATTCTTGGTGTGTTGTTGCCCGTGGCTACTGTTAGCTTTGTTGGCCCGTTGTTGCGTCCGAAAAAACCGACTGCAGAAAAACAAACGACTTATGAAAGCGGTAACATTCCAGTTGGTGACAGTTGGGTTCGCTTCAATGTAAAGTATTACATCTTTGCCTTGATGTTTGTGATTTTTGATGTAGAGACGCTCTTTCTATACCCGTGGGCTGTTGCTTACAAAGAACTTGGTCTTTTTGCACTGGTAGAAATGGCGATCTTTATCACCTTGCTAGTCGTTGGATTGATTTACGCATGGAGAAAGAAGGTGCTGGAATGGAACTAGACCTGACGAGCATTGCGCCTGAACTGCAAGAAGAATTGGATAGGAACGTCATGTTTACAACACTGGAAACGGTAAAGGGTTGGGTGCGAAGCAATTCGCTCTGGCCTTTAACTTTTGGTTTGGCCTGTTGTGCGATTGAGATGATGGGTGCAGGTGGGGCGCGTTATGACCTGGACCGTTTTGGTGTGATTTTTCGCGCCTCGCCGAGACAATCCGACGTGATGATCGTAGCGGGTACGGTAACCAAAAAAATGGCACCGTTGCTGCGCCGATTGTACGATCAAATGCCTGAGCCGAAATGGGTCATTGCGATGGGCTCCTGTGCGACAGCCGGTGGTCCGTACGTAAAATCCTACAGCGTGGTCAAAGGTGTTGACCAGATTGTTCCGGTGGATGTATATATACCGGGTTGTCCACCTAATCCTGCAGCGTTGATCTATGGGATTAACAAGCTACAAGAAAAGATTCGCTATGAGGCGAAGACTGGGAAGCAGGTGACCAGTCGATGACGGAAGAGAATCGCAAACCGACGCCGGAGGAAAAAGCAAAAGCAGCCGCTGAGGCAATGGCCAAGGCAAGAGCGGCGAAGGAAGCGAAGGAAGCCGCCGCTCAAGCAGAAGCGAGTACTCCTGCTACTGAATCCGCACCAGCGAGCAAGCCAGTCTCGGAAATGACGCCGGAAGAAAAGGCAGCCGCGAAAAAAGCGGCAGCTGCAGAAGCGCTCGCAAAAGCCAAGGCGGCGAAGGAAGCGGCAGAGCAAGGCGAAGAGGCAGGTAGTGACGCCGACGCAAAGGCAAAAGCTGCGGCAGCAGCGAAAGCCAAGGCAGCCGCAGCTGCAGCAGCGAAAGCAAAAGCGGCACGTGAAGCAGCTGGTCAAGGTGGCGACGAGGGCGGAGACGATGCCAAGGCGAAAGCAGCGGCTGCTGCCAAAGCAAAAGCTGCAGCGGCAGCAGCGGCAAAAGCGAAAGCTGCCCAAGCATCTGGAGAAGCAGGCGGAGAAGAAGAGACTCCAAAAGCTCCTTCCAAAAATCAGCCTTATCTCGACAAGTATGTGGCTCGTCTGACAGAAGCGTTTGGCGCTGATGTACTGGAGGCCTCCTATATTAATGAATTGAGTAAAGAGGTTCCGACTTTGGTGATTCAAAATGAGCGATGGCACGACGTCGCGACTTTTCTTAAAAATGACGAACAGCTCGCCTTTGATTACCTGTCGGATTTGCATGGAGTCGATTACGAAGATCGATTAGAAGTCTATTACCATTTCTATTCTTATAAAAATCAGCAAAGCGTTGCCGTAAAAGTCAAAACAGGACGAGAACAGGCAAGCGTGGCATCCGTGATGGATTTGTGGCAGGGGGCCAACTGGAACGAACGGGAAACTTTCGACTTGCTCGGGATTCATTTCCCGGGACATAGCGATTTGCGTCGGATTTTGCTGCCGGATGATTGGGTAGGATATCCGCTGCGCAAGGATTACGTGCAATACGACGAGGAGGTGTAGCAGATGAACCAGAACATCCTCACGACACATGTAGAGACCTCTTCTGATACAGGTATTCGAACCGAAGAGATGCTCTTGAACGTCGGCCCTCAGCATCCAAGCACGCACGGCGTTTTTCGTTTGGTAGTGAAAATCGACGGGGAAACGATTAAGGAAGCCATTCCTGTTATGGGTTACCTTCACCGTGGCACGGAAAAGCTGGCGGAGAACCTGACGTACACACAGATTATTCCGTATACCGACCGGATGGACTACGTATCAGGCATGACGAACAACTATGTATTATGCCATGCCGTAGAGACGATGATGGGTTTGGAAATTCCGGAGCGTGCCCAGTTTCTTCGATTGATCGCGATGGAATTGAATCGCGTAGCCAGCCATCTGGTCTGGTGGGGAACGTTTTTGCTGGACCTTGGAGCAATGGGCCCCTTTCTCTATGCGTTCCGCGATCGGGAAAAAATCCTGGATTTGTTCAATGAGCTGTGCGGTGCCCGCATGACGTTCAACTACATGCGCATCGGTGGCGTCAAATGGGATGCCCCTCCAGGCTGGATCGAGAAAACAAAGGAATTTGTTCAATACATGAAGAAGGAATTGGACAGTTACCACCAGCTCGTGACGGGCAATGAAATCTTCCTTAGCCGGATTGAAGGAATCGGCAAGTTTGATGAGAAAACCGCACTTGATTATTCTCTGTCTGGCGTCATGCTTCGCTCTACAGGGGTCAATTGGGATCTGCGCAAGAACGAGCCCTACTGCATCTATGACCGCTTTGAGTTTGATGTTCCGACAGGGACGGGTGGAGATTGTACGACTCGCTACCATCTGAGAATGGCTGAAGTTGTACAGTCATTGCGAATATTGGAACAGGCACTGGAACAGTTCCCTAGCGAAGGGGAAGTGCTTGGAAAAGTACCACGCGTCATTCGTCCTCCTGCTGGTGAGGCCTATGTGAGGATTGAGTCGCCACGTGGGGAGATCGGGTGCTACATTTCCAGTACGGGTAAAGATAAGCCTTGGAGATTGAAATTCAGGCGTCCATCGTTTACCAATCTACAGATCCTGCCCAAATTATTGGAGGGACAAAGCATTTCCAACATGATTGCGATTCTGGGTAGCATCGACATCGTGCTCGGGGAGGTCGACTGTTAATGAGCGAGCTTTTACAGCAGGCACCTTCATTGGGAAATACACTCTGGTTTGTCTTGGCGGCAGTCGTACTGCTGGCTGTATTGCTGGGCTTCGTCACCTATGCGATTTATTTTGAACGAAAAGTAATCGGCTGGATGCAGCTGCGCATCGGTCCCAACCGAGTCGGCCCATTGGGACTTTTGCAAACCGTAGCGGATGTAACCAAGCTGCTGATCAAAGAAGATACGCGACCAAAGAATGCGGATAGAGCTCTCTTTACTCTAGCTCCAATCCTGGCGTATGCTCCTGCATTCGGTGTGCTTGCCGTCATGCCTTTTACAGAGAGCATTCAGTTCGCGGATCTGGGTATTGGCCTTCTCTACTACATTGCATTATCCGGGATTACTGTGTTGGGCGTGATTACGGCAGGCTGGGCCTCCAACAACAAATATTCGCTGATTGGTGGTCTTCGCTCCGCTGCTCAGATGATCAGCTACGAAGTGCCGTTGGTCATGTCCGTTGTAGGGGTCGTGTTGCTGACAGGCAGCATGAACCTCAGAGAGATCGTAGAAGCGCAGCGGGACATGTGGAATATCATTCCGCAATTTCTCGGGTTTGTCGTCTTTATTATTGCGGCACAAGCTGAGCTGAACCGTACGCCATTTGACTTGCCGGAAGCAGAGTCAGAGCTGGTATCCGGTTATCACGTCGAGTACTCCGGTTTTCGCTTTGCGATGTTCATGCTGGCGGAATACGTCTACATGTTCGGGATGGCGACGTTGATCACGGTTCTGTTCCTGGGTGGCTGGTTGCCAATCATTCCGCAATTAGACTTTATCCCGGGAATCATCTGGTTTATATTAAAGTTTTCTGCCTATGTGTTCTTCCAGTTTTGGTTGCGTGCCACGATGCCGCGGATGCGCGTGGATCAGTTGATGTCATTTGCCTGGAAAGTGCTTTTGCCAGTGGCGTTGTTCAATATTTTGCTTACTGCCGTGGTAGTTTCCTATCAAAGTGGCATGTTCTAAGCGAAAGCATGATCCGTCCATGCTTTATTGCAGGGCTTCGCTGAAAGGCTTGGCGCAGTCAAGTTCTCTAATCCTGAGGGGTGACATACATGCTAGGATTGGCCAAAGGCCTGGGGTATACCTTTAAAAAGTTGACTGAGAAAAAAGTGACCCATTTCTATCCCGATGTACCCTTTCCCATGCCGCCGCGCTTTCGTGGCATCCAGCACTTTTCCCCGGAAAAATGCATCGTCTGCAACCAGTGCGCACGCGTTTGTCCGACCGAGTGCATCCAGTTGACAGGAAAGCCTCATCCGGACCCGGAGAAGAAAGGGAAAATCATCGACACCTACGATATTAATTTCGAGATCTGTATCCTGTGCGATCTTTGTACAGAGGTTTGTCCGACAGAAGCGATTGTCATGACCAACAACTTTGAATTGGCCGTTTATAGCAGAGACGAGTTGTACAAGGATCTCAAATGGCTGGACGACAACAATACCAACGTCAGGGAGGAGAACTAAATGAGCGGCGAATTTATAGCCTTTTTCATCCTTTCTCTCCTGACCATTGGTGGAGCCGTATTTATGATCAGCTTTACCCGTGTTGTGCATATGGTCATTTCACTGGGCGTTACCTTTATCAGCATTGCCGGTCTTTTCGTGCTACTCGGTGCTGAGTTTGTCGGGGTCTCCCAAATTCTCGTATACTCAGGTGCCATTTCCATTCTGATGTTGTTCGGAATCATGTTGACCAAGCATGACGCCAAGGACGAGGGAGCAGGGCCATCTTGGAAAAACCGTTTTGCACTCGTGTTCGTGGCGATTGTATTTGGGCTCATTTTCTGGGGAATCCAAAATACGCCTTGGGCGGAACCGACCCAGCCAGTGCCATCGGCTGTCAGCAATGCCAAAGAGATTGGTATTGAGGTGTTCACCAAATACGTGATTCCGTTCGAGCTGCTTTCCGTCCTGTTGCTAGTTTCCCTGGTAGGGGCAATCATCATGGCAAAGAAGGAGGAGGATAAACCATGACAGTGAGCATTTCCTCCTATTTGATGGTCGCGTTGATCCTGTTCTGTGTTGGGTTGTACGGAGCACTGACGAAGCGGAATGCTGTGGTTGTGCTGATTTCCATTGAGTTGATGCTAAACGCGGTGAACATCAATCTGGTGGCGTTCTCCAAGTTTGGTTTGCATCCTGGTGTTGCAGGGCAAATATTTACTTTGTTTACCATGACGGTAGCGGCCGCTGAGGTAGCGGTAGGATTGGCGATCCTGATTGCCTTGTACCGAAACAAAGCGACGGTCAATGTAGACGAGATGGATCAGATGAAACGATAAGATGGAAACCTGATAAGGAGGACAAAGATGGATACTCTATTTGCTTACGCCTGGCTCATCCCTCTGTTTCCGCTTCTTGCTTTCATCGTGATCGTTTCGTTTGGTCGCCAGTTGAAAGAAGGAGCTGCCTTGGTTGGGATCGTGCTGACCGGGATCTCTTTTGGGCTAGCGCTGCTTACCTTTTGGGAGAGATTCCAGGATGGAGCGGCAAATTATAAATTTAACGTGAACTGGTTGCAGGTCGGAGATATTGTGATCAGCATGGGTTTCGAAGTCAATCAGCTGAACGCGATGATGCTGGTAATCGTGACCCTCGTGAGCCTCTTGGTACAGATCTACTCCAAAGGCTACATGCACGGAGATGAGCGTTTTCCGGTGTTTTATCAGTATCTGGCGCTGTTTACCTTTTCCATGCTGGGTCTTGTGCTCTCTCCGAACCTGCTGCAGGTGTATATTTTCTGGGAATTGGTCGGGGTCTGTTCGTTCCTCTTGGTGGGTTACTACTACTTCAAGAACGAAGCGAAAGCAGCAGCCAAAAAAGCGTTTATTGTTACACGGATCGGGGATCTGGGTCTGTTTATCGCCATCTGTCTGTTGTTCTGGTGGACAGGAAGCTTTGAATATACGCAAATCTTTGACAGTGTTGCGCTAGGCAAACTGGACCCGTGGATGATTACTTTGGCGGCTATCCTGATTTTTGTGGGAGCGGTTGGAAAATCCGGTCAGTTTCCGCTGCATACCTGGCTTCCTGATGCGATGGAAGGTCCGACACCTGTATCGGCCTTGATTCACGCGGCGACGATGGTTGCAGCAGGGGTTTATCTGGTAGCAGCTACCTTTCCTTTGTTTATCGCATCGGATACAGCGTTGAACGTAGTGGCGTACGTAGGCGGCTTCACAGCTATTTTTGCGGCGTCGATTGGTCTCACCCAGACCGATATCAAGCGAGTGCTCGCATACTCTACAGTGAGTCAGCTCGGGTACATGATGATGGCTCTCGGTGTAGCAGGAGCGGCAGGTTACGTAGCAGGTTCTTTCCATTTGATGACCCACGCCTTTTTCAAAGCCCTTCTCTTCCTGGGAGCGGGCAGCGTCATTCACGCTGTACATACGCAAAATGTATTTGAAATGGGTGGCATTTGGAAGAAAATGCCGATTACCGCATTAACCTTTTTAATTGGCTGTCTGGCTATCGCGGGGATATTCCCGTTCGCTGGATTCTGGTCGAAAGAGGCGATTATCGGCGCTGTTTATGGGGCGCATCGATTTGACCTGCTGATTATCGCTCTGGTCGCAGCGTTCTTCACGGCTTTCTACATGTTCCGTTTGTTCTTCCTGACCTTCGCGGGAAAACCACGAGGAAAACACGTACCGCATGAATCTCCTGCAGTCATGACAGGTCCACTCTTGATCCTCGCGCTTTTGGCGATTGTGGCAGGCTTCATCAATACTCCATATGGACCGTATTTGTCTGATTGGCTGCTCGCTTCCGATACAGGAACGGCAATCAGCCAGGTTTTTGGAGACGAAGTGGCGCATGCGGCATCATGGCTGCAAGTTGTGGCTTTGCTGATTTCGATCGCGGGAATCGTGCTGGCCTATCTGATGTACGGCAAGAAGAAAATCCCTTCCGATACCATCCCGGAGACGCTCCCATGGCTTTATCAGCTCTCCTACCGCAAGTATTACGTGGATGAGCTTTATCATGCAGTGATCGTTCGTCCGCTTGGGTGGATCGGTGTGGTGTTGAATGGCTTTGATAAGTATGTCATCGACGGTTTGGTTGGACTCACAGCCAAAATCGCGACTGGCATCGCTGCGCTTCACACGAAAGCACAAAATGGACAGATTCAATCGTATGGAGCGATGGTGTTGTTTGGTCTGTTGTTGTTGATCATCGCCATCAGCTTGACGGCACAAGGGGGTGGACTCTTTGGATCTGGTCAATAGCATCCTCTTGTCGGTGCTGGTATTCTCGCCCGTTCTGGCGATCCTGGTCATGGCTTTTATCCCTCAACACCAGGGTGGGGTCATCAAAAAAGTGGGAGTCCTTGGTACGCTGCTTCCGCTTCTGTTGTCTCTATATTTGTTTGCTTCCTTTCATTACGGGTCATCCAATCTGCAGTTTGTCGAGAAATACGATTGGATTTCGATTCCCATCTCATTTGATCAGGCAGGTAATCCCTACGGGTTGGAAATTAACTACGAACTGGGTGTTGATGGGGTTTCCATGCCGCTGCTCGTTCTGACTGCTATTATCGCTACGCTGGCGGCAGTCGCTTCCTGGCAGATCAAGAAGAGGCTGAAAGAGTTTTTTATCCTGTTTCATGTGTTGCTAATCGGAATGTTGGGCGTTTTTGCAGCAGATAACCTGTTCCTGTTCTTTATCTTTTTTGAAATGACGCTAGTGCCGATGTTTTTCCTCGTCGGAATCTGGGGTTATGGTGAACGGGAGAAGGCAGCAAACAAATTCTTGCTGTACAACGGTATTGGCTCTGGAATCATGCTGATTGCGTTCATTGTTCTCTATCTTCTCTTGCAGACGATGAACATGGAGCAGATTTCGAATGCATTGACGACGGCGGGTCATCCGGTCGCATCAGCGATCACTCCTGAACTCCGATTTGGCCTGTTCCTGGCTTTGTTCATCGCATTTGCGATCAAGCTTCCGGTATTTCCGTTCCATACCTGGATGCTAAAAGTACACGTTCAGGCACCTCCGTCTATCGTGATGATTCACTCCGGCATTTTGCTGAAGATGGGGGCTTACGGGGTCCTGCGGATGGGGATTGGATTTTTCCCTGAGCAGGCATACCAGTTCGCTACCTGGTTGGCCGTGCTTGGCATCATCAACATTCTGTACGGCGCGGTACTCGCATATGTGCAAAAGGATTTGAAAATGGTTCTGGCCTATTCCAGTATCAGTCACATGGGAATTGTCCTGCTCGGATTTGCGGCGATGAATACCATCGGCTTTCAAGGGGCCATGTTCCAGATCGTATCGCACGGCTTTATCTCTGCACTGCTCTTCTTCCTGATCGGCGTGATTTGGGATCGTACCCAAACCTCGATGATCGACGAGCTGGGGGGATTGGCCAAATCCATGCCATTTGTCAGTGGAATCTTGCTGGCAGGAGGGATGGCGTCCCTCGGATTGCCGGGGATGTCTGGATTCATCAGCGAGTTCTTCGCCTTCCTGGGATTGTTCGGCAAACTTCCAGTCATGGCAGTCGTCGGCGCACTCGGTATCGTACTGACGGCAGTATACTTGCTGCGTGCCATATTGCGTACGACATTCGGCCCAACACCTGACCGTTTTAATCGTCTCGCGGATGCTCAACCAATGGAAGTGATCCCGATGGTTGTCCTCCTCGGCTTCATCATCCTGATCGGGGTGTATCCTGCCATTTTGGGAAATCCGCTGCAGCAGACCTTGAAAACAATCGTACCCATCGTGACGGGAATAGGAGGGTAAGCCATGGAAGTAAAAGACATCTTCTCATATGACTGGAGCTACCTTCTGCCCGAATTTATCATTCTAGGCTTTGCTACAGGGCTATCACTTCTCGATCTGTTCGCCGGAAAGCGATTGGGTAAACAAGCGATCGGACTGCTTTCCCTGGTGGGGGTGCTGCTGGCAACGACATTTGTTTTCGTCAACATGACGACGCTTGATCAGCCATACAGCTACATGGCGGACATGATTCGTATCGATGACTACGGCAATGCTTTCAAACTGCTCTTCCTGGGCGGGACTGCATTCACGATTCTGATCTCCCTCTCCTATTTAAATCAGGGAGAGGTGGCACATAGGGGAGAATATTACTACCTGTTGCTCAGCGGTTTGCTTGGTGCGATGGTCATGGCTTCCTCGGCGGACCTGATCACGATGTTTGTCGGGCTGGAGCTACTGTCGCTGTCATCGTATGTGCTGGTTGGCATGCGGAAAAAGTCTCTCCATTCCAACGAGTCGGCATTTAAATACGTCGTTTCCGGCTCGATTGCCACCGCAGTGACCTTGTTTGGGATGTCGTATGTGTACGGCTTGACGGGAACCACCAACATCTACGAAATTTCGCAGCGTCTGGCGGAAGCGGGGATGATGGGCTACCAGTTTATCATCTATATGGCGTTTGCATTTCTAGCGGTTGGCCTTGCCTTTAAAATCTCTGCGGCACCCAACCATATGTGGGCACCGGACGTCTACCAGGGAGCTCCGACCCCGGTGACAGCTTTCCTGGCAGTTGTCTCGAAAGCAGCTGGATTTTCCCTCGTATTCCGATTGCTGCTGATTAGTTTTCTGCAAGTGCCAAGTGCTGAAGGACCTTTCTTTTTCGTACAGGGCAGCTTGTATCTGGGACTCATAGCAGCAGCGTCGATGATCATCGGAAATACGATGGCCCTCAAACAGACCAACGTCAAGCGGATGATGGCGTATTCGGGTATCGCACAGGCAGGTTATTTGCTGGTACCGTTCTCACCGCCGACGACTCTGTTTTTCAGTGAAGTGATCTTCTATCTATTCGGTTATTTGCTCGTGAGCTTTGGTGCGTTTGCCGTGATCATGGCGGTGGCCAAAGAACAACAGACGGAAGACCTGAAAGGATTTGCCGGCTTGTACCATCGCTCTCCTGTCATGGCGATCTCGATGACAATTTTCCTCCTTTCCTTGGCAGGGATTCCCATATCGGTCGGCTTCTTCGGGAAATTCTATCTGTTCATGGGGGCGCTGGCCCAGGAGAACTACTGGCTGTCGGGTGTCATGATTGTGACCAGCGTCGTTTCCTATTACTATTACTTCGGGATTATCCGGCAGATGTACATGCGCTCAGGAGAGAGCGAAGCACCATTGGCCGTACCAAGAGGAATCTGGCTACTTGTATTGCTGCTCGCGATCGCGACCGTGTTCTTCGGTGTCTTCCCGGGACTCGTGACCGATTATATCCAAGTAAACTTTAACCCGGCGTTCGACTTTGGAAATATGCTGCCTTCTTGAGCACAATGAAACTCGAAACAGACCCGTACTTCATGTACAATAAAAGGGATGGTCAACCAATGACCGTCCCTTTTTTCGCGTTTAAATATGTTAAATCTGTTAAAACCGCTTATATATCGCGGAGAACCCGAATTTCTGTACCATCAGACTCTTGGCAAAGGTAAGATGGCTCATGTATTTTCAATAGAGGAGGAACGGATTGTGCCGAGTGAAATATATGGCTTCTTAAGTATCATCCTGTCCATCGTCTTTATTGGATTAAGCTGGTGGACCCTTCAGGCTGTAAGGTTTGAAAAACTCCTAAAAAAACCGAACAGCGCACAAGCCAAGCTGCTGCAAATCTTTTTGTCTATTGTAATTGGCTATGAGTTGTCCCGCTTCTTCAGCGATTATCTGGGTTGGTCGCTGATCATCGGAAATCTCTTCTCCTAATTCTCTCACGTGTAATCTGAATTTATTGGTATATCCACCCAATTTCATGTGCAAACTGAGAAGTACAAAGAGCTACATGAATGGGAGAGAGAAAAAATGAAAATGTGGTCAGGTTTGTTGTCTCTAGCGATGCTAATCGTTTTGGGGATCGTCTATTGGGTACCGGCACAAGCGAAGGAAATTCCCGATGTGGCAATTGCTGCGCGGTTGCTTGCGGTAATCGAAGAGACGGGAGCTACCGGACTACAGGTTCAGATGCGCGGCCGCACATCGCTTGGACAGGTAGAAAGTCCTGCGGAGCTTGAAAAGTTGGCAAACAGTTGGGCAACAGAACTCGCAATTCCGGTTACCAGCTTCGTTTTTTCTCAAGAGAATCACATCGTCTCTCACACGGCAGAAATCATCCAGGATGGCGTACAGGTACGTTTTGAAATAACAGGAGTTTCCATAAATGGTGCATTTGATACATATCTAGTGTTGGAACTAACCGGAAGCCGTGAATCACTACCATATATTGAATCTACGCAGGATAACTTTGTAAAATCCTTGTCAAAAGCCGACTTTATTCCGCAAATTAGCACTTGTATTCGCGGAATGTACAATGTTAAGATGAGTGTTGATCAACAGGAGGGTAAAATATTGTCGATTTTTCAGGCCCTCCAAGCCAAAGAACGAGAACGTTTAGCGGATGAAACTGTAGTCAGTATTTCCGGCTACACGAAGCTGTGGAAGCCGTTCATTTCGCTAAACGGGGACAAGATGAACCTACAGGTGGCAACGCATCGAGACAGTCATGCAGGAACGCAGATCACCGTAGGCACACCAATCATCACAGTGGAATATTAGCACGCGGAGGGGTACACATTGGATAAAATGATTGTCCGCGGTGGTAAGGCATTGGTAGGAAACGTCAAGGTTTCCGGAGCCAAAAATGCCGTACTCCCTATCATTGCAGCATCTATCCTGGCAGAAGAAGGGACAAGCATCATTTCGGATGTTCCAGCCCTTGACGACGTTAGGACGATATGCGACCTCTTGAAATCGATGGGAATCTCCCTTACATATGATCATGAAGTGCTGACAATCGACGCTTCCTCTTTGTCGAGCGTTGAGGCATCCTATGAACTTGTTCGCAAAATGCGGGCGTCCTTCTTGGTAATGGGACCGCTTTTAGCGAGAAAGGGACGGGCACGTGTCGCTCTTCCAGGTGGTTGCGCCATTGGGACGCGACCAATCGATCAGCACCTCAAAGGCTTTGAGGCGATGGGAGCAAAAATCGATATCGGACAAGGATTTATTGATGCGAGCGTGGAGGGCAGATTGAAAGGTGCGAAAATTTACCTGGATATCGCCAGTGTAGGAGCAACCGAAAACATCATGATGGCCGCTGCTTTGGCAGAAGGCACGACCGTGATTGAAAATGCCGCAGAAGAACCTGAAATCGTGGATTTGGCCAACTATCTCAACCGAATGGGAGCAAAAATCCGCGGTGCTGGTACTGGTTCGATTCGGATCGAAGGCGTTGAAACCATGAAGGGCTGCACACATTGTGTGATTCCTGACCGGATTGAAGCAGGTACGTTTATGGTAGCTGCTGCTATTACGGGTGGCGATGTGTTTGTAGAAGGTGCGATCTGCGACCATCTGAAGTCTGTTACAGCCAAGCTGAGAGAGATGGGCGTAGAAGTAGACGAACAGGAAAACGGCATTCGCGTGACGCGCAAGGGCAAGCTGAAGGCTGTTGACTTGAAGACTTTACCATACCCTGGTTTCCCTACCGATATGCAGTCACAAATGATGGCTTTGTTGCTCGTTTCCGAGGGTACAAGCATTGTGACAGAGACGGTTTTTGAAAATCGCTTCATGCATGTCGAGGAGTTCCGTCGGATGAACGCCAATATCAAGATTGAGGGACGTAGCGCCATCGTCGAGGGTGGAGCCAAGCTGACTGGCAGCAAGGTAGCCGCTACAGATTTGCGCGCAGGTGCAGCTCTGGTCTTGGCCGGATTGGTATCTGAAGGCGATACGGAAGTTACAGCCTTGCATCACATCGACCGAGGCTACGTCAACTTTGCGGAAAAGCTTCAAGCGTTGGGCGCAGACGTGGAGCGCTACATTCATCAAGAGCAGCAGGAAGCTGCAGCTCCGGAAGCGATTAAGATCAATTTTTCACCCAACTTTGCTTAATATTTGCCGTCGAGGCATTGAAATGAAAGAAAGGCTCTCTGCTAGCAGGGGGCCTTTTTGCATTCTCGTTTCTCTCTCATTCTCTCGTTCTATCGTATGGGCACAGAACATAGACTGGAAGTGTCAGCACGATACGGGGAGGATTCCAAGCATGAAACGTTATTTTGTCATGTGGTTTGTCGCATTACCGATCTTGCTCGTTCTCATGCCAGCCGCCTTGGTATATCTGTTTTCACCAACCAGTCAGGTAGCGGGGGGAGAGAGTGTCGCCGTCCTGCAACCGGACAACCAGGCCGTCATAAAGCCAGGTCTGGAAGTGAAGGTTTACCGTACGGAGAAAAAAGTGGTGGAAACACTACCAATGGAAGAGTACATCACCGGAGTGGTGGCCGCGGAAATGCCGGCAGAGTTTGAACTGGAAGCTCTCAAGGCACAGGCGATGGCTGCGAGAACATACATTGTGCGCAGGCTGAGCGAGGGAAAATGGGACGATGTACCGGATGGGGCTCAGGTGCTGGACACAGTCCGTCACCAGGTCTATATGGATGAAGTACAGCGCAAAGAACGATGGAGCAGTCAGTACGAGTGGAAAAACAAGCGGATTCAACAAGCGGTTCAGGCCACGGCAGGCATTGTGCTTACCTTTCAGGGACAGCCGATTGACGCGACCTTCTTTTCCACCAGCAATGGCTTCACTGAGAACTCCGGTGAGTATTGGGAAAAAGCCATTCCTTATTTGAAAAGCGTGGCGAGTCCGTGGGACATTGATTCTCCCCGCTATCAGGAAACCGTCGTTTTTACGACTGAGGAGATGGAAAAAAGTCTTGGGGTGAAGCTGGTGCAAGAGGTGTCTTCCAATGGTTCCTGGTTTCGCGTGACTTCAACGACTACGGGGAATCGCGTCGGTAAGATCCACATTGGAGGAAAGGATTTCTCAGGACGGGAAGTGCGGGAAAAGCTGAATCTCAACTCTTCGTCGTTTACGATGGAATTGCGGGGCAAGCAGGTCTATATCACGACCAAGGGGTACGGCCATGGCGTCGGCATGAGTCAATGGGGTGCAAATGGAATGGCGAAGTCAGGGAAAAACGCAGAGCAGATCGTGAAATATTATTATCAGGGGATCGATTTGCAGGATTATTCGAAGTTTCTCTCCGTTTAGATGGGCAATTGGTAAATTTTTAATTTTCCCTTCTCTCTCAGGTTTATACGTCAAAATTCTGGCGATACTGAGGGATGAGGTGATGAATAAAATGGAAAATGAAAAAAATCAAAATCAACCGATTCCATTCAAGAAGTCAAGTTCTTGGAAAAAGATGATGGGCAAGAAATGGGCGTTTCCGGCGATCTACATCGGTACTGCAGCAATCATTCTCGCTTTTGTGATGTGGTATCAGGGTAATGTCATCAGCACGGTATCCGAATTGACCAATCCACAGGATGGCGTGGTAGTGACGAACCCAGAGGGTAATCCAACTCCTGGGACTGATACACAAGGCGATGATGCAGTACCGGTAGCAGGTAGCGTGGAACCACTGGCATGGCCAGTCGGAGCAGGAGTTCAGTACGATCAGGTCATGAGCTTCTTCGATGAAAAGGCAACAGCGGAAGAGCAGCAAAAAGCGTTGATCAAGTACAACAATTCCTACTTCCCTCACACGGGAATCGATTTGAAGGCAGTCGACGGCAAGAGCTTTGATGTCGTAGCTGCATTGGCTGGTAAAGTGACGAAAGTGGAAAATGATCCACTCGTCGGTCGAGTCGTCGAAGTTGAGCATGCTGACAAGATGGTAAGTGTGTATCAAAGCTTGGAGAATATCATTGTAAAACCGGGCGACGAAGTCACACAAGGACAGGTGCTTGGTTCTGCAGGACGCAGCGAGTATGAAAAAGATGCCGGTGTACATCTTCACTTTGAAGTACGTGTCGATGGCAAGGCAGTAAATCCGGAGCAATACCTGCTTCAGCCGGAAGCAAAAAATCAATAATCGTAAAAAACACCTGTAAAATCCCAATTTTTTACAGGTGTTTTTTTGTGCAAAACGCTTCGACTTTTTGCATGTGTACAAACTGTGAAAAAAAGATGCGGCCGTGCTGGCTTGTCAGGCTTGGAAACGTAGAATATGTGTCCGCACCCACCCATATATTGTATCAGACAATGTAGATACAAGGAGGCGAGTGATGTGCACGACTACATCAAAGAGCGGACCATCAAAATCGGCCGATATATTGTAGAGACGCGCAATACGGTTCGGATGATCGCCAAAGAATTCGGTGTTTCCAAAAGTACAGTGCACAAGGACCTGACAGAGCGGTTGCCTGAAATAAATCCCGAGTTGGCCAACCAAGTAAAGGAAATTTTGGAATACCACAAGGCTATCCGCCATCTTCGCGGAGGAGAGGCAACGAAAATCAAGTACAAGAGACGTAGCAAAAAAGTGCATGTAGAACAGGAGGAAAGTGTGTAAGAAAGAATTTCCTTGTCCTCTCACGTAGAAGAGCCTATGATATTAGTTAGGAATGTAACTGGTAACAGGGAGGACCTTGCAATGTTTGGCAAAGATATCGGAATCGACTTGGGGACGGCAAACGTCTTGGTATTTGTGAAAGGCAAAGGAATTGTCCTTGACGAACCAGCTGTCGTGGCAATTGACAATCAAACAAGAAAAGTGTTGGCTGTAGGCAATGAAGCCTATCGAATGGTAGGCCGGACTCCAGGGAATATCGTAGCGATCCGACCTTTGCGAGAAGGGGTTATTGCGGACTTCGAAATTACTGAGGCCATGCTTAAGCATTTCTTGACCAAAATCGGCGGAAAAAGCATGTTTGCTCGTCCGCGTATCTTGATTTGTTGTCCAACAAACATCACGTCTGTGGAACAAAAGGCCATTCGCGAAGCGGCTGAACGAAGCGGCGGAGCGAGAGAAGTGTATATTGAGGAAGAGCCAAAAGTAGCTGCTGTTGGCGCTGGCATGGACATTTTTCAGCCGTCCGGAAATATGGTTGTCGATATCGGTGGCGGTACAACGGACGTAGCCGTACTTTCGATGGGTGATATCGTCACGTCTTCTTCCATCAAAATCGCAGGCGATACGTTTGACGTGGCGATCATGCGATACATAAAGAATAAATACAAGTTGCTGATTGGTGAACGTACGGCTGAAGATATTAAAGTTCAGATTGGAACTGTATTCGGCGGACGCCAGGACGAAATGGACATTCGTGGACGAGATATGGTAAGCGGATTGCCGCAAACCATTAATATTCGCTCCCATGAAGTCCAAGAAGCCCTGGCTGAGTCGGTTAGTGCAATTGTACAAGCATCAAAATCTGTTTTAGAACGAACACCTCCGGAGCTTTCTGCCGATATAATAGATAAGGGTGTATTCCTGACTGGTGGCGGCGCACTTTTGCACGGACTTGACCAGATGCTGGCAGAGGAACTGAAGGTTCCAGTCCTGGTAGCGGACGAGCCGATGATGTGCGTAGCCAAAGGTACGGGAATGATGTTGGATTACTTGGATAAAGTACCAGCGACTCGCAATAAGAAGCTCTTCGGGGGGTAAGATCCTGTGATCAGAGGCTTGTATACGTCTGCATCAGGCATGTTGGCCTTGCAGAACAGACACGAAGCACTGGCGAATAACATCGCGAATATCAATACACCTGGCTACAAGCAGGACGTGGGTCTCATGCGTGCATTTCCGGAACAGCTGATCTCTCGGATTCGCGATCAGCAGGGACCAGATATTCAAGGAATGCCGACCATGAATGGACAGGCTGCCGTTATTGGTCGTCTGCACACGGGTGTGTACATGTCAGAAGCTTTGCCGGTATTTGGGCAAGGCGATATCGCGGAAACTCGCAATCCGTATGACGTTGCATTGATGGACAACCTGCAGAGGGATGAAGACGGCAATGAACAACGCCTCTTCTTTAGCGTGGCTAAGTTGGAGGATTTGACGCAACCCGCTGATCCGGAGCAAATTCGCTACACGCGAAACGGGAACTGGGATGTCAATTTTGACGGGTATCTCGTAACACCGGATGGTTATTACGTGTTGGGCAATGATAATCAGGCCATTCGCATCAATGATCCGGCTGGTGTGAAAGTGGGAGAGCTACTGCAGATCGGTCTTCAAGGCGAGTTGATGTACAAAGACCCTGCTGGAGAACCTGAGGATCCACCTGTTTTAATGGATCAGCGTCTAGGTTTGGCAGTCATCACAAAACCTCAGATGATGGTTCGCGAAGGCACAAGTGTGTTTCGCTATGAGGGTGATATTGCGCCCGCAGCACTAGAGGAAGCCGAGATTGAAGACTTGACTGCGTTTGGTGCTGGCGAGTATGCGAATCCCCTAATAGCAGGGCGTTACGGATTAAAGCAGGGGTGGATTGAGCGGGCGAATGTAGACCCTGCCCAAACGATGACGGACATGATGGCTGTACTGCGCGCCTATGAAGCGAATCAACGGGTTTTGACTACGATTGACGGAACTTTGGATAAGGCTGCCAATGAAATTGGACGAGTAAACGGGTAAACTAGGGGGTAAGGACGAAGATGCAGTCTCTTAACATTTCTACTTCAGCTCTGCGCGGTATTCAGCTTGCGCTGGACAATTCTGCGAACAACATGTCGAATTTGGACACGGTTGGATACAAGCGTCGAGTCGCTTCGTTTTCCGAGTTGCTTGCCGATTCGATGAATGAGCAGCCTTCTACCGACCGTGAAAATCGCAACTCACCAGTTGGTATACGCATTGGCAGTGGAGCCAAACTCGGAATGACCAAGCTGGATATGGGACAGGGTAGTATGAAACCAACCGATGTTCCCACCGATTTGATGATTCAGGGGGAAGGCTATTTTCGGGTAGGTTCCCAGGAGACGGATGCAAACGGTGCCCGAGTGGAAGAGATGCGCTTTACGCGCGATGGGAATTTTCACTTGGAGGAAAGCGCGTATTTTGGTGGATTTATACTCGTTTCTTCTACAGGCCATGTGCTGTTGAACGAATCGGATAATCCACTTGTTCTTCCTACGGATGAAGTGAGGGAGCTAGTGATCTCCGAAGACGGGTATGTGTCGGTTAACGGAGAACCTACCTTTGAACGAGTAGGAATCTGGAAAGTACATAACCCTGACTCCATGAGACAGGTTGGAAAAAATCTATGGGGTCTTTCAGAGCTTGCTTATGATGATCCTGCGACCTTTAATCCCGATGATTACTACGAGCTGGCTTGGACAAACAATCTTGCTTCCGTTCGTCAAGGAGCATTGGAGGGTTCCAATGTAAACCTGCAGGAGGAAATGTCTCAGCTCATCAATATTCAGCGCGCATACCAGCTCAATTCACGGGCGATTGGGATCACAGATCAAATGATGGGCATTGCCACTTCGATACGCAGTCGTTAATCCCATTCGTCTAGATGGAGGATACAGAATGAATCAAGGAAAGGGACAACGTTTCCCGCGAGATACCCAAGAGGTTGCTCAAAAAGAACGCGTCAGGAGCGGCAAGAGATGGCCAGTCGTGTTGGCAAAAGTCTTGTTGGTCCCGATCCTGTTGTTTTTCTCACTGGTTGTTGGATTGATGATCGGTTACGGTGTTGTTGGGGATAAGCCGTCTTCGGAAGTGTTCGATCTGGGTACGTACCAACATATGTATGATTTGCTATTCGCAGATACGGAATAGGGAACAAGCTCACATCCTTAGCGGGCCCGGACCATTGGTTTGGGCTATCTGCTTTTTCTGTGAAAAACGTCCCCTCTCATCGGGGGATCGAAACATCTCGACGTTTTTCATAAAAGTTGATGTTACCGCTTGCGGTTACCAAAACGGTCATGACCGTTTTGGAGGACTTGTTGTTGAGATTGTCCACAGAGTATAATAGATCGAGTGGTTGAAAAAGGAAGTGCAGTTTTTCATTACGGAGGGATATCCGTGAATCTTCCTAATATGCTTACAATCTTTCGCATCGTTCTTATCCCTTTGTACCTGTACGTGTTTTTTTCCGAACTGCCCTTTCATTTGGAGATCGCCTTGGGCATCCTCATCGTGGCAGGGCTGACAGATATTGCGGATGGGTATATCGCAAGGAAGTATAAGCTGGTGACCACGTTTGGCGTCATGATGGATCCTTTGGCAGACAAACTGATGATGCTTGCAGTCATAGCCTCATTATTTCTGACAGATCGGATCAGCCTGTGGGCTACGCTGTTTTTCTTTGCTCGGGATGTGGCGATGATTGGTGTTGCAGCTGTCTACCACTTCCGTGGAAAGAAGACGGTACCAGCCAATGCCTACGGGAAACTGACTACGGTGCTGCTTTACCTGGTTATACCGTTGGTCATGTACCGTTATCCGTACAGCGAGGCCATCCTATGGTCAGTCATTGCATTTTCTTTCCTTGCAAGCGCGATCTACTTGGGGAAATTTCGTTTGTTGAACAAATCGTCATAAGCTGTTATTCGCGTTGGAAAAAGAGCACTTCCGGGAAGGGAAGGAAGTGCTCCTTTTATCTCAACCCCGAGCTCCTCTTGACGGAGGCGGGTGGTTGTTTTTAGTTTCAGTTTGAAGGTTCTTCTTCATGCATGGACAAGTCTAGTTAAGTCATGGAAATGGAGCGGTGTTCGTAAAATGAAAGCACCTATGGATAGTACACAGATTCAAGCTGTTATTCCGCATCGGTACCCTTTTTTGCTGGTGGACAAGATCACGGAGCTGGAATTGGGCAAGCGGGCTGTCGGACTTAAGAATGTTACCATTAACGAGCCTTTCTTTCAGGGGCATTTTCCCGGATTTCCGGTCATGCCTGGTGTGCTGATCGTAGAGGCGCTCGCACAGGTGGGTGCTGTGGCCATGCTGAGCATGGAAGATAACCAAGGAAAGATCGGACTGTTCGCAGGGATTGATGGGTTCCGCTTCAAGGATCAGGTAAAGCCTGGAGATACGCTGATCCTGGAGGTCGAAATGACACGCGTTCGCGGAACTGTTGGAAAAGGGCATGGACGAGCAATGGTAAACGACAAGGTCGTTGCCGAGGGCGACTTGATGTTTGCTCTGATCGATGCGGAACAGGCACATTCTTGATCTATCTTGAATGTGCCTTTCTTTTCGGTTAGAATGGCATCTGGGAACATTTTTAACTCGTCGACCGTCTAATAAACTGAAGGTGAAACCATTGACCAAACCGGTTGCAAATATACTTGGCGTACCATTTACTACACGCGGCTTTGGCGAAACAGTTACTCATCTGGTGGAACGGATTGAAAGCGGAGAACAAATGCATGTACTCACCGCAAATCCGGAAATTGTTATGCTTGCAAACGAAAATCAGGCTTTTCGCACAATCGTAGAACAAGCCTATGTCGTACCAGATGGGATCGGAATCGTATATGCAGCCAAGTGGACGAATCAACCCATCCACGAGCGCGTAACCGGCGTGGAGCTGGTAGAAGCTTTGATGGCAGAAGCAGACAAAAAACAATGGAATGTGTATTTATTGGGTGCGTCACCGGAAGTGATCCAGCTTGCTGCACAAAAGCTGGAGCAGCGATTTCCGAATGCGCACATCGTCGGGTATAGGGACGGCTATTTTCGGCAAGACGAAGAAGAACAGATCGTACAGGAGATCGCAAGCAAAAAGACCCAATTGCTCTTTGTAGCGATGGGTTCGCCCAAGCAAGATCAGTGGCTAGCCCGATACCGCGACCAACTGCAAGCTTCCTTGATGATGGGAGTGGGCGGAACTTTTGACGTCATTTCGGGAAAAGTAAAACGAGCCCCTATGCTGTGGCAGAAGCTGAATCTGGAATGGCTGTACCGGTTGCTTGCTACGCCTTCACGTTGGAAGCGGCAATTGGCGATACCGCGATTTGTTTGGACCGTCTTAAAAGAAAAATGGAGTAACCGCTCCTAGAGCACCCGTAGAGAGGAGACAGCCGATGTCTACGTTAATCTTCGGATTTTTGACCTCGCTGATCGTTGCATTTATTGCTACACCTTATGTAAAAAAACTGGCTGAAAAAGTAGGGGCAGTGGACGCTCCCAACCAACGCAAGGTGCATACCCGAATTATGCCTCGCATGGGTGGATTGGCCATTTACCTCGGATATATGGTTGCTTTCTTTCTGTTTGTTCCGTTTGCCGATAAAACAGAGATGATGGGGATTTTTATTGGTAGTACGATCGTCATGGTGGTGGGAATGCTGGATGACAAATACCAGCTCTCGCCAAAATGGAAGCTGCTGGGGCAGCTCGTCGCTACAGTCATTGTCGTTATCCCGTTCGGTTTAAAAATAGGCGTGGTCAATCTTCCGTATTCGGGAAGCATTGATTTTGGCAGTGGCTGGCTGTTGTGGCTGGCAGTGCCGATCACGATGTTCTGGATCGTCGGCGTGACGAATGCCGTGAACCTGATTGATGGCTTGGATGGCTTGTCTGCAGGTGTTTCCGCCATTGCTACGGGAACGATGGCGGTTGTGGCACTTCTAATGGACGAGGTTAACGTTGCCATTTACTGTTTTGTTTTGCTGGGAGCGATTCTCGGCTTCCTGTATTTCAACTTCCACCCGGCGCGCCTGTTCATGGGCGATACCGGATCGCTCTTTTTAGGATTTAATCTTGCGGCCTTATCGATTATGGGTTTTAAAGAAGCATTGTTCGTTTCATTCATCATTCCGATTGTGGTCCTGGGAGTGCCACTCTGGGATACCTTTTTCGCTATCGTGCGGCGGATCGTCAACAAAAAGCCGATTTCGAGCCCGGATAAAGGGCATCTGCATCACTGTTTGCTAAACATGGGACTGTCTCATCGCTCCACCGTACTTGTCATCTACACGATCAGCGTCTTCTTCGGAACGATGGCGATCTTGCTGACCAAGACTACGAAGTGGACAACTTTGATCGTGATGGTCGCGCTTCTGATCGCGATCCATCTGGGTACGGAGATTGTCGGGCTGGTAAGTCGCAGGCATCGCCCGTTGATCAATATTTATCGGAGATTGAAAGTGAAGATGGCGCATCGACGCAGTCATTAATTCCGTACAAAACCTCTGCTGACCAGCAGGGGTTTTTTTTCGCCATTATTTAGGTGCAAACCCTTAACTGACTGGATTAATTGTCCGATAAATAAAGGGAGAAGGAATTGCCCTGAACTACCAGATTCTGGGTGTAAATAAGGAATTCAATGAAGTGGAGAGGTGAAGACATGAGGAAGCAATATCAAGACTTTCGTCGTTGGTTCGCGTTATGCCTGACGATGATGATGTTGGTCACGGGATTAATTCCGGCATTGCCAGCATCTGCTGCGACAAATACGAACAACCCGATCACGCTCACAGGTTTTCCGAATGATACCAGTGCAGCCAATCCGGTCGTGTATGGAGATTCACGGTTTACGATTACAGGTACATACGGAGCGAGCGTATCAGGTCCAAGCCTGCGCCTCAAACTGATTACGAATAATGGACAAATTGTTCAAGATCTGGCCAATACAGCTCCTGAGATCAACGGAAGCAACTTTACGTTTACGGACGTTTCGCTGAAATCCGGACTGAACAAGATCACCTTCTATGAAAGAGTCGGAAGCGTGACCAAAGAGTACTACCATTTTTATGTTCAGTACAACGATACACCGCTAGTCAGTGATTTGAAAATCAATGATGTGCCACTGAATGACCCGAATATTACGACCAATCCAACTTACATTGCGATTTCATCGATTAACAGACTGACGTTGAGCATGGACGGTAAAGCGTTGAACGCGGATTCCGTGGAAGTACGAAACCTGCGTAACAACGAAGTCATTCGTTCAGAGGTAAATCGGACGGGTACTTTTGGTTTGAACATTCCTTCATTGCTTGGTGAAAACACGTTGCACATCCGCGTGTTTAACCAAAACAAGGAAGTAGGGGTTTTTGAAAGAAAAATCCTGGTCACTGCGACTTCCTCGGGCAGCTCCGATCAATTTTACCAGGTCAAATTAGATAATGTACTGCTGAATCCAGACCTACAAGCTGTGATCAAGCAGCCGTCGCCAACTTCTAGTGAAGTGGCCATTACGGGTAAAGCACTCTTGCGCTTTATCGACATCGACAAGCTCCAGAAATTTGACCAATTCAGACTGACCATTACAGGCGATGGCTACAACGAGATTGTTCCAGTTACGCTCAATTCGTTGGTAGATCCGGATTCACCATCTGAAATCGGGTTTGCTCCAGTAGGCAATCCTCAGAATGGTTTCACTGAGTACTACATTTCCGCGAGAGTACCTGCTGGCTTACAAGATGGAAAAGTGTATCAAGTAAGTCTGAGCTATCAGTACCTTGTGAAAGTATCCAGTGACGATCCAAATGCACAGCCTACTACTCCGAACGGTTTTACACTGGTGAACAACTACCAGTATCAGTTCAAGTATGTGGATAGCAATAAGCCGATCATTGAAAAGGTTATCAATCAGGTTAATTCTCAGCAACTATCCCCAACGGGTACCAATACGATCGTAACATCGCCATTGGAACTGCAGCTGCAAACAATGAATGCAGATACTATTGGTGGTTTTACTATCAAGTACAATGGTGTGACCTTGAGCCAGACAGATGGAGATTATAGTCTTGTACAGGTTACTGGAACTGGTGCACCGGCAGTACCTGCCTACTACTATAATTTGACCCTGAAAAAGACACCTCCTGGTAATGGAAAACTAGAAATTTTGTATACATCGGGTTCTAATAGTACTTCTGGGGTCTATCAACTGGATATTCGGGTTACACCTTATGTACAGCTGACATATATGGTAGATGGGCAAGTGCGCAGCTTTGAAGACGGGTTCGAAATCAAGAGCGCAAATGATATTCGCAGCCTGGATGGTAGAGTGTACAACTATGTGTTGAAAAACAACGCCAATATCAACATCAAAGCTACCTTGAATGCATCACCTATTACGATCACGGGAATCAATACGACTACCGGGGTTTTCCGAATTGCAGATACGCAATTGAGCTATAAAAAAGGAAACAACGTGCTCAAAATTATATTGAGTGATGACACCAACAAAGATACCAACACAACATTTACCTACAACGTATCCTACGATACATCCGTAGCGCCAAGCGTTGAGGATGTGAAGCTGGAGATCGTCTCGAATGGCGAAACCGAAGAACTGGTGAAAAAAGCTGGGGATTCTGCTTATCGCACAGGAGCGAACTTCCTGAGAGGCCTGAGCTTCACAGTGAAGGATGCTACACATGTGTACATCGAGAAAAACGGTAAACGGATCAACGACTTTGAGTACGACAACGGCACTTGGGATCAGATCGATACCCATCAGGACTACGTAAATGCACGTCAAGAAGCAACGCTGAATGACAACGATCTCGCCGATATCTTTGACAGACGGAATATCTCCCCTATTTCCAGCTCGAAATTCGAGGGTAAAATTACGGCAAGTCAATACGGCGACCTCGTAGAAAGAGTTCAGGATGCTGTAACGGATGCTCAGATGCAGGAGCAAAAGCTCGCGCTGTTCCCGCTGACACTCCGCAAAGGCGGTACGACGGTATATACCATCGTTGCCGAGGATGACAACGGTACAGTCGTTCGATACGATATCAATATCGAACAAAAGTACTCCAGCTGGGAAGTTCTCTCGCCTGTAAAAGCGAAAGAGACAGACCAATATATCATTGTAAACAGCAACACGGCGATTGTACGTGTATTTGCAGAGAATGCGGATAAGGTCCTGTTTGGTAAAACAGAGGCTACTGTATCCAATACAACCAATCGCGATTTCTACTATGATGACGATCTGGGCAAAACCATTCCAGAAACGTATTATGTCTTTACAGCTACTGTCCCGCTGAAAAAAGGCCTTAACAACGTGAAGTTTGCGATCCAAGTAGGCACGGAGACATACAACGACGAGATCAAGATCTACAACGCCAATTCCACCGTTAATGGTGCCGAATACCGCGATGTACTGGGTAAAAAAGTCTCGTTCACTGTGTTCGATAAGCAGCTGGTGCTGAAATTCCCAAGTGGTACAGTTCTGCTGTCGCCAGATGACGGACGTGCCGGTCAGGAAGTAAAAAATCCGAATGGTGATATCTTCGTTGACGTTCCACTCTACTTCGGTATCGCGGATCGTACGACTGGACAAGTCAGTCTGCCAGACGACAACCTGGAAAACAGACTCGTTTTGGATGCCAACTTTAACTACGCCAGCCCGCTGTACTACATCGACGCTGGCGACATGGAAGCTCCTTGGGGTAGAGATCCTTATTATGATGAAGGAGATGCTGAAGACTTCAAGAGCCGCTGGGAAGATAACCTGGTGCCAAGCCGTCAAGGAACACTCACGCTGCAGTACAATTCCTCTATTGTAAATGCAGCGAATACCATGCTGACGATCTACTATCACAACGGTGATGAGTGGAGAAACGTAGGCGGGGTAGTGAATACAGGTTCCCAAACTGTTCAAGTGCCGTTCCAAGGCTTTGGTTTCTACATGGTCATGAAAACCAGAGAATCCTACGATGATGTAGTAAGTCATGATTTTGCTCGCGATGCGATGGAGACTCTGTATGCAAAAGGAATCATGCCTGCATACAGCGGAAGCAGCTTTGGAGCAAACCGTGATATGACACGTGGTGAGTTTGCGACCATGCTGGTAAAAGCGCTGGCTTTGCCGATTGACGCTGGCCCGTACCGCGACAGCAATGAGCGCGATCCACTCGAACCAACATTTACTGACGTTCGACCCAATCGTGATCGTTGGGACTACGAGTACAAATACATCGAGACAGCAGCTCGCGCAGGTATCATTCGTGGTAAACAGCCTGGCTACTTCCGTCCGGATGATTCCCTGACACGTGAAGAAGCAACCATCATGATTGCACGTGCGCTCAACCTGAAGGTGGGCTCCCTGGATGCTTCCAAGCTGGCATTGAACAAATCGTTCACGGATGCCAAAGATGTCAGCTACTACGCTGCACCATCCGTATTGGCAGTTACCAAAGCCAAGCTGATGAACGGCGAACCAAACGATGCGACTGCCAAAAAGCCGACGTTCAGCTTTAAACCAAGAAACAACCTGACTCGTGCAGAGATGGCCGTGATCACTGTGCGCGTGATGGTACAAATGAAGAAACTGCCGAAGCAGTAAAAGCACTATAATATAGAAGAAAGCTGAAGCAGCTCTGCGCCGCTTCAGCTTTCTTTTTCATACTTCGCTACTCGTTCACGCAGCAGGTAAATGTCTTTTTCATGCTGCCATACCTTTTTTTCGAGAAAATCCAGATGTACCTTTTTATCGATCTGCTCCTCCCGAATTTCCCTTACCTCTTGACAGAGGTTGTCCAACCGATCATTCGTACTGGCAACCTTCTGAATCAACTCAGCACCCATCTCTTCCACGAGCTTCATGAGCGATTCTTGTCTTTCCATGCGCTGCTCGAGGGCACCCATGCCCTGCTCGAAATTTCCCATACGCTGTTCCAGTTGTTCAAACCGGATATCATGCTGGTCTAACCGCTCCTCGACTCTGTCTAACCGCTCCTCGACTCTGTCTAACCGCTCTTCGATTCTGTCTAACCGCTCTTCGATTCTGTCTAACCGCTCTTCGACTCTGTCCAACCGCTCCTCGACTCTGTCCAGCCGTTGCTCAATCGCTCCAAATTTTTCTTCCATTCGATCAGACATTTGACTGAGCTTTTCAAACAAGTCATCCAAAGTCTTCCCCATGTCCGTACCCCCTCGCGCATGTGCATGCACTATATAACTATCGTAAATAATGATAGCCCATCCCGCAAGCGAATTTATTCCTCATCCCCGACAGCATCCACAGGCACTTCTACATATTCTTTCTCACCAAGCTCGATCTGGGCCTGGCCATTCGTCAAGTCTATCATTCTCTCGATAAAGCCATCCTGTTCACCTTCGGGGATGAGCACATGTGCCGATACTTTATCCGTAAAGTCAGTGCCGACCACACGCTGCTCCCCAATACGCAGTTCGTTTTCCACCTTGCCCCACCACGTATAGTCCACATGAATGGATATTTTTTGGTGGAGCGTATGCACGACGATCCGCGCTGCTTTCAGTGCAGTGACAGTCCCAGCCGTATACGCTCGAACCAAGCCGCCAGCGCCCAGCTTGATGCCACCGAAGTAGCGGGTCACGACCACTACGGTATCCTTGACTCCGTTTTTCTTGATACATTCCAGAATGGGCTTGCCCGCTGTTCCGCTTGGCTCCCCATCGTCACTGGAGCGTTGAATCTGATCATTTTCTCCAATGACAAATGCAGAGCAGTTATGGGTAGCGTCCCAATGCTTTTTCTTGATGGCTGCGATGAACGCTGAAGCCTCTTCTTCGGTAGTCACGCGTTGTGCATACCCAATAAATCGAGAACGTTCTATTATAATGTCGTCTTCTCCATAGCCCGCAACGGTCTTATACTGATGTAACATCGTCCGATCACCTCAAGAAAAGGATAGCATGTCAAAAGAAAGTTCGCGAATCCTGAAATGTTTTTGACACATATTCGTATTATTCTTTACAAGCAGATGTGTACAAATAATGAAAGGATCGAATCTATACATGAGGAGGTGTGTGTCGAACCGGCCTATGCAAATAGTTCCAAGTTTTAATTTTTCGTGTACGAAACATTCCTATGTGATATAGTGATGTTGGGACAAACTGTAATATTTTGATTAGAAGGAGTGGACAATATGAATTTTCCATACTCATCGAAAAAATGGCAAAAGATCAGTATGGCTGCCGTTTTGACGACAGTGCTTGGAGTAGGCTCGTTGACAGCCTATGCGAATAATGCAGACGATGCCAAGGCAGCTCAGACTGAAGTGGAGGCATCAGCTGAAACAGCAGCCCCAACCGAAGCTGCTCCTGAACAGGCAACCGAAGCCAAGGCAGATGAGCCAAAAGCGGAAGCAACTGTTACAGAAACCAAAACACCTGCTGCCACAGAACAAAAAACCACCACACCATCAGCTGAGGCAACGACCGGTATAGAGCAATTGACCTTGGAAAAAGCGATTCAACAAGCATTGGAAACAAATGCTACGCTCGAAAATACCCGCTTGAGTGTGAAGAACGCGGACCTCAACTCCATGCTCTCTTATAAGTCACCTGCTGAGATGCCGAGTGAGGTCATTTGGTCTTTGGATGCAGCGAAAGCTAAATACGTGACCAACGCTACCATCGATATGAACCGTCTGTTGAACTCCTTGCAGCTCAAAGCAACTGAAAGCAAGATCAAGCTGGGAGCGCAACAGGCATACTACGATCTGATTTACGCACAAAATGACCTGAACCTGAAAAAACAAAGTCTGACGCGTGCGCAAACGCAGTTGAAGGTAGCGAAAGCAGCATTTGAAGTCGGAACCAAGGCGAAAACAGACGTCTTGCAGGCGGAAATGGGCCTGGCTGGTGCGCAGGCTGCTTTGACTACAGCGGAGAACAACCTGGAAATCGAACGCATGGAACTCAATGATTTCCTCGGGGTAGACCTGGACAAGAAGTGGAATATTGTCGTTGCCAACAAACAGGCTGCGCCGATCACCAAAACTTTGCAGCAAGCACAGGCAGAAGCGCTGGAAAAACGCGTGGAAATGACCAAGGTCAAAGAAGAACTCAAACTGGCTGAGTTGAATGTGAATCTTGTAGAAGAATACTCTGTGATGGCTACTTACCAAGGCCGTATTGCTAAAAACAATGTAGAGACTTCCAAGGTCGCGATTGAACAACAAGAGCGTGCCATCAGCAAAGAAGTAGCACAAGCCTACTACAACCTGAATGCAGCACGTCAAGCGATTGACTTTCAGAAAAAAGCGAAGGATTCGGCAGCAGAAAGCTACCGCCTGACCAACCTGCGCTTTGAAAACGGACTTGCAACGACACTGGAAGTGATCCAGGCAGAGGAAGAATTGTCTGATCGCGAAAACCAGTATCAACGTGCGATCCTTACCTACAACCTGGCTGTAGTCAACTTCGATACAGCATTGGGCAACTAAGAGAATTATTGTAAGGATCTGATTAGAACTGGAAAAAGGTTCAATGGTGACAGACCGCCGAGCGTACCCTATAATACGAGTTGTGGCGGTTGTCACTCCTTACATAAACAAGTGAATAACGACCACGAAAAAATCTTTAAACTTTTTTTCGAAGGCGCCGCAACTTTTGCTGAGCTGAGGCGTTTAATAGGATGTCACACGAAACACGGGGAATTGTGTAAAAAAGATTCACGAATTCTAGCAACTGTGTTACACTAGTGATTGTTGCATTTTACACAATACTGAATATACTAGAGATTTTTAACACGGAAAAAGCGATGCTGTCCTGCGGAAGGAGGTGACACGCGCTTGCAGGATTCGGGCTTTAAAAAGAAAGATAGATTATCAACGAATATTCCCCAAGAACAATTTGTTTATACTAGAGGAGGAGAACACAAGGTTATGAAAAAGGTTGTTAACAGTGTACTGGCTAGTGCTCTAGCACTTACAGTTGCTCCTATGGCTTTTGCTGAAGAAGCAGCTACAACAGCTCCTGTAATGGATGCTCAGCTTGAAAAAACGGTAAAACGTTTGGAAGCACTCGGATTGGTAGCAGGTTATGGAAACGGCGACTACGGCGTAGACAAAACCATCACTCGTGCTGAGTTCGCTACTCTGATCGTTCGCGCTCGCGGTTTGGAGCAAGGTGCTAAACTGGCACAATTCCAATCCACTTTCGTTGACGTAAACACGGCTGACTGGTTCTCCGGCTTCGTAAACGTAGCTTCCGGTCAAGACATCGTTAAAGGTTATGCAGACAAAACCTTTAAACCTCAAAATCAAGTAACATACGCGGAAGCAGTAGCTATGATCATCCGCGCCCTGGGTTATGACCCTGCAGTTAAAGGTGCATGGCCTAACAACTACATCGCAAAAGCTTCTGAGCTGAACATTGCGAAAAACGTAGCAGCTCCGAACAATGCCGCAACTCGTGGCGAAGTTTTCAAAATGCTGGACAACGCACTCCGCGTTAAATTGATGGAGCAAGTTGAATACGGTACTGACATCCGTTTCACATTCTCCAACGAAACACTGCTGACTCGTTACCTCGACGTAACAGTTCGCGACATGGATTGGGTAAACGACGAGCGTCTTGATGGCGATGACCTGCCATTCGTTACTAACGTACCTGTAGTTGGTCTGGGTACTCTGAAAGCTAACGAAATCACAATCGCTGGTAAATCCGCTGGTTTGGGTAACAACACTACTTACAAAGTAGCTGATGGTATCAACCCTAACGAATTTGCTGGTCAACACGTTCAAGTTTGGATCAAAGACGACGCTCCAAGCACAATCGTTTGGATCGAAGGATCTACTCATGAGGACGTAGTTCTGGATCGTCTGGGTGACTTCTTCCTGAACGGCACCGACATGAAAGGTGACGGCAGCAAACTGGACAAAGACAGTGCTATTAAAAACCTGAAAGTTGAACTGGATGGTTCCGGTAAAACTTACAAATTCTCTGAAGATGTAAAAGTAACTTACAACTTCAAACCAGACGATTCTTTGGATCTGTTGCAAGATATCATCTCTGACAACGATCTGTTCTCTGCTAAAATCGTTCTGAACGACAAGAACGAAATCAGTTACATCCATGTAATTGATGACAAAACAATGAAGAAAACGACTAAGGGCGTTAAATACGGCTCCCAAATCGTTGAGAAAGTTGACGCTGACAAGAAGAAAATCACCAACTTGGACGGCAAAAAGTTCAACGACCTGGAAGACCTGGAAGAGGGCGAAGATTACCTCGTATTCCTGGACAACAAACCAGCAACTTTGGCTGACCTGAAGCCTATGGATGTATACAGCGTATACTATGCAAACGGCGACGAAGACAAACTGCTCGTGTTTGCTAACCGTACAGTAGTTGAAGGTAAAGTAGAAAAAGTTAACATCCGTACAGCTACAGACAACCGTCTGGTAATCGGTGGTAAAACTTACCGCTTCAAGCTGGATCAATCTACTTACTCCGACAACGGTAACGAAGATATCGAAGATATCACAAAAGACAACCAAGACACCATGAAAGATCTGGATGGAGAAGAAGTAAAACTGTATCTGGATCCAGCTGGTTGGATTCGTCACATCGAAACCAAAGACAGCATCAGCGATCGCAAATTCAAAGCTGTTGTTACCAAACAAGCGATCTACTCCGGTGGAGACTTCTCCTTCGAAGTAATCTCTGAAAAAGGTAAAAAACACACTATCGAGATCGATCCTAAAGACATCAAAGGTACTGATGGTAAAGAGTACGATGAGGATCTGGTAATCGAAGACTTCACTCCAAGCAAAACCAACCCATTGCTGTTGGAAGTAACCTTGGATGCTAAAGGCGAAGCTGAGAAAGTAAAAGTTCTCGAAACCAAATTGGAAACTCTGGCTGGTTCCGACTGGAACGACGCTGCTGATGAAGACGAAGAAGTTGTTAAATTCGACGGCGTAACATACGAAGTAACGAAAGACACTGCTATCTTCGATATGACTGGCGAAATCACAGGTTCCCTGCGTGAAACCCTGAAAAAGCCAGGTATCGCTAAGTTCTCCAAAATCGCTGACGAGAAAAACCAAACTGTTCTCTTCACAGTAGATGAAGACGATCAAGAGGTTGAAGCTATCTTCCTCGTTGAAGGTAAATCCGCGAGCAGCGACATGCAATACGGTCAAGTTCTTGGTTGGGATCGTTCCGGCGGCGTCTACACTATGAAAGTTGTTACTAGCGTAGACAAAGAAGTGAAAGAAGTAACCTACACTCTGGACGACAACTCCAGCGAACTGACTGACAGAGGTATCAGACGTGGTGACTTCATCGCTTTCAGCTTGGATGGAAACAATGAAGTTCAAGTTGACGAAGTAGTTGAAGTGGTTGACATGGCTCACTCCATCGAAGACCTGAAACTGATCGATGAAGATGATTGGGCAGATGCAGAAATCGCTCACATCACTACAGCGATTGCTACTAAAGTTGACGGCAACAAAATCACTTATGAGTGGAAAGATAAGGATGGCAACAAAGATTCCGAAACTTACATCACTCGTACAAACACTGCATACTTCAACGCTTACGACCTGGTAGCAGGTGACAAAGTTGAAGAAGGCGACTACATCGTACTCTTCAGTACTGAAGACGTAGCTAGCCGTTACGACTATGTACTCTACATCAACAGCGAGAAAGAAGTTAAGAAATACGATCTGGATACAGAAGAATTCTTGAAACAAAGCCCATCCAACGGTGAAGATGATGGCGGAGTAATTGATCCACCAACTGAACTCGTAGACAAAGATTCTGTAGAAGTTGTTGAAAAAGAGCAACTGCCAGGTATGATCTCCATCTACACCGTAACTGGTGAAGGTCTTGCTGGAGCAACTGTAGAAGTTAAAGTAGGTACTCGTTCCGCTGAAGACACTATCGATGCTGATGGTAACTTCGAAGTGAAAGTTACAGGTAAACCAGGCGAAACTAAAGCTACTGTAACTGTATCTAAAGAAGGCGAAGAAACAGTAGAATTCGAAGTATCTATCTAATAGCAACACGACAGAAAAACACAAGCTTGATTGAGTAATCTGGGGCAGAGGGTTTTCCCCTCTGCTCTGATTTACTCATGCGACTTGTCATGCAACTAAGTACGGAGGAACACACTCAACAAGATTACATACAGCTAGAGTGTTTCTCATATAAAAAATCCTATTTTTTTAATCTGGAGGGGTAGTACGTGAATAAAAAGCTGGTCCTTTCTGTGCTCTCGACTGCACTCGTAGCGAGCATGGCTTCTGCTGCAATGGCTAAACCAAGCGCTGGTATTTACATTGGTGGAGATGTAGATAAGTACTACAGTGCCATTCCTTTCCTCGATAACTTTGACGCAGCTCTAGATGAGATCTTGGATAACCTGGAAGATTCCGTATTCGTTGATCCAAACGGAAATGCTGCCAAATTGTCCGATGCACTTTCTGCTGATGACATCAACACTGTTCTGAAACCTGCTACTGAGGCTGACTTCGAAGCTAACGACTATAAAGTTGTAGGCGAAGAAGGAAAAGTATGGAATCCTGAGGATGAAACTGATTGGCCTCCAGTAGTTCCTGGTGAACTGAAAGTTGAAAGTGTAAGTGCTATTAACGGTAAACAAGTAGAAATCAAATTTGCAACAGCTGTTGACGAAGATACAGTTGTTGATGGTTCTGGTAAACTTCTGAATGTTAAGTTTATCGAAACAACTAACGCAGCAGGGGTAACTGAAGCAAACGTTGACGCAGAACTGAGCGAAGATGGAAAAACATTGACTGTTTACCCAGGTGGCAGCGAATACTTCAAAGGCACTTACACTGTTGAAGTATCTACTGGTGTAAAAGATGAAGCTGGTAATGCACTTGCTCAAAAATACACTTCAATTTTGAGTGTTAGTGATACAACTGCTCCAGCATTTGTATCTGCAACTGCAAGTGCTAAAACTACTACTAACAAAGTAACTTTGAAATTCAGTGAACCTGTGGTTGATACTTCTCCTGTTGTTAAAGTTAACGGAGTTGCTGGATCTGTTGCTTACGGTGATGATAAAACTGAGTTGGTAGTAACAACTACTGCTCCACTTACTGCAGGTCAAAGCTATTCTCTTCAAGTTCTGAATCTTAAAGATTTCGCTGGTAACCTGTTGGCTTCTTACGATGGAAACGTAACAATTACAGGTGATGCCACTGCTCCAACTGTTGGTAATGTAACTGTGGTTAGAGATAACCTTGTAGAAGTTACATTTGATAAAGCAATTAGCCTCAGCTCGTTGCAAGCAAGTGGTGCAGTAAAATTGTTGGATGGTAATTCTGCTGATATCTCTGCAAACATTGCAGGAATTATCACCAAACCTAACACAACTGGTGGAAAAACCTTCCAAATTCAGTTGACAAACTCCACAATTCCATTTGTAAACAACTCTTTCAGTGGTACTCTGGTATTTACTGATAAAGTTACAGACACAGCTGGAAATAAAATTGCTCCTACGAGCAAGCCTGTAACATTGACTCTTGATAAAACTGCACCAACAGTAACTGGTGTAAGCTTCAAGAAAGCTAATGCTACTGGAACTTATGGTGGTGTATCTTTAGCTAAGGGTGCTTTGGTTGTCAAATTCAGCGAAGAAGTTGCTAAAGACGCTGCAATGGATACTGCTTCTGCAAGCTGGACATTAATTGACAATAACGGTGCTGTTGTTACTTCTACGTATCTGACAGATACTGAACTCGCTGCAGCTAAAGTAAATACACTTGATAAAACAGAAGTTGTTATTCCACTCAAAGCTACAATCTTGGCTACAGACAAAATTACTTCTTTGACTGTAAGATTGCCACAAGGCCAAGTTGATGATCTCTCCTTGAGTGCAAATACAAATACTTCTGCAGTAGTATCTACTACAGTTGATCCAGATGCAGTTCCTTCTGATGATACAACACTTCCTACAGTAGCATTTGGTACTGAGGGTGGTACCGCTGCAACTGGTAATACATTCACAATTACGGCGAGTGATGATGTAGAAGTTGACAAAGCAACACTTCTGGATCTGAACAACTATCGTTTAGATGGTGCTCCACTCCCTGCTGGAACTTATATCACAATCACAGGAACTACCACATTAACTGCTAAAGTTAACCTTCCTGTTGAAGCAATTTCTAAAGACAAAGACTATGCACTGACTGTATCTGGAATTAAAGATAAAGCTGGTAATACTGCAGTTACTCTTACTGAAAATGCGGTAGGGCTGAAAGACTTTGTTGCTCCAGAATTGTCTGCTGCGACTCTGAACACAAATGGTTCATTGACACTGTCCTTCAGTGAAGCAGTTCTGTCTGGTGCTAATACTGAAGCAGACTTCGAATTGTTTGTAAACGATTCTGCTAAATTCAACACAGGAACTGACAAAGCATTTGCAATTGCTGATGGTACTGGTTCCGAAGCTGGTAAATATGTATTGACAGTTAAAAAATCCGTAATTGGTATCGCTTCTGATAACAATAAGGAAGTAACTGTTAACGGACAAACACACACTACTGCAGATGCATTAGATGTTGTTAAGTTTACTTTTGTAGATGTAAATGGTTCTAAAATTTATGATGCTGGTGATATTCTCATCAGTGCAGTAGATACTGGTGACACTACAGCAATTGCGTTTGCTGCAGATGGAAACTATGACCTGAACAGTGCTTCTTCTGTTGTACTCGCAACTAAAGCAACTCCAACACTTGTTAAGGATGCTTCTACAACAGGTAATGCTGTTAAAGGTGATAAAGAGATTACTGTTAAGTAATTTCCTTGCAAAGAGAGAGCCCGATAACTCGGGCTCTTTTTTCTTGGGGATCGGTGCCTGTCACCGCCCGAAGAATGTCGAAAGGGTCTACCTCGCGAAAGGGGTAGGCTTTTTCTTTTTGATGGAACTGACTGCAAAACGCTAAAAGAACTCCCTGCATAACTTTTCCCGAGGGACTGCCACTAAGTACTTTCTAATAACATCATATCAAGATAAATAACAGAATATTCTGCATAATATAAAGAATGCAGTCAGTAGCCGGTTTTTGGCAGCTGGCTTTTTTCAGTTCAAGGAGAGATCAGCAATCCGGTTTTATCAAGATTTCAATACTATATTATTAATAGGAATATGTCTGAAAGGAGGCTTTGGCTGGAGTGTCTGAAAAGCATTCCGGTGGTATAATAAATATAAAAATATATGACGTACGGAACAAGGGAGAGTGATGGCGTGACCAAACGAATGAATCCCATCGTCGATTTCGTGTTCAAGCGGATTTTTGGTACTGAGGAAAACAAAGACTTGTTGCTGTCTTTTCTCAACGCGACACTAAAGCCAGAGGAAGGAAAACAGCTACAGGAGATCACGCTGGTTGACCCGCACATCAACGCGGATCAGGTGGGTGACAAGGCATCCATCCTTGATGTCAGGGGGAAAACGAAGACAGGCGAACAGATCAACATCGAAGTACAACTGCACAACAAGTACGACATGGAGAAACGCTCCCTGTACTACTGGGCAAAGATGTACGAAGGTCAACTGGCAGAGGGTGAACCATACCGAAACCTCAAAAAGACTGTCACGATTAGCATTGTGGATTTCTCGTACCTACACTCGAAGAGCTACCACAGTGTTTTTCGTCTGAGGGAAGACACAGAGAGCTTCGTTTTGACGGACAATCTTGAAATCCATTTTCTTGAGTTGCCGAAACTTGGATTCGAACATCAGGAAACCAGCGATCTGCTGGTGAAATGGCTGTTGTTCCTGAAAGCCGAGAGCCAAACGAAACTGGAGGAATTGGCGATGAGTGAACCAACGATTCGTAAGGCGGTCAATGTGCTTGAGTTTCTGAATCAGGATAAGGAAGCCCGTAAATTATATGAGATGCGGGAAATGGCCTTGAAGGATGAGCTCAACATGATTGAAGGCGCAAAGGCAGAAGGCGAGCGTCAAAAGGCAAAGGAAGTTGCCAAAAATCTGCTAGCGATGGACATGACTGTTGAAATGGTTGCAAAAGCAACGGGATTGCCAACGGAAGAAATCGAAAAACTGAAACAGCAGCTTCACTAAACAGCAGCTCTCACAATCAGCCCTGTGTCCAATCAATGGATGCAGGGCATTTTACGTTCAAAAAAATCAAAGGAGTTGTTGTACATGCTTTTCCCGAACCTACCGACCAAAACACTAGGAGGGAGCTTCTTCTGGGACACCCTGGACAGGAAAAACGGCTGGAAGCTACAGAAAAACCTCATCACCGAGCATTACCGCATTCTTGATCCAGAGAATGTCCGTCAGGCATGGAGTCCAGATGAGTCATCCATCTGGCGTACCTTTCGCAAGTTTACTTTAGTAAGCCAAGACTAACACGCCCTGCGCCAATCAAAAGGCAGCAGGGCATTTTTGCGTTTCAGGAGGGAGAATGAATGCAACTGATCGAGGAGTTTGAGCAGTCCCTCGTAGAAAACGGGATCGCGCCGAAAACCATCGAGTCGTACGTGGGCGACGTAAAAGCGTTTTGTGCGTTCCTGACAGGGATGGGAGTGGAGCAGCCCGCTGACTTGAAACGCTTCTACGTCTCCAGCTACAAAAATCACCTCATGGAAAACAAGTACGCAGTGGCCACCATCAACAAGAAAATCAATTCGCTACAGGCGTTCAACCTGTTCCTGATCGACCGTAAGCTGACCACTGAGCAAGTCGTCACGCTGCAGAAAGACAGGATCAAGGTGGCCGCTGGCAGTGAGGGAGAGGTGGAGGTGTTTTCGGAGCAAGAGGTCAACCAGCTGCTCTTTTTCGTCCAGGACAGGAGCAAAGTCAGTGTGCGCAACCACCTCATTGTCTGGCTGCTGTTGTACACAGGCGTTCGTGTAAGCGAGCTGTGTGGGATTCAGCTTCATGACTTGGACTACCTCACGAATACGCTCAGGGTAACGGGTAAGGGTGGCAAGTACAGGGAGATTCCGCTTCGCCCTGATCTTGTGGAACTCATCAAAGAGTACATCCGGTCAGAACGGCAGGCAAATAAGCACAGAGACAGTCCCTACCTCCTGCTCAGTCAACGAGCCGAGAAGATGCATAAGGACGCAGTCAACACGCTGCTAGAGGGCTTGGAGAAGCAGCTTGGTTTCAAGCTCTATCCCCACAAATTTCGCCATACCTTCTGCTCCCGACTGCTCAAGAAAGGGGTACCGCTCACCACCGTCTCTAAGCTGGCAGGCCATGCTCACATCCAGACGACGGCGCACTACTACATCAACACTAGCAGACAGGACAAGGAGCAGGCTGTAGCCTTGCTGTAAATGAATCAGGGGGAAATTCCATGAAAAGCGTACAGGAAAAATACGAAGAGCTTGTTGGCAAGGAGGATACGTTGATACGGGGTGCAAGGACATGCGAGAAAGCGATGTATCTCTTAAAGGATGAGATGCTGTACAAACAACGGGGAGAAGCATGCCAGGATACACTCAAGGAAGTGTGCGAATGGATTCAACAGCGGGAAGAAAAGCTGCGCAGGGAGATTTTTGCGGTACGCTGGGAAATGACCGTTCTCGCCTGCCAATTTCCCTCGGCAAACAAACAAGCGGAAGAAAGTCCACTGTGACTTACTTCCGCTTTTCTTCTTCCCATGAAAAAACAGTTTTCATCAACGCTAAAACAAGGGTTTGGTAGGCCACAGGACGTTCAGAGAGCATGACGACAATTTGCCCAAGAGGGGTTTGAACATCGAGCGGATCAACGGAATGCAGGAGCTGCTCCAAAGAAGTCCCCAAGCTACGGGCAATTTTTAGCAAGGTTTCGAGGGTAAGGTTCTTCTCCCCCCGCTCAATTTGACCAATGTAGTTGGTGTGCAGTCCAGAGCGCTCACCGAGTTGTTCCTGGCTGAGTCCCTGTTCCAGACGGAGACTGCGGATACGTTCACCTAACATTTTCGCAAGCTGTTTCGTGCTCTCTTCCATATGGAACCACCTCTAGTCAAGCGTACTAGAGGGTAAAAACCATTTACACACACTATAAATAGTAATTGACTAACAATTAACATCTATAAGATAATATAGGAAGATTCTACTAGATTCGATGAAATCATCTATGTTCCGACAACTAATTGAGAAAACGCTTAGATAGGCCAAAAGTCATCAAGGGAGGATGTACAAGGAATGGGAGCAGGTAAAAAGATCCTCAACGGCATGAACAAATTCTACAGTTTCATGACGAGTCTGGGGATCATCGTCCTAGCGGTGTGGTTCATCGCTTCATGGATGGGAGTAGATGTACAGGGGAAAATTGAAGAAGCTGTTGAACCAGGCAAAAAGTATGTGGAGGCCATTAAAGCTAGTTCGCTCCAGCAATACTCCACTGAACCACTGGGTGAGGTGCTAGAGTACTTGCACTCGGAGCCAAAGTGGACGTTCAGCGAATCCAATGGTAAGAAATTCGTAGAGTTTACTGGTTTGTACTACTCGGAGATGGAAAACTACGAGTTGCAACTCAAGTTCGAGCTTTTGGATAATGGCACCTTTGAGGTTTCCTACGTGGCAGTAGACGGATTCCTTCTTGGAAACATGGAGGCTGTCGTGTTTTTGAGGAAAACCTTCAATGATTACGAGACCATTCGGCAAGCGACTAACCAAATTAATAATAGTTAATCATTACCGGTAACAAATGAACGCAAATACAAAGAGAAGGGGAAAAAGAAAATGATTGTAAAATGGGCGATAGGTGGAGCTGTTATTGGTGCTATCTGCTGGATGTTCAGCGACATTGATTTCATGGTGGCAGTGACTGTCGGTGGAATTGCCGGAGTCGCCATTCGAAAATGGCTGTTCCGTACTTTCTGGCAATAATCAATCAACTGATTTTCCAAATAACGGGGATTTCCTTCTGCTACGGCAGACGGGGAGTCCCTTTTTCATTTCTGGAGGGATTAATGATGCGGACAATCAAAACCATTCAGGATGTACGACTGCTGCGACAGGCGCGGGTGTTTTCATATGCGTTTACTTCCTACTTGAAGGAAGAGTTTCACGGACTAAAAGAAGCTTTTGACTTCGACGGTTTGGACGAAGATTTCACGTTGGACATGTACGGCTTCATGGTTGTCTTGGAGAAAGGCGACAATCTGCGGGATTTGTCCGTGGTGGGACTGGAGCGCAATCGTGAAGGTTTACTAGGAAGCCTGCCGGAGTTTGTAGAGAAGGTAGAACGGAACGGCGAGTGCTGGTACAAGGTAGTGGTCATTTACACCAATGAGTACGCGATGGCCTTATACCTTCCTCTTGAAGCTGTAACGGACGATGAAATGAAAACCTGGCTGGAAGAACAGGCTGAAAGAGATGCTATTTTTCAAGGGACGGGGGAAGGAAGATGAACAAAGAAGAGTTGATCCGGGAGTTCAAGCGGGAGTTAAAAGGAGGATACCCGCTGTATCTTGAAGATAGACGCATCTTGTATGTCATGAACGGACTGCTGTTCATTCGGAAAATCGAGTGTGAAGGCGGAGAAATTCAAGTCAACATCGACAGAGTGCGGGTGATACTGGACGAACTGGCGAATAAACGCATTCGCGAAATGAAAGAAGCGATTGAAATACAGCGATTTCTTGAGGAGTAGTTGAAAAGACAATGAACTAGGAGCTCGCCGTTTTGGGGAGTCCCTATTTTCAGAAATGGGAGGAGAACATATGAACGATACGGTGGTAACTGAAACAGGACATACACCAGCTAAGCGAGTCAGCATTGTCTCGGTAAAAATGGTACGGGAGTCTAGTCTCCTGTACCCGCAAAGACGAATCAGAATGGCTAGCGATGCTGCAGGACTATTTCGGCAGTTTCTGGATGCAACGGATCGGGAACAGTTCTTGTTGCTCTGCCTGAATACCAAAAATGAGCCAACAGCTATTCACACGGTTTCAGTTGGTTCACTGGATGCTTCCATCGTACATCCCCGTGAGACATTTAAGATCGCGATTCTCTCCAATTCGGCATCCATCATTGTAGCGCATTCCCATCCGAGCGGCGACCCTACTCCCAGCAGAGAAGACATTGAAGTAACAAAAAGACTTCAAGAAGCAGGTGAACTGCTGGGCATCACTGTTTTGGATCACATTGTGGTGGGAGTAGAGGGTGCCTACGTAAGCCTAAAGGAAAAGGGGTACATGTAAAGATGGAAGCGCGGAAAATGTTTTCAACGGACAGATACGTGACACGTGGGGTCAATGAAGTCGTGCCGATTGAATTACAGCGGATGCTGTGGAGCATCCTTGAGAAACGGCAGGTACGGGGAGATCAGTTGGATCACCTCCAAATCTTTGAACTTTCGGCTGAATGGGTAGACGGGGAGCCGTTGCAGAAGGTACTGAACCGACAGGAACAGCCTTTCCATGAGGAAGTGATTTACGTGGATCATACCGAGAATCTAGCGATCGGAGTTACGGTTTGGATCATCGATTCGGGGGAGTACAGTACAGCTCTACTAGCGGAGGAATACTGAGGCGGTAAACGCGAAACACCACATTTGGAAAGGAGGAATCAGGCATGCATCCAGTTCTTCAAGCTGTAATTTGGGACATAGCGGAACGAGTCCTTGATGGAATGAGTAGGGACGAAGCCATTGCTCAGGTAGCGAACGAGCACGGGCTTCTTGCGGAAGATCTACACACATTGTTGCAGTAAACGGATGAGTCCCGGCTGGTACAGTTGCCGGGATACATGGGCAGACAGTGTTTGCCCTCTTTTTTTTGCTTTCACATACATAGAAACATTTTCATAAAGTCGACGTCGACGTCGGTGTCGACTACAAAAAAAGTCATGGAGGGAATACCATGTTTGAACGACGGAAACGGAATTGGAACCTTACAGGGACACAAAATAGTAACCAACAAGAAGGAGCTACACATGGAATCAACTGGGGGAATGAACACCACGTAAACAATGACTGGGTTCCAGACAAAAGTGAAGGCACGGAAATGGAAGATGGCTGGGAAGAAGGCGATGCGGGTCTTTTTGTACCAGCAGAAGAGAGTCGCAGCAGACGAAATCCAAAGGGCCAGTCTAGGCAGGGCTTTTCAGAACGTGAAACGTCAAAAATCACTGGAATTGCTCATGCCTCCCCTTCCTACCCTGGGTTGCAAAAACGGCCCGATTTTCATGAGCAGCATAAAAAGCTAACGGTCTACGTGGATCGAGAGTTGATCGAGACGATGGAAAAGCTGAAAAAGGAACGGTACATCCCCAGCTACAGTTGGCTGGTAGCGGAAGCTATCCACCACTATCTCAATAGAATCGGAAACAAAGTTGAATAGATGTAGCCGTTCCTTCCCAGTTGTTAGGATGGAATAGTTAATTTTCGTTATCGAAAAAAAGTACTTGAATTCTGTGTAAGTGACGTGATATAGTTTGTTTACAAATAAATACCTCGACAAAAGGCAGCCCCTGCGGGAATACATGTATTCCGGGAAGCAAGCTAACAGTCAGTTAATACGGACAGTAACCAAGTACGCAGTCCGTAACGAGACGCCCATTAACACGAGGAATTTTTTCAGAGCCGTTGTGCTCACAGGCTTATTTAAGTCTGTACGAAAGGATTCTTGTTGTTAACGAGCGTCCTTTTTGCGTCTCCAAAAAGGAGCTCGACAATCGAGGTTTTGATAGTCAGACACTGACTAAAAATGATTCAGCTGTTCACTAATACGGAAAGGAGGAGCATTTCAGGGGCACTTATGTTTCTCCCCCTTCTTTGTTCAATCTTGGTTTCTTGACAAAAGCATGCAGTAGATTCACTTGTTCAATCCAGGGATATGGAGGTCAATAATATGGTTCACAATAAAGTGATTTTGACGGTTTCGGATATTGAGTTGATTCATGAGATGTGCAATGGGAAAATTCCTCTCTACCAAATAGCTGCTAATTTTCAAACGTATAACGGGACTTTACTAACTGACTTTGCAAAGGAAGAAATAAAAGAGGTGTATCAAGCGTTTATAAATCGGCTAAGTGCGCTCGAACTACCTCCAAATGAGGCGTTTATCTCTGATGATGGCATTACAGCACACTGGTATCCGCCATTTCCTTTTTTCTTCGAAAACCCAATTGATTTCTACAATTTACTTGAAAACTTCCAAAGTTACCTGAATACGTTTGGTTTCACGAAAGGGACTATTATGGACCTTACATGGGATGATCAGGCGAACAAACTGACCAACGAGGAAGCTCTCTACCAAAGATTGTTTGGGGTAAGTATTCAAGCTGAAAAACTAGAATATAGCCATATTACAGATCAATTAAGCAACCATCGATCGAAATTGTGGCGTTCCATTTTGGTATATGACTTTAGATCAGATAAAGGCATTACAGGTGATCCTTTTCCCAAAGGGTTCTACTAAGCACTTAGTGTAAAGGAACTCAATTGCATGTCACCGATTTTTTCAAATCCAATCACTGCACCAGAAAAATGGAGGTAATGTTCATGAAGAATCAAGTAAACAACCGCATTCAAGCAAAAGCATTCGGAGTTCAACATCCAGTGGTAGTACCAAAGGTGGGGCAGGAAGCAATGAGGGATCAGGATTTGGCTATGGGATCTTTAATGAAATTCGTTGACCAGTACCTCGTGGAAGAGAAGATGAAGGCCAACTACCTCGTTGAAATGTTCGATGATTTTCATGATGAGGATTTGAACGAGGCATTTAACGAGGCAGTCCAGTACTTCCATAGAAATTACCGCCCGTTCATTGAAGTCCATTTCATGGATTACAAGGGACAGCCTGTTGATCAACTGACCTCCGAACAACGTTTAGTAATGATTGCCGAGCTCCAACAGGCACTGAAGGAGCTCCCCTTGGTTCCGCTTACCCTTATGTATGATCCCGAATCCCTGACAGCCGTTTGGGAGATACCGGAAGCAAGAAGGTTCCTCTCTGAGCAAGAGTTTTACAAAATGCGTGATAACTTCCTCAAGATGCTCATCAGCATTGATTTTAGTACGCCAGTCCCGACAGAGGACTTCTATGATGGCGAACTGAGGTACCATAGTATCCCGATGATCAAGCTATACCATGATTACCAGAACAAGATAAAACCCTTGCAAGATTTTGATCAGATTTGTGGAATCGAAGTTTGCGTCAGATAAGTGATGCTTCTGGTGGATCCAGGCACGAATAGTAGCCAGAAAATGGAACGAATCAGATTTCAAGTAGAAATTATATATATGTGACCGTTCGGAATGGTATCGTTCCTGATGCCGTAGGGGTGACATGTATACCAGTAAACCAGGGGAGGGTACTCCCCTCCTCCCCCTGGAAAGGAGTCAAACATGACAAGCCAACCGAAAAAGTCATCCCACCGCATCCACATTACGGAAGAAGCACTCAAAAATAGCCAGACCTTTTCCTTTGGGGATTTCACCGTAACTAACAAGGCGCTGTTCCTGAAAAAAACAGACCAGAAAACGGGCGAAGAAACCATTACGAAAGTCTGCGAGCCGTTGTTTATCAAACAGACGGTACAGAACCTGGACACCAAGGATGTGCATCTTGATCTTTGCTACAAGTTCAAGGGAACATACCAAGAGCTTCGGATCGGGATGGGTCAGCTCGTTCCCAGTGAGCTCATCAAGCTCATGGGCAAGGGCGTCGACATTCCACATGAGTTTGTCAAAGTGATTGCCACCTACTTACGTGAGCAACAAAAGCGTGCCCCACACAAAGCTGTTTTCCATCAAGTCGGCTGGCATCGTGACAACCAAAAGCAGCTCGTTTTTCGCCATCACCGCATCATTTCCGCCAACGACTCAGTCAAGGCCATCAATGACAATGAAAATGGCAACTACAACTTAAAGCCCAAGGGCGACCTCGGCACATGGTTGAAGATGGTTCGGGAACATGTGATCGGATACGCACCACTGGAATTTTTGTTGTCTGCTGGTTTTGCTTCACCAATCGTTGGCTACCTTTCGTACCTGTACGATGACGTGGATAGTCTGATCATTCACTTAGGTGGAAAAAGTACAAAAGGCAAAACAACGGGAACTTTTCTTGAAGTTTCGATCTTTGGTAAGCCTTCCTTCAAAATGAAGGGGCTTGTGAAATCGTGGAATGCAACGAGCAATTCAATGATCAACATGCTGGGGGGTAACTTCGGAATCCCCGTCGTCCTCGATGAGTTGTCCATGAGTAATGAAGCATCCTTGACCAGTATGTTGTATGTGTTGGCATCGGGCCAGGAAAAGGGTCGCCTCACAGATACCATCCAACAACGCAAACAAGGGCAGTGGGCGTTGGTCGTCCTTTCCACAGGGGAGCTGTCCATTTTTGAACGAACCAATCATAATGTCGGCTTGACTGTCAGAGCCTTCGATTTCAAAGGCATTGAGTGGACCAAGTCAGCCCCCCATGCAGATGCGATTCGGGAGGTTGTCCAGCACAACTACGGTCATGCTGGTGAAACATTTGTACGATACCTGTTCGACCAAGGGCTTGGCATCATAGACGAGACATGGCAGGAGTGGCAGGAACGCTGTGCAGAAGTTTTGCCGGATACGCCATTTCGTACACGGATCGCAAAGAAGTACGCCATTCTCCTGACAGCAGCCGATTTGGCCAACCGAGCGTTGGATCTCAATCTGCGTCTTGACGCCATTCTTGATTTCCTTGTCCAACAGGAGGAAGCCATCAGTGGGGAGCGCGACATTGGTTTGAAAGCATGGAAGCTGATGGTTCAGCTCATCATCCAGCATCAGAGCAATTTTCGCATCGAAGGGGTCTACTCCAATCCAATCAATTGTTGGGGCAAAATGTTCCCGCAGGGGGCCAACACCGAGGTGGCTTTCCTCAAGCATGTCCTGGAGCAGCAGTTGAAGCAACTAGGATTTGAGGATACAAAGGGCTTGATTCGAGAATGGAAAGAGAGGAAATGGCTCGTCACCGAAAGTGATCGATCTACGATGCGTACACGGATTTTTGATGAGTCAGAACAACAGGAGCGAAAAAAAGCGCTTGGTGAAACACCTCCCAAAAAGCAGGAAGACACGACGTACAACCTAAAAATCCCGAACGAACAGCTAGAGGGTCTCGTCAGAAGGGGCAGGCTGCCTGATGACCCTACGCTTGATGAAGAGGACATGTGAACGGGGATGGCGACAGAGCCTTCCTCTCTCCATCACTTTCAACTCAAAACAAGGAGGATACGCACATGAAAACGATGATTCCCATAGATAGCATGTTGTTCACACAGACCATTCCGCTCTTTTTGGATTGGCTCAAGGCAAGGGGAATGCGAGAAGAAACCTTGCGGGGGTACAAGATGGACGTGAGCCAATTCCAGAGATGGTTGTCGGATCGTTCGAATGGCCCTGTGTTTGTTGACGAAGTAATGTTTCCCCAAGTGGATGCGTTTGTCGAATACTTGACCAACGAACGAGACTGTAAGCCGAGAACGGTCAACCGTAAGATCAACGCCTTGTCTACCTTCTTTACTTGCTTGAAGAAAAAGAAGCTGGTAAAGGAAAATCCGGTCGATGACGTGGAAAGGGTAAAAGTACCGGAATTTGAACGTACCTACCTCAACAAAGACGAGATCGAAGCCATTATTCAGGCCATCAAGCACCCAGTCATTCACCACTTTGCCATGATGATGGCTCACACAGGCATTCGGGTCAATGAATGCATCAACCTCACGCTGCGCGACGTGAACCTGGAGGAAGGGTTTGTCCAAGTGATTGATGGTAAGGGCGGGAAAAACCGTCGTGTGCCGATGAATCAGAAGCTGATTCAGCACATGAAGGAGTACCTAGCCAAATACCGCCCTGCTACCGATTCTCTCTTCTTCTTTGCCCTCAAGAAAACGGGAACAGTGAGTGAGCAGTACGTCAATCGGCTGTTGAAGGAAGCTTACCAAGAAGCGGGCATCCCCAAACACGTCACTAGTCACATCTTGCGCCACTCGTTTGCCAGCTACTTGGTCACAAAGGATACCCATGTGGCGGTCATTCAACGCCTGTTAGGACATGAAAACATACGGACTACCTCAAGGTACCTGCATGTGCAGCAGACCGATCTGGCAGAAGCCGTGAACCGCATTGATTTCTAAGGAGGAATAACCATGACCATGTTTGATCCCAGCGTATACGACGATTCAAAAATCAAAACCACGCTTGCTTTGCTGGCAGAAGGCAAAAGTAAGCAAGAAATCACCGAGCATTTTGGACACAAAGGGTGGTTTTCAATCGACCAGTACTTCCGCAGAAGGGGGATGCGTTGGAACGGTAACACGTTTGTTCCCGAAGAAGATGAAACTACGTCAGCAGCGGAAGAGTCTCGTTTTTTGAACAGCAAAGCTGGACAAATCATTCGTCAACTGAGCCAAAGCAATGCCAACATCCGTCAGGTAGCCATCAAGCAAGGGTTTGCCACCGTCGACGAAATGGGCGACTACATGAAGGGGCAAGGGTACGTTTGGAGTAGTGAGCAAGAAAACTACGAGTACAGTGAAAGCCTCTCCACCAAGAAAAAAAACGAGCAAACGGCGGCAGTACAGCTACCTTCCAAGTCAGCAGACGGCTTGGAAGACTACCAGCAGCTGTTGGCCTACCTCTTGTCCAAGCAGAACAAACTGTTTGACCTTTTGGAAACGGAGAACGATGGAACCCTGCCTCGGTACAAGTTTCGAGGAGCCAAGGCCAACAAAACGCTTGGTTTCCCGACCTCGCTGATGACTCTCCTGAGCGATTTCAGCAAGGAGTTCAATGTCACCCAACGTGTAATCATTGAGGTAGCTCTAGCCGAATTTTTCAAGAAGTATGGGTACGAAGATCAACTGAGCAGTGTGTTGCAAGCGTAGCGGGGAGCGGGAAAACCTCCCCCGCTTTTTTTGTTGTCAGATCAAGGGTTCCCCGCATTTCCCGTTTTTCCGAACAGAAAAAGGCTGTCCTAAATAAAGAAACCAGATGTCTCCCACAGTATGGAGATAGTCAGTTAACCGTTTTGGGTGGAAGATCGTTCGAGCGACAGATTATTTTCAAGTGACTTTCGTGCTCTTACGACAGTTCCCTCGACCCTTTTCTTTCGGTTCCTTATTTTTTTCCTGCCTTATTATATGTCTTGTTTCTTCTCTTCTTTTTCGAGTCTTTTTTGATGGTGAAATTCCATGTTTAAAATTACTTTTTTTATCGGGTATTACGGGATTGCGGGGTTTTGTTGTCTGGCAAGAAAAGACGTGGTTTTGATTTGCGGGTTTCTCACGGTTTTTCCGGGAGTTTTTCGTTTTTTCCTCGTTCGGCTTTCACTCAGCTTTTCCTCTGCTCCCCAACAACTCACTAGACTTTCACTCGGCTTTTACTATGCTGTGAGAAGAGACGATTGCCAAACTCCTTGAGTCCGTTAGGGTTTTGGACTATCCAGAAAAATGGGAATTTCTCGTGGGTTTTGTGCTATTAACGGTACACAAGTTGAGGTTGTATTTAACCAAGAGGTTGATAAAGCTTCTGCTGAAGATTTGACAACTACACCTAGTGATACCGGATTAACCCCCTAGGTTTG
>NZ_RHHR01000089.1 GCF_003710915.1 Brevibacillus invocatus | reverse complement strand
AGTTGCCCCAAAACGTATTGCAGAAAATCAAAATCGAAGAATCGAGCTGTAAGAACGAAGAAGGCAATCCGCCATGTCTAAATTTCTTTTACAAAGACATGGTTACCAAGCAAGATGTCATCCTTGCCTCTGTGATTCGCTTAAGTAAAGAGCAAGAGAAATCAGATTATTATGCGGGTCATCCATTTTTGAAAAAAATAGGGGAAAACCATCAAGGTGCGTTTTATTCGATCATCCCAAGTGAGCATCAGTATGCGGGAAAAGAAGAATCGGTACAAGGCAAGGAATGGAGTCAACTCATGGAAATGCTACAAGTCCGGATGAGCAAGTCAATCTAAACAATTAAATAAATGGATTGTAGATTGGATGAGCGAGACGTGTCTAGTGCCCGTGGTCTTTGTGGATCAGGCATCGGTCACGTCCTTTTTAGGCCTCAAGAATAGGATGTTCATGTAAAGATATTGGGGGTAGGTAATGGTGGTATTTCATTTACAGGAGGAAGTCTGCTCAAATACAGATGAGCTTTGTC
>NZ_RHHR01000088.1 GCF_003710915.1 Brevibacillus invocatus | reverse complement strand
ACGATTTTGAATAAAAGGGAACCTTTATCTGATTATGAGTACGCCGAAATTCAGCAACATCCGTTAATTGGTTACAATATCTTGCAAATTAAAATCTTGAAAGAGAAAGAAATTGATAACATCGCTCTCTATCATCATGAAAGAATTGACGGAAAAGGGTATCCCTACGGTAAAAGAGGGGAACAAATCCCGCTGGTGGCAAAGATCATGTCAGTAGCCGATACGTACGACGCGATGACGACAAAACGACCTTATAGAGCAGATCTTCCAATCGAGTACGCTATCCAGCAGCTACGTAACGGAATTGGTACACACTATGATGGGGAGATCGTTCATGCGTTTATTTCGGGTCGATGATGGTGAAACCATACCTGTCATTGAGTACAATTCATATCTGACCATTTTCATCCTATTCATTTTCATTTATATTCTTTTTTACCTCATGCAACGCACAGGCATGAATACTTTGTACGCTTGCAATCTATGTGAAGACAGAAGGAGAGACAATTTTGAAACGTTCATTTAGTCTTAAACTGGTCCTCATTTTTTCATCCATTTTATTGCTGTTCGGTGCTGCGACAAG
>NZ_RHHR01000087.1 GCF_003710915.1 Brevibacillus invocatus | reverse complement strand
TACGTACGACGCGATGACGACAAAACGACCTTATAGAGCAGATCTTCCAATCGAGTACGCTATCCAGCAGCTACGTAACGGAATTGGTACACACTATGATGGGGAGATCGTTCATGCGTTTATTTCGGGTCGATGATGGTGAAACCATACCTGTCATTGAGTACAATTCATATCTGACCATTTTCATCCTATTCATTTTCATTTATATTCTTTTTTACCTCATGCAACGCACAGGCATGAATACTTTGTACGCTTGCAATCTATGTGAAGACAGAAGGAGAGACAATTTTGAAACGTTCATTTAGTCTTAAACTGGTCCTCATTTTTTCATCCATTTTATTGCTGTTCGGTGCTGCGACAAGCACAACGGCCTATCGAACTATTCAGCAGAGTAACATGGAAAATACCGACAAGGAACTGCACGATTCCACTAACCTTTTATCTAAATTGTTAAATCGCGACGAAATTAGGGAGATTTTGAATGATCCTACAGGGGCGAATTCGCACGCATTGGAAATGACCAAGCTTCTGGATGACCTCATTCATACGTCCAAAACGATGTCGAACGCCTATATCATCAGCTTCCCTAATGGGAAAATGACGTTGCCTGTCCTATCAACTGCCTTGCTCGAAGCGGGAGTTCAGTACGGCCAGGAATATGACGGCGGTCCAACCTTTAATGATCCGGCAAAAGTTGCCTTTACCTCCAAGTCGCATCAAAGCACGGAAGTCTACAAAGACGAATTTGGCGAGTGGAAAACCGGATTTGCTCCAATTATCGACGAAGATGGAAACGTATTAGCATTGGTTGGAGTCGATTTTAATGTAGGCATGATTCAAGATAAAGTGCGTGCCGAAGTAATATGGTTCATTGTTTTGATTGTGGCTTTTTTAGTGGGATCTGCTATCATCATGTATTTCTTGGTTCGCCGTATGATTCAACCGATTACCCTTCTGGCAGGACTTTCCCGAAAGATTGCAGATGGAGATTTGCGTGTGGATCGGGTTCTTGTGAAATCAAATGATGAAATTGGTCAGCTGAGTGAGAGCTTCCAAGTGATGGTGAATAATCTCAAAATGCTTGTCCTGCATGTCAATACATCTGCCGGACAAGTAGGACAAGCATCAGAAGAGCTCACAACGAGTATTCAGCAAAGTAAAGGTATGATTAGCGAAATCACGGAAGCAATGAATGAGGTAGCTACAGGCTCCGATCATCAGTATAAAAGCGCACAGGAAAGCTCCAAAGCGATGGAAGAAATGGCAATGGGAATTCAACGGATTGCCGAAACGTCCAGTGCAGTCGCCGAGAGTGCCAGTGAGATGTCAAAAGGGTCGGAACGAGGAAATGCGGGTATGGAGAGAACCGTTTTACAGATGAACGCCATCCATCAAACGGTACAGGAGTCAGCCAAGATCATCCAGCTTTTGGGAGAGCGTTCTCAAGAGATTGGCCAAATTGTTGAGGTTATCTCTGAGATCTCGGCGCAAACGAACTTGCTGGCTCTCAATGCAGCAATCGAGGCAGCACGCGCAGGCGAGCACGGAAGAGGTTTTGCTGTGGTAGCAGACGAAGTACGTAAA
>NZ_RHHR01000086.1 GCF_003710915.1 Brevibacillus invocatus | reverse complement strand
TATTTTCTTCATTTGGTAAATACATTTCACCCATTAATATTGTGAAATTTCAACAACGGATAGACGAAACAGATCAGGACAAGTACGTGAAAAAGTTAACGACCAAAGCATATCTACTCCTGTTTTTGCATGCTCAACTTCAGCAACGAGAAGGACTCCGAGCCATTGCAGATGATGTTTTATCAAAAAAATTCCAGCGTGCGTTAGGGCTGTCGTCGATTAGCCCCGCTCA
>NZ_RHHR01000085.1 GCF_003710915.1 Brevibacillus invocatus | reverse complement strand
GAGGATGTGTATCCTGAAAAAATAACCATCACGGGTGCCAAGTCCAATGACCGCACTCAAATGGAATCGTTGATTGATGAGGGCGGTTTCATGTACGTCTTTGATCGAGGGTACGTGGATTACGAAAAATTTGATGAATACACGGACAAAGGCGTCTTTTTCGCTTCTCGTCTGAAGGATAACGCCGAAATCCGCCATCTTCATGCGTTCAAATTACGCTCAGAAAGCTCTGTTTTATCGGATTCCATGATCCTTCTTGGAACGCCACAAAAACGGGTGGATAACGTGCTGCGACTCATTGAAACGCTTGATTCGAAAGGGAATCTCATTCGAATCATTACGAATCGATTCGACCTGGAAGCAGAAGAACTAAGCGACATCTATCGTTGGCGTTGGCAAATCGAGCTGTTTTTCAAATGGATCAAACAGCATGTAAAGATCAAGAGCTTCTACGGAACGAGTGAAAATGCAGTGCGAAACCAGGTGTTTCTCGCGCTCATTGCCTACTGTTTGTTGCTCCTTGTCAAACTGGAACAGAACAGTCAGCACAGCTTGTTGCAAATCAGCAGATGGCTCAAAGTATTTCTCTGGCAAACGTTTGAACAATGGATTGGTAGAATGAATTACCAGTCCAAACGAACATCAAGAGGGCGACAGAAAAGGAATTAGGTGTTGGTTGTCGTTGTCACTAATGCAATAAATGTATAAAACTACCAAATGGATAGAGCTACCTTTTGCTTGGTTGCTGTCGTTTTTGGTTGGGAAGCTGAAGATTTCATTCAGAATACTTCGACAAATCACAAACACATTTTTTATGCAACGCTAGTGATAAAGGACAAAATAATAATTCTTCCTTTCCAACAACTAAGTGATATCGAGTGGGCTTAATTATTATAAAAAACATCTGTACAT
>NZ_RHHR01000084.1 GCF_003710915.1 Brevibacillus invocatus | reverse complement strand
AATGAAGCGTGTGACCACCATGATGGATGCGATGTTAAAAGGAGGCGTTCACATTGGATAATATCTATTTCAATGGGATGTCGTTTTACGGTTTTCACGGTGTTTTTGCTGCCGAAGCGGAGTTGGGACAGCGCTTTTACGTAGATCTTGAACTTTCGCTTGATCTGTCCAAGGCCGGTGCGAGTGACGATCTGAACGATACGATCAATTACGCTGAAATTTTCACCTGTGTTCAGCAAATCGTGGAGGGTGAGCGTTTCAAGCTGGTAGAGGCTCTGACCGCCAATATTGCAGAAAAGCTGTTGCGCCAGTTTCCGTTGCAGGAAGCGAGGGTAAAGGTCACCAAGCCGAACCCTCCGATAAACGGGCATTATGATTCGGTGGCTATCGAGATGACTCGCAAAAGAGAGGATTATGCCCAATGACGGTATGCGCGTATCTAGCGCTCGGATCCAATCTTGGAGATCGTGCAGACAATTTGAAACAGGCAATTGAACGCCTTTCTCAACAACCAGGGGTACGGGTTGTGCGAGTGTCCAGCGTCTACGAAACCGATCCGGTAGGCAACGTCGAGCAGGACGCCTTTCTCAATATGGTGATCGCTGTAGAAACAGAGCATACACCGGAACAATTATTGGACACGGCCTTATCGATTGAACAGGAGCTGGGAAGAGTACGGACAATTCGCTGGGGTCCCAGAACGATCGACATCGATGTTCTGCTGTACGGACAGGAGCGTGTTCAGCTGGAGCATTTGCAGATCCCACATCCGGAGCTTACCAAACGTGCTTTTGTCCTGGTGCCTTTGCGCGATGTATGGCGAGATGAGACATTGCCCATATACAATCAGCCAATATCCATATATCTTTTGTCACTGCTGGAGGATCAGAAGGGGGTACGTAAGTGGGGAACAATCGACTGGGAAACCGAATCCGGTCCTTTCGAAAATTAAAAGGGTATACACAGCAGGGACTTGCGGAAAAGCTGGGAGTGTCGCTCTCGTTCGTCGGCTCGCTGGAGCGGGGGACACGCGTTCCGACAGAACCGGTGCTGCGAAAGATCGCCAGCACTTTACAGATCGATGTAGAGGAATTATGTGATATAAATAATGCATGATGAATGGAAAGGCTTATCCCCTCTCCAAGCAACCGCACGTACGT
>NZ_RHHR01000083.1 GCF_003710915.1 Brevibacillus invocatus | reverse complement strand
TTTCGTTTGATTGCCAAAGAATTTGGTACGGGATTGGTCTGTGCTGAAATGGTGAGCGACAAAGGAATCGTGCACGGAAACAAAAAGACGATGGATATGCTGTATGTGGATGAGCGAGAAAAGCCGCTCAGCCTGCAAATTTTCGGTGGTGACAGGGAAACGCTGGTCAAGGCGGCAAAGCATGTCGATAAACACACCAACGCAGACATTATCGACATCAACATGGGCTGTCCCGTTCCGAAGATTACGAGCTGTGATGC
>NZ_RHHR01000082.1 GCF_003710915.1 Brevibacillus invocatus | reverse complement strand
GATCTATGAGGTCGTTTCGGCCGTCGTGGATGCGGTTGACAAGCCTGTTACGGTCAAAATGCGTCTGGGGTGGGATGAAGACCACCTGTACGTGTTGGACAATGCAAGGGCAGTTGAACGCGCGGGAGGCAAAGCGGTTGCTGTTCACGGTCGTACGCGTGTGCAAATGTACAAGGGACATGCGGACTGGAGCTGGATCGGGAGGGTTAAGGAAGCTGTTTCCATTCCTGTCATCGGCAATGGGGATGTGGCAACACCTGAGGATGCCCGCCGGATGCTGGATACCACGGGATGCGACGGTGTGATGATTGGTCGCGCTGCGCTTGGTAATCCTTGGATGCTGTATCGGACCATTCAGTACCTGACCACCGGAACATTGCCGG
>NZ_RHHR01000081.1 GCF_003710915.1 Brevibacillus invocatus | reverse complement strand
AAAACAGGAGTAGATATGCTTTGGTCGTTAACTTTTTCACGTACTTGTCCTGATCTGTTTCGTCTATCCGTTGTTGAAATTTCACAATATTAATGGGTGAAATGTATTTACCAAATGAAGAAAATAGGGTATTCTTGTCCATGCTATGTCCTTTATGTTGGATTTGGACAGGAACTACCTGACCTTTCCAGTGTAAAGGATTTTTTTATGCTCGTGAACGCTTGAATACAGAAGATTATGGTGATTTTTAATGATGTGAAAAGATTTATGCAACGCTAGTGATTTTTTATGATTCTTGGAATTTTGTTTTCTTTAAAAAATGCCATTGCAAGTCGTTCTAACATCATTGACAAATAGCTTTAACGTGCTTTTTTCGATTATGCGCTTTCTTCATAAACGCCTTGATATCCACCCCATACACAACGTAACGACCACCCCAGCTATATGCGTTTATTCGCCCTTCCGAACACCAGCGTCTAACTGTTTTCGGAGCTCTTCCTACTAGATGAGCAACTTGATCTGGAGAAAATACCGCATCGTCTTCAATAACGTTAAGCACATCATTCAGTGATGGTGTTAATCCCAACTCTTTTTCTTTTTCGTAATTGATTTGGTCCAAATAAAAAGCTTCCTCCTTAATATATACCAACCTTGCATATCGCAGCTGTAAACTAACTATTCACAAGACTATTTATATTCCCGCCCTACTTTTTTATGAGTTCATTTATTGTAATGCCCCGAATATATATAAAGTGTCATGACAATATTGGAGGTAATAAAAATTAATGTATTTCGCCGACGAAGATCACGAACACAATTATTTATCGCTTATGAAAAAGTATAATTTGCGGGCAAACCAAGACGTGCAATATGAAGCAGCCATATATATTTCAGCACATCCGGCGATATACAAAGCGTTTAATAATCACGCTTTAAAAAATAATTATGGTCCATTATCTTGGTATTTACTTGAATCTGATGAAGCTGAGCGCAGAGGTCATAACAGGGGTGCTTTAACGGGATCCACTCACAGACTTGTGGAAGCAGGGTTATCATTATTTGGTGGGTATCAAGTAAATTTGGATGATATTATAGGGTCTATTGCATCGGATGATTTGTTTCAAACACTTATCCAAGCAATAAAGATTCGCGCAAGAAAGTTATAAATAATAATAAAAGGAGCGCACATTTTCGTGTAGATATGTGCGCTCCTTTTATTATAATAACTAGCTTTGTTCCTTATCTTTAACACGTAGCAGTCGCAAACTATTTAAAGTAACAATTAACGTTGCCCCCATGTCTGCAAAAATTGCCATCCATAGTGTCAGCCATCCTGGAAGGATGAGAAGCAATGCCACGACTTTAATTAACAGCGAGAACGTGATGTTTTGCTTGATGATCGCTAGCGTTTTGCGGCTTAAACTCATGGTGTAAGGCAGCTTGCTTAAATCATCGCCCATTAGCGCAATATCCGCTGTTTCAAGAGCTGTATCGGTTCCTGCCCCGCCCATTGCAATGCCGACTGTAGAAGCAGCGAGCGCGGGAGCGTCGTTTACCCCGTCGCCCACCATCGCGACATTGCCATACTGCGTACGAAGCGATTTGATGTACTCCAATTTATCCTGCGGCAAGAGCTCTGCTTTGACTTCTGCAATGCCAAGACGCTTGCCAATGGCTTCGCCTGTTGCTTTGTTATCGCCGGTGAGCATGATGGTCTTTTTGATGCCAAGCTCATGCAGCTTCTTGATCACGTCTTTGCTGGAATCGCGAACTTCATCGGCTACCGCGATTAGGGCAAGGATTTTTTCTTGTGATCCAAGCACCATAACTGTTTTGCCTTGGTTTTGCAGCTCATCGATGCTTTTCATTGCCTTATCTTCAATAGCTGCATGCAGCTCAGCGAAAAGCTTTGGACTGCCAATGTAATAGAGCTGACCGTCTACTTTGCCTTTCACGCCTTTACCGGTAATGGAACTGAATTCTTCGGCTTCGGCTGTAAAGTCGACTCCTGCTGCTTCCGCTTTACGCAGTATCGCCGAAGCGAGTGGATGCTGCGAGCCTTTTTCTAAAATCGCTGCGATTTGCAGCAGCTTCTTTTCATTGCCACCAAAGGTTACGAACTCCGTTACTTGCGGTACGCCTTTGGTGAGCGTACCGGTTTTATCAAAGGCAACAGCGGAGATTCGTCCAGCTTCCTCTAGGTGAATACCGCCTTTAATGAGCACCCCGCGTTTTGCCGCGTTCCCGATGGCTGTAACAATCGATACCGGCGTTGAGATAACCAAAGCACAAGGACAACCCACCACAAGAAGAGCCAAACCTCTATAAATCCACTCTCCCCAAGCTCCGCCTGTAAACAGCGGCGGAATGACGGCAATCAAAACAGCAACAATCATAATTGCCGGTGTGTAGTATTTCGCGAACCGGTCAACAAACGCTTGCGATGGAGCCCGCTCGGCTTGTGCTTCTTCGACCAAGTGAATGATTTTTGCAATCGTTGTGTCTTCCACCGTTTTGGTGACTTTGACTTCCAGCAAGCCTTCTTCATTGAGCGTACCGGCAAACACTTCATCATCGATGGTTTTCGTGACCGGAATCGATTCGCCGGTAATGGCTGCTTGGTTGATGGTTGAGCTGCCTTTGATGACTACCCCATCCATCGCGAGCTTTTGCCCTGGCTTTACAATCATCACATCGCCTACGACAATATCATCGACGCTCACCATGAGCTCCACGCTGCCGCGACGAATCAATGCTTCTTTTGGTGCAATGTCCATCAGCGATCGAATCGATTGCCGAGCTTTTTCCATCGAATAGCGTTCGAGCACTTCGCTGATAGCGAAAAGAATGACGACAGTCGCACCTTCGCCCCATTCGCCAATGGCAGCAGCCCCAAGTATGGCTACGGTCATTAACGTGTTCATATCAAACTGCAGCCTAAAGAGGTTTTTGATGCCTTTTATAAATAACTCATAGCCGCTGATGACAATCGATGCCGCATAGGTGAGCGATGATAATAAGCTTTCTTCACCATACTGCTCGCCAAAGAAGTAACCGGCGATAAGCAGCACCGCAGACACGAGCACATTCCAGTTTTCCTTCCAAAACGGCTCCTTTTTTTCTGCGACACGTTCTTTTTCTGGTGTAACTTTGAGGCTTTCAAATGCACCGGCTTTTTCTAATTCCTCAACCGTAACGTTTCCATAAACGGTGATTTTGGCTGCTCCGAAGTTGACCTGTGCATCCTGAACACCAGGAAGGCTTTTCACGTTCTTTTCAAAGATACCGGCACAGTTGGTGCAGGTAAATCCTTGAACGCGGTACACGTTTTTCTCTTCTGCTTGGTTTTGCGTATTATTTTCCAACGGTGATCATCTCCTTGCTATGCGTTGAAGCCAGCTGAATCAGCTCCCGCACATGCTCATCTTCCAAAGCGTAAAAAGCAAGCTTGCCTTCTTTGCGATATTTAACCAGGTTTAATTTTTTCAGCGTCCGAAGATGATGCGAAGCCGTTGCCAATGAAGAGCCGATCACGTTTGCCACATCGCAGACGCACATTTCATCTTCCTGGCACAGAGCAAACGCCACTTTCATTCGTGTTTCATCGGCAAGCACCTTAAACATATTTGCCATTGCTGAAATATCTTGCTGTTCAAGCGAGTTTTGCACTCGATTTACCTTTGCTTCGTCAAAACAATACAGTTCGCAAGTATCTTTTTCAGTCATATAAGCACCTCCATCAATCAAACATATATTTGATTATATTGTTATCATACTCCTGTTTTTATATTCAGTCAAATGTTTGTTTGATTGTTTGGGTAAAAAAATAGCATGCGAATGAAAAGACTTCAATTCACATGCCTGTTTTATTAATTTCTCTTGATCTCAGGAAGTATTTTTTCAATAAATTTTTTCTCGAGTTTTTCATTTTTTTTAAGCTGTGTAATGTAGCTTGCGAAATCAAAGACAACTTGATAATTGGTCATTTCCAATATAGCGGCACCAGCCATCGAACCCCATTCCGCCCGATCAAAATCAATCCGAAGAACGAAATTTAGTTTTATCAAGTCCGTCGTTTGAAAATATACATGGTGTGTGCCATTGTCTAAACCTTCGTATCTAACCTTTATTACGCAACGCTCGGAAGGATTAGCAATAGTGTGGAGCAATTTTTCTTCTTCTGACATCTCTACACCAAGAAGCGGAATCACGTCTTCCTTAGTTATGCGTTCTTCCTGCGCATTGTTATTTTCTAATTCCTCTCTGGCATCTTCCTGGGATTCAAATTTCATGTTTTCATGCACAAGCATCACAATCTTATGCCTTAATTCATGCTTGTCGTGCAATAAAAGTGGAGCCCACTGGGAAATATAATCGTAATCAAATTCCCACGCCTGCACATCTTCGTGAAAGAATGCAGCATTAAATTTTGACAAATCTTTCTCTAAATAATTACTTCTAAAATTTTTGCGGCTCATGTTTATGCCCGAATTAGCACAAAATTCGAGAACCTCATCTTCTGTCAAAGATTTACCGAATCTTGGGTTCTTAAAAAGAGGCATCCTTGATTTTATTCTTCTGATTGCCATTTCAAGGCTTTGTTCCAGTTCGGGGTTTTCAGAAATTAGCCGTGCAACATTCTCCTCAAACTTAGGATCAACAATGGCTTGAAGTAATTCCTCTGCTGTTAAACTTGCCATGGTTTCGTTCACCTTCTGCATTATTTCATGATTTGTTAATTTAATCATGCAACAAAAGCTAACCTCGATGCCATATTAAATGATTGGTTACTAAACCATCCATATCCATTTAGTCCGATGGGGTATGTTTCCATGAAAGCCTTTGCTTCAAAAAAAGAATCGAAGCATTGAAATATGCTACGATTCTATATAGATTTTATATCCAAAATGGTTTACAATTTACAATCTACAGTTTCCTCAAATAGACCATCTCATATCCCCAGCATTATTGCTGGGGCAACTAAGTCCCACACCTACCCATTAAACCCCTATTTCAGTACGTACATAGCAATACGAGCAGTCAAAGGAGCAACCGGTGTAGGGATTAAGGGAGTGGGTGTAGTCAGTCAAAAAACCCGTGCCTTTATTGAGAAGGGTCTTTGGATGTTTGTAGAAGATCTCTGGTTTCATCTTCATCCCCCATTTTTAGCAGAATATAGTTGCGTATACGGATGACCTTCAGGGTGTCTCCGCTCGGCCATTCTTCCTGGTGGAGAGGCGGAATTCTGCCGGTGTCATCCCAGTCATCTTACGAAAGAGTGTGATGAAGTAGGGGGTGTTCGGAATTCCTACTGACGAAGCAATGGCTACGATGGGTTCCTCTGAATGCAGCAAGGCAGTGATGGCTTGGTTGATCCTCCATTGCTGGATGTATTCCACTGGCGTCACGCCTTTGATTCGTTTGAACGTACGATGCAAGTGATACGGGCTTCCATGACACATTTCGGCCAATAGATCGAGAGTCAGTTTTTCACGGTAGTTCATTTCGATAAAATGTGTGATTTGTTCTACCCAGTCGTAGTCTGGCAAGCGTTGCCCAGTAGGCTTGCATCGCTTGCAGGGACGAAATTGAGCGGATAATGCATGCTGGGCATTTTGGAAAATACGGACATTTTCTTTTTTAGGGTCTTTGGATTTACAGGAGGGCTTGCAAAAAATCCCGGTCGTTTTGACCGCATAAATGAACTGATCATCATACGAGGCATCGTTGAGAAGAATGGCTTGCCAGCGTTCATCGGTCAATGCCCACTTACTGTCCAAGACGTTGTTTTCTCGTTCCATATCCCTCACCTCCAGTTACAGTATATCCTGCACGGGCGGTATTTGTATCGTTCCATGAGTAGAAAAGCAAGATATCGAAAGTTGATGTTAGGTTTTCTGACATATAAAGATGGTGGAGGAGCCTTCTCCGTGTTATATTGAGGAATATGCAAAACAGAAGGAGAGGGTTGGACGATGATCACGATCAGAAGGACGTCTCCAGACAGCAGTGATTTTAACAAGCTCGTGGAAATGCTGGATAAAGACCTGTGGAAACGATACCCACAAACACAGCAGCAATATGCGCCTCATAATCGGATTGCTTTGGAAGCAAGCGTTGTCTTGGCCTATGAGGCAGACAGAGCTGTGGGCTGCGGCTGTTATCGTCAGACAGATGATCCAGGAATCGTCGAGATCAAAAGGATGTTCGTGATGGAGGAGGCTAGGGGGAAGGGAATTGCCAAGCAGATCCTCAAGGAGCTGGAAGCATGGGCCGTGGAAGAGGGGAATACAGAAGCCAAACTGGAGACGGGAACAAGACAGCCTGAAGCGGTAGCCTTGTACACCCAATTAGGCTACAAAGAGATCAGCAAATACGGTCCTTACGTGGATCTCGAAGAAAGCATCTGTATGGGGAAAAAGCTGTAGATTGTGCGAGACATGATCTGTCGACAAGTGGTCCTGTATAAGGAACCACTTTTTTTGGCGTGCCATCGTCCTTATTTTTCACAATACAAAGTGAACTCTGTTTATTTCTGTAACTCTCGACTCTTACTAATTCCTGTGCTATCATGAGAACTTGTTAACGTATTACCACTTTAATAGACTAAAAGAGATACTAGGGGGATCAACATGAAGAAGTTAGCAAAATTGAGTTTGATTATGGGAACCGTGTTCTCTCTCGTTGTCGGATGCTCCAGTGCACCTGCCAATACAACGGATGCTGGAAACGGTGCGGCTAATGCACCAGCCGGAGAGACTGCCGCTAAACTGGTTGTTGGGATCGATGACAAATTCGCGCCGATGGGTTTTCGCGATGATAATAATGAACTGGTTGGCTTTGATATTGACTATGCCAAAGCAGCTGGTGAAAAGATGGGAAAAGAGATTGTTTTCCAACCGATCGATTGGAGCTCCAAGGAGTCTGAGCTGAACAGTGGCCGCATTGACTTGATCTGGAATGGATATACCATTACCGACGAGCGAAAAGAGAAGGTACTGTTTACCAAGCCTTATCTAGAAAATGCACAAGTGATCGTCACCCTCACGAAATCCGAGTTGAAAAAAATCGACGATCTGGCTGATAAAACAGTCGGTCTGCAAAAACTGTCTTCCGCAGCAGATGCTTTGAACGCACATCCAGTGAAGGATAAAATCAAAACCACTACAGAGTTCGCTGACAACGTGCTGGCATTGAATGACTTGAAGATCGGCCGTATCGATGCTGTTGTCATTGACCAGGTAGTAGCGGATTACTACATGGCAAAAGATGAAGGCACCTTCAAATTCCTGGAGGATTCCCTGGCGCCAGAGCAGTACGGAATTGGTGTGAAAAAAGGCAATGAAGCACTCTTGGAAGAACTGCAAAAAGCCCTCGATGAGCTCAGCGCAGATGGTACCGCTGCAAAAATTTCGGAGAAGTGGTTTGGAGAAGACCGCGTGTTGAAATAAGCAGGATAGGCATGAAAAGAGCAAAACCGGATGGCAAGATCGATCCGGTTTTGCTTTCGATTTTTTGTCACGAAGCATTTTCTGACCGTATGCAAGCCAAGTAAGCCAAGTTCTTAAATAGGAGCAGACAAGAATGAGCCTCGATTATCTCATTAGAATCACCATACCCATGCTGCAAGGCGCACAGATGACTGTTCTTTTGTTTTTCATTGCTATCATCGTCTCTATTCCTTTGGGATTTTTGATTACACTGATGGCGAAGAGCAGCAACAAGGGACTGGCAGCGTTTGCCCATACCTACATTTACGTATTGCGTGGAACGCCGCTCTTGTTGCAGTTGTTGTTCATCTGTTTCGGATTGCCCCTTCTTCCGGTGGTCGGCGAGTATCTGGTGATGGACCGATTCGTCGCTGCCTGTGTCGGGTTTATCCTCAACTACGCGGCGTACTTCGCAGAAATCTTCCGGGGTGGACTGCTGGCGATTGACAAAGGTCAGTACGAGGCAGCTCAGGTGTTAGGGTTCAACAAGTGGCAGACCACGACCAAGATCATTTTGCCACAGATGTTTCGCGTTGCCCTGCCGGCAGTCTCCAATGAATCGATTTCTCTGGTAAAGGATACAGCCTTGCTTTATGCCGTAGCCGTTCCAGAGCTATTGCACTTCGCTCAAACAGCGGTAAACCGTGACTTCACCATCATGCCGTTTTTTGTGGCGGGTATCATTTATTTATTGATGACTCTTCTATTGACACTCTTCTTTAAGTGGCTTGAAAAAAGAACCAAATTTGAATAGAGGGATTGGCAGATATGGCGATCATGCGTGTTTCAAATCTTAAAAAGTCCTACGGCAATCTGGAAGTCCTGAAGAATGTGACCTTTGAGATCGAGAAAAACGATGTGGTTGCAATCATTGGTCCCTCCGGTTCAGGAAAAAGTACCATGCTGCGCAGCCTCGTTTACCTGGAGCAGATCAACGGTGGAAGCATCCAGGTAGGCACTGAGTATCTGGTGCAGGATGGGACGTATGCAACCAGTCAGGAAATCAAGCGAATGACTTCCAAGATGGGAATGGTATTTCAGCATTTCAACCTGTTTCCGCATTTGACGGTCAAAGAAAATCTGGAGCTGGCACCGAAGATCGTTAAAGGAGAAGGGGAAGCAGAGATTCGGAAGAGAAGTGAGGAGCTCCTGGCTAAAGTGGGCTTGTCTGATAAAGCAGGCGCTTACCCAGCGAAGTTGTCAGGCGGACAAAAGCAGCGCGTAGCGATCGCCCGCGCCTTGATGATGAAGCCGGAAATTTTGCTGTTCGACGAACCGACCTCAGCTCTCGACCCGGAATTGACAGGAGAGGTGCTCCAGGTGATCAAGCAGCTGGCTGAAGAGCATATGACCATGATTGTGGTTACGCATGAGATGGGCTTTGCTCGCGAGGTAGCCAACCGGGTCATGTTTATGGACAATGGCGAATTCATTGAATCAGGCGAGCCGGAGTCCTTTTTCACCAATCCGAAAACGGAGCGGGCAAAGGCCTTCCTGCAACGGGTATGATCTTAAAAGAAAAGGACGGACTGCTTTTCACCAGCTTTGGCTTATACAGCCGAAGCTGTTTTTTTTGAGCGTTTATTTCTTTTTCAAATGTTTGTACTCTGTGAATAAAAAGAGAAATCCGATAGAAAGATAGGTAAAAAGAACTGCATGTAAAGCGATGCTCGGAAAGTCAAAATCCATGAATATTCCCCCTGATAAGTGGGCAGCAATCGAAAGGATAGGATTGTTACCCCTGACGATATTTCACAAGACCAGATCGATAGTCTGTCAGATGCTATGATTTATGAATTAAGTAAAGAAGATGGGGAGATTGTCATTATTAAAAAGGTTTCCAGAAACCTCGATACCGGTAATGAAGATGAAATTGGCACAAGAACTTTAGATCCAGACGATTTTGAAATGACTGTGGTTGCGAAAAGAATTTATGAGAAGTCAGGAAAAGATAACTTTAAATCTGTTGCAACCGGAGAATGGTTAACGAATCCTGTTTATGAATTTACAGATGCGATCGCTCTGGCATGGTCAGACGATTTTACTTTGTATGATGATGACTGCTATGTTATGTTTAGCTTTGGGGCGAAACGAGATGTTGTCACACTAAATGATGTAGATCCAGAAGGAGGCATAGCCTATGATATTGACCTACTAGTTGGAAGAGATGAAGATGAAATAGTATTAACTGCAAAAGTATACAAAGATGATGATGACGGTTCGGCGAATGTAGTAGGGGAATATGGACATGTTCAAATTCAAGCTAGTGGTATTAATGTTGGTTTCTCAAGTGGATCAAGACCTTCTGTAGAGATGTCAGTGAGCTACGCAGCTGACATTGAAATGGCGTCACCTGATTATGACAGCTTTGACTATTAATGAGGTGGAGGATAATGCTTAAAAGAATATTATATGGCCTTCTAGTTTATATAATTGGGTGCGTGGTTGTATTGATATCTGTTTCAATATACAATAACGATACAGCAGACAACTCATTTCTAAGGGCCATAGTTTTCTCAGTTTTATATTTAGCAGCAATAGTAAGCATTACGAAAAACCGTAATACATAAGCATAAAAGTAAGAAAGGCCCGCCCCAAATATAGGAGGCGGGTTTCGTTTTAGTATCGATCCATGTAATCAGCCGTGTAGACGAATTGCTTTCCACCTGCGATCATGTATCGTTTTATCCGATCACGAAACTCTTTATCCGCAAGGGCCAGCTCTACCACAAAAGCCTGAGCGCTCCCCACTGATCTATTCCGTTTGGCTCTTCCCGCAAACACCGGATCCCGAAAGTCCAGGTTATCTGCGATCTGCAGCAAGTTGCCATACATGACCCTGGAATGGGTCGATGTCACGCGCGGCAGCTCTAAGAAAGTCTCCCCAATATCCATACACTCCTCCCCCTCCACTTTCAAATCAAAATCGATACCTTGATACAAAAACATCATTCAGCACACTGCACACTGAGAGGACCTGAGTATCTGTTGGAGGATATTCAGCGCTGCACAGCGCCATCAACTTCGAATTACGTCACCGCGCTTAATCTTGCCGCTGAAAGCAGCCTTAACCAACTCCTGATCTGGAAAGCTGACTCTCTTTCCTGTTGATGTATCTTCCGCATGCAGGCGTCCTTTGCTGACCGAAACCACACGATAACTGCCGCCAATGTCTGACGGGGTATACACCGTTTGAGCGATGGACAGCGCCATGCCGAAGGTGAGAACGGCCAGAACAGCCCAGAATCCAGTCCTGACGTTGCTCTCCGTCATCCCTTCATCAGTGTCGTCATCCTGGCCATCGTAGTCCAATTCGACAAAAGGAAGTCCACGGTCAGCTCGGTAATATCTACGCTTGGTTGCCATCGGAAGACACCACCTTTCTGATTGGCACAGGCACACCAACGCCTTTTTTGATACGTTGATCAGTCTTGGCCTGCACCAGTGGTCGTAGCTGCAGTTTTACCCATCCACTAAAGTTGAGTCCTTTTGCTACCTCCCACAGTTCCCTTTCCAGCGGATCGTCGATGTTAAAGCATACCGGCTTTCTCTCAGTGGCCATCCCTATCCCTCCTATGGTGTTGTGCAGCGCTGTGTTGAGTGGCGCTGTGCTACTAGTCTGATGCGGTACGGATTGTCCAATATTCGGCTTTCTCCGAATATTTTTTTACAACCTTGTCCACACTGGGGATGAGGTGAGGAGAATGTCAGGTCTCAATAAACCACGGACAAAAGCAGGAAAATATCTCGATCTGCATGGAATTAGTCACTCTTATATTGCAAATGAAACAAACCTAAGCATGGATACGTTGACGCGAATTTTTTCCATTGGCAAAAAAACTCAGAATCCAACAAAGTCAACCCGGAAGCTTATTTACGATGCAGTAAGAAAGAAAGTCCCACAAGCCAAAATGTTTGACTTGTGGGACGAAGCGTAAGTTATACAGTAAGAAATGACGAGAAAACGTATATATCATAAAGAGGTCAATCAGTACACATAATCATGATATATACAAAATCAACTTGTCAATTTCGTAAATGTACTCATGTGAATCAATTTCATAATT
>NZ_RHHR01000080.1 GCF_003710915.1 Brevibacillus invocatus | reverse complement strand
ACGTACGCTATCGCACAGGGAAGAGGGCCAAAGTTCATTTTGATTTGGTAACTCTTGTTTATAATGCCGCTAAATTAGCCACTGATCGGATTCGTAACGCACTGGAAAACAAGAAGCCAGTCGCGGCTTAGTTTTTAAAAAAGGATAAAGAAGAGATTGGGGCAGTCTGTATATTTTTAAGATGAGCAATTATGAAATTGATTCACCTTAATAAAAAAATAAATGAATTAGACACTCTTCAAGCCTGGAGAGAAATAAAGATATATAATCCTGCTGAAGAAAGAAAAAAAATAAATAATGAATTTAAAAAATTAATAAATTCGGCTAAAAACAATTCGGCAAGTTCATACGAATCAATCGAACAACTTCAACAAATTGTCGCCGATTTATTAACTTTCTACGAGCAACAGATAAATTAAAGCGGAGAGGCATTTGCCTTCTCCGCTTTTATAATTACAGAGCTTCTTTGATTTCAATCAGATCGTCGATGTCTGTAAACCAATCAACAAGAGTTTTACCACGAATTAGTTTTCTACTGAATAATCTCCAATCGCCGGTTTTTAGCTGAAATTCCTTCAAATAGAGCCCTGTTGTTTTATAAGGTTTAGTGGATATCGGTTTAAGATAAATTGTATTTTCACCAATTGTTAAACCTTCATGAAACCAACGGTAAGCCGTCTTCTGCGTTTTCCCCGTTGAAAAGGCGACTTCCCTTGTGCCTAGTTCGTCTATATCTAATACTGAATGATAATAATCAGGAATAAAGTCCAATTTAAAGCCTAAAAACCGCTCAAGCTTAGCTAGCTTCCGTTGAAATGTGTGCGCGTCCATTTACTCTCTCCCCATTTATGTAAAGAGGGGCTTTGGTAAGCCACTCTTAAATATTTATGCCGGTAAATCCAAAAGTTGTTTTAACTGTTCGACGCGCTTTATGACTTTCATGCGGGCGTTTCGCCAATCGTCAAATTCCTCTTTCGACAATCCCTTAGGAGGATTTTTTGACTGCTTTAGCTTCGCTTCGAGTATGGCAAGCTCGTCAATCCAATCCTGTTTCTCTTGCGCTAACATTTCCCGGTTTTCCTTTAGTTCTTGTAATTTTTGATTTTGTTCCTCCAATGCCTTTTTCTCTTTTGCACGCTTCGCTTCTTCAGCCTGGAGTAATGTTGTCGGATAACCCGTTTCGGCTGCCCAGGCTTTAAATGCTGAGAAATCACGATCAAGCGATTTGAATCCAATCGTACCGTAAAGTATCCGAAACACGTCGTCCGACTGTACGATAAATCCTTGATTCGTCTTACGGTAGTTTTTCTTGCCCGTGTCAAGGTTTTTACGTTGTATATCGTGGCGCATTACGATATCCGCGACCTCTTCTAACGCGGATTCGGGAAAAGGTAAATACGTTGCCGTTTCAATCCATTGGTTCAATGTGTGCCGACCATCGTGGAAGGTTAAATTGTTCCGTTTGTCTTTCGGCAGGAAATCGAAAGACATTCGAATATCAGAGATAAACTGCGTTAAAGCCGTATGATTCGAAAAGCAACGTAACGGATGGCTAATGTCCATTGGGTCTTGTAGCTTTTCTCCGCCTTTTCGCAAGTAATCTTTAGGTCGGAATATATACCCGTGACCTTGCTTGTAAGCAAACTCTTTGACGAAATACTTTCCGTTTTCTTTGACTTTTTTCTGAAAATGGAAAATTCGGTTTTTTACATACCCGTTTGCATACGTTCCATCCTGAAGTTCCTTGTGTTTTTCAAAAGGACATAACGGGAACAAGAAACGCTTTAAATATTGTTCGTAGTGGTCGGTCACATCCGGCGGTACTGGGAGATCTTCCGATTCATGAGAAGGTCCGTAGCCGCCTTTACTCTTGACGTCAGGCATTTTAATCTTGCCCCATCCAGAAGTTCCATCCGGTCCTTCAAAACGCAACGGAAGCCCTGTAGCGGGGTCGTGAATCCAATCCTCAACCGCGATAACTAACGCTTCGGACGCGCGTAGACCCGCTTTACTGCATAACTCCCAGCGCAAGAGAAATTCAAGTCCCAGTTCATCCATGATAGCTACGCAAATTTGGATGTATTCGAGCACTGTCAAGAATACGCTGGAAGATGATTTGCCACTCCACACTTCTCCCGGTATTTGGCGCATAAGCGCTTTTAAATGGGAAAAGCTATCTTCATACTCACTATCCAACAAAACAAGTTGTTGGCTTTTTAAAACCAAGTGAAGTAACTGTTCGGATGACAAATCGGTAACAGACTTACCTAAAATATCGTTTCGAATTTTCCTTTTTTGCGATTTATTTTGCTTTTCTTCTTGCATCAACACAAAGCTAAGAAATTTAATTAATAATCGTTTTTGGTTCCAAAATGAATAGGATTTAATGTCTTTGATGACATAGTTAAAATCCTCTATATCGAGGTTTAACCAACTGTCAAACAAATTAACGTCCCATTCTTTTAATGCAGCTTCGTTAGGTGCTAATATACGGACTGAACCGTTCTTTTTGTAGAGGTCGTCATGCTGAATCCCACATCTGCCGGCAGTTATTTTTCCGGCAATATTTAAAAGAACTTTTCGCTGCTCATAGGCTTCTTCTGCCGTCCATTGGTCATCAAAGACAACGTCATCAGAAATAATGATTTGAGGCGACGCGCTTTGCATATGATTGACGAAACGATCAATAAGCGAAACAACTGACGGGTGTACCAATTTCTCCATATCCGGCTTTCCTAAGCCACGCGATATTAATTCCCCGTAATTGTTTTGGAATTCTTCACGCTTTTGCCTGAACAGTTCAATAACCGTCTTTTCGTGGTATAAGGTATTATTGGCATCCATGCGAAATGGTCCATCATCAACCTGTAACAGCACAGCCTTTGAAAAGTGATCATCATATTGGCGGAAAAATTCAAAAAAACGCTCGCGTGAATATTGAAATTCATTCGCAGAATCAAACAATTCACTAGGCTTTTTATACTCTTTTCTAATTTCTTTAAGCCTATCTACCAAGAATAAGAATTGATTGTTACTACCGCGAAACGCAACGTAATCTTCTCCCGCTTTATAATACAAGCCAATCTTCTTAAGTTGGCGTTCTTCGCTTTGGCAATCAGCGGTAACTGCGCTTTTCAGCAATCTCTGACCTACGCCAAGAATCCTCGCGGCTTCGTAAGTGCCTACGGCGTCGCCGAGCGTATCACGCAAATCATCGGCTGTCGGAAGCTGTTTTTCTTTTTCTTTTTCTTTAAGGCGCTTATCACGAAGCTCTTCTAATTTTCTAACAGAGAATAAATATTTCTGATTTGAAGGAGTCTTCCGATAGGCTCCGATGCTCGGATCATAAACAGTCAACTCAGGTACATCCGTGATATTGACTCCAATTACATAAACAAAACCCTTATAAAGCGTGTTTCTTCTTTTTACGATATTGGTAGTCGTAATGGTACCTTGTAAAATATTTTTAGCTTCGATCCAAGTACATAGCGGTGTTTCTTTGACAACTTCTTCATAAGTTAATAGGTTCTTCTTTGGTTGAATAGCGGTTAACATACTAAAATATCCCTCCAGTGTATGTAGTATGTCCCGTATCTACCCATTGAATCCCTATTTTTGTCCGCACATACTGCTATGTCCGTCAGATGCCCGTTTCGCTCTTTCACGAAAAGGAATGGGGCACATGGGTCCATATCAAGGAAGGAGCTGCCTCCCTCCTGCGAAAAGAGCTGCCACGCGCCAAGGCAAAAGGAAAGGTCACGATCTTTATGTCTTCCAGCACCGATCCTTATCAACCCGTAGAGGTCTCGGCGAATGTCACGAGATCCTTACTGGAGGTCATGATCGAGCATCCCCCCGATTTTCTATTCGTCCAGACCCGAAGTCCGCTGGTACGCAGGGACATCGATCTGTTGCTGTTGATGAAGGATCGCGTGCGGGTGAGCATGACAGTGGAAACAGACCTGGAAGATATTCGCAAGGCTTTTACACCAAATGCACCTCCCCTTTCCGCGCGCTTCAAGACCCTCGAGCTTTTGGCAGAAGCCGGAGTGCCTACGCAGGCGACCATCGCTCCACTGCTTCCGAGCAGTGAGCAGTTTGCGCACAAGCTGCGGCTACTGGTTCAACGTGTCTGCATCGACGACTATTTTATGGGGGACGGCAGTGGCGGCAAAAGAACAAAAAAGCTGGGGATCTCCTCCCTATACGAAAAGCTGGGCTTGAGAGAATGGTATGATCCAGCCGCTTACCGCATCGTCTACAACAGACTGAAAAGCGTTTTTCCAGAAGAACAGCTCTTTTTGAGCCAGGAGGGGTTTGCTCCTTCATGAAACCCCTTCATGTGGACAAGCACTGGTTTGTTTCAAAATGGAAACGGGGATACTGGAAAGCAATGGAATGATGAAAAATACCATTGGTGGTGTACAGATGGATTCCCAGATTTTCGAAATTGTCCTCCGCTCCATTCTTGCCTTCTCCATTATGATGATCATTGCTCGCATCCTAGGAAAGCCGACGATCTCACAACTGACCTATCACGATTTTGTTGTGACGATTACATTAGGAGCCTTGACTGCGAATTTGACCTTTAACACACAAATGAAAGTATGGAACGTGATCACGGCTCTCCTTACCTTCACTGTCATTGCTTATGTCCTCATGTATCTTGCCATGAAGAGCCGGAGGATTCGCAAATGGGTAGCCGGAGAGCCTACAGTCCTTATTGAAAATGGAAAGATACTGGAAGGCAATATACAAAAACAAAAGTTAACGCTGGATACCCTGATTCAAGAGCTGCGCGAAAAAAATATTTTCGACGTAAGCTGAAAGTTAGAAGAAAGCAGCTCTTTCCGGTTGAACTGATCATGGACGGACAAATAATCGGGGATAACTTGAAAAGCAGTGGATTATCACGTGAATGGCTTATTGCCCAGCTAGAAAAAGAGGACACTCTCCAGAACGCGTCAATTATGCCGTTAGAAGTACCAATGGCTCGCTCTATATTGATTCCTTTGAAGATCACATCCGTCATCCGATCGATCGGGAATAATCGAGGCACATATCGATGTGAAATAAAAAATACAGCCTCCTTACCTAGAGGCTGCTTGCGGTTGCTGTTTAATCGAAATAATTGCCAAAGATGATTGAGTTAAATGGCTTTCATCACATAACCATCCACCGAGGATATGTAATAGGTGGTTCCCTCACAATCGAATTGATAAAAGCGCCCAAACTCACCGGGCGTATTTTCCATTGTCTTCGTCCCTACATATTGGACGGAGGTTACGGGATTTTCAAAGCGCGGAAATTGCTTCATGTAAGTCGTCGCTTCCTCAATGGACAACTGGAACCCCTCTTTAGGGATCTCCTCGCGCTGTCTTTCATCGAGTAGCCATTTCCCTTCACTGTTGATCAACGTGCTAATCTCATAGTACCCGCTGTTCAATTCGTTCGCGAAACCCATGTTTTGCACCACGATGCGATCGGACGTTTGTTCGAGAATCTTCGTACGTGCCTCTAATGCACCTGGTTCATAGTAAAAGAGATACATAGCAGTCAGCCCGGTACGAACCTTATAAAATTCCTCTAGCTGTTCCAGATCCATAAAGTGGTCTGTCATGTGACTTCGCAGATTTTTCCGAAAATCCTCGTAGGGAAGATCATATGTTTGAGCTTCCTCCAACTGTTCAAAATAATGGTTGGAGATCTCCAGCAATCGATTGGCAACCCATTCGGCGCTCTTTGCTTCTGCTACAACGGTTTGCGCCTGTGCTCCGGGAGCGGAACTCGCATCCGTACCTGGTGCTTCAGACACAGTTTCTGCCTGTTCCTGGGGCTCTGTTACCTGTTTCGTACATCCCATCACGAGAAGAATCATGGCCAGCAAAAGTAGGGTCACGAGTTGTTTCATCGTTTCCTCCATTGTGTGCGACATTTGGCTCGATTTTCAATTTGCATTGATATCTGCTTCCTCGCAAGAAAGCTGCAAGTTGAAATCATGAACATTCCTGTATGATCATTCCATGCCATCAATGACTCGAGTCTACCACTATCTTACCAGTCTCGTACATGTTTTTGCGCAAATTTAGGTCTCTTTCCGTGCTAAATAGAAAAAAAGACCCTCGTTGGCAGCGAGGGGTAAAAAAGGCTCTTAACAGTGTACTACCATTAATATGTCCGGAAATTATAGAGATTATTCTCTTGATTTCCGCTTATTAACTTTCTGTAGAATCGTTATTCTCCCTAGCAAATACAGGTTTTTCTCTTACGCCCCACTAGCCCTGTTCCCTCTATCTTTTCCAGATACGTTGTGGCCATCGGGACTTTACAAGCGGTATCGCCGACATCGACATGAACCGTGCCAATCGAATCGGCTACTTTCATGGCTTCCTCGTATAAGGAAGCTATTGAAGCTCCTACAGCAATCACACAGCCATTCATCAACAGATAGTTCGGTACGCTCAAGTGGTTGAAGCAACGGAAATCCGATATGATAATGAATAGAAATAGATAGATGTGGAGTTGAGTTGCATGTATCTAAGAAGTCTTGAACTCCTGCGGGGGAATATACCTGACCGGGATTCCTATCCTTTTTCCATCCCTGCTGTACGAGCTGGTGCTTCCCTGTCCTTTCGAAGCAACGTCACCTTTTTCGTGGGAGAAAACGGTTCAGGGAAATCTACCATTCTTGAAGCGATTGCCTACCAATGCGGTTTTCATACGGCTGGTGGCGGAAAAAATAACTACTACGAGGTAGACGCTTCCCAGTCCGCGCTCGGCGACTATATCCGACTCTCCTGGATGCCGAAAATCTCGAACGGTTTTTTTATGCGAGCAGAGACGTTCTATCATTTTGCTTCCTATCTGGACACTATGCCGGAAGGCCTGCGGCACTACGGTGGACGCTCCTTGCATGAACAATCGCACGGAGAAGCGTTCCTCTCTCTTTTTAATCACCGCTTCGGGAAAAAGGCGATCTATTTGCTGGACGAGCCGGAAGCTGCCTTGTCCCCTGCACGCCAACTGGCGCTACTGCGCATCATCAAAGAACTGGAGAACGACGCACAGTTTATCATTGCGACCCACTCTCCCATCCTGCTCGGGTATCCGGATGCACAAATTCTGGATTTCGACACCCATCCCATTGCTGAAATTCGCTATGAAGACACGCTTCATTACATTTTGACCAGACGATTTCTCGAGAACAGGTACAGAGTCTTGGAGGAGTTGTTTGAGGAAGACTGATCGTTGCCTCCTTGATCCTGCCCCGTTATAGGTGCAGGATTTTTTTTCGTGTTGTAATGGAACCTCCTATTTCGCGTACTAACTGATGAATTGCTTAGCGGATAAGTAAAATTCCTTGGAAAGGAGTTTCCCCCTTGCAAGAGCGCGCGATCCCTCATCCATATATTCAAAAGGAGCTGCTTAGCTCTATCGACGCTGAAGCTACGTTCACGTTGATTTTCGAAACCTATTACAAAAGAATTTACAACTACATCCACTATCGTGTGAATTGCCATTTTACTGCCGAGGATCTGACCAGCCAGGTCTTTGAGAAAACGATGAATAAAATCAATACCTACTCGCCTAGCAAATCTCCCTTTGAGGTATGGCTGTTTGCCATAGCCAGAAATGTAGTGAACGACCATTATCGAGGTCAAAAGAAATGGGATTTGTTTTCGCTGGATGGTCTAAAAGAGCTTGTCTCCGGGAGAAAAGGCCCCGAAAGCTTGGTCATTCAAGGGGAAGTAAACGACCGATTGCAGCAGGCCCTCCAAACACTCCATACCAGGGAGAGAAATATGCTTGCCTTAAAATTTGGCGCTGAGCTGAAAAACACGGAAATCTCGCAGCTCATGGGTATCACGGAGGACAACGTAGGCGTCATTTTGTACCGTACGATGAAAAAATTAAGAAAAACACTGGGGAGTGTGGAGCTGGAATGAGTCAAAAAAAGCAGCATCAAGGATTTGCGGAAGAGTGGGATTCCTTTTTAAAGGACGACCAAAAGAAAGCCCTGCACTCCGCAGAATATCGGGAGCTGTTTGAGATCGGCCAACTGCTGGCAAACCAGGATTACAGCAAGCAGGGTGACAAAAAGGCGATCTACCTTGCCCTTCTGAACAAAGCGGATAGCGAAAAGGAGAAAAGAAATATGAAGACAAACAAACGTATTTGGAAAAGCTTTGCGACGGCTGTGGCTTCCGTAGCCCTGATCGGAGGAATTAGTTTACCTGTCATTCAGCCTACCTTTGCATCCGAAGTCATGGGAAAAATTTTGCACACCATCTCACTCGGACATATCACCATCTCACAAATGGAGGCACCTCCTGAAAACATCGCTGTTTCGATCCCTGAAAATAGGAAGGACCAGATTGCCGTGTCCAGCCAGGACGGTCCATCCCATGAAGTAAACACGCTGATTGTTCAGGATTCCAGTCAGCTCGATCAGTACACCATGTTCAACGTGCTGCTTCCCAGCTATCAGCCTGAAGGCTACACTTTTGATCGCGCCGAATTCTATAAGGATGAGCAAGGAGTGGTCAAAGACTCCAAGTACATTACGATCTATTATAAGAATCAAGCGACAGGCAAGGAGATTTTCTTGCAGCAGCGCCATGCGGATAAAGAAACTGCCTATTCCGGAGCATTTGATGCCAAGATTGAAGCTACGAAAGTCAATGATGCGGATGCGATCATGATCGGGGAGCATTCCGTTGACTGGGAAGCGAACGGGGTGATCTATAGCCTGACTGCCAAAGAGCTGGATAGAGAAGAAGTCTTGAAGATCGCAGAGTCGATTCAGTAAAGCGGAGCCCACATCCTTTTAGCGGTGGGGGCTTTGTTTTTTACCGTATGGCTTTTTCATTTGACTTTCATTGACATGGAACTGTTTCCTGCTAATAGACGAATGCCCGTTTCAAAACGCCCGTTCTGTGCATTTACTATGGGTATATGGAATGCAAAGGGGCGTTGCTGCATGAAGGCTAACCACAGTCATACGTTGCGCTTTATTAGATATACTGATATGCCTGGTCATCTGCACGGTTATGACACACCGACAACCATCAATGATCATCACCGCCATCGGCTGCGTGGAAGGACGTCGCCTCCACAACCTGATGGAAATCAGCACGTGCATTATTATGAAGGGACCACCACATTTGAAGATGGACATGTGCATCACTACAGTGGTTGGACCGGTCCCCCGATCCCATTGCCAGATGGAAGCCACTACCATGAATTTTCCGGGCAGACCACGTACGACGATGGACACATGCATGCTTACCGTGGGGTAACGAGTGAGGCCTTTTTATAATGCGATTGTTTGGGGATGACCCGGTCTTTTGTAGGACCGGGTTTTTCTATTCGCCTTACATAGGTATGAATCGTTCGCTACATGTCATTTCTCGCTCTTCTATGAAAATCAATTATATTGTAATATTTGAATCGATTTCATAAATTTGAGCCCTACGGGCTCAAGGTTTTTTGAGCATAGAAAAAGGAGTACCTCCCCAAATCTCTAATAAGTTAAGTGCAACCAAAACTTATGAGAACAGGAGGTGACTCCCAATGTCCATTATAAGACAAGGAAGCCTGTTTGATATACAAGAATTATTCGATTTAGAACCTCCCAAACGATTTGGAGCGATTTTTTCCACCCTTGACATCGATCCGATTCTTTGTGTTATCTCCAAAAAGTCGATCTATGGAGCTCCTACTGAGTTGAATAATGCTGC
>NZ_RHHR01000008.1 GCF_003710915.1 Brevibacillus invocatus | reverse complement strand
CATCAAAGCGATGGTTTTGGCCGGACTGTACAAACTAACGTCCGGATCATTAGACGTACAGACAGCGTGAGAAGTAATGATTGGCTTCTTAGCCCCGACTTCCGTTCCTCGCCCCACGGGGTTGCGGTACGGGGTTCGGCTAAGGCCTCCAAACCATGGCTTCAAATTCAATTTAACTGGAATTCTCTTCACTCTCTTTCCGTTGTCCGGATCAACTGGAAATTGTCTGAAGAAGAGCTTCTAACAATGATTATACGAGGAGGTAGCATCATGGAAAAAGCCCTGGCCGTTTTAACCAAAGTCACGAATGTGTTGATGGCTGTTTGCTTGAGCGGTATGGCCATTCTGGTCTTTTTGAACGTGGTATTGCGCTATGCTTTCGATTCAGGTATTACCTGGTCAGAGGAAATGTCTCGTTTTCTCTTCGTATGGCTCACGTTTCTAGGCGCGATTGGGGCGCTCAAGGACAACAGTCATTTGGGTGTAGACATGTTCATCAAAAAACTGCCATTGGTTGGTAAAAAAGTGGCGTTTGTCCTCAGTAACCTGATTGTTCTCTATGTACTCTGGCTCGTTTTGGATGGTAGTTGGAAATCCACCATGATCAGTACGAAAGCACTCTCGCCAGCAGTCGGCTTGCCGCTTTCCTACATTTATGGAATTGGAATCGTAGTGAGCATTGGGATGGCTATTATCGTCTTGTTCAATATGTATCAGGTCTTGTTTCACAAAGATGCAGTGGAGAGGCTTATCTCCATGAAAGGATCAGACGAGGAGGCAATGGAAGCGGTGGCAGCAGCGGAAGCAGCGGAAGAAACAGATGACTCACGCCAAAAATGGCATACGACGGGAGGTAGAGCGTAATGGCATTAGTGGTTTTTGCCGGCTCACTGCTTGGCGTCATGGCATTGGGAATGCCGATCGCATTGGCTTTGCTCGTGAGCGGAGTCGCTCTGATGATTTTTCTCGGCGTCTTTGACAGCCAGATCATCGCGCAAAATCTCATCAACGGAGCCAACAGCTTCCCCATGATGGCCGTGCCCTTCTTCATCCTCGCCGGAGAGCTGATGAATGCAGGGGGAATCTCCAAGCGCATCATCAACTTTGCCATGTCGATCTTCGGTCATGTCCGCGGAGGGATGGGCTATGTCGCGATTGTGGCCAGCGTGCTGTTCGCAGGCTTGTCCGGATCAGCGGTGGCAGATACGGCAGCGCTTGGAGCGATCCTGATTCCGATGATGATCAAGGCGGGCTACGACCGCAATCGCTCGACGGGCTTGATTGCTGCAGGTGGGATTATTGCCCCGATCATTCCTCCGAGTATTCCCTTTATTATTTTCGGTGTTTCCAGCGGTCTTTCCATCACCAAGCTGTTCATGGCTGGAATCGTGCCGGGATTGATGATCGGTCTCGGTTTGGTCACGACCTGGTGGCTGGTCATGCGCAAACAAGATGATGTCCAGGTTTTCCCTCGCAAATCGATGCGAGAGGTTTGGGGTGCCGCCAAGCAAGCGGTCTGGGCATTGATGCTGCCCGTCATCATTATCGTCGGAATGCGCATGGGCATTTTCACGCCTACAGAAGCTGCTGTAGTAGCTGCTTTTTATGCCCTGTTTGTAGGCTTTGTGGTCTATCGGGAATTGAAGGTAAAGGACTTGTACAAAGTATTGGTTGCCTCGGCAAAAACCACGAGCGTCGTCATGTTCCTTGTGGCAGCGGCGATGGTCACAGCCTGGTTGATCACGGTTGCCAATATTCCATTGGTTCTGTCGGAAATGCTCGCTCCACTGATTGATAGCCCTACTCTGCTCATGCTGGCGATCACGGCCGTCGTGCTGCTCATCGGCACAGCGATGGACCTGACACCTGTTGTACTGATTATGACCCCGGTCCTCATGCCGATAGTCAAACAGGCCGGTATCGATCCGATTTACTTTGGCGTCGTCTTCATCCTAGCGAACTGCATCGGACTGTTGACTCCGCCAGTAGGTACCGTTCTGAACGTGGCTTGCGGGGTGGGCAAGATCGGAATTGAGGACATCATGAAGGGCATTTGGCCTTTCCTGCTGGTGGAAGTGATCGTACTGCTTCTGCTGATTTTGTTCCCGTCGATCGTGACAGTGCCCCTTCAATGGCTGATTTGACAGGGTAGGCATATTTTGTAAAAGAACGGATTATTGCCTGTACCTCTGTTAGTGACAATGATAAAATGACTGTACTGTTGACAATAAGCGGCAAGCAGGTGATTCCTATCGTAAAACGACAAAAACGGCCGAGGGTCACGCTCCAGCAGGTGGCGGAACATGCAGGTGTATCGCGTGCAACCGCTTCCCTGATTGTTCGAGGCAGCACGAATATTTCGGAAGCGACCCGGAACAAGGTGCTGGAATCGATGCGCGAGCTGGGCTACGTATACGATCGAGTGGCAGCCAATCTGCGCTCGCAGCACTCGTCCACGGTCGGGCTCGTGATCACAGAGATCGACAACCCGTTCTTTTCTGAATTGCTGGTGGGTGTGCATCAAGCGTTGGACAAGGATGGATATACGGTCATTCTCGGAACTACATTCGATCTAAAGGCAAAACAGGATACATTGATCTCCACCATGCTGGAGTATCGGGTAGGCGGCGTCATCTTGAGCCCCGTCTCCAAAAGTACGTCATCGGAAACCATTGAGCGTCTCAGACAGTGGGATATACCCGTCGTCTTGGTAGCCAAAGACATCCCGCATGCCAACTGTGACTATGTCGGTATCGACAACGTAGTGGGCGGAAGAATGGCGGTGGATCACCTCATTGCGCTCGGGCATAAACGGATCGCCTTTTTGGGTGGACCTTCCGAATCATCTGCCTGGAGAGATCGTTATCAGGGGTATCTGCTTGCCCATCAGGAAGCGGGGATCGAGGTCGACCCATGCCTGCGATTGGAAGGTCCAGCCACGCGGGAAGGTGGAGTGGAGGTTCTGCGCAAGATCCTTCAATTTCCCGAACCGCCGACAGCCGTCTTTTGCTACAACGACGTCGTGTCGTTCGGGGTCATGCACGGCTTGAAGGAAGCGGGATTGACGCCTGGCAAGGATCTGGCAGTTGTCGGATTTGACAACATCAAAGAAGCGGCAATTTCCAATCCTAGCTTGACCACCATCGCCGCCACCCCGGAGCTGGTCGGGGCGAATGCTGCCGAGCTGTTGCACCAGCGGATTCGGGGTCTGGAAGATGCCCCTAGACGAATTATTTTGAAACCGCAGCTGGTCGTACGCGAATCGTGTACACCCTCGCTCAACTAAACAAATACAGGAAAACCTCCCTTTTCGACTTTTACAGTCTCAAGAGGGAGGTTTTTTTAATAAATATCATCTCGATTGGGTTGATAAATGTCCCAAGCCAGCTTTAACGATTCCACGATACGATCCGCCGCGGTCTCGGGGTCGATTTCACTGGTAGTAAACTGAGAATGATTGATCGAGTAGGCGTCTCTTCGTTTCATGAACAGCTCCTCGATTTCGTCGAGCGATTTATTTTGCAAAACAGGACGACTGTCGATGATCAGTGGAATGCGTTCCTTCCAGGATTCCCAAGATAAATCGAGGAAAAAGACCAGACAGTGAGACAAGCAGGCTTTTTTCACTTCTTCCTGCAAATACGCACCGCCTCCGAGGGAGATGATTTTCAGCCGGGTGCCTGTGCAAAGGGAAACGATCAGTTCTCGTTCCATTTTGCGAAAGCTGGCTTCTCCCAGCTTTTCAAAGATTTGCGAGACCGGCATCTGGTGGATTCGCTCGATTTCTTGATCGATATCAATGAAGTCACGATACAGTTTTTTGGCGACCAGCTGTCCGATGGTCGTCTTGCCCGCACCCATAAATCCGATAAAAGCGATATTTTTTTCTCGAATGGATATATCTATATTTTCAGTCATTCGTAAACTCACTTTCTACCTGTGGTCTAGTTGGTTACTGTTACGCTTTAAAGTCTATTATGATGCGGGAAAGTCCCTTGTGTCAAATCATTTCAACGAGCTGCAAACCTATCTTTCAAAATGCTTTTCAATAAAAATTTATTAAAAATTGACAACATTAGAAACACCTAATTATAATCAAATGTATCGATATACTAAATCGATATAGTATATCGATACATTAAATCTTGATATTTACACGTTTTTTCAAAAGCAACGATAAGGAGTGCAAAAGTCATGAAACCACAACGAAGCACTTGCTTGGCCGCGATTGTCAGTGCGGATGAAGCCGTTTCATGGATTCCTTCAGGAGTTACAGTGGCGTTTTGTGGCGCTGGTGGCGGTTTGCTAGAGCCTACAACCGTAATCGAAGCACTGGCTCGCAGATTTAAGAAGTCGCAAGAACCTCGAGATTTAACGTTCTGGCATTCGACTGGCCTTGGTGATCGTGCTGATCGAGGTTTGTCCCCTCTAGCACTGCCAGGACTCGTAAAGAGAATCATCGGGGGGCATTGGGGGCAATCCCCTCGTCTGGCAGAGATGGCAGAAAACAATGAAGTCGAAGCTTATAATTTTCCACAGGGAGTCATGAGTCAATTGCTTCGCTCTGCTGCAGCTGGACATCCGGGAATCCTTAGCCATGTGGGTCTTGGCACGTTTGTTGATCCCCGTCAAAAGGGAGGCAAGCTGAATGAACGGACCACGGAAGAGCTCATTTCTGTCATGCAAGTGAACGGTCAGGACTGCCTGTTCTATCCGGCAGTGCGACCCGATGTTGCGATTATCCGCGGTACAACATCTGATACGGAAGGCTATATCAGCATGGAAGATGAAATCGCTTACTTGGATGCTCTGGCAATGGCTCAAGCCGCTCACAACAACGGTGGGATTGTGATTGCACAGGTACAAAGGCTGGTAAAGGCAAGATCTCTACATCCAAAATCGGTAAAAATACCCGGCTATCTCGTTGATGCAGTCGTGGTCCATCATGAACAGCCACAGCTGTATTCCGGTTCGGTCAATCGCTTCATGTCGGGCGATTACATGATGGAGACAGGTAATGTCATTCCGTTGCCATTGAATGAGAGAAAAGTGATTGCCCGTCGCGCTCTTTTTGAGGTCGCTGCCGGTCATGTGGGAAATGTAGGCGTAGGAATCTCGGACGGCATCGGAATCGTCGCGCGAGAGGAGGGGATTAGCGAGGATTTTACATTGACGGTGGAAACGGGGCCGATCGGCGGGGTGTCTGCTCAAGGAATCTTTTTCGGCGCTAGTGTCAATATGCAGGCAATGCTCGATATGCCAGCTCAGTTCGATTTCTACGATGGTGGAGGATTGGATGTCTGTTTCCTGAGCTTTGCCGAAGTGGATCAGGCAGGCAATGTGAATGTCCATAAGTTCAACGGCAAAATCATGGGGACTGGCGGCTTTATCAACATCAGCCAAAACACCAAGAAAGTGATCTTCAGTGGGACATTGACAGCTGGTGGATTGAAGACCGCGGTAGAGAACGGCGTTTTGCAGATCAATCAGGAGGGGCGCTTTCAGAAGCTGGTACCAGAGGTCTCTGAGATCACGTTTAACGGTCCGGATGCGTTGACGCGGGGACAGGATGTGCTCTACATCACAGAACGAGCGGTATTCCGTCTCACTTCTGATGGTTTGGAACTGATCGAGATCGCGCCGGGGATTGACCTTGAACGCGACATTATTAGCCAAATGGGATTCAGACCGCTGATTTCAGCAGATCTCAAAACGATGGATGATCGCTTGTTCCAAAACCAGCCGATGAATATTCGCGACGAGTGGCGCAGGTCAAAAAACGGACTATAACATTTTGAGGGGGAAATAAGATGAGTCATCAATTGCCATTTCAAGTAGGGGACACTTGCTCTTTTTCCAAGACCATCACAGAAAAAGAAGTGTATCAATTCGCGGAGATCACAGGGGATTACAGCCAGATGCACACCGATGAAGAATTCATGAAGACGACCAAATACAAAACACGGATAGCGCATGGCATCATTTCCCTCGCGATCGGTTCTACTGCATCCACGCTGATCCAGCTGCAGGCAAGAGCCAGTCTTCCCAGTGTCTCCTACGGTTATGACAGACTCCGTTTTATCAGACCTGTTTTCTTTGGGGACACCCTGACTGCCAAGTATACGATTACCGAAGTGGACGAGGAGAATCTGCGAACGGTTGCAAAAGTGGAAGTGTTCAACCAGAAAGATGAAATCTGTACCGCTGCACAGCATATTTTGAAGTTTTTCCCTGTGGAGGGTTGATCCTATGCGCCATTTTCGCAAAACAACCACTTTTCTCATTGCATTGTCGTTGATTCTGGCAGTCGGATGCAGTTCTCAAGGTGGCAATACAACAGGGGAGAGCGCTGACTATCCGAAAAAGACCATAACAGGTGTCATCCCTTGGGGAGCAGGCGGAGATACCGATTCGATCTCGCGAGCCATCGCTCCATTGGCAGAAAAACATCTGGGTCAATCCATCGTGTTAAGTAACAAAACAGGAGCAAACGGTGCGATTGGCTTGCAATACGTCGTCGATAAAAATGCAGATGGCTACCATCTTTTGTTCACGGCTGAAAACGCTGCCAGTTATGGAGTTCTAGGTATATCAGAGGTTGGTTTTGACGATGTATATCCGATCAATATCGTAGCAGGTGCTATCCCGGCCATTATCGTATCCTCCGCATCTGAGTACCAATCTATTGATGATCTTATCAAAGACGCATTAGATCGACCAGGGAAAGTCAAAATGGGCTCGACCGGGCAGGCAACAATGGACTTTATCGTCAGCACGATGCTTACTTCAGTGACGAATGTTCAGTTCAACATGGTTCCCTTTGATGGCGGAGGGCCAGCTTTGACAGCTGTATTGGGAGGACACGTAGATGTGACGGTTACAGGTCTAACTGCAGCAATCGAGAATATGAGGGCAGGCAAGGTACGTATTCTTGCAGTGCTCAGTGAAGAGCGAGTAGAGCAAGTAAAAGAGATTCCCGCGATTGTGGAATCGGTTCCCGAAATAAAACAATACTTACCGTGGGGTCCTTTTTATGGCGTTTGGGTCAAAAAGGATACACCAGATCCGATCAAACAGGTATTGACTGATGCTTTCTCCAAGGCACAACAAGATGCCGAGTTCCAGAATTTCTTGAAGCAAAGAGGAGCAGTTTCGATCGGATTGTCAGGCGTTGAGGCGGTTAAATTTTGGAAGGACTGGCAGTCGACGACGGCCTGGTTGTTGCAGGATGCAGGAGTGGCCAAAGTGAGTCCGGATCAGTTGGGGATTCAGAAAAAGGAATATTTGATCTTTAGAAAAAAGTCCTGCGCAGCTTTTTTCTTCTGGAAATGAGTCAAGCAGGGCTTTATCTTGGATAAAGAGTCATCCCATAGAAAGGGATGTGGGTGAGGGGGCTACTGATGAAAATATGTATTCTGGGTTCAGGAGCTTTAGGCAGTACGATTGGCGGCCAATTGGCAGAAGCGGGTTCACAGGTTACATTGGTTCGGCGTTCGCTTGAACATGTACAGGTGATGAATACAAAAGGTCTGACTCTTCGGGAACATGGCCGTGAAAGAACAGTGAAAGTGCACGCGGCTACGAGTTGTGAAGGGATGGAACCTGTAGACTTAATGATTGTACTCGTGAAATCTTATCACACCAGAGAGGCTATAGAGAATGCCCACTCGATTGTGGGGGAGGACACGATGGTGATGTCTTTACAGAATGGCTTGGGCAATGAAGAGATCATCGCCGAGGTCGTGGGCAAGGAACGCGTGTTGGTAGGCAGGACTTATGTAGGTGGCGTCATGCTGAATCCGGGCCATGTCAATGCGGGAACGGTAGGGAAAGAAACCTATATCGGAGAGATGGACGGCAGGATCTCTGAGCGGGTAAACCGAGTAGCTGAAGTATTTAATCATGCAGGCTTGGCGACCGCGGTCAGCTCCAATATCATGGGCATCATTTGGGATAAGCTGCTGATCAATATTGCCACAGGTGCCTTGTGTACAATCACGAGACTGCCGTATGGCGGGTTGTATAAAATGCCACAGCTGATGGAAACTGCGCTTGAGGCGGTAGCAGAAGGAATGGCTGTTGCAAAGGCAATGGGTGTTCAACTGTCCATTCGGGAGCCAAAGGAAGCCTGGTTCAAAGCTTCGGAAGGCTTGCCTGATGATTTTAAACCTTCGATGCTTCAAAGTATCGAGCAAAGAATGCCAACCGAAATCGATTTCATAAATGGCTCCGTCGTCCGCTTGGGAGAGAAATGGGGGGTTCCCACTCCTGTCAACAAAACATTGGTGGCGAGTGTAAAAGGAATCGAATATGGGCTACAGTATCTCAAATGATTGGAACGACATCATTAATATTGAGAGGGGCAAACTTTCGTGTACTCAAAAAAGTCGTATGTGGAGCACGTAGCCTATTTCGTCAAGGATATTCATTGGCATATTGGCTTTTTTCAGGAGGCATTGGGAATGCCAGTCGTAGGTTATGATGGGGAAAAAAAAGACCCCAAGCAGGTTTGGCTTATGGGTGGCTTGCAACTCATCTCGGATCCGGGTTTTGTAGCAGGTGAAGGGCGTATGGGTCATATTGCTATCATAACTGAGGATTTGGAGCAGGCGCTAGAAGCGGTGTACACCTGGGGATGCTCGGGATTGCCAAAGGGACGTAACTGGGTTCAACTGCCAGATGGATTGGTTCTAGAATTGATTCAGGAAAAAGCTAACAGTGTCAATCAACTGCTTTCTGTCGAGGTTAGTTATGTTACGAAGTAAGTCCCATCTTCTTACGATTTCGTTTTCTTTACTTGCCTTTATTTTTGGTTTAGGATTAATTTGTGTCAAAAGAGAAGGAAGAAAGTCTTGAGTAGGTGATTGGAAGTCGTGAATAAGAAAAAACGGGCGCGCGTCACTCTGCAGCAGGTAGCGGATCATGCAGGGGTTTCGAAGACAACGGCCTCCTTAATCGTCAGAAATAAGGTTCAGAATATCTCAGAAGCTACCCAAAAAAGAGTTTTGGCCGCGATGAGTGACTTGGGATACGTATATGATCGGGTAGCAGCCAATTTGCGCTCTCAAAGCTCGTCTACGGTCGGGATGATTATCACAGAGATCGCAAATCCTTACTTTTCAGAATTGCTGGAGGGTGTACATCAAGAACTGGACAAGCACGGATATACTGTGTTATTGGGAACAACCTCCGAATCCGGGGCCAAGCAAGACAGTCTGCTATCCACGATGCTGGAGTATCGAGTGAGTGGTGTGATTCTCTGTCCAGCTACGAAGAGCTCTCTGGATACGATCAATCGACTAGAGAAATGGGGAATCCCAGTCATTCTCATCGGAAAAGAAATATCAGGTGCGGACTGTGATTACGTGGGTGTTGACTTTGCACCGGGCTCAAAAGTCGCTGTCGAGCACCTGATTTCTGCTGGACATCGCAGAATCGCTTTGCTTGGCGGGCCTACGGAAGCTTCTTCTTGGAAAGCAAGAAAAGAAGGATATGGTCAAGCCTTCCAAGAAGCGGGCTTGTCTGTTGACGAAACCTTGATGGTAGGTAGCCCAATGACAAGAGATGGCGGACTAAACGCGGTAAGGCAACTATTAAAGCATCCCGACCCGCCTACAGCCATTTTTTGCTACAATGACGTCATCGCATTTGGGGCTATGGTCGGTTTGCAAGAAGCAGGACTAACGCCAGGTCAAGACATCGCTGTGGTAGGGTTTGATAATCTCAAAGAAGCAGCTACTTCGATTCCCAGTTTGACCACGGTATCTTCATGCCCGCAACTGATCGGCACCTATGCGGCAGATTTGCTGCACCAAAGAATCATGGGTTTGGATATCGAGCCACAACGTATTATTATCAAGCCTGAATTAATCGTTCGCACTTCCAGCTCTTGGATAAAATCAGAAACGAACGAGTGATGTGTATGCGAAACCAAATATAAGTTGTAGACTGGAAATGTTTCTATAATCCGTCTGCAACTTATTTTCATATCGAGTAGTAGCAAGTAGCTATGATTAGAATGCACGGGAGGCGTTCAGATGGAGTGGCAGCAGCTTGAATATTTCCAAACCTTAGCCAGAGTGCAGAATTTTACCCGGGCAGCAGATGAACTGGCTTTGACTCAATCTGCACTCAGTCGCTCGATTGCCAAGCTGGAGGAAGAGATGGGGGTTCCCTTGTTTGAGCGCAAGGTTCGCGGCGTTGTGCTGAATCGGTACGGAGAGATTCTCTTGCCGTACGTAAATCGGGCGATGCAGGAGATCACACTTGCCAAGCAGGAGATCAAGGATTTGGATGATCCCTACAACGGAAGTATTTCTCTGGCGTTTATCCATACGCTCGGCTCCAGCTATGTTCCTGAGCTAATTGGTGACTTTCGAGAAAAATTTCCGGGTATCGAGTTTGCGCTGACCCAAGACTCTACGCGAAAAATCATGAACCTGCTGGAAGCAGGGGAAATCGAGCTCGGATTCTGCTCTCCCAACGAGCAGATGAAAAACAAATACATCGAAGCAGTAGCAGCGATGGAAGAGCAGCTCTTTCTCATCGTACCGAAGAACCATCGACTCGCTGATAGGACCGAAGTCCAGTTGCGAGAAGTAGCGGACGAGCCATTTGTTTCCTACAAGCATGAGAGCGGGATACGCGAAGTGATTGACACCCTTTGTCAGCAGGCAGGTTTCAAGCCGAAGGTCACGTTTGAGGGGGTAGGGGATGCGACGATCGCAGGGTTTGTGGCAGCCGATTTTGGAGTTGCCTTGATCCCTTTCATCCCCGGTCTGGATATGGACAAAATCTCGCTCCTCACCGTGACCGATCCGAATTGCAAACGAACCATCCAAATGGTATGGCGTTCGGATCGCTACATGTCACCTGCCCTCGAACAGTTCAAACGATTTATTGAAGATAGAGCCAAAAGATAGCCAAATAGAGATATTCCTAAAACTCATGGATTCCATGAGTTTTATTCATTTTATTACTGGAAAAACACCAGCTATACTGTGATCAAGAGAAGCAAAGAAGGATGGAAAAGGAAGTGAATGAGAGATGGGCCGTAGTGCTTTGGATGCTTATTCCAACGGAGCTGTATGGTGGGATACCGAGATCAGCAGTATCAAGAAAAATGAAATCATCGTCAGAGGTTATCCGATTGAAGAATTGATTGGTACGCTCTCCTACAGCCAGATGCTTTATTTGCTTCTATGTGGAGAGGTGCTCAGCGAGAAAAAGGCACGCTTACTTGAAAGCGTTTTAGTAGCGGGAGCGGATCACGGTCCGAGAGCCCCTTCTATCGCCGCAGCCAGAATGGCAGCAACGTGCGGAATCTCTTTTAATTCCTGCGTCGCAACAGGCATCAACGTATTGGGTGATGTGCACGGCGGAGCCGCTGAGAAAGCCATGACCTTGTTTTATAAGACAAATGGGATTTTGGAAGCCGATCCGAAGCGTTCATTCAACGAAGTGATTGGGGAGCAGCTCGATCTCCTTGAACAGAACGGAGAAAAATTGGCTGGCATCGGGCATCAGCTGCATGACGACGACCCTCGCATCAGAAGATTGTATGCGCTTGCGCAAACGCTTGTGGAAGAGGGCGAAATCTCGGGAGCCTACCTGAAAATGGCGGAAGAGTTCAGACGCCAGCTGGAAGAGCGCAAGAAGAGAAAGATGACGATGAACGTCGATGGCGTGGCTGCAGCGATCCAGTGTGAACTGGCCATCCCTGCCGAGTCGGCCAAAGGTATCTTTGCACTCTCAAGAGGGATGGGAATTGTCGCTCATGCTTTTGAGGAGCTGCAAAACCGAGTCTTGATCAAAGGTCCGTGTCCGAATCGGGACGACTTGGTCCGCTATTCTGGACCCGAGCTGAGACATTTAGATAAGCAAGACTAACCCCTTGCACTCGAAAAGGCAGAAACGAAACAACAAGGTGGTGAACATAAGCGAGTGCTGGAATTATATCTAAACAATCCATTCGAGATGGAGTTACGTGAAAGTGAAGCACTTCCCGGACCGACCGGAGACGAAGTGAAAATCAAACTGATTTACGGCGGGATATGCGGAACAGACCTCAATGTGTTCAAAGGTGGAATCAACTACGCCAAATATCCGGTGCGCCCGGGTCATGAATTGCTCGGTACCATCGTCGAGGCTGGAGAGGACGCACTGTATCCATCTGGAACACGGGTTGTCGTACAGCCGAACACCTTTTGCGGACGCTGTGTGAAGTGCAAAAAAGGGCTCACGAACGTCTGTCAGAACAAGAAATCTCTCGGGATCAACACAGATGGAGGATTTTCAGAAGAGTTTGTCATTTCCTCGCGATTCGTACTTCCTGTACCGGATGATTTGACAGATGAAAGAGCCATCCTGATTGAGCCTTTCGCAGTAGTGGTACATGCCTTGCGCAAAGTCAAGATCGACAAAGATGTTTCCGTAGCGATTGTAGGCTGCGGCAATGAAGGCAAGCTGGCTGTGCTTATGGCAAGCTACCTGGGAGCAAAGGTTACCGCCATTGACATCAACCCGTTGAAGCTGGAAAAGGTAGGGCGAATGGTAGAAAATATCCGGACTGCACTGCCAGACGAGGTGGCTGGTGAAACGTTTGACATCGTGGTTGAAGCAGCAGGTACTCGTGCCTCGATCGAACAAGGCATGCAGCTTGTCACTCCCGGCGGTTCGATGGTCATGATCGGAATCACCTCGGAAGCACATTTTCCTGTTGCCCATGTCGTACGCAATGAAATCACACTTTACGGCTCGATCATCTACAACTTCCCGGATGACTTTTTGCAGACGATTGAATATTTGCGAAATGATAATTTTCAGGTTGATCCCGTAGTCTCAATGATCTTGCCGGTTTCTGATTATGAACAAGCATTTGAAAACGCTTTTTCTGGCGATTATGGAAAAATCATTCTCGATTTCAGGGGGGATCATAGCGAATGAAAAAGGAACTCATTTCTCATCAACTGGTCAAGTATTTGGAAGATCGCGGCGTAGAGCACCTCTTCGGACTGTGCGGACACACCAACATCGCCGTATTGAATGCCTTGGAAGAGGGCAGCAGCATCAAATTCATCAACACCAGACATGAACAGATCGCCGCTCACATTGCCGATGGCTATGCGCGTGCGAAAAAGCAGACGGCAGTCGTCTTGAGTCACTTGGGACCAGGGCTTACGAATGCAGCGACAGGCGTGGCCAACGCAGCACTCGATTCCATCCCGATGGTCGTCATTGCTGGCGACGTGCCTAGCCACTACTACGGCAAGCACCCGCACCAGGAAGTAAACCTGCACGCGGACGCTTCGCAATATGAAATCTACCGTCCATTCGTGAAACGGGCATGGCGCGTAGACCGCCCGGATCTATTCCCGCAGATTTTGGAAAAAGCCTTCCAGCTCGCAGAGAGCGGAAGACCGGGACCCGTACTCGTATCCGTTCCAATGGATATCTTTTCGATGGAAATCGATGTCGAACTATTTGAAAAGGTGAAGCTTCATACTCGCAAGCTGCACAAGCCATCGCTCGATCATGAGACAGCTAAACGGATCGTGGAGAAGCTCATTGCTGCAAAAAATCCCGTGCTGTATGTTGGCGGAGGCATCATGATCGCCGATGCGGCAGCAGAATTGAAAGAGCTGGTCGATCATCTGAGCATTCCTGTAGCTCACAGCCTGATGGGAAAAGGAGCGCTTCCTGACGACCATCCACTGACGCTGGGAATGACCGGCTTCTGGGGAACTACCTTTATCAACGATACAACTCGCAACGCAGACCTGATACTCGCACTCGGAACGCGTTTTGCCGAAGCAGATGCAAGCTCCTGGGAAAAGGAATACACCTTCGACATTCCGAAAACCAAGCTGATTCATATCGATATCGATCCTAGTGAAATCGGCAGAAACTATCCGGTAGACATCGGAGCAGTAGCGGATCTGAAGCAGGCCTTGACGGCATTGAATCGCGTAGCCAAAGAACTGCTGCCAGCGGGCAAGCAAAACGAGGAACTGAAACAGAAGATCGCTGCGAATCGCGCTGAATTCCAAGGATTGAACAAAGAGCATATCGAGTCTGATGCTTTCCCGATGACACCACAACGCATCCTGCAGGAGGTACGCGAAGTACTGCCGAGAGACGCTTTCATCACGACAGATGTAGGCTGGAACAAAAACGGGGTAGGTCAGCAGTTCCCGGTCTATGAACCAGGTACCGTATTGACGCCAGGCGGCTTGGCTACGATGGGCTTCGGTGCTCCAGCAGCACTCGGCGCCAAAATCGCCCAACCCAATCGAGTGGTGATTTCCCTGGTGGGAGATGGCGGCTTTGGACAAAACCCTGCCGTACTGGCAACCGCAGCGGAAGAAAACATTCCTGTCGTCTGGGTCATCATGAACAACTACGCGTTCGGTACGATTGCCGGTTTGCAAAAGGCTCACTTCGGTACCACTCTCGGAACGTTGTTCAAACGCGACGGCAAACCTTATTCGCCAGACTATGCGGCAATTGCAAGAGCATACGGGGTCGAAGGCATCAAGATTGAGTCAGCGTCAGAATTTAAAGATGCGCTTGCAAAAGCTATTGAATCCAATAAACCAGTTGTGATCGACGTGCAAATGCAGAATATCCCAACCCCAACAGCGGGCCACTGGAATATCATGGACATTTATTCACCGGACAAGAAAGTTCACCACGTAGCGGTAGACGCATAACAGAGGAGGCAAGGAGACATGGGAGAGGTAAAAGTAAGAGCGACTGAATTGACAGAAGAACAACAGCAGGAGCTGGATCTGGCGTTTGAAAAGGCAAGAAAAGCGCTGGCGATCATTGAGACCTACGATCAGGAGCGAGTGGATCGTCTGTGCCAAGCGGTGGCGTGGGCTGTTGCAAACAAGAAAACATTCGCACGTCTGGTAGAGATGGGCATCGAGGAAAGCAGACTGGGTGATCCTGAGAGCCGCATGAACAAGCGATTTAAAATTCGCGGGATCCTGCGCGATGCGCTTCGCCAAAAAAGTATCGGAATCATCGAAGAAATCCCGGAAAAGGGCATTGTAAAATACGCGAAGCCGGTCGGCATCATCGCTTCCATCGTTCCGACGACCAACCCGGATCTGACTCCGGCAGGTACCGCGATCTATGCGATCAAAGCCAGAGACGTAGTTATTTATTCTCCACATCCGCGCTCCAAGAAAACGTCATTCGAAACGGTTCGCCTGATGAGAGAAGCGCTGGAGCGTGAAGGTGCGCCTGCTGACATCCTGCAATGCCTGACCAACGTCAACATTCCGATGACCAAAGCCTTGATGGCACGGGCAGATCTGGCACTGGCAACTGGCGGAAAAGACATGGTGAAGAGCGCGTACAGCTCAGGAACACCTGCTTATGGCGTAGGTGCGGGTAACGCAACCATGATTATCGATGAAACCGCAGATACAGCGGATGCTGCAAAAAACACCATGCTGAGCAAGACCTCTGACTTTGGTTCTGGCTGCTCCTCTGATGGCAATCTGATCATCAGTGACAAGATTTTTGACGACATGCTGGAGCAATTGCAAAAGGTCGGCGGATATTTGGCAAATGAAGAAGAAAAAGCAAAGCTGCGTGCTGTCATGTGGGACGACGAAGGACATCGCTTGCCGACCACAGTCGCTCTGGCGCCGCAAAAGCTGGCTGAAATCGCCGGGTTCTCCATTCCGGATGATCGTAAATTCATCATCGTCAGAGGCGACAAAATCGGAAAAGAATATCCATTCTCCGGAGAAAAACTGACGACTCTGCTAGCTGTCTACAAGTACGAGGGCGAGTTCGAGAATGCGCTGGATATGATGCGTGCGGTCTACGAGGTAGGAGGGAAAGGTCACTCTTGCGGAATCTACTCCTTCAATGATGACCACATCCACCGTCTGGGTATGGCTGCTCCTGTCAGCCGGATCATGGTACGTCAGCCGCAATCCAAGGCAAACGCTGGAGCTTTCAACAACGGGATGCCGATGACTTCCAGCCTGGGCTGCGGAACCTGGGGCGGCAATATCGTCTCCGAGAATGTGCACCTGAAGCACTATATGAACACAACTTGGGTTTCACGCCCGATTCCAGAAGACAAACCATCTGATGAGGAATTGTTCGGAGAGTTTTTCAATCCTGAGTTGGAGAAGTAAACCTGCTTTTTCCAAAAGACATCCACCATCATACGATTGGAGGAATAACCAAGTGGCGAAGCAATTTTCCTTAGCGTATCTGACTGTGCTAGGCTGCCCACCGGACGAGATGATTGAAATCGCGGCAAGAACTGGTTATGACTTCGTCAGTTTAAGACCCATTTACATGGGTCTTCCTGGCGAACCAAACTACTCGCTTGCTGATAATAAGGAGTTGATGCAAAAGACAAAGAGAGCGCTTTCCGACACGGGCATCAAGCTGCTCGACATCGAATTGGCAAGGATTTACGATGGCGTAGATCCAAAGCGCTACCTGCCTTCGATGGAAGCGGCTGCCGAGTTGGGGGGGCGTCATGTCTTGAGCAGTATCTGGACGGATGACCGCAATTTTGCCGTCGAGCGCTTCGCGGAGCTGTGCGATTTGGCAAAACCGTTGGGACTGACGGTGGAGCTGGAATTCGTTCCGATCGCCAGCGTATCCACGCTTGCAGGTGTACTTGATGTCCTCCATACAGTCAAGCGAGACAATGCAGGTGTCATGCTCGACATGCATCACTTCCATCGCTCGGGCGATAAAGTAGAGGATCTGGACGCCATCCCACGTGAATGGTTCCGTTTCTTCCACCTGTGCGATGCGCCAGTCGAGATTCCGACCGCCAAGGAGGAAATGACGCGCATTCTCCGCGAGGCACGCCTGTATGTAGGGGAGGGCGGCATCGATATTGCGAGTGTGGTAAACCGGATCCCGGAGATTCCATACTCCATAGAATTGCCGAACACCAAACGATCTCAGGAGCTGGGCTACGAGGAATTTGCCCGCCGATGCCTGGAGTCAGCGAAGGCGTATTTTGAAAAGCACCCGCGCACTAATCAAGAGTCTTTGTCGACCGATAAAAAAAAACTAATTGAAGTATAGGAGAAGCGATATGAAAAAGATATTGATGCTGCATGGAATCAATCACAACATGTTTGGCAAGCGGGACCCGAAGCAATACGGCACGGTCACGCTGGATGAGATCAATGCGAAATTGAAAGGGCTGGCTGACGAGCTGGGCGTCGAGATCGAGTGCTATCACTCCAATCATGAAGGAGAGATGGTAGAGAGAATTCACCAGGCTTATCAGGAAGAGAAGGATGCCGTCATCATCAATGCTGGCGCATGGACGCATTACAGCTACGGCCTGCGTGATGCACTCGCCATTCTTACGGTTCCGATCATTGAAATTCATATGTCCAACATCCACGCCAGAGAAGAGTTCCGCCATCACTCTGTATTTGCGGAGATCGCAAAAGGCCAAATTTGCGGCTTCGGGGTCGAAAGCTACCTGCTAGGTCTGAGAGCAGCTGTAGCGTCGATCGAGGAATAATCAGTTAAGTAAATCTTATCAATAAAATATTTACTTTAGAAGTAGAAAAATGTCGATTCTATACTATAATAGTATTTATAAAAATTTTTAAAAATATTTAAAAATAAAAATGAAGGGGGAAAATGTATGTTACGCAAGACAGCTATTTCTGTAATCGCTTTCAGTATGCTGATGTTGGCGGGATGTGGTTCCCAACCAGCAAGTAATGCTAGCAATTCCAGCGCACCTCAAGGAAATGCGAGCGCACCACAAGAAAGCACCACCAACTTTCCGACAGGTACTGTAACCGGTGTCATTCAGTGGGGAGCAGGTGGAGCGTTGGACACCATGTCACGCAAAATCGGTCCTTTGGCTGAAAAACACTTGGGGAACTCCCTCGTTCTGACGAATAAACCAGGTGCGACTGGCGCCATTGCCGTACAGTATGTTAACGATAAAAAATCCGATGGACACAACCTGCTGTTTGCAGCAGAAAATCCTGCGCTTTACGGGGTCATGAAGATTTCTGATGTGGACTTCAAAGATTTCTACCCTGTAAACATCCTGGCTCGCGGGATCGCAACAGTGGTTGTTCCGGGGGATTCCAAATACCAAACGCTTGATGACCTGATCAAGGATGCACAAGCAAACCCTGGCAAAGTCAAAATGGCTTCTACTGGACCAGGAGGACTGCCTTTCACGGTCACCACGATGCTCGGTACTGTAACGAATACCCAGTACAACATGGTTCCATTTGATGGAGACGGACCTTCACTGACTGCACTGCTCGGCGGACACCTTGATGCAACTGTTCTGGGATTGCCTGCAGCGATTGAGAATGCCAAAGCAGGAAAAGTTCGCGTACTGTCTGTAATCAACGACGAGAGAATCGACGAGCTGAAAGATGTTCCAGCAGTCGTAGAAACATTGCCAGATATGAAAAAATACCTCCCATGGGGACCTTTCTATGGCGTGTGGGTGAAAAAGGATACACCGGATGACGTGAAAAAATATTTGGTAGACGTTTTTGCTAAGGCACAGCAAGATCCAGATTTCCAAGACTTCCTGTCGAACTCGGGTGCGATCTCTGTAGGGATCTCGGGTGACGAAGCCGTGAAATACTGGATGGATTGGCAATCGACTACGGCTTGGTTGCTGCAGGATGCAGGAGCTGCAAAAGTAAGTCCGGCTGATTTGAACATCGAGAAAAAGAATTAGGTGATGACATGGTAGCGGGAAAATATATTTCTACACTCCTGATTGTAATCAGTCTTGCAGTTGTAGTGTTATCGTTTAACATCGAAGAACAGGATGTATTTGACCCTTCCTCTCCTTCCTTTTTTCCTGCGTTAGTTGGCGTTGTCATGCTCATTAGTGCTCTTATGATTGCCAGAAGAGGGATTCAATCTCCCTCTTCTGCGCAAGAAGAGACGAAGCAGCATGTAGCGGTTGAAGGAAACGACGAGGAAGAACCTGAGAAAGAGATGTATGAAAAAGAGAACATCACCCAAAAAGGGATCAATATTCGATTGATTTTATTCACTGCCCTCGTTGTTCTTTTCGCCATCCTGATGAATTATATCAATTTCATGGTTCTCTCTTTCTTGTTTCTCTTTGGATCGATGCTTCTGCTCAGCAGAGAAAAAATGCTTCGCAGCTTCATCGTTTCCCTGATTGTTTCGGTAGCGTTTTATTATACGTTCGTCCATGTCTTCCACATTGTGTTTCCCTAGTTAAGGAGTGTTTAGCATGTTAGATCAGATACTAGTACCCTTCATGGATATTCAACTGCTGATCCTGATCGCCTTGGGAACCCTTTTTGGTGTCGTGAAAGGACTTTTGCCTGGGCTGTCTGTTACGATGGCAGTTACCCTTCTAGTTTCTTTGACCTATACCTGGGAAACGATTCCCGCGATCGTGACGATGATTGCCGTGTTTTATGGCGGAGTGTACGGAGGCGCGCGCTCTTCTATTCTGATCAACGTCCCTGGTTCAGCTTCCTCGCTGGCACATACTTTTGACGGATATCCGTTGACGAAAAGAGGAGAAGCAGGGGTCGCCATCGGGATTACGACGATTTACGCGGTGATTGGTGGCGCGATCGGACTCTTGTGCCTCGGGGTAGCAGCTCCGTTTCTGGGTGAGCTTGCCTTGGGATTTGCTGCACGCGATTACTTCCTGATCATGTTCCTCGGCCTGCTCTTGGTTGGTGGACTCAGCGAAGGCTCGATGGCCAAAGCCATTTTCGTGGCAGGTGTAGGTGTAACGCTTGGAATGGTGGGGATGGATTCCCTTACCGGTGTAGAACGCTTTACTTTTGGAAATCTGGAGTTGAAAAGCGGGATTAACTATATCGCGTGTATGCTAGGTTTGTTTGGATTGTCGGAAGTTTTGATTCAGCTGCACAATCTCGGAAAAACCAAAGCGGATGTCATTATTGGAAAAGTTCTGCCTCCACTCATCTATCTGATCAAGTTTTTGCCTCTCACTATTCGTACAGCCATTATCGGTGTCGTAGTCGGCATTCTGCCCGGTGCCGGTGGGGAAATCTCTTCCTTGCTCGCCTATGACCATGCCAAAAAGACAGTAAAAAATCCGACCCGTCCATTTGGTAAAGGTGCCTATGAAGGCCTGGTCGCACCAGAAGTAGCAGTAATGTCTACAAACGGTGGCGCGATGATTCCGATGCTGACCTTGGGGATTCCGGGGGATGCGGTTACCGCGGTTTTGATCGGTGCCATGACCATTCACGGCTTGAAGCCAGGTCCGATGCTAATGGTGGAAACCCCTGAATTGTTCTGGATCATTCTGGGTGCTGCACTCGTTTCCCTCATCTTCATTGTTATCTGGGGACTCTCTGCGATTTCTTTCTTCGCCAGAGTCATCTTGATCCCTAAATACGTATTGATGCCGATCATCGTGTTCTTTACCGTTATTGGTTCGTACGGGATTAACAATAGTGTCGCAGATGTGTACTGGATGATCGTCTTTGGGGTAATCGGTTACTTGCTGAGACTGTATAAGTTCCCGACTGGACCTATGGTCTTGGGGATTATTCTCGGTCCACAGATGGATGTGTACTTGCGAAGAGCGATTATTACTGAGGAAGGCAGCATCTGGGGCTTCGTATCCAGCTTGTTTATCCATCCGATCAGCTTGATCCTGACTCTCTTCGTTCTGTTTACCCTTTTCTCGCAGACTGCCCTCTATAAAAAAGTGAAGGGCCAACTGCTCCAGAAATTCTCGAAAAAATCAGCTGATGTCTAAGGTTAGAGTGCTAAGATGCAAGGAGGTGGTAAAGAGTGAAAACGATCTTCGTCCCTGGTTTGGACAAATCCTTTTCGAAGCTCATTCTGGGAACATCGGGTCTGTCTACCGATCAACAGGTTGCGTTTGAGATGCTGGACACGTTCGTTGCCCTTGGTGGCAACACGCTCGATACCGCTAATCTCTATAACCGGGGAAAAAGTGAACAAATGATCGGGCGCTGGATGCAAGCGCGAAACAACCGTGAACAGATGGTTATTGTAGATAAAGGCGGACATCATTTTGTGGCTGAGGATGGGACTCACGATGCATCTGTGAACAGGGTGAATCCGGAGGAAATCACGAAAGACATGGTAGAAAGCATGGAGCGGCTGCAAGTAGACTATGTAGACGTGTACATGCTGCATCGGGATGATCCTGCCGTTCCTGTAGATGCATTGATGGACATGCTGGAGAATCATATCCGTGCTGGTCGAATCAGACGGGCGGGTGTATCGAACTGGTCCTATAAGAGAATCGAGGAAGCCAATCAGTATGCGGATCAAAAAGGATATCATCGCTTGCTGGTGAACAGCCCATCCTTCAGCCTAGCGAAAGCGAACGAACCCAGGTGGCCTGGAACGGTCTATATCGATCAGGAATACGAGCAGTGGCATCGAAAGACGCAAATGCCGATGCTGTCCTGGGCGTCACAGGCGAGTGGCTTCTTTACGGGTCGTTTTGCACCCGACATCACTGACAACCCTGACATGGTACGTGTATACTACAGTGAAGCAAACTGGGAGCGATTTTCGCGGGCGAAAGAATTGGCAGCACAAAAAGGAAGCCGTTATACCGCGAATCACATCGCCCTGTCTTATGTCTTGAATCAGCCATTTCCCACTTGCGCTGTAATAGGACCGCAAAATGTGGAGGAATTAAGAGACTGCTTCGTCGCACTGGAGCTTCCATTAAGTGAAGAGGAAGTCAGATGGATCAATCTCGAATGACCGTACGAAAACGTATAGCGCTAGTGTGAAATACCCCCAACCTTGCTGCCGGTTGGGGGTATTGTTTGATCTAGGCTTGTTTGAAGGATACAGAATCCAGTATATAATCCCGAAAAGCCATAACGGCTGGGGGGTGGTAGGTATGCTTGAGCAAGGCGAGAACGGTCGGCTTTTTGATCGATTTCGTCAATGCGATGGTAGAAACCTTATCGTTGTCGCTCGATTTCACTCCTTTGGAGGAGACGAGGGAAACCCCCATCTCTTTGCTGACCAGGTCAAACCGCGAGTACAGGCTGCTGCTTTCGCAAACGATATCCGGATCAAAATTGGCGTCTCGACAAGCTTGCAAGGCTAAATTGTACGCGCTGTGTGTTCGACTCGGAAAAATAAACTTCTCCTGGGCTGCTTCGGCCAAGTCGATTTTGTCTCTTTGGGCCAAAGGGTGATTTTTGGGGGTTACGAGAACCAGGTCATCATCAATCAGCTCGTAAATATCAGCTGTTGTTTGCAGATTCATTTCTACAGGAGGGGTAATGATGGCGATATCGATTTGGAGCGTTTGCAGCATTTCCAACAGTTTGTAGCTTCCTTCCTCCACAATCATGATGTTCAAGCCAGGATAATCCTTTTGAAAGTTCACGATGATATTGGCCAGATTGCTCATGGAGTTGATCGCACCGATTTTGATTTTCCCTTTTGAAAGACCCGCGTACTCTTGCATCCGATTTTTGGCTCTTTCGATATCCGACAAGATTCGCTTCGCATAAAAGATAAATTCTTCTCCTGCCGGAGTGGGCCTGACCGTACGGGTCGTCCGATCGAAGAGCTTGACCCCCAGTTCTTCCTCTAATTTCGTCACTTGCTGAGAGAGTGTTGACTGCGAGACACAGATCTCTTCTGCCGCACGTGTAAAATGATTGTGCCTGGCAATTTCAATGACGTACTGTAACTGATGCAATTCCATAAGGACACCAGCTTTCTATTTATGGTTATTACTTATTAATACTTTGATTATACAGATTGAATTTTATAAATAATAGGGCGATACTGTTCTTAATTCATGAAATTTTTGATCATTAATAGTGAAAATGAAAACGCTTATTTTCGCAGACAATCAGGAGGTGGCAAATAAGCATCAGGTAAGTGGTGAGTGAAGAAATTTTACTAAAGGTATAGACATGAGGTGGCAGACACAATGTTTGAATCGGCAGTAACGGAGTTGGGTTTTAAATACGGCGGCGATCTGCATACGGAGATCCTGGTGATGGGCGGCGGTTTCGCCGGGATTGGGGCAGCTGTAGGAGCAGCTAAATGCGGGGCGGAAGTGCTTCTCATCGAAAAATACGGTTTTCTCGGCGGAATGGCTACTACCGCCGCAGTGAGCACGATTTGCGGCGCTTATTCGGCTGATAAAGAAAGCAAGATTATCGGCGGGGTAAGAGACGAGCTGTTCCTGGAGCTCGGCAAGCTGGGCGGAGCGAATGAAGGCGTTGATTTTGGGCAGCATCGGGCAGATACGTGCGACCATCACTTACTCAAAGTCGCCATTGACCGCTTGTTGGCCCATTATGAGAAGATCCAGCTCCTGCTGCATACACAAGTCATTGGCGTGAAAAAAGAAAGCGGAAACATCCAATATGCTATCATTACGAACAAAGAGGGAGTCTTCCGCGTATTCGCTCAAAAATTTGTGGATTGTACGGGAGATGCAGACGTTATACCGATGGTAGACGCCCCTTATGTAATTGGCAATGAAACAGGGCAGGTACAAGCAGCGACGACCATTTTTAAAATGGGAGATGTCGATTTCACGGAAGCAAGGACGTTCACCCGTCAGCAATATAAGGATTTGGCGCAAGCAAGCATTGACAAGAGCGAGTATGCGTTTACCCGGACTTCAGGGGTTTATATGGAATCTGCCGTAGGCAATTCGGTCATTGCCAACTTGAACTGGATCTCTTTTTCAGCCATCGATGCCAAACAACTGACAGAAGCCGAAATCGAGGGTAGAAGATCCAGTGTGGAGTACAGCAAGTTTTTGCGAGATAAGGTCCCTGGCTTCAAGGATTCTCATTTGAGTGAAATCGCTACGCAAATCGGCGTCAGAGAGTCGAGAAGAATTGTAGCTGACTTTGTTCTGACAGAGGAACACGTGATGCAGGGAGCCACGTTTGAGGACGGGATTTGTTGGGGGGCTTGGCCAGTCGAATATCACGATGCTGCCGAGAACAGGACCATCAAGACTTACTTGAAGCAAAACTACCAGATTCCATATCGGACGATGATTCCTGGGAATGTCGATAACCTGCTTGTCGCAGGAAGATCGATTTCCACCACACATTTTGCCAATGCCTCCACAAGAGTCATGGCCATCTGCATGGCGATCGGACAAGCGGCAGGGGTCGCATGTGCGCTGAGCATGCAGGATCAGGTACTGCTGAAAGATATCGATACAAGCAAATTAAAGAAGCAACTTCGCGAGCAAGGCGCCATTATTTAGGGATTGATTAGGGGGAGAATGTTCATGTTCAAACATAAAAAGCGTTCATTTTGGAAAAAGGGAGCAGCCTTTTGCTTGCTGACGAGCATGCTTCTCGTGTCGGCATGCAGCAGCGGCCAGGGAGATAGCGGCCAGCCACAATATCCGACGAGACAGATCGAGGGTATCGTTCCTTTCGGAGCAGGTGGAGGGACCGACCTGGTGGCGCGAGCGATTGCCACAGTCGCTGAAAAACAGCTCGGTCAATCGATTAACATCACGAACAAACCAGGTGCGACAGGCACTGTAGGAACTAAGTACGTTTTTGACAAAGAAGCAGATGGCCATTCCTTGCTGTTCGCTGCAGAAAACCCGACTGTATATGGTGTACTTCAGCTTTCAGAGCGCAGCTTTGAGGAGTTCTATCCCGTTCACATCATGGGCCGCGGGTTGGCTGCCATTACTGTAAACGAAAGCTCGAAATACAAAACCATGACCGATCTGATGAATGATGTAAAGGCAAATCCTGCCGATATTAAAATGGGGACGACTGGACCGGGCGGACTGTCCTACATGGTAACCGCAATGATCAGTCAGAGTGAGAACGTTGAATTCAACATGGTTCCTTTTGATGGTGAAGGCCCAATCGTTACAGCGCTGCTCGGTAACCATATTGACGTATCGATCGTCAGCTTGTCGAAGGCAATCGAAAACGCGAAAGGCGGGAAGGTTCGCGTCCTGGCTGTCGTAAACGATGCAAAGGTAGAAGAGCTTCCAGACGTGCCAGCCATTACCGATGAATTGCCAGCTATGTCGAAGTACATGCCATGGGGACCGTTCTATGGCGTGTGGGTGAAAAAAGAAGCGCCTGACTACGTCAAGCAAACGTTGGAAAAAACATTCGCAGAAGCTTCCAAGGATGCCGATTATCAAGCATTGCTGAAAAATTTGGCAATTATCCCGATGGGCATCAGCGGGGAAGAGGCGGAGAAGTTCTGGCGCGAACAGCAGTCGATCTCTGCTTGGCTGCTTCAAGATGCAGGTGCAGCGAAAGTAAGCCCTGAAACCTTGAACATCCCTAAGAAACAGTAGTGTTCTAGTAAAGGTACAAGTTCAAGTTCCACTGTCATTTTGCAAGGAGGGGTAGACGCTATCCCTCTTTGCAAATATGATCATTGTCAGGAATCTGGCTGGCATCGGAACGATTGGAAAGGAGCAAGCTTATGGTGGCCGATCGTGTCGGAGGTTTGATCAGCATCATCTTTGGTGGGCTTTCCCTCTACGAAGCTTTTCGATTATACCCTACCAGGTTGAGTTTTTACGTCGGGGATCACATCATGCCGGGCGTGATCGGGATCGGATTGATCGTGCTTGGTTTACTCGCGGTCTTTGTAAAAGGGCAAAGTTTTAAAGTTGAATTCCCTGACCGTCAAATGCTGCGGAAAATTATCGGCATTTTTGGCGTTTTATTGGGCTATTGTGTTCTACTCTATTTTCTAGGCTTTGCCATCGGAACTTTTATCATTTCCATCGCGTTATTTCGGATTATCGGTTCCTACAATTTTCGTAAATCGGTCATCTTCTCTGCGATTCAGACGGTATGTGTATACGCAGTATTTGTCTACTGGCTCGATATGCCATTCCCTGCTGGGATATTCAACTTGTGATTCAGGGGGTGACTTGTAAATGGAAACTTTAAACTTACTGCTAGACGGATTTTCGGTTGCCTTATCACCCATGAACATCATGATGGCTCTGTGGGGAGCGTTGATTGGCACGCTAGTAGGCATGCTGCCGGGTCTTGGACCGACTTCCACCATTGCGATATTGCTGCCGGTCACCACCGTTCTTGGGCCGACAGAAGGGATTATCATGTTGGCGGGGATCTATTACGGCTCCATGTACGGGGGGTCGACTACCGCCATTTTGCTCAATATTCCAGGTGAGGTATCTGCTGTTCCTACATCCTTGGATGGGTATCCGTTAGCCAAACAAGGCAGGGGTGGACCGGCGCTTGGCATTGCCGCGATCGGTTCCTTTGTAGCCGGAACGATGGGTGTCATTGGCCTTGTTTTCTTCGCTCCTCTGCTTGCTGATCAGGCATTGAAATTCGGTTCGCCCGAATATTTTGCCTTGATGTTCCTGGCGTTAACGGTCATCGTCAATTTGGCTGGCGCGTCTTTGATCAAAGGCTTGATCATGGGACTCTTTGGCTATTTGCTCTCCATGACAGGGGTTGGACTTACCGGTGGTCAGGTGCGCTTCAGCTTCGGAATCGAGCCATTACAAGCAGGCATCGATATCATCAGCGTCGTGATCGGTTTATTCGCCATTTCGGAAGTTATCAAAGGAATGGAAGAGAACACGAAATCGATTGCTGTTGGCAAAATTACCAACATTTATCCCAAGTTCAAGGAAATACGCGAGAATTCCGGAGCGATGTTCCGTGGAGGTTTAGTCGGTTTTTTCCTGGGGCTCTTGCCGGGATGCTCCGCAGCCGTTACAACCTTTTTGGCCTATGACCTGGAGAAAAAAGTATCAAAACACCCTGAAAGATTTGGTCATGGTGAAATGAAAGGGGTTGCGGCCCCTGAAGCGGCGAATAATGCAACCAGCTCATCGGGTTTTATTCCCTTGTTTGCTCTGGGGATTCCAAGCTCAACCACATTAGCCGTTCTGTTAGCGGGCTTCATGATTAACGGGCTGACGCCAGGACCTACTTTGTTTGAAGAGAACGGTGAATTTGTATGGGCAGTTATTGCCAGTATGTTCGTCGGCAACGTGATGCTGCTGGTCTTGAATTTGCCGTTGATCGGGCTGTGGGCGAAATTGACCAAAATCCCTTATGGCATCATGGGACCTGTCATTTTGATTCTCAGCTTTGTCGGGGCTTATTCGATCAATAACAGCTTGTTCGATGTCTTTATCGCCATCATCTTTGGTGTCATTGGCTATTTCCTGAACAAATATCGTTGGCCGGTCGTTCCATTGCTCTTGGCCTTTGTTTTGGGACCCATGTTTGAAAAATCGTTTATCCAGTCTATGGCGATGTCGAAAGGAAGCTTTGCTATCTTCTTCACAAGACCGATTTCATTGACCATCTTCCTGTTAGCCATCGTTCTGTTCGTCCTTTCTATTGTGATGATGAGACGGACAAAATCACGGGTAAAGGATGCTGTGGGCTCTGATGTAGAGATCACGGAGTAATCATGTACAGCGTTTCCCATTTCCCACTTGCGCTGTAAACGATCGCATCAGGTGGATGAATGAAGAGACTGCTTCGTCAAGCTCGTATGACGGATCAATCGCGAATAGCCGTACACAACGAATAGCGCTGGTGCGAAATACCCCCAACTTCTCATGGAGTTGGGGGTTCTGATCTTTGTATGGATGTGGCGGTCACAGAGGATCATGAACGCTAGCTTATCTTTGAAAAAATTCGACCCATTCACCTTCCGGGCCAAAAATGAAAAAGTAGCGGTAGCCATTTGGCAGAGTGACGATTTCTTTGTCTACGAACTGCGCTCCGAGCCATTGGTGTGGGTGATTTTTCCCTTGAGTTCAAACCCGACCACCGTTTGATAGAACGCGATCGCTTTCTCAAAATCTTTCACTACCATTCCCACGTGATCCATGCGCTTATTGGCCATGTATTCCGCCTCATCTCTTTGTAGATTATTTCCTTTATTAAAAACCCTATTAAACATAGTTGTAAAGTAGATGTTTTGAAAGGAAAGAAGGCGAATAATCGGTAGTTTATGAAAGATTTTGTCTACTGAATTAAATAGACTAAATATTCAAATAATAATAAAATGTTGTTAAATCTGTCGAAAAGGTGGGACGTTGATGAAAGGCGATACTGGGAAAGAGTCATTCGAAGAGTCTATATCCGTGAGTCCAGCACATAGCGATCATGGCAATGATCAGGCTGATTGGGCAGACGCCCGCGCTTATTCACGCAGAGAATTTTTAACAAAAGCGGCCATGCTGGGCTTAGCGGCTGCTGTACCGACCAGTCTAATCGGTGTCAGTGCTGCGAGAGCAGAAGAAGCACAAGGCACGAATGTCGCAGCAGCAGCACCCATGTCGGGAGACCTATTCAAGACAGGCGGTACCATCGTGGATGTACCTGGAGTAAAAGTTGGGCAGATGCAGGACTTGAGCGCCATGACGGGCTGCACCGTAGTGGTGCTGGAAAAAGGGTCGGCTTGTGGAGTAGACGTTCGCGGCTCGGCTCCTGGAACGAGAGAAACGGATCTTCTCAATCCCATCAATATGGTGGAAAAGGTAAATGCCATCGTATTGACTGGCGGCAGTGCGTATGGTTTGGACTCAGCAAGCGGAGTCATGCGTTATCTGGAAGAGCAGGGGATCGGTCACAATGTCGGGGTGGGAGTTGTCCCCATCGTTCCTGCTGCGGTGATTTTTGACCTGTCCTTTGGCAGCGCCAAAATTCGACCGGATCAGCAGATGGGCTATGAAGCCGCCAAAATAGCCAGCAAGGATCCGGTCAAACAAGGAAATGCAGGGGCAGGGACAGGCGCAACAGTCGGAAAGCTTGCTGGTGGAAAGCGAGCGATGAAAGGGGGGCTTGGTTCCGCATCGATTCAGCTGCCTAACGGATTGGTGGTGGGAGCGGTGGTTGCAGTCAATGCAGTGGGACAGGTACAGGACCCTGTATCCGGTGAGATTTTAGCTGGAGCACGCGATGATTCTGGAAAAATTCGTGATGCGCTTTCCTGGATGATCGAGCAGGCTTCGCCTCCGGTACCGAGCGGAACGAATACGACGATTGCGGTAGTCGCAAGCAATGCCAATCTGAACAAGACCCAGGCTAACAAAGTAGCCCAAATGGCGCATAACGGCCTAGCGAAAACGATTTTCCCCGTCCATACCATGAACGATGGCGATACGGTCTTTGCTGTTGCGACTGGAGGAGTAGACGCTTCCGTCAATCTCGTGGGGACCTTGTCCGCAGAAGTATTGGCGGCTGCAGTCGTGAATGCTATCAAAGCAGCTGAGGGAGCTGAAGGGCTTCCGGCTTACCGGGATCTTACATAAAAAGCTGATGCCTATTCGCAAGGGCGAGTAGGTCTTCATGCTTTTTCACATCTCGGGATTGTGGGATTGGGAGAGTTCATCGTTTAAAATACCTTCGATTGGGGTATAGAATGGTGTACGCTGTTTGAATAGCATTGGATTTTTGTAATTTTATGCAAAATTTAGTATATAAAATACATTTTTATGGCTATTCAACTGATTAAGAGGGTGCCCACCACATTCATCTTCAATGATGTCCAGCCCAGTAGTGCTGGGCTTTTTTTTATTCCTTCCATTCGCTTTATGTCCCCTATTACTATTTTTTATATCCTCATGAGAGTTTCCTATTGGATTTAAAATTGTTTTAAAAGTACTATTTTTATCAATATACAGAATAATCTAATAAAAATAAGGAGGAAAAAGAAAACAGCTTTGGTTTGTAAGAGAACAGAATGGTTTTCATGCAAGTGGTATTCATCCTATTCATTCTATCTGCAAACGGGGGTATGAACATGAAAAAGAGAACCAAATCTTGGCTGATCCCAACGGTGATTGCATCCCTGCTCTTTACGGGCTGCGCTCCAGCGAGTCAGGAGAATCCAGAGCCTAGTCAGGAACTGACGAAAGGGGAGATCGTGGTTGCCGCTGTTACGGAACCGGATTCTCTGGATATTCACAAAACCTCATCGATTGGCGAACCGACTGAACATTTGTACGCCACACTTTTCGAGCGAGATTTGAATGGAGAGATTGTTCCAGGGTTAGTCAAAGATTACAAGGTTGCAGATGGAGGAAAAGAGATTACGTTTGAATTGAAGGAAAATGCTGTTTTCCATTCAGGGAAACCGATTAATGCCGAAGCAGTCAAGAAATCCTTTGAGCGATTCCTCGAAAAATCGCCTTTTAAAACAAATGCAGGTTCCATTGAAAAAATCGAGGTTCTGGGTGAAACCACGTTCAAAATTACCTGGAGCGAACCGTATGCACCGTTCTTCAGCAATGCTACCTCGGCTTACCTTGCTCCCTTGGACGTATCGACTTTGGATGCACAGGGTGAAGGATTCGACAAAAATGCGAGTGCTGCTGGTCGGCTCCAGCTGACAGAGGTCAAACGAGGAGATTCAGTTGTCTACAAACCGTTTGAGAAAGCGGATTGGGGAGCAAAGGGAACTCCGGGCTTCAGCAAGGTGACCTTCCGCTTCATTCCTGATGATGAGACCCGAATCCTGGAGTTCAAGAAGGGCTCGGTCAACGTCCTGCTGGATGTTCCGTTCCAATATATCGAGGAGCTGGAAAAAGAGCCGGGCGTGGAACTGGAAAGAGTGTCTGACTATGTCATGACCTACTTGGGCTGGAACAATAAATTGCCTATTTTCCAAGATGTAAAAGTGCGTCAGGCCATTGCTCTGGCTGTCGATCGCGAGCCGATTATCCAAAATACGATGAGAGGTGCGGCGAAGCCAGTATTCGGTCCTCTGCCAGAGGTGGTCAATGGACATAGCCCAGCCATCGAAGAAAAAGCACGTCAAAAGTATACACAGGACAAAGAAAAAGCGAAGCAGCTGTTGGCCGAAGCGGGTTGGTCCGAGAAGAACGGAGAAGGCATTGTGATGAAGGATGGCAAGCCCTTCTCGGTAGAAATGTGGGTGCAAAATGAACCTGCCATGCAGCGGGTAGCCCAAATTTTGCAGCATCAGTTAAGAGAGATCGGCATTGATGTGAGATTGACTGTGAAGGAGTCGGCTGCGATTATCGAGCAAACGCCAAAAGGCTCCCACCAAATGATCTTGTGGAGCTATGGCTGGTTCGATGCGGATATCTTGTACTTCCTGCTCTTCGGTAAAGGCAAATCCACTCGCTTGCACTATGAAGTCGATGAACTCGATGCTCTCTTGCAAAAAGGAAGAGTCGAGATGGATCCGGAGAAACGCTTCAAGATTTACGAAGAGGCACAGGAATTCCTGGTTGAACAGTCACCTTGGGTACCGCTCTTTGTTCGTGAGAGCATCACAGCGACACGCGGACTGAAAAATTTCAAGAAGCATCCGATCTCTAACAGAATTATCTGGCAGGATGTAGAGGTAACCGAATAATTACAGCACGTACTTGAAGTTTCTTATGTCTAGGGGGGCTTAGATTGCCGTCTTACCTTCTCAAACGATTATTGACAATGGGCGTAACACTCATCGGTGTATCTCTCTTGGTCTTCATGATGCTCCATCTCATCCCTGGTGATCCTGTGAGGTATATCCTGGGAGACTTCGCGACCGAGGAATCGATTGCCGATTTGGAGAGTCGATTGGGCTTGGATAAGCCACTTCCGATGCAATATTTCCGCTATATGGCAGGCGTATTCCAGGGTGATTTGGGTACCTCCTATGTGACGGGCTATACCGTCATGGAAGAGATCTTGAACCGATTTCCCATTACCGCTCAGCTAGCGGTGTACAGTATCATCTTTGGCTCGATATTCGGGATCATCATCGGGATCATTGCGGCGATGAACCAGAATACCATCTTCGATCAGCTCGCCATGGTCATCTCCTTGATCGGAATATCGGCACCGAGCTTTTGGATCGCCTTGTTCCTGATCCTGTTTTTCGCCTATCACCTGGGATTGTTTCCGATATCGGGCTACAAAGGCTTTTACTCGCTCATCCTGCCATCCATCACACTGGGCTTGGGAACAGCGGGGAATATTGCGCGGATGACTCGTTCCAGCATGCTGGAGGTCATCAAGCAGGATTATATCCGCACGGCGAAGGCAAAAGGAGCCAACCTGTATCGATTGATCATTCAGCACAGCCTGCAGAATGCGATGATTCCAGTAACGACGCTGATCGGCTTGCAGTTTGGCGCATTGATGGCAGGAGCTGTCGTGACGGAAACCGTTTTTGCCCTTCCTGGTATGGGAAGCCTGATCGTATCCGCCATTGCGACCCGTGACATTCCTACCGTGCAAGGCTTAATTATGTTCATGGCGTTCCTGTTTATCATCGTCAATCTAGTTGTTGATTTGATTTATACCAAACTCGATCCGCGTATTCGCTACGATTAAATGCTGCTCGACAGGAGTGACAAGCTGGTGCAACTTTTTCCAGCTTGTCAATCTCCTGGCGTGGAAGGAATAGTTGGACTACACATCTCGGAGGGGAGTTCAACCAGATGATGACAAAAACCGAAGGCAATCTGCAGCCAGTCGTTCCGGAGGAGCTGGGATCAGCATCCCTTTCATTCTTTGGTATGGCCTGGAAAAAACTGCGGAAGAACAAAGGTGCGATGTTTGGTGGAGCGATTTTGCTCTTTTTTATTCTCACGTCCATATGTGCGCCTCTCCTAACGAGTTACCCGGTGAACGAGATGAGATTTGATGAGAGTCTGAAGGCACCGAGTGCAGAGCATTGGCTTGGAACCGATGAATTCGGCAGGGACATCTTCACGCGAATCCTGTACGGCGGTCGCGTTTCCCTGCTGATGGGGCTCGTCGCCGTCTCGATTGCCGGTACGGTCGGTGTATTGCTAGGCGTGATCGCCGGTTATTACCGAAGACTGGACCTCTATATTATGCAGCTCATGGATATCCTTTTGGCGTTCCCATCGCTCTTGATGGCCATTGCCATCGTGGCTGTACTCGGTGTCGGCTTGACCAATGCGATGATCGCCGTAGCCATATCGGTCATCCCTTCCTTTGTCCGGGTTGTCAGGGGCTCTGTACTGGCTGTTCGTGAAAAGGAGTACATCGAGTCCGCGAGAGCATTGGGGGTACGGGATTGGAAGATTATCTTCCGCCATATCCTGCCGAATATTGCTTCTCCCATCATCGTTTTGGCGACTTTGCAATTTGGTGTCAGTATCCTGGCCGCTGCAGCCCTGAGCTTCCTTGGACTGGGTGCGCAACCTCCCAACCCGGAGTGGGGGGCATTGGTTTTTGTAGGCAAATCATTCCTGAGCCAGGCTTGGTGGATGACGCTCTTTCCAGGACTGGCAATCATGCTGGTCGTCCTGGGCTTTAACTTATTAGGAGACGGATTGCGTGACGCTCTCGATCCCAGAATGAAATAATCGTGGAATGTTCATGAGACGAAGAAGGGGGCGTAGATCATGGCGAATACAGAAGAAAAAGAGCTTTTAAAAGTGGAGAATATGTATATTCACTTCAAGGCGGAAAACGGCGGTCATATTCAAGCCGTAAAAGACCTGAACCTGACCATCAAAGAAGGGGAAACGCTGGCCGTAGTGGGCGAATCGGGCTGTGGGAAAAGTGTGACCTCCCTTTCGCTGATGAGGCTCATTCCGAAAAATGCAGGCTATACGGAAGGGAAAATCCTCTTTGAGGGGAAGGATCTCAACAAAGTTTCGGAGCGAGAAATGCGTTCCATCCGTGGCAATACCATGTCGATGATTTTTCAAGAGCCGATGACCTCCCTGAACCCTGTGCACAAAATAGGCAAACAGATCGGGGAAGTGATTTATTTGCACTCCTCCCTGTCCCAGGCAGAAATCAAGGAAAAGTCAATTGAGATGCTCAAAAAAGTCGGAATTCCTCGCGCTGAGAAAATCATGGACGAGTATCCGCATCAGCTGTCTGGCGGCATGAGGCAGCGGGTCATGATCGCGATGGCAATGGCTTGCACTCCCAAGCTGCTGATTGCCGACGAACCGACGACAGCACTGGATGTCACGATTCAAGCGCAAATCCTGGAGCTCATGAACGAGCTGAAGAAGGATTTTCATACCGCAATCCTGCTGATTACCCATGATCTGGGAGTCGTTGCGGAGATGGCGGATCGCGTCATGGTGATGTATTACGGACAAATTGTCGAGCAGGCAGATGTGCGTACGCTGCTTAAAAAGCCCAAGCATCCCTATACGGTGGGACTGCTGAATTCGGTGCCAGATATGAATGACGATAGCGACAAGCCACTGGTTCCGATCGTTGGGAATGTGCCCAATCTCGGGGTGATTCAGACAGGCTGTCCTTTTTATGCGAGATGTCCACAAGCTTTTCAAAAATGTCATCTGGAGAATCCGCCATTGTTCGAGCGAGGAGAACAATGGGTCAGGTGCTGGCTGTATGAGAATCAAGAGGTGATCGCATGACGGATGCCCTGCTGGATGTAAAAGAGCTGAAGGTATACTTTCCTGTTGGCAATCGTTTTTTCAACAAGAACAGCCTATTCGTCAAGGCAGTAGATGATATTTCCTTCCGTGTTCAAAAAGGAGAGACTCTGGGGATTGTCGGGGAGAGCGGATGCGGCAAATCCACCATGGGCAGGAGCATCCTGCGACTCATTGAGCCCACTTCTGGGTCGGTCAAGTTTAAAGGCCGAGAAGTAACGGATTTGTCAAAGAATGAATTGCGAAAGCTGCGAAGCGACATCCAGATTGTTTTCCAGGATCCCTATGCCTCGCTAAATCCGCAATTGACGGTTGAGTCGATTCTGGGAGAAGCTCTATCGACGCATCAGATCGGTCAACATGCAAAAGAGCGAAAAGAGATGGTGACCGACCTGCTGGTGAATGTCGGATTAAGCCCGAAGCACGCCGGGCGTTACCCGCATGAATTTAGCGGCGGTCAGCGCCAGAGGATCGGAATCGCGCGGGCCATCGCGGTCAATCCTTCGCTGATCGTTGCGGATGAGCCAGTGTCAGCTTTGGATGTCTCTGTTCAAGCACAGATTTTGAACCTGTTCCAGCACTTGAAAAAAACGTACGAGCTCACGTATATCTTTATCGCGCATGATCTCAGTGTGGTCAAGCACGTCAGTGACCGCATCGGCGTCATGTATCTCGGGAAAATGGTGGAGCAAGCAGGCAAGAAGCAATTGTTCCAGAAGCCATTGCATCCGTACACCCAAGCCCTGATGTCGGCGATTCCGTCACTCGATCCAGATATGAAAAAAGAGAGGATTATCTTGAAGGGAGACGTTCCGAGTCCCATCTCTCCTCCTACAGGCTGCTACTTTAATCCGCGCTGCCAATTTCGCATGGAAGTATGCGAGAAAGTGAAGCCGCGCGAGATCGAAGCAGAACCCGGTCACTTCGTTAGCTGTCATCTCTACGATCGCGACATTCATCCCAACCCTACAGAGAAATGAGGCGTTAAGCTTGGCAAAATCCTATGATGAAAGCACCATCCACACCCTGCAGGATCGACTGAATCAGATTGTATCGGAAGTCGAGCTGACTGGTGCCTCTATTGGTGTCATGGTCAAATCCCTTGATCGGGAAGGGGATCAAGCGGTACTGTTTGCGCACGACGCAGACAAGTTGTTTACCCCGGCTTCGAATACCAAAATCTTGACAGTCTTGGCCGCACTGCAAAGACTGGGTGGGGATTTCCGCTATCAAACGGAGATTTCCTATGCGGGAGAGCTGCATCATGATGGGGTGCTATCAGGCGACCTGGTGATCAAGGGCTTTGGTGACCCAACCCTTCATTCCGGCGCGCCATTTCAAGTTCATGACGGCGTGTCTATTGCGCAAATCGTGGCGGCCATTACGGAAAAAAACATCCGACAGCTTACGGGGAACATCATCGTGGATACGTCCTATTTTGATGAACAACGCCTCGGAGATGGATGGGCGTGGGACTATGAATCAGAATACTACAGTGCCCAGACCAGTCCTCTGTCGCTGAATCGCGGAACCGTTCTGGTAGAGGCTCGTCCGGGGGCACAAGTGGGGGATGCTGTCGAGCTTGCCCTTTTGCCAAATACCAGCTATGTAGAGATTCTATCAGAAGCTAGGACGGCTTCAGCAGAAGAGACAAACACGCTGGAAATCAAGCGGAAACGCGGAACGAACAGCATTATCGTAAAGGGCAATCTACCACTTGGGGAGGAAGTCTCTCATTCGGTGACTGTAGACGATCCGCCTTTCTACGTCGGAACGGTACTGAAAGAAGCATTAGCCGAAGCAGGAGTCCTTCTGGCACCTGATTGCAAGGTTGTGGGGGGTGTAGAGCCAAAAGACAGGAATCGAATTGCAGCGTTGGAATCTGCACCATTGAAGGAATTCGCCAAGCATTTGAACAAGACGAGTGATAATCATTACGCGGAAATGCTGCTGAAGACGATGGGCGCGATTGTAAAAGGAGAAGGCAGTGCGACTGCGGGTATCGAGGTCGTACGTGAGACGCTGGAGGAATTGGGTGTAAAAGGTCGCTTTGAATTGCGCGATGGTTCGGGATTAAGTCCGTACAATCTTGTATCCCCACGGCAAATCTTGACGGTGCTGGAGGCAATGACCACACAAGCGGAGTATGAAAGCCTGCTCCATTCTTTCCCTATTTCTGGGGTGGATGGAACACTGGAGTCTCGTTTGACTGATAGTCCTCTCTCTCAACAGGTAAAAGCCAAAACAGGTACGCTGACCTCTGTCAGCGGTTTATCCGGTTACGCCACGATGCCATCCGGCGAAAGGCTTGTTTTTTCGATTATGGGCAATCGCTATCCAGGCGAGACAGATTACCTGAAGGCGCAGGAGGATCGGATTTTGTTGGCGCTGGCAGATAGCTTTGCCACATAAGAAGCGGATAGAAGAATGATAGAATTGGAAGGGGCTCCGCTGTGGGGCTCTTTTTAATTGGAAAAATTTATTTTTTAATTTTTCAGAAAGTTCATATTGATTAATCCCATTATTGGGCATATAATCTAACTAGAGTTATAACTTCAAAAAACATAATTTTTTAAAGTGTAGACTTCAGTGATGTTCTGACTATGAAAAACAGGGGGAGAGAGCATTGAGAATCGTAATTGCGGAGGTCATGCACGAAACGAACACGTTTTCGAATGTCCCGACTACGAGGGACCTGTTTGAACTGTGGGAATGGACGAGAGGGGAAGAGATCGTGAACGCGCATAGAGGGGTTCGCGATTTTCTTGGAGGGATGGTCGATGCAGCGGAACAGCGCGGAATTGAGGTCGTAGGGGCGTTTGCTGCCAGTGCGTATCCGGCAGGAACTATCACTAAAGAAACCTATGACGCGCTTCTGGACGAATTGCTTTCGGGAATCGCTGCAGCTGGCAAGGTAGATGCGATCTGCCTGTCTCTGCACGGTGCAGGGGTCGCAGAAGGCATCGATGACCTGGAAGGAGCCCTGATCAAATCCGTTCGTCAGCAGGTAGGCTATGACATTCCGTTGATCGTGACACTTGACTTGCATGGAAATATCACAGAGGAGATGATCACAGAGGCTGACATCCTGCTGGGGGTTCATCTCTACCCGCATACAGATTGCTATGAACGCGGACTGGAAGCTGTAGAGCTGGCAGAAAAAATGGTGAACGGCTCACTCGTTCCACGCATGTATCGGGCTAAACTCCCATTGATCGTTCCGACCTCTACCACGAATCTCTCCCCAGCAAAAGATATCAACGAAGTCTGCTACAAATGGGAAAAAGAACCAGGGGTGGTGGACTGTGCGTTTTTCCACGGTTTTCCCTACACGGATATTCCAGAATTAGGCGTTACGGTCGTAGCCGTGACCAACAACGATGCTGAATTGGCAAAGCGAGCGGCAGAAGATGTAGCCAATGCGATCTGGGAAAAAAGAGAGGAGTTTTCACTGAACATTCTTTCTCCAGAAGAAGGATTGGCCTTGGCGAAAGCAGCGAACGCGTTCCCTGTCGTCATCAATGAAACCTCCGACAATCCGGGCGGAGGGACGCCTGGAGATGGAACCTACCTGCTTCGTGCCATGCTGGCAGCAGATCTGAAAGACGCATGCTTTGGCTTTATCTACGATCCAGAAGTGGCTGCGTTTGCTCATGAAAAAGGAGTAGGGGCTACCATCGAGGTCGAGCTTGGTGGCAAAACGGATAAGCTGCACGGTGAACCGATCAAGCTCAAGGCGTATGTAAAAGCACTGACAGACGGCTCGTTCATCACCTCCTCGCCAATGGGCAAAGGCTCCCCCGTCCATCTGGGCAAGTCGGTACGCTTGCAGGCCAATGGTGTCGATATCCTCGTCTGCTCGGTGAAAACACAGGTGCTCGATGAACAAATTTTCCTTCTACACGGCATCGATGTCACACAGTACAAAATTGTTTCGCTGAAGTCCAGCCAGCATTTCCGTGCTAGCTTTGAACCGATAAGCGCCCAGATCATTACGGTAGACTCACCAGGACTGACTACGCTGAATTTCCAATCCTTTGACTACAAACGCTTGAACAGGCCCGTCTATCCGCTGGATGCTGTCACGCGCTAATCCAACCTGATAGAAAGAAACGATTTTAATAGAAAGGCCATATTTATTGGAATAGGTGATTCGATGGAGAGCTTGCAGGAGAAAATTCGCAAATCATACGAACAATTGACGAACCAGCAAAAATTAGTAGCAAAATACCTACTCGATGAGCCGAATCAAGTTGCTCTTCATCCAGCAAAAGCAATCGGGTCCATGACCGGAACCAGTGAGACTACCGTGATCCGCCTCTGTTATTCTCTTGGCTACTCAGGATATAGCGAACTGCAAAACGAAATCCGCCAGTCGCTGTTGTTTCCGGTGATTCGTGAGAACATTGTGCAAACTTTCCACGACTCTGCTTATGAGTACAAGGATAGCGAGGATGTCATCTCATTTACGATGGAACAGGACCTGGCTTTTATCCAAAAAACCTTGAATGGGTTGGACCGCCGCGTGTTTGATCAGGCAGTTGAGGCTATCATCAAAGCGAAGAAAATCGTCGTGCTGGGAGGGCGGACCAGTTATGCACCGGCCTACTGGCTAGCCTATGCCTTAAATATTGTCAGGGGAGATACGCATCTCTACAGAGGGCAAGTGGACGATGCCAATTATCTGATATCGGAAGCCAATGAAGACTGGCTGATCATCGTTCTGTACTTTCCCCGTTATTTGCAGGAGACGCTGTTCTTTTCCAAGGCAGCCAAAGAAAAAGGAGCGAAGATAGTAGGCATTACGGATCATGATTTGTCACCGCTTGGTCCTGTTGCAGATGTACTGCTCAAAGTCTCTACGCCTTCTCCGGCTACTTTGAAAGGAATGTCTGCTATTTTTACGCTGTTGAACGTGCTCGTCAGCGGTGTGTCCCAGGCAGATCGGGAGCAGGTACAAAAACGAATCAAGCGCTATGACCAGACCAGCGAGCAGTTCTACCCATTCTTTCAACAAAAAGAATAAAAAGTGAACAGGTCAAAGGGGGCGTATGACATGATGAGATCGAGAAGGCGCAACAGAAGTTTGGCAACGATTGGACTCAGTATTTCCTTGTTGCTTGCCGCATGTTCAACCAACACGAGTGTCACCCAGCAGCCGACAGGCACGGATTCACCAGCTGCTCCACAGCAGCAGGCACAAGCAAAAGAGGGAGGCACACTCGTCATTGCAGCCCCTGTGGAGCCGGATACATTGGACCCGCAAAAAACAACGTGGCTGGATACAACCAACAGCCAACCGTATGATTCGTTTTTAAGCCGGGATATGCAAGGGAAATTGGTTCCGCATTTGGCGGAGTCCTGGGAGGTATCGGAAGACGGCAAAGTATGGACATTGAAGCTGCGCAAGGATGTTGTCTTCCATTCCGGTGCGCCGATGACAGCGGAAGCGGCCAAGGTATCGATTGAGCGCTTCGCCCAGATCTCGCCCGTCAAAGACCTGGCAGGACCCATTGAGAAGGTCGAAGCGACGGATCAACATACGGTCAAGGTCTACTTTAAAGAGCCGTTTGCTCCTTTTGCCAACATGCTTCTCGGTACCTTTATAACACCTCTGGATCCCGAGCGTCTGAAAGAAAAAGGTGAGCAGTTCGGAGAAGCACCGCTGGCGACGGGGCCTTTCATGAATCCGGAGATCAAGCGTGGCGCGTCTCTGACGTATGTAAAAAACCCGGATTATAAATGGGGCCAGGTCTATGCGGATAATCAGGGAGCACCTTATGTTGACAAACTGGTATTCCGTTTCCTGAAAGATGACGATACCCGTATTCTCGAATTCAAGAAAGGGACCATCCACATTTTGCAGGAGGTGCCGAGCACCTACATCCAGGAATTGCAAAACGTGCCTGGTGTCAAAATCGAGACTAGCATGGAACAGGGCATGAAGTATTTGGGCTTCAACAACCAGAAGGATATTTTCAAGGATGTACGAGTGAAGCAAGCGATCGCAATGGCAGTAGATCGAGAGCCGATCGTACAATACGCGTTGTCTGGCTTTGCCAAGCCGATCTACGGTCCGCTGCCCCCAACCATTCCGGGCCACAGCGAGAGAATCGAAAACATGGCGAAGGAAAAGTATGCCTACAACGTCGAAAAAGCGAAGCAGCTGCTCGCGGAGGCTGGCTATACCGACAGTAACGGAGACGGCATTGCAGAGAAAGACGGCAAGCCTTTCTCGCTGGAACTGCTCTTGTCAGAAGATCCCGCCTTGCAGCGTGTAGCGCAAATCCTGCAAAACCAGCTGAAAGAAATCGGCCTGGATATCAAGATCGCCGTGACAGATACAGCTACCGTAAAGGATCGGGCCATTAAAGGGAATCATGAATTATTCCTTCTGTACTTCGGCTTGAACGATCCGGACATTCTTTATTTGCTGATGGAGACAAACAATTCCAAGCGTGTCCATTACTCCAATCCGAAGGTAGATGAACTTTTGGCTAAAGGACGCACGACCTTGAAAGAGGAAGAGCGAATGAAAGTCTACGAGGAAGCAATGGAAATCCTGGTAAACGATCCGCCATGGGTTCCTCTGTACGTGAGTGAAACCGTAACAGCCACGCGTGATATTGAAGGCTACAAGCTGAATCCATTCACGGGTGATATCCTGTTCGGTGACATCAAGCTCACCAAATAAGCATACCGGCTTATAAACATGACGAGAAAAAGGGAGATGAGGTCCTTTTGCATCGATATCTTTTTCGAAGATTGCTGTCACTCTTGGGAACGCTTTTGGGCGTCACCATCCTCATCTTTCTGTTGGTGCATTTGATTCCTGGGGACCCCGTGCAGTATTTGCTCGGGGATTACCCTACGGAAGAAGCCATCGCTGCTATGAATGCCCAGCTGGGGCTGGATAAACCGTGGATTGTCCGCTATTTCAGCTTTGTCGCCAAGCTATTGCAGGGGGATCTGGGGACGTCCTACATCACAGGCTACACGGTGTGGCAGGAGATCGAGGATCGCTTTCCGATCACCATGCAGTTGGCTTTGTACAGCATCATTCTGGCGACTGTGATCGGTGTTGTGGTTGGGATGGTCGCTGCGGTGAAGCAGAATACGTGGGTGGATCGGTTGGTAGTATTTTTCTCTCTTCTGGGGATTTCGGCACCAGGCTTTTGGATCGCCCTGTTTTTGATCTGGATCTTTGCCTACCAGCTCTCCATTTTTCCAATCTCCGGATACGACGGCTTTTTTTCGCTCATTCTGCCTTCGATCACGCTTGCGTTGGGGGGAGCGGGGATGATCGCCCGGATGACGCGCTCCAGTATGCTCGATGTGATTAAGCAGGAATATATGCGCACAGCGCAAGCCAAAGGAGCGCCCCGGACATCGGTCATCATCATGCATGGCTTGCAAAACGCCATTATTCCCGTGATTACGCTGATCGGGCTCGAATTCGGCTCCTTGCTTGCAGGGGCTATCGTGACGGAGACGGTCTTCTCCTTGCAGGGCCTGGGAAGTCTCGCGATTGAAGCAATAGGCAAGCGGGACCTGCCGACCATTCAAGGAATTGTATTTTTCGCTGCCGTGCTGTTTGCGCTGACGAATTTGCTGGTTGATTTGCTGTATACCCTTTTTGATCCGCGGATTAAATACGAGTAGGAAGGAGCGTGAAACCATGAGTGGAAACTTGAGTCAGGTTGAAGTAGCCCATGAGACGCCTCCTCCGATCCGAGCGGTTGAGAAACAGGCAGCACCTCCACCTTCATCCTATTGGCTTCAGGTGGGAAAGCGGTTGGCACGCAATAAGACGGCGATGCTCGGGGCTGTAATCCTATTCCTGTTTACGATTGGGTGTGCCAGTGCGCCTTTGATCGCTCCTTATCCGATCGATCAGATGAACTTCAAGGATCGGCTGATGGGACCAGGTGCTACGCATTTGCTGGGGACGGATGATTTTGGCCGAGATATCTTCTCCAGGCTGCTGTATGGAGGCCGAATCTCCCTTTTGACAGGGCTGATCACAGTCACGGTCGCCTCCTTGATCGGGGTGACACTCGGGATCATTGCGGGCTATTACCGCAAAGTGGAGCTCTATATCATGCAGGTGATGGACATTATGCTGGCCCTTCCGGCCTTGCTGCTGGCGATTGCCATCATTGCGGTGCTCGGTCCAGGGCTGACGAATGCCATGATCGCTATCGTCATCGCGGTCATTCCTTCCTATGTCAGGGTGGTACGCGCTTCGGTCCTCTCCATTCGTGAAAAAGAGTACATCGAAGCTGTAAAGGCATTGGGAATACGCGATATCGTCATTTTGACCAAGCATATCCTGCCGAATATTCTATCGCCGATCATCGTCTTGATGACCCTGCAATTCGGGACCAGTATATTGGCCGCAGCAGCCCTCAGCTTTCTCGGATTGGGTGCGCAGCCGCCGATACCGGAGTGGGGTGCGATGGTGTACGTCGGAAAGGCATTTTTGGGGCAGGCGTGGTGGATGTCCATATTCCCTGGCTTGGCGATCATGCTGGTCGTGCTGGGTTTCAATTTGTTGGGTGACGGGCTGCGCGATGCTCTTGATCCAAAATAACGGAACGGGTAAAGGAGAGGAATGACGATATGAGCTTGCAGGAAAAGCTGGAACATGTGTTGTCAGAAAGTTCAGCAACCTTCGGGGTGGTTGTCAAGCACTTGGGGACAGGAGAAGAGGCAAGGGTTCGTCCGGAGCAATACTTTCAAATGGCAAGTACCTTTAAGGTGCCGATTCTGGCGACACTTTTTCGTGATATTGACGAGGGAACATGTAGCTTGGAACAGCGTTTTCGCTTGACGGAGGATGATTTGGTTCCTGGCTCTGGCGTACTGAAGGAGTTTCTTCCTGGAGCGGACGTAGCGCTGAGGGATCTGGCCACGCTGATGATTATCGTCAGTGACAATCTGGCCACAGACAAGATTCTGGAGCTGATCGGAGCCGAACGTGTCGACGCTTACATGAAAGAGCTGGGCCTGCAAAATATCTCGATCAAGCAGAGCTGCTGGGAGCTGCTCAGCGTGGGAGCCGGAATGGGCAGTGAGAAAAAAGGGGCTGAAGGCTTTCATAAGGTGACCGAAGTCTTTAAGACATCCGGCTTCGATTCGGACAGCGTCATTTTTCAACCAACACCGGAAAACAACGTCACCACACCTGCTGACATGAACCAGCTGCTCGAATGGATTGGCACAGGACAGCTTTCCTCACAAGCGGCAAGTGACGGCATTCTCGACATCATGAAAAGGCAGCAGCTGCGCAATCGCATCCCGTACCTACTACCGGATCAGACTGTAGTAGCCAGCAAGTCTGGTACGGTCGGCCATGTGGTGAATGATGTCGGTATCGTCTACCTTCCCGAGGAAAAAGGAGCATTTACCATCACGGCTTTATCTTTTGGTCATGCATCCACCAAAGAAGGGGAGCGCATGATTGCCCGGCTGGCCCAAACCGCCTATGAGCATTTCGTGAACGAGTAATGGGATTGCAAGGATAGGGGGCTGCACGATGAAGGAAAAAAAGACAGTGTTGGATATTGATCGGCTCTCTGTGAATCTGAAAACGGAACGAGGTACGTTTACGGCGGTCAATCAAGTCAGCTTTCAGATTGAGGCGGGAGAAACCGTAGCGCTGGTCGGTGAATCAGGCTGTGGCAAAAGCTTGACCTCTCTGTCGATCATGGGACTCATCGCGAAAAAACTAGGAAAGATTGACGGGACAATTCGTTTCAAGGACAAGGTCCTGAACCAACTTCATGAGCGTGAGATGCGAGCCATACGCGGTTGTGATATCTCCATGATTTTCCAGGAGCCCATGACCTCGCTGAATCCAGTCCATTCAATCGGAAGGCAGATCGATGAGGTATTTCGGCTGCACACGGATGCTACCAAGGAGGAAAGGCGCAATCACACGATCGACATGCTCAGGAAAGTGGGGATTCCTCGTGCGGAGAAGATCGTCAAGGACTTTCCCCACCAGCTTTCGGGCGGGATGAAGCAGCGCGTCATGATCGCGATGGCGATGGCCTGTCAGCCTGATCTGCTGATTGCGGATGAGCCGACCACGGCTTTGGATGTGACGATTCAGGCGCAAATTCTCGACCTGATGAATGACCTGAAGCAAAAGGTGAACACGGCCATTCTGCTGATCACGCATGATCTAGGGGTCGTGGCGGAGATGGCAGATCGTGTCATGGTGATGTACTACGGTGAAATCGTCGAAGAGGCGGATGTACAAACGCTCTTTGCTTCTCCCAAGCATCCTTATACGGTGGGACTGCTTCAGTCGATTCCGAGCTTGGAGAGGGAGAACAGGAGATTGACCCCAATCGAAGGCAATGTGCCGATCCTGGGAGAAGTGCACGAAGGCTGTCCGTTTCTCTCTCGCTGCCCGCAAGCTATCGAAAGGTGCGCGCAGGAAAAGCCGCCCGTGGTTCGTACTGGCAAACATGCCGTGCGGTGCTGGATGTATGCGGACGAGGAGGTGGCCATATGAGTGAATATCTGCTGGTCGTAGAAGATCTCAAAACCTACTTTCCGCTGAAGAAAGGTTTGTTCGGACAAAAAACAGGCGATATCAAAGCCGTGGATGGCGTCTCCTTTCAATTGAGGCAGGGGGAGACCTTGGGAATTGTCGGGGAGAGCGGATGCGGCAAATCGACGACGGGACGCAGTATTTTGCAGCTGGTTCGCCCAAGTTCCGGCTCAGTCCGATTCGGCGGAGAAGAGCTGATTTCCATGCCGCATGCAAAACTTCGGAGCATGCGCAATCAGATGCAGATCATTTTTCAGGACCCGTATGCTTCGCTCAACCCGCGACTGACCATTGCGACGATATTGGCGGAAGCTCTTTCTGTTGGAGCCAGACAAGAGGAAACCAATGAGATGAGAGAACGAGTACTGGCGCTCCTGCAGCTGGTTGGATTGAATCCCAATCACGCGGATCGCTATCCGCACGAATTTAGCGGAGGACAAAGGCAGCGCATCGGAATTGCTCGCGCTATTGCCGTGAAGCCAAAGCTCATCGTAGCTGATGAGCCAGTATCCGCGCTGGATGTCTCTATTCAAGCACAAATCTTAAATCTGATGCAGGATTTGCAGGATGATTTGGGGTTGACGTACCTGTTTATCTCGCATGATCTGGGTGTGATCAAGCATATTAGCGATCGCATTGCCGTCATGTATTTGGGAAGAATCGTCGAGATCGCAGACAAGAAGCGGCTCTTTCAGCAGCCGTTGCACCCTTACACGCAAGCCTTGATGTCCGCAGTTCCGATCCCTAATCCCAATCAGAAAAAAGACAGGATCGTACTGGGCGGAGACGTGCCAAGTCCGGCTAATCCGCCGGTAGGCTGTGCCTTCCACCCCAGATGCAGTCAGGCTATGGAGATTTGCAAACGAGTACGGCCCCAGGAGCTTGCAATCGAACGAAATCATGCCGTTGCTTGCCATCTCTACGGGTCACCTGAAAGGAGCGATCATTGATGAAGATCGAGAAAATCGAGGTAAGACGACTGCATCTGCCGCTTAAAAATCCGTTCGAGGCCAGCTTTGGCGTACTGGCAAAGCGTGATTTCCTGCTGATCAGCGCGCATGGCGAAGGGGAGACAGGATATGGGGAAAGCGTAGCGATGCCTTTTCCCTTCTACAATGAAGAGACAACGGATACGATCCACTACATGCTGGAAACCTTCATGATTCCGATGGTGCTGACGAATAAGATTGAGGCTCCGGAGGATGTGAGCCGTCTGTTTGAGCCTATTCGCCGCAATAATATGGCAAAATCGGCGATTGAAGGAGCCGTCTGGGATTTGTACGCCAAGCAGAAGGGCATTTCGCTTGCTCAAGCGCTTGGCGGAAAGCGCAAGGAAATCGATGTAGGTGTCAGTGTAGGGATCGAGCCATCCGTCGAGGACGTGGTGAAAAAGGTGGAGGGGTTTGTAGCAGAAGGCTATAAGAAGATCAAGGTGAAAATCAAGCCCGGCTTTGATATCGCCCTGATCGATGCCCTGCGCAAGCGCTTTGGGGATTCATTGCCGCTGATGGCGGATGCCAATTCGGCATACACCCTTGATCAGATGGACGTGCTGAAGAAGCTGGACCAGTACAACCTGATCATGATCGAGCAGCCGCTTGCTCACGACGATATTGTCGATCACGCTGTATTACAAAAACAGTTGAAAACGCCAATTTGCCTGGATGAGAGCATCCATTCAGCAGAGGATGCCAGACGAGCGATTGAGCTGGGTAGCTGCAAAATCATCAACATCAAGATCGGACGTGTCGGGGGACTCACCGAGTCCAAGAAAATCCATGATCTATGTGAAGCCCATCAGGTACCTGTTTGGTGTGGCGGAATGATGGAGAGTGGAGTAGGCCGAGCGCACAATATCGCGATAACTTCTCTGTCCAACTTTACGATTCCCGGCGACACGTCTGCGTCCAGCCGTTATTGGGCAGAGGATATTGTCGTTCCCGAGGTGAACTTTCTCAAGCCCGGCATCCTCGGTGTTCCAGAAGGTCCAGGAATAGGCTATGACATCAATTGGCGCGTAGTCCATGCACTGCAGGTCGAGGAAAAAAGCTACACCATGGCAGACGTGACATCATGATTTTGAGGTGAAAGACAGATGAAGCCGGAATTGGAATACGCGATCGTCACATCCGCGACTCGGATGAACGAAATCGAGGACCTTCAACGACAAATATGGGGCGAAAGCAGCGTGATTCCTGTCGCCCAGCTGTTGGCTGCGTCTCACAACGGAGGAGTCGTCATCGCTGCCTATCACGGGGATGTGCCAGTTGGATATTGCTATGGTTTTTCTGGCTTCAAGCAAGGGAAGTCACATCTTTGCTCACACATGTTGGGAATCCTGCCTGCGTACAGAGATTGGGGCATCGGCAGAAGACTCAAGCTTCTGCAGCGGGAATGGGCTCTGGACTATGGGTACGAGACGATCACCTGGACGTATGATCCTCTGGAGGCTCGCAACGCCTATCTCAACCTGAGCAAGCTGGGGGGCAAGGTGCGACATTACATGGAGTCTTACTACGGGGAAATGCGCGACTGCATCAACAAAGGATTGCCGTCAGACCGCTTTTTGCTGGAGTGGGAGCTGGATTCCAAGCGAGTCGTTATGGGAATCGAAGGAAGGCAGCGCGAAGAAAGCGCCTGGAGTAGCTATCCCAGACTGATCGATTGGGAATACGACGAACAAAAACAACCTCGCCCGCTCATTCGGGAAGGGCTGGGCGAGCATACCGGCATCTTGCTATCCGTCCCGGCGACGATTCATTCCATCAAGCAGGAACATCTCGAGGTCGCACTGGAATGGCGCCTTGCTTTGCGCAATATGTGCAAGTCGGCTTTTACGCTAGGCTATACGGTTATCGGTGTGCTGAAAACAGAAGAACCGGTGCATGCGTACGTGCTTGAAAAAATCGTCGAGGGGGAAATGTGACATGACACAATTGGAAGCATTTGCCGGGAAGCTGATGGAAGACGCGAAGCTGCCTGGAGCGTTTATCGGGATCGCAAAGGATGGGGAAATGCAGTACGCTGGAGGGCTTGGGCTTCGCGATCTGGAGCAGCAGGCAGAAGTGACGGAGGATACGGTGTTTGGCATTGGTTCAATTACCAAATCCTTTACCTGCGTAGGGATTATGCAGCTGCAAGAAGCAGGAAAGCTGTCCGTTCACGATGCAGTGGTCACCTATTTGCCAGAATTTCGGACGAAAGATGAAGAGCGGACGAAGCGAATCACGATCGCCCATCTGATGTCGCATACATCTGGCTTGCCGTCGCTGCCGACGCTTTACTATGCGATGAGACGCAGCATGGAGATCGACCCTGCGGTGAAGGAAAATCCGAACAACAGTGTGGACCTCACGGCGCATGAACCGATTGATACGTACGAACAACTGATGGCTTTTATCGCCAGTCTGGACGTAGAGCTGCTCGGAGAACCAGGAACCGAATTCAGCTACAGCAATGATGGCTATGCCCTGCTCGGTGCCATCATCGAGCGCGTCAGCGGACAAACGTATGAAAGCTATATACAGGAGCATATTCTGGAGCCAGCGGGGATGAAGCACACTGTCTTTTTGATCGAAGATTTGGGTGAATATGACAACATTACGACCCTGTACACCAGTAAAAAGGGAGAAGAAGGCAAGGAAGTGTTCGCAGCTCCCCTCTGGTGGGATGCGTCGTCGATGCGTGCAGCCGGCTTCATAAAATCTACGGGACGCGATATGCTCGCCTATGCCGAAATCTTCCGTACGGGCGGTTTGGTGGGAGATCACCGAATTTTGTCTGAGGACAGCGTCCGCCAGATGATTGGCAATTATGCGGGTTTGGAGCCAACACGTCACTACGGTTACGGCTTTATGGTCACACCGGATTTCCGCGGCGGGACTTTGATCGAGCATGGAGGCGCGATAAAAGGGGTGGCGGCACAGCTTTGTATCGTACCCGAGCAGGGGATCACCTGCGTGATTCTCACCAACCTGGATGGTTCGCCATCTACAGAGCTTTTGGCAGCGACCTTGAATACCGCTCAGGGTCTGCCTGTAGAAGAACCGGTCGTGCTCTATCCTGATTACGCAGTTTCAGCAGATACCTTGAATGAATTTGTCGGAGAGTACAAGTCCGGTGAGGGAGAAAAAGTCCAGGTCTCCTTGAATGAAGCGGGCTTGGAAATGCAATTGCAAGGCATGACGTTCCCGTTGCGGCCTGTGAAGGAAGACTGCTTTGTCTTTAAAATGGGGACCGGACTGGAGAAGTATATGCGCTTTATTCGCACGGAGACTGGCGATGTCAGTCGGGTTTCCTTCCATTTTCGTCAGCTCATCAAGCAAAGCGATCAGGACCAGCTTGCTTGACGAACGAAATTCAAGGTGATTTTTTTTCACAAAAAGGAGGCACGAGATGAAGACCAAGGCGTGGGAGCAAACCTTTGAGACGTTTGCCCAGGAGCTGCTCGATGAGCTGCAGGTGCCGGGTGCCGTCGTCGCTGTCGCCAAAGACGGAGAACTGATCTATGAAAAGGGATTTGGCTACCGTGACCGCGAAGCGCAATTGCCGCCTGATCTGGAAACCGTATTTGGCATTGGCTCGATTACAAAATCGTTCACTTGCGTCGCGATCATGCAGTTGCAAGAGGAAGGAAAGCTGTCCGTCCATGATCCAGTAGTGACCTACCTGCCGGAATTTCGTACGCCGGATGAAGAACATACGCGAAAGGTCACGATTCACCATTTCATGACCCATACACCGGGACTTCCGCCGCTGTCGTCGCTCATCCCGGCCATGCTGCGCAGTATGCAAGACGATCCGGCTGCAGAAGAGCTTTTGAAGCATCCGGAGTTTGCGGAAAAAGAGCCGATCGACACCTTTGAGCAATTGATGGCTTACATCGGGGATCAACCCATCGAATTGCTGGGGCCACCTGGGACCGAATTCAGCTATTCGAACGACGCCTTTGGACTGTTGGGTGCGATCATCGAGCGAGTAAGCGGCAAATCCTTCGAGGATTATGTGAAGGATCATATTCTGCAGCCGCTCGGCATGGATCGCTCGGTCTTTTTCGTAGAGGAGCTGGATGATGACAATCACTCCGTCCTGTACTCGACGAGAGAGAAAGACGGCGCAAAGGAAGTGTACCGGGCTCCGATCTGGTGGGACTCACCCTCCATGCGGGCGGCTGGTTTTCTCAAGGCATCCGCGCGTGACATGCTCCGATACGCAGAGCTATACCGGACAGGAGGGATAGCTGGCGGCTCCAGCCTCCTTACGCCAGATAGCGTGACGCAAATGGTTTCGCCCCATGCCAAAGTGGATGCCCTGCGCAGCTATGGATACGGTCTAGGCATGCTCTCTTTTGCGGAAGGAGTGACGCTCATCCAGCACACGGGGGGGTTGAAGGGCATTACAGCGCACATGCTGATTTTGCCTGAGGCAGGTCTGACAGGCATCCTATTGACCAACGTGGATGATGCCCCGATTACGGAGCTGACTCTGGGCCTGTTGAACAGCCTCTTCGATCGCCCGTTAAAGACGCCATTTGCGACCTTTGCCGATTACGAGGTTCCACTTGCCAGGATGAAATCTTACGCTGGAGCGTTCAAATCGGGGGAAGGCGATGAAGTGACGATCCAGCTGGATGAGGAAGCAGGTCAGCTGCACATCCAGATGGGAAAAGAAACGTTGCCGCTACGTTCGATTGGGGAGGATGCATTCCTCTTTACTCGTCGAGAGATCGATACGCTCGTCCGTTTTGTACGAAATCAAGACGGTGAGATCAAGCGCTTTGCCCTGGGTTCGCGCCAACTGCCCAAAGTGGAATCATGATCAGAAGTGAGAGGACGGATGGTTCATGAAAGTATTTATTTCATTGGATATGGAGGGCATCTCGGGCATTAGTGAGTGGGAGGATGTCATTCCGGGTCGACGCCATTATGAGGCAGGTCGGCGTCTTTTGACACAGGATGTAAACGCGGCGATCGAGGGGGCTTTGGAAGCAGGGGCTACGCAGATCATCGTGAATGAATCGCATGGTCCGATGAACAATCTGCTCCTGGAAGAGTTGCATCCTGCGGCTGACGTGATCCGTGGCTTTTTCAAGCCGCTCTGCATGATGCAAGGCATCGATGACACATGTGACGCAGCATTTTTCATCGGCTATCACGGAAGGGCAGGCTTGGGTGAGGCTGTGCTCAACCACACATTGTCCGGTGTTGCCATCCATCGCCTGGTCCTGAACGGAAAAGAAGTGGGGGAAGCAGGGTTGAATGCCGCGATCGCAGGAGTGTTCAACGTGCCAGTCGTCTTGGTTACGGGCGATACGCAGACGGCGCAGGAGGTAGAGGCTGATATCCCGGGCGTCTATACTGTCGCAGTCAAATCGGGTATTACCGGACTATCCTCTCTCGCTATACATCCGCAGCGGGCGCGAGAGCTGATACGCCAGACAGCCGAAGAGGCGCTGCTCAACAGAAGCAAGGTCAAGCCGATTGAACTGCCAAAGGTCAATACGATTGAAATCGAATTTACGAAGTCGCAGTTTGCCACAGCGGTTAGCTGGATGCCGGGAGTAGAGCTGATTGATGGACGTACGGTGCGCTACCAGTGCGATGATATGGCCAGCATCATGCCCGTCGTGCAGGCGATGCTGTTGCTTACGGGTCAGGTCAATCGCATGATTACGGGTACGTAACGAGAGGAGTGTACACAAAAGGTGCTGTCCCAAGGTTTTTTGAGGGCAGCACCTTTTTTGTACTATCGGAAAGTTTAAGTGCGCTAAAGCGCTAAAAAGATTAGCGGAAGATAGTATAAGTGCAACTAAGGCTCCGCCAAAAGCTTGGCGTAGCCAAGTTTTCTAACCAAATTCTCACGGTTTCGCATGCAGGATCGGGGTGAGCTGGTCTGTATGTAATGCACAGTGAACGAGTGTCTTTACAGCGATTTTCATGACATCCTCGTCGATGTCGAACCTCTCATGATGATGACCAGCTGCGAGAGTTGTGCCAAAAATCAGGTAGGAAGCCAGACCGCCTTGCTGCTGGACGCGTTCCATCATGAACGTAGCATCTTCAGAACCAAGAGCGGATTGGAGATCGATGATTCGCTTGACACCTGGCACCTGCTTGGCCTGATTTCGAATATAGGGGATCAGCGCTTCACTCGGTTCGGCACTTTGGGCGCCACCTTGTACGAGGACCGTTTCATCCACGCCGTACATGACTGCGGTGCCTCTGATGACGTTCATGGCCTGCTCAACCATGTAGGCATTGATCGTTGAAGTCTCCCCTCGCGTTTCCAGTTTGAGGGTAGCTGAGTCGGGGATGATGTTTCTGCCGCTGCCTGCAGTCAAGACACCGACATTGATGCGGGATGCGCCATCGCTGTGCCGGGAAATTCCGTGAAGATGCAGGGCCGCGGCCGCAGCAGCCAGCAGAGCATTCTTCCCTTCTTCCGGTCTGGCACCAGCGTGGGAGGCGACCCCACGGTAGGTGACGTCGAGCTTGGTTGTTGATAGGAAGCCATTTGCACCACAAACGACTTCTCCCAAGGAGGGGCCTGTTCCGATGTGGCAGGCAAAAAAGAGGTCGACATCGTCAACAACTCCTGCTTCGACCATCGATTTGGCGCCACGTACGCCCTCTTCGGCGGGTTGGAAGATTAGCATCACTCTGCCGTTCAAATGCTCGCGCAGCTGCATGAGGATGCGGGCCAAGCCGAGTCCGATCGTGGTGTGGGCATCGTGCCCACAGGCGTGCATCATGCCGGCATTAATCGATCGAAAGCCGGTTGCTTCCGGCAGGTGCTGCTCATTGCTTGATTCTTCGAGGTCCAATGCGTCCATGTCAAAGCGAAAAGCGACAGTAGGACCGGGCCTGCCTGTTTCAAGAATCCCTGTGACTCCTGTAAAGCCACCTTGGAAACGTGCGACCCACTTGGGATCTGCACCTTGCTCCAACGCCCGCTTTTCCTGCTCCTGCAAGAAAGCTAGTGGAGGAACGCCCATACGCGCATGCTCGTGGATCACTTTTTTTCCGGCTTTGACCTCATATCCCCAGTCGGATAGGAGGCCAGCGACTTTGGCTGCAGTCCGATATTCAACCCAACCGGACTCAGCGTATTTGTGAAAATCTCTTCGCCATTCTACCAAGGTAGGGTAGAGGAGGTCGACGTCATCCAGCCATTGCGTTTTCATGTTTGCTTCAACTCCGATCCAGGTTCATCTCAACGGATATCCATTGCGATGTATTTAGGAAAAAGTCCTTAAATGATGAAGTACTAATTCGCGGTGTGCGACGGAAATCCTCTTGTTGATTTTGAAGAGAGTAATCAGCAATTGACATAGCTAGAAAATTTGACATATTATTCTCAATAATGGGTAAATATCTGGTTATTTAGGAATGTTTCCTTAATGGGAGGGATCGCGATGGAGGATGTCTTTGCGTTTATTGAAAACAATAGAGAAATGTACCTCACCTGGCTGCAGGAAATCTGTCGGCTGCCAAGCGTGGCAGCACAAAATCGGGGGATGAAGGAAACAGCCGAAATGGTGGAGAAGATTCTGAAGGAATTGGGTGCCGAGACATTGCAGGTGTCCACTTCGGGCTATCCTGTCGTGTATGGATTATTTAATCCGGATAAATCCAAAATCCTTTCCTTTTATAATCACTATGACGTTCAACCAGAAGATCCTATTGAGCTGTGGGACTCCCCGCCATTTGCGGCGGAGATCCGAGACGGTCGCGTCTATGCGCGAGGGGTAGCGGACAACAAAGGAAATCTGATGGCGCGATTGGCTGCTGTACACGCCTATCAGCAGGTTCGCGGTGAATTGCCCCTTCAGGTCAAGTTCATCGTCGAGGGAGAAGAGGAGATCGGAAGTACCAGTCTGGAAGAATTCGTTCACCAGCATAAAGAGCTGCTCCGCGCGGACGGCTGCATCTGGGAGTTTGGGTACAAGAATGCTGATGGACGTCCGCAGGTGAGTTTGGGCGTAAAAGGAATGTGCTATGTGGAATTGACTTGTCGGGGCGCCAACACAGATCTTCATTCCGCGAATGCCGCCATTATCGAAAATGCTGCATGGCGACTGAACTGGGCTTTGTCCACCTTGAAAACCCCCGATGAAAGGATTCAGATTGAAGGATTTTATGACCGGGTAGCCACTCTCTCGCCGGAGGATTATGAAGCGCTGGACCAGATGATCTACAGCGAGGAGAGCATGCTCAAGAACCTTGGCTTGGAATCCTTCCTGCTTGATTTGTCCGGACTTCCCTTAAAGGAAAAGCTGGTCTTTCAACCTACGTGTACGATCTGTGGAATCGAATCCGGCTATACGGGAGAAGGAACGAAGACGGTGCTTCCATCTGTCGCGCGTGCCAAAATTGATTTTCGCCTCGTTCCGAATCAGGACCCGCATGAAATTTTGCGCTTGCTACGGGAGCATCTGGACAAGCATGGCTTCTCCGATATCGAGATAGAAGCTTACTCGCTCGATTATCCGGCTCGTACCGAGATCGTCAATCCCCTGACAGCAAGTGTACGGGATACGTGCATCGAGGTATACGGAATGGAGCCTACTCTTATGCCCATGTCGCCGGGCACAGGACCCATGTACGTGCTATGCCAAAGCATCGGTGTTCCTGCTGTCTCCGTTGGGGTGGGTAATTTTCAGTCTAATAATCACGCACCGAACGAGAATATATTTGTCGAGGATTACATCCAAGGAATCAAGCATATCGCAGCCATCATGGAGGATTTCGCCAAACGGGATCTCGATTGACGATTGGAGTTGCGTTGCATTGATGGTCTGCCATTTTCGTTTGGTGGAGCACGGAATACCCCCGCTGTCTCATGTGCAGCGGGGGTATTTGATGTGGATAGAGAGCAGGAGGATCAATGGAACAGCTTGTAAACCTTTCTCGGTCGACCTCGACCGTTTGGTTGCTCGATCCGAACGTGGCTGGCAAGACCGGAATGTTCCATTTCCTGCAAAATCCGGCGTGCATTTCGCTCTGTCATTTTCAGAAAGCGGGCTAATTCCTGAGGTGTCACTTCTCTGACACCGTATTGCTTGGTGAATGCTTCCATGCGTGCAAGGAGCATCGGGCTGAGAGAGGATTCCTTGATCATGCTCTCCCAATGGTCATTGCCGTGTTTCTTCGGCTCTAAGGGGCCATGCAGGCTGCCGTCTTCACTCACTTCAAAAATGCCGGATACAGGAGATTGCTTGGCGTGTTCGAGGGCGGCTTGTCCATTTTTTCTGGCGAGATGGACATTCAGTCCATAGCCGATTCCTATTTTGGCTTCGACAGATAGCATTACTTTGATATTTTGCAAAAACTCATAAAGGCTCAGCTTTTGATTCAAGTTGGCAAGCTCGCCACACGTCGTATACAGGAGAAAAAGGTTTGGTGTACTGGGGTATAGAGCGCCGTTTGCCTTTTCAGCCAGATCGAGCAAATCGTAGTAGAGCTGCAAGCGCAACTTCTCCGATTCGTTGGAAAAGCCCTGTTCACTCTCCACAGGGTAGGTGACCTCGATGGCCATGATGACGACGGAGGAGAGCTGATATCTTTCGGATTTGAGTCGCTGCTCAATTATTTGCAAGGTTTGGCGCAAGACGGAGATGGGAGGGCTTACGCGATAGACGGGAAGTCCTTGTGCCCGCAGTTCTTCATAGACACTGTGGATACAGGTGACGATGATGTCTGCCTTTCCTGCGTCCCAGATCGTGCGATGATGCGCAAGAATCTGACTGGCATCGAGATAGCCGACGTATCCGTAGGTTGTGATCGGAATATCTGTAAGATGCAGTTCGTTCATGGTTTCATCGATTTCATTTTGCAAAAATGTATCAAAGCTGATTCCGGCAATCGGAGTGCGTTCTCGAAAGACACGAAATAATACATTAGTCAGGCCGCGTCCGTTCAAAGGCGGATAGGCCGCATTCTTAGCTGTCACCCATTCTTGTTCGACGCAATAAGAGTAGGGGACAGGGCCGGAAAACAACCAAAAATCGATGCGGTGCCGATTGTTCAAAATAAGTTCTCTGCACTCTTCTATGCGCGAGTAGGGAAGCGGGACGGGCTCGAATACATTTTGTTGCTCGCAAACTCCTGCTATGTATGCAACTGAATCTATGGGACCGATGATCGCAAGTCTATCCAAAGAGAAGGCCTCCTAATGGGAAACTGTTGCCTGTAATCGTATCTCGTTTAACATAAAAGGAAAAGCCTCCTTTTCCGCGATTGCTTGAAAGGGAGGCTTGTTTGTGTAGCTGATGCTTGTCAGCTTGCCTGACATGTTACATCCAGGAATCCGGCAGCAGCTCGCCGGTCGCTACGAGCTTGGCATTTCCCTCCATAAAGATGTCGCGGGAAACACCGCCTGCCAATTCATAGGAAATCGTAAGCAAACCTCCTCGTGTTTGCAGGTACACGGGCAAATCGGGATCGACCACTTCCATGATTCCAGCGATAATGGCTGCGGCTGTCGATCCTGAGCCGCATGCGTACGTTTCCGCCTCTACACCGCGCTCATACGTGCGAATCTGAAGGGTTTGTCGGCCGATTACTTCGATGAAATTCACGTTGGTTCCTTGAGGGAAAAGCTGCTCGTTATAGCGAACCTGTTTTCCCCACTGTATAATCTGCTGATCGTCGATCTTGGCTAGCTCCTCGACAAACCAGACTGTATGTGGAACCCCGACAAACCCGTAGTGGTAGTTCGCCGCTGGACCGCCGGGCGGATAGGGCTGGTGAAGCTTTAATTCGTCTAATAAGACGTCTGGAAACTTTACTTTCACCGTCTGCTTGTTGTCAAAAATTTCAGCTTGATACACCCCGGCCAGCGTCTCAAACGTCATCGTGTCCTTGACCGCTCCGGCAAGGTAAGCAAAGCGGGACAGGCATCTCGCACCGTTGCCGCACATTTCTCCTTCGCTGCCGTCTGCATTGAAATAGCGCATCTTGAAGTCCGCGAGATCTGAGCTTTCGAGCATCATAAATCCGTCAGCGCCCAATGAGGTGCCCCGTGAACAGATGTTTTTGACAAAGGTGGAAAGCTCGAAGCCATCCATGATTTGCTCGCGGTTGTCGATGACGATGAAGTCATTGCCACAGCCATTCATTTTTGAAAAAGGAATCGTTTTTGCCGTCATGTCCGTGCACTCCTTCTACATTAAGCAGTTTCGCTGTGACTGCCCATCACTTTCTTTTTCATCCATTCCTTGCCGTCGACGATTCTCGCTACCAGCATACTTGCGACTGTGTCTCCCGTAGCGTTTACCATCGTGGCAGGAGGGTCGACGAGCGTGCCCAGCATCGCAATGATCGGCAAAGCTTCTGGAGGAAAGCCGTACATGGTGACAATCAGCATTTCCCCGATAAATCCACCACCTGGAACGCCAGACATCACCACACCGCTCAGCACAGCGATCATGATCGCGGTTAAATAGGTATCCATTCCATGAAAAGGCATGTTGAAAAGGCCGAAGATGAATGAAATTTTCAAGATTGCACTCAGACAGGACCCGTCCATATGAGCAGTCGCGCCCAGCGGGATGACGATCTCGCGAATGTCTTTGGGTACACCGATTTTCTCTGTTGCAGACAAGTTGACTGGGATAGTGGCCACGCTGCTGCCAGTCGCAAAGGAAGTGACAGCTGGGGAGATGGCATTTTTCCAAAAGATGCGAGGCCCTTGTTTTCCCACTGCCAAATACGCGTAAATCGTGAATGCAAGGAAGAAATAGAGAAAGGAAATCGGATAGTAGATGGCCATCGCTCTGGCGTAGGATCCAAGCAGGTCTGGACCGAACACCCCAACCAGGTTGGCAAAGTAAGCTCCCAAACCGATAGGCGCGTAATACATCAGGATTTTGATCATCTTGATCATAACGTCTGACAAGGCGGTTAGTCCATCTGCAACCTTTCGCCCCTTCTCTCCGGCCAGACTAACCGATAACCCAAATAAAATGGAGAAGACAATAAGTGCGAGCATATTTTTTCGGGATAGAAGATCACTGAAATTCGAGACGGTAAATGCCTGAACAAACTGGTCTGCTGTATTCAGCTGATTGATTTCCTCTGGTGCCTTTAATTCCAGATTGATTCCTTCGGCTGGAGGAAAGATGGAGACACCGACGAGCATCATTGTGGCGGAAATGATCCCGGTGATGATGAAGACAGCAAGCATGATCCCCAGGATTTTTCCCAAGCGCTTCAAGTCGACGATATTGGCGACTGCGCTGCTGATATTCACGAAGACGAGGGGGACGACAACCGTAAACATCATATTGATGAAGATGTCCCCGAATGGTTTCAATACCTCGGCATCTTTCCCCATAATCGTGCCGGCGATAGCCCCGATCGCAATGCAGATCAGGAGCATGATGGGATAACGGTACGACTGCCAGACGCTGTTTTTAGATGCATGAACCATGAAAGATCAGTCTCCCTTTCGAGTGAAAGATTTAATTTTAAATCTTCTGAAAATATAACATATTCAGCAGAAAAATTCCAAATGATGTTACGATATGAAGGACGAAGTCTACGAAGTATTCAAAGGCCAAGCGCGATACCTTGAATCATGCGAGTAGGAGGAGATACAGATGAAAGCTATTCTTGTTACGGGGTACGGTGGACCCGAAAACATGATCTATACAGACGTCGAGATGCCGGAAATGATGCCGAAGCAGATTTTGATCCGAACCGTCGCGACCAGTGTGAATTTTGCTGATATCAAATCCCGGTATGGGAAAAAAGGGGGAAAGCTTCCTTTTATTCCGGGATTGGATGTCGCCGGAGTGATCGAGCGTGTGGGTACGGAAGTGGAACATTTTCAAATAGGGCAAAGAGTCATCGCTTTCCCAAGCCAGGGTTCCTATGCGGAGTATGTCGTAGCGGATGAAGCGCTGACTTTTGCCATCCCGGACAGCTTGGATTTCAGGGCGGCAGCAGCGAGTCCGATCGTCTCTTTTACCGCGTACAAGCTGCTTGCCGAGGTAGCAAGAATAGAATCGGGAGAAACCGTACTGATCCATGCAGCAGCAGGGGGAATCGGAACGACCGCGATCCAGCTGGCAAAGCTTTTGGGAGCAGGAAAAGTGATTGGAACCGTGGGTAGTGAGAGCAAGTCGGGGATCGTACTTGAGGCTGGCGCGGATCACGTGATTTGTCATGAACAGGAGGATTTTGCCGAGAAGGTCAATGAATGGACACAAGGGGAGGGAGCCAATATCATTTTGGATTCGATCTCCGGGCGCGTTTCTGAAAAAAGCATGACGTGCCTGGCTCCATACGGACGGCTCGTCCATTTCGGAAATGCCAGTGGAGAGATCGGAAGCTTCCAGACGGTGGATTTGCATGCGAGCTGCCGTTCTGTTCTCGGATTCAGCTTTGGCACCACTCGGCAAAAACGTCCGGAACAACTGCGCCGTACTGCCGAACAAGTTATCCCTTTCCTTTCTCAGGGGCGATTGCAAATCAAAATCGGGGGTACTTTCTCGCTGAGTGAGGCTGCCAGAGCACATGAATGGGTGGAAAGTCGTAAAAGTACGGGGAAAGTCTTGCTGGTTGTAGATGAAGCGTTGAGCGAATAGGGTCTAAAATGAAGCAGCTACGGGAGAGAGAGCAGTGAACAACACTAGCAGGCCGCGGACATTTACATCTTTGTCTGGTCAGGCTTTGACACCATGACCTACGTCGTAGGTGGAAGCTGGCTTTTGGCAGGGGTGATCCTGGGAGCTATCAAGTCAAAGGGCTACAAGGAAGTGCCGCCGGTTATGCGAGACATGTAAAGAGCCATTGGCGAATAGCCAAAATCCTAACCCTCGAAGATGGATTCGAGGGTTTTTTCGTGTCCCGTTTTACATGAAAAAAAGACGAATGTGTAATTCCGACTTGACAGATGAGAATTTGAGGATTATTTTATTGTATAACAATTCCAAGCAAACCAATCGGGGTTTACGTCCTGCAAAAGGTTGCAGCTAGCGGAAGAGATTTGAGACAACGAGAGGTACCTCTCGAACCTTTCAAACGCAGAAGAGAGTCACAAAAGGGGGAGCCATCATGGAGAAAAGAAGAAGCTTATTCACTGATTCACCTTTGAAAAAGAAGCTGTTGCCCATACTTCTGGCAAGTGTCTTTGCATTGACAGCATGCGGCGGCCAGACGACAGGTGGTCATACTAGCGAGGGGAATGCCGGCTCCGGTTCGACATCAGCTCAAGGCAATTCCACCCAAGCGGAGAGCCCAGCCACTGGGGGAGTTATCAACATCGCCTATCCGGCCAAGGCAGCAACGCTTGACCCGCACACGACAACTAATGCCTCGACCAAAGACATCGCCCGGCAGATTTTTGAGCCGCTGGTGACCTTGAACAGCAAATACGAAGTGGTACCGATGCTTGCGGAATCCTATGAGGTGAGCCAGGATGGACTGTCCATCACCTTCCCTCTGCGAAAGGGCGTCAAATTCCATAACGGCAAGGAAATGACAGCTGACGACGTGGTTGCGTCCATGAATAAATGGCTGAAGGTTTCGACACAAGGAAAAGCCAATCTGTCTGGGGCTGCATTCACAGCCAAAGATCCAGGCACGGTGGTTTTGACCCTGCAAAAGCCTTCACTTCTGACCTTACATATTTTAGCGGATACTGCTCCGTTTCCTGCGATCATGCCAAAGGAAATCATCGAGGAAAGCGGCGTAGAGGCCGTAAAAACCTTTATCGGTACAGGTCCTTTCCAACTGGAGGAATGGAAGCAGGACCAATACGTGCATCTGAAAAAATATCCGGACTATGCGTCTCGTACTGAAGCAAGTGACGGGTTGGGCGGCAAGAAGGAAGCGCTGGTGGATGATTTGTACTTCCACTATGTCACGGACGAGTCGACGCGGGTGGCGGGAATCACAACAGGGGAATACGACATCGCCTTCAGTATCCCGTTTGACAACGCTGAGCAAATCGAAAACTCACCAGATGTAAGCAGCTTTGTCAGTGAGGGCGGCATGACGACCTTTGTGTTTAACAAGAAATCTGGCCTCTTCAGCAATGTGAAAGCACGCCAAGCGGTCAATGCAGCATTGGACATCGAGGAAATCCTGATCTCGGCTTATCGGGATTCACGCTATTACACCCTCGATTCCGGATTGGCCCTACCGAATCAGTCCGACTGGCACAGCCAGGCAGGGAAAGAAGAATACAATCAGCACAATCTGGACAAAGCAAAGCAGCTTCTGGCTGAATCCGGCTACAAAGGGGAAGAAGTGACGATTCTGGTGACCCGCGACTACCCCGATTATTACAATGCTGCGGTTGTGGCTCAGCAGCAGCTCCAAGCCATCGGGTTGAATGCCAAGCTGGATGTGTACGACTGGCCGACGATGCAAGAACGACGCAAGGATGAGAAGGTATGGGATTTCTTCGTTGTCGGCTTTGCGGTTCGTCCGACCTTGCATCAGCTGCCATTCCTGGATTCTCGCGGCGGCTATCCAGGCTGGACGAACAGCCCGGAGATCGACAAGCTCTTGGATGAGATTCAGAGCGCACCGTCCATCGCGGAAGCCAAGCCCCTGGTGGATCAGCTGCAAGCGTTGGTGTGGCAAGAACTGCCGATCATCAAGCTGGGGAATCGCGTGAACATGGCTGCTGTGGCCAATCATGTGCAAGGACTGCAGGACGTCATCGGACCCATCCTGTGGAATGTAAGTACAACGAAAAAGTAGGGAGGTAGCTTGGTTTGAGTGGATACATCCTGAAGCGTCTTCTATCCATGCTACCCATTCTGGCAGTAGTAGCCGTCGTGGTTTTTATGATTGTACATCTCACTCCAGGCGATCCGGCGGCGGTCATGCTGGGGGATGAGGCAGGAGAAAAGGAGATAGCCGAGCTGCGTTCACAGCTCGGCCTCGATCTCCCGCTTGCCGTTCAGTTCTTCCATTGGCTGGCCAATGTCTTGCAGGGTGATTTGGGCAGATCCTATTTTTCGGATGTACCCGTCACCCAGGCTTTTTGGGAACATCTGGGTCCGACCGTTTCTGTTGCGATCTTGGCGCAGATTATCGCGATCCTGATTGCTATACCGATCGGGATTATGGCTGCACGGCGCAGAGGGACCATGATCGATCAGGCCGTTATGGGCGTGTCCTTGTTTGGAATCTCGGTGCCCAGCTTTCTGCTTGGCTTGTTCCTTATTCTACTCTTCGCCGTCCAGCTGAAATGGCTCCCGGTAGCAGGGTACAAGCCGCTCAGCTCTGGCTTGTGGAACCACCTGCGCTATCTCATCCTGCCGGCACTTGCACTCGGCTTCATGCAAGCGGCCTTGATTGCGAGGATGACCCGTTCCTCGATGCTGGACATTATCGCAGACAATTACATCAAAACGGCGAGAGCCAAAGGCTTGAAAGAGACAATGGTCATCTATAAGCATGCTCTCCGCAATGCATGTATTCCGATTTTGACGGTGATCGGCGAGACGTTTGGCGGACTGGTCACGGGTGCTGCTGTCGTGGAAACGGTGTTCAATATTCCGGGTATCGGTCAATTGATCATCAGCTCTGTGGAGAGAAGGGATTATGCTGTCATTCAGGGCACAGTACTGTTGATCACGGTCACATATGTCTTGCTCAATTTAATCGTCGACTTGCTTTACGGGATTGTTGACCCCAGGGTTCGTCTGAATCGTAAAGAGAGGTAGTTCGCATGAAAGTGATTACGGAACGGGACGTTTTTTCGATGCTGGAGATCAAAAGAGAGCATCGGCAGCGCAATATCCGCCGTTTTTGGGGCAACAGATTTGCAGTTACGGGCTCCGCGATTTTGCTTGTCATCATTCTGCTCGTATGGATTGCTCCCTTTTTGACGACCTATGGGCCATTGGAGGTCGATCCGAAAAACAGATTGCAGGCACCGAGTTCTGAGCATTGGTTTGGAACCGATAACTTCGGCAGGGATTTATTCAGCCGTGTTCTGTATGGAGCGCAGGTATCCATCTCAGTCGGCTTTTCTGTCGCGCTGGTCGCTTCCTTCCTTGGCTTGGTCATTGGGTTGCTCTGTGCCTACTACGCGATTTTGGACCATGTTCTCATGCGGATTTGCGATGGTTTATTCGCTTTTCCTTCTATATTATTGGCGATTGCGATCGTCGCAGCGATGGGGCCGATGAAAAGCAATGTAATCCTGGCACTGGTCATCGTCTACACGCCATCCGTGGCCCGGGTTGTTCGCTCTGTCGCCTTGGTCGTTCGGGAGCAAATATACATCGAAGCCTTGCGTTCCCAAGGAGCGAGTGCGTGGAGGATCATTTGGGTGCACATGGCCCCGAACTCGACATCACCTTTGATTATCCAGACGAGTTATATCTTTGCCGCATCGATATTGACAGAAGCGGCGCTCAGTTTTCTTGGAGCAGGGATTCCGGCACCTGATCCCAGCTTGGGAAACATTCTTCTGGACGGCAAATCCGTGATCTTTAACGCGTGGTGGATGACGGTATTTCCGGGAGTCTTCATCATGGCGATGGTGCTTGGGCTGAATTTGTTTGGTGATGGATTGCGCGATCTGCTCGATCCCCGCAACAGCCAGACGAAAAAGTAGAGAAGGGGGAGGAAGCATGGCATATAAGCATCTGCTGGAGATCAAGGAATTGAAGACTTCCTTTTCTACGGAACGCGGTGTGGTTACAGCGGTTGATGGCGTCTCCTTCCATGTCGATGCGGGAGAGACAGTCGGGGTCGTAGGGGAATCCGGTTGCGGAAAAAGTGTTACCGCCGAATCGATACTGCGTCTGCTGGACGAGAAAAAGACGAACTACCTAGGGGAAATCTGCTACCAGGGAACCAACCTTCTTGCGCTTTCAATCGATCAGATGCAGCAAATTCGGGGTAATGAGATCTCCATGATCTTTCAGGACCCGATGACATCACTCAATCCGGTATTTACCATCGGAGATCAAATAGCGGAAGCGATCACGCAACATCAAAAGTGCTCAAAGCAGGATGCCTTCTCGCGGACAGTAGAGCTGCTCCGCCGTACGGGCATCCCCGCACCCGAGCAAAGAGTACACGAATATCCGCATGAGCTTTCCGGAGGTATGCGGCAGCGCGCCATGATTGCCATGGCTCTCGCCTGTCAGCCGAATCTGTTGATCGCTGATGAGCCGACGACTGCGTTGGATGTGACGATCCAGGCGCAAATCCTCGAACTGATGCAAGAGCTGAAGCAAGAATCGCAGATGGGCATCATCCTGATCACGCATGATTTGGGTGTAGTGGCAGAGGTGTGTACGCGTGTCGTGGTCATGTATCTGGGGCAGGTCATCGAGGAAGCAGATGTCGAGACGCTATTTGAAAATCCGCTTCACCCCTACACCCAGGGTCTGATGAAAGCTGTGCCTACCATCGACGGAGATCGCAAGCAGAAGCTGCACGTCATCAAAGGAATGGTTCCATCGCTGCATCAGATTCCACAGGGGTGTCGTTTTGCCCCGAGATGTGAGTATGCGGATAGCCAATGCAGCCAGGAACCGCCGCAGCTTCATGCGATATCGCCCAAGCAAAAGGTCAGATGCTGGCATGCTGCTAAATTTATGACACAGGGGGAGGAACATGAACGCCACCATCTGGACTGAAGAGAAAGAACTCCTCCTGCGTGTGAGGGGATTAAAAAAGTGGTTCCCTGTAAAAAGCACGCTCGGACGTACCATCAACCATGTGAAGGCGATCAACTCCGTTTCATTTGATCTCTATGAAGGAGAAACCTTTGGACTGGTAGGAGAATCCGGCTGCGGAAAAAGCACGACAGGCCGAAGCATCCTGCGCTTGATCGAGCCGACAGAGGGGGAGATCCTCTACAGAGGACAAAATTTGTTGGAGCTGAAAGGAAGCGAGCTTCGTTCCGTTCGCCAGGAAATGCAGATGGTGTTTCAAGACCCTCATTCCTCCCTCGATCCGAAAAAGCGGATCGGCTATGCGATCGAGGAGCCGATGATCATCCATCGACTCGGAACAAAGGAGGAGCGCACCCAAAAGGTGTTTGAACTCTTGCACAAAGTGGGCTTCAGCAAAGAGTATTATTATCGCTATCCCCATGAGCTTTCCGGTGGGCAGCGTCAGCGCGTCGGCCTTGCTCGGGCCTTGGCGCTCAACCCTAAGCTGATTGTCTGCGATGAGCCGGTTTCAGCCTTGGATGTGTCCATCCAATCTCAAGTGATCAACCTCCTGCAGGAGATTCAGGCCGAGCTGGGGTTATCCTATCTGTTCGTGGCCCATGATCTCAGTGTTGTTCGGCACATTGCAGACCGGGTCGGGGTGATGTATTTGGGTCAGCTGGTCGAGCAGGCACCGACGGAGCAATTGTTCTCTCAACCCCTCCATCCTTATACGAAGTCTCTGTTGTCAGCGGTACCCATTCCCAACCCCAAAATCAAACGCGAACGGATTTTGCTGCAAGGGGATGTCCCGTCTCCACTGAATCCTCCGTCGGGCTGTATCTTTCATACCCGATGTCCATTTGCGATGGAACGATGCAGGACGGAGGTTCCGCAAAATAAAGAAATCTCTATCCATCATTACGTGCAGTGTCATTTGTACGATGAGACTCACGAACATCACTAGAGGCAGGTTGAGAGGAGCGAGCAGAATGAAAGATTACTTGCAGTCCAAACAAGAGGAGATGCTTCACTTGCTGGAGAAGCTGGTGAATATCGACAGCGGAACGTACGTGAAGAGCGGGATCGACGAAGTAGGCAGAGTGCTGCAAAAAGAATACGAAGCCCTAGGTTACGTGGTGAAGGTAGACCAACAGCCCGAGCGCGGCAACAATCTAACCTTTCGCCACAAGGATGCAAGTGATCCGCAGATTCTTGCAATTGCGCATATGGACACGGTATTTGTAGAGGGAACCGTGAGTGAACGCCCTTTTACTAGAGATGAAAAGCGTGCCTACGGGCCGGGAGTCCACGATATGAAGGGCAGCCAGGTGGCCTTGCTCTACGCATTGAAGGCATTGATTCAAGAAAACGCAGAAGCCTATAAAAATGTCGTCATTTTGTTGAACACGGATGAAGAGATCGGTTCTCCGGAATCTCGTCCCTTGATCGAAGCAGTTGCAAAAGAAACAAAGTACGCCTTGATCGTGGAGCCATCCCAATCCGGAGAAACGGTCGTCTCCCAGCGAAAGGGCGGCGGAAAGTACTTTCTCAAAGTCAGCGGAATTGCAGCACACGCGGGCGGTGAACCGGAAAAAGGACGAAGTGCAATCGAGGAGCTGGCACATAAGATTGTGAAGCTGCATGCTTTAACCGATCTGGAGGCAGGGGTGACCCTCAATGTCGGTATCGTCCGCGGGGGGACTTCCGTCAATACCATTTCCCCTCACGCCTATGGAGCCTTGGATGTGCGCGTGGAAACCCCGGAACAGGCCGAAGAAATTGACCGGAAAATCCGCGAGATTTGTGCGACTCCCGATGTAGAGGGTACGAGCATCGAGCTGACGGGTAAGATGCGCAGACCGCCCCTCATCCTGAGTGACGCATCACGTGAGCTCCTCGCTGTTGTACAGGAGGCAGGGCGTGAGCTGGGCGTCGAGATCACAGACATCAAGAGCGGTGGTGGCTCTGACGGCAACCTGACCGCTGCGGTAGGCGTCGCGACCATCGATGGTCTGGGACCGGTTGGTGCACATGCACACAGCGCAGAAGAATACCTGGAAATCGATTCCCTGGTAGAGAGGACTTTGCTCATCGCCAAAGTCATCCAGAAGCTTTCGTAAGATACTAATAGAGCTGGAAAGGGGCGTCATGCCATGAAAAAGATACATATCATCCACGAAAACAGCGAATGGACCGTTCATTTGACACGCCGATTGGAAGAGCTGGGACTGCCCTATGAGGAATGGTTTTTGGATCAAGGGTTGGTTGACCTCGCCTCCGCTCCGCCAGAGGGCGTCTTTTACAATCGCATGAGTGCATCCTCCCACACGCGCGGCCACCGCTACGCGCCTGAACTGACAGGCGTTGTCCTGTCCTGGCTGGAGCACCATGGACGTAAGGTGTTCAATGGCAGTCGTGCCATCCAGCTGGAGGTAAACAAGGTATACCAGTACGTCACTCTCAATCAGCATGGCGTTCAAACGCCGAAAACCATTGCTGCAGTAGGAAAAGAGCAGATCGTCAAGGCAGCTGAACAATTCCTGGGCAAGCCGTTTATCACCAAGCATAACCGTGCGGGAAAAGGGCTGGGAGTTCGACTGTTCTACTCGTTGGAGGGCTTGAAGGATTACGTGTTTGGTCCGGAATTCGAAGATTCGGTTGACGGGATCACGTTGATCCAGGAGTACATTCAGGCACCTGAGCCATTCATCACACGATGCGAATTTATCGGCGGCAAGTTTCTTTATGCTGTACGCGTCGATACCTCGGAAGGCTTTGAGCTGTGCCCGGCAGACGCATGCCAGATCGGTGACCTGTTCTGCCCAGCTGGTGAGGAAGCGCCACAAAAGCCGAAGTTCCAGGTCATCGAGAACTTCCAAGATCCGATCATTCAAAAGTACGAGGAGGTTCTGGCCGCCAACAAGATCCAGATCGCCGGGATCGAGTTCATCCGCAATCAGGCTGGAGAGATCTTCACCTATGACATCAATACTAACACCAATTACAACTCGGATGCAGAAGCAGCGGCAGGTACGTATGCCATGCTGGAACTGGCCAAGTTTTTAGGCAAGGAACTAGAGAAAGTGGAAGGCGAGTCCATCATCTCTACCAAGTAAAACCGTTTTTCTGCATTCAGCTATGAAAGCGATCGTCTCCTGGTTCTGATCAGGCAGGCGGTCGCTTTCACGCTTTACGTTGATCTCTATTTTGAAATTCGTTCGTATACCATCGGTCAACGAAAAGGAGATCTCTTTGTGAGCAGTTATGTAATCAGCATGATTCTAGCTTTTTCGGCGGGGTTGATAGGAGCGGTGCAAAGCTCGCTGAATGCATTAATCGGTAAGGAACAGGGACTGTTCACGATGATTATGGGTGTTTCACTCATACAAGTGCTGGGAGCAGGCGTCATGCTACGAATCTATGGGATCCCTTCATTTTCCCTACACGGTGCGAGTTTGATTACGATTGCGGGGATTATGGGCATTACTCTGATGTTTGGCGTCAGCTTTGCGATCGGGAATCTGGGTGCCTTGCCTGCCTTTTCCTGTTTGTGCTATCATTTCAAAATTACATAAGAGGAGACTTCTATATTTTGAGAGTATCTTGCTGAAATCTTGCAAATAACGGCTGCCATTCAATCGCTACAAACCCGAATACAAAATGGATGAGGAGAAGGCGAGTTACCTTGAAAAAACCATTTGAGGAGACATATGGGGTAACATTCGCCTCGTTGATTCGTCCGCATGTTTGAGGTGTAACGGGAGGGACCGAATCGCAGTGATAGGATGGGAGAACCGATGCGAAGAGATTCACCGCTCGTGCTGTTCTTGTTCAATGGGATCCTCGGTATTCAGCTTTGGGGAAGGTTCCTATGGTTCAATGGAGGCCTATGAACCGCCTCCACCAGAGTATCGCTTGTCCGGCGTTTTTGTAGGAATTTCACTGGTTTGATACGAGTTATGTGCAACACCAATTTTATGATACAAAGGCTCCCATCCTGGATGTGAAAGCAGGATGGGTTTTTAATATTCACTAAAATAATATCCATTATAAAAATTTTTTATAGAGAGTTAGATTAAACAAATATATGCAATTATCTTCAAATGTTTACTACTACTTGACGATTTATATGACTCATAAGCTATAATTGATCTATAATTTCGATTTGGTAGAAAATTTTTAAAAGTCTTACACAAGATTGCAGTAGTGCTTTACTGTCCAGAAGGAGAGGAGTGAGGAAATGGGTCGTTATATCATCAAAAGGATCATTGCTGGTCTCATTACTATGTTTGTTCTGACTACGGTTACCTTTTTCTTGATGCATGCCATTCCAGGGGGACCGTTTAGCCCTGCTGAGGAACGCAAGGTACCGAAGGCTGTTATGGAAAAAGTTCAGGAAAAATACGGATTGAATGATCCAGTGCACATTCAGTATGTAAATTACCTCAAAAACCTTGCCCAGGGAGATTTCGGAATCTCGTTCAAGCAAACCAGTGTAACGGTCAATGAGTTGATCGAACAAGGCTTTCCGGTATCTGCCAAGGTTGGTCTGATCGCGATCATCGTCGCTCTTTTAGTCGGTATTCCACTTGGGATCACCTCTGCGATCAAAAGGGGAAAGTGGGCTGATTGGCTATCCATGATCATTGCGACCGTAGGCATTTCGATTCCCAACTTTGTTCTATCCGTACTCTTGCTGTTCCTTTTTGCAGTCGTATTGAAGATATTGCCTACATTCGGGTTGACTTCGTGGCAGCATTATATTCTACCCGTGACATGCCTTGCTTTTAGTCCGATCGCTTACATCGCCAGGTTGATGAGATCCAGCATGCTGGAAGTCATGCGTTACGACTACATCCGTACGGCACGTGCAAAAGGCGTACACGAGCTGCAAGTCATCTGCAAGCATGCTTTGAAAAATGCAATTATTCCTATCGTTACATATTTGGGTCCGCTGGTTGCGATTCTGTTGACAGGGAGCTTCGTCATTGAGAGAATCTTCTCCATTCCAGGCATCGGCAGGGATTTCGTGTCCTCGATCAGCGATCGTGACTATTCGGTTATTTTGGGTATGACGGTTTTCTTCGGTGCTTTTATCGTGATTTGCAATATCATTGTCGATATTCTCTATGCGGTAATCGATCGTCGCATCAAAATAGATGAGTAGAGGGGGTGAGGAAATTGAGTATTTCGGTTCATATGAATGACAAGGAAGAGGATCGTTTTCCAGGGAAACACATAAACGAACTTCCAGATGAACTTTTCGAGAAGGTCGGAGAAGACTCGAAGCAAGACAATGAAGAGATTTCCCGCCCAAGCAAATCGTACTGGCAGGATGCCTGGGGGCGCTTTCGCAAGGATCGCTTGGCGATGATCGGGTTATGCTTCGTTTTGATTATGGCTGTTTTCGCAATATTCGGTCCAATGTTTTCGCAATATACATATGATGGCCAAGATTTAAATAATGGAAACCAACCCCCATCCTCGGAGCACTGGTTCGGTACGGACAAGTTTGGGCGGGATATTTTCGTTCGGACGTTGTACGGCGCAAGAATTAGCTTGCTGATCGGCTTCGTTGCTGCCGCCATCAACATGGTCATTGGGGTTATCTACGGTGGCTTATCCGGTTACTTCGGCGGAAGGGTTGATATGATCCTGATGCGGATCGTCGATATCATGATCGGGGTTCCGGATTTGCTGTACATCATTTTGGTGATGATGTTCCTGGGCAACAGCATACAAAGTATACTAATCGCTTTGTGCCTGACGTCCTGGATCGGTACAGCGAGGATCGTTCGTTCTCAAGTGGTTACGCTGAAGCATCAGGAGTATGCGCTGGCCGCTCGTTCCATCGGTTCATCCAATCTGCGGATCTTGTTTAAGCACCTGATTCCGAATAGCATTGGCCCGATTATTGTAACAGTGACGTTCTTGGTGCCATCTGCCATTTTCTCGGAAGCTTTCCTCAGCTTTCTCGGAATCGGTATCCAGGTTCCGATTGCGAGTTGGGGTACGCTTGTGAATGATGCGATCCCTACCATCTTTACCCAACCTTATCAGATGTTGTTCCCTGCACTTGCGATCAGTCTCACGATGTTTTCACTTAATTTTATAGGTGACGGGTTAAGGGATGCGCTTGATCCACGTCTGAAGAAATAAAGGGGGGTTACCGGTGAAGCTGTTGCAAATCAACAATTTGAAAACGACTTTTCATATCGAAGCAGGACAAGTACAAGCTGTTCGCGGTATCTCCTTTCATGTAGATAGAGGAGAATCGGTCGGCATTGTTGGAGAGTCTGGCTCAGGAAAAAGTGTATCGATGCTGTCTATCATGCGTTTGCTGCCCGAAAATGCAAAGATTGATGCCGACCGTTTGACCTTTGACGGTACGGAAATTATGGATATGGACCAGAAGCAGATGAGAAGATTGCACGGCAACGACATCGGGATGATTTTTCAAGATCCGATGACTTCGCTAAACCCGCTATTCACTATCGGAGATCAGATCATGGAACCGATTCGGATTCATCAAAAGCTGTCCAAATCCGAAGCCAAAAAAAGAGCGATCGAGGTCCTCAAGATGGTGGAAATCCCCAGCCCGGAGAGCCGTCTCAATCAATATCCTCACGAGTTTTCTGGCGGGATGAGACAAAGGGTGATGATTGCCATCGCGATCTCCTGTAATCCGAAGCTGCTCATCGCAGATGAACCAACAACGGCACTGGACGTGACGATTCAGGCTCAAATTCTGGATCTCATGAGCGATTTGAAGAAAAAGGGCAATACCTCGATTGTGTTGATCACGCATGATCTGGGAGTCGTAGCCAGCATGTGCAGCCGGATCATCGTCATGTACGGTGGAGAGATCGTAGAAGAAGGAACGACCCGGGAAGTTTTTTACAACCCGCAGCATCCCTACACATGGGGATTGATGCGCTCCATGCCCAAAGTCACAGAGGGTGAAAAGAAAAAACTGATCCCGATACCGGGTAGTCCACCCGATCTGTTATCTCCGCCCAAGGGTTGTGCATTTGCAGCCAGATGTGAGCACGCGATGAAGATTTGCACGCAAATGTCGCCTGTCCCGATCTCCTTGAGTGAAAGCCATCGGGCAGCATGCTGGTTGATGCACCCGAAAGCCGCAAAGGTGGAAAGAGGGGTGGGCAGCTGATGGAAAATAACGAGAATCTCATTGAAGTCAAAAACTTGAAGAAGTACTTTGATGTGAAAAAAGGATTGTTCTCTCGAAGCGATCGCCAGCTAAAAGCGGTGGATGACGTCAGCTTCTCCATTAAAAAGGGAGAAACACTTGGACTCGTAGGGGAGTCTGGTTGCGGCAAGACGACTGCAGGCCGAACACTGCTCAAGCTATATGAACCGACTTCAGGTCAAATCCTGTTTCAGGGAAAACCGATTGAGCACTTGAAGTTCAAGGAAATCCTTCCCATTCGCAAAAAGATGCAGATGATTTTCCAAGACCCCTATGCTTCACTCGATCCTCGGATGACGGTCGGTGAGATCATCGGCGATCCCCTGGATGTCCACAAGATATGCAGCGGTAAAGATCGAGCAGATCGGATTCGGGAACTAATAGAGCTGGTTGGATTGAAAAAGGATCATATCAACCGCTATCCCCATGAATTCTCAGGTGGACAAAGACAGCGTATCGGCATCGCCCGCGCGCTAGCTGTGGAACCAGAGTTTATCGTCTGTGACGAACCAATCTCCGCGCTGGATGTCTCGATTCAGGCCCAGGTGGTCAATATGCTTGAAGAACTGCAGGAAAAATTCGGTCTGACCTATCTGTTTATCTCGCATGACTTGTCGATGGTGCGTCACATCTCCCACAAAGTTGGGGTGATGTATTTGGGCAGCTTGGTCGAAATCGCAGACGCCAACACGTTGTACACGAACATGCAGCATCCTTATACAAAAGCCTTGTTGTCTGCCTTGCCGATCGCAGATCCGGACCTGGCAGAAAAGAGTGAGAGGATTCATCTGCAAGGAGATGTCCCAAGCCCGCTCAATCCGCCGCCGGGATGTGCTTTTCAGACGCGTTGTGCCTATGCCGTCGCGACTTGCCGAGAAGTAAAACCAGAGCTTAAGGTAATCGGCAGTGGACACCAGGTCGCTTGTCACATCGTCTCTTCATGATAAAGCTTATGCCGGATCATGCTTGAAACAGTAGGTATGGAAGCTGTCACAGACAGTTTTTCATAAGAAAACAAGACAGAGGGGGAAGAAAATGAAAAAGCTTGTCGGCCTTTTTTTCAAGTTATCATTAGTAGCGGTAGTCGTTGCTGGTTGTAGCTCCAGCAACACAGCAGCACCAAGCACGGACAACAACACGAACACACAGGCGCCAGCAACACAACAGCCTGCGGAATCAACTGGAAAAGAAAAGAAAATCATTTACGCATTGCCTTCCGAACCAGAAACGCTGGATCCTACGCTGAACGTTTACTCACGTTCGTCCATCGTGATGCAAAACCTGTTCAGAGGACTTTACAAAATTAGTCAAGACGGGCTTCCTGTTCCATCTTTGGCTAGTGAAACGAAACTCGACGAGACAGGGACGAAATACACCTTCAAGATCAATCCAAATGCCAAATGGAGTGATGGCAAACCTGTCACAGCTCATGACTTTGAATATTCCTGGAAACGGGTGTTGAATCCTGATGTTGCTTCTGAAGCTGCTTTTGACCTGTTCTATCTGAAAAACGGTCAGGCATACAACGAAGGCAAGGCGACAGCCGACCAGGTTGGCGTAAAAGCAGTCGACGATCAAACACTTGAGGTGGAGCTGGAGAATCCGACCACCTACTTCCTGAACCTGCTTTGTGCAACGTCCTATTACCCAGTCCGTAAAGATGTTGTGGACGGCAATGATGGCTGGACAAAAACACCAGAGACGTATCTGGTCACAGGTCCTTTCACTCTCTCGGAGATTCATCCCAAGCAAAAATACGTGCTGAAGAAAAACCCGAATTATTTGGATGCAGATAAAGTCCAGCTCGATACTTTGGAAATCGTCTTCATCGAAGCGGCAGAAGCCGAATTGGCTGCTTATACCAATGGTGAGATCGACGTTTCCGATAACATCAACAATGAATCGCTGCAAAAATACTTGAACACACCTGAATTTTTTGCAGAGCCACGTATTGGTACCTACTACTTTGACTACAATACCAGCGTGAAGCCTTTCGATGATCCTCGCGTGAGAAAAGCGTTCGCCATTTCCATCAATCGTGAGGCGATTGTGAAAAACGTTCTGCAATCCAATGAAAAAATTGCTTTTGGTTTTGTCCCTTACGGCATGCCAGATCTCGTCGATCCTACCAAGGAATACCGCGATGTGGTAGGAGATTTGTTCAAGGAAGATGTAGCAGAAGCAAAACGTCTCTTGGCTGAAGCAGGCTATCCGGATGGAAAAGGCTTGCCAGAGATCGAGTTCATGACGATGTCCGGCAATACCGACAAGGATATCGCACAAGCCCTGCACAGCATGTGGAAAGAAAACCTGGGTGTCGAAGTGACCATCAATATTTTGGAGTCCAAAATTTATTGGGATGAAATGAGAATGGGCAACTTCATGATCGCTCGCGATGGCTGGACGGGAGACTATCTGGATCCGATGACCAACCTGACCTTGTTTGAAACCGTCAATGCCAAAGACGGCCCTCGCTGGAGCAACGCGGAGTACGATGCCTTGCTGAAAGAAAACCGGGAAATTCAAGATCAAACCAAGCGCGCTGCTAACTATGCCAAGGCTGAACAAATCCTGATGGACGAAATGCCTGTCTTCCCACTCTATTTCTACCAGGATACCTACCTGGCGAAACCGCATGTAAAAGGTGTCATGAAAAACTACATCGGACATACTTACTTTGAATATGCGACCGTTGAATAACCTGTAGGCATAAAAAAACAACGAGGCGTTCCCAAAGTCTTTCACAGACAGAAGGAACGCCTTATTACGTTCACAAAACACCGTGCCACTCGCTCATTTTCCGATACAGGGTACTGCGCGCAATGCCCAATTGTTTGGCTGCAGCACTGATGGATTTTGCGTCAGCGAGTGCGCGCTGGATCGTTTCCCTCTCCAGATCCCGCAGTGACGAACGTCTGAAGCCCGTTGCTTCCACTATTGGGGCGGAGTGGTTCCATTCTACAGGGAGGTGGGAAATGGTGATGATCGATTCGTCTAGCGCCAGCAAAAAGGCTCGTTCCATGACGTTGCGAAGCTCTCGGATATTGCCTGGCCAGGTATGTGAAAGCAAGAGCTGCCAGGCAGCCTTGCATACGGAAAGCGGTCCTCTGCCGTATTGAGCCTGTAGCTTGTGGAGGAGCAGTTCAACCAGATCGGGAATGTCTTCCTTTCGTTCTCGAAGCGGGGGAATCTTGACATGAAGCACATGCAGCCGGTAATACAAATCAGCGCGAAATCGTCCCGCCGTCACTTCATCTTGAAGCTTACGATTGGTGGCAGCAATGATCCGGATGTCGAGAGGCTTTTCCTCATGGTCGCCCAATCGAGTAATCTTTCGCTCCTCCAGAACGCGCAGCAAAACCACTTGCATCTCAGGCGTCAATTCGCCGATCTCATCCAGAAACAGCGTTCCACCGTTGGCTGCTTCCAGCTTTCCGATTTTTCCCCCTTTTTTTGCACCTGTAAAGGCACCGTCGGTATACCCGAACAACTCACTCGCTAATAGCTCACGAGGGAGAGAGGCGATGTGAACGGCAATAAAAGGCCTATCTTTGCGATTGCTTGCGGCATGAATGGCACGGGCCAACACTTCCTTTCCCGATCCTGTTTCACCCGAAATCATCGTGTTGGAGACGGAGTGAGCGGCGACTCGCGCGGTATGTAGCTGAGCTTGATACAGCGGGCTGCTGGTTTTGATGGCAGGAAAAGCGGAGGCGGCATTTGCTTCTACGCTGGGCTTTAGCTTGGGACGGATGAAATAAAGGCGATAGAGCTGCTCTTCTTCCAAATCAACCTCTTCGATCGTCCATTCTTTCTGTATCAGCTGTTCCCAGTCATCGTCTAGCACAGAGCCAGGTCTGAGGGTAAAGCGCTCTGATGCACGGCGGTTGACAAAATAGACGACACGGTTGCGAGCAACTGCGATGACATACTCTTGACTGACCTTCCCCCATGCGCACAGAAGCGAATGACAAGGAGAAGTTGCCACATCAGGAGGAACACCCGCTAAGGGGATGTGCAAGCTTGCATCATCATTTCTTTCCATACATGGCCAGCCTCCTTCAGCAAATGGTTGGATTGTCCGATCATGAGACATTGTCCGAATACGAGACAAAGAGCAGGATCACAGGTAACCAACGAAGCCATTTTCGAAAAAGGATGATGGTAGGTGATTGAAAATGAGACACACACTCTTCTTTAGTATACCTGAATCATCCGGCAGGTAGTCCAACAAAGTCAGATTTATCAGGCAAATATGGACTCTCCGTCGAATTTCTCTTTTACGAAGTCTTCTTGGCATGTCTTTTGCTTCTGTCTTAGGGTGAATGACCGAGATGAGTATAAGGAGGAAATAGCATGCCAGACGTATTGTTTCGTGTAGACCTGAACAAGCCGATGGAGGAACAGGAAGCTCCTGGACACAACAGGTGGCATCCGGATATTCCAGCGACTGTGTCCGTCAATCCAGGCGCTGTGTTTCGGATGGAGTGTAAAGACTGGACCGATGGCCAAATTTCCAACAATGACGACCCCTCCGACATTCGCGATGTCAATCTGAACCGCGTTCACGTTCTCAGCGGGCCTGTTTGGGTAAATGGCGCAGAACCGGGAGATCTACTGGTCGTCGATATTCTGGATATCGGAGCCTTGCCGAACTCCGAATGGGGATTCAATGGAATCTTTGCCAAAGAGAATGGAGGTTCATTCCTTGTCGACCACTATACTCAGGCGGCCAAATCCATCTGGGATTTCCATGGCATTTACACAACCTCCAGGCATTTGCCAGGCGTCAAATTTGCTGGAATCCTTCATCCCGGTTTGATTGGAACAGCACCATCCCACCAATTGTTGGATCGTTGGAACAAACGCGAAAGTGAACTCGTAGCGAAAAACCCCACAAGGGTTCCTCCTCTTGCCAATCTGCCTACTCCGGAAAGTGCGGTGCTGGGTAAATTGCATGGAGCAGAATTTGATCGGATTGCCAGAGAAGCAGCGCGTACGGTGCCTCCTCGTGAGCACGGTGGAAACTGCGATATTAAAAACCTGTCCAAAGGAACGCGAATCTACTTCCCTGTCTACGTAGAAGGGGCAAAGCTGTCGATGGGTGATTTGCACTTCTCCCAAGGAGACGGTGAGATCACCTTCTGCGGAGGCATCGAGATGGCAGGATGGCTTGATTTGCATGTGGATGTGATCAAGGGCGGTATGGCGAAATATAACATCATTAACAACCCCGTATTCAAGCCGGGTCCAGTAGAGCCGCATTATTCCGAGTACCTCGTGTTTGAAGGCATTTCTGTCCATGAGACGACAGGAGAGCAGTTGTATATGGATGCTCATGTCGCATATCGCAATGCATGCCTCAATGCAATTGAATATTTGAAAACGGCAATGGGCTTTACTGGTGAACAGGCATACATGCTTCTCGGCACGGCTCCGGTGGAGGGAAGAATCGCCGGCATTGTCGATATACCCAATGCATGCTGCACGTTGTCCATCCCGACCAGCATCTTTGATCGCGACATCCTGCCCAAGTAACAGCGGAAAGACAGAGCGGGGCACGATGTTCGCCCTGCTCTTTTTTCCCCATCTTCTATACCTGACAGTGAACCTGGCAAAAGGAGAGAAAACGATGCCTAGATATGAATATGTATGTGATTCGTGTGGTCCTTTCATCCAATGGATGAGCATGAGTGAGGTCACCGAGCAAGTCATTTGTCCAGCATGCGAAGAAATGAGCAATCGAGCGTATTCTGCACCTGGTCTCATTTTCACGTCTCAAGCACTGCGTCAGCGCATTGAACGGGGAGTTGAACCCAAGATCGTGAGGAAAGAAAGTCATTCGCATGAAGGGGGAAGCTGTCAGCAAGGCGGTCACTCCCATGCCAAAAGCAATCACTCTCATCAACACGCTCCCAAAAGACCCTGGATGGTAGGGCATTGAGAGTCTAGAGGAAGGGATGTCTGATGTCAGATGTAGGTCTCTTGTACGTTGGAGGAGTATTGTTTCTGAATAGCATCATGCTGCTGGGGAGAGTGGAAGGGAAGAGTGCGGGCATCTTTAATCTGTTCGTAGGTGTCCTTCAAGTCATCACTCCGCTGTACCTGATTTTTCAGGCAAAGGGTGATACTGCCGCTATTCTCGGTGCTTCCGGCATCTTTCTTTTTGGATTTACGTATTTGTACGTCGGAATTACCAACCTCTGCAAGCTGGACACGACTGGGGTTGGGTGGTATTCCTTGTGGGTGGCGATTTTAGCCATTGGGTATTCTCTCGTGAACTTTATGTACTTTGGAGATATCAAATTCGGAATCATCTGGTTGATGTGGTCTTTTTTATGGACGCTCTTCTTTATCTTATTGGGTTTGAAGCGAGATATTGGACGGTATACCGGTTTTGTTACGTTGATTCAATCCTGGATCACGGCTACGGTTCCTGCATTTTTGTCATTGGTAGGCGTGTGGCAAGGAATCTCGCTTGTTTGGGTCTGGTTGGTGACGTTGGTGGCGGTCGTGGCTTTTGTTTATCTGTACGGTGCATCGAAAAAGTCGCAGGTAACCGACAAAGTAACTATGTAAACGAATGCTTGAACGGTGTCCCTCAGTTGGAAATGACTTGGGGGACACTTCTTTTTTTGAAATGGTAAAAAATACCCAATGCATTTTGCAAAGAATGAAGAAAAAAGGGATGGGTTCCCAAGCCAGGAGGTGGTAAAATAGTCTGAGCAATAAAAGGATTTTTAATGTTTAGCAAAAACAAAGGCTCCACCCTGCCATTACAAGCCTGCTTCATGCATTCGAAATGGCGGGATCATTAAGCGTTCATCACTTCAGTCTTGTTGAAGCATGCCAATGAAGGGGCCATTTTACTACATAGAAATAGGTACATCATGGAACTGGTGCAATGGGGGCGTACACATGTCTTACCTGAAAAAAGCAGTACTCTTGTTCTTTTTCATTGGAGTCGCTGTTGTCTCAATTTTGCAAATTCAGCCGCCGGTGCCTCTCTCACAAGCGGCAGATCACAGCTTTTCTGCACAAAGGGCGTATGCGATTCTTCAGGAAATTGCCCGTGCACCTCATCCGACAGGCTCTGCAGAAAACGATCGTGTCAGGGAATATATTGTTTCAGAGGCCGAGCGATGGGGCTACAAGCCGGAAATTCAGGTGGCCGAGTATGCATTGACAGGGGCAAATCGGAACCTGGTCACCTCAGCCACCTTGCATAATATTGTTGTACGAGTCCCGGGTGCATCCTCCAGCAAGGCCATTCTTGTCTCCGCTCACTACGATTCGGCAATCGGCAGCCCTGGTGCGAATGACAATGGAGTAGCGGTTGCGGCGATCTTGGAGACGATGCGAGCACTTACCTACCTGGAACCATTGAAAAATGATGTCATCTTTCTCTTTTCAGATGGGGAAGAGCTGGATTTATTAGGGGCCCGTGCGTTCTGGAGAGACCATCCGTGGGCAAAGGACGTGGGAATGGTTCTGAATTATGAATCAAAAGGTTCATCCGGACCATCGATGATGTTTGAAACCGGAAAACAAAATGGCTGGCTCATTCAGCAAATGGCTCTTGCTCTTCCGCACCCTGTAACGAATTCCAGCATGAGCAATGCATACGAAATTTTGAACAATGATACAGATTTTACGATAGCACGGGAGCAAGGTGTGATCGGGCTGAATTTTGCTTACGGCGAAGGCGGCTATACGTATCATATCGCCCTGGATGATCTAGAACATGTCAATATGCGCTCGCTCCAGCATCAAGGAGAGAATGTCTTTGAGTCGATCGTTCATTTTGGCCATGCTGACCTTTTGGAGATCAAAGGACCGGATCGCATTTATTTCTCGATGTTGAACCAAGTGATCTCCTATCCCAAAACATGGAGTATTGTCATTGCTCTGCTCATCACAGCAGTGATTGTGTACACGCTGATTCGTCGCCGAAAAGCGCAGTGCTTGCAGTGGAAAAGTTTAGGCAAGGCCATTCTGCTCATCTTGGGGGGATTGGCAGGGACATGGGCCATGATGTATGCGATCTGGTCTGCTGTAACCATGTTTTGGACGACAGATATGCTGTTGTACCGAATCGAATGGATGGCAGCAGCGATGCTTTTATTGATCCTGGCTTTGATCTCCTGTACGTTTCCCATTTTGCAGAGATGGGCCGATTTGCGGCATATGCACGCAGCAGGGGTGCTGATCAGTCTCTTGCTGCTATGGCTCACGACGCTCTATCTTCCAGGTGCCAGCTTTTTCTTTGTGTTCCCTTTTCTTTTGCATTATGCTCTGTTTGTTTTTGGAAAAGAAAGTGAGCGTGAGGGGGAGCGGGGATGGTTGCTTCATGCAGCCAGTGCTGCATTAGTAGGTTGGTTTTTCCTGCCCTTTCTCTTCATTCTGATTCACTTTTTGCCGCTCGTCTTCATGCCTGTCCTGTTTACGTTATTTGTCCTGATCGGATTTTGGATGTACCCGTCTCTTCTCGTTCTTGTGAATCAGGGTAGTAGACTCATTGCGTTAGGACTCGTCGTACTTTCTGTTGTCTTGCTTGGGAGCTTTCATTATCAAACCCAGCCAAGTGCTGATACGCCGGAACTGAACAACCTGTTTTTTGTGGAAAATGCGGATACAGGCAGCTCGTACTGGGTGAGTAGAACAGGTCCTGATGCATGGATCAGCACCATTCTCCAGCAACCTCATGAGACCAATCTCAACGATTTCATCATCGATGGAGGAAGAGAGCGGAGGGTCTGGGTTGAGGAGGCGAACTATCAAGCATTGTCGTCCCCTCAATTGTCTGTACTCCAGGACGAGAAGGACGGAGAGTACCGCACGGTTGAGCTCCTGTTGAATACGGGGAGGGGTGCCAAAGACTACATCATGCTGGAAGTAGTGGATGCAGATGTGGAGGAAGTGCAAATCAATGGCAACGCCCCTGATTACCGTTACGCAGAGCAGCGTAACTGGAATTGGCGAGTGAGGTACTACCAGGTGCCGGTAGAGGGCCTGCGGGTCACTCTTCGGTTAAAAACCACTACTCCTACGGCTCCCGTTTCCCTTCGTTTGATGGATGGCAGCTACGGCCTGCCCACAGGAGAACAGGTAGCCTCTCGACCTGCGGAAATGATTGGGGGATATGAGTACGACAAGATGACATTGGTTATGAAAAGCTACATGCTTCCTTAAAGCCAGACTGAAAAGAAAAAAAGGACTTCATCTGCTAAATGCAGGTGAGGTCCTTTTTGCGTGTTGGATTAGGAATGAAGATTTCTCAAAAAAAGTGCAGCATTCAAGGAACGTCTGGACAGCGTTTGGAAAAATGCGGATTGTATGGAAAGGATAGCGATGACGATAGTATGAATGATAGCTTCCTTCTGATCGGCGTTGAGGTGTGTCAGTGTATCCGCAAAGTCCCTTGCTTTGATCTGAATAAGGGAATCCATCATTGGTTTTGCCCTGCCTCCCGTGCTTTGCACGGCTGCTGTATCGACGATATGATCGTTGTCCGCATCCATCTCCTCAAAAATGGACGAGTAGGCAGCATACAGATCGATTGGATTGATCAGGTCGTCTTTATGATCCTCGGGATTGTTGAAAATTAGGGAAAACAGCTTGCGAATGGATTCGAAATCAAGCGTTGCCTTCAGATCCTCTATAATGTACAGCAGTGCCGCCTGCTCAATGGAATACTTTTTCCCGTTTCGGGGAGTACCAATCCATTCCTTCATATCTCGTTTGACCCAGTTTTGTACGGCAGTAACCGAAAAGTGTGTGTACTCAATCTGGTTACCCAGTGCTACGATATCATGCAGCGAGAGACCGCGCTCGGTTTTATCAGCCTTGATCAGCTTTTCGAAAATCGGAGAAAGAGAAGTGGTGATAAAGGCTGAAAAGCTTTGTCCATTTTGAATGGCATGCTGATGCGTGCTTGACCAAGCTTCCCGAAGAATCGTGAGAGGGGAGTCTTCCCGAGCTCCATTCAAGCAGAGTAGCAGTTGTGACATTTCTTTTCGGGTTAGTTGTAGGATTTCCATAACGTCCCCCTTATTTTTAAGTTCTTATGAACTCATATTATGACTAGTCAAGCTAATTGTCAAAAGAAGAGTTGAGCGGGAGAGCGATAGACGTAATATCAAAAATTCACCCCAGACGGGTAAAAATCAGCCAGAACCCTTTTCAGGGAGATTTGATACGTTTCCCTTGCATCCATTACAATTAAGTACATATAAGAAATCAGCTATATGAAGGGGATAGGATATTGCTTACGCTAAATTTGTTCTTGATTGCACTTCTGATCTTTGCTACCGGATTCTTCGTAGCGACGGAATTTGCAATCATCCGGCTTCGCCCAAGTCGGGTAGACCAGCTAGTCATGGAAGGGAGAAAGAACGCGCTTGCCGTACAAAAGGTAACGAACAATCTTGATGGCTACTTGTCTGCATGTCAATTGGGTATCACGATTACTGCCCTTGGTTTGGGTATGTTGGGTAAGCCGACCGTAGAAGCCATTTTGTATCCTATCTTGCAGCCTTTCCTGCCGGAACAGGTGGTAGCCGTTCTCTCGTTTTTGATCGCATACTCGATCGTCACCTTCTTGCACGTAGTAGTCGGGGAACTGGCGCCGAAAACCATTGCTATTCAAAAAGCGGAGGCAGTCAGTCTGTGGGTTGCCAAGCCGATTATTGTCTTCTATAAGGTACTCTACCCAGCGATCTGGTTGCTCAATGGTTCCGCTGCAAAGCTGATCAAGCTGATGGGTATGAAACCAGCAAAAGAGCATGAAGATAGCCACTCTGAAGAAGAGCTGCGCATTATTTTGACTGAAAGCTACGAAAGTGGAAAAATCAATCAATCTGAGTACGGGTATGTAAGCAACATCTTTAACTTCGACGAGCTGCTTGCTCGCGAAATTATGGTGCCGCGTACGGATATGATCTGCTTGTATCGTGAGGATTCCTTGGAAGAGAACATGAAAACGATCAAGGAAGAACAATATACACGTTTTCCTGTTATTGCAGAGAGCAAGGACCAGATCGTCGGGGTTATCAATACGAAAGAATTCTTCCTGCGCTATGCAGAAGACGGCAATCTCGATTTGAAAAAACTGATTCGTCCTGTGCTCACCGTCTCGGAAGCAACACCCGTGAAGGATTTGCTCAAGACCATGCAAAAAAGAGGGACACATATTGCGATTTTGGTCGACGAATACGGCGGTACCTCAGGTATGGTGACCATCGAGGATATTCTTGAAGAAATCGTAGGGGAGATCCGAGACGAGTTTGACAGTGAGGAAAAAGCGGAGATTGAAGTGTTGCAGCCAAATGAACATCTGATTGTGGATGGAAAAGTGCTGCTCTCCGATGTGAATGACCTGCTGGGCGCATCCATCGAGGAAGATGAATTGGATACCATTGGTGGGTGGCTGTACAATCAAAACCCTGCGTTGAAGGAAGGCAGTCAGTGGCAGCACCAGGACATGGTGTTTACCGTATTGAAAAAGGATAAGCATCGTGTGCGAAAAATCGAGATCATAAAAAAAGCTAGTGTCCCTGCTGAAGTAGGAGAACACTAGTAACGAAGAGGATGGGACTTTTCCCATCCTTTTTTTGTACTATCGGAAAGTTTAAGTGCGCTAAAGCGCTAAAAAGATTAGCGGAAGATAGTATAAGTGCAACTAAGGCTCCGCCAAAAGCTTGGCGTAGCCAAGTTTTCAAATGTAAAAACCCTCTTGCACGTGACGTTACGTCACCTTTTACAATGAGGATGTGACGAACAGCTTGGTACAACCAATCTATATGGAACATTACCTTGCAGATAGAGCGCGAAAGGATGATAGATATGAGTAAACGACTAGAAGGCAAGATTGTTATTGTCACTGGAGCAGGTCGTGGTGTTGGACGAGGCGTAGCGCTAGCGATGGCCATTTCCTGCAACGTATTGGATCAGGAGCAGGTGAAACAGACGCTCGATACCGTGGTTGAGAAGTGGGGAACTGTAGACATCATGGTCAACAACGCCCAAGCTTCACGCGTGAAGACGTTTGAGCACATGACTGCAGATGACTTGCACCTTGCGTATTCGACCGGTACGTTGTCCACGTTCTTCTTCATGCAAGGAGTGTTCCCGGTGCTGCTATCGACGGGCAATACGGTCAAGCAGCCTATGCAGCGGCAAAAGAAGCGGTTCGTGGGCATCAACGTCAATCTGATCTGCCCGTTCGCCAACTCTCCAGGAATGATTGCATGGTCGCAGGCTGAGCCACAGGCCTACGAGGCTTCCCTCGCCAAACTGCCGATCAAGCGAATTGGCGATTGCGAAATGGACATTGGTCGGACAGCCGTATTCCTGGCTTCCAAGGATTCTGATTACATCACGGGACAGACCATCATGGTGGATGGCGGAGGAGTCATGGTTCGATAAAGGAGTGTTTTGCCAAAAGCTGTTGGCCAAGAGGCTGACAGCTTTTTTGCATACCATCGTTCTCATTCGTTACAATGAGCGGTAAGGGAGTGATCCAGCTTGACTCAAAATACCTACTCCACCAGTGAAATCGCCAAAAAACTCAGTGCAACCAAACGAACGCTCCGATTCTACGATCAGATTGGCCTCTTGACGCCGTCTTTTGTCTCGGATGGCGGACATCGTGTGTATACCGATGAAGATGTTGAAAAATTGTACAAGATTCGCTTGCTCAAATCGCTTGGCTTAAGTCTGAAGCAAGTAAAATTAATCTTTGAGGAAGCTGCTCTCGGCTGGGAGGATTTATTGCAACAGCAGCTGACAGAGATTGAAAAGCAATTGAAAAAATACAAGCTCATGCAGGAAATCGTCCTTGTGGTGCAACGATCGATCAAGCTCGAGGGAAAAATGGACTGGGAGAATTTATTCCGGTATCTCTACCTCCTTTATGAGGAAAAGCCAGACTCCAAGGTACATGTGCAACACCATCTGTTCACACCGGATGAGCTGGAGTTTCTACGGACACAGCTTCCGCTCATGCAGTCAGATGACCCACGAACCAATGTGTTTATTGAGGTTTTTTCCGAAATCAAAAAGGATGGGGAACGCGATCCCTTATCGGAAAAGGCACAAAGCTGGGCACGGAGGATCGCGGAGGCGTCGGATCAGATTTTTGCCGGAAGAGAAGAATTGCAAAAAAAGGCGTGGCGTATTCAGAAGGAAGCACCCGAGCTTGCTTTTCAATATCCGATCGATCCCGAAATCATCGCGTTTGTACAATCGGCAGTCGTGCATTACCGACAGGCAAGGCTTTCCAATCCTTCGAGATGAACCTATAATGATACGTGCGAATATCCTCTAAACTATGGTATAATCTTCTCGCCAAAACAAGATTAAGGAGTATGTGACGTGGAAAAAAAACTGATCTTCGGCCATAAAAATCCTGATACTGATTCCATCTGCTCTGCACTGGTTTACGCAGACCTGAAATCCAAACTGGGTGAAAACGTTGAACCGGTTCGCCTGGGAGTACTGAATGGTGAAACGCAATTCGTGCTGGACTACTTCAAGGTAGAAGCACCTCGCCAGGTAGAAACCGTAGCGAATGAAGGTAAGGAAGTCATTCTGGTAGACCATAACGAGCGTCAACAAAGCGCTTCGGATATTGAGCAGGTACAAGTGGTGGAAGTCATTGACCATCACCGCATCGCCAATTTCGAAACCAGCAACCCGCTCTATATGCGTGTAGAGCCAGTTGGCTGCACCACCACGATTCTCAAAAAGCTGTACAAAGAAAATGGCGTGGAGATTCCGAAAGAAATCGCAGGCTTGATGCTTTCTGCTATCATCTCGGACACCCTCTTGCTGAAATCGCCAACTTGCACAGAGCAGGACGTGGCAGCTGCACACGACCTCGCTGCAATCGCAGGCGTAGATTTGCAAACATACGGTCTGGCTATGCTGAAGGCAGGTGCTGACCTGAGTGATAAAACCATTGCAGAGCTGATCTCCCTCGATGCGAAAGAATTCCAAATGGGCAGTGCGAAAGTGGAAATCGCCCAAGTAAACGCAGTAGATGTAAATGATATCATGCATCGTCAAGCTGAGCTGGAAGCGGCATTGACCGCGATCATCGATGAAAAGGGACTGGATTTGTTCCTCTTCGTCGTAACGGATATTTTGAATAACGATTCCGTGGCTTTGGCGTTAGGAAAAGCGGCTCACGTCGTTGAGAAAGCCTACAACGTCCAGCTGAATGCCAACAAGGCAGTTCTCAAAGGCGTCGTATCACGCAAGAAACAAGTTGTACCAGTCTTGACCGATACGTTCCAAGCACTATAAAAAGAAAAATTGCAGGCTGCCGTGGGGAGATGCCCGGCAGCCTGCTTTCATGTTACATTTAAAGTGGAAATATTGGGTCAATTCCGATGTGATCGAAAAAGGAGGCGTTACCATGCACGACCACTCACCCATCGAACTGGGCAAACGGATTCATCTGATCGACGGCTATGACTGGGGGCTTCCGGAACGAACGGGCACATACGTGATCGCAGAAGAGCAGCTGACTTTGGTTGAAACGGGACCAAGCCCTTCTGTTCCATACATCCGATCTGGGCTGAAGCAGCTAGGCTTTTCGTTGGAGCAGGTAAAATACGTGATCCTGACACATATTCATCTCGATCATGCTGGGGGAGCGGGGTTGCTTCTTCAGGAGTGCCCGAACGCTACAGTCGTGCTCCATCCCAAGGCAGCGCGCCACCTGGTAGATCCCAGCCGACTGATTGCAGGAGCGAGGGCAGTCTATGGCGAGCAGTTCGATGAATTGTTTGATCCGATCCTGCCCGTTCCAGAGGAGAGGCTGCTCATTCGCGCTGATGGAGAAAAGCTGACGATCGGGCCTGATTGCACGCTTGAATTCCTGGATTCTCCGGGGCATGCCAATCATCATTTCAGTATCTATGATCCGGTGAGTAACGGGATGTTTACAGGAGATACGGCAGGTGTCTACTATTGCACCTTGAAAAGGGAGGGAATCGATTTCTTCTTGCCCTCCACATCTCCCAACCAATTCAGCCCGGATGCGATGCTGGCTTCTATCGCGAGATTCCGGGAACGAAAATTGGACAGGCTGTACTTCGGGCATTTCGGCATGAGCGAGCAGGTAGAAGAAGCGTTCCGGCAGGTAACAGAGTGGCTTCCGATTTTTGTAGCGGAGGGAGAAAAAGTCATCGCGGAAGGTCTGGGGCATGACGTACTTTGCGATAGACTTCTGGCAAAAGTTGCAGAACATTTGAAGCCGCTTGGAATTGGCGATGGCCATGCTGTTTTCGATATCATCAAGCTTGATCTTAGTGTTTGTGCGATGGGGATTGAGGATTATTTGCAAAAGAAAAGCAATGCCTAACATGCACATGGCTGCTGAGTTGCCAACCCTTGGGTCCCTTTAGGGATTCAAGGGTTTTTTGCGTCTTCAGAGGATGATCGATGCGTAGAAGGCGGCGCAAGCAACTGGAGCCGTTTTTTTCGGGGAGAGCGAGGATAGGCAGGAAAAATTTTGCCTCGGGCGATCACGGCAAGCTCGATCGTCTCTAGTGCGTGGCAATACACGTCCCCCATCTTTTCGTCGCGTACAAGGTTTTCGGACGAGATGAACATGCGCAAGACGCTAAGATCACCACGATACCAGTCTTGATGCGTCGGTGGTGCATGCTCTTCAGGCTCCCATGCATGCCGGAGAATAGGGGAATACAGGCGTTTCGCACCGGCTCTGAGCCGACAATTGCTCAATTTTTTGACGTTAGGCTGACCGGGCACCGATTCGTTTACATCGTGAAAGAGATGTGGCCAATAATCTTTTCTCGACCCGCTGTGTGGTTGGTTGACGGCCCATGCCAGAATTCCTTCCAACCGAGCTGAATCCCTGAACAAGAGCGCGTACAATTTTTTGCCTAATGCAATGCGCTCAGATAGGGAAGCAAAATGTGAGACTTTATCCCCGTATAGCCGCAACGGACTTCCTCCTGATCCTTTCATCTGGCTAGGGAAAAGAATGTGACCTAGAGATAGCAGCTCCTGAAGGGTAAAGGGCAGCGTCTGTATGACTGTTTTCTGGTACTTCTGATCTCGCATGACCTGCTCTTCAAGATAGTGCTGTTCATTGATGATCAAGCTGATGGTCAAAAGCTGGCGATCCCCTGTTTTCCAAAAGTGATTCCAGGCACCCTGCATGAACGAGGAGACATGGAGCCGGGAGAGTAGATGAAAAAGATTGGTCTGTTGCTTGACGCTTTCCTCATACAGTAATAATTGGCTGAAAGCAGCCGTGGAAGGAATTCTCCGCGCAGATCGGTCATATTCCATCCGGCGTTTCGGGAGACCAGATGAGCTAGTAAAGCCCATTGAACCTCGGGGCGCTTTTGATAAAAAGTTAGATAGGCACTGGTTCGACTGATATTGTCACCATTCCAGTCACGCGTTTGTTGTTGGATGCGCTCTATCGTTTCCTGATCTTTCTCTGAAAGGGATGCTGCTGCTTGCTTTGCGTGGCCTTTTGCCTTTACCTTCTTACATTCCTTAGCGAAGGAAAGGAGATGGGGAGCCAAGAACCACGGTAATTCCATGAGATCTCTCCTCCTTTCGTTGTACGATCGAAAAGTTTACCTGTGCCTTTTGGGTACTTAGGCTCCGCCAAAAGCTTGGAGCAGCCAAGTTTTCTACTAGCATATTTTTGCGGAGGTGAACCAGGTGAGCGATGTACAAACGGAAATTCGGCGTATTCAGACCTCTATGGTCGAATGGCAGAAGGCAGACGGATCCTGGCGATTTTGTCTAGAAACCTCTCCCATGACAGATTCGCACATGATCATCCTATTGCGAACCCTTTCTATTGATGATGAAGGATTGATTGAAAAACTGGTCAGCCATATCGTTTCCAAGCAGCAGGATGACGGTTCATGGAAACTGTATCCGGACGAACCACAAGGGAATTTGTCTGCTACGATTGATTCTTACTACGCCCTGTTGTTCTCTGGCCGGTATACGAAAAATGAGCCGAGAATGGCGCTAGCCCGTTCCTTTATCCGAGAAAGGGGAGGGCTTACCCAGGCGAACCTGCTGACCAAGATCACAACTGCTTTGACAGGACAATACCAGTGGCCTGCGCATTTTATCGTTCCTGTAGAGCTGGCTTTACTTCCTCCGAGCTTGCCCGTCAGCTTCTATGATTTTGTCGGGTATGCCCGTGTTCATTTGGCGCCTATGATGATTTGTGCAGATCGAAAATACGTAAAAAAGCTCCCGTACACACCCGATCTGTCTGATTTGTACGCCGTTCACCCCATCGCTCCGGGCATCTATCCACATGGTATCCTCGAACGCTTCGCCAAAGATGGGCAAGCCTTGCTATCCTCGACCCACGACTATGTGCAGCGACTTCCTTTTCTGCCTGGCAAGCTTCACGAAGTAGGCCTTCGAAGACTGGAGCAGTTTATGCTTTCGCGTATTGAACCGGACGGAACGCTGTACAATTACTCCACATCCACCACCCTCATGATTTATGCGCTGCTTGCACGCGGCTACTCTTCTCGAGATCCTGTCATTCAGAAGGCTGTAGCTGGGCTCAAAGCCTCTGTATGCTCGCAAGCTGCTGGCGTACACCTGCAGCTTGCGACCTCCGCTGTCTGGGACACCGCTCTATCGTCCCATTCCTTGCAGCGCAGCGGACTCTCCTTTTCTCACCCCGCGATTTCACAGGCCAATCGTTATCTCCTGAGCAAACAGCAAACGACTTACGGAGACTGGAAAATTCGCAATCCCGGAGTGAAACCCGGTGGTTGGGGATTCTCCGATCACAACACGATGAATCCGGATATCGATGATACGACGGCTGCCTTGAGAGCCCTGCATAATCAGGCCAAGACTGATCAACTGGCAGCCGCCGCTTGGAACCGTGGTCTGGTTTGGCTCTTATCCATGCAAAACGACGACGGTGGGTGGCCTGCCTTTGAAAAAAATACGGATTCTGCGCTGGTGCGAAACCTGCCGATCGAAGGGGCGGATACCGTCAGTACAGATCCCTCCACGGCGGATTTGACGGGCCGGACGCTGGAATTTCTCGGTCGTTATGCAGGGATGAGCGTATCAGATCCACGCATTGCTCGTGCGATTAGCTGGCTACTCGCAAACCAGCAGGCTGACGGCTCTTGGTACGGGAGGTGGGGGATCGCCTACGTGTACGGGACGTGGGCTGCCCTGACGGGTATGATCGCTGTGGGTCTCCCGCCTGATTATCCTGCCATCCAAAAGGCGGTTCTTTGGCTCCAAAGGATACAGAATCCCGACGGGGGCTGGGGGGAATCGTGTCTGAGCGACGAGAAGAAAACCTATATTCCTCTGGGAGCGAGTACGCCTTCCCAAACAGCATGGGCGGTTGATGCCCTGATCGCAGCCTCTCCCAAACCTACCCCTGCCGTGGAGCACGGCATTCGATTCTTGACGAGACGAAAGCCGGCTGGCGATTGGACTTCCTTTTATCCCACAGGGGGTGGGCGTCCAGGAGGTACGTATTTTGCCTACCATAGCTATCAGTGGATCTGGCCTCTGCTCGCTCTTTCGCACTACCAGGACAAATACATGTGAGCCTCGCCATTCCTCCTTCTTTTTTGCTGACAGGAATGCTATGATGATACGAGAATATGGTTGATTCATCACGTTCACTATGTATAAAACAACAGGTGCCTCGTCCGAAATGGACAGGTGAAAAGGGAAGCCGGTGAGAATCCGGCGCGGTCCCGCCACTGTAAATCGGGTAGGGTCCTCCGTGCCACTGTTTCTATGGAAACGGGAAGGGGAGGGCATCTGATACCCGTGAGCCAGGAGACCTGCCTGTTGTACGTTTACCTGCGTTCCTTCGCGGAGAGGATCGGCTGGATTGGGAAGTATAGGATATCGTTGTGTGTCCACGCCTCCTGAGCATAAAGCCGACCCTTTGTTTCCTTCGTGGATTCAAAGGGTTTTTCGTTAGTAGGTGTCGATTTCATAGGAATCGTGATGATGGAATGGAAGAAGAGAGGAAGAAGCACGGATGAAACGTTTTTGGAAATGGGGACTCCCTGTCCTGTTGACGATTGGATTATGGGGATGTTCGGAGCAGGCAGCCCCTCAAGCTCAGCCTGCACCTGAAGCAAAGCAGGAAACACCACATCAAAATACAGATGAATCGGTTGCCAAGCAGACCGTGTATCCACTTACGGTCAAGGATGCGACCGGAAAAGAGATCACGTTTGAAAAAGCACCTGAGCGCATTGTTTCCACGTCTCCTGCAGAGACGGAAATCTTGTTTGCCCTGGGTCTTGGAGAACAAATCGTGGGTGTGTCCGATTTTGATGACTACCCTGCCGAAGCAACAAAGAAGCCAAAGGTGGGGGGAGTTGTCAAGCCGAACGAAGAAGCGATTCTGTCCCAGAGTCCAGACTTGGTCATCGGCGGCATTTCGATGGATAAGCCGATCGCAGAAAAGCTCCAATCTTTAGGTTTGCCAATTTACATCACACGCCCCAATAGCGTGGCTGAAATCATGGACAATATTTTGCTCATGGGCAAGATCACCAACAAGCAAGAACAGGCAGAAGCGATTGTCAGCCAGATGAAGCTGGATATCGAACGGGTTACAGAGGCGGTTCAAGATCTAGGGCCCGAGGAAATGAAAAAGGTATACCTCGAATTTGCTCCCGGCTGGACGGTGGGCAAGGGAGAGTTTATGGATGAACTGATTACACTGGCCAAGGGAATCAATATCGCTTCCGATACTACAGGCTGGAATCAGATCAGTGAGGAAAAAATCGTCCAAGATGATCCGGACGTGATTTTGTATGCAAAAGGGCTCGTCGATCAGAATACCGGCAAAAATCTGGAGGAAATCATCGTCACACGAAGTGGATGGGAAAAAATCAAGGCGATCCAAGAAAAACAGGTTTTTGGCATGGACGAAAATGTCATGTCCCGTCCTGGGCCACGGATCACGCAAGGGTTGATTGAAGTGGCGAAGGCCATCTATCCCGATCGGGTGAAGTAGGATGAAGAGACGACTGGCTGCATGGGGAGGAGTAGGAATTGCTACGCTGCTCCTCTCTATCGTCGTGAGTATATCGATGGGGGCTGCCAGCCTGCCGCTGTCGCAGGTGTGGCTGATCCTTCTGCATCAGCTTCCTGGTATGGCAGAGCACATCCCGGTCACCTGGCCAGAGTCTGCTGAACAAATCGTAATGAAGGTGCGCTTCCCACGTGTGGTCTTGGCCATTCTGGTGGGAGCGTCCCTTTCTCTGGCAGGTGCGGGCTTTCAAGGCGTATTGCGCAATCCACTGGCAGATCCATACACGATGGGGGTAGCATCGGGTGCTGCTGTCGGAGCTTCCTTTCTCTTGCTTTTTGGCTTGCAAATTGCCTTTCTCGGACAATGGAGCACACCCGTAGTCGCGTTTCTGACTGGGCTTTTCAGTCTATGGATTGTCATGCGTCTCGCGAATACACAGGGCAAGATCCAGACCGAGACCTTGCTGCTGTCTGGCGTCGTGGTGCAAGCCTTTTTGGGCTCACTGGTATCCTTCATGGTCTCTTTGTCAGACAAGATGGTCAATGAGATCATCTTTTGGCTGTTGGGCAGCCTTTCTTTTCGGGGCTGGGCGTTTTCGTACGTCCTGCTGCCTTATTTGATCATCGGATTGGTTGTGCTGATCAGCTACGCGCGCTCACTCAATCTTTTTGCATTGGGAGAGCGGCAGGCAGCGCATCTCGGTGTCCATGTCGATCGAACCAAATTGATTGTCCTGGTCACAGCAACTATGTTAACAGCAGCAGCAGTATCCATCTCGGGAATTATCGGGTTCGTCGGACTGGTGGTACCGCATTTGGTCAGGCTGATGATGGGCCCTGATTATCGCTTGCTGCTGCCGATGGCGACGATCTTCGGAGGAATCTATGTTCTGTGGGCAGATACGCTGGCGCGAATGCTGCTCAGCCCGACAGAAATACCATTGGGTGTCGTTACGGCCTTTCTGGGCGCGCCCTTCTTCGCCTATTTGTTAAGGAAGAGAAAACAACAGGGGAGAGGATAGTCAGATGATCCAGGTAAGCGGACTGCATAAATCCTACAATCAGACGCCTGTCCTGCAGGATATCCAGTTTTCCGTAAGCAAGGGGGAGTTTTTCGGCATCATCGGCCCGAATGGAAGCGGAAAATCGACGCTTTGCAAGCTGATCTCTGGTGTCGTCGGAATGGACCAGGGTGAGATTCGTCTAGATGGAAAGCTGCTCACGCGCTACTCTCGCAAGGAGCTCGCCCGAATGCTGGCGGTGCTGGAGCAGGAAGCTCTTCCACCTGTAGGATTTCTCGTACGTGAAGTGCTGGAGATGGGGAGATTCCCCTATCAGAACTGGCTGGGCGAGGAAGCTTTGGACCCTACTCCCTTGATTGATGAGATCATTCACATGTTGAATCTGAGTGAGCTTGAGCAGCGTTCGCTCGATCACTTGAGTGGAGGAGAAAAACAGCGTGTCGCGCTGGGCAAGGCATTGGTGCAAAAGCCCATGGTTCTGCTCCTGGACGAACCGACGACATACCTCGATATCGGCTATCAGATCCAACTGATGGATATCGTGCGCTCCTGGCAAAAGACGACGCAGGTTACAGTTGTTGCGGTGCTTCATGATTTGAATCTGGCCTCGTTGTACTGTGATCGGATTTTGATGCTCCACAAGGGAAGGCAGGTAAGCGTGGGCAGTCCCGAAGAAATATTGCGCAGCAGTCTGATCGAAGACGTCTATGGCACTAGACCGATCGTATTGGAGCACCCGGTTCATCATTTGCCGCAGATCATGCTGCAGGCAGGTGGATAGGACGCAAGGGGAAGGATCAGCGTTTGGAGGGTGCAGGATGATTGCATTGGTGACGGGCGGAGCCCGTAGTGGAAAAAGTACGTTTGCGGAGCGATACGCCGCTCATCTCGGGGAACGAGGCATCTATATCGCGACGAGTCCCGTTTTTGACGAGGAATTGGAGCAGCGGGTCAAGCAGCACCAAGTAAGACGGGAGAGTTCTCCCTTTCACTGGGAGACGGTAGAAGAACCTTTTCAGCTGGCGGAAAAACTGACGGAACTAGGTGGACGGCCGGACGTGCAGGATGGTCGCACTGTCCTTTTGGTCGATTGTCTGATTCTGTGGCTGTCCAATTGGTTGGTGCGTGGAGAAGGGCACCCTTCAGTAGAGCATTTACTTGAGCAGATTATGGCATTGCAGGAGGTCATTCGCACGTTTCCAGGTTCTCTACTGCTTGTTACAAACGAGGTGGGCTACGGTATTGTTCCGGATTATCCACTCGGGAGAGTCTTTCGGGATGTCGCCGGTATCATGAATCAGCGTATTGCCCAGGAATGTGAGCAGGTTTTTCTCGTCACGGCTGGCATCCCGGTGGAAATGAAAAAGCAAGCCTTTCAATTTTAGTGAGAAAGAAGGTGAAGCAATGCCTTCTTTCTTTTTTTTCATCATTGAATTGCTGTCAGACAGAAGAAACTGGCAATTTTGAGATCGACAATTGTCTGAAAATATCGTAGTATGATAAATAATTTAGTGGGAATAAAGTTCTATAGCAAGTAGTCCCTAGAATCCGTCTATGGGGCTATTGAATATGGGTATATGTACTTATGGGGTCGCAGGCAATGTTTAATCCATGTCTGGATCTGGGTATTAAATGGAACATGAGGAATGGAGTCGATGCAAATGATTATTGAAGCGTTATTGATAGGAGCTGCCCTTTTGGTAGGGGGAAGCCTGGTGGCGAAATATTGGAACAGTATTGTCGATTGGCTCAAGCGATGCCTTCAAAAAGTGAAACAAGTGATCAAGACTGCTGTCTATGGAACCAAGGTATTCATTAAGAAGATCGGTGAGGCTATTGAGGAAATTTCCAAGCATTACGCCAAGGAAAATGGACGTTGGCAGGAGACGGTGATCACGAGAAAGGTCAACGAACGAGATGTTCCAGAAGACATCCGAGCGATGGCCCAGAAGTACCGCGAGACCGATATCACAGATGAACTGGAAGCTCAACTGACGCGATAGCCAAAGGAGACTTAACATGGAAATTATTATTGGTATCGTTCTTTTATTCATAGCAGTTGGCTTGGTCGTGACGTTGCTCAAGTATTTATTTTACGCGATTGTTTTCATTCTGGTTATCCTTTGGAAGCTGTTCAAACTCTCTTTGTACGTGCTGATCCCAGCCGGTATTCTATATGGTTTCTACTATTTGTACACCGTCATCGGCTACTGGTCGATTGCCATTTTTGCCGTGTGCGGCCTGATTGTGACGGCCATCGTCTACTTCAAGCCGGAGAGTACAGGGCAAAAAGTAAAGCGGATCTTTCTCGATATCGAAATGGCAACGATGGACGAGCTCCACGAGAAGCTGCGACTTGAAGGTCAGATGGATCGCTCTGAGATGAGAAGAGCCGTCCAGCATTTCGTGGATACGGGCAAACTGGAGGTCTTGGATTTCAAGGGAAAAGAACGCGTGTATCGCTGGACAGACGAACGCGAGTATCCGAACGGAGTTATTACCAAGCATATAAGATTGGACTGAGTGAGGAAGGGGATTTGACATGGGAATCGGCAGAAGGATTGATCAAAGCACGCCCACTATGCCTTTGAGCGCACAAGGGTCTATCGTTGGACCCAAAAATACAGAGCCAGTAAAGCAGGCTGTTGCAGAAGCAGGGAAAGACAGCAAGCCCCAGGCGGCTTCATTTATCCCGCAATCGCCAAAGTACAGCTTTGCAGACGTCATTTTGCCAGCCCGGACGCTGGAAGCCATCCAGAATGCGCTCGCGATCAAAGATAAAAGTGATCAGGTTTTTGACGCCTGGGGATTTTCGGAAACGCATAAACACTCGCGCAAGGTAGGGTTAAATCTGTACGGTCCGCCGGGCACGGGAAAAACAATGGTCGCTCATGCGATCGCAGAATATTTGGGTAAAAAGCTGTTAGTCATCAACTATGCCGACATAGAGTCCAAATTTGTGGGAGACACGCCAAAAAATTTGACCGAGGCTTTCCGCATCGCCACAGATTCTGACAGCATTTTATTTTTTGACGAGGCAGATGCGATTCTGAGTCGAAGAGTAACGAATATGAACAATGCGACCGATACCAGTGTGAATCAGACTCGCTCGGTTATGCTTACGCTTCTGAACGATTACCAGGGTGTCATCTTGTTTGCGACCAACTACATCTCCAATTACGATCCAGCCTTTATGCGCAGAATCCTGGCACACATCGATTTTGAACTGCCTGATTTTGACTGTCGTGTTCGACTTCTGAAAAAGCTGATTCCGACAAAGCTCCCACACGATATTCGTACAGAGGAATTGGCTAGAGAGTTTGACCAGATTTCCGGTAGCGATATCTCCAACGCGATTCTCATGGCGGCTTTTCGTGCAGCGAGAGCGGAAGAACCACTCGTCAAACATGAATACCTGGCGGATGCTTTGCAAGGAATCATGAAGAGTAAAAGGGCGAATAACACGTGGTCCGACCGTTCCGATTCGGTCAAAGTGGAAACGCGACCAGTCAGTGAAGAATACGTCAAAAGCCAATTGAAGCTTGAGGAGTTGAAGTAGGGTGATACTTACCGCGTTACTGATCGGCGCAGTTGCCGTATTGGCGATTTCTTTTTGGGACGAAATCAAGAACTGGATGCGATCTTTGGTTGCAAAAGCAAGGAAAGCAGTGAAAGCAACGGTGATCGGCGCAAAGATCTTTTTGAAAAAAATGAAAGAAGCGTACGAAGAAATTGCCAAGACATATCAGCAGGACAGCAAGGGACAATGGTATGAAACCACCGAAACCAAGCGCGTCTCGGAATCAGAGGTCCCGCCTGAAATTCGTCAGAAAGCCCGCGTGATCAACAAGGAAGTCGATATTTCCAAAGAACTGGAAGATGAGCTAAAGCTGATCCTGTAGGGGTGAGATGATGTGAAAGAAATGCCGGGCAAGATGATAAAGTCGGTCGAGAAGTTTAGTGACTTATTACATAAAAACCTGATCATTGAATTCAACAAAGAAAAAAACACGTTTGAAGCGATTGCCAAGCATTACGAAGCGGATTGCGACGCTGTCATCCTCGCAGCGATTGCACGCGAAAGGCTACTATTCATAGGTGGCTCCTTTACTATTGAAATCACGGAGGACGAACAGCATTTTCTGGTCGGGATGGAGGCCTTTTTTCAAAAAACGGACGGTGAATGGGTTGTGAAAAAGAACAAAAGCAGCAAATATCCCATCGAGCTATTGATTTTGGACGACAGGCGTGCGCTGAAACAAGAAAGACGGATCGCCTATGAACTTACCCATCCGGAAAAAGGTGAACAACATGATTAAAGAAACCATTATCGTGGGTGGGCTTGTCACAGCTGGCTGCTATCTCATGTGGAAGCACAAGATGAAGAAGGACAACCAGCGCGTCACATTGGATGAGTTGGCAGCTCAATATTCGGATGAATGTGATCGGATGATCGAGCTGGGATCAGAAAAAGGCTCCTTGTACTATGTCGGGGGCAGATTCTGTATGCAGAAAGCGGAGGTTGACAGCATCCGCCTCGATATCCAGATGTACTTTCAGAATCAACAAGGCGAATGGATTCAAAAACAGATCGGGAAAACAGTACCCTTGAGCCGGTTGACAAAAGAGGCTCAAGCCGAGCTGCTCAGCCGTGGAGAAGTCCAATATGAGCTGGAGCCACCAAAAGCAAAGGCGAGCATGTAAAGGGGAGGAGGGGCGGCTATGGAACCAGTCATGACGGCGGTTGTCGCGGAGAAGACAGCAGAGACGCTTGCGATTCAGGAGGCAGGCAAGAAGCTGGCAGAAGTCAGCAGTATGGCGCAAGAATGGAACCGCGCGGCAGAGCTGCAAATGAACAAGCAGGTTATGGAAAACATCAACGTCCTGTTGGAGCAGGATCGCTATAAAAAACTGGCCGAATTCCGGGAATTGTCTCAGCACTCGCCAGAGATGGTGCGAGCAGCTTACAATGACATTCATTTGAAAGGTCAATTCGGGGAAAGCTTGATGGAATCCGTCCTCATGCAGCATGGCGAAGTCCGGACACAAATCGGAGTCCAGCTGGATGGCGTCCCGACTGGCAATAAAATTGACCTTCAATTGCTTGAATCGGACGCGAGCTTAAAGCAGTGGGAGCTGAGACTGGACAAAGATCACGTGGTGGTGGATGCCAATTACGATGTGATGAAGGGTGATTCTGCTTCGTACGAAGTGAAGAACGGCGGAATGCCCTATCTTCGTCAAGAACTGGCTGCAGGGGAGCTGCAGCAGCAGATTCAGGCAGGAAGACAGATTTCGGACCATTCCTTTGTGGTTATTAATGAAGATACGGCACAGGCGCTTCTGCAAAGTCCAGAGCAAGCCAGAGCTGTGATCGAACAAATCCAAGACGCAGGCGGGAAGCTGATTGTGGGGTTGCCTAAGCAATCCGTACAAATGGCTATGTTCCTGTAGTAAGGAAGGGCGTGAGTGAAGTGGAAATGAAAGTCTTGATTCTTCAATCGGACGATAAAACCTTGCAGACCCTCTATGAGCAGTACGCGTCATGCTCTGTTGCGGCAGCAGATCGGGATTTGCCTTTTGCCAGCAAAGTGGACTCGCTTGAAAAACTGCATGCCTTTGCTCAACAGATCGAAGTCCGAATCCATCAGCTGTTCCAAAGCGGAAGCGTTGAACCGGCATGCTATTCTGCTGCACAGTGGGATGACATACAGGAGCCTGCTCTCAAAAGCAGCCTGCTCAATGGCTTGTATGGGCCGCATGAGTTAAAAGAACTGATGGACAAGCACGAAGCTGCGATACCGTCAGAATTGGAGAGCTTGTTCCAATCGCTTGTGCGGAATGAAGCAAGCGAGCATTTTATTTTGATATGGAACACCGGGGAGTTGGAAGCAGGTGCCATTTTATCAATTAACAGAATTAGATCGGACCAGTGAGCATGACAGCTATTATTTTTATCAGGGTAAGGACGAGATCCAGATCCAGTTGAATTTCGGCTTTTCGATAGCCAAGGAGATTGTGGAGTTTATCGCGCATCATTCGCAGGCGAGTGAACCGCTGTCCCTTTATATCGTCTATCAAAAGGAAAAGCTCACCTATATGCTGGGAACCGCTGATAGTGAGCTTCGCGAAAAATTGAACAAGCACTTTTCTTCGTGCGTGTGGGAGAAGCTGCCTCGAGACCTGGATACAGCCTTTGCTGCGGAGAAAGTAACGCTATCGGGCAGTGTGTCCCCACTCGTTTTACAGGATAGAAAAGAAAACCTGCTGGACGAACTTGTGAAGATGATCCCACGGGAGGATTTTCTCATCCAGGTCAAATTCCACCTGAAGCAAGAGTCAGTCTTCAAGGAACAGCTTCGATTGCTGCACGATCACATTGCCAAGCTTTCGCAAAAAAGCATGACTCAGGTGGGCGAGCAGGGGCATCTTGGTGAGAATCTGATGAAAATGATTGCTGGAGGAGAAAACACGTCGTATCAGTTGAAGGATGTGACTGCTCAGCAACAGCTGGAAGTATTGGAGAATCATCTCTACGTCTTGAGCACCCAAGGCACTGTTTTCAAGCAGGTGGACTATCATATTTACGCTGGGGATGGCATTGCGTCCCTAATAGCGAAAAAAATGGAGTCATTCGCGCGACGCTCTGGATCGCTCAGCATGTATCAGCTGCGCAAACAAGCCAGCAGCAGCCTGGAGTATGTCAACTATGCTGCCGCGAACTGTATTGCACCCATTATCGCGCTGCCGACGAGCGGCGTCCCTGGGATCAAGCTGAACAGACGCGTTGAATTCGACGTCGATCTGCAAGAACCTCAGTATCCCGCAATCGAGCTGGGTACCCTGGTCAAGCATCACGCTACCCGTATTCCTGTCCAGATCGCGTTGAAGGATCTGACAAAGCATGTGTTCGTTTCGGGTGTCACAGGAAGCGGGAAGACGAGCACGATCAAGAGCCTCCTGATGAAAGCCGTAGAGGCGAAGAAGCCGTTTTTAGTCTTGGAGCCTGCTAAGACCGAGTACAAATACCTCGAAAATCAGGTTCCGAACCTGCGTCGCTATACACTTGGCATCGAGGGTGCAAATGGATTTCGGATCAACCCTTTTGCTTTTCCAGAGCATATTCATATTCAGACCCATCTGGATCACTTGAAGTCGGTATTCGTCGCAGCCTTTCCGATGTATGGACCGATGCCCTATATTCTGGAGACGGCATTCTATCACATCTATCAGCGCACCGGCTGGGATTTCATTTCCGGTACCAATCTGTTTGCTGAACAATTGGAACGCCAAGCGCTTTTCCCGACTATGGAAGATTTGCATCAAGCCATCGATCAGGCTATAGAGGCTGTAGGCTATTCAGCTGATCTGACCAGCGATATTCGCGGGGCATTGAAGGTGCGGATCGGCAGTCTGCTCAGTGGCGCGAAAGGGAGCATATTGAACACGCAGGAGGGTCATTCCATCTCAGAGCTTTTGCAGACGCCAACGGTGATGGAGCTCGAATATATCGGAGATGACCAAGAAAAGGTGTTTCTCATGGGGCTGCTTCTCGTCTCCATTTACGAGCACTACTCCTCCGAGGGGAAGCATAGCGGCACTCTTCAGCATTTGCTTGTCATCGAAGAGGCTCACCGCCTGTTGGAAAATGCGCAACGCTCCTCGAATCAGGAAATTGGCGATTTGCGGGGAAAAGCTGTCGAGACCTTCAACCACATGCTCTCCGAGATCCGTACGTACGGCCAGGGCATGATTATCGCAGACCAGATACCGACAAAGCTGTCTCCTGATATTATCAAAAATACGAATCTGAAAATCATTCATCGGCTGTTCGCCAAAGATGACAGGCAATTGGTTGGTGACGCCATCGGACTGGATGATGAACAGATCCAGGAAATCATTCGGTTGAAGCAAGGAGAGGCCGTTATTTTTCATGGACAGATTGATCGGCCGATGAAAGTCCATGTCCAGGTTGACGCAGAACTGTTGGCCGAGAATCAAGCCGATCCGAAACGTCCAGAGCGAGCTCCCTTTGATTTGGCTAGATTCGTCCTGCAGCAGGAAAGATTTCGTTCGGATAGCAAGCGGCTCATCGGAACGTATCTCTTGTTTCCGGAAGCAGAGTGCGCGATCAATGAGAAACTGTCGCAGCTCGTCAGCCGTATAACGGGACAGCAATTTGATCAGGGGACGATACAGGGACTTTGGAGCTCTCTCGTCCAGCGTTTTTTGCAGGATACGTCTCTAGCCGAATGGATTTCTTACGTTTACCTGGTAGAGATAAAAACAACGATTCAACAAGGCGAAGCTCCGCTTGAGGTCCTAAGAGACGCGCTTACCCGTTTTCTTCCGGCTGCATCCGTTCCTTACAGCATGGAACGATATGCGGACCTGGCTACTCCGTATGCATGGATGAAAACGCTGTTTCCGACTGGAGAGGCATTGTCTGAACTGCTGGAACATCCTGAGGAGCTTCACCAGGACAATCGTAGACTGCAGGCCAGGGTGCTCAAGTACAGCGGCATTGCAGCCATGGTTGAGCTTTCTGTTCTGAACAGTAGGCAAAAAAGCAGACTCTGTCATGCAATCGTTCTGGATGAATGCAGCGATTATCCTGAGCTGTTGGAAAAGTATTTTGCGATCAAGCCCATGCAGCCTTGGGTAACGCTTGGACAGCATGTGTGACCATCGTCCTGATCATGGTAACGGGCATTGTGAAGGCTTCTATAATCGCTTTTTTTATGATATAATTAAAAAAAAGCAATGGAAGGGATAAGGATACCATGCGTCCCCACAGGACGATTTGGAAACAATTTGACCTCTCCTACATCTAGCTTCGTAGTAGTCGATCGTCACTCGGGCGGTTAACCTACTACGAAAGCGAGGCCATTTGTATGAGTAGCGACTTATACTTGCGAATATCCTCCGTAGTCGGTTGGCAGCCCATGCCTAAACCGACAAAAATGCGAGGAATTCAAGATGAAGAGAGCGCTGCAGTTCATTCAACGTTACGGTATGATTTTGTTTGGAGCTTGTTTGCTTGCTTTTGCTTACTATCACATTAATTTTCAGAACCACCTGTCAGAAGGAGGGTTCGTCGGGCTGGGCTTACTGGCCAAGTACATCTTTGACTTGTCACCGGCACTCATGATGCTGGCGTTAGACATCCCACTTATTTTGGTGGCATGGCTGGTAAAAGGACGTCAGTTTATCTGGAACACGGTGGTCGCATCTCTTTCTTTTACGGGTTTTTACGAGCTGTTTGAAAAGTATTCGCCTATCGTTTTGGACATGAGCTCCATGATGCCGCTTGCTTCACTGTTGTCCGGTGTCCTCACTGGACTTGGGACAGGGCTGGTATTGCGCTTTGGAGCCGCTACAGGCGGTGACGATATCCTTTCCTTGCTGCTCAGCAAATACACAGGACTTACAGTAGGGACGATTTTCCTATTGATGGACGTGATGGTCCTCAGTCTTTCCTTCTGGTATTTGCCTGCAAAAGAGATGTTTTACACGATTCTTGCAGTGGTGATCTCCAGTCGCGTCATTAACTGGAGTATGGGTCTTGGTGCTGCACCTCAAATGGAGGCTCATCAAGGTCACGGACATGGGCGCGTGTCCCTGAACCATCGATAATGAAAGAGATGTGCGTAGTGGTACGCATCGCATCTAATAAACACTTCTTGATCAAACGTCGCGATGAACGACTGATACTGACACCCCTTCATGATGAGATGGGAACCCCTTTGTGGAGTTGCCTGTCTGCATGGAGGGGTGTTTAGTTTTGATCAATTTTTTTTTTTTTTTCAATGATACGCAATGTTGCGACTAACGGCGCATAAAACCCTTAGCCTCCACATCCGATACCAGAATAGAGAAGAAAATGGATAAAGGGGAACTCACGATGACAACCTACTATTATTTCACTTGTACAAAGTGTGGGACCAGAGGAGGTTCCTTAGGAAGCCAGGCATGGGGATGGGGAAATTTTGACATGATCGAATCATTCAAATTTCTTGCCTATCACATCAATAAATGTGGAGAGGATTCAATCCGGATCATCTCAGAGGACGTCGTACACTATGTAGATCTTTTGCATGATGAATATAATGTTTTTTTAGAAGAAACGAAGCATATTTTCCCGCATTCCAGAGATTGGGATTTTCTGGTTCGCTCGCATGAATTGTCCATCGAGGATTTGAAGCAAAAGTGGGTCGATGAGCAAGCGATTAGGGAAGAGGACGAAAGGATAAAAATTACAGGACACATCAAAGAGATCGAGATCATGAAGGAAGGTCCCGGTCACTATGTGTATTTGGGCCAAGTAGTTTGCCTGGATGGTGAAGTAAACAAGGTATTGGCGCATTCACGTGAATTGCCCGAATTGAATCAATCTTATATGATTATGGGGGTCATGCAATACCATCCTGAGCTTGGAGAGGTGTTGGAGGTACATAAGCTTCTTTCTCGCTCCGAGTCAAGCGCATAGAGAGGAGGAATTACCGTGCAATTGGAAGTCGTGGGACAATCGCTGGAAAGAATACGCCAAGGCAATCCACTTATTCACAATATCACCAATGTGGTCGTCACCAACTTCACCGCGAATGGTCTTTTAGCATTGGGAGCTTCGCCGGTCATGGCCTACGCCAAGCAGGAAGTTGCCGAAATGGCAAGCATTGCAGGTGCATTGGTTCTCAATATGGGAACCTTGAATGAAACCGAAGCTGAAGCAATGATCCTTGCGGGAAAATCGGCCAACGAACATGGAGTTCCCGTCATATTTGACCCGGTAGGGGTAGGTGCTACTGCGTACCGTACAGCAACCGCTCAAAAAATCGTCGAGCAGGTCAAAATCTCGATTCTCAGAGGAAACGCCGCAGAAATCGCGAATGTCATCGGCGAAAAATGGCAGATCAAAGGCGTCGATGCGGCACAAGGAAATCAGGATGTCGTCGCACTCGCCCAAAAAGCGGCCAAGCAATTAGGAACGATCGTTGCCATCACGGGAAAAGAAGATGTCATCACCGATGGGAAAACACTGTATCGCATCGGGAACGGTCATCCCATCTTGACCAAGGTGACCGGTACAGGCTGTCTGCTTACTTCTGTGATTGGTGCTTTTGCTGCGGTGGAAAGCGATCTGCTCCTGGCAGGGGCATCGGCCCTTGTTTGCTATGGGGTAGCAGCTGAAAAAGCGGCCAAAAAATCTGCAGAAGAAGGCCCAGGGAGCTTTCAGGTGCAGTTTTTGAATGAGCTGTCTGCGATTGTGGAAGATGATGTGAAGCGGATGGGAGTCGTGCAAATAGAAGTGCTGGAGCAGGGTGGTTAATCTCTCATGACTTGCCCTTGAATTCAATGGAGAGTTATGATAGATTAATCATTGCACATGCTCGTCTTTTGAGCATGATGTTGGATGGATGTCCGAGCGGCCGAAGGAGCACGATTGGAAATCGTGTAGGCGGGGTCAACTCGTCTCGTGGGTTCAAGTCCCATCGATCGCCCCATTTTTAAAATCTACACATATACTATCCTATTAAACCATGCGGTCGTGGTGGAATTGGCAGACACACCATCTTGAGGGGGTGGCGGGGCGACCCGTGCGAGTTCGAGTCTCGCCGACCGCATTATCTACATAGGACGTACACGAACAAAACCAGCTTGTTGGTCTTCGAGCCAGCATCGCTGGTTTCTTTCTATTGTAAAAGAAGCTGACTCTTCGTCTCTCGTAGACAGGAGTCAGCTTCTTGTGTATGCATAGACGTCTCAACCGCTTTTTTCCCTCATGGCTTGTGATGGAGGGAGGACTTGCCGCCATTTGATTTGTGGTACTGCAATCGCTGCCAGGATCAACAAGACGCCGCTCCATTTGGTCAAACTGACTGGCTCGTGTAGAACAAAGCTGGCCAACAGGACAACTGCAGGCAACTCCATCGCGCTGAGTATGGTGACCAATCCGTTTCCAAGGCGGGGAACACTGACGGAGAGACAAAAGATCGGAATAACCGAGCCGAACAAGGCTACGAGCAGCCCGTATGGCAATAATCCGTCCAGCAATCGTCCATTCAGTAAAAAGGTCGGCGGGTACACCAGTGAGAGCATCAAGGATGCCATGCTGATCGAAATGGCACTTCGCAGATACGGATTCAGGTCTGGAAGAATACGGCCGCTCATAAAAATGACGACGGCAAAGGAAAAGCCGGATAACAGTCCACATACCAAGCCGAACAGACTGACATCATTCCAGCCTGTCTCGCCAAGGCCGCTGGCAAGAACCGTTCCGCCGCCGATCATGATGATCGAAATCCATTTATCCAGGCTTGGCCATTGACGCTTGGAGATGGATTCAAGCAGAATGCCAAACCAAGTGAATTGAAAGAACAGGACAATAGCCAGCGACGCAGAGAGATGACTCACGGCAAGATTATATAAATAACTGGCAAAAGCCATCATCAGACTGACGGGTACAAGGGACATGACGTATTTGAAGCGAAACCGTGCTTTGGAAAATAGGAGTGCAAGTACAGACATGATGATTCCGCCAAAAAGAAGCTGACTGCCACTCAGCTCGGTGGGTGTGTAGCCAGCTGAAAAACCAAGCTTCATGACCATGGATAATACGCCATAGCTACATGCCCCGAGCAAGACGAGGATTACAGAGCGCCAGTATGTCATAGGTGAACTTCCTTTCGATACAATAAAAATTTGGTGAATAAAAATATTGTACTATAGAGGTAAAATTGGTACAATTAATATTTTTGGCACTTTATTCTACTAATGTGGTAGTGAAATAACGGAGAAAACCGTCTACCTGTAATCTAGAGCGAGAATGTGATAGCAGGAATCGGGTGAATCCGCTACACTAGGAGCATTAGACGAGATTTCATTTCTCCACTGGGGGCTAATGAGAATGAGACGAGGAGTCGTATACGCTGTCATTGCGTATTTGGTCTGGGGTTTGCTTCCGTTGTACTGGAACGTGTTTCAAACCGTAGGAGCATTTGAGATACTTGCCCATCGGATCTTATGGTCATTTGTATTTGTAGGAATCGTCTTGTTGATCAAGAAGCGTTGGAGAAGCATGATGAGCGCTCTTTCTGGGGCTAAAGTAAGAGGGGCGATGATTCTCAGCTCGATCTTAATATCAGCGAACTGGCTCATTTATATCTGGGCGGTTAATAACGAAAAAGTACTCGAAACGAGCTTGGGTTACTACATGAACCCCCTCTTGAGTGTCTTTTTTGGTGTCATCTTTTTAAGGGAACGGCTGCAGCTGGGACAATGGATTGCGCTAACGCTAGCAGCCATCGGAGTTCTATACAACACCCTTCAATACGGAGAAGTTCCGTGGGTGGCGATTGCGCTCGCATTATCGTTTGCCTTGTACGGGTTGGCGAAGAAGAAGGTGCAGGTGGATGCGCTGACCGGCGTGGCTTGTGAGACCCTGCTGATCGTACCGGTTGCCCTCCTTTATTTGAGCGCGATACAAGCGAACGGAACGGCCACGGCGTGGGATATGCAAGGCTGGCAGATTCTGCTTCTGACCCTGACCGGGGTGGCAACGGTATTGCCGCTATTCTGGTTCGCCGAGGCAACGAAAACACTGCCGTTATCCACGATCGGCTTCATCCAGTATCTGTCACCGACCATCTCCATGTTTTCGGCTATTTTCATTTTTGGCGAGCCTTTTACGATCACGCATATCATCAGCTTTTCCTTCATCTGGGCAGCTCTGATCGTCTTTACGATCAGCTCCTTGCGGAAAAAATCTCAGCCAGTTGCGCTGCGAACATAAGGATGGAAAAGCAAAAAACTCCTGACAGTTCGGCCGATCAGCCAAGAGAGTCAGGAGTTTTTTCTAGCCCTGGAGTTAACCTTGTTTTGCCATACGGTAAGCACCGTGATGGGTTGGGCCAACATATTGATTCAGTGCAAATGAATGGCGGATGGCTTCCGTGATGAAATCCTTGGCAACCAGCACAGATTCACGTACGGAATTCCCTTTTGCCAGCTCCGCACAAATGGCTGCTGCGAATGTGCATCCCGCACCGTGTGTGTAGGTTGTTTGAAAACGCTCAGCTTCCAACACCTCAAAGGTTTGTCCATCGTAGAAAACATCTACAGCATGTTCATGAGCAAGCTTTCCGCCGCCTTTTACCACGACATTTGCAGTACCCATATCGTGAATGCGCTTCGCTGCTTCTTTCATGTCATCCACGCTTTTCAGTGCACCCAGCTGACTGAGGATGCCTGCTTCAAACAGATTGGGGGTAGCAACAGTGGCATGAGGCAAGAGAACTTCTCGCAAGCTAACCGCAATCTCAGGGTGGAGAGCTTCATCCGCGCCTTTGCAGATCATGACAGGGTCTACAACCACGTTTTGCAAATTGTATTCTTTCATTTTGCGAGCGGCGAGATCGACCAAATCTGTGGAGCCGAGCATCCCTGTTTTCACGGCATCTACGCCAATCCCGGACAGTACGGTTTCGATTTGTTTTTCCAGAACGGCAACATCGATGGGGAACACTTCATGGAACCAGCTGTTATGAGGATCTTGTGCCACGATGACCGTGATAGCAGTCATTCCAAAAACGCCGCGCTCTTGAAACGTTTTCAGGTCTGCTTGAAGACCTGCCCCTCCGCTGGTGTCTGAACCTGCGATGGTAAGTGCTTTGCGAATAGTCATTTTCGATTATCTCCCTTTTTATAACCGCAACAATACGGAATGCGAATCTAGTACTATCTCTTATTGAAGAGGAAAAAAAGGTCGATGTCAATAAGGGATGCGCCTTGGGGAACGAACAAAAATGCCTTCTCTTATAAAGGAGAAGGCTGTAGATTCTGTTTGAGCTTTTGTCTACACAGAAGCAGCGTGATGAAAGGAGAAGTGGATCGGCGTAGACATGCTCTTGGAGCGTTTCAGAGCAAGCTGCTTCGCTTGCTTGGCGGCTTCAAACATGCTCGGTGCCTTGATGATTTCTACCCATTGGCGTGTGGCGGTTTCAAATAAAAATCGGTAAATGCTCATCGCTATCTGCCCTCTCTTCGTTTCTCACTGACTTCATTGTATCAGGAGACTGGGAGCAAATGTTAAAGCGCTTGTTACATATTCTTGAAGAGTTTCTTGCATTTTTATGAAATTTGTATAATAACCAAAAATGACGTTACATTTTACCAGTTTGTAACGTCTATATGGGAGTATGTCTTTATGATGTTCTTAGCGATGTGTAAAAGGGGTGTAGAGAGAAGAGATGAATTCAGCAGGAGAATTGACTGTGAAGGATGTTAATCACAGCTATGGAACAGGCAAGATCAAGGTTCCGGTGCTGTTCGATATCAATCTTCATATCAACAAGGGAGAATTTGTCGCCCTGTGCGGCTCCTCCGGTTCAGGAAAGTCCACGCTTTTGAATTTGCTGGCTGGACTGACCAAGCCGGAAGAAGGCAGCATCTATGTCAGCGGCGAAGAAATTTCACGCTTTAATGAAAATCAGCTTTGCTTGTTTCGCAGAAAATGCATGGGATTTATTTTTCAATCGTACAACCTTCTTCCGAATTTGACTGCATTGGAAAATGTGGAGCTTCCGTTGATCTTTTCGGGGGAGAGCCCTAAAAAAAGACGAATGAAAGCCACGGAAATTCTGAATCGCGTAGGTCTGGAAGGGCGTATTCACCACCGGCCGAACGAATTGAGTGGTGGGCAGCAGCAGAGGGTCAGTATCGCGAGGGCGCTTGTCAATCAACCGACGATCATCCTCGCTGACGAACCGACAGGAAACCTGGACAGTAAGACGGAACAGGAAATCTTGACGCTGATGAGAGAAATGAACAAGGAAAATGAAACAACGTTCATTATTGTCACCCATGAGCAGGAAGTGGCTGAAAGTTCTGACCGGGTGATCTACATGCAGGATGGACGTATTGTACAAAAAAGAACAAGGCCTGCCTAGTTGGCTACGAGGTGAATGAAACAAGTGAGATGGACTGATTCTTTTCGTATTGTCTGGAGAAATCTTTGGAGAATGAAGCTTCGTACCGCCTTGACCTCTGTCGGGGTCATGATTGGTACGGCGGCTATTGTAGCCATGATGGCACTAAGCTTGGGTCTCAAGGACAACGCTGTAAAAAGCTTAGAGAATTTTGGGAATTTGACTGAAATGGACGTAGAACCGATGTACTGGGACCTGAAAACGGAAGAGATGATTCCGGACGATCAACGAAAGCGTTTGAATCTAGCAGCTGTGCAAGAGCTGAAATCGATTCCGGGTGTCGCAGCTGTTATGCCGATGAAGCGGTTGTACGAGCAAGCCAAGCTGAAAGTCGGCAGACGGGAAGGGCATGTCGATTTGATCGGGGTGGATGTACGAGAATCGGCAGACTACCGGAAAAACGATATCGAAAAAGGAACCTATTTAAGTGGTTCGCCCCAAGAAGTCGTAGTGGCTTTCGGTGTCACTCGCGAATTGCGCGACGTAGAGCGGGAAAAGCGTGAAGCCCGCAGACGCAATGCAGACAGCGGCAGACAGCAAGGCGATCCGCAGATGTGGGAGCAGCCTCCTGATATGGGGGGGCAAGCTTCTTCCTTCAATCTGGTGGATAAAGCAGCCACTCTGGAATTAACACGTGAATATCGCGTAGATGACGAGCCTAAATACGAGAAAAAAGAAGTGCGTGTACGGGTAGTCGGGCAATTGCTCCAGACGGAAGGCTACCGGGATCAGCGAGCTGTTTATGCTCCGATCGAATTAATTAAGGAATTGAATGACTGGGTCATGCGCAGTCGTGGGGACGAAGGCAGTACGTCATCGCCGCGTACTCGTGAACAAGCAAACAAGCAAAATGAGATGGAGTTCGATTCCATTACAGTTAAAGTCGAATCGCGTGAGCAGGTTGAGAGTGTGGTCAAAGCCCTGCAAGAGAAGCGATTTGAGGTCTGGTCGCCAGCGCGTGAACTGGAGACGATTAACAACTTCTTCTTCGTCATTCAGCTTGTCCTGGGCGGTATCGCGGCGATTTCTCTGCTGGTCGCTACGATCGGGATCGTCAATACGATGATCATGTCCATCCTGGAGCGCACCAAGGAAATCGGAATTATGAAGGTAATTGGAGCTACCGTATTCAACATTCGCTGGTTGTTCCTGATGGAGTCGGGCTTTATCGGCTTAATTGGTGGCTTGGCCGGATTGGGAATGGCATGGGGAGCGGTCGAGATTGTCAATTACCTCGGGTCCTCCAGCGGCATGATGGATAGTCTGAACATGGGCTTTGGGCCGAATGGTGAAAATATGCGCCTTGCCTACATTCCTGGCTGGCTGGCTCTCTTTGCAATCGGGTTTTCATTTATTATCGGCTTGCTGGCTGGAATTTTCCCTGCCATTCGCGCTTCCCGTTTAAGCGCCTTGCAAGCGATTCGATCTGAATAAAAGAAATGTGGGGAACATGTGATGAATAAGAAAAAGTGGATCATTATTTCAGCTGTAGTCGTTTTTCTGGGTGGAGGAGGATATTTCGGGTATTCCTATTTAAACGCTACCCCTTCAAATGGTGACGAAATGACGATGGAGCAGCCTTCCTTTCCGACAGCAAACGTGGAGAGAGGGGAAGTGAAGAAGACCATCTTCGCAGGAGGAACGGTGGCAGCCAAAGCAAGAGAAGAAGTAAAGCCGGAAGTTAGCGGCAAAGTGGAACGGCTGCTGGTCAGTGAAGGGCAAACGGTAAGTAAGGGAGATCTCCTGTATACGGTAGATACCACAGACGCTTTGCTCGATTTGCAAAAGCAGGAGCTCGTGATTACTCGGGCGCAAAAAGATCTGGCAGAACTCAAGGAAAAAAAGGACCGGATCATATCCAAAAAATCGGGTAAAGTGAAGGAGATTCTGGTCAAGGAAGGCGCTGAAGTGACTCCAGATACAGTAGTAGCCAAACTTGTCGATACTGACCATCTGAAAATTAACGGCAAGTTTACTGCCTTCGAAGCCGAGCGGTTTCGAGTAGGTCAAAAAGTGAAGGTGTTTTTGAGGGCTTCCCTCACGTATGTGGATGGCACCATCAGTAAAATAGATTTGACTGGCTCTAAGGTTCAGGGAGTGGGTGGCGGTATGCATGACGTGGAAGTCTTGGTGCGTAAGCAAGGTGCCTTGTATGCCGGAGATATGGGGGAAGTACAATTTACTAACGATAAAGGCGTTTTATTTGCAAGTCAGTATCCCACTCCGTTGGAGCTTCCGGATGACCTGGAAGTCGTTGCCGATACACATGGAAAAATTGATTCGGTGATGTTCAAGGAAGACGACATGATCAAAGAAGGCCAAGTGCTCTTCAAGATGGATGTTTCCTCAGCAGAGCTGGAGCTTCGGGAAAAAGAGCTTTCCGTCAAAGAGTCTTTGTTGGCAATGGAGCAAAAGAAACGTGAGATTGAGAAAAAACAAGTGGAAGCACCGATCAGCGGCGTCATTACCAAGCTCAATGTCAAGGAAGGGGAAACACCAAGTGGCGGAGAGCCTGTAGCAGTCATCATGGATACCTCATCTGTCTACTTTATGGCAGCAGTCGATGAAATCGATATTCCGGCAATCAAGCTTGGTCAAGCTGTAGAAGTTTACGTGACAGCCTTTGGAAATCGTCCTTTTGTCGGGAAGGTCGTTGAAGTGCCAAAAGAAGGCACCAAGGAGGACAAGGCAGTTCGTTTCGAGGTAAAGGTAGAGCTCGCTGAGTCATCTGAAATGAAGCATGGTATGACGGGAGACTGCGACATTTTCATCGAGCAAAAAGAGAACGTCCTTCGCCTGCCGCTGAATGCTGTTGAAGTCATGGAAGAAGGCAAAGGCACGGTGATGGTGAAGAATCCGGAAAATGGAGAGCCGATGCCGAAAGAAGTGGAGATTGGCGTAGAAGGTACGGATTATCTGGAGATCGTGAGTGGTTTGGCTGAAGGAGACGAAGTGCTGCTCATGGGCGGCATGTAACGGTGTTGAATTGAAAAATCCCCGTTGGCAGGACATTACATCTTGCATTTCGGGGATTTTTCTTACAATCGTGTCTCTTTGTCTTCACAAGCTCCAGCTCCGGATTTATTATTTGTATGCGATCACTCTGATTCGCTTGTAATCCACGATCCAGCCGTCCTCGTCGAAAAGTGCTGGACGCAACAGCTCCGTTACCTGTGCGCAGGCCTCGTCTTTTTCCTCTGCAGACATGCCTGCGAAAAAGGAATCACCAAATGAATTCAGCCAATGGCGAAGTCCAAGATCTCCGTCAGGCATCCGCGTCGGACGATCGAAATGCGAGGCGAGAGTTACCCGAAATCCTTGTGCTTCCAACAGGCTTGAATATTCTCCGATGGAAGGGAAGTACCACGGGAAGCGCTCTTGGGCGGAGAGGCCATTTTTGGCAAGAACAGTCCCGATCGCATCTACGACCTGCTGACAGTTGTCTTTTCCTCCGAATTCAGCGACAAATCTTCCCCCTGGGGCCAGTGCCAGCCAGACAGAGCGCACCACTTCTGCTGGCCGCGTCATCCAGTGCAGGGCTGCATTGGAGAAGACGGCATCATAGATTTCATCTGTGCGGTACGAATGAGCATCTGCAACCAAGAAAGGGAGATGAGGATATTTTATTCTGGCAGATTCAATCATTTCACTCGAATAATCCATCCCGGTTACTGTGGCACCAGCCTTTTCGAGTTGGGCAGTGAGATCTCCTGTACCGCAGCCTAGGTCTAGAATGCGTTCGCCTGAAACAGGTTGTAGCCATTCGATTAAACCTCTGCCATAATAGGAGACAAAGTTCATTTTTTCATCGTACAATTCTGCGTTCCATTGATTCGCTTGACTCATCAAAACCCCTCCTTACCCCTGTTTTACCAGTCCGATAGACTATAAGTCAAATCTATATAAATTATAAAACCAATAGTTTTTACCTATCGAAATGGAAGTTAGACATACGTTTCTATTTTTGCTAAACGACAGGAAAACAAGCATTTTTGTCGAATAAGAACGAAATGAAGTTTGCCATACAGAAAGTGAGAGGAAGAACGTGAAGAAATGGCTCGCATCCGTGCTTCTGGTATGTCTGGTGACAGGCAGTTTTTACTCAGAAGCCTCTGTTTCTCCTGCCTTTGGAGCGACAAAAGCCGTGAAACGGGATAGTCAGACTACCAAACATCAAAAGCCAGTTCACGAATTGATTGTATTCAATGATTATCAGGTAGCGGGATTGAGTGAAGAAGGCTGGAATTGGGTAAAAAATGACGAATTTATCCTACCGCCTGACACGCCACTCGATATTGATTTGATCCAAACGACCTTCGGCAGCGGCACGAATATGAATAAAAAAGAGGTTTATCTCGATGGCGTTCTGATGCCGGAATTTTCATCTGTGACAGCTGACAATCAGACCTCATTTCGATGGGAGGTTCCGCGTTTTACGATTCCAGCTGCTCAGTTGTCAGCAGGAGTACATACACTGAGCTTTGTTGTTTCGGATGCAGTCGATACGAAAAGTACGGTACATGTGCGATTCCGTGTCGAGGCGTATAATTTTCCGTTTATTTATCCGGGAGAGCAGGCAGCAGGCGCAAGCATTCCCACCGGTGCAACGGAATCCCTCTTTGGGCAGTACGGCTCCAAGGTGTATACCAGCAACAAATCTGGAACATGGAAACTTGTGAAGAAAAGCTCCAATAGTGAAGTCAATCATTTCACAGGGCAGGTTTTTTCTACGGGAGTGTTACTAGCCGGTGATTACGGACTGACTTTTATACCTGATGATGCGAATTTGTCTCCTTGGCAGATTACGATTCAGGTAGGGCTTCCGTCCCTATACCTTGGAACAGATTCGAATGGTCAGAAGTTATCTGATCGCCAAAAAATCTCAGCTGAATCAGTGCCGGGAACGATTCAGCTGTTTTCATCCGCCTCAGGTCGATGGTGGGTGGATGGTACAGGGCAGACCCTTTCAGGTTCCCAACACATTGATGTGGCGATTCCAGAAAGTCTGAAGGGCATGACCATCTCCGTCACATTCGAACCAGATCAAGATGAGGGAACAGAGCGAGCGTCGAGAAGTGCGACATCCATCCAAATCCAAATACCTGGAGATTCTCAGAGCTGTGATGTGAGCTCAGCGAGAACTACATTGGATGTCCTGGTCCAGAACAATAAATCCTCTTCTTTGCAGGAGGAGCGATCGAACCTGTACTCATCGGATGCAACCGTAAAAATTTATCAAAATCCGATTCATAAGGTCTGGGTAGCTACGGCATCGGATCATTTCAGGTTTGGCTCTGGATCAGCAGAAGAAGGGCCTGGAGTTTGGGCGGTGAATAATGTGGTCGTAGACACCTCCTACCTCAACGGGGATCATACAGGTCTGGAATTATCTCGCTACAAAACGGGACGCCATAAAATTAATTACTACAGCAAAGCAAATCCTGAATTGTCTTGGTGTGGCTACATCGAAATTATTGAAGACACGCCACCGACCGCATCTACCCAATCCTGTGAGGTTGGGGACAAGGGGACAGTTCCTACACTAACCCCGATGAAGCTGCGTACGAAGGATGGCAAGGAGTACGCAAATGGTGACAAAATGGTTGTCAACTCTCCTGATGAATTGGAAGAGCTGCAGCTATCGGCCACACATGTAATCAACAAGGGCTTGAAAAAAATCAGGCGGGATAAAGGAAAGAAAGACAACAGATTTCTTTACATCACCAATCTGCAATGGGAGTATGGTGCCGTACCGTATGGGGCGATGTTTGACTTCGGTGACGGTGAGATTTCTGCCAAAAACGAATTAGTGGTGAAGTATAATGGGGAAGTCATCAAAGCGTATAAACCGCGCAAATCAGAGGACTATGAACCGGGCGGATACGATTCCCTTGATCTGGGCAGATTGATTGAACAAGATGGACGAACAGGCGAATATACAGTAGAGGTTGAGAACACCTTAACGTACCGCACGTGCATAATTGTGGAAAGATACAGCGCATATAAAAAGAAAATCGACGATGAAAAAATCGTCCAAAGACTGGTATTCACCGTAGAAGTAAAATAAAGGATAGCGCATGTAAGACCCTTGCTGACGGCGAGGGTCTTACGTGTACCTGGAGGTCATTCGATGACAGAGGAGCAAATAATTATGCTGAAGTCGTACGGTTTTCATGTGGAAGAGGGCATTGTAAAGCATAGGAAGACGGGAGTCGAAATACAGCTGGAGAAAGTAGAGCAGTATGCCCACGCAGATGACTTGCGACAATTCATCGTAGAGCTACTCAGAAACCAATGCTTATGGAAACGATCGGAATCATAAGGAAGGAGATTGAGTATCCTCGATGGTACGAGCAAAAATCAGATGATCCTCCCATTTACCATTGATTTGTAAATAGTGTAGGGAAAGACCTTCACGACGAAATCCGTTTTTCTCCAACACGCGAATGGAAGGCAAATTATGAGGCATGACGCCGGCTTGTACACGATGTAATTCAGCCGTAGTGAACGCAAAGTCCAGTACAAGACCCACAGCCATCGAAGTGTATCCCTTGCCATTTTGGGCTTGATCGAGAAAGTAGCCAAGTGTTGCGTTTTGCCAAGCACCACGCACCACATTGGACAATGCGATTCTTCCGATCAGTTGGTCTGTATCGTTCAGGAAAATGCCAAAAGCATATCCGGTCCCGGCTGCAAAATCACGTTCTGCTTGCGCTAGCTGCTCGGTTTGACCTGTGAGTGTGAGATGTGCAGCAGGACGAATGGGTTCAAACGGCTGCAAGAAATGATGGTTGCGCGTGCGGAGGGAGTGCAGTTCGTATGCATCGCTTACTTGCATAGGACGAAGATAAATGGCTTCTTGGTTACGTATGAGCATGATTGACTCTCCTTGATTATCAGACGTGGATCGACAGTGTACCACAAAATTCCTTTTGTTGTTAAGGAGATTATTCATAAAAGTCTCATCTTCATGGTCGAGAAAGCTGTTGCCACCTGAAGTTGAATTTGGTAGAGTTAAATGAAATTCAATAGATAAATCTAAATAGAGGTGCGCTGACGAAGAGTACATCTTTTCATCAACTACCGGGGGGTAGGAAAAGACGGAAAGGCTGAAGCGCCGAAGCTTTTGCTACACCCCGTAGATAGCAAGAGCTGGGATTGACGTGAAGAACCAAAATCCTGTCATTGAAGGCATAGGGCCTTTTTTGGAGTGCTATTTACGATTTGCTGGCGAGAAATCAAAAGCAATGAGATAGCATGTGCACTCATTGCTTTTTTACATGCTTTTTAATCAAAAGGAGGATTTTACCCATGAACATGATGAATGCCCATGAAATTATCGCGTTTATTCAGAAAAGCGAAAAGAAAACCCCTGTGAAGCTCTACATAAAAGGAGAACTGGAAGGCATCGATTTTGGTGTGAACTCCAAAGCGTTCATTACGGGAAATACAGGTGTGGTGTTTGGTGAATGGAAAGATCTCGAGCCTGTATTGACTCAGAACGCCGAAAAAATTGAAGACTACGTGGTGGAAAACGATCGCCGCAACTCCGCTATTCCACTTTTGGACATGAAAGGTATTCAAGCACGTATCGAGCCAGGAGCGATCATTCGTGATCAGGTTACCATCGGTAATAATGCCGTCATTATGATGGGCGCATCCATTAACATTGGAGCCGTTATTGGCGAAGGTACCATGATTGATATGAATGCTGTTGTAGGTGGACGTGGAACGATAGGTAAAAACTGCCACGTCGGTGCGGGCGCTGTCATCGCGGGTGTTGTAGAGCCACCATCTGCTACACCGGTAATCATCGAGGATGACGTTTTGATCGGCGCCAATGCGGTGATCCTGGAAGGCGTTCGCGTTGGTACAGGCTCGGTAGTAGCTGCTGGAGCTATCGTCATTGATGATGTACCACCGAACGTGGTAGTAGCGGGAACTCCTGCACGCGTGATCAAGCAAATCGATGACAAAACACGCTCCAAAACCGAAATCATGCAAGAGCTGCGTCAGCTCTAAGGGAGAGTTGACTCATGGACTGGCGTTCGCTCGATGAACAATACATCATCTCAACCTATAAACGCTTGCCGATCGCAATTGCCAAGGGTGAGGGCAACTACCTGTACGACACCACAGGGAAAAGCTATCTAGACCTGTTTACTGGGCTTGCTGTTAACGTGCTTGGTCATTCTCATCCAAAAATTGTGGAGGCGCTCAAAGAACAGGGCACGCAATTCTTGCACATCTCCAATATCTTCCTCAATCAGCCTGCTATCAAACTGGCAAAACGTTTGGTGGACGCGACAATCCCGGGAAAGGTCTTTTTCAGCAACTCGGGAGCGGAGGCGACAGAGGCAGCCATCAAGCTCATCCACAAATGGTCGAAAACCGATGGAGCAGGAAGAGACGGGATTGTCGTCCTGCGCAACAGCTTTCATGGCCGGACGTTGGGGGCCGTTCGCCTCACGCGACAAGCTCATGTGTACCAGGATTTCCCGCAACCTTCCTTTCCTGTCTATGAGCTGGAGGTTGAGGACATGGACGGCTTGCGAGCGATCTGCAAAAACGAGAAGCCTGCTGCTGTTTTGATGGAGCCGGTACTTGGTTCTGGCGGTGTAATTCCGTTATCTGAGGACTTTCTGCGCGACGTAGCTGCAGTCTGTCAGGAAGAAGGCATGTTGCTTGCGATGGACGAGATCCAGACAGGGATGGGGAGAACTGGAAAGCTGTTTGCTTACCAGCACGCAGGCATTACACCAGACCTGATTTTGTTTGCAAAAGGCGTCGGGGGAGGACTTCCTTTGGGGGGCGTGATCGCTGGTCCGAGACTGATGAACCAGTTCAAACCGGGTGACCACGGTACCACCTTTGCTCCTTCGCCACTATCCGCTGCCCTGGGGAACGCGGTCATGGATGAATGGACAGATCCTGCTTTTGCCTCCCATGTGGAGGAAGTGATTGAATACTTGTGGAGCAGCTTGGTCAGCTTGCAGGAGCGCTTGCCAGAGCAGCTGCAGGCATTGCGTGGCAAAGGGATGATGGTGGGAATTCCGCTGAGTGTGTCTCCGGAGGAAGCCAGTCGCTTGCAACAAAATCTTCTGGAGGACGGAATTTTGGTCGATATTACGCAAAAAACGATTGTCCGCCTTCTGCCTCCATTAACCTTGACCAAAGAGGATGTCGATTTCTTCCTTGGTGTTTTCACGCGACATTTGAACGCGATTTCTGCCAAGGAGGCGTAACGGATGAGTACCTCTGCCTTTGTTCAGATCCGGAGGGATTTGCACCAGATTCCCGAGCCGGGTTTTCAGGAGGTCAAGACACAGCGCTACATTCTTGACTATCTGAATAGCCTTCCACAAGAGCGCATGCAGATCAAGACGTGGCGTACCGGAGTTTTGGTTCGTGTGAGCGGGACGAACCCGCAGCGTACGATTGCCTGGCGCACGGACATGGATGGACTGCCGATTTACGAGGAGACCTCTTATCCGTTCCGCTCCTTGCATGAGGGGTATATGCACGCATGTGGTCACGATATGCACATGGCCATTGCGCTTGGTCTCTTGACCCATTTTGTTCACCATCCGATCTCTGACGACTTGCTGTTCGTTTTTCAGCCGGCGGAAGAAGGGCCTGGTGGAGCAGAGCCGATGATGCAAAGTGAGGAATTCGCCGCTTGGAGACCTGATTGCATCTTTGCCTTGCATATCGCTCCCGAGTATCCAGTAGGGCATATCGCTACCAAACCGGGTATTCTATTCGCCAACACTTCAGAATTGTTCGTTGATCTGCTTGGCAAGGGCGGCCATGCTGCGTTTCCGCACAAGACCAATGACATGGTGGTCGCTGCGAGCCATCTGGTGACACAATTGCAGTCGGTCGTAGCACGCAATATCGATCCACTCGATTCCGCAGTGATTACGATTGGCAAGATCGTGGGCGGGACCAAACAGAACATCATTGCGGAAAAAGGCAGACTCGAAGGAACGATCCGTACGTTCTCGATGGAATCCATGATTCGTGTCAAAGGCCGGATTGAGGCACTCGTAAAAGGCATCGAGGCAGGATTTGAATGTTCTGCGGAAATTGATTACGGATGCGGCTATTGTCAAGTCTATAATGAAGAAAGCTTGACCGAAGCGTTTATGGAATGGGTACAGGATGCTTGTCCAGACATTACATTGATCCACTGTTCGGAAGCTATGACGGGTGAAGATTTTGGCTATTTCCTGTCAGAGATACCAGGTTTTTTATTCTGGCTGGGGGTCAATACTCCATTTGGGCTGCACCATGCGAAGATCGAGCCGAATGAAGAGGCAATCGATGTGGCGATTCGGACTGTGTCTCGTTATTTTGTGTATCTCTCTTCACAGCCAATAAAAGCATAATCAGTGAGGGTAAGAGCGTCTCTACAGGGGGATGCTCTTTTTTTGTTCATGATCCTTTGAAATTATTCACAAAACCCTGTGTATAAGTCTTTGTGCCTATTATCCAGAGGGCTGTGGATAGTGTGGATATTGTTGAAAAAATTTATGAAGATGCCACAACTATTTGCGTGTTTGGGCGTCTTATATATTGGGTAACATTTTCGGAATAATACGCGCAGTTGCGCACTCATATTGGAGGATTGTGGAATGAAAAAAGTATGGTTATCTGCCTTGATGGTACTGGCGGTAGCGGGTGTAGGGAGCAGCGCTGCGGTGGGAGAAGGGGAAATGCGTGTATTCCTTGGTGGTGAGCGAGTTGCCAACAATTTGCCGGCTTCCTCAGCTGAACCAGTAGAAGATGTAATCAACCGCATGGGTGGTTTTGTCGACTACGACGATCGTACGGGAAAGATGGAAATTATCAAGCCGAACGTGAATATACTGGTTCTCGAGGGAATTCAGCAGACTCGCAATAAAACGGTGGTTTTCAGCAACCCGATCAAAGGATACAGCGACAAGGATGTTCCGCGCACATTCAACGTATTTGTAGAGGTAGATGAAGCACCAATCGCGAAGGACCTGAGAATGCGAGTGGAATTGATTTCACCTGATGGCAAGAAAGTGGATCAGGGAAAAGAATGGAAGTATTCGACGCAAAACGCAAACAGCTTCTATTTCTCCGAACCGTTCGTCTCGACCAAGCTGGATAAATACGGGACATACAAGGTGCAGGTACACATGAAATACGAAAAATCGAAGGATTACATCATGGTAGGCGAGAATACTTTTACAGTCGGAAGATAAAAGAATAGCTTGGATGCGTTTTCACATGGCTTGTGAACATGGTATAATGACAGACAAATGTATCAATACCTGTAAACAGCAAGTACATGATAGAAAGGAACGATGGGAGCAAATGGAGACAAATCCCGCGCGGTCATCAACAGACGTAGAAGGCCCGAGTATTTGCATTGCTTGGAAGGATGAGCATTCTATCCAGGCAAAGTGGAGCATGACAAAGGAGTTCGAGCAGGACGTGGAGAAAAAATTCGCCATTCCCTTCGCCGAACTACCGTTTGTCCTTCGCCTTTTCGATCTGACGGACCGGCAAGAGATACGTGAGGATGGCAGTGACCTTTACACAGATTTTGATATCAACCACCTCTCTTCAGAGTGGATTCTCTACGGCGTTACGCAAGGCTTGTCCTATTGCGTCGATCTGGGAATCCGGATGGTGGATGGAAGGTTCTACTCGCTGTCGAGATCTCAAATGATTTGATCATCGTGCTCATTCAAGAGAGGCTCACGTCTTGGGGCCTCTTTTCTTTTGCTTTCCTTCTCCGGCATTATTTTGCTAATTTCCATTCCGTTGTTGGTCCAGTAGCCTTAGAGCTACTGCAAGTACAGCCCAGACTGGCATGGGTTCATCCAGCTTACTCAGCCATTCGGGTGAGGTGAGCAGCCCTTCCGTCAATGCTCGTTTGCCCAGATCTACTTTCCAAGGCGGGTAAGGAAGTGTATGTGTCGGTGAGAATTGATCATAGCGGGTAAGATTATAGGTGCGAATCAAGCGTATCAGTTTCTCAGCATATTGCGGGTCCGTGGCATACCCTGCTTTTTCCAGCTCCTGTGCAGCCTGTTCAGGGGTAGCGGATGTTAGGACTGACTTGTAGTTTGGCTTTTGTAAAAATTGGGCGTGATCGTCAAAGGACTGTTGATAGTTGTAGTAAGCTCTGAATAGAGAAGGTCGTTCAACTGTAACACCATTTTCCACTTCCTTGCTCCGTACGGTGACGGAACCTGCTTGCCCCGTACCTTTAATGCCAAATAAGTTATAGGAGGAACGCCCCGTTGCGGGATCGACAGGTACTTTTTGGCCCCAGCCTGATTCCAGGATGGCTTGGGCGATCGTGACGGAGGGAAATAGATGATGTGTCAAAAACGATTGACGTGCAGACCCTGCGATCAGGTCGATGAAAGCTTGTTGCTCCATACGGTCACCTCGTTTCAATATTCACAATTCCTTATATAGTATGAGAACAGAGGTCCGAACGGTATGAGGGAAAGGTGGAAAAAAGAAAACAACCGCAGGATGCGCGGCTGTTTTGGTTGAACCTTTAAGGCTTGCGAGGTTGGAAATACTGTACGCGGTTGTTGAAAAGATGTAGCTCTGCCTTGTAATCACGTGCAAGATAACGGCAGAATTCATTGGCCTTTCCCTTGTCTCCGTTTGTTGAAGATTCAGGTAGCGAGACTTGCACGTAGTGTTTTTCTTTGCCGTCCTCTTCTTTCGAGCCTACGCCAATTACGATCATTTTGTAGACAGTGGGATCTATTCCTTTCAAAAGGAACCAGGAGCCCTTCCCTTCTGGACGTTCCTCCAGCACATAGGGAAATGCAGATTCGGCATATGACCAACCGAGCTGTTCGCCGGTCTTTTTCGTCATTTCGATGTATCGTGTAAACTTGGCTTTAACATCTTCAATGTCTGCATGAGTGGCTGTTGAGCCCTCTACAAAATAAATGTAGGCGGATTGCAGCTTCACGATTGCCATCACTCCTCGTACATGGAAATACTTTGTTTAGTGTAGCATTGCTTCCACTCTTTGGCAATGTATCAAATTGTAGCGAATTTTAATTGCGTGTCTTTTCTGAAAAGTGTAAAATATAACTATTATTTAAATGAGATTCGTAGAATGATAAAGGATCATGGGGGAATAAGCCATGCAGGAGGTCTCTATCAGGAATGTTTTTGAAGCATTAAACACGATGCGCGCCATTGATGTCGTGAACAAAGAAGACTGGGAAAGGGCTGCCAAAGAGGCTGAACTGGACTCGTCTGTTCAACTGAACATTCTTTGGATTATCTACTGCTACGAAGGGGTGCGTGTCACACAGATTGCTGAATGGACCTTTTGGCATCCATCGTCGATCGTCATCCACATCAAGAAATTGATGGATAAAGGGATGGTCACGATTGAAAAGTCAGAATTAGATGGACGTGTCGTTCATGTCTATCCAACCCCCAAAGGGAAAGAAGTCATTGAAGCAAGTCGTCGAAGTGTACCCTCTATTTTCCGTTTGACGTATGCTTTGGAGAAAATGGAGGAACGCTACAGTACAGCAGTAGTAGAATTGTTCTTTGAATGCCTGTCCTTCCTGGCTCAATCCTTGCACGGTTCAGAAAAGGTGCGCTGGATTCAGGAGGGCGAAGACAGAATTCCCAACCAACAGCATCTGATTAGCTGATAATAGGGGGTGGAAAAAATAGGGTAATTGCTTTATACTTAATGTTACACCGAATATTTCATTAATTTTCGATTCGGTGTGAAACTTCAAACGAGGAGGGATTGCTGATGGAGCATTTCGACCACTTGTACGACGAATCTGAGAACGCCAAAGTACGTTTTCTCGGATTTGCCTCAGAAGGAACTCGACATGACTTCGGGATTGTATTTACCCACAAGTTTTTTGGAAAGCCTCTGGTCATCTGTATGCAAACCGGGCAATCGACACTCCTTTGTTCGGAGGATGCGGTGAATCCAGGTTATCTGCAAAAAGTATTTCGCCTAGATTCTGCGAGTGAAGCGGAAGCCCTCGCCCAGTTTTTCCACGAGTGTTTACCTACCATTTCCTTTGAAGAAAATCAGTATTAGGTAGCGAGCAGAAGTTTATACTTCTGCTCGTTTGATTTTATTTAGCTGATGTCATGCAGGATAGGTATCGGAGGATGAATAAACATGTACACACATAAATGGTCTGCAAAAGACCCGAAGGCAGCGATGGTGCTTGTACACGGTACTGGCGAGCACCATGGACGCTATGAGCATGTTGCAAATTACTTCAATGAGCGAGGATGGGACGTATATACTGGCGATTTACCTGGCTGTGGGCGTTCCGGGGGGAAGAGGGGGCATATCGATTCCTTTCACGAATATGTGGACACGGTGCGGCAATGGACGCTCAAAGCCTGTGCGGATGCCGAGGGGAGACCCGTTTTTATTATGGGCCACAGTCTGGGAGGCTTGATCGTGACAAGATTTGTACAAAATGACGAGAAGAGCAAAAAGCTAAGCGGGGTTATCTTGACTTCTCCCTGTTTGCAGTTGCAGTTGGAAGTGCCTGCGTGGAAAGCACATTTAGCGCAAGCTTTGAATCGCTTTTGGCCTACACTGACCATTCCAAATGGCATAACTCCGGATATGGTTTCCAGGGATGCGGATATCCAACTGCGTTATCGTACGGACCCGTTTAATTATCATAAAGTGAGTGTGCGCTGGTTTCAGGAGCTGCATCATGCGATGGATCAAGCATGGGCGAATCGAGACAAGCTGGATGTACCGATGCTCGTTTTGCAAGCGGGCGATGATTTCCTGGTAAATGCAAAAGCGGTTGAAAATTTTGTAGATGGTGTCCGTGGGGAAATCACCTTCCGAAAATATGCAGGGCTTCGTCACGAAATCTTGAATGAACCGGAAAAAGAGCAAATTTTAAACCAGATGGAAGAATGGATGAATCAAGAGATAAAACGAAATGTGACATACTAATTGATAAATAATTGTGTGAAATTACCGTATTGACTCCGAATAGTATAACATATTAAGATAGAGGTACCATCTTATTTGAGCATGATTTCACTCACATTGCCTGAGGCAAGGTGATGACGGAGGGAACGACACATGGGTACAATTGTATGTCAAACTTGTGGAACGATTATCGAACATTTCGAAAGCAATCAAGTGAAAACGCTTTATGCCGTTTGCAATTGCGACGGATGTCTGAATGAAAAACAAGAAAATCATTAATATACTAGGTACGCAGGACTCATGGAGAGTCCTATTTTTTTTGACAACCTTTTCATGATGGGGGATAATAGTGTGGATATGGAAGAATGAAAATTGTTGGTAAAGGAGGAATCTTTGCATGAAGCGAAAACCCATCCAGAGTATGATGGCCGCTGTTATGCTGGTCACCACTCTGTGGAGCGGGACGCCTGCGTTTGCCAATAGCGTTGGAGCAGAAGTGAAAATCAACTCGGGACAGCCGCAAATCTCCAAGGACGGTTTCGACATTGCCGAAGATTACGCTGTATGGATTGTAGAGGGTGAAAAAACCATTACCCTATATGATCTTGATGATTCGACCGAGACGAAAATTGGAGATAGCAGATCTGCAAAAACCAATCCGAAAGTGGACGGAAAGTATGTCGTGTGGATCGATTCGCGGCATGGTGGTTCGGATGTCTATCTCTATGACATTTCCAAAAAGAAAGAGAAGCGGATCACCAGTGATTCAACAGTAGGAACAGATATCGAGATCTACGGAAACAACATCGTCTGGACCGACACACGCAACAAAGGAACGGATGTATACCTGTATAATATCTCGACAGATACAGAGGAGCAGGTTTCCACTAGCGGTGCAGCGAGTAAGCCAACCGTAAGCCAATCCTATGTAGCATGGCAGGATAAACGCAATAAAAAAGACGCTGATATTTATTACTACGACATTAAAGCACAGGAAGAAAAAGAAGCGGTTGTCAGCACCGGGGAGCAAACGAACCCAGTCATCGATGGCGATCAAATCGTTTACGAACAATTCGGTGGCGACCAATTGTACATGTATACGATTCGTACCAAAAGGAATAAAAAGCTCACTTCAGACAGCAGTATAAAAAGTGTACCTCATCTCTATGAAGATACATACGTGTACCTGAGCAAAAGCACGCTGATGCTTGGTGATGTTGATGAAGATGATGTGGAGAAAATCTCCTCTCGCGTATACTCCAGATTACAGCCACGCATCTGTGAAGACTACATTCTCTTTGCCAAGACTGATGAAGAAGGCAGAGTACGCCTGCATATGTACGACCTGGATGAAGATGAAGAGGTGACACTTGGCGGAGAATCAGGTGATCCTTCAGACCCTGCTGGCTCGGATCGCTATGTTGTGTATGTTTCCTCTGCAAAACGAGCTTCTAACGTCATTTTGTACGATGTGGAGACTGGAGCAAGCCAAGTCATCAGCAAGACCGATTCAGATCCAATTCGTCCGTTGGTAAGCAACCGCTATGCGGTTTGGTATGACAAGTCGGATAAAGCTCTGATGTCATATGATATCCGAAAAGGAAAATTGTCCAAAGTCACGGATAAATCAGTAAAACCGCTCAGAGATTATTATGAGCTGGATGGCAACAATTTGATCTGGATCAATGAAGATCGCAGAAACCAGCTCGTCTTAACAAACCTGTCTACCGGAAAAAATGTAGATGTCGCTCGTTTGAGCAAAGACCCGTTAAGCATTGACATCTACGGTGAATACATCACTTGGGTTCTGGAGGACAGCCGAAACAAAGCAACCATTTACCTGTACGACATCGACAGAGATCGCGACTCGAAAATTCGCTCAGGAGTACAAGTGGAGAAAGCTTCCATTGGCGACAATTTTGTCGTATGGAGCGAATATGCAGAAGGTACTGATCCTTCTTGGGATTTGTACTATTACGACCTCGATCGTGGTAGAACCAACCTTTTGCTGAGATGGAATTCTCGTGATCAGTTGGATCCTCAAGCGTCGCGAAACATGGTTCTCTTTACGGACAACCGCTTGTCGCCTAAACCTAGAGATTTTTACTTTGAGTTGTTTGATGTTGAAGAAGACTCTTTCAGCAAGTACTACTGGAAAGACGAAGCGAAGATGGAATCGCCTCGCATAGGCGGAAACCGTGTCGTGTGGATCGATGAGCGGGATGGAGATCCGTTTGTGTACACGATGGCATTTGCAAAAGCACGTGAAGACGAAGATGACGACGATGATACAGATAACGGCGGGATCGATTATGGGGATTACACCGATTATCCGTTTGCCAAAGCATTGGAAGATGATCTGTTCCTCGACCTTCTAGACAACCATGATTTCGATGACATTGCTTTTGTTGCCTTTGCTCGGACAAATAAAGAAATCGTTCTATATTTGAATGATGCATTGGATGATAGTGATCGTTTGCTGGATTTACTCGATGATGCCGGTATGGATGATTTGAGTATCCGCGTTTACAAGTAAAGCGACTAAAAAGAAGCAGGCTGATGGTATGTGGAATACCAATCAGCCTGCTTTATCTTCATTCTTCGTAGCTCAACCCGAAATAGCCGTTTGTCGCTTCACGACCTTGATGGTCTTCAAGGACTCGTCTTCTGGTCCTTGCACCGGCAGACCGACGCGGATATTTTCCTGGATGTACGCAATGTTTTCCTGCGTGATTACTTCACCCGGCAAAAAGATCGGAATCCCAGGTGGGTATACCATAATAAATTCGGTGATAACCCGGCCAGCTGCTTCTGTCAGGGGGATTGTCTCCGTTGGCGCGTAGAAGGCATCTCGTGGTGTTGACGAAAGTACTGGAATTTCAGGCAGCGAAATGGTCGGCTTGTCTTCTGCCTGGACATGAGCAAATTCAACAGCCAATTCACGCAAGGCATTCACGAGAATTTGGATCGTATCCTCGGTATCTCCAGCTGTGACAAAACAAAGGATGTTATACAAATCGCTCATTTCCACTTCGATGCTGTACTTGTCGCGCAGCCAGTTTTCGACTTCCCATCCGGTTATGCCCAGATCGCGAACATGGATCAACAGCTTCGTGGTGTCCATTGCAAAAGTGGCTGGCTTACCAAGAATTTCACGGCCAACGCAGTGGATACAAGGAATTTCGTTGATCATGTTTCTGGCCTTTTCAGCCAATTGCATCGCGCGTTCATTCAATAGGTGACCGTTCAGGCTCAGGTGCTGGCGAGCCATATCCAGAGATGCCAAGAGAATATAGGATGTAGAAGTGGTCGTAAGCATGCTCATCACAGTTTTGACCCGGTCCACGTCAACCAAGCCTTCCCGCACATTCAGGATGGAGGTTTGGGTCAGAGAGCCGCCGAGCTTGTGCATACTGGTCGCGGCCATATCGGCACCTGCTTGCATGGCAGAGATAGGAAGATCCTCATGGAATTGAATATGCACACCATGAGCTTCATCGACCAATACAGGAATTTCATAATTATGCGCAGTCCGAACGATTTCTCGCAGGTTGCCTGCAATCCCGAAGTAAGTCGGATTAATAACCAAAAGGGCTGCTGCATCGGGATGGGTTTCCAGAGCCCTTTGCACGGATTTGACGGTGATTCCATGAGAAATCCCGAGTTTTTCGTCCATGACGGGATGGATAAAAATCGGATAGGCGCCTGCAAAAATAATCGCCGACATGATAGATTTATGCACGTTTCGTGGGACGATGATTTTGTCGCCAGGGTTGCAGGTAGCCATGATCATGGCCATGATGGCACCGCTTGTCCCCTGAACGGAAAAAAATGTATGGTCAGCGCCGAACGCCTCGGCGGCTAATTCCTGAGCTTCTTTGATCATGGCCTTCGGATGATGCAGGTCATCGAGTGGCGCGATATTGATCAGGTCAATCGAGAGAGCATTCTCGCCGATGAATTCGCGAAATGTAGGATTCATGCCCATGCCTTTTTTATGGCCCGGAATGTGGAATTGAATCGGGTTCCGGTTGGCGTGCTCCAACAACCCGCTGAACAAAGGTGTTTTCATTTGTCTCACTACGATCGCCTCGCTTTACGAATAAAGAATAAAAGGGGAAAAAACAAACAAATTGAGTATAGCAAAATAGGGGGGGAAAGCAAGCGAATTTTTATTCATCATTATAGGCATAGAAGGAGTTCGGAATAGGTGCCGCGAATTTTTTAGCAGTAACGAGGTGATAGGCATGAAAACAAGGGTAAGTGAACTGCTTCAAATCCAGTATCCAGTGGTCCAGGGAGGCTTGGCCTACCTGGCTTACGCAGATCTAGCTGCTGCCGTCTCCAACGCTGGCGGTCTAGGTCAAATTACAGCAATGTCCCTACCGTCCGAAGAAGCGCTGCGAGAAGAAATTCGAAAAGTACGTTTATTGACTGATAAGCCATTTGGTGTAAACTTTGCCATCGGACAATACAATCGCACCTATGAGGGTATGGTAGATGTCGCCTTGGAAGAAGGTGTATCTGTCATCTCCGTTACAGGCGGAAATCCGGAGCCCTTGATTCGCAGGCTGGATGGTCACGATGTCAAGAAGCTGGTACTGGTCGCCTCCGTCCGACAGGCACAGAAAGCGGAAGCGATTGGGGCAGATGCCGTCATGGCAGTTGGTCAGGAGGGTGGCGGCCATCTCGGACGGGATGATATTGGCACCTTCGTGCTCGTGCCTAGAGTCGTGGATTCTGTAAAGATCCCTGTCCTTGCAAGCGGAGGGATCGGTGATGGTCGCGGCATTCTTGCCGCATTGGCACTCGGGGCAGAAGGTGTGGAAATGGGGACCCGTTTTATTGCTACCCAGGAGTGCGTTCATGCGCATGCTGCCTATAAAGAAGCCATTCTGCAAGCAACCGAGCAGGATACCGCTGTCATCAAGCGAACCATGGGGGCTCCTGCACGCGTGGTTCGTACGAAAGGCTCGGATCGCATCTTGCAAATGGAGCAAGAGGGAGCAGGCTATGAGCAGTTAAAATCGTATATCAGCGGCGAAAATAATTGCATCTTCATTTATGAAGGAAACGCGGAGCAAGGCTTCGGATGGGCTGGTCAAGTCATCGGTCTGATTGATGACGTACCGTCCGTACAGGAGCTTTTCACGCGTATGTTTCAGGGTGTAGAGGCTACATTGGACCGACTTCAGGGATACTCGAACAAGTAGCTTCGTTCATTAGTGTTCCCCTCGTGACGGTGTTATGCCAAAAACAAAAGAACAGGCAAACGCTTTTCGAAAGAAAGCGGACCTGTTCTTTTGCATATATCTTATCAACATGGGAGAAGGCGGATTAAGAATGGCTTTGGCCCATGCGATACAATTTGCTTAAAATGGCAAACGTCTCGTCCAGACGAGTTAGCAACGCATCTTTGTCCGCGAGTATCGGGTCATGACGATCAATCTGAATACCGCAGAGAATCTCAGCTTTTTTAACTTGAGCCAGCCTGTCCACCAGCTTTAGCACACCTTCTTTGCCCAATTCAGACTGGGGCGTGCTGTCGGGAAGGGTGTGATCAGGAGACCAGTGAAAATTCGCAGGAACAAGGGAGAGAATTTCATCCAAGTTGGCACGCATTGCCTTGCTGATCTGATCCTTAACTGGAGATTCGTATATGACAGCATACCAGACGAACAGATGGGTTCCCCACAATCCGACCTGAAAATGCGGATGTTTTTTGTATCCACGTTTGTCAGCCGCCCAGGCTACCCATGTATCGCTTGGGGGGTTAACCGTTCGACGTGCATGCTTGGCCACGTGAAAAAACATTTCATTGCCAGTAGCAATGGATAAGGAAGGAGAAAAGTGATGACCGAGTGCCTCCAGTTTGGGGCGGACAACGGTCTTGATGGCCTCCATGCGTGGGTCTAGGCCGTCAATGGCAAAAACGTCAAAATCTTCTTGCGTAAAACCTTTGAATGTTGACATGTTCAGACACCTCATTTCGGACAATCATCGTACGCCGTAAGAAATCCTCCGGCATTGCCTGCTTAAGCATTAGTGGCAGCACAAGAGATGGGGAGCTTTTCAACCAGTATCGACGGATACTGAAAAGAAAAGGGCGCACGTCCCTGTCAAGGGAGCTTGGAATCCTCCATATGATATCATACCAAGCAGGAAAAAAATACACGCCAGGAAATGAATAGCAAAACCGAAGTCTGAATAATATGATATACCACTCGCTCCCTTAACAGGCGCCTTTTTTATCAGAGTATTCTGCAATTGGGAGGGGCCTGAATGCATCTGGATCATGATCTGGAGTATTTGAATCTGGCTGTTTGGTTTAATCGAAAAACACTGCACGCGATGTTGCAGGCCCTGGTGGAAGTTGGGGTGAATGTCACGTGGAAAGAATCTCCCGAGAAGTTTCACCTCCTCGTGAAAACCACTGATGGTCAAACCGAATGGATCATGCAAAAGCTAAATGGCTCATACAGACTCCATTTGGCTGGTGTCCCGGTGCAGGATTCTCGGGTAGCCGTGATTCTGTACCGATTCGTGGAGCAAGCGAAAGGGCATGCGGTCGTCAAGGTAAGTGTGGACGACGAGAGTGTATTGATGAAGTACATTCGGTACGGTGAAGCCGTCAGAATAGTGGAAATTAAAGGAGCTGAGAAAAAAGTGATCTACGAAAAATCTTGCAACGTTACGATGGACCAGGTGATAGCCGCGTTGAAGAGACGTGATTCAGAAGAACGGATCCCCGTGTTGCGTTTGGAGCTGGACTATGAATTGGCCACGTTGTTCGATGCTCTGACACAAGAAGACAAAACGCAAGTGAAGCGCTCTACAGAAAGATTGAAGCAACTTCGCCGAGAGATGCTGTTGCTCGAAGTATAGCACGACTGGAGGATGTCAAAAGGACGATGAGCTCGACACAAACGTATAAGGAATAAAAAAAGCGACATCTCGTGATGAGTGTCGCTTTTTTTGGTGAGAGGAAACGGAACCATTTACCCGTATGTCTCCCTCCAAACTTACACAAAATACAGCATGAATATTTGAACCGTCGGCTCGGTGGAGGTACAATGGAGAAGTCTTTTGGAACCCCAGCAATAGAAAGGAAGAAAACGTTTCATGGAAAACCTCCTATCACAAGTCCCCAGTATGCCGATCTTGCTCTTGGCCGTCTTGGTGCTTCTCGTCATTCTCATTTTTATCATGATTATGCAGTCTGTCCGTATTAGCCGACTGCGTAAATCCATGAATCGGCTTCTTACGGGAACAAGTGGAACGAACTTGGAGGAAGGTATGCATCGACTGCTCGATCAGGTGGGTGAAGTGAAAAAATTGCAAAGTGACCAGCAATTTACAATCAACCGTCTTGCACAACGAATGGCTGGCCAATGTAGCAATGTTGCTGTCATTCGCTACAATGCGTTTGGCGAACGCGGCAGCGACCTGAGCTTTTCGGTGGCGTTGGTCGATGACGCACAAAATGGCGTCGTCATTACGAGCATTTTTGGACGTGAAGAATCGCGTGTGTATGCAAAGCCCGTACAAGCGGGAGATTCTGAATACGCCTTATCCGAAGAGGAGCTGGCTGCCATCCGTAAAGCGATGAATCCGCAAATCGGCGCTTGAACCTGAGCAATTCCGTTGAAACGATTAGAATAGCAGAGAATGAGGGAGATGATCATCCCTCCCAAGGGTTAAATCCGGATAATCGGCTTTTTTGCGAAAATTCATCCATTAAATGCTCAAGACTTTTTATAAGCCTTGATGTATAATTAATTTGTCAAGGATGGCTGTTTCGTAAATACAAAAAGTAGGTGATCCGCCTTCAATACCCAAATCGATTCTCGATTCCCGGGGCAAGGCCAGGTTCTACAACGTTCCTTCGTTGACACTTAGCGTGTCTCCTCATGACTTGGAAGCTGTAACGGTCACATTTGGCCCATGCAAACCAAAAGAATTGAGGAGATAGTATGGCACAGCGTTTAGCAACCAATTACGCCAAGGCCTATTTTACGATGAATGAAGAAGAGCTGGCACAATTTGTCTCTCTCTTCACCAATGAACACATTTCAGTCGATGTCAAAGTATGCGACAACGGTGATCGCGACGTTATTCTGAATGACAAGAGCGGAGAAATTCAGCTGAATTTCCTGCGTGCAGGCAATCGATATTCATGCGACAGCTCGTATCTCATCCGGGATCGACAGCTTGCTGAAGCGATGCGCAAAGCCATGAAAACGTTTCGAGGCCAAGGAATCGTACACCGGATTTACGACGGCTTCACGATGGTATACCACTACGATCAAGGATCGGTAGTCAGTATCCATGAAGTGACCGGTGACGAAGAATTGTCCATCTTTGAAAATACTGCCTCTTACGTTTCGCGCGAGCTGGATCAGCTGTTCCAGCAGACAGGCGGCGAAGAGGAGATTGAGTCGATTCGTCAGGAGACCGACCGATGGCTGGATCTGCGAAATTGGGCAAAGAGAACTGCCCCGAAAAAGCTAAGTGCGATTGATGAACGACTAACCGCATTGTCTCAACGATTATTTGAATTAGAAGTGTAAGGATAAAAAATGGGACTGCTCCTTGTAGCGCCCATTTTTTTGTGCTCATTTGCTTGGCAAATCGCGTAATCGCCTAGCGTGATGCAGTCAGAACGGCCTTTTGCCACACTTGATCCGTTCAAGCTCTAGGCACATTTTTAACGTTTGTCTGATTTCCAGTTTTCACCGCAAAAAAGGGTATTGTCAAAGTAGGCATAAGCATGGTATGTTTGTTTTCGTTGGAAACAGGATTAGGAACCAGGATTCACTTTAAAGGGTGGATAACAAGAAGAAACCGCCCCCGTTAGTGAATGACGCAGGTCCTAGCGATGTTTAACATTACACTTGCTAGGAAGGGGGAACCGAAAGATGGAATACTCGACTTTCGGAAGACACGTTGCTGTTGACACATGGGGAGTTCAGTTTGACTTGTTGAACGACGCAGAATTTTTGAAAAAGGAAATGATTGAGGCTGCTGAGGCGTGTGGTGCTACTGTACTGAGTGTACAAGCGAAGCAGTTTTCTCCTCAAGGTGCTACCGTTCTGGTTCTTCTCTCGGAAAGCCACCTGTCCATTCATACCTATCCAGAGCGCGGCTTTGCTGCTTTGGATTGCTACACTTGTGGTGACACAGTGGATCCACAGGTTGCCATTGAATATCTCGTATCCGTGCTGAAGCCGGAAAAAACCTACGCGAAGAAACTGGTTCGTGGAACTGGTGAATTGCAAGTAGTTGAGCCTGAGATTAAAGTCGTTGAAATGGCAAGCAAGTAACTCATGAGTAAGTATTCAAGAGGTGCGGAACTTTGTCCGCACCTCTTTTCCGTGAAAAATGTGCGTAAAACGTACTTCCTGGATTGATTAGCGGTGATTGGTTCGAAGACCTGCCCCGAGGTCGTTTAACATCACAGAAAAGTCGGTGGCCACAGAGCCTTGACTGACATTGGGAGCCACAGGAGTGTTGTTCACACGATTGATGGACTCATGATAAATGGCAGCATTCATGGCACGCAGTTTGGCAAAATGGTCGGGGTTCGAGGTAACGTGGATTTTGAGACTGGGTGTAGTCGCACGACAAATGGAATGAACCTGCTGCTCGATGACCTTTACCTGTTGTCCTACATGATGATCTCGCGTCATAATCCCGACTATTGCCTCAGGACCGTTTACGACCACGCTGGTACGGATCACGCCAGGAATGTCGTTCGCCGCTCTCGAGAGCAATTCTGCCTGGTTTTGGTTGAAGCCATTGGATGTAAAGCCTTTGCGATAGTTGTTTTCGTTGGTGTCTTTTTGATAAGCCCTAAAGTCGTGAACAATACTGTTATAACGGCTGGGTACATGGCGAAGGTAATTTTGGGACTGTAGACTGTTATCAGTTCCCTGTCCGGTGTTTCCGGTATTTCCGGCGTTTCCGCAACCTACCAAGGATGATGACAACAGAAAAATGGTCAGGGTCATGGACCAGAGTTTCGTCATTGGGGGCCACCTCCATCCTTAGTATGGCAAGGATGTGAGGATTTACTCAGAAGTTTGGGGCGTTAAAACTACCCATTGTGCCTAGAATCATGAACTGCTAATATGGAAGGTATGCAAAATAGAGGAGGTACACATGAAGCGTCTTGACATACGCAACATTGCCATTATTGCCCACGTTGACCACGGGAAAACTACACTGGTCGACAAGCTTTTGATCCAATCGGGCACATTCCGCAGCAACCAGCAAGTAGAAGAGAGAATGATGGATTCGAATGATCTTGAACGCGAACGTGGGATTACCATTTTGGCGAAAACCACTTCCGTCAAGTATAACGAGTTCACTATTAACATTCTGGATACGCCAGGGCATGCTGACTTCGGTGGTGAAGTAGAGCGGATCATGAGCATGGTGGATGGCGTTCTGTTGATCGTTGATGCCTTTGAAGGCTGTATGCCGCAAACGCGTTTTGTATTGAAAAAGGCATTGGAAGCAAAAGTGACTCCAATCGTTGTCGTAAACAAGGTGGACCGGGAGAATGCTCGTCCGCAAGAAGTCATTAATGAAGTTTACGACTTGTTCATTGATTTGGATGCAACAGAGGATCAATTGGAGTTCCCGATCGTCTATGCATCAGGCCTGCAAGGTATTGCTGGTTTGGAGCCGGATAAGCTGGAGGAAGACCTGCGTCCGTTGTTTGATACGATCGTTGAGCATATGCCAGCTCCAGAGGCTGATGAGAATGCGCCACTGCAAATGCAAGTGACGATGCTTGATTACAATGACTTTTTGGGCCGTATCGGGATTGGCCGTATTTACCGTGGTACCATGAGCGTGAACGAGATGGTATCGGTAACGACACGTGATGGCTCTGTGAAAAAAGTACGGATTCAAAAGCTGTTTGGTTTCTCTGGTTTGCAGCGTGTCGAGCAAAAAACGGCAAAAGCCGGCGATATCGTCGCCATTGCGGGTATTGATGACATTAACGTGGGAGAAACGATTTGCCACATTGACCATCCAGATCCACTGCCGCTGCTGAAAATTGATGAGCCGACCCTGCAAATGACGTTTTTGGTCAACAATAGTCCATTCGCAGGACGCGAAGGCAAACACGTGACTTCTCGTAAGCTTCGCGACCGTCTGATGGCTGAGCTTGAGACAGATGTATCTCTTCGTGTGGACGAAACAGATTCGCCAGATGCATTCGTCGTATCTGGACGCGGCGAATTGCACCTGTCTATTCTGGTGGAGAATATGCGGCGCGAAGGCTTTGAGCTGGCCGTTTCCAAGCCGGAGGTAATCATTCGCTTGATTGATGGGCAAAAGATGGAGCCTGCAGAAATGCTCGTAATCGACGTACCAGAGGAGTATACCGGCTCTGTCATGGAGACCTTGGGCTATCGCAAGGCGGAGATGGTCAACATGGTTAACAATGGATTCGGTCAAGTGCGCCTCGAATTCATTATCCCATCCCGTGGACTGATCGGTTATAGTACGGAATTCCTGACGATCACTCGCGGCTACGGGATCATGAACCACTCCTTTGACAGCTACCGTCCATTGGTACAAGGTGCTGTCGGTGGCCGTCATGCAGGTGTATTGATCTCACATGAAACAGGAACTGCGACAACCTACGGCTTGATGTCGGTAGAAGATCGCGGGATTATGTTCATTCATCCAGGTACTGAAGTGTACGAAGGCATGATCGTGGGTGAGCACAACCGTGACAACGATCTGACGGTAAACGTATGTAAAGAAAAGCATGCGACAAACGTTCGTTCCGCTACCAAGGATGAGACGGTGAAAATGAAAACACCACGCATCTTGACACTGGAAGAAGCGTTGGAGTACTTGAATGACGACGAGCTGTGCGAAGTAACTCCACAATCCGTTCGTCTCCGCAAAAAGTATTTGAACAAATCCGATCGTGAGCGCTACGAAAAGCAAAGACGTTGGGAAGCTCAGCCGCAAGCGTAAGGATGAAATAGATCAAAAGCCGCTTTATCCTGTGTACAGGAGGAGGCGGCTTTTTCTTGCTTTCAAGAGGATGCTGCTTGGAGCTCCCGCACGTTGCGCATGCAGGAGCTGGTTGGCATTACTTGAGCAGGTTTTCGATGTCTGAAGTCAGTTCTTCTGGCTGTACCCGAGCGCCAATTCGTTTTACGACGCTGCCATCCTGATCGATAAGGAATTTGGCGAAATTCCACTCGATGTCCTGGCCTTCGCCATTGGGCGCATGTGCTTTCAGATGCTGATAAAGCGGGTGTGTATCTGCTCCGTTGACGTCAATTTTGGCAAAGAGCGGAAAAGTGACACCGTAGTTGACATCGCAAAATTGAGCGATTTCTTCTTCACTGCCGGGCTCCTGTCCAGCAAACTGGTTGCAGGGAAAACCGAGGACTTCGAAGCCTTGCTCGCGATAGCGATCATACAATTCCTGCAGGCCTTTGTATTGGGGGGTAAGACCGCATTTGCTCGCTGTGTTTACGATGAGCAGAGCTTTTCCTTTATACTCCTCCAGCGTAGTCGTATCTCCTGTAATCGTCTTGACGGAAATCTCGTAAATACTCATGGTATTCCCACCTTTTTCTATCAGATAGAACCATCATATCATGTGCGTTCCAAAGCTTGCCAGCTCGGGAAGCGCGGGGATGTGCAGGGCAGCAGGAGTTTTGACAGGGCAACGTGCACCTGATAAAGTGAAAAGGATAGATCTTGATCATGTAGGAGTGGATCCGGATTGAAAGTCGAATGCCAGATTCGCGTCGAACAGGATGAGTACCATACTGCTCTGGACGCGTTGAACATGGAAGCCGAGTCCTTGCAGGCGTTCACCAGGAACCCGCGGGGGCTTCACACGAAAATACGTAATGACATGGATGCGGTTTGCAGCGAGACGTTGACGAAATTTTTCGTATCTCCAATGTTTGAACAACTGCCAGTCATTCTGGAAGCTTCAGTGGACGAGGAAAATGAAGTACTAGAAGAAAAGGTTTGCCTGCATGGCTTGCACGAGAGTGGCTTGTCCCAGGTGAAACAGGAGGGATAAGACATGGATTGGCTCATACTTGCATCTCAATACGTTCCTGCAAATCCGGACCAGCTCTCAGCCTATGATAGCTTTCGGATCTGGGCAGATAGCAACCGGGCATGGATCATCTTCGTGGAGTTGATTCTCGTGTACTATCTGGGATTTGCTACCACTTGGCGCATGCCGATATTGAAGACGGTATTGCTGCTTGTTTTCTTGTTTATTGGCTCACTTATTTTTGCTATCTTAGACGTACAGCTTCCGGTGAAGAGCTCTATGATGGTTGCGATCGCCATTTTAGTGATTGTGAAAGTACGGATTAAACCTGATGCCAATAAACGGAGTTAAGGAGGATACGGCATGAAGCGTGATGACGCCTTGTTTAACTGGCTTCAAATTCAAGTCGTAGCCGATGCCAGACCAGATGATCAATCCGCTTTGAATACAGCTTCTTTCTTTCGGGAGATGTTGCGTGAGGATCATGAAATGAATGAGCTGTCTTATCGGCAGGATGGTGATTGGTACGTCTTGACAGGGCGGTCCGATAGTGAAGAATGGGAAAGCAGATACCCCGCAGAGTCTGTACAAGCCTTGTTGATCGCGATTAATAATGAACCCCGGTATAATACATAAAAGGCCAAAATGAGAAAGCTCCTTCAAGTCCCTAGATCCAAAGGGCGACTTGGAGGAGCTTTTTATGCATGGAGGCTGACTTCTGAGGACTTTGGGCCTGTGTATAAAGAAATAGATTTTCAAGAGTTGCAACCTTTCTTGAATACGCCTCGTCAGTAAGTTTGCCGCAGGGTGATGTAGGTAAATATTAGTAGACTTGAGGGAGGCAACATCGATGAAAAAATATATGACCAGGCCCGTAGTAGCGGTTGTAACGACGGCCGTCTTGATTGGTGGAGTAACACCACTATTGGCAAGTGCAAGCGTAGAAACACACTCTACCCCTGCCAAGGTAACAGTGGGAGAAGTCACAACGACACCGATCGCGAACAAAGAGCTTATAGCGAGCACGCAAAAAGCAGCAAGCCCAGCTGCCCAGATGACAGCCAGTGCTACTTCCGGTTTGAAGCCTACATCGACAAAGGTCGTCATGAACGACGAGGGGAAAAAAACGACGCGCTATAATTTGAAAGACCTGGCCTTAAACGATCCGGACACCTTGCAGATTCTGCTGAAGCAACAAGCGGAGCATCTGTATATGGTTGTAGACGAAATCGACCTGGATACCCATTTGCAGACATTCATGCAGGACCATACGGAGGAATGGGAACGAATCTATCAGGAGCACTACAAGAATATTTGGCTGGAAGTACGCTTCCTGGATGATCAGGAAATCGTCAGTGTCCAAGCAGAGACCGAGGGTGACAAGGCATATATAAAAGGGATCGTCACACCTGATGTAACCAAAATCGTCGTCACCAAGCCGAATGGCGATTCCATCACCGTGGTGCCGACCAGTGAGCTTACCTTTGCCGTCAGTTTCTTGTGGAATGGCAGCTCCAAGGATGAGTATGCGACTGTGAAAGCCTATGCGGGAACGAAATTGGTGGACAGTGAAAAAGTCAAGCTGGTACCACAGACAGAAGATGACGCACAGCTCTTGATGCATACTTATTCGGTGCTGGATGCCAAAAAATCCGAGCTGAAATTGCGCGGAATCGTCAAGTTGCCTGCAGACAAGATATACGTTACCTACAATGGCGTCAAAAAATCAGCGAAGGTCCAAAAGCTGTGGGATGATGTAGGCAGCTTCAGCGTTACCCTCAAGGATGTAACAGAGGGGAAAGAAAAAGCATTGGTAGAAATCTACAAGGGAGATAAGAAGCTCTCTTCTTCTTCGATTGGTGTCCAGGTGATTAATAAGACGGAGAATACGGCTAAGGAATATACCCTTACAGGAGTTGCCGAAATCGATGCAAAGCAGAAAAAAATCAAGGTCAGCGGTACGGTTGCTGGCTGGGATAAAAACAAGAACAAAAATGTAAGTCTTGCGATTGTCGCTCCGAATGGGCAGAAAAAGGTTGTACAACCAAATGCGCATGGTGAGTTCAACCACACGTTCTCTCTTTCTGGCAAAAACAAGTCTTGGAATGGTGACGACGTCAAGCTGGAGCTGTATGTAGATGGCAAGCTCGTGATTGAAAAAGAAATCTCGTACAAAACAGTTACGACCAAAGATAAGAAGCATCCAAATGGCAATGCCTACGGATATTGGAAAAACCAGGACAAGAAGGGGAAAGACAAGGATCGCGACGATGAAGACGATGACGATGACGACGATGATGACGAAGATGAGGATTAATCTTATTTGATTTGTCGATATGACTCCACATAGTCTATGATCTGGCGGATGTAATCGCCAATGATCGGAATCGAGAGAAATTGGGATAAAAGTGAACCGAATAAAGCCAATACGATGGCAGTCCCGATCGTAAGACCCAGCCCCCGGGCAAGACCTGCGAGGAAATTCGTCCAAAGCAGCTTGCGCGGGGCTGTATAATTTTGAATGACATCCGCTAAACGTATATCCTCAAGAAACATGGCGATCTTGTCCATTCGCTCATTCAGTTTACGTACTTCCGCGATTTCCTTGGAGAGATGATCGATTTGGGCAAGCAATCGTTCTGTTGGGGACATGCTTTAGCCTCCTTCTGATTGTTCTGGATCGGGTTTGATCCAACATGCAGTTTCGGTTGCCTATCCAGGCGAATGAAGAGTACAATGGATTTACATATCTTTCCTGGGAGGGCAGTGGCATGGCTGAAACGGTTTCCCAAACATTGTCCGAAGAATTGTTTTCGTTCCTGCAGCAAGAGCGCTTTGTTACACTTGCGACGATCGACCATGAGACAGGGGCACCTGCGCTCCATTCTTTGTCATGGACGTTTGCTGAATCTGTGCAATTGATTCGTTTCGCCGTAAATAACCGTTCCCGGATCCTTGCAAACATCGCCAAACAGCCTGAGGTCGTGCTTCATCTGATCGTAGCTGACTCCTCATATGCTGTCAACGGACGCGCAGCCATCAAGACTGACAGAATGGCAGAGGTGCCTTTGAAGCTGGCGATGATTGAGATGGAGATTTACTCGGTCCGGGATATCATGTTTTATGGTTCCCGAATCTCTGTAGAACCACAATACGAGAAAACGTATGATAAAAATGCGGCGATGAAGCTGGATGGTCAAGTAATGGCAGCACTTCGAAAAGGTCCATAGATTCAATTCCACTTTCTTGAAAAAAATGATTTGACAAAATTGCAACCATTCCGGTAGTATTAGGTTCAATTACAGCATAAATGAATAGTGTATTCTTCTTATCCAGAGCGGCGGAGGGACTGGCCCGATGATGCCCGGCAACCAATCACCTGTATTTGACAGGGAGATAATGGTGCTAATTCCTGCAGAGTGATTCAACTCTGACAGATGAGAAGGATTTGTTTACGGTGACGTAATCAAAGCCTTCTTTCAGAGGAAAGAGGGCTTTTTTCATGCCCTCGCAGTTGAATTTGAGGGGAGCGAGATCATCATGCATTTGGAAACAAAACTGGTTCAGACAGGAGTAGGAAGAGACGAAAACACAGGGGCAATCAATTTTCCCGTCTATTTCGCAACCGCATACCGTCATCCGGGGATGGGGCAGAGCACAGGCTTTGATTATACGCGGACGGCGAATCCGACCAGGGCAATACTGGAAGAGGCAATTGCGACAGCTGAATCAGGTGACAGTGGGTTTGCCTGTGCCTCAGGCATGGCTGCGATCCACACTGTTATGGGTTTGTTTTCACAAGGAGATCACGTTCTCGTTTCACTGGATTTGTATGGCGGTACATATCGCTTGTTTGAGCAGGTATTGACCCGTTATGGACTCGCATTTACGTATGTGGACCTGCGTGATGCGTCAGCAGTGAGAACTGCCATCCGTTCGCAGACAAGAGCCATTTTTGTTGAGACGCCGACCAATCCGCTCATGCAGATCACGGACATTCGTCTGATCGCACAGATCGCCAAAGAGCATGGCCTGTTGACCATCGTGGACAATACCTTCATGACTCCTTATTGTCAGCGGCCGTTGGAGCTTGGCGCTGATATTGTCCTGCACAGCGGGACCAAGTATCTGGGTGGACATAATGACGTGCTGGCTGGCTTGATCGTGTCAAAAGGAGCTGAATTGTCGGAGAAGCTGAAGTTTTTGCATAACACCATCGGAGCTGTTTTGGGACCGCAAGACAGCTGGCTGTTGATCAGAGGCCTCAAGACACTGGCACTGCGCATGGAACGTCATCAGGCTAATGCATGGGCAGTAGCACAGCGATTGAAAGATCATGCGGCCGTTGCCGAGGTCTTTTACCCGGGGCTGCAGGACCATACTGGGTACCTGACGCAGTTGGAACAGGCAAGTGGCTTTAGCGGCATGGTATCCTTTCGTGTCCGTTCAGCTGAACAGGTGCCCGTGATTTTACAGAATCTGCAGGTCATCTCTTTTGCCGAAAGTCTGGGTGGCGTCGAGTCCTTGTGTACGTATCCGGCAACGCAGACCCATGCAGACATCCCGCAAGAAATTCGCGCATATGTGGGTGTATGTGACCGGTTGTTGCGTTTGTCGGTTGGCATTGAACATCCTGACGACTTGATCGAGGATTTGACACAGGCACTCGACGCTAGCCTGGTAGCAGGGGGGACTGTTCGATGAACTTTGCAACGAAAGTGCTGCATGGTACATCTTGTTTTGATCCGGTCACAGGTGCTTCTTCGGTACCGATCTATCAAGCCTCGACCTTTCATCAAGCAGATCTGGAATGCCCTGGTCGCTACGATTATGCACGCTCTGGAAATCCTACCAGACAGGCGCTGGAAGAGGCAATTGCCGTATTGGAAGGAGGAGTGCGGGGTTTTGCCTTTGCATCCGGTATGGCTGCCATTTCCAGTGTGTTCATGCTCTTTTCCTCGGGCGATCACGTCATTGTCGCAGAGGATGTCTATGGAGGTACCTTTCGATTTTTGACCAAGGTGCTGTCCCGCATGGGGATCGGGGTGACCTTTGTGGATGCGACCCGCGTGGAACAAGTGACGGCAGCGATTACTCCGGCTACCAAAGGCATTTATCTGGAGACGCCATCCAATCCGACGCTGAAGGTCACAGATCTGGCGGCAGTGTGCAGAATGGCCAAACAACACGAGCTGCTGGTTATCGTGGACAATACCTTCCTGACGCCGTATTATCAACGACCCCTGGAGCTGGGAGCAGATGTGGTGATTCACAGTGCAACCAAATTTATCGGAGGACATAGCGACGTGGTGGCTGGTCTGGCAGTCACGAAAGACGCAGCCTTGGGAGATCAGCTGTATATGATTCAAAACGGCATGGGAGCCATTCTTGGCGCGCAGGATAGCTGGCTGGTGATGAGAGGATTAAAAACGCTGAAAGCAAGACTGGATGTCGGCACACGCTCAGCAGACCACATTGCCCATTGGCTTGCGGAGCATCCTGCTGTGAGCCGTGTCTATTATACTGGCTTGCATTCGCATGAGGGACACCACGTTCAGGAAAGACAGGCGAGCGGTCATGGCGCAGTCCTTTCGTTTGATGTGGGTAGTCGGGAGCGGGCAAAAGCGATTTTTGATCAGGTGAAGCTGCCGATCGTCGCTGTCAGCTTGGGTGCGGTAGAGACGATTCTTTCGTATCCTGTTGCGATGTCACATGCATCCATGCCTGTAGAGGAACGGGAGAAAAGAGGAATTACTGACGGATTGATCCGACTTTCTGCAGGTTTGGAGGACACTGAGGATCTTGTGCAGGATCTGGCACAAGCACTCGATTCACTTCCGCCATTTGAACATAAAATCAATGAGAAAAAGACATTCTCCCGGGCGTAATCCTGGGACGAATGTCTTTTTTTACAGTATCGGAAAGTATAAACTTCTGTGAGTAAAACGTCCCGATACTGCAAGAATAACCTACCTCTAAAACGCGGTCGCACGTCATTGAAATGGCCTCGATAGAGGTTTTCTTATGCAGCCTATGGTGCCTGTGTACGGTTGGCATTGATCTTGTCATTTCCATGTGGCTTAGACCTGCCATCCTTGTTGATGCGTTGCTCATTTTCACGCGAAGGCTTGTCCTCGCGTTGTTGAACATGCCGGGGAGCTTGCGGGATAATGCGACCGACAATATCTCCCATTTCTTCGGCAAATCCATGAATCGGGCGACCTCGGCGAATATCTGCGGCCATCTCCCTCAGTCGTTGGACGATATCGGGATCCGCGGTCACTAAAGCTGTGGCGCCTTGAGGGTCTTCTTTCAGCGCCTCGGCGACGGAGTATTTGATGACTCCCACTTCAGGTCGATCCAGATGGGCGTTTACGTCAATGCCGACCACCGCGTATTTTCCTACCACTACAGCTGTAGCCCCATTCACTTTCGGGACACGTTTGGCCAGTTCAACCAGACGATCAGCAGTTGCTGCGGCAGACTGGTTCTTGGGAGGTGTGGGATTCGTTTGCTGGACACGCTGTGTCTTCTGAATATGTTGATTCGGCTGTGGAGCAGCTTGGTTAGCAGGTGGCTTGTTGTTCGTCGTGCACGCCGTAAGCAAGAGACATAGGCTGAGTGTTCCAATTACGCTCCGTTTCACACGCATTCTCCTTTTCCTTATTTTCCTCCGAAAGAAGGGCAGGGATAAAAGTATTGTGTTCCCACCAACCTGTTTTCATTCTGTGAAATGGTCCAAGACTATCTGTTAAAAGAACCACATAGACTGTAGTACATCACGCTCCTGCATCAGAGCATCCCTTTCAAAAATTGCATAGGGTATATAAGATGGGTATTAGGAGGCGAGATTTTGAAGAAAATCTACGTACTGGACACCAACGTACTCCTGCAAGATCCTCGGGCGATGTTTTCCTTCGCTGACAATGAAATCATCATACCCGCTGTAGTATTGGAAGAGATTGATTCCAAAAAGCGCTATATGGATGAGATTGGACGGAATGCCCGTTATGTATCGCGCTTGCTGGACAGCTTTCGTGAGCACGGACATCTGCACTCAGGAATAACCCTGGAGACAGGTGGACTATTTCGCGTAGAGCTGAACCATTCATCCCTGCATAGGCTGCAAAAGCAATTCACTGAAATGAGCAATGATAACCGAATATTGGCCGTAGCGCTCAACTTGCAAGAGGAAGAAAATCTGTCTCCACAACCACGTCCGGTCATTCTCGTCAGCAAGGATGCCCTGATGCGAGTAAAAGCAGATGCCCTCAATCTGACAGCGGAAGATTTCTTATCAGATCGCGTAGTAGGAGAATTCTCCAGCTTGTACACCGGTTACCAAAAAATGATGGTCTCATCCGACGTGATCAAATCGTACTACGCAAACCGAAAGCTGCATTTACCCATCTGTTTTCCGCGGTATCGCTTTTATCCGCATCAATTTCTGGTATTGAAAGACGAATGCAATCCCTCCATATCCGCGGTGGGAAAAGTGGATACCGATGGTAAGAACCTGGAAATGCTCGTGACAGACGATGATCCGATCTGGGGGATTCGCGCACGAAATGTACAGCAGCGCATGGCGATCGAGCTATTGCTGCGTGATGATGTTCCGCTGGTAACCATGACAGGAAAGGCAGGGACAGGAAAAACATTGCTGGCTTTAGCTGCAGGCTTGCTGCAAATTGAAGATCAGCAAAAATATAAAAAGCTATTGGTGGCAAGACCGATCGTGCCTTTAGGAAAAGACATCGGCTATCTGCCCGGCGAAAAAGAAGAAAAGCTGAGGCCGTGGATGCAGCCGATTTATGATAATTTGGAATATTTATTCAACACGAAGCGACCAGGTGACCTGGATAAGATCCTTGCTGGAATGGGCAGTCTTCAAGTCGAAGCGTTGACCTACATTCGCGGGCGCTCCATTCCCGAGCAGTTCATCATTATTGACGAAGCACAAAACCTGACCAAGCATGAGGTCAAAACCATTCTTACACGTGTAGGGGACGGCTCCAAAATTGTTTTGATGGGGGATCCCGAACAAATCGACCATCCCTATCTGGATGAGAGCAACAACGGATTGACCTACGTCGTGGAGGTTTTCAAGGATCAGAAGCTGGCTGGACATATCAGGCTGGAAAAAGGAGAACGAAGCGTGCTGGCACAGCTTGCCGCAGATTTATTGTGAGGGACATGTATAGGCTGAAGAGAACGGAACATACTAGTTATTGTCGAGCCCGATGATTCATGATAAAACGGTGCAACCTTTTAGGAGGCGAAGAGCCGTGGATAACCATGATGAAGCAATCGACGAAAGTCGCGTTGGCGTTAACCGAATTCTTTAGGTGACTTTACTCTATAATGGAGGTTGAAGTGCCAAAGAGAATAACCGGTAATACCCCATAAAAAGCATATCGGGCTCGACAAGGACCGCTCCCTTATTGGGGGCGGTTTTGTTTTACAGTTTGGATCGCCTGTTTTTTGAATGGCATCGCCCACATGTTTTTGTCCACCCTCCCATAGATATGTAAAGAAGGAGGGGAGGTATTATATGGTAAGTCTGGACTCATCTATCGCTTTTCTAATTTATATTACGGCTGTATCCAGCGCTGCTGCCGGTGTCACAGAAGCGTGCAAATCGATCGTCCCGTTCCTGGCAACCGATTACGAGCCGAAAGAAGACTGCTGGGAGGATCATAATGAGGCAGCGCGGTTTATGAACTACAAGCGTTTTTTTAATCTCCTGATTTCTGTCGTATCAGCAGGGGTTATTTTTGGAGCTTTGGGTCTTGATCCAGCTGCCATCCTATTGGGCGCTACCTCTGCATACGTAGAGAATCCTTGGCAAGTCGGCACGTGGCTATGGGGGATTGTAGCCGTGTTTGGATCACCTTTTTTTGCTTCGCTATTGAAAATTTTGGAAGGATTCAAACAGCAGGTTTCGACTGATCATCCGCCGAACCGACCGAGGCGGAAGGTGACGGGCCCTCGAGATGATCGATAGCCGCTCTTGCTCCATCGTTGTACCTGAGTTAAGATAACGATGTACAAACAGGCTGGAGATGGTGTGCGACAATGAAGAACTGGAGACATCGACAAATCGTTTCGCTCTTTTTGATCGCGGTATTGATTCTTCCGGCTTGTGCTTCCAAAGGCGAGCTTGGCGACTCTTTTGATCCGGAAAATCAAAAAGAATACGGCATTAACGGTACGTATGTAGGACAGAACATTCAGGAAGCTATCGACATTCTGCGCCCGGCCAAGGCTGATTTTATGGACATGCAGACACGCGAAGCATACACCGTGGAGCAGATGGCGTCTGGCCAGGGAAAAATGGTGATGGGCATGATGCTGGTAGATCGTGCACAGGTCATCGTCATGGTGGAGCATGGGGTGATCCAGTCGATTATGCTGGCAGGAGTACCCGAGGAACAAGCACAGGAGCTTAAAACGAATCGCGGTTTGGCCATGTATGACAGCGAGGTACAATTGAAAAAACTGTATGGCGAAGCTGCTGGGGAAAAAGAAGTGGTGTACAAAGGCAGCAAGCAGACGGCCAGCTTCGGAATTATCAATGAGCAGGTTGTCTGGTTCCGTTTTGATCGCTTGTAATGGGAGGATGAAAGTGCGTTCTTGATGAACGCACTTTTTTGTACTATCGGAAAGTTTAAGTGCGCTAAAGCGCTAAAAAGATTAGCGGAAGATAGTATAAGTGCAACTAAGGCTCCGCCAAAAGCTTGGCGTAGCCAAGTTTTCTAATTGAGTGGCATGCTAACCTTAGCGGTGCAACCATTGCAGCGAGACTTGATAAGCTTTTGCGATGCCTTCTGCTAGATCGGGCATGCTGCTATCGAGGATATAGAGGGGGGACTGTCCATCCGCTCCAGGAATTTCTCCTCGTACATGCTCCTTTAATTGCTCCAGGGCTGCCCAACGATCCTGTGAGCTGCCTGTTTGCAGATCAAAAGAAAAACATGAGACCCGGTCTGCATAAAGATACATACGGTCATTTTGACTGACGAAGCCTATATCCTGGAGCTGCTCAAGAGATGCCGATGAAGGAACGTAAAGAAGCTCAAAACGGTCGCCAAGCATGTTCGACTTTTGAAGTATTGTGGACAGCTGTTCACAATCTTCTTCAGATTCCACGACAAAAAGCAGATCATCACGATCAAACACATTGACATGATCCCCGATTTTATGTATGACTTGAGCATAGAAGCCGGGCAATTTGCCGACGGGTACGTGCATTTCGATACCGTACATACGCTGCATGAGACCCACCACCTATCACGATTTTCTACCTTATCGTACCAAAAAAACAGGGAGGTTCCTATGAATAAAGCATCCTTTACTATCGAGAGCTATGCGCTGGGAATGTTTCAGACAAACGCTTATGTGCTGACAAATACAGAGAACGGAGAAACGATTGTCATCGACCCAGGGATGGACCCAGATGTTCTCCTAAAGGCAATTGCCAACAAAAATGTCGTCGCAATCTTATTGACTCACGCTCATCTGGATCATATCGGCGGATTGAACCAGGTCAGAGCATTGACCCATGCACCGGTTTACATTCACCCGGTTGAGCAGGAGTGGCTAACGAATCCAGATTTGAATGGCTCCAGCCGCTGGAATTTGCCTGAGCCGATCGTTTGTGAACGGGCAGAGCAAGAGCTGTCGGATGAGCAGCTACTGGAATTGGCTGGTTTGTCGATTCGCGTTCTGCATACACCGGGACATTCGCCAGGCAGCTGCTCCTTTGTGATCGGACAGCATTGCTTTGGTGGAGACGTCTTGTTTGCCCAAAGTATCGGACGTACAGACCTGTTGGGTGGGGATTACGAGACGCTTATGATGAGTATTCAGGATAAATTGTTTGAGCTGGATGATGAGACGATCGTCTATCCGGGTCATGGACCAAAAACTACAATTGATACGGAAAAGACCTACAATCCTTTCGTAACAGGGCTGCTTCGATAGGTCGCCAGAGAGAACAACACGAGGACTTGGAGGAAATTGTAAACTTTTGGCGAAACAAGATGGGGTCACGAAAGAAAAAGGAGCGACAAGCATGAAAGTGAAATGGCGTTGCGGGGCGCTGGCGATTGCTCTTGCCCTGGCAATGGTCGCAGGTTGTGTCCCGCCGAATACACAGCTGAAAGAACAAAATAGAGTTCAACCACCACCGCCGATGCCTCCCTCAGCAGCCACTGAGCCTGCCACAGAGCAAGTGAGCTATGAGCCGCCGCCTGAACCTCTGCAGGAAGAAAATGCCTCACGCTTTCCCGAAACACGGGTGTCTGTCATGGCCGTAGGAGATATCATGGTCCACGACCAGCAGCTGGAAGGTGCATGGAACTCGGCTGAAAAATCCTATGATTTCCTCCCTTCCTTTGTCCATGTTCAACCCTTGTTTCAAGAAGCGGATTGGGTTATCGGCAATCTGGAGACGACCTTGACCGGACAGGAGGCCCGCTACTCCGGATACCCTATGTTCAACTCGCCGGAGTCATTGGCACAGACGTTGATAGATGTCGGATTCACCGCTGTCTCCACAGCCAACAATCACTCACTGGATCGCAAAGAGGCTGGTGTTCTCAAAACGATCGAGCATCTCGATCAGGTGGGGCTTTTGCACACGGGCACGTTTCGAAATCCGCAGGAGCGGGATGAGTCGCTTATGCTCAGTAAAGACGGTCTGACCCTGGCTTTGCTTTCGTACACCTATGGAACCAATGGCATTCCAATACCCGAGGGCAAACCCTATTTGGTCAATCTGATTGACCATGAGCTGATGAAAAAAGACATCGCCAGAGCGAGAGAAAAAGGAGCGGATCTCGTAGCGGTTGCCCTCCATTTTGGTGATGAATACAAGCGTCTACCTAATGCTTTTCAAAAACAAACAGCTGAATCGGCGCTTCAGTACGGAGCAGATCTCATCCTCGGTGCGCATCCCCATGTCGTGCAGCCGTACGAGTGGAAGACTGTGACCCTTGAGGATGGGCAGGAGCACAAAGGATTGATCGCTTATTCGCTGGGCAACTTTATCTCGGCTCAACGCTGGGACTACAAGGATGTAGGGGCTATACTCAAGCTGACCTTGCACAAGGGCGAGAATGGCGAAGCTAGTATCGAGCATGCTGAAATGATTCCGACTTATGTCTATTTTTCACGTAAAAACGGCAAGCGCAGCTACGTGATCTATCCTGTTCCCCAAACATTGGAAAAACTAAAGAATAGTGAGAAAGATGTAAATGTATCCAAAGAAGCGATTCAGTACATGAATCGTTTGCAGCAAGAGATTCCCGTCCATGTGATTCAAGAAGTCACGCAGAAAAAAGCCAGCTAACGCAGTAGCTGGCTTTACTGTTTGCCCATCCCAAAGGGCAGATTTAGTTTTAATTGCAGTTTAAGCTCCTCATCCTTCAAGCTCATCTTTTCAACTTGGATATTCGGGGAGATCAGCTCTGGGTAGAAGCCGAGATCATACATCTTCTCCATTTCATCCACTGTAGAGCGCGGTAATTCGAACCCGTCAAAATAGAGAGAATCGATATGGAATTTCAAATGCTTGGGTGAGACCAGTTCGTACCGTCCGATCAGCCGAAGCTCCATATGGTCATAGGTACCTTCCACGATCAGCTTGTTATCGCTGAAAATAAATTTGGATTGCTTGAACATTTCGTCCTTGGAAGCGAGGAATTGATTGAACTCATCCTGTTTGATCGTCAGCGTGTGGGTGAAAAAGCCGCTTGACTGGATCCGCTCAGGAGTAGCCAGCTCCGGAACCTGGACCATAACGTTGGCAAGCATGCCGAAAAAGGTTTGGAATGCAGGCAATCCGCGCTGCTGCCAATCAATGATCAGGTGGTCCATGAGAGATTCTACACTTGTTGGGTCGTCCAGCTTTTGGACATTTTGCTCCTTTTCCGCTTGAATGGCGAGCATTTCGGTCAGCTGAACTTCGTATTTTGCCCGCAGCGTAGCGAGCTCGGTCAAGTAGTTCTGCTGATCGGCCTGCATGGTTGCCAGTCTGGTTCGTTCTTCCTGGAACATCTCCAGTCTTGTGATATCCCTTTCGTAGAGGTACTGCATAAAATCAACCATCAGAAGCAGCTGATTGAAATTCTCTGCCTGAAACAACAGGGTCAGGAGGTCGGCGCGTTCGCCTGTGTAATAGGCGCGCGCCACTTCACCCGCGTGGCGGCGCATCGCATCTATCATTAGTTTTTGCCGTTGCATGTCGAGTTCCAGGCGGGCAATATCGCTTTTTGTACGGGTTTCTTCATCCTTGATCAGTGTTAGCGTTCGCTCCAGTTCCTTTTGCGTAAAATGCTGCTGCAAGATCAGCTGCTCCAGAGGAACAGACTGCTCTTCCTGGGCAAACACGGTCAAGGGGCACAGAACGAGGAGCAGGATGAGCAGGAATTTGCGCATATTTTCACCTTTTATATCGTGATGGGCAACTCTGGGCCTATTGAAAGGAACTTTTGTCTCTACATTGTATGACTTCTTTTCGTATTATAGCCTTATAGAGTTGAATTTGGATAGCAGGAGAAGAGAAGAATGGGTCTAACCGAATGGATACGTGAAGAAATAAAAAGCAGTCCGGAGCAGGCAATTCCCTTCATGCGGTTCATGGAGCTTGCTCTCTACCATCCTGTCTGGGGCTACTACATGACCGATCGGCAAAAGGTAGGGAAGGAAGGGGACTTCTACACCAGTACGACCGTCCATCCTGTCTTCGCAGAAACGTTGGCGGATGTAGCAATAGCGATGTTCCATGCGGGGCAGCTCAGACAACCTACCCTTGTAGAGATCGGAGGAGGGACGGGGGTGCTTTGCCGGCATATGTTAGATCGGCTGCGCGAGAGCGACCCGGCTCTGTACCAGACTGCAAAAGTCATCATGATTGAGACAAGTCCCTATCATCGGCAACTGCAAAAAGAAAATCTTCAGGGTCATGAGATTGAGATTGTCTGGCACGGATCTCTGGCTGAAGCAGCGGCAGCGGGACCCATCGAGGGAATTGTTTTGTCCAACGAATGGCTGGATGCATTTCCGGTACATCTTGCAGTCAAAAAAGATGCAGGTTGGCGTGAAGTGTGGGTGACCGTCACAGAGGATGGTTTTGCTGAAATGGAACGCGATCCTACTCCACAGCTAGAGGAGTATGTACGAAAGTATGGAGCTGAGGTACCAAAAGGAGTGCGCATTGAGGTAAACCTGGGAATGGGTCAGGCTGCCCATGACGTATCACGCTTGTTAAGCAAGGGCTTTGTCATTACGATCGACTACGGCGATTGGCAGGAGGAGCTCTACCATCCGAGCCGCAAAAAAGGGACCCTCATGTGTTTTCATCGGCATCAAGGGCATGATAATCCTTTTCTGAATGTTGGAGAACAGGATATCACCAGTCATGTGAACTTTACCGAATGGAAGAGAAGAGGGGAAGAAGAGGGGCTGAAGCTTCTGAGCTACTTGCGCCAGGATCAGTTTCTCATGCGCAGCGGACTGTTGCAAAAGGCTGTCGCCCATTCTGATCGGGACCCTTTTACTAGCCACGCCATGAAAAGAAATCGTGCGATCGTTCAACTTGTCGATCCGGCGGGCTTGGGAGGCAGGTTTCGTGTCATGGTACAGGGGAAACAGGTAGCGGAGGATTGTTCATTTTTTCCGTCGTAAGTCTCGGATCATTTTCTCCATTAAAAAAAGATGCTCATGGAGAGCATCTTTTTTTATTACAGCATCATTTGCAGGAGTGCGTGTTCTTGTGGACCTACAGGCATTACGAAGAATGTATAGTAGGTGAAACCTACGAAGGACAAGAACATAAATCCAAAGAAAATGTTTAAGTATACCCGCTCAGTCAGATTCATGTAGCTCAGGGCTACGAAGAAAGCGGTCAAACCAAAGAAGATCAGTGCCATTGGGTACAACTGTGCCCAGAACGCCATCAGCGCGATCACGATCGTCCAGAAACCAAGAACGCGATACATACGATCCATCTGTATCCCCCCTTTTGCGTAATCGGCAATATTTACAAGATTCCTTCCCCATTATATAGGACAGGTGAACACGTGTAAACGGGAAGGTATGACGGTTTTTTGGCAGTTGTTCACACAATCGTGAACTTTTTGGACTTATCCATACTGAATGACCGTATAATTGCAGGATTGACATCCGCATTGCATCGATTCATCTTCTCGTAATTCAATGTTCCCCAGATAGGTCTCAAATATTCCTGTAAGCAAGGCATTATGCATTTTGCAGATGGAGTTGGGATATTTTTTGGCAGACTCAGAAAACGTGCAATTTTGCACGCGAAAACGCAAGAGTCCATCAGAGATAATGTCAATTTCCGGCTTCAAGCCTTGCGCTACGACGAGTCGGTGAATTTGGTCAAGCTTTGTTTCCAAGTCTGCAGATTGTACATGTATATGACTTTGGGCAACCGCCCGTTTTGCCATCTCTGTCCCCATTCGATGTCCCATCTTGATCAACGCTTTTTCGCCAGGCTCTCCAAGCGAGAGCAGACTTTCGATAGCGATATCAGCGAGCAACTGGTAGTCACGAGGAGGGAACTGCAGGCTAACCACCTGATCAGACAGAGAATACAGACGACTTGGCCGTCCACCCTTGCCGCTCTTGTCAGAAACAGCTGTGAGGAGCTGGACGTCTTCCAGTTTCGTTAGATGGAGCCGAGCCACATTGGGGTGGATGGAAAAATGATCGGCTACTTCCTGAACCGTTATCGGGTTTTTACTGTATGCCACAAACTGATAAATGGAAAAACGGGTGGGGTCCGCCAAAGCGCTGGTTAACTTTTGTGCATCATCAACTTGCATGCTGGTACCCCCTTCATGAATGGCATCTGTATTAGTGTATCCGATTTTTCGAGGGTTGTTAAGGTTACAGTGTGCAAACTGTTACATTCTGCGGATATTACAGCTCAGAAAGAATGCGTATCGAAGCCGGATTTTCCGGATTCTGACCAAAAGACCACCTTTAAAGCGCAGTTATTTATCACGTGAAATGCTACAAAAACCGTTTGATTTACGGCTATATTTTATATTAACTACTATTGACATAGTGTTAATGAGACCTTTATAATCCAAAGTAAGAAAGGTTTTTTTATTTGCTAACTTTTATAAAGCGGTTAAGCCTTTTTACACCTACCTATAGATGAAAAAGGATGCTGTAAAGAAGAGAGACGGAGGGGTAACTGATGGCAGTTGCTGAACGTACACGCACTCAAAAAATCACGTTTTTCACGTATCCTAGCTGCACTTCCTGTCGCAAGGCGAAAGCATGGTTGTCAGAAAACGGGGTACATTACGAAGAGCGTCACTTGTTTAAAAACCCGCCAACAGCAGAAGAGCTGCTTGATATTATTAAAATGACAAGCAACGGCCTGGATGAGATTTTGTCCACACGAAGTCAACGCTTTAAAAACCTGGATGTGGACATTAACGATATGTCGGTCAAGGAACTGCTGGAAATGCTCAGCGAGGAACCTCAGCTGCTGAAGCGCCCGATTCTGACCGATGGCGAAAACTTGATCGTCGGATATAATTCATCCGCGATGAAAAATTTACTTTCTTAATGAAAAGAGGAGGGCTGATGCCTTCCTTTTTTTATTGGCTATCCTGTCAGATCACTGTCACTCACGTAGGATTTTGTATCTGTGGATTGTACAATAGAGCTATTCAGTTAGAAGGGAGCGAAGAATACGATGGAAACCATTCTTTTTGAAAAACAGAACGGGATTGCTACAATCACGCTCAATCGGCCTGAGGTGCACAATGCAATCAGTGTAGAACTGGTGAATGAGCTTACTTACATACTTGATGAGTGCGCTGGAGATGACGAAGTAAAGGTGCTCATCCTGACTGGTGCAGGCAAAAGCTTCGTCTCTGGAGGGGACTTGCCACAGTTTATCGCTGCTCGGGGTCGCGAGCAGGCGGAGCCATTGCTTGGCAAGGTTGCAGCATTGCTGTCAAAGATTGACCAATACAGCAAGCCCATTATCGCGATGATCAATGGTTCCGCAGTTGGAGGCGGATGCGAGGTAGCGGGTGCAGCTCATTTTCGCTTTGCGAGTCGAGAGGCTGTCTTTGGCTTTGTCCAAATCGGTATGCATATCACGACAGGCTGGGGCGGAGGCGCTCGCTTGCTGGATCTGCTGCCGGAGTCCAAAGCTTTGTCCATGCTACTGACAGGTGAACGTATTTCTGCTGAGGTAGCCAAGGAATACGGATTTGTGGATGCTGTATACCCGGCAGAGGAATTACAGCAGGAAGTTGAGCGCTTCGCCATGAAAATTGCTGCTCAACCACTTGTCGGGATTGAAGCCTACATGCAAGTCTTGCAGTGGAAGCGCTCTGGCCTAGCACAAGGAGAACGGATCAAGCTTGAAGTAGAGCAGTGTGCAGGGCTTTGGGGAAGTGAAGCGCATGTCAAAGTGGTAGAAAAATTTCTTTATAAAGGTAAAAAAAGGTAATTGAATCAAGAGCAAGGTTTCTCCCGTTTAAACATTTATTCGCTTGGACATACTTTTTCTAGTAGAAAGCGATTCTACAAGAATAGGGAAAAGCATAGGATGAACTACATCATCCTTTTTAAAGGTTACGGGAGGGACTTATATGGTAGCTTCCAGACAAGACGCGTGGACTGAAGATGACGATCTGGTATTGGCAGAGGTCACTTTACGTCACATTCGAGAGGGCGGCACACAGCTTGCCGCTTTTGAAGAAGTAGGACAACGGTTAGGACGGACTGCAGCAGCCTGCGGTTTTCGTTGGAACAGTTGCGTCCGCAAGCGATATGATGCTGCAATCTCCATCGCCAAGAGCCAAAGACAGCAATTGAAGAAAATGGGTAGGATCATCACACCTCTGCAGGAAGAGGTGGAGGCGATCCAAATTCCTGTGAAACGCCCTGTGGTGCAAGCCTCTGGAGCGTCGCCTCACGATGAGGATGAGGATCAGCAGATTGAAGCAGTCATTCGTATGCTGCGGAGTCAAAAGGATCTTTCACGTCGTGTAAAACAATTGGAACAAGAGTTAGAAGGAAAAGAGTTGAAAATAAAAGAATTGGCCGAGGCCAATGAGCGTGCCAGGAAGGAAATGGAGCAGATTCAGGGTGTCAATGAGGATTATCGGGCACTCGTCCAGATCATGGAACGTGCGCGCAAAATGGCGTTTTTACAAGAAGAGGAATCGTCCAAACCCATCTTCAAGATGGATGCCAACGGCAATCTGGAGCGCGTAGAAAAGTAGTGGGCTCCCTAATCAAGAGCATAAAAAAGAAGCGGCGATCAACCGCTTCTTTTTTCATGTATCACAGCATTAATCCTGAAGCTCGACGTTTTCAGGCAACCATACATAAGGATTCTCACCGCGGTCACGCATCGGGTTGTACTTCACAGGTGTGAAGCCCATTTTCAGCCAGAACTGATCGGCGCGGCAGCGGGAGTTCGTCTTGATCGGGGAACCAAAGCTTTTTGCATGATTAACCAGGATGGTACCGAAGTCTTTACCCCGATAGTCAGGCAGGACCTCCAGCTTCCACAGCTCGTAATAATCTTGAGCTGGCTGGAAGTAGCGGTCGTACTTTCCGTCAATTTTATAGAGGCTCATCCGAGCGATGAGAAGGTCATTGTCGTAAATTCCGTAAAATGGAGATTCCGAATCGTTCTCCACGATGTTCGCCTCCAGGTCTTCCTTCATGGAAAGCTCCTCCAGGCCAAATTCGCGAAACTGCTGGAATTCTTCCAGTGTCTTATAGTTAATTTGTAAACGCTTTACTTCGAACATGGAATAGCCACTCCTCTCAAAACGCTTTGTCTTGGAACCACTTTTGCTTACTTGTATTATACACGAAACTACAGGAAGAGAAGAGAAATTCTTTACATTAAAAAGTAGGGAGGTGTAGGGAATGAATTCGCTTCCATGGAAAAAAATATAATTTCATCCTAGAACTATGAGCTAACTCATGGCAAAATAGAGACGAGAAGCATATGCAGTATTCGGAGGCACTCTGGGTGCAAGCGCTTTCAGTCCTCGCTGCTCCGAATACGATGAAAGAGGGGAGCGTTGCATGAAAAAGGTTTTGATTGCAAATCGTGGCGAAATCGCCAGAAGGATCATTCGCACTTGTCAGGCACAGGGAGTGGCTACAGTCGCCATCTACTCAGATGCGGACAAGGATATGCCGTTTGTCCGAGAAGCCGATGAAGCCGTACATATCGGTCCTCCTCCTGTTCCACACAGTTATTTGAATGTTGAGGCAATCCTTGCAGCAGCGAAGAGTTGCCAGGCTGACGCCATTCATCCGGGCTATGGCCTCCTTTCGGAAAATGAAGCATTTGCCCGCCGGGTTACCGAAGAGGGAATCGTCTTCATCGGACCTACACCTGAAGTGATCGGTCAAATGGGTGACAAACTGACTGCCCGGCGAATCATGCAAAAAGCGGGTGTTCCCGTCGTGCCAGGTGGCGACACTCCTTTGGATAACGCAGATGAAGCAGCTAATATGGCAGCGTCGATCGGGTATCCTGTCATGCTGAAAGCGAGCGCTGGCGGCGGCGGAATCGGCATGCAAATTTGTCAGAGCGAAGAAGAGCTGCGACAGGCTTTCCAATCTGCTCGCGGCAGAGCGAAGGCGTACTTTGGCAACGATGCCATGTACGTAGAGAAGTATGTGGATAGACCGCATCACATCGAAGTCCAGATTGCAGGGGATCAGACAGGTCACGTAATCCATCTGCTGGAGCGTGAGTGTTCGATCCAGCGCCGCCATCAAAAGGTACTGGAAGAAAGTCCATCGCCGTTTTTGGATGAGGCGACGAGGAATGCGCTTTGTGACGCAGCCGTACTGGCAGGAAAGGCTGTGGGTTACACGGGCGTAGGTACCGTGGAGTTTATTGTCGATTCACAGATGAATTTTTATTTTCTGGAAATGAATACAAGATTACAGGTAGAGCATCCCGTCACGGAAGAGATGATCGGCCTGGATCTGGTGGCTATGCAATTGGAAATTGCACAAGGCCAGCCCTTGTCTATCAGTCAGGAAGACGTCCGAGCAAAGCGCCACGCGATTGAGCTTCGTGTTTATGCGGAGGACCCGGTGTCCTTCTTGCCTTCACCGGGTACAATCAGCCTCTATCAGGCTCCGGTTATGGAGCATGTCAGAATCGACGACGGGGTAGAGACCGGAACCAAGGTGACGCCATTTTACGATCCGATGATTGCGAAAGTCATTGCGTCAGGGGCGACGAGAGACGAAGCCATTCTCAGAGCGCGTGAAGCCATGCAGCAATTCCTGATCACCGGAATCAAAACCAACATTCCTTTCCTGCAGGAGGTTCTGGAAGACGACCGCTTCATTGCAGGAGAGTATACGACATGGTTTATCCAAGAAAGAAAACCAAAATCCACGATCTAGAAGGAGAGTAGACAGATGACACAAGTAGCAGCGAATATGGCAGGTACTGTTTTCAAGGTATTGGTACAACCAGGTGATTCCATTGCAGCAGGACAGGACCTAATCGTGCTGGAGTCGATGAAAATGGAAGTTCCGATCGCAGCTGAATCAGCAGGCAAGGTAGTAGAGGTCAAAGTCAACGTCGGTGATTTTGTGAACGACGGGGACATTGTCGTGGTCCTGGATAATTAGCTCGATTTTTCGATTCAAACCAACTGAGCGCTCGCTAGGCAAGGAGGGTATCCCGATGAAGGTCAAAATCGTGGAGGTAGGCCCGCGCGACGGTCTGCAAAATGAAAAGGACATCCTCCCTTCAGCGGTCAAAGCAGCGTTGATCAACAAGCTGGCTGAAGCAGGACTGCAAACGATCGAAGCCAGCTCTTTTGTCAACCCTCGCTGGATTCCGCAACTGGCAGATGCCGACGAGGTTTTGTCCACAATCAATCGCGCACAAGGAGTCACGTACACGGCGCTCGTTCCCAATCTTCGAGGGCTGGAACGAGCACGAGCGTGCGGACTCAATGAAATCGCTTTGTTCATGTCTGCTTCTCAGACCCACAACCTGAAAAATATTAATAAGACGCTGGAGGAAACGTACCCGATTCTGCGTGAAGTGGCGCTGGAAGCACTGGCTTTAGGCATGCGGGTGCGCGGCTACGTTTCCACCGTCTTCGGTTGCCCATACGAGGGCAAAGTGCCTTTGGACAATAGCCGGCGAGTGACCGAAGCATTGCTCGAAATGGGAGCGTATGAGATTTCACTTGGAGACACGATTGGCGTAGCGACCCCCAAGCAGGTGCATGACTTGTTCAGGGAATTGGTCAAGGATGCTCCGGTACAGCGCTTGGCCGGTCATTTTCACGATACGCGTGGAACAGGATTGGCAAATGTAGTCGCTGCGATGGACGTGGGCATCCGCACCTTTGACAGCTCAATTGGCGGGTTGGGAGGATGCCCGTACGCGCCTGGAGCCGCCGGCAATATTTCAACCGAGGATTTGATCTACATGCTGCACGGAATGGAATACGAGACTGGAGTCGACTTGCAGAAGCTGCTGGAAGCAGGGGCATTTATCCAAAAGCAGCTGGGGCGAGACCTCAACTCCAAAGTATTGAAGGCCCATCTTGCAGCTGAATGCTTGGCAGCTAAGGACGAATAGGAATGGCGGGAGGGAATGGCTTGAGTGTGTTGTTTCAAAAAGAGGGCGCAGTCGGAATTCTGACGATTGATCGTCCGCAGGTTCACAATTGTTTAAATCTAGAGACATTACTCAGCCTTCGTGAATGGATTACGAGCTTGTGTTCGGACAAGGAGATTCGCGTGGTGCTTGTCACAGGCTCGGGCGACAAAGCATTTTGTACGGGTGCTGATCTGAAAGAACGGCGAACGCTGACGCCCCAACAGGTGGAGCAGTACATCAGAACCATCCGTGATACGTTTACGGAACTGGAGAAAATTCCAAAGCCTGTCATCGCAGCAATCAACGGGCTGGCCCTTGGCGGAGGCACAGAGCTAGCGCTGGCTTGTGATCTGAGGGTGATGAGCGAGTCGGCGCAGATGGGACTGACGGAGACGTCCTTGGGCATTATTCCAGGGGCAGGGGGGACGCAGCGACTTCCTCGCCTCGTAGGAAAAGGAATTGCCAAAGAACTCATTTTCAGCGCTCGCCGCATACTGTCGGATGAATCGCTTCGCATCGGGTTGGTCAACCGGGTGGTTCCAGCGGATCATCTTATGCCAGCAGCGCTAAGCCTCGCCCAGCAAATAGCTGAGCAGGCCCCATTGGCGCTCGCCCAAGCGAAGTATGCAATTGACTACGGACTGGAAGTAGATCAGGCAACAGGCTTGGCGATGGAAAGTCACGCCTATCAATTATTGATCCCGACAAAGGACCGCTTGGAGGGACTGGAAGCGTTCAGGGAAAAGAGAAAGCCGGTATATCGCGGAGAGTGACGAGGAGGAAGCTACTGATGAGCAAACACGCTGAAAACATGCTGAACGAAAAAATCGATCACATCAAACAAGGCGGCGATGCAAAGTACCATGCAAAGCTGAAGGAACAGAACAAGCTGTTCGTCCGCGATCGCCTGAAGCTGCTGTTTGACGATGAATTTCTGGTAGAGGATGGACTTTTCGCCAATGTCATGGCGGGAGACCTGCCGGCAGACGGTGTCATCACCGCAATCGGAAAGGTGAATGGCCAGACCGTGTGTGTCATGGCCAATGATTCCACCGTAAAAGCAGGCTCCTGGGGCGCGCGAACTGTGGAGAAAATCATCCGCATTCAGGAAACCGCTGAAAAAATGCAGGTTCCTCTCGTGTATCTGGTGGATTCAGCTGGAGCCAGGATTACGGACCAGCTGGAGATGTTCCCAGGGCGTCGAGGAGCGGGACGAATCTTTTACAACCAAGTGAAGCTATCTGGAAAAATTCCACAGGTGTGCATTCTGTTTGGTCCTTCTGCTGCAGGTGGAGCGTATATTCCCGCTTTTTGTGACATTGTCATCATGGTGGATAAAAACGCGAGCATGTATCTGGGCTCCCCACGTATGGCCGAAATGGTCATTGGAGAAAAAGTAAGCCTGGAAGAGCTGGGTGGGGCACGCATGCATTGTACCGTGAGTGGCTGCGGCGACGTTCTTGCTGCCAATGAGGAAGAGGCGATCCAGTCAGCACGGCAGTACTTGAGCTTTTTTCCAGCGAATTACAGCGAAAAGCCTCCTGTTGCAGCGGCACAGCCTCCAGTGGAAACGGCAAAAGAGATTACGGCGATCGTGCCGGAGAATCAAAATGCCCCGTTCAACATGCATGATCTGATCACTGCTTTGGTAGACGAAGGCTCCTTCTTTGAGATCAAGAAACTATTTGCGCAGGAGCTGGTGACAGGTCTGGCCCGTCTGGATGGCAAACCGGTGGGGATCATTGCCAACCAGCCGCGTGTAAAAGGCGGCGTCCTTTTTGTCGATTCAGCTGACAAGGCAGCGCGTTTTATTACCCTGTGCGATGCTTTCCAGATTCCCTTGCTCTTCCTGGCTGATGTACCGGGCTTCATGATTGGTACAGCTGTAGAGCGTGCGGGAATCATCAGGCACGGCGCGAAAATGATTTCAGCAATGGCGGAAGCGACCGTGCCGAAGATCTCTGTCATCGTACGTAAGGCGTATGGAGCAGGTTTGTATGCGATGGCAAGTTCTGCATTTGAGCCAGATGCTGTGCTCGCTCTGCCAAGTGCGCAGATCGCGGTCATGGGGCCGGAAGCAGCGGTTAATGCGGTTTACAGCAACAAGATTCAGGAAATAGAGGACCCGCAGGAGCGACAGGCTTTTATTGCGGCGAAAAGGAAGGAGTATCAGGAGGATATCGATATTACCTTGCTAGCCTCCAACCTGATCGTCGATGCGATTATCCCCCCATCCGATTTGCGAATGGAATTGATTTCGCGCTTTGCTGTTTACCAACACAAGAAGCAGGTTTTTTCCGAAAGAAAACATCCCGTTTATCCCGTATAGTGCCAAAGCCAGACTGTCTCTAGATGAAAGAGGCAGTCTGTTTGTTTCATGACAAGCGGTGATGACTGTTTTGTTAAGGGAGAATGATAAAGCGTTTCTTGTCGTTCATGTAAGAATGGTATCGATATCATAATTTTTACCGTCAAATATTTCGACAATTTCGATCTTTTTTAAGCCAATCAATTGCCCATTCTCCTAATCTCTGTTATTCTTTAAATAAGTATTGATTAATGTGGGTGAACAAATGCGATCGGAAACTTTTCCTGTCCAGACGGTTGTGATAGGCGGTGGTGCTGTAGGGTTGTTGTACGCTGCAAGGCTTGTGCTGAGCGGACATCCAACAACGGTCGTGACGCGAAGTTCGCATCAGGCTGAACAGATAGCCCGGCAGGGAATTACCTTTCATCATTTGGATGGGAGAGTATGTACAATCCCGATGGCAGCAAGATCTGTCGAACAGGCTTTGCCTGAAGGCGGCTTGTACATTCTTACCGTAAAGCAAACCGACCTGCCAGGACTGATTCCCGCATTGAGGCAAATCCACAAAAGCATCATACCCGTCATTGCGATGCAAAATGGCATGGGTCATCGGGAAATGCTTTCAGAGGTACTGCTCGATGGGCAATGCTTCTTCGGGATCAACTCGGAAGGAGCCAGGCGCTTGTCTGGCACAGAGGTGGTTCATACAGGAAACGGTTCACTTCGTGTCGGTCCTTGGGAGAGGGGACATGCACACGATCCTGTGGTTCAGGCTTTCGTGGACTGGGCAAACTCGAACCAAATCATAGCCAGCTACGAGGAATCGATCCAACCGTTTGCATGGCGAAAGCTGGTCGCAAATGCGTTGATCAATCCGTTAACCGCGATTTTTGAAGTCCCCAACGGGGGGTTGCTTGAAAATCCGTACACCGTAGGCTTGATGCGTGAGCTTTTTAATGAAGCGACGACAGTAGCCAACCATTACGGACAAAAATTGGGGGAAACGGATTGGCAGGAAATAATTACAATTTGTCGAAATACTTCCCGAAATCTTTCCTCCATGCTGCAGGATGTGAAGCGCCACAGGCAGACGGAGGTAGAGGCGATCAATGGTTATCTCGTCAATAAGGGTAAAGAAGCAGGAATACCCACACCGCTGCACGAAAGCTTGCTTCGCGTGATCCTTCTCAAGACGAGCATGGGAAAAGAGAAGGTGGGAGGCGACAGTACATGACCATCGTGGCCAATGTCTGGTCCTACTTATGGGGTACACTGACCGTTATACCGTTTTTGGGATTTCCAATTGCCTATTTCCTATTATATGCGTGGAAACGGGACAAGCGGTTGGCTGGCCGCTGGGCGATAAATATCACGAATCTTTTGTTGATTCGTTCGGTAGTCGTCGCGTACAGCGAAATATGGCCTGAAGCCATGTCAGCTTGGTGGTGGATTGCTTGCTTCTATCTTGTCTTCATCTCGCTGCTTGGCTGGATGCAAGTGAAGTGGAAAGGGAAGCTATCCTTAAGAAAGATCGGCTTTTCCGCATGGCGCTTGTCGTTTCTCTTGTTTGGACTCATCTACGTAGTGCTGATTACGACAGGGATTGTCAAAACCATGAGTGTCGTATAGAAGCACTTTTGTTGATACATAATCGTTTCTATTCCGATAAGAAAGAAGGTTGGAAATATGCGACTTCCCATCGAGACCATCGGACACAAGATTCGAATGATTCGGAAAGAGCGCGGCTTTACTCTGGAGATCATGGCGAACAAAACAGGGTTAAGCAAAGGCCTGCTCAGTCAAGTGGAGCGGGGAATTTCACAGCCGTCCTTGGACTCCCTGTGGAAAATCACCAAGGCTCTCGAGTCACCCATCATTCACTTTTTTGAAGATATTGACCAAAAACAGGTGCATGTTACTCGCCAGCAAAAGCGCAGACAACTCGTATTTCCTGAATCAACGGGTACGTATTCGCTGCTCTCTATGGGAGGAAGTGCCAAGCTTGGCATGCTGGAGGTACGGCTCAAGCCAGGCGAAATGGCCGTCGATAAATTTGTACAAACGGAGGGCGAAGAGTGTTTTACTGTCGTGACAGGCAGTGTAGTAGCCCGTTTTAATGATGAAGAGCATGTGCTGGAAGCGGGAGACAGTATCTCGTTTGACAGCGCGAAAAATCACGCGATTGAAAATACGGGCGATCAAGAAGCGGTTTTGATCTGGTCCGTTACACCTCCGCAATTTTAAAAAACACATACCTACACTTCGACAACCCATTCGCGTGGGTTGTTTTCTTTTTTAAAGGGGAGGGTGCATGATATAATTTGCGAGAGAGACCACGGTCCTGAAGAAAGGTGAGCATGTCATGAACGTTGAAAGTGTTACGCTTCCGCTAGCCAATCGACTGGCAAAAGAATACCTGCAAGGAAAAGAGCTGGCGCAATCCTTTTTTAACTACCAGCCATACCGCAAAGAATCTTATCAGCAACGCCTGGACTGGCTTCGCAGCCGGCCATACGCGCATCGGGAAGAGCTGGTGGAAGGATTATATACGTACAATCAAAAGATGGGGAACCACGAAGAAGCGTTGAAACGGATTGAAGCGCTCAAGCATCCAGATACCTATGTCGTGATTGGTGGACAGCAGGCGGGTGTGTTGACTGGGCCTCTCTACACGGTTCATAAAGCCATTCATTTGATTCAGGCAGCAAAAAAATGGTCCAAAGAGCTGCAGGTAGAAGTCGTGCCTATCTTTTGGATCGCAGGGGAAGACCATGATATCGACGAGATCGATCATGTGTATTGGCTGACTGACAAAGAGAGACGCTTGCACAAGGAAAGAATGCAACTGAATCGGAAAGGACGCCTATCTGCCAGCCAGATGCCGCTGGATGAGCAGGCTTATTCCACCTTTCTTCAGCAGTTTTTTGCCGGACAGACAGAGACCGTGCACACGCAGGAGATTCGCCACATGCTTGAGGAGACCGCTTCAGCCTCGACAACCATTGTGGAATGGTTTGCAAGGATTATGGCACAGCTGTTCGGCAAGCATGGACTCGTGCTGGTAGAATCGTCATCTCCCTATATTCGCGAACTGGAACAGCCGATGTTCGCTAAAGTCATCGAAAAAAATGAACAGCTTGCCGCTATTCTGACCCAAACCGCTGACCGGATCGCCCAGGCAGGGTATCCGTTGCAATTGCAGGTGGAAGAGCACCAGGCCAATCTCTTTCTTTATGAGGGTGGCGAAAGGCTTTTGTTGGAGCGGTACGGGGATCGTTTTGTCAATAGACGATGTACGTACACCCGTGATGAGCTGATCCAGCTGGCTTCCCGTGAGCCACAGCGCTTTAGTGCCAACGTCGTAACGCGTGGCCTGATGCAGGAGCATCTCTTCCCGACACTAGCGTTCATAGGAGGACTTGGAGAGGTCGCTTACTGGGCGTATTACAAGGAGGTATTTGCTGCGTTTGACATGCAGATGCCGATCGTTCTACCGCGTATGTCCATCACGTTGCTGGAAGGAGCGGTGGAAAGACTGCTGGCTGGCTTTGAGCTCAATGTCGAGCATGCCCTTACTGACTTTGCAGCATGGAAGACAAAGCAGGAGACCACGCAGGCAAGACACCCGCTAGAGAAAAATTTTGCTGATGTCCGAGAGTCCATGCTGGCTATGTACCGTCCATTAGTGGATGAAGTAGTCGCGATGGACGGCGGATTGCGGGGATTAGCTGAAAAGAACGTTTCCTTGCTCCTGGAACAGGTGAACTTTTTGGAAACGCGGTTGCTTCGTTCCCTGGAGGAGCGTGAGGATGTACAATCGCACCGTCTAAAGCGAATCGAGGCTAGCCTGATGCCCGAGGGTGGCTTGCAGGAAAGAAAGCTGAATCTGTTTGCGTATGCCAACAAATACGGTCTGTCACTTATAGACCGTTTGGTGGAAGCGCCGTTCTCCGATGACGGAAGCCACCAGATCTTCCACGTCTAAAAAGTAGGACTTTGGACATTATTTCCTGCGAATATGCTGAAACATTCTCGACAAATTCTGCGTCTTACCCAGTATAGGAATACTCCTGCGAAAGGGGAGATTGTAAGGTGCAGAAAAAGTTGCGACTCATCGGAAAACGAATTGGACTAAAGGCTCTGGTACTGTCCCTTGTACTGACAGGTGCAACCGTGGGAGGTTTAGACCGGGCAAAAGCGAAAATGGATGCCACGTCGATTTCTGCTCCTTTTTCGGACATTCATGGTCATTGGGCCTCCAAGGAAATAGCAGTGGCGACGAAGCAAGGACTCATTCGCGGATTTCCGGATGGGACCTTCCGACCGGAACAGACCATTTCACAAGAAGAGTTTCTCGTGATGATCGAACGGGTCATCCCTTCCTTTCCAGGTAATCAGCCTGATGATTTCTCACGGGAGACCTACCTCTCCAAGGTAAAGGGACGGTGGTCCGAGGGAACCTATACGCATTTACTGGCTGCAGGAATTACGCCAACAGGCAATCCGACGGACTCGCTGGATCGGCTGGAGGGTGCGAGGCTCATGCTTGCAGCCTTGGGCCATCAGTCCGAAGGTGAAAAATACAGGGGAACAAAATCCAAATTTTTTAGCGATCTGTCCGTGGAAAATGAAGGTCAGGTGATGACGGTCTATCCTGCCTATAAGATGGGTATCATTACGGGCTATCCGGATGGAACCTTCCGTGCAGATGAAAAGGTAAGCCGTGCGCAAGCTGTAGTCCTTCTCTCACGATTGTCCCAACAAATCGAGGAATTGTTCCCGGGAAGAGTGTCAGAGGAAGAAAAGCAGAGCATGACCAAGCTGGTTTCTACCTTTGTAGGCCAGGTTATGGATAAAGAGCGAATCCGACGCTTTGATGAACTGGTCAAATACGTGGAAAAAGAAAAAGCACCCGTAAGTCAGCAGTTTTTACGCGAGCATTTCTCTTTCATGAATTACGAGGTCTATGACTACGTTCGTTTCCCTCGATTTAATGAGTTGATCTACTACGCCAAGATCGGCAACGACAAATATCGGATGACTGTCCAATACTACTCCGGTGAGCTAGGAGGCAGTGTTGACAAGACATTTTACCTGTCGTCCGCGGATGGCAAAACGTTTCGATTGATCGGAAAAGACGAATAGACACACAAAAGGCGTGCTGCAATAGCACGCCTTTCTCATTTTGCCGAATAGAAGCTGAAATTTTGTTAGGCAGATAGCGACTGCCCAGAACCTTTATTGATTCTTTTGCTTCCAATCAAAATGAGTGCAGCTGCGATCGCAAGCGGGTAGAGCGCCGACCAACCCAGGAAGGGGTATAGACCTGCTGTGAAGATCAGGGAGGTCCAGGAAGCGATGCGCCCGACCCGATTGTCTCGCAACAGCTTGACACCAGCCAGGCATCCACCAATATACGTGGCGATGAAGGTGGAATTAGGAAGCTCAATCAAGCGTGATAAATCGATCAGTCCCAGATACAGAGTGGTCAGGACGAGGACAAAGCACATGGCCAAAAAGAGAAGTCCTCCGGTTGGCGTCTGGTATTTTGGATGCAATTTGCCAAACCAGCGAGGAGCAATGTTCTCTTGCGAAAGGGCGAAAGCAATGCGGGAGGCTGCACCTACATAGGCATTCGCGGTAGCGATACAAATAAAGAGGGCCGTGATCGCGACGATCCAGCCGCCAACGGGACCAAGGGAAAGCTGGATCATTACACTCAGCGAAGCAGCGGAAATCCCGACACCATAGCTGTGGGTGGCGACAGTCATAAAGGCCACACCAAAATACAACAGTGCGACAATGCCGGCACTCCATAGAACACCGCGAATCGCATTTTTCGATGGATCGACAAACTCTTCGGATAGATGGGTCACTGCTTCCCAGCCAATAAAGCACCAGAACATCAAGACGGCTGCCTGTATCACGCTAAGCCAGCCATTCGGTGCAAATGGTACGAAATGCTCAGCAGAAGTATGGGGGATTGCAGCAATCACAGCCAAAATCAGGATGGACAAGATGAGTGATACGACAATCGTCTGGACGCGAGCCGCCACATGGAGACCGATTACATTCATCCCGAGAACCGTCAGAAGAATCAATCCTGCACACAGATACACCTGTAACTCGCCCCATTGAAAGAGAACAGCAAGGTAATGAGCGCCTGTGACGCTTAGGATGGGAGCACCTATAGGTACCGAAAGCAGGAAAAACCATCCGACCATGTTGCCAAAGCGGTCGCCGTACGCAGTCCGAACGAAGGTAGAAACACCTCCAGCACTGGGAAAGCGGGCTGAAAGCAGGCCCATCGTAATCGCCATCGGGAGAACGAGGACAGACATGAGCAGCCACGCTACGATAGAGGCTGGCCCTGCTTTTTCAGCTGCCAACCCAGGTATGAGCAGTACGCCTGAACCGAGGACGGAGCCAATATATAAAGCAACAATCTGTGTCAGTCCAAGCGTTTTGGACAGACCGGGTGATGAGGCTACACCCTTTTCCATATCCTATCCCTCACTTTTAATAAACTGTATGCGTAGTGTAGCATAGACTTTGAAATCGGAGATATCTATAATATTAAATAATATGCATCGAAAAAATCGAATTGAAAGGGAGAGAGAGCATGGACACCCGCTATTTGCAGACCTTTCGAGAAGTTGCGAAATGGCAAAGCTTTACGCGGGCAGCTGAAGTTTTAGGCTATGCCCAGTCCAGTATTACCGTACAAATTCAAAATCTGGAAACTGAATTCGGCGTGTCTCTCTTCGAACGCTGGGGCCGAAAAATCAGACTAACACATGCGGGAGAAGTCCTTCTCGACTACACCGAACAGATGCTGGCTCTATTGGACGAAGCGAAGGGGCAGCTGTCTGAACATGCCCAGCTAGCAGGCACACTAAGCGTTGGAACGGTAGAATCTTTAGCTGCTTTTTACCTTCCGCCCTATGTGCAAAAGTTTCGACAGGAGCACCCGCAGATGCGTGTACTGCTGCATCCGGGGATTTGTCATGAATTGCGACAAGGGGTTAAAGAAGGAACGTACGACTTTGCTTTTATTCTCGACAAATGGCAAGAAAATGCCGATTTGATCACCGTCAATCTGGGTGAAGAAGAGCTGGTGGTTGTCTCCTCACCCGACCACCGGCTAAGTAAGCTCGAACAGGTAGAAGCCACAGATTTTTCCGGAGAAAACTGGATCTTTACTGAGGCGGGATGCAGCTACCGTTCACTGCTGGAGTCTGTCTTGCGGGAGGCGGGTTCCACAGTGCATTCAGCGCTGGAGTTCGGCAGCATGGAAGCGATCAAGCAATGTGTCGCCCACGATCTGGGTATCGCGCTGATCCCGAAAATCGCGGTGAAGGATGAAGTGAAAAGCGGCAAGCTGGCTATTCTCTCTTTTTTCCATCCGGACATTCGCGTGTTCCGGCAATTGATTTACCACCAGAAAAAGTGGATGCCTCAAGCCTTGCGCTTTTTCCTGGAGCTGCTGAAAAAGGGCGGACTCGACTTTGATCCAAAGGCTCGTCTGGCGAGTGTGCAATCAGATTGGCGAGAATAGGAAAAACAGATGATCGCTGATCTTGCGTATGATATGATAGAAGCTAAGTTGTTTTTGAGATGAAGGAGGTTCATGTTCGCATGAATAGTGTAGAAGAAAGCATTGTAAAAGATATGGGATTGGCTCACAACGGCCACCTGAAAATTGACTGGGTACAAGAACATATGCCCGTCCTGAATCGTATTCGCGAGCGTTTTGAAAAAGAAAAGCCTTTTGCTGGGCTGAAAGTAGCAATCTCCCTTCACCTGGAAGCGAAAACCGCTTACCTCGCGAAGGTTGTTCAAGCGGGTGGCGCTGAAGTGACGATCACTGGCTCCAACCCACTTTCTACGCAAGACGATGTGTGCGCAGCGCTGGTGGAAGACGGTATTCGCGTATTTGCGAAATACAACCCGGATCCAGCTGAGTATAAAGAACACCTGATCAAGACCCTGGAAACCCGTCCTGACCTGATCATTGACGACGGTGGCGATCTGGTAACTATCCTGCACAGCGAGCGTCGCGATTTGTTGGCGCAAGTGCGTGGCGGTGCAGAAGAAACGACGACAGGTATCCTTCGCCTGAAGGCTTTGGAAAAAGAAGGCAAGCTGGAATTCCCGATGGTAGCAGTGAACGATGCTTTCTGCAAATACTTGTTTGACAACCGCTATGGTACTGGCCAATCTGTTTGGGATGGTATCAACCGTACGACAAACCTCGTCGTGGCTGGAAAAACGGTTGTTGTTGTGGGTTACGGCTGGTGCGGTAAAGGCGTGGCTATGCGTGCAAAAGGCCTGGGCGCGAAAGTTATCGTAACCGAAATCGACGCGATCAAAGCGGTAGAAGCTTACATGGACGGCTTCGAAGTGATGCCAATGAGCGAAGCGGCTAAACATGGCGATTACTTCGTGACCGTTACAGGTAATCGCGACGTCATTCGCAAAGAGCACTTCGAAGTGATGAAAGATGGCGCTATCCTTTCCAACGCAGGTCACTTCGATGTCGAAGTAAACAAAGTGGAACTGAAGGAAATGTCGACATCCACGCGCATTGTGCGTAAAGACATCGAGGAATTTGTCATGGCTGATGGTCGAAAAGTGTATCTCCTGGCAGAAGGCCGCCTCGTGAACCTGGCTGCTGGAGATGGACATCCGGCTGAAATTATGGACATGACCTTCGCGCTGCAAGCCGTTTCTCTGGCCTATGTGAACGAGCAGTACAAAAATATCGGCAAGCAAGTACTGAACGTGCCATATGAGCTGGATGCGATGGTTGCTCAATACAAATTGGAAGCACTGGGACTCGGTATCGACAAATTGACCGACGAGCAAAAAGCATACCTGGATAGCTGGGTCGAATAAGCTCGCGAAAACCGTCCTTTCCCGGCAAAAAAATAAACGAAAAAATCCTGCATACAAATGCGGGATTTTTTTTGTATAATAGCAAGTAGGTAGCAAAGTGGGGAAAAGTGGGGGAAAGTGGAGCCGCTTGAACGGAAAGTGGGGGAACCGGGCTTGTTCATGGGTGAATATCAGCACAGCATCGATGAAAAAGGTCGTCTGACCATCCCTGCCAAGTTCCGTGAAGGATTGGGCAGTTCCTTTGTCATGACCCGCGGTTTGGACCAATGTTTGTTTGCCTACCCGCTGGACGAATGGAAACAACTGGAGGAGCGTCTCAAAACGCTACCTTTCACCAAGGCGGACGCTCGTGCTTTTACGCGCTTCTTCTTTTCAGGAGCGACTGAATGTGACTGGGACAAGCAGGGAAGGGTAAACATACCTCAAAATCTGCGTGACCATGCTGCTATTCAAAAAGAATGTGTCGTCATCGGAGTATCCAATCGCGTTGAGGTTTGGAGCAAGGAGCGTTGGGAAGCGTACTTTGCGGAATCGGAAGGCTCGTTTGGAGAGATTGCCGAAAAGCTGGTTGATTTCAATTTGTAACAGCAAGAAGAACGGGAGTGACGATCTTGTCGTTTCATCATGTAACCGTATTGCGGGAAGAAGCAGTCGCTGGACTGAACATCCGACCAGGAGGCATCTATGTGGATTGCACCTTGGGTGGAGCAGGGCACAGCAGCCTGATAGCCTCTCAGCTGACAGATGGCGGACGTCTCATCGCTATCGATCAGGATGACTGGGCCTTGGATCATGCGCGCGAACGCTTGGCAACCGCTATGGATAAAGTAACTCTGGTAAAGAGCAATTTTCGCCATATCAAGGAAATAGTGAACGACCTGGATCTGGAGGGAGTAGACGGGATATTGTTTGATCTCGGTGTTTCTTCTCCACAGCTGGATGAGGGTGAACGGGGTTTCAGCTACAATGCAGATGCTCCCCTCGACATGAGAATGGACCAGCAAGCTCCTCTCTCGGCCTACGACATCATTAATGAGTGGGATGAAGAAGAGATTGCGCGAGTGATTTGGGAATATGGGGAAGAGAAATTTTCCCGGCGAATTGCCCGGCAAATCGTGGAGAATCGGAAGAAAAAACCGGTCGAGACGACGGGTGAGCTCGTTGAAATCATTAAGGAAGCGATACCGGCTGCAGCCAGACGTACAGGACCACATCCGGCCAAGCGCACCTTTCAGGCGATTCGTATCGCGGTTAATGACGAGCTGGACGCATTTAAAGAAGCGATTATCGATGCCATTTCCGTGCTGCGTCCAGGCGGAAGAGTGAGTGTCATCACGTTCCATTCGCTGGAGGATCGGATTTGCAAACAGATTTTTCAGGAGTATTCCAAGGGATGTACGTGTCCGCCAGCCTTTCCGATCTGTGCCTGCGGCAATCAGGCAACGGTAAAAGTGATCACCAGAAAGCCGGTACTGCCTTCAGATGATGAATTGGAAGCGAATCCGAGAGCACGTTCAGCCAAGCTGCGTGTTGCCGAAAAACTGTAAATACTTCATGGCTCAATAAGGGGGTTAGAAAATGAGCTACTACTACCGGGGAAACCTGGCGATGGAATTGGAACAGGAACAGCAAACCCGCACCGTAACGAAAACCAAACGCACGATCCGGATGAAACCGACGATTCCAACAGGGGAGAAGCTACTGTATTTGCTCTTCATCTCACTGACTGTAGCCGGGTTGGGTTTTGTGGGGGTGCGTTACTCGCAAATCTCCCAATATAACTACGATATACAAAGTGTCAAAAAGGAAAATCGCCTGTTGACTGAACAAAACGCCGCCTTGCATTTGCAAATCGAGCAAATGAGCAACCGGGACCGCATTCAAGGAGAAGCAGAACGCCAAGGAATGGTCTTCGACCCAGCAGCTGTGCACGTGATCGGCAAAGGCAACGTGGTAGTGAGTAGCCCGGTGCCAACTTCAGAGCCATCACAACAGACAACCCAACGATAATCATAATGTTACTTGCGAATAGCAAAGTAACATTTTTTCTTAAGTGAGAGTGTAGCAGATACGCGTTCTCATCTCATGAAAGATGCCACGAAAACCGATAACAACAAGGATGCCTACAAGAGTTCCGACATTGAATACATAGCGGAATATGTCTTGCGTTTGGAGTGACGACAATGGATACAAAGAGGCGCGTGAATTGGCGAATTCTCATGTTCGCGTTGTGCGTGATTCTTGGATTTTCCGGACTAAGTATGAGAATGTGGTGGCTGCAGTCCGTAGAAGCTGCCAAGATCATGGATTATGCCCGAAGCCAATGGGATTGGGAAAAGACGTTGAAACCAAAACGCGGAGCCATCATGGATCGGAACGGAGAAATTCTCGCTTATGAAGGCAAGGCCTATACGGTTAACGCAAGGCTCAAGCCCATGCACGAGAAAGATCAGGATTACGTTAAGGATCCCTATTATACGGCGACAACCCTTTCCCGTATTCTGGGTGCTCCCGTGGATTCGCTGCTAAAACCACTGACCAATCCGAAGTCCAAGGTCGTTTTGTTGGGGCGTTGGGGTAACAAAATTACGGAAGAACAGAAAAAGCAGATTGAGCAAGCCCAGTATCCGAAATTGCCGAGCGGTGAGGAAGTCAAAACGAATCAGCTGCCAGGCATTTATTTGACAGAGACAACTCGCCGTTTTTATCCGAACAACAGCTTTGCCGCCCACGTCTTGGGGTATTTGGATTTCGACGATAACCCCAAAATGGGGCTGGAGCTGCAGCTGGACGAGCAACTCCGCGGTGAAAAAGGCGAGATGGCGGTGATGACAGATGGCGCTGGCTATCAGCTGCCAGACGGTGAGCACAAGTACAAGCCCGCACAGGATGGCAGCAATGTCTACCTGACGATCGACAGGCAAATCCAGGATTACGTGGAACAGGCACTGGATATCGCGGAACGTGACTTTAAGCCAAAAGGACTGATGGTCGTTGTTTCTGACCCGCAAACCGGCGAGATTTTGGCGATGGGGAATCGTCCGCAGTTTAATCCGAACACGTATTATAACGGGATTACCAACTTTACCAACCATGCGGTTACCTCGATGTTTGAACCGGGATCCACGTTTAAAATTATTACCCTGGCTGCGGCGATCGAAGAGGGGATGTTCAATCCGAATGAGCCTTATCAATCCGGGACATATACCATCAAAGGCCAGACGCCGATCCGCGACCACAACAACGGTCGAGGCTGGGGCAAGATCAACTTTCTGGAAGGTGTACAGCGCTCTAGTAACGTGGTATTCGTCATTATGGGTTACGAACGTTTGAAACTGGAGAAATTGAAAGGCTACTTCGAGAAATTTGGCATTGGGTTCATCACGGGAATTGAGCTGCCGTATGAGAAAAAGGGGAATATTGCCAACCTGGAAAACCCGCGCTCTCCGCGCGACTGGGCAGTTACTACCTTTGGTCAAGGGGTGACCGTGACGGCGATTCAGCAGATTGCGGCAGTTGGAGCGATTGCGAACGGTGGAGAACTGTTGAAGCCGCGTATCATCAAGGAAATGCGAGACCCGCATACAGGAGCTGTCGAACATCGCAGTGAGAGAGAAGTAGTACGACGTGTGGTCAGTGCTGCGACTGCCAATCAAACCCGCGATATTCTTGAAACTGTTGTAACTGGGGAAGCGGGTACCGGAAAGTCCTATAAAATTGAGGGCTACCATGTGGCTGGTAAGACCGGGACCGCTCAAAAATACGAAAATGGAAAGCTGATGGATGGACATTACATCGCTTCCTTTATTGGCTTTGCACCGAAGGACAACCCGCGATTGTTAGTCTATGTCGTCGTCGATGACCCCGATATGAGGGACTACACCCAATACGGTGGGAAAATTGTCGCGCCGATCTTCAAATCAATCATGGAGCGCAGCTTGCAATATTTGCAGCAACAGCCTGATCTGAAGACGGTAGAAGGAAAAGACAAGAACAAAAAACAAGCAGTAGCGCAACAGGCTAGCCTGACACCTGTAAAAGAGCTGACGTTGCCCAAATTCGTAGATATGGCCACGGCGACCGCTCAGATGAGAGCCAAACAGGATGAACTGCAAGTCACTGTGATCGGAACGGGAACGAAAATTGTAGAACAGTACCCGGCTCCCTACTCAAAAGTTGTATCCGGACAGCAGATCGTATTGGTTACGGACCGTGTTCAAGGCACGAAGATGCCTGATCTGACGGGCAAATCCTTACGTGATGTAATGGAATTCACCTCTATTTTGCACATGCAGGTTAAACCGACGGGGGTCGGGTTTGTCGCACAGCAAAGCATTCCGCCAGGGACTCAGCTCCAGGGAGGAGAGACCCTCATGGTGACGCTCAAGTCTGAGTCAGAGCCGCTCGCGCCGACTGCTCCGATTGACGGTCAGACAGAAGGACCTGCGGATACTCCAGCAGCGGGCACAGATGCCCAGCCACCTCCTGAAACGCCTCCTGAGGCTCCTGTTCAGTCTTCAGGAGAAGTAGACGAGGCTGGTATACCCCCTGATGCTGGGACGTCTGAAACGGCAAATACAGAGCAATCAAGCACCACCCCATAGCAGTTCTAATGAGTCCCCCCGACGAATAGGGTTAGAAGAGACAACCTATCCGAGGGGGGACTCGTTTGCGAGTATCCAACGCTACCGTACGCCGTCGTATTTTTGTTGCACTGGTGATTGGGATCGTATTGTACACGGCATTGATTACCCGCTTGGGGTATGTGCAGTTGATAGAAGGACCTCGCCTGGCAGAGATGGCGGGTGATTTGCTTCAGCGCAATATCGACTTTCAACCCAACCGGGGGCGGATTCTGGACCGCAACGGCAACGAGCTCGTTTCGAACATCACGGTCCCGACAATCGTAGTTGTACCCGCACAGATCAAAGATCCGCAAGGCACCGCCCAGCAGCTCGCTGTGATCTTGGGGCAAAAAGAAGAGGAGATCTTCAAGGCGATTACCAAAAGGGCAATGAGCAATGATAAAATTCCGGGCGGACGCAAGATCTCGGAAGAGACAGCCAGAAAGATTCAAGAATTAAACCTCCCGGGAATCTACCTCGCGGGTGACACCAAGCGTTTCTATCCCAATGGAACCATGGCTGCCCATATCTTGGGCTTCACCGGGATCGACAATCAAGGGCTGACTGGATTGGAACGAATCTACGATACCTTTTTGCAAGGGAAGAAAGGATATATCTCCTATCCTTCAGATGCACGAGGTCGGGTGTTGCCGGGGGGCACTGAAGAGTATGTGGCTCCTGTAGATGGAATGGACATGTATTTAACCATAGACAGTACGATTCAGTCTTTTATCGAAAGAGAGCTGGATCAGGCGGTGGTGGCGTATCAGCCGGGTGACGTTCTGGCGATTGCGATGAATCCGAAGACAGGAGAAATTTTGGGTATGGGCAGTCGCCCCACTTTTCAGCCTGATCAATACCGGGACTATCCCATAGAGGTATACAATCGTAATTTGCCGATCTGGAAGACCTACGAGCCAGGATCGACCTTCAAAATCGTCACGCTTGCTGCCGCCCTAAATGAGGGCGTGATCACTCTGGACGAGGGGTTCTATGACCCGGGCTTCATCAACGTAGCGGGCAAGCGTCTGCGCTGCTGGAAGCGACAGGGACACGGGCAGGAAACCATGCTGGAAGTTGTAGAGAATTCCTGCAATCCGGGCTTTGTCACGATGGGACAACGCCTCCAAAAAGAACGGCTATTTGAATACATTAAGAAGTTCGGATTTGGCCAAAAAACGGGCATCGATCTGATCGGAGAAGAAAATGGATTGCTCTTCAATCTCAACCGTGTCGGCCCTGTGGAGCTGGGGACTACTTCCTTCGGGCAAGGTGTATCGGTGACGCCGATCCAGCAAATGGCTGCGGTCTCTGCCGCGATCAACGGTGGCAAGCTGATGAGGCCGTACGTCGCCAAGGAATGGCGAGACAGTGTGACGCACGATGTCATCGGACGAACGCTGCCGACTGAAGTCCGGCAGGTCATCAAGCCGGAAGTATCCGAGAAGGTACGCTACGCGCTGGAGAGTGTAGTGGCTCGCGGTACGGGAGGAAAGGCCTATATTGAAGGCTATCGGGTTGGCGGCAAGACGGGTACCGCGCAAAAAGTGAAGAACGGCAGATACATGGATGGAGAGTACATCGTATCCTTTATCGGTTTTGCTCCAGCAGATGATCCGCAGATTGTCGTCTACTTTGCGGTGGACAATCCAAAGGCACTGGCTTTTGGCGGATTGATTGCAGCTCCCAGTGTCAAAAGCATCATTGAATCCTCGTTGCAGCATCTGCAGGTTGAAAAGCGAAAAGACGGAATATCCAAAGAGATCAACAAGGCTTTGGGTGAAAGAAGTCCGATCGAAGTTCCCAACATGGTGGGGCAGAGCATGCAGGATGTAGTGACCACCTATGAGACTCTCCCGCTCGTCGTATCAGGTAAAGGCAAATACGTCGTTTCACAAGCTCCGGCAGCAGGCGTAAAAATCGAAGAGGGAGCAAAAATTCGCATCTACCTTGGTGACAAATGAAGCAATTAGCTATAAAATGAGTTTTTGGAGGCGGAGGAGAGTAGTCTTGTCTACGGGCGCTCACCTCCGTTCTTTGCAAAAAACACGGGATTTCTGTCTATACTAATGAAAAATGGGGTGCCTGTTATGTTGTTACGAGATCTGCTTTCGCCTCTGTTGCAGAAGAAGGTAAACGGAGATGACAGCATAGAAATAACGGGTTTGACAGCAGACTCGCGCCAGGTAAAGCCCGGTTTCTTGTTTATTTGTTTGACAGGATATACGGTGGATGGCCATTCCTTTGCCGCCAAAGCCGTCGAGTTGGGAGCAGTTGCCGTCCTAACACAGCGGGAGCTTGAGGTTGATGCTACGTTGGTTCAGGTAGGGGATACACGGCGAGCGATGGCCATTTTGGCTGACCGCTTTTTTGGTTCGCCTACGCGTGAATTGAAACTGATCGGCGTAACCGGAACGAACGGCAAGACGACTACAACACACCTGATAGACAAGATTTTGCGCGATCAAAAGAAACAGACAGGGTTGATCGGGACGATCCATATGCGGATCGGCGATGTGAGTGAAGAAGTAAAAAACACGACACCCGATGTTATTGACTTGCAAAGCAGCTTTCGCCGCATGCGCGATATCGAGACGGATTATGCGATCATCGAAGTATCCTCCCATGCGCTGGAACAAGGCCGAGTACGTGGCTGCAATGTACATACTGCTGTATTTACCAATTTGACGCAGGATCATCTTGACTACCACAAGACGATGGAAAACTATCGCTTCGCCAAATCGCTTCTTTTTTCCCAGCTCGGTAATGGCTATGAATGGGATAGCATGAAAACAGCTGTGCTCAACGCCGATGACGAAGCTTCCCAGCTGTTCGCGACGGTTACACCAGCTCGAGTGATCACGTACGGAATCGATCAGCCGGCTGATGTGTTTGCAACAGACATCGAAATCACTGGCAAGGGAACTTCTTTTACAGCTCATACGTTTGCAGGTAGCATCGGGTTACAATTGAAAATGGCGGGGAAATTCAATGTCTACAATGCCCTGGCAGCAATGGCAGCGACGCTTGTGGAAGGAGTGCCGTTGGTGGACATCAAAGCGAGTCTGGAATCGATTCCAGGTGTGAATGGACGCTTTGAAGCCGTGGAAGCCGGGCAGCCATTTACTGTGCTGGTGGACTACTCCCACACACCTGACAGTCTGGAAAACGCGCTTAAGACCGTCAAGGAATTTGCAAAAGGAAGAGTCGTTTGCATCGTAGGCTGCGGTGGTGACCGCGACCGGAGCAAACGCCCGATTATGGCTCAGATTGCAACAAAGTACGCGGATAAAAGCGTCTTAACATCTGATAACCCCAGATCTGAGGACCCGCAAGCCATCCTGGACGACATGCTGGCTGGCCTGGGGGGTGTAGACAAGAGCCGCTATACGACGCAGGTAGACCGGCGTGAAGCAATCTTCCACGCCATAGCGGAAGCTCTGCCTGATGATGTGATCCTGATCGCAGGAAAAGGGCATGAGACGTATCAAATCATAAAAGATCAAGTACTGTCGTTCGACGACCGCGAAGTAGCGCGTGAAGCAATCGCTCAGTACAACCACGAATAGAGATGGATGCAATTGAATAGCATCGAAAGAAAGGAGGGTCGGGCATGTTCGCTGACAACGTACTCATCGTCACGATCGTCGCCGCGTTTCTCATCGCCGTACTCATTGGTCCCTTATTCATCCCATTTCTTCGCCGCCTGAAATTTGGGCAGGCGATCCGGGAGGAAGGGCCGCAGTCTCATAAAAAGAAAGCAGGTACGCCCACAATGGGTGGAACCATCATTCTCTTGGCACTTATTTTTACTGTGTTGAAGTTTGCGAATTCCTCCGTGGAAGTAACCTTTCTTTTGCTGGTGACGCTTGGGTACGGATTGATCGGATTCCTGGATGACTTTATCAAGATCAGAAAAAAACACAACCTGGGATTGACCGCCAAGCAAAAATTTGCGGGGCAGATATTGCTCGGTATTGCTGCATATGCGTTGTTGATCGTGATGGGTCATGACACTTCGCTGCACCTGCCTGGTACCCCGTGGAAGCTGGAACTTGGCTATTTTTACTTTCCATTCCTGCTGTTTTTACTTGTTGGGACCACCAATGCCGTCAATCTCACAGACGGCCTAGACGGACTGTTGGCTGGAACAGGAGCCATCGCGTTCGGTGCTTATGCGATTATTGCCTGGTTCGGACAGAACTACGACACGGCTATCTTCAGTGCGGCTGTCGTCGGTGGAGTCCTTGGTTTTCTCGTCTTCAATGCTCATCCGGCTAGAGTGTTCATGGGGGATACTGGCTCGCTCGCACTAGGCGGAGCCTTGGCAGGGATCGCCATCATGACCAAGACAGAGCTGCTTTTGGCCATCATCGGCGGTGTGTTTGTCGTAGAAACACTCTCTGTCATTCTGCAGGTAGTTTCATTCAAGACAAGAGGAAAACGCATTTTCCGAATGAGTCCGCTCCACCACCATTTTGAATTGACGGGTTGGTCGGAATGGCGTGTTGTGGTCACGTTCTGGCTGGTGGGTATTTTCTTCGCTGGTCTGGGCGTATATCTTGAGGTGGTGACAATCAAATGAATGACTATCGAGATCAACACGTTGTTGTTCTAGGGATGGCCAAAAGCGGTGTAGCAGTGGCAAAACTGTTGCACCGCTTTGGTGCTCATGTCGTCGTAAACGATCAAAAGCCAAGAGAAGAAGCAAGCGGCGCAGACGAGCTGGAAGCGCTGGGAATCACCGTTATCTGCGGATATCATCCGGATGATTTGATTCATCCAGGGGTATCCCTTGTAGTCAAAAACCCCGGCATCCCTTATGAGGCGGCTCCAGTGGCCAAGGCGATGGGGCTAGGGATTCCGATCATTACAGAAGTGGAGCTCGCCTACCAAATCGCGAAGGCACCCATTATTGGAATTACCGGCTCCAACGGAAAGACTACGACCACCACGCTCGTTGGGCTGATCATGAAAGAGGCCGGACTTGAAGCGATGATTGGCGGTAATATTGGCACAGTGCTGTGCGGTTTAGCTGAGACCGCTACAGCTGACCAGTGGCTGGTAGCTGAGTTGAGCAGCTTTCAATTGGCGGGAACGGCAAGCTTTCGTCCACGAATTGGTGTACTGATGAATCTGTACCCTGCTCACCTTGACTATCATCATTCCATCGATGCCTACTTAGAAGCGAAAATGAACATGTTTGCCAATCAAACGGCAGACGATATCGCCATACTCCCACTCGATCAGCCGGAGCTGTTGCCGCGGTTTGCAGAGCTTGCGGCTCGTAAATTCTATTTCAGCAAGCATCAGCAGGTGGAACAGGGAACCTATATACATAACGGCATGATTGTCTACGCGGACGGTAAGGGAAACCGAGAAGAGATCGTCGCGGTTGGGGAGATCACGGTTCCGCATGTGGACAATGCACTGGCCGCAGCGTTAATCACGATACTGGCAGGCGCGGACAAGCAATCGGTCGCCCGCGTATTGACGACCTTCTCAGGCGTCGAGCATCGCATGGAATACGTCGCGAGCATCGATGGGGTCAAGTACTTTAACGATTCCAAAGCAACGAATCCGGAAGCAGCTTCCCGTGCTTTGCAAGCGTGCAAGGAGCCGATTGTTTGGATCTGTGGAGGACTGGATAGAGGTGTGGACTTCAAGGAGCTGATTCCTTTTATCCAGGGTCGGGTAAAGGCGGTCGTTGCTCTGGGGCAGACGGCTGAAATCTTGTTGAAGCGGGCTGAAGAAGCAGGGATTAAGGAACGAATCCATGTCGATACTGTGGAGAAAGCCGTTCTGACTGCTTCTCAATTAGCGAATTCGGGTGATGTAGTGTTGCTAAGCCCGGCTTGCGCAAGCTGGGACATGTTTCCTTCCTTCGAAGCGAGGGGGAGCATGTTTAAGGACGGCGTGCATAGACTTAAAACAAGCCTAGCATAACGTCCCACAGCATCCTATGAAAAGACCAATCAGAGAATCGGGACGGCATGAGAAAGGATGACCTGCTATCATGAGCAAGGTACGCTCAGCTCCCGACTTCGTAATTATTTTTGCAACACTTTTTTTATTGGGAATTGGCATTGTGATGGTTTACAGCGCCAGTGCCATCGTGGCGCAGAAGCCGCCGTTTTCCGATCCGTACTTTTTTGCCAAGCGGCAGCTGATCTTTGCCCTGCTCGGCATTACTTCCATGTACATCACCATGAATATCGACTATTGGGTGTGGAAGCAGTGGGCCAAGCCTGGGTATTTAGTGAGCATCGGGCTTCTGGTGCTCGTCCTGTTGATCGGGATTGAAGTAAATGGATCGAAAAGCTGGCTTGGATTTGGGGCGTTTGGTATTCAGCCCGGGGAATTCGCCAAGCTGGGGGTCGTAGCCTTCCTGGCAAGGTGGCTGTCTGACAATCAAAAACAAATCGTCATATTTCGCAAGGGTTTGGCTCCGGCACTGGGGATTCCCTTGGCATGCTTTGCCTTGATCATGCTCCAGCCCGATCTGGGTACAGGGACGGTATTAATGGGAACAGCCGTCGTAATGATTTTTGCCGCAGGGGCGAGAATCAGCCACTTCGCTGCGCTGGGTATGCTTGGTGTCGTCGGTTTTATCGGCCTGGTCATCTCTGCGCCCTACCGAATCAAGCGCATTACCTCCTTTGTTGATCCCTGGTCTGATCCGCTAGGTGCGGGCTATCAGATCATTCAATCGCTCTACGCGATCGGCCCAGGCGGTCTCCTGGGCTTGGGTCTCGGACAGAGCAGGCAAAAGCACTTGTATCTGCCGGAGCCGTATAATGACTTTATCTTCTCAATCGTCGCCGAAGAGCTGGGCTTCATCGGTGGAACGCTGGTCCTGCTGCTGTTTTTGCTCCTCTTGTGGAGAGGGATGCGTACGGCAGTTACGGCTCCAGATCTGTTTGGAAGCCTGCTTGCCCTAGGCATTATTGGCATGATTGCCATCCAGGTTGTGATTAACATCGGCGTTGTGACCGGTATGTTTCCGGTGACCGGGATTACGCTGCCATTTTTAAGCTATGGGGGTTCTTCCCTGACACTGATGCTCACGGGGGTAGGGGTATTGTTGAATATCTCCCGTTTTTCCAGGTAGCCATTCTCCGTTCGAGGTCCGTTCTGTAGAGGAAGGACCTCGATTTGGAGGGTAGTCATTCATCCTGTATCGCGTTACAATTCATAGTTGGAAATGACTGAATCGATGCAGGAAAAAAAGGGTGTGAATGTGATGCGTGTCGTCTTAACAGGCGGTGGTACAGGAGGACATATTTATCCGGCACTTGCGGTGGCGAGAGAAATTTCCCGCCAGTCTCCGCAAGCTGCCTTTTTGTATATTGGGAGTAAAAAAGGATTGGAGGCACAGATAGTTCCACGGGAAGGCATTCCCTTTCAATCGGTTGAGATCAGTGGCTTGAAACGAAAGCTGAGCCTCGACAACCTGAAAACCTTGTGGAATTTTTTGCGTGCAGTCTCTGAATCCAAAAGAATGCTCAAAGAGTTCAAGCCGGATGTCGTTATTGGAACCGGTGGCTATGTCTGTGGTCCGGTCGTGTATGCAGCAGCCAAGCTGGGGATTCCTACGATGATTCATGAACAGAACGTCGTACCGGGCTTGACCAACAAGTTCCTTGCGCGTTCTGTGACCAAAGTGGCTGTCTGCTTCGAAGAATCGCTTGCCTTATTCCCGGCTGCCAAGACCGTACTGACCGGAAACCCACGTGCAACGGAAGTCATGCACGGAAATAAACAAGCAGGAAGAAGTTTTTTGGGCGTGGATGAGGACAAGCGGATTGTACTGATTTTCGGTGGCAGTCGTGGCGCGAGAGCGATTAATGAAGCGGTGCTCTCTATTGTGGAACAGCTAGGGGAGCTGAATCGGACTCATATCGTCTACGTGACAGGAGAAGTTCACTTCAAGACGATTTCGGAAGTGCTGGAAAAAAGGGGACCTGTGCCACGCAACATGACCGTGCTCCCATTCGTCCATAATATGCCGGATGTTTTAGCAGCAACGCATATCCTGGTGGGGCGTGCAGGTGCTTCCACACTGGCGGAAATTACGGCGTTAGGGGTACCGGCTATTTTGATACCGTCCCCCTATGTGACCAATAATCATCAGGAAAAAAACGCGCGCGGTTTGGAGCGGGCAGGAGCTGCACGTGTACTTGTAGAACGGGAATTGACCGGAGAAAGCTTACTGGTGCTCCTGACAGAGCTGCTTGATGACCAGAAATCATGGGAAGAGATGCAGAAGGGTTCGCTTGCATTGGGAATGCCAGATGCAGCGACAAAGATCGTTCGCCAACTCCAGGAAATCGTCCGTCAAAAATGATCGGATGGGCGATTGTCACGCCAATCTGGGCGATCGCATAGTATGGAGCAAACACGTGATATGAACTGCGTCCGACCTAGCATGTGTATCAGGAGGTTCACGAATGAAGCAGATTGCAGAAGAATTGAAACAGGCAGGAATCGAAAAAGTGTGGACCGTCGAACCTCTCGCCAATCATACGACATGGCGGATCGGGGGTCCAGCTGATTTGTTAATCCAACCCAAGGATAAAGAGTCCTTGATAAAAGTCTTGCAGATCGTCCATCGTCATGAAATTCCTTGGAGTGTAATCGGGCGCGGCTCCAACCTTCTGGTGAGGGACAGAGGGATACGAGGGGCCGTACTCAAGGTGACTGAGGGCTTGAGTCACTGTGAATTCAGGGGTGAAGAGGTGTGTGTGGGTGCCGGATATTCGATGATCCGCCTGGCGATGGAAACGGGGAAGATGGGATTAACAGGTATGGAGTTTGCGGGAGGTATTCCTGGTACTGTGGGCGGAGCCGTCTACATGAATGCTGGGGCGCATGGATCAGATCTTTCACGTATTCTCATTGAAGCCGAGATCCTCTTCGAAGACGGTGAAGTGAAAGTGTTGACCAATGAGGAAATGAACTTCAGCTATCGGACGTCTTTGTTGCAGCAACGAAAAGGAATTGTGGTAGAAGCACGCTTTCGCTTGCAACCCGGTGATCGCAAGGAGATTGCCGCTACGCTCGCCGCCAACAAGGAGCGCAGGCGTGAGACGCAGCCACTGCAGATGCCTTGTGCTGGAAGTGTATTCCGCAATCCGCCGGGAGATCATGCCGGTAGACTCATTGAAGCAGCAGGACTGAAAGGCTATCGATATGGGGGAGCTCAGGTCTCAGAGATACACGCGAACTTTATCGTCAACCGTGGTGGAGCAACGGCTACCGACGTCCTCACCTTGATAAATCACATCCGCAGCACGATCCAGACGAAATTCGGGGTCGATTTGCATCCGGAAGTGCTGGTGGTGGGCGAGGGGTAACACGGAGGTGAAAGTTTGGAGACTTTTGCGATCGAAGGCGGAAGACCTCTGTCCGGTTCGCTTCGGATCCAAGGAGCTAAGAACGCTGCGCTTCCGATACTGGCAGCAGCCGTGTTGGCGGAAGGGCAATTCTATATTTATGACGTTCCCCAACTGCGAGATATTGAAGTTATGCTGGAAATCCTATCAGCGCTAGGAGCAGATGCTAAATTAGTTGACGGCTGTGTGGATTTGGATACGACTTCTGTTTCTGTTCCGATGATACCAGATGACTTGATGGGGCAGATGCGATCTTCCATTTTTCTGGCGGGTCCTCTGCTGGCTCGTTTGGGAGAGGTAACCATCTCCAGGCCTGGTGGATGTGATATTGGGGAAAGACGCATTGATCTGCATCTGGCTGGATTGACTGCACTTGGAGCGAAGATCGAAGAATCGGAAGGCTACATTACGTTTCGAGCGAAACAGCTTCGCGGAACCAATATTTTCCTTTCCTTTCCCAGTGTAGGTGCAACCGAAAACATTATGATGGCAGCGGTTTTGGCCAAAGGGACGACTCGCATATGCAACGCTGCGAGGGAACCGGAGATTGTAGATTTGCAAAACTTCCTCAATGCGATGGGGGCGCGCATCCGCGGAGCGGGTACGGATACCATCGAGATCAATGGTGTTCCGCGGCTTCGTTCGGTCAGCTATCGGATTATTCCCGACAGGATTGTGACCGGCACCTATTTGCTGGCAGCCGGGGTAGCCCAAGGGCATATCGAGTTGACCAACACCATTCCGGAACATCTGACGGCTTTGATTGAGGTTGCGCGTAGCTGTGGTGTTGAAATCAAGACCCGCCATGATATAATGGAAATCAAATGCACCTCTCGACCTCGCGCCTACGATCGGATCATCACTTCGCCTTACCCTGGATTTCCAACTGACCTGCAGGCGCAGCTGATGGTATTCTTGTCACAGGCCAGAGGAACGAGCGTCATCAAAGAGACGATTTTTGAGGGAAGATTTAAACATGTGAATGAATTGGCGCGAATGGGCGCATCCATATACGTAGATCTGGGCTCTGCGATCATCCGAGGTGCCAATAGGCTGACGGCTACCAGCGTAGAAGCGACAGATCTTCGGGCAGGAGCAGCATTGGTCCTTGCTGGACTTACTGCTGAAGGTGTCACGACCGTGCACCAGATCCATCATATCGACCGGGGGTATGAACGGCTCGAGCAACAGCTGCACCAGCTTGGTGCCGATATTACGCGCGTGTCGATATAGGCAGGGACTTTGTTCAGCGGCATACAGCTATGCCGCTTTCCCTGTTTTTTAGATTAACAAAAATTTCCAATCGCATCGAATTGACGGCAAACGTAGGACAGGCATGCTTGCCTATTCTAAGCGAGGAAGGGTAGAACGATGGCGGTATACGACGAACGCATCCCGCAAGTCAAGCAACAACGTCCCAGAAGAAGGGGCAACCGCAAACTGGCTTTTCTGCTCGTACTGTTTTTTCTTACTGTTCTCATTGTTGTTTTTATCCAATCACCCTACAGTAAGGTGCAGCAAATCCAGGTTTTTGGAAATGATATTTATTCGGCAGAGCAAATCGTTGCGCAGTCAGGCTTGATCCGGGACATGCAGTTTATCAACGTTTGGGAAAGCAGTGTGAGAAACGCGTTGCAGCCTTTTGAAGGGATCAAGGAAGTGACACTGACCCGTTCGTTTCCAGGCGTCATTCAGATTCATGTTACAGAGCATAAGAGAGTCGCTTTCTGGAGCGGTCAGGACGGTACGAGATTTCCATTGCTGGAGAATGGTTACGTGCTCAAGCAGGTGGACTTTTCAAAACGCGTGGTGGACAGGCCATTGATCAGCTCCTGGTCGGCACCTGAGCTTCTGCCCAATCTTGCCAAGTCGTTATCCCGCCTTTCACCAGCTGTACTGGGAGAGATCTCAGATATTGCACTGACACCTACGGTTTACGATAAACAGCGAGTCAGACTGTTCATGAGGGACGGAAATGAAGTGCGCAGTGTGGTCTACAAACTGGACAAGATGTTGAACTGGTATCCGGCAATCGTAAAGGAATTGCCGAGCGACTCCAAGGGAGTGCTATCGATGTTTGAACAGCCTTGGTTCGTACCGTATGGAGCAGCAGACGAGGCTATTCCGCTGCAGGGGAATGAAGGACAAGCTCAAAAACCGCAGTAAGAGTAAAAGGAAAGGGACAGCCAAAAATGACACGTCGCAGCAAGTTTCAAATTTATCTTACCATCGTGACGTTTAGCACTGGATTCCTAGTCGCTACCTCGATTGAAACAACCAAGCTCATGAGAACGGAAAAGATGAACAATCAGTTGTTTCAGCAGGAGACGCAGCTGACAGACCGGATTTTGTCGGAGAAGGAACAGAACCGTCATCTGGAAAATCAGCTGATCGACTTGCAGCGTCAGGTAGGCAAGGTAGAGGAAGCGATGGCAGCGCGCAAGGAAGAAGCTGCCGACATCCTGGGCCAACTGGAAGCCGCGCGCATGCAGGCAGGGGTAGTTGCTGTAGAGGGGCCAGGCATTGTCGTTACGATGCAGGATTCCCAACACGCCTCTACCAGCGCGGATATTACCAATTACATCGTGCATGAGCATGATGTTCGACTCGTCGTCAATGAGCTGCGTGCAGCTGGAGCGGAAGCAATCAGCATCAATGGACAACGGCTGGTCAGCAACTCTTCTATCCGCTGCGTCGGCCCAACAATTATTGTGAATGGTATCAAGTCGGCTGCTCCTTTCGTCGTTTCAGCGATTGGAGATCCGGGGACACTAGAAGGAGCCTTGAGCTTGCCAGGTGGAGTCCTGCAATCCCTACAGGATTTTGTACAAATCGACGTGGCCAAGCATGCAACGGTTCAATTGCCAGCTTTCGTAGGGGATGCCAAATCCAAACACTCGTAGTTGAAGGATGCGTTTAGCTATGTTGCAAAAAAGCCGTAAAATCACGTTTATTCTTGCCATTATTAGTGCTATCATAGGTGTGATGTTGACTGTGCAGCTACGCAGCAGTCTGGACCCGGTCCACAAAGAGTCGCGAAGTATTGCGGAACTGAGGGCCTCACTTCAAAAAGAGCTGGAAAAGCATAAAAATCTGCTAGCTGACATCTCCAAGTACAATCAATTGTATTACCAGTACGAGACTTCACTGAGTGAAGACGAAAGTCTGTCTGTCATGAGAGAAGAGCTGGCGCGTAACCGTAAAATGGCTGGTATGGTGGGTGTAGAGGGGCCAGGTATCGCGATCAGCATCGTAGACGTCGAGTTCGACGAAAGCATTGTGGACGAGCATATGTCTGCACCAGTAGTCGGCGGTTATTCGATTGATGACGAGGATTTGCGGTGGCTGGTCAATATCCTCTTCGCGAACGGAGCCCAAGCTGTTTCCATCAACGGACATCGCTTGATCTCCACTACTGCTATTCGCAATGTCGGGGATGTGATACAGATCGACACGAGGACCATACAGCCTCCTTATGAAATGAAAGCACTCGGAGAACCGGAAGTTCTGTTGTCAGCCTTGAAGCTGGAAGGGGTAGAGGAATACTTTCAGCTTTCCAATAAACATGTACTTGCCGAGAAGCGGGACAAGCTTATCATTCCTGCCAACAGAGAAGAACGTAGCATACGATTCATGAAACCAGTGAAAGAAAAAGGAGATTCGTAATCATGTGGCTCCCGCTCATCGGACTGATTGTCGGTCTTGTCGTCGGCTTTTTGCTGGACTGGCGTGTGCCTCAGGAGTATAGTAGCTATCTTTCCATTGCTTTATTGGCGGGATTAGATACGATCTTTGGAGGAATTCGTTCATTCCTGGAACGCACGTTCAATGTGCGCATTTTCTTGTCCGGCTTTTTCTTCAATACCTTGTTTGCGGCAGGTCTGGCTTTTATCGGTGGCTTTTTGGGAATCGATCTATACCTCGCTGCGATTGTGGCCTTCGGGGTGCGTTTGTTCAATAACCTAGCTGTTATTAGGAGAATTGTTCTATCCCGCTGGATCAATCAACAGGAATAGGGTAGGTAACTGGGAAGAAGGTCATATTTTTACAAAAATTCAAGATGAAAAAAAGGGAATGGTTATCCTGTGTGGAATAATTTATGCAGGTGTTCTCATTTTAACAAGACAGAAGACGTAGCAGGGGAGGTGTCACAGGTTTGGTAAGCAATGAACTCATCGTCAGCTTAGATATTGGAACTTCGAAAGTCCGCGTCATGATTGGCGAAGTCAACAACGGTTCCATCAACATCATCGGCGTCGGCCAGTCGCACTCAGAGGGGATTAAAAAGGGTGTGATCGTCGACATTGACCAAACCGTGCATGCCATCCGGGAAGCTGTCGACCATGCTGAGCGTATGGTTGGCGTTTCGATCGAAGAAGTGTATGTAGGAATCACGGGAAATCATATCGAGCTGCATGAAACACAAGGGGTTGTCGCTGTATCCAGCGAGGACCGTGAGATACGGGAAGAAGACATCCAGCGCGTCATCCAGGCTGCAAAAGTTGTCGCTATCCCACCGGATCGGGAGATCATTGAAGTAGTACCAAAGGAGTATATTGTCGACGGACAAGGTAGTATAAAAGACCCACGCGGTATGATCGGTGTAAGATTGGAAATGGAAGGTACCATTGTAACCGGATCCAAAACGGTTGTACATAACATCGTGCGTTGTGCACAACGTACCAATTTGCGCGTGGCGGGTATTATTCTACAACCCCTGGCTGCTAGTACAGTCGCTCTTTCCAAGGATGACAAGAACATGGGTGTCGTCCTTGTAGATATCGGTGCTGGATCTACCACGATTGGTGTATTCGAGCAGGGTAAGTTGGCTGCCTCTACCGTAATTGGCATTGGCGGAGATCACATTACTAGCGATATTTCACTGGGATTACGTACACATACTGACGTAGCGGACCGGGTGAAGATCAAAAATGGGTGTGCCTTGATCGACGAAGCATCGGAGGATGTCAAATTCAAGGTGAACCGAATTGGCAGCGAGGTTGAAAAGCAGTTTACGCAAGTAGATTTGGCGAATATTATTGAGCCTCGTGCAGCCGAAATATTCCAACTAGTAGAGGATGCTGTCTACAAATTGGGGTATCGCGACGAAATTGCCGGAGGATATGTACTTACCGGGGGTACCGTCGCAATGCCTGGAATGTTGGAATTGGCAAAAGAAGAACTGGATGCTCCTGTTCGAATTGCCATTCCTGATTACATCGGAGTGCGCGATCCAGCCTACACCACTGGAGTAGGTTTGATTCAATACGCCTTGCAGCTGATGGAGCGTCGCAGCATTCGTACCACCCCCTCATTCAAGGGCAGCCAGAAACAAGCCGTTTCCAAGCCCAACAAAGAAGGCGGCGGCTTAATGGAAAAGGTGAAAAACTGGTTCAGTGAGTTTATTTAATCGCTCAAAATGGTAAGCAAGCGACAAGGATTTCTTGTCAGAGGGAGCTTTCTCACTGTATCGGAAAGTACAAACATCGTGCTAAGCTTCTCGATACAGCAAGAATAACCCATCGCTCATCCTTGTTAAGCCTCGATAGAGGTTCTTCCAGTATCGGTAAGGAATACCCCGATACTGCATGATGAACTTTCCTCTATTTCGTGGTCGCACATCCTTGAAAAGCCTCAATAGGGGTTTTCTTATGTTGAATTGGGGAGGACTAGCAAGATGCTGGAATTTGATATGGATTTGGAATCCTTTGCGCGAATTAAGGTAATTGGTTGTGGCGGTGGCGGAAGCAACGCCGTAAACCGAATGATTGCAGGCGGTCTTCGTGGCGTCGAATTCATTACATTGAATACGGATGCCCAAGCACTCCAGCTGTCCAGTGCGGACATTAAATTGCAAATCGGAGAAAAACTGACTCGTGGACTTGGTGCAGGCGCAAATCCGGAAATCGGAAAAAAAGCAGCAGAAGAGAGCCGTGAGCTGATTGAAAACGCACTGCGCGGAGCGGACATGGTGTTTGTGACCGCTGGTATGGGTGGAGGTACAGGTACTGGTGCAGCCCCTGTCGTTGCGGAAATTGCCAAGGAATTGGGAGCCCTTACGGTAGGGGTAGTGACGCGACCGTTTTCATTCGAAGGCCGCAAGCGTTCCAGCCAGGGAGAACTGGGTATTGCCGCGCTGAAAGAAAAAGTGGACACCCTGATCGTCATCCCGAATGATCGTTTGTTGGAAATCGTGGATAAAAACACGCCGATGCTCGAAGCATTCCGTGAGGCAGACAACATTCTGCGTCAGGGTGTGCAGGGTATTTCGGACTTGATCGCCGTACCTGGTCTGATCAACCTCGACTTTGCTGACGTGAAAACCATCATGACAGAACGCGGTTCCGCGCTGATGGGGATTGGTGTGGGCAGTGGTGAAAGTCGTGCATCGGAAGCTGCTCGCCGTGCCATTTCCAGCCCGCTGCTCGAAACTTCGATTGATGGAGCACGCGGGGTTCTGATGAACATCACCGGTGGCACCAATCTGAGCTTGTACGAAGTAAACGAGGCAGCAGATATCGTCTCTTCGGCAGCAGATCCCGACGTAAATATGATCTTCGGTGCCGTGATTAACGAAGATTTGAAAAATGAATTGGTCGTTACTGTGATTGCTACCGGTTTTGAAGAGGCTCAGCGCCAAACGGCTGCACGCCGTCCTCAGCAACCAGCAGCTACACCGAACCGGCCAACACAAATCTCTCAAACCCCAAGCACGACACGTCCGGCGAACAAAGAGGAAGAGGACGAGAAATCGTTCTTCTCTATGAATAACCTGGATAACCTGGATATTCCGGCGTTCCTGCGTAATCGTCGTCGCAACAAGAAGTAAGAGAAAACAATACAAAACAATACAAAACCTTGTCTCCACTAGAGGCAAGGTTTTTTTGCGCTTTTAAAAAATTATCAAGACTTCAGGGTGTGCAAACAATTTTTGCCCTTCGCGTATCCTACACGTCGCTTTCATTTGAAAGAAAAAACGTTCTACAAAAAATCCAAAAAAAGTCCGTCAAGAATTGACAGATTTTACATACACATTGATATATACTGCTTTTACCGGAAGAAGTATCGATACGGCGATTTTGGGAGCTAGCCATCTCAAGCGCGGTTTCTTCTGTATGTATTTGGACTCTTGCAGGCTGAGAGTGCCTTGAAGTACCGGTCGGGGGTGAGCACTCAGGGTGATTGTATATCTTGATATTATTTTACTCCTGAATATCGCGATTGATACCTTATTACTATGGTTCACAGCGTTTTTTCGCAAAGAGCGAGTTGTCTGGTGGAGGATCATTGCGGCTTCAGTCTGTGGCTCGACGTATCTGCTTTTTTTCTTTTTTCCGTCTTTTTCCCTCATGTACCAGTGGCCAGTTAAATTGTTGTTATCCATCCTGATCCTGTGGATTGCTTTTGGGAACAAGCGTTTATGGGCATTTACCCAGAACCTGATCATTTTTTATTTTGTTGCGTTTGTGTTTGGGGGAGGCGTATTTGGTCTTCAGTATTTTTTAGCACCGCAAAATGAGATTTTAGGAGGATTGGTGGTGACACATAACGATGGCTTTGGAGTAGGGTTCAAGCCTACCTTTGTTATCCTAGTCATCGGCTTTGGACTGGTCTATGTGCTGGGAAGAAAGAGCTATCAAGCCATCCAGGAACCTCGACGAATCGAAACCTTTCTCGCTGAGGTCGTCGTTACACTGGCAGGAGAACGCGTCATTTGCAGAGGTCTGGTGGACACTGGAAACCAGTTGCATGAACCGATCACGCGCATTCCTGTCATGATTTTGGAGACTCGCATGCTGGCTCATCTCCTGCCGCCGTCGCTTCTCCGACAAGCCGATGAAAACGGTGGAATGTGGGAAAAGCTGGACGGATGCTGGGAGGAGCTTCCCGCCGAATGGCAGCCGCGTATTCGTTTGATTCCTTACCGTAGTGTTTCGCGTGGAATGGATTTTTTATTAGCGATCAAACCGGACTCGGTCACGATCGTGCAGGATGGCAATCGCTTTGAGACGCAGAAGGTTCTGATTGGCCTCAACCCGATCCCGTTGGCTGCAGACGGCAAATATCAGGCCATCGTACACCCCGCTATGATGGAGACCTATTCGCAAGAACCTACCCGAATTCTTGAACAGGAGGGCTAATCATGTACGTAAAACTTCGCCTACAATTGCAATTAACCTGGTACCGTTTCCTGATATGGATTGGTGCAAAAGCTGAAGAAGTCTACTATATCGGCGGGAGTGAGGCCCTACCTCCACCACTGACGCGAGAAGAGGAAGAAGTGTTGCTCGTACGTCTGCCGTCTGGCGATCCAGCCGTACGTGCCATGCTGATCGAGCGAAATTTGCGTCTGGTCGTCTACATCGCCCGGAAGTTTGAGAATACCGGAATCAACATCGAAGACCTTGTCAGTATCGGGACAATTGGATTGATCAAGGCCGTGAATACGTTTGATCCAGATAAAAACATCAAACTGGCCACCTATGCGTCCCGCTGTATCGAAAACGAAATCTTGATGTACCTGCGTCGCAACAACAAAATTCGTTCGGAGGTTTCGTTTGATGAGCCTCTGAATATCGATTGGGATGGCAATGAGCTGCTGCTATCCGATGTTTTGGGTACAGAAAATGATACGATTTACAAAAACATTGAAGACCAGGTAGATCGCAAGCTGTTGAAAAAAGCACTGGATAAGCTATCGGAGAGAGAGCGGATCATCATGGAGCTGCGCTTCGGATTAGCAGGGGAAGAGGAGAAGACACAGAAGGATGTAGCGGATCTATTGGGCATCTCCCAGTCCTACATTTCCCGACTGGAAAAGCGAATTATAAAACGGTTACGAAAAGAATTCAACAAGATGGTCTAACGCATATTTTCCCATTCGAAGGGGATACTGTTCCTATCACCGAGCCAGATAGTGGTAACTGCCACGATCGCGTCGGCCACGCGTCAGCACGCGGCCTTTCAAGACAACCGGGTTAGGAACTTTTTCTTGCTTCGAGGAGGGAAAGACGTGACGCGCAATAAGGTAGAGATATGCGGGGTAGATACCTCCAAGCTTCCGGTACTTACCAACAAAGAGATGAGAGAATTGTTTGAGCGTCTGCAGAGCGGCGAACTGGCGGCCCGTGAAAAACTGGTCAACGGAAACTTGCGGCTGGTGCTCAGTGTGATCCAGCGCTTCAACAATCGCGGGGAGTACGTGGATGATTTGTTTCAAGTAGGCTGCATTGGTTTGATGAAAGCAATCGACAACTTTGATTTGGGGCAAAATGTGAAGTTCTCCACCTATGCAGTTCCGATGATCATTGGAGAAATTCGGCGCTATCTACGCGACAACAATCCCATTCGCGTATCCAGATCATTGCGCGACATTGCGTACAAGGCATTGCAGGTACGTGACAATTTGACCAACAAGCACTCCCGCGAGCCCACCATCACAGAGATTTCGCAGGAGCTCAACGTGGCCAAGGAAGACGTCGTATTCGCGTTGGATGCGATCCAGGACCCAGTATCGTTGTTTGAGCCGATTTATCAGGACGGCGGCGATCCGATTTACGTCATGGACCAAATCAGCGATGAAAAGAACAAGGATGTCACCTGGGTGGAGGAAATTGCGTTGCGTGAAGGGATGCAGCGTCTGGGCGATCGTGAAAAGATGATTTTGTCCATGCGCTTTTACGAGGGAAAAACCCAGATGGAAGTGGCAGAGGAGATCGGAATATCACAAGCACAGGTGTCCAGACTGGAAAAGGCAGCCATCGCGCATATGCAAAAGCACGTACAATCGTAGTGAGCGTCTATGTGAGGCATACCCGACGGATTTTTCGTTCGGGTTTTTTTGTTCCCCTAGCTTCAGCCCAGATTTCTCATTTCATGAGGCTTGTCAACGGACATAATCCCAGGTTGTTTCATATACTAAAATAACGTAAGAAAAGTAGGTGAGGTCAGAATGGTGAAGATATCCGACTTCCAAACCAAAGAAGTGGTCAATATTTTGGATGGCAAGCGCTTGGGACAAATTTCTGATCTGGAGATTGATCTTCGCCATGGTCGGGTGGAGTCGATCGTAATCCCTGGACCGGGTAAATTCCTTGGCTTTTTTTCCTCGGGCAATGATTATGTGATTCCCTGGCGAAATATTGTTAAGATTGGCAAGGATGTCGTGCTCGTACGGATGGAGGAAACGTTGAAGGTGGAGTCGCGACATGGGGGGACGGACGAATACAGGGAGTGAGGGAGAAAGGCGTCAGATAGCCTTTCTTTTCTTTTGGGCTATGGTATGATAAGCCATATGAGGAAGGTGAAAAAGCAGATGAGAGAGCCATTTGTTCGGGTTGAGGATAAACCTTTTTTACAATTGCTGGAATGGGAGCGAAGCCATCCAGGTTTGGTAGCTGGATTTACAATTCGGACAGGCGGAGCGAGCGAATTGCCGTTCGAATCTTTCAATATGGGATTGCATGTAGGAGACAATGCGGGGCACGTGGTGGCCAACCGGCGTCAGCTGGCCGCTCAGCTGGAGATGCCGTTCGATGTTTGGACCTGTGCGGATCAGGTACATGGGCATCAGGTTTGCCGGGTCATGGCAGGTGGAGCGGGAAAAGAAAGCTTGGACAATGTGATCAAAGCAACGGACGGCTTGTATACAACCGAGAAAAACGTGCTTTTGACGTCCTTTTATGCTGATTGTGTTCCCTTATACTTCTTGGATCCTGTATCCGGAGCAGTTGGTTTGGCACATGCTGGTTGGAAAGGGACCGTTCAGCGTATTGCCGAGGAAATGGTTCAATCGCTTTCACAATCCTGCAAGTCAAAACCAGAGGATCTGCTGGTAGCTTTGGGACCATCGATTGGCGGTTGTTGCTACGAGGTGGATGAACGGATTATGGACCAAGTACGCAAGAGTGTTGAGCAATGGGAGAAGGCTGTGACACCAGCTGAAAAGGAAGATCGCTGGATGCTCGATTTACGCATCCTAAATCAGCTCATATTGGTGGATGCAGGCGTGAATTCTGCACATATTTCATCTGCAGATTGGTGTACAAGCTGCCGGACTGACCTGTTTTTTTCTCATCGCAAAGAAGCGGGAAGCAAAGGAACGACGGGCCGCATGGCTTCCTATATAGGCTGGAAATAGGAAAAGGAGTGGAGTTGCAGCATGCATACAGAACAGGAAGTATTGAAGGAACGACTGGAACAGATCGAGAAGAGAATCCAGGCTGCTTGCGATAGATCGAACCGCAAGCGTGAAGAGGTAAAAATCATCGCAGTCACCAAATACGTAGAGGCAGATACGATTGGCAATCTGCTAGCAGTAGGAGTCGAGGATATTGGCGAGAACCGGCTGCAGGATGCATTGCCTAAGTTCGAGAAGTATGGGGACAAAGGCATCTGGCATTTTATCGGACACCTGCAAACGAACAAAGCAAAAGAAGTGGTCGGACGTTTTGCCTATGTTCATTCGCTGGATCGCGTGTCCTTGGCGCAGGAGCTAAATAAAAGGGGAGAAATGCTGAATCAGGTCGTTTCTTGCTTTTTGCAGATCAATATATCCGGAGAAGAGACAAAATTTGGGCTTAGTCCTGATGACGTATTGGCTTTTTTGCAGGAAACCAGTAATATGAAACATATAAAGATTGTTGGATTAATGACGATGGCGCCTGTTGTCGATAATCAAGAGGAAGCCCGTAACGTATTTCGCGGGCTTGCAGAATGGAAGGAACGCATCAATGATCGAGGCTTTCCTCACGCAGAAGTCACGGAGCTCTCCATGGGCATGTCCAGCGATTTTGAAGTGGCAATTGAAGAGGGAGCTACATATATCCGACTGGGTTCCGTATTGGTCAAGCCGGAGTAAAGCAAGTATCAAACACATAGCGATCAAGAGATAGAAAGGAGGAAGGAAGATGGGAGTCATGAACAAACTGATGGGGTTCTTGGGTTTGGATAACGAAGAGTACATAGAAGAAACCGTAGAGGAGCAACGAGAAGAACAGGATTCTTCCGCCAAGCGTCAGCCTGCGGGACGTGCGAATAATGTAGTACCGTTTCAGGCACGGGAAAAGGAGGGGATTCGCTTGATCCTCTGTGAACCCCGTCATTATAGCGATGCACAGGATATTGCAGATAACCTGCGTCATCGCCGTCCAGTAGTAGTGAACCTGCATCGCGTGGAGAAAGACCAGGCGAAACGGATCATCGACTTTTTGAGCGGTACGGTCTATGCATTGAACGGTGACATTCAAAAAGTAGGGGATACGATATTTGTTTGTACGCCTGACCATGTAGATATTCAAGGTACGATTTCCAGTGTTATTGAAGAGTAACAATCAACGACGAAAAAAAGGGTGAGCAAATGGGTTACTTCTTTACCATTCTAGATTTCGCTTTTACCGTATATCAGTACATGATCATCGCCTACATCCTGATGTCTTGGGTTCCACAAATGAGAGACACAGGAATCGGTCAACTGCTCGAGCGTTTGGTAGAGCCGTACCTGGCGCCGTTTCGCCGGTTTATTCCACCACTCGGATTTATTGATATCTCGCCGATCGTAGCGTTGATTGCTTTGCGTTTTGCGCATTACGGATTGGTTTCCATCCTGATTAAATTGTAGGCAGGATACGTTCATGAGTGTATTTGACCATTTTTCAAAAGAAGAACGTCCTTTTGTTGAGCGGGCGCTGGAAATGCTGACGCAAGTAGAGCGTAAGCAGGCCATGCGCCTTACTGATTTTGTCGATCCCAGGCAAATGATGATCTATCAAAGCCTTACTTCCCAAGTACAGGATGTGCGTGTCTCGCCATTTGGTGGCTATGAGGGAGCTGAGCGTGTGCGTATCTTGCTTCATCCCGATTATCTTCCTGTGGAAAAGGAAGATTACGGACTGGCCTTGCTGCACATTGTAGCGGATCAACGCTTTCATGCACTCGAACACCGGGACGTGATGGGAGCCTTGCTGCATGTTGGGCTCAAGAGAGAAAAGTTTGGGGATATGCTAGTGAATGAAGAAGGCTGCTATGCCATCGTGGCGGAAGAAGTAGCAGACTTTGTTTGTTCCCAAGTATCTCAGATTCACCGAACCTCTGTCTCATTCGAGCGATTGTCATGGGATGCATTTACCCCACCGGGTCCTCGTTTCAAGGAAAAGACGATTACGGTAGCGTCTCCTCGGACGGATGCTGTGATTGGAGAGGTATACAACCTGTCCCGGGCCAAAGCGCTAGTTCCGCTTCGGGCCGGAAAGGTAAAGGTAAACTGGAGAGTGATGGAGGATCCCTCCTTTCCGCTTCAGACAGGCGACATGGTCTCGTTTGCTGGCTATGGACGATTCAAGATTCTCGAAATTTCAGGTACCACCCGGAGCGGTAGACTTCGCATGATTGTAGGCTTGGTTACATAAGATGAGAAAAAACGAAAAATGCTAAAAAAATGTAAGATCGTAAAGGAAATGCTGCAACTCTTGTCGAAATAATGTTCAACGATTATCGGGAAAAGTGGGGGGTTCATGTGCCTTTAACGCCGCTAGACATACACAATAAAGAATTCAGTACAGGCTTTCGTGGATATAATATCGACGAAGTGAATGAATTTTTGGATCAGGTCATTAAGGACTTTGAACTTCTGATCAAGGAAAAAAAGGAAATGGAAGAACGTATCGCGATCTTGAATGAGCGAGTGGACCACTACAAAGGATTGGAAGAAAACCTGAGCAAGTCCATTCTTGTCGCACAGGAAACAGCAGAAGACGTCAAATCAAACGCACGCAAGGAAGCTCAGCTGATCCTCAAGGAAGCGGAGAAAAACGCAGATCGGATCGTCAATGAAGCCTTGGCGAAATCTCGCAAGATTGCCATAGAGATCGAAGAGTTGAAAAAACGCGCCTCCGTATACCGGATGCGTTTTCGAACACTCTTGGAAGCTCAGCTGGAAATGCTGGAGCACGGAGCTTGGGATGATATCGAGCAGGCAGATTCCGCAGTAGTCGTTGAATAAAAGATTGACGACTGGTCCATGATGGGACTATAATGAAAGACAACTTTTTGATATTTTTACGTGACGATGATCGGGACGAGTACGTAAAGAAGCGCTGCCAAGAGAGTCGGGGGTCAGGTGTAAACCCGTCCAGCTGCCTTTGCGGAATATCACCCGGGAGTTCAATAGCCGAAAGCCTGTTGCACAATCAACGTAATCAGGGCAAGTAAGTGAGCGAGTCATTCCCGTTACAGAATGTTCAAGTGAAGCGAGCTTTCGTCCATGTTGTACATAGGCATAGGTGAACTCGTTTAATCAGGGTGGTACCACGGGAGTCTTCTCTCGTCCCTTACCGGGGATGAGTGAAGGCTTTTATTTATTTTATAGGAGTGAAGAAGGCTATGGATTACAGCAAAACGCTATCTTTGCCAAAAACGGATTTCCCGATGCGTGGGAATTTGCCCAATCGCGAGCCGCACATGCAAACAAATTGGGATGAACAAAGTATTTATCAAAAAGTACTGGAACGCACCAAAGGACGTCCGTCTTTTGTCTTGCACGATGGTCCTCCGTACGCCAATGGCGATATCCATATTGGGCACGCCTTGAATAAAATTCTGAAAGACTTCATCATGCGCTACAAGTCCATGGCTGGTTTTTACGCGCCGTATGTGCCAGGCTGGGACACGCATGGTCTGCCAATCGAACAAGCGATTATCAATGCGCAGGGACTGGATCGTCGCGCGATCGAGGTCAACGATTTCCGCAAGCGCTGTGAAGAGTACGCTTGGTCCTATATTGACAAACAACGTGATCAGTTCAAGCGTCTGGGTGTTCGCGGAGATTGGGAAAATCCTTACGTGACACTCCTGCCTGAGTATGAAGCCAACCAGATCCGCGTCTTCGGAGAAATGGCAAAGAAAGGCTATATCTACAAGGGCTTGCGCTGTGTATACTGGTCTCCTTCCTCGGAAACTGCCTTGGCAGATGCAGAGATCGAGTACAAAGACAAACGCTCTCCATCTATTTATGTCAGCTTCCAGGTCGTGGATGGAAAAGGTCAGCTCGATACGGAAACCGGCGTTGTTATTTGGACGACCACTCCTTGGACTTTGCCAGCCAACTTGGCTATTTCGATTCATCCAGAGCTGGAATACAGCGTGGTAAGAGTAGCAGATCGGAAACTCCTCGTGGCTAGTGGTTTGCTGGAAGCGGTGACCAAGGAGCTCGAGTGGGAAAATGTAGAGGTCGTCTCTACTCATAAAGGAGCAGACCTGGAGGGTGTAGTCACCCAGCATCCGTTCTATGAGCGCAAATCCCCTCTGATTCTGGGTGAGCACGTCACCTTGGATGCCGGTACAGGTTGTGTTCACACAGCACCAGGTCACGGGGAAGATGACTTTGCTGTAGGACAAAAATACGAGCTTGGGGTCCTTTGCCCAGTAGACCATGAAGGGAAAATGACCAGTGAAGCTCCTGGATTCGAAGGCTTGTTCTATGAGGACGCGAATAAGGTCGTCACTGAGAAGCTGAAAGAAGCGGGTGCATTACTGAAGCTGAGCTTCTTTACTCACTCCTATCCGCATGATTGGCGCACCAAAAAGCCGGTCATCTACCGTGCTACCGAGCAATGGTTTGCTTCAATCGACGGCTTCCGTGACCAAATGCTGGAAGCGATCAAAAATGTAAAGTGGATTCCGCAATGGGGCGAAACCCGCTTGGCGAACATGATCGCAGATCGCGGCGACTGGTGCATTTCCCGTCAGCGCGTCTGGGGTGTACCTATTCCGATCTTCTATTGCAAATGCTGCAATGAACCGATCATTAACGATACGACCATTAACCATATCGCGGATATGTTCCGTAAAGAAGGTTCTTCTGTCTGGTTCGCGCGTGAAGCAAATGAGTTGGTGCCTGAAGGACTGTCCTGCCCGAAATGTGGTGCCCATGAATTCCGCAAAGAGACGGACATTATGGACGTTTGGTTCGACTCCGGTTCCAGCCATCAAGCCGTACTGCGCGAGCGTGGCATGAGCTGGCCGGCAGATATGTATCTGGAGGGCTCCGACCAATATCGTGGATGGTTCAACTCTTCCTTGTCCACGGGCGTAGCTGTATACGGCACAGCGCCTTACAAGTCCGTATTGAGCCACGGCTTTGCATTGGATGGTGAAGGACGCAAAATGTCCAAATCACTGGGTAATGTAGTCATTCCGCAGCAAGTCATCGACAAGCTGGGTGCAGATATCCTGCGTCTGTGGGTTGCATCCGTTGACTACCAATCCGACGTCCGCATTTCCGATGCGATTCTGAACCAAATCGCAGAAGTGTATCGCAAAATCCGCAACACCTTCCGTTTCCTGCTAGGCAATCTGGATGGATTTGAGCCGGCGCGGGATCGTGTTGCGTATGAGCAGCTCGGCGAATTGGATCGTTACGTGCTTGCCAAAGCAGCGCAAGTAACAAAGCGTGTGAAGAAAGCATATGACGAATATCAATTCCATACTGTCTTCCACACGGTTCACAACTTCTGTGTCATCGAACTTTCGTCGTTCTATCTGGATATTTGCAAGGACAGATTGTACGTCGAGGCACCAGACAGCAGCAAGCGCCGCGCTGCTCAAACGGTCATGTACGACTGCCTGTTGAGCCTGGTCAGACTGATCGCTCCGATTCTGCCGCACACCGCGGATGAAGTATGGAACTTTATCCCGGGCGTGGAAGTCGAAAGCGTACAATTGACGGATATGCCAGAAGCAGAAGAAAAACATCTGAGCTTCTCGGCTGAAGCATTGAGCAAGTGGGATGCCTTCATGGAAATCCGTGATGAAGTTCTCAAGGCCATGGAAGAAGCGCGCCGCAACAAGGTATTCGGTAATTCCGTTGACGCCAAGCTTGCTTTGTATCCGCAAAACGATGCAGTTGCCCAAACGCTGGCGGCGATGGAGGATCTGGCAGACCTGTTTATCGTGGCACACGTTGATCTGCACAGCCAAGATGCGGCAGCTCCAGCTGACGCTGTCCAACTGGAAGGCATCCGCGTAGTTGTAGCGGCGGCAGATGGTGTCAAGTGCGAGCGCTGCCGTGTGGTGAAGCAGGACGTTGGTTCACACTCCGCGCATCCAGCTATTTGCGGACGTTGTGCTACTGTTGTCGAAGAGCATTACGCTCATGTGCATGAAGAATAAACAAACGCTTGTTCGAGCCTGTCTTTCCCGAATGGGGAGGGACAGGTTTTTTTGTATGGAGAGAGTCCTACCACCATCGGTTATTTCGGTTGATGCCAAGACATACTACCTGTTGAGGAATCAAAAAGAAGGGTGGTGTCCGACGTGGACCGCAATAAGTTGACTAGTCTGCGTGAGAGACTGCTGGAGGAAAAAAAGGACATAGAAGAGCGGGTGCAGGAACACTACGGCTTGCGGGAACAAATGGCCACTTCACTGCAAGAGTTTGCCATGTACGATAACCATCCTGCAGATATAGGCAGCGAGCTGTTTGAACGGGAAAAGGATTTGGCCCTCGACAGCCTGGATCGCGAAACGTTGAAGGAAATCGATCAGGCTTTGACCAGAATGGAAGAAGGTACCTATGGCATTTGCACGGTTTGTGGACAACCCATTCCCGAGGAGCGCTTGGAGGCCCTACCGCATGCTCAGACCTGCAAGGAACACGCCCCAGCTCCAAACATCAATGATTCACGGCCGATTGAAGAAGAGTTTCTCCAGCCGCCTTTTGGCAGAACGTCTTTAGATGAAAAGGAAGGCCAAAACGGCTTTGATGGAGAGGATGCCTGGCAGATCGTAGAGGCGTGGGGAACCTCAAGCACACCATTTTCATTTGTTGATAACGACAAGACGGACTACAAGGAAATGTATGTGGAAAGTGATGAACCCGACGGCTTCGTAGAGGCAGTCGAGGAAATCGGCTATACAGGGATCGAGGGGTACACCGGACCTGAGAGTGTCAACTACATGCGCAGCGGAACCTATGAGGCGTACATGCGCAAAGGTGAGGGGAAGGGGAATTTTCTTCAATACGATGATTACGAGGAAGAACGTGCGGAGCGTGAAGGCCGCGATGATTTGCTGTAACTGGAGGCTAGGCAACTGACATGCAGATCGAACGAGTCGAGACATATCCCCTCTTGTACCGATTACCGGAAGCGTACGGAGATGCGAATGGATACAAGCGTTATCGCACCACTTATCTGATCAGAGTGATTACCCGGTCCGGAATCGATGGGTGGGGGGAAATTCTGGACTGGCTACCTACATTGCACGTCGGTTTTCGAGAGCGAATCGCCCCTTTTTTGATCGGAAAAAAAGCGACTGACAGGCGGACGATTACCGAGGTTGTCAATAAATGGCATCAACGCTCAGCCGCCGGGGTTAGTATGGCGTTGACCGAGATCATAGCCAAGCAGGCTGGCCTGTCTGTGTGTGAGCTGTGGGGTGGAAAAGTACATGGGAAGATCCCAGTGTACGCTTCGTTTCAGTCCTATCGGGAAACAGATGATTGGGCAGTCAGGTCGCTACAGCAGGTTACTTCCCAAGTTGAGTCAGGATTCAAACGGATAAAAGTGAAAATTGGCGGTCGCACGATTCGAGAGGATCACAAGCATATCGAGGCGCTCATGAATTCCCTTTGTCCCGATGTATGTGTGGCACTCGATGCCAATCAGAGCTATGACCTAGCGGCAGCACGTGATTGGGAGCATCTGATTTCACGGTACCCCAACTGGATGTGGCTCGAGGAACCGATGCCAATGGATCGGGTAGCGGAATACGTCAGGCTGCGTGCCGCTTTGCCTATTCCTCTGGCAGGTGGAGAAAATCTGGTGCGTTGCAGTGAGTTTCTGCCACTGCTCCATCAAGGAGCCATAGATATCGTTCAGCCTGATCCCATGCACACAGAAGGGCTGGATGCTTATCGTTGTCAGGTTGAGCTCTCGCGACAATTTGGATATCGGGTTTCCCCGCATGCATTTGACGGAAGCTTATCCCGTCTGTATGCGATCTTTGCTCAAGCTTGTCTTCCTGCATGGAGCAAGATGCAAGATCAGCAGATTGAGCCAGTAGAGTGGGATGTCATGGAAAATCCATTTACTCATTTGTTCTCGCTACAGCCGATCCAGGGAGAGGTTATCGTACCCGATGGAGTGGGGATCGGATTGGAGCCGAACTGGGAGATCATCAATGCCATGCACTGGGATGGCCATGTATATGTGTAAAAGTGGAGGGACAACAGCCATATGGCGCAGAATGCGAAGAACCTGATTGGTTTGACGGGAATCCCGCTGGTGATGGTATTGGGCAATTCCATGCTGATTCCCGTCTTGCCGACGATGAAAGCCAAGATGGATTTAACTCAATTTCAAACCAGTCTGCTCATCACTGCCTTCTCTATCGCAGCGGGGATCGTCATTCCTTTTGCCGGCTATTTGTCCGACCGCTTTGGCCGTAAAGGTGTGATCCTGATCGCACTTGGCCTCTACGGAATAGGTGGGCTAGTGGCTGGTCTTGCATCGCTTTGGGTGGACAATCCCTACCTTATGATCATGGCAGGACGGATCATGCAGGGGATCGGTGCAGCGGGTACCGCTCCGATCGCCATGGCGATGGTCGGTGATTTGTTCGATGGGGCATCGGAGAGTAAAGCACTAGGTCTTCTGGAGACCTCGAACGGAATTGGCAAGGTATTGAGTCCAATCATTGGCTCCTTGCTAGCTTTAATATCCTGGTACATGGTCTTCCTTGCCTTTCCGATCATCTGTGGTGTCATTTTGTTGTTCTTTCTTTTTTTTACGAAGGAAAAGAAGCAAGAGCGCAAGCCGCTTCCGATCAAACAGTATGTTCATTCGATTGGTCAGGTGTTTAAGAAGCATGGAAAGTGGCTGGTTCCCGCCTTCTTTATCGGGAGTATTTGTCTGTTTACCCTCTTTGGGGTCTTGTTTTACTTATCCGATCTGCTGGAGGAAACGTACAAGATCGATGGAGTCATCAAGGGTGGATTCCTTGCCATTCCCTTGCTGGTCATGAGCATTGCGGCTTATGTGACAGGGCTGATTATCAAGAAAAAGCTGAAGCTGATGCGACTTTTTGTGATTGTCGGCATGTTTCTGCTTAGCACTTCCTATGTACTCGCGACTTTTGTCAAAGGCGCCTATGTCCTGATCGGAATTCTGGTTATTGGCAGCCTGGGCACTGGACTTATCCTCCCTTGCCTGAACAGCATGATTGTAGGGGCCGTCCAAAAGACAGAGCGAGGCATGATCACTTCACTATACAGCGGAGTCCGGTTTATCGGGGTAGCAATAGGACCACCTGTCTTTACCTGGCTTCTCGGGATGTCGCGCACCGTCATGTTTATGTCAATCGCGGGTCTCTCTCTGGTGTTTGCTGTTGTCGCCATCTTTTTTCTAAAACCGCAGCAAACGCAACAGCAATCCCAGCAGTCACAGACCACGAGTGAGGATGCAGAAGCAGAACAGAAAAAACAAAAAGAGGCACAAGCATGGCGCCATATATCCGAGGTGCTGGGAATTGAGCCGCAGAAGCAGACCGATAAACGAAAAGAAGAGGCTATCAAGCATTTCGGATTTGATCCAAGCGACATGATCAAGCATTTGTTGGGCGGAAAAGAAAAGGAAAAGGGTAAAGAATAACAGGCATCTGCCGAAGGATTCGTCGGTAAATGCCTGTTTTTTTTCGTATCAGTACGTTTTTTTCAGAGCAAAGGGGTGCTTCAATGCTTGCTCCAATGCAAGCGGATACACCTCATCATACAGAAAACGGCTGAATGTGGGGTTTCCCTGTACCTGAGTAGGAATTTCATCAAAGGTCACCGTCTCCCAAACATCAGGACCCGTAGGGGGGTGGGAGCAATGCTGGACCAGTGCTATGTAAATATCCTTTCTCAGCTCTTCATTGACGGTATATTGACCAATCCGTTCGATACCGTTGAGAACAGCTCCGGTTTCTTCATAGGTTTCCCGGACAGCGGCGGCAAGACTGCTTTCTCCTGGCTCTACTTTTCCACCTGGCAATTCAATGCCTCGCTCACGGTGGCGGGTAAACAGCAGCTTTCCTTGCCAAAACGGAAAAATCAGCACATGGCGTGCGTCATGCATGTGATACTCTTGTGGATCAAAGGTAAGGGTGACGGGCAAGCCGAAGTCATCCAAAAAAGCGTACATACCTCGGTCTCCTTCATGAATAGAAGTCTGAGCAGCCGTAAAAGCTGGCTTAAGTCTGTTGCTGGGAAATGTGTTTGACTGCTTTCATGGCCTGACCAACGGATAGCGAAAGAGAAGAATAGGCAGAACCATTGGCCACATCTCCGATCGCATAAATCCATTGCTCACCTGTGACCTGGTTGCAATCGGTCACCAGATAATGCTGATCATAAGTATCCAGCGGATCGAAGCCTTGGCTGTTCCCACGGACACCAACGCGTGGCAAAATCCAGTCCACAGAGATGGAACGTGGGGTCGCAGGCAGATTGGAACGCAGGTTGAGCGTCATGCGGCCATCCTCCTCAGCGAAGGTATCGATCTGAGTCTCAACCAATAAGTGCAGATTGGGCATTGCAGAAATGCGATCCAACCATTCCGACCTGGCTCGAAGCTGTTTGCCGCGAACGAGCAGATAAACGTGACGGGCATGTGGAGAAAGATTTGCAGCACCCTCCAGTGCGCGGTCACCACCGCCTATCACCGCAACGTCCTGGCCTCGTATAGTAGAAGCCTGTGAAGTGGTGGAAAACCACGGAGACAATACGCGAGAGCAGCCTTCCAGAGCGGGAATGACATTTGGAGTTACACCTGTGGCGATAATCAAATAATCAGCTCGATACACGGAGTGAGAGGTCGTGACGAGATGATTCTCAACATCAATGGAAAGAATGGTCTCACCCAAGCGCGGGCGTAGTTGTTTGATTGTCGGATGAGCCAGCAAATCCTTGAGCAATGCGGCTCCATCTGGATATACCTGTGGAGGAAAATCCCAGATTTCATTGTGAATGTGCGCGATTTGTCCGCCCAATGCATCTGTTTTTTCCAAAAGGAGAGAGGATAATCCCAAGCGTTGGCACCAGATGGCGGCAGATAATCCTCCGATGCCACCTCCCGCGATCAGCACCTGTACGTGTTCCACTCTATTGTCCCCTCCGATTTTTCGTGACGTAGCCAAACAAGCAAGATTACATCTTCAATTTTAGACTACCTGTTTCATTACGCGAGTGCAAGAACGTTATGGGCAGGAAGTGCGTCATATAGATACAATCGGCAGAATTCTACAAATTATTGTGAAGGTGTGATAGAATGAACATAATTTTCCATAAACGGCGATGAAGGTAGTGACAGATTGTGCCCTTTTTCGGGATAAGGAGTTGAAGTCATGCAAGCGAGAATGGAAAAGAAGCCAGCGCACCAGGCGCCCAAAACAAAGCAAAAGAAGCGAGGAAGGCGTGGGAAAAAATGGTACTTCCTCCTTGCTATCAGCGTGTTTTTTTGTTTATTGATTGTAGGGGTAGGCTTGGCGCTATCACAAATGGACAAAACACTTGAAGTTGTCACAGACGATCCATACAAGCTTCCGGATCAGCCAGCAGTCGTTGTTCCTTATGAAGGGAAAAAAGCGCTCTCCTTCGTCATTGTCGGCGTCGATACACGTAAGAACATCGGAATGCTGAATACAGACGTGCTGGTCGTAGCGGTAGCCAATCCGGAAACACAAAAACTGACAATGGTTTCGCTGCCAAGAGATACGCGCGTAGAGATGCCGGGCTATCCTGGCTACCATAAGGTAAACGAGGTCTTTGCGTTAGGTGAAAATATACGTAGAGATGCGGAGAATAAGGGCAAGCCCGTAACAGAAAACGGGATGACGCTCTTGAAAAAAACGTTGGAAGGGATGCTGGGAATCCCGATCGAGCATTATGTGCAGCTGGATTTTGAGGGATTTACGGCGGTCATCGACAATCTTGGCGGCATTAAGGTTGATGTAGATCGCGATCTGGTCTACGAGCTTCCACAAGAAGGCGTCTACCGAAATTTGAAAAAGGGACTTCAAGTCTTGAATGGCGAACAGGCTCTCGGGTTCGTACGCCATCGTCTGGATAAACGAGGAGACGCTTATAATTCCAGCGATTTTGACCGGAACCGGAGACAGCAGCAAGTGATTCGGGCTGTCGTCGATAAAGTCGTATCGATCGATGGAATCTCCAAACTGACCACCGTTCTCGACACCTTTGGCAAACACATTCGCACAGACCTTTCAGCCGAACAAATCAAGGGGTTGGCCCTTGACTTTGCCACCATTTCTTCAGAAAAAATGGTATCGCTCGACAATGGCGCGGTTTGGAAATCGCCGTACTCGATGTGGCCGCAAAAAAACATGCAAGACGTACGCAACACGCTCAAAGCAGAGATGGCCACCAATAACCTGCAACTGACCGCGAATAGGCTAAGTGATGCAGCCATCGTGGAGCTAGCCAAATTCGAGCCTCAGACCAAGCCGACTGTCGCTCCCAAAAAGCCGACAACCACGGCGCCAACCAAAGTACAGGTGCCACCAGCCCAACCGGAGCAGCCACCGCAGCAGCCTCAGTCGGAGACACCACAGACAGAAGGAGCGCCGATGCAACCACCGTCATCGGATGCGCCACCTTCTCCGACAAATGAGCAGCAGCCATTTCCTGCAGATCAACCACCACCTGACATCGTGGCACCGCCTGCGCCTGTCGTTGAAGTGGTCGATCAAGGGCAGGGTGAAGGCTGAAGTTAAGAGATGTATAATGGTACACAAAATATACCCGCTCTGTTACCCAAACAGCAGTGGGTATTTCTTTTTTATTTTTCAAATTAATTGTACTAATTTCTGTGAGGAAAGGATGGGCGCTTCGATGCCAGAAATAGACCAAATATTGAAAGAATTATTGGAAAAAATCAGGAGCTAGAAATGGTTTTTCAGTCCTCTCACGACGAGATTTTTGTGACGAAACGTTTTCGAAATGGAAGAAAAAAAGATCGATGCCTGTAGAGTAATCGCGAATGAAAGAAATTTACGGGGGGAAGTGCAGGGATGCGCTTCCCTTGGTTAGCGGGGGGTTAGTAGTGCGAATCATTTGGATTTTAAGACAGCTTTTGAACAACTTACGCCTTCTCTTCTGGAAGCATTAGGGTTAGTCGTTGCCTTGGCCTTGGCCTTACTTTCCTTTACCTTGGCATTAACGATTGGCATGCTGGTTGCTTTAGGCAGGCTTTCGAAAGTGCGTTCTTTGCATGTCGTTTTGATTGCTTTTTTGGAAATCGTACGAGGTAAGTTTGGAGAGAACGAAATTCTCAAAGGGATTGACATCAGACAAGGAGAGAAGGTCGCTATCATCGGCCCCTCCGGATCAGGAAAATCGACGTTTCTTCGTTGTATCAACTATCTGGAGCAACCTACTTCAGGGACAGTCATGATTGATTCCGAAAAGATCATTATCCAAGTCAGTTATCGGGTGGGCAGCAGCAACGGGGTGCAATAGCCCGTGCTCTAGCGATGGAGCCGAAGGTCATGCTGTTTGACGAAGCCACTTCTGCACTTGATCCGCAATTGGTCGGAGAGGTGCTGCGGGTCATTAGAGAGCTGGCAAATGAAGGCATGACGATGGTTTTGGTTACACATGAGATGAAATTCGCTAGGGAAGTAGCGGACCGAATCATCTTTATGGATTGCACATCCCAGAACCAGAGAGTTCTTGCAGCAAGTCGACAATTAGAGGAAGAGCGCATGAAAACTTTCCGCTAAAACGCGGTCGCTCCTCCTTGAGAAGGCCTCGATAAAGGTTTTCTTATACTATCGGAAAGTTTAAGTGCGCTAAAGCGCTAAAAAGATTAGCGGAAGATAGTATAAGTGCAACTAAGGCTCCGCCAAAAGCTTGGCGTAGCCAAGTTTTCTTAAATTGCGTTGTCGATTTCAAGCACGTGAATTCCTCATCCCAAAGACGAGCTTCAATCCATCTTCTCCCACTTCAACAAACCGACGGTACTCATCTGTCTCCATACCGTACAGGGCCAGCTTGCTTTCTTGATCGTGGTGGACGCCCCAGCGTGGGTCGCAATTTCTTCTGCGGGAATTTGCTTGTGACGGATGTGTACCTCATAAATCAGTTCTTCTAGCGTGAAACGATAAGGGTATTGGGTCAACAGCTGATATTGGAGTACGTGTATAGATGGCTTCGCGTCCTGCTTAGTTGGTGGAATGGTCTCCGTTTTTACGGGACAATCAGGAGAGACTTGCACAAAGGTATGTACGATTTCAGTCATTTCATAGCACCCACTTTTTATAGAAGAACGTATCCTTGAATATAGCGTAAATAGTGAATCATTACCAGTTTTTCCTCTTGTCAGAAAGTTAATCGCGGGGACAAACGCCTACTGCATATCCTGTTAGGGAAGGATAGCGAGTCGTTCGCAGGGAGTTCTGACGGACTGACGAGAGGGGAGGTACGGGCGAGTGAAAAATTTGCAAGAGACCATGAAGCAGCTGCAAAAAGCATCAGAAAGTTTATCGCGTTTAAGTATTGATCAGGAGCATCCTTGGAAAGCATTGAGTCAGATGAATCAAATCTTGGATACGAATTTTTGGGAAAACCTGGTCGTTCTAAGCAAGCATGCAGCGCCTACCGTTCAATCCCAGCCACAAGAAATCACGACGAAAGTGAAAAAAGCAAAAAAGAGAAGAACGAAAGCACCTTCGGCAGCGCCTTCGACTGTACTCGTGGAAGAAGAACATTCTTTTTTCCCGACGACAGATGTATTCCAGACCGATCACCTCGTTATTGTTTGCTGCGAGCTGCCGGGCTTCGCTCGGGACAGTCTGGAGGTTACGCTGCTGGATCAAAGGGTCATTGAGCTGCGCGGAAGAATTCGTGAGCACGTATACGCTCCGTCACGCGTGCACACAGAGAGGACGTCTGGCTCATTCTGCCGGAAAATTGAACTGCCGGTATCGGTTGGTTCTAAGGGTATGAAGGCGCAGTATCAGGACGGGTTGCTTGAGCTGTATTTGGTCCGGGATCAGACGATGAGAGAAAAAAAAGCGACGTTTCGCGCAAATTTGTAGAGAGAAGGTAGATGCCTTCTCTTTTTTTGTACTATCGGAAAGTTTAAGTGCGCTAAAGCGCTTAAAAGATTAGCGGAAGATAGTATAAGTGCAACTAAGGCTCCGCCAAAAGCTTGGCGTAGCCAAGTTTTCTAATACTATCGGAA
>NZ_RHHR01000079.1 GCF_003710915.1 Brevibacillus invocatus | reverse complement strand
ATTTATGAAATTGATTCACTTTAAAAATACTTAAGGCATCAAGGATTAAGAAGTGAAAAGAATTAAACTCACCTCACCCAACCATAAAAATTTAATGGTAGAAAAACTGTGGATAACCCTACTATAAAAAATTTATGGTAGCAATGAGGGATTTTAACTAGGAGTAGAACCAGCTCCTGGATCTTGGAGTATGTGATCGTTGTTTTCGTATTTGAACTGCTGAAAGGAATGAAAAAAACTTCTTTTAAGGCGTTTTTTTCATAATGACCTTTTCGGGCACACTTTTTCTTTCCGTCAGCCACTTTTTCGTGTACAATTAAAACAAAGAAACCAAGCAACAAAGAAACAAAGAATACATATGATGGAGGAGGGCGATAATATGGCTATTGCATATAAGGAAATTATGGAAGGGCGGCGGAGCCATATGGAATCCAAACGGATCAGCGTCTCCACGAAAAGACAAATCACGATTCCACAGAGATTTTTTGAAAAATTAGGCATTGGAAATGAAGTCGAATGCGTTCTACGCGGAAATGAACTTGTTATTCGTCCGGTAGGTGAAGTTGAGTTTGCTGAAGAGATTTTAAGCGAACTGATCCGAGAAAGACATCTGTCTGGTGAGGAACTGCTCCAGGAGTTTAAACGCATGAAAGCGAAGGTAAGACCGGCAGTCGAGAAAATGATGGAAGATGCAGACCTTCTCGCTCAACAGGTTGGCACCGGAGACGATCAGATGAGTGACATTTTCGGGGAGGACTGATTGTTTGCTGCCTGTCTGATTTTTGCCGCCAGCCGAGAAATATTTAAAGAAACTCAATGACAAACCACTTAAAAAATTGTACCAAGATGCAATTAAAGAAATTCAGACCAATCCCGATGTAGGTCAACAGAAGATCGGTGATTTAGCTGGCATTTACGGTTATGACATTCGCTATCAGAAAACCAGTTATGAAATCGCCTACTACTTGACGGAAAACGATCAAGGCGAAGTAGTTGTTGTCATCATGGCTGGTACTCGCGAGAATTTTTGGGACGCGGTGAAAAGCTACATGAACTAGCAAGGGTCAGCAATATGCTGGCTCTTTGTTAATTTTCTTATATACAACGTATGTTCGTAACAAAAAATAGCACCTAAATAGCGAAAACGTCCAAAAATGAAGATTCGGACGTTTTTTACATAATGCTGATTTTCTGACTCATTGAAACAAGGATAAACTTACGCGACATAGTTCACTACGATTCTTTGATAATAGCTGTTAATTGTTCGTCAGATAGCTTGTTTGTGGTGCCGGGTGCTATTAAACGAGTTGCAATAGAGGATCTAAACTCATCAATTAAATCTGGGTTGCGTTTACTAACTCAACTTTCGCAGAGCGAAAATGAGCGTTTTTCCTTGGTACAGCAAGTCTAAAACCAATTTTAGAGTACTCCTTGAAATATAGAAAAAC
>NZ_RHHR01000078.1 GCF_003710915.1 Brevibacillus invocatus | reverse complement strand
TGAACAACGTACGCTATCGCACAGGGAAGAGGGCCAAAGTTCATTTTGATTTGGTAACTCTTGTTTATAATGCCGCTAAATTAGCCACTGATCGGATTCGTAACGCACTGGAAAACAAGAAGCCAGTCGCGGCTTAGTTTTTAAAAAAGGATAAAGAAGAGATTGGGGCAGTCTGTATATTTTTAAGATGAGCAATTATGAAATTGATTCATTCAAGAGAAAATCAGCAGTACTAATCCAACCGGAAATCCAATGGTAAAATTGATGAATGACTTGTCTTATCGTATTCACAATACGTATGACAAAGAATTTATTTGGTGCCCATATTATGGCTATGGATCAAATAAAGAAAACATTATTCACAATTTGGGTGTCATTGCAAATCGCACCAATATTTTTGATATTATTTGCATTCAACCAGCGTATTACTTCCAGGGATCTGCTTACAAAGTGAATCTGGATTTAATTTACGATAGCATTTTAGACTAAGAAGTACTTGACCTTAATGGCAACCCAGTTGCAGGTGGTAGACGTTCTTCTGCTACAGCAAAAATCGGTGTAAATATGGAAGCTGATAACGATTTTAACGGGAGTAAGGCTGACAGGTTCAATGCGTATGTTACAACCTTTGCCTCCTTCCCTTATAAGGAGCCTGTGATATTTTACGCAGGGAGTACACAAAATCTCACAGGAAATACTTCCCTATTAAATGCAATCGAAGACTTTATGAAATAATAAAAAGGGCGCGAATTTCGCGCCCTTTTTATTGATCTTTTTTAAGAGTCTCGCTCTGTTGCTCAGTTACGTAATCAAAAATGAATAAATACACCGTCATTACTTCGTCATTGCTGTTATAGTCTTCTACTTGTATCGGCAGACCTGTCGATTGGTCGATATATGCAATGTGGTAAACAGGGTTGCCCTTTGGATTACCATTCCCTTTTAACATCTCCACTTGTTTTCCATTGATCTCTGAAACTCCGATGGATTTCCATACACTTTCCTCTTGATACTTCTTAATTGTCCTCTCAAATAAGGAAGATTCATACGTGTATAATTCGGTTTTTTCTTTTTCATTCGCTTGCACCGAGTAATGATATTGATCGTTACGTTGTAACCCATTCGCTGGATTAAACCAATTTTCCCATACGGTTACAGTAATGGGATTTACATTTACTCGTATCGTTTTCATATGCTCAATGGATTGTGTTTGTACCTGTTCTGCTGGAACAACTGTTTCAGCAAAAACAGGGGGAATCGTTGCTCCTGTCCATCCAAGCGTAACGGCTAAAGCAACGGAAAGTGCGAACGTCAGCTTTTTCAAAAAACAACCTCCTTGTGCTTAATGGTATTTATTTTTTAGACGCTAAAAAAGCAAGAAAGTTATAAATGAAGTTAATTAAGGGGATAAATCCCTTGTTATCTTCAAAAAAGAACTTTAGTAAATATTACCTATTAGTAATAAAATTTGGTAAAATAGAACGCATGTTCTTATATCTGTTAAATAATTCATAGAAAGGGTGAGCAAAAACCCCCTTTTTTTACCTAGTAGTTGGGGGGGATTCTATGCATAAACAGACATGGACGAAAGATCAATTTCTTCAGCAGATCAAACGGGCGGCTTGGAGGTTGCAATACCAAGCCAAAAAGCAGTATCACCGAGAAATGTTCCTCGAAGATCAAAAGGAAATTCCGTATCACGACTCGATTGATTCCAAGTTGTTTGTTGAAGAACTGCTCAACAGCTTACCTGAACGCGAGCGGTTCATCATTCAACGAGTGGTAATTGAAGAACGAACGGAACGTGAAGTAGCGCAAGAACTCCGAATTTCCCGTTCTCGACTTCATGCCTGCAAAGTACAAGGATTACAACGACTTCACAAAAAAATCGTCACTGCTTAAAGGGGGAATAAAATGCTGGAAGATAGTGCCTTTTGCGAATTGGTACATGATGCGCAACAAGGAAATCCGGAAACACAGGAAGCCTTACTAAAATACTTACAACCCGAACTAGAAAAAATGACGTGGTTTATCCGTATGTCACCCGAAGACACTCTGCAAAATTTACATTTAGCAGTTTTGGAACTGATCACATCATGATCAGGAAAAAGGAGGAGGAAGGATGAATGAAACAACGATCACCATAATTGCTGGACTTATTGCAGTTTTAGCCATCTGCATTATTTACCGACATGTAAGTTTAACCATTCAAATACGTGACATTGTAAACGTGTCCTTACAAGCTAATAAAGAGCAAGAAAGCCCAAAAAAAGAAGAACCCAAAGTATCGGATCCCTCCATGGAAAAGTAATTTGCAGAAAGAAAATGGCACTTTCTTTCTGTTCCTATTATATCAAATGAAAAGGAGGAACGAACATGGCCACAATCATAACAGTGTTACTTCTTGTATCGGGAGGTGTACTGTTTGGAGTATTGATGAGTCAGCAGCGTTTGTGTAAAGAACTGAAAACCTTGAAGAAATGACCAAAAGCCCTTGTTGACAAAGGGCTTTTTTTCAGGCCAGCTGAAGCATAGAAGCTTCGTTATGATGGATCCCAATAATAAGCATTATGTAACTTTAGCACTATAAATCCAAGCTTTACTGACGAAATCTCACTACTGCAAAATTGCCCATCGTTACATCAGGTGGTATTATATGTAAAATGAATAAGGAGCCATTCCTGTAATGAATGAATTTGGGGTTTGAATAAAAAAAGCACCTTCTGTAAACTGGGAAACGTTCCGACCAAAGAACAATTACCCGTACAGGAGGTACTCCACAATGAAGTATAAGCAATCGAAAAAGCAGAATCAACGTATTCAACAAATTACCGAATTAACCCTTGTTGTCGGTGCAGATATTGCCAAGAAAACGCATGTTGCCAGAGCTGTCGATTTCCGCGGAATCGAGATTGGTAAGGACTGCGTGTTCGGCAATGACCATTCTGGCCTGACGAAACTCGTTTCGTGGATGAAGGAGCTTCAGCGGCAATACGCCAAGACGGACATCATCTTGGGCATTGAGCCAACCGGACACTACTGGTTTCCACTGGCCGAATTTCTGCATCGAGAAAACATCAAAGTCGTTATCGTGAATCCTCATCACGTCAATAAAAGCAAAGAACTTGAAGTCTTTGGTTTATGTCATTTGCTCGGATTCCGTTTTGCTCCACGGCTTCGGGATTTGTCTGATTCAAGGTTATATTCTTTTGATAAGGTAGGCGACTTTCCAAAGATAGAAAACCTACTCCGCGGTCGGATCAATACGAAGATCATTCAGGAGAACTTCGATGACGTTTTACGTTTAGCCCATTCTATTCGCGAAGGGAAAGTTTCTGGATCTCTTATCATGGGGAAAATTGGTTCTTATGCAAGACAAAATAGTTTAGCTACAGCTCTACGGGAAATGGGACGGATCGAGAAGACGATCTTTATTCTGGATTACATCTCAAGCGAATCGATGCGTCGTCGCATCCAGCGTGGTCTAAATAAAGGCGAGGCAATGAATGCTCTTGCCAGAGCACTCTTTTTTGGAAAACGTGGAGAATTACGTGAGCGTGCCTTACAAGATCAGCTTCAACGGGCAAGTGCGTTGAATATTCTCATCAATGCAATTAGTGTCTGGAATACGGTTTATCTTACAGAAGCAACGAAGCTATTGAAGCAAAAGGGATCTCTTCAGGAAAATCTGTTAAGTCACATTTCGCCTTTAGGATGGGAACATATCAACTTTCTTGGTGAGTATACATTTGATCAAAAGCGAAATGCCGACCTAAGGTCATTGTTACCACTCATCCAAGGAAAAATCGAAGCCGGTAATCCTTAGCGTACAGGATACCGGCGTTTTTTCTGTAAATCAGGGCTTAGCGTACAAAATCCGCACTTTGTTGGCGGTACCCCGTAGCAAAGGGATTTAGCCTGATCGAGACGTTGATCGGGCTATTCGTGCTGGAATATAAAACTAAAAAAAGGGGACTCTAGTAATCAAAAGAAAGGGGAGATTAAAATCCATGTTCTTCAATAAGCTCATTCCTATAATTTTAAGTCTAAGTATTATTCATTCCATTCCCCCGAAAGATCCCTTAAATTCTGATCCAAGTAAACCACTCGGGGATGTTGCCCCGATTAAAGTATCGGTATCACAATTTGAAAACACAAATAAACAAAAAATTTCACTTCCTCAATACATACCTTTTACCCCAACACATACAGGTGGTCATTACAATAAATTGCTACAGATGTTAACTATCGATTATCTGAACCAAAAAACTAATGAGCTTCTATCTATATCTGTTTACTTAAAAGAAAGTAGCGATAAAAATAATAAACCCGAAATTGTCACCTTAGCAGATGGCACGATTGCTAAGTATATACATTCCGACAAATATATAGCTGATTTTATTCGTTTTAAGAAAAATAACCTTACTTATGAAATAGGAATTTTAAAACAAGAAAAGGGGAGAAGATTGGACGCTCTAATAAAAGTTGCAAATTCGCTTCAGTAGTAGGGGTGGACTACGAAAGTTAAATTACGTCAAAAAAAAAGAGAAAGGCTCTGGGGTAATTTCACTCCTGGGAGCCTTTCTCTTGATTTATTCCATAAATCCACTACCCTTGCATCCTGTTTGTCCATTCCCGCCGCATTTCGCTCGTAAAAAGTAATAACCGTTATATGGTGCTTGGAATGAACCAAAGGTACCGCCATCACCGTAAGCAGCAGTTTTATTTGACATTAATGTACTACTTTGACCATCAAAGTAATAAACTCCTACTCCAACACCGTGTATACTACCGTTATTTTGCCATTCATAGTAAATCCTAGTTCCAGCGGGTACAAATTCTAAATCACCTACAACTGTTTCATCACTGGGAGTCATATAAAGCCATGATTGCGCTGCAAAAGCTTGTACTACACCTATCGACAATGTTAATGCTAGAGCAATCGCAAGTACAAAACGATTTTTTGAACGGCTTGCTATGGTTTTAATCATTACAAATCTCTCCGTTTCCTTTTTATACCTATTATAGGTAAATATTAACATACGTGACTCTATTAATATGCAGAATATTTTGTCTAGTATTGTCGGATGATAGATTTCTTTCAATTTGGAACTGCGTCCGAAAATGTACATTACGTGAAGTAGAGCAAACTTAGTTATTGCCTCAAAAAAGGAGTCGTTGACTCTCTTTTGGCTTTGTTTCTATTCCTTGCCTCTCAAAAAAAATCTCAAATAAAGTGAGCAAACCTCCTTGTTTTTTACCTAGTAGGTGAAAGCGACAAAATGACCGGTCAATTAGTCGTTTATCTCTTACACAAACAAGGAGGAATTTGGTTATGCCAAATCTAAAAGAAATGAAAGCATTACATCTTTATACAGGAGAAGGGTACGGGCTGGTAACTTCTTCGATGCTTAATAAATTGTATGGAAGAAATCTGGACACATTTGTCGTTCATCTGGGAGATCAGAATGTGCGATTTGACTATCAGCAATCTACATCAGATCGAACTAGAGTCATTAACCAATCAATTAACGATTTGAAAGCTTTTCTGCCAGAGTGGGCGGCTTCGAAACTTTCTAGAAAACAAATGTTTGTCTCTGTACCTTTGCTGCATAACAACACATCTACTATCGAGAATGCAGACGCCTTCTATTCCAACTTTCGAGACTACATGAAACAAGTTAAAGATGCCGTAATCAATGCGTTGGGACAAAGATTTTGGGATAATGATTTTTGTGGGTTTTACTTCCGAACAGAAGCTGTTTACCCACTTCAGGAAAAAATCAGCCGCTCTAACCCAACTTCAACTCCTATGGTAAAACTGATGAATGACATTTCGTATCTTGTCCGTAACACATATGAGAAGCAATTTATGTGGTGTCCGTACTATGGTTATGGCACCTATAAAGACAATATTATCTATAACCTGGGGCTTGTAGCAAACCGCACCAATATTTTTGACATCATTTGTATCCAACCAGCGTATTACTTCCAAGGAAGCGCTTATAAAGGGAACTTGAGGTTGGTTTTTGATAGTATTAACGATGACCCCCAAGAAGTAGTGGATGCAGATAGAAATCCGGTTGCAGGTGGTCGAATCGACTCTGCAACTGCAATAGTCGGTGTGAATATGGAAGCGAATGATTACTTCAATACTAGCAAGAAAACCGAGTTCGATGCTTATATTGACGCTTTTATGGATATTGTAGATATGGGCCCGATTGTATGGTATGCAGGAGGTATAAGAAATCTCGTACAAAATTCACAACTTCTGGATGCAATTGAAGATTTCCTGATGTAACAAAGTAACAAAAAAAGGCGCGACATCGCGCCTTTTTTTGTTACTTTGTTTGTTTGAAAATTTCACCAGTCAAATCATGAACATGGTCAAAAAAATAAAAATAGGCTGTCATCACTTCATTACTACTGTTATAAGCCTCTTCTTTTAATGGAAGCCCTGTAGATCGGTCGATATAAGCAAGGTAATACACAGGATCACCCTTTGGCTCTCCGTTCCCTTTGAGCAGCTCTACCTGTATTCCGTTCACCTCTACAGTTCCAATGGATTTCCATACACTTTTGTTTTCATACTGCTTAGCTGTCCTTTCAAACAGGGAAGAATACGCGGTGCTCATGCTAGTTCTTCCATTCATCTCCTTGGTTGTTGAGTAGTAGTAAAAATCGTCATACCGCTCCTGACCAGTTGTTAGATTAAACCATGTGTCGAATATGGTAACGGAATTTCCATCTACATCTACTCGTACGGTTTTCATATGTTCAATCGTGCCTTGTTTTTGTACGACTTGTGTTGGAGCAACCGTTTCCGCAAAAATGGGGGCACTCGCACCTGACCATCCAAGCGTAACGGCTAAAGCAACGAAAAGTGCGAACGTCAGCTTTTTCAAAAAAAACCTCCTTGTGCTTAATGGTATATACTTTAGACGCTAAATAAGCAAGAAAGTTACAAATAAAGCTAATTAAGGGGATGAATCCCTTTTTATCTTCAAAAAAGGATTTTAGTAAATATTACCTAATAATAAAAATTCGGTAAAACGGAACGTATGTTTCTAAAAAATTCATAGAAAAGGTGAGCAAAAACCCCCTTTTTTTACCTAGTAGTTGGGGGGATTCTATGCAAAAACAGACATGGACGAAAGATCAATTTCTTCAGCAGATCAAACGGGCGGCTTGGAGGTTGCAATACCAAGCCAAAAAGCAGTATCACCGAGAAATGTTCCTCGACGATCAAAAGGAAATTCCGTATTACGACTCGATTGATTCCAAGTTGTTTGTTGAAGAACTGCTCAACAGCTTACCTGAACGCGAGCGGTACATCATTCAACGAGTGGTAATTGAAGAACGAACGGAACGTGAAGTAGCGCAAGAACTCCGAATTTCCCGTTCTCGACTTCATGCCTGCAAAGTACAAGGATTACAACGACTTCACAAAAAAATTGTCACTGCTTAAAGCACAGCGGTGATATGTC
>NZ_RHHR01000077.1 GCF_003710915.1 Brevibacillus invocatus | reverse complement strand
GGTAGGAGGCTACCCATTATTTGAGTAGCCGACCTCCCACACCACCGTACGTACCGTTCGGTATACGGCGGTTCCTAAGTTTACGCAGTGACTTGTCGATAATAATCTGAAAAGAATATGAAACCGAGTCCTTTGATCGTGTTGTTTCCGAGGGATTGGGCGAGGATGGGACTATTGGAGGTTCTCCAGTAGAGTTTGCGTATTCCCATGCCTTCTGGTCTTGGACTCCGAATAATTTCAGCATTTTAAACCTTGTCCTTATCCGTTTCCATTGCTTCCAGTAGATCATGCGAATTCGCCTTCGCATCCATTCATCCGTGGTTTGGAGCAGTTTCTTCATGTCGGCAATTTTGAAATAGTTCACCCAGCCCATGATATATCGTCTGAGCTTCACGGCTCTGTCTTCGTTTCCTATTCCGTTGCTTCTTGCGGTCAACTCCTTAACCTTGGTTTTCATCTTCACGATGGATTTCGGATGGATTCTGACTCTCGTCTGCCCCTTGAGGGAGTAAAATGAGAAACCAAGAAATTTGACCTTCCTCGCCTCATCCACGACCGTCTTCTCCCGATTTACTTTGAGGAAGAGTTTCTTCTCGATAAAGGGGAGGATGTTCCTCAGCGCTCGCTCAGCACTTTTTCTGCTCTTGCAGAAGATGAGCAGATCGTCCGCATAGCGGACGAACCTATGACCTCTGTTTTCCAGTTCTGTGTCCAATTCGTTCAGCATGATATTGCTAAGTATTGGACTCAGATTGCCCCCTTGCGGTACACCGACTTCCGTTTCTTCAAACTTATGCTTCACGATGACGCCAGCTTTTAGGTACTTGTGTATGAGTGAGATGACCCGCCCGTCCTTGATGGTTCTCGATAATACCTCGACGAGTTTACTTTGATTCACGGTGTCGAAGTATTTCTCCAAGTCCATATCCACCACGTATTTGTACCCTTCTTGTATGTTCGCCTGACTTCTTCTGATTGCATCATGTGCGCTTCGTTTGGGGCGGAAGCCGAAACTATTCTCGGAGAACTCTTTCTCATAGATCGGCGTAAGCACTTGCGCTATGGCTTGTTGGATGACTCGATCAACAACCGTCGGGATTCCCAGGTTTCTTTTCTTTCCATTCTCTTTGGGGATTTCTACCCTCCGAACGGGGTTCGGACGGTATTTCCCGTCCAGGATTGATTGCCTGAGTGTCTCCCCATTCTCTTTGAGATGTTGTAGAAGTTCATCCACTCCCATCCCATCAATTCCGTGGGAGCCTTTGTTCGCTTTGACTCTCTTGAACGCTTCGTTCAGATTGTTCCTGCTCACAATTTTCTCGAGCAATCCATCCTTCGGCAAGTCTGTGTTGGTGTTATCCGTTTCAGTTATCCTCGCAGGAATGTGCGCTCCCGCATATCCTTCGTGTTCCGCACTATCTTTCTGCGTGAAGCCTTCCGTTGGAAGTTGGCTGCCCTTTGCTCCTGTTTTGGTAACTTTCATTGACTCACACCTCCTTAGGTTCGGCCCTTCCCGCATGTTGTCGACTGCATGCGGTACTATGGCGTCTGCTGACTTCTCATGATAAATCTTGTTTCAACCGTGATTCGAAGTGCATCTCCTCACGTCCATGAGACCTCCCACGGTAAGACGATTCACTTTCCTTCCATATACCCACATCATTTACATTGGTACGTCCGTGTAGTTAATTGCTCAACTTTCGCAGCTCAAATTAGGTAGGTAACCCTTGATATAGCTGGGTAAACCCATGA
>NZ_RHHR01000076.1 GCF_003710915.1 Brevibacillus invocatus | reverse complement strand
CGCCTCAATTTGGTTGTGAGCATTGCGGTAATCCCATGTACCCTGAGTACTACAAAGGATTGCATGGATACGAGTACAAACTTTCGGATATCCTCTAACGCAAAAAGGCCCAGAGCTTCGCTCTGGGTTTTCTTATGTGAACAACCCGAATGCAGGTATCTCCATTGACAAAAAAGCATAGTAGTGTTTTAAAATATGTATATTCAAAAATTCAAATATTCATCAATAGAGAAGAAGGGATATTGTGGGAAGAGCATCGTTAGGGCGGTTTTCGGGATATTCGGTGGAGGCTTTACGCAAGGATTTGCTGGCAGGTCTGATCGTTGGGATCGTAGCCATACCGCTGTCTATGGCATTTGCCATCGCGTCAGGAGTCAAGCCTGAGTACGGCATTTATTCAACGATCATCGCAGGCATCTTTATCTCTATCTTTGGCGGTTCGCGATACCAGATCGGCGGTCCGACGGGAGCGTTTATCCCCATACTTCTGGGCATTGTTATGGTGTATGGGTATGAAAACCTGTTGATAGCCGGGTTCATGGCAGGAATTCTGCTGGCGCTGATGGGGGTTTTTCGGTTAGGTTCGCTGATCAAATTTATTCCTCGTCCTGTAACAGTTGGGTTTACCTCAGGGATTGCGGTGATTATCTTTTCTGGGCAAATTGGCAACTTTCTAGGGCTTTCCGGTATGGAGAGACATGAGGATTTTATCTCCAGTATGGGGGAAATCCTCCTTCATCTGCATTCCTTCAACCTGTATAGCGTGGGGACTGCGCTGCTCTCTCTCCTTCTGATCGTGGCCACACCGCGATTGTTTCCGAAAATGCCTGGACCGTTAGTCGGCTTGATCGTGTCCAGTGTCGTGGCCAATCTCTTTTTTCCTGAGAAGATCGCGACAATTGGCTCTACATTTGGCGAGATAGCGAGTGGCTTGCCCGCTTTTCATTTTCCGCTGCTCACTTGGGAAAAAGTCATCCAGATGCTGCAGCCCGCGCTCGTCATCGCCTTGCTTGGCGGAATCGAATCCTTGCTGTCAGCTGTGGTGGCAGATCGTATGACCGATAGCAAGCATGATAGCAACCGCGAGCTGGTCGGGCAGGGGATCGCCAATATCGTGGCGCCGTTATTCGGGGGTATCCCCGTGACGGGAGCGATAGCGCGAACAGCTACCAATATCCGAAATGGTGCTGCTTCACCTATAGCAGGGATTGTTCATGCGTTTGTGGTGCTTGCTGTTCTCCTGCTTTTCGCTCCGTATGCTTCCAGTATCCCGATTGCCAGCATGGCGCCTGTACTCATGGTCGTGGCTTGGAATATGAGCGAGCGCAAAGAGTTCATTCATTTGCTGAAAACGAGGACCAGTGATTCTTTCATCCTGCTGATCACCTTTTTGCTGACCGTTTTTGCCAACCTGACGATTGCAGTGGAGGTGGGGCTCGTGTTGGCAGTCCTTCAATTTATCCGGCAGATGGGGCAGTCTGTAAAAGTCACCAGAGTGCTTCCCGACCACCAGGACAAACATAGCAAGGTGAGAGCGCATGTAGTCTCAGAGCTGCACGATTGTCCGCAGTTTCGCATTTGCACCGTGGAAGGCCCGCTCTTCTTTGGAGTCGCGAAGATGTTTGGTTCCTCTTTGATCGACTCGATTGATCATCGTCCCAAGGTATTGCTGCTTCGCATGGGCAAAGTTCCGTATCTCGACACGACAGTGGATCAGCATCTGGCTGGCATTGTGCATCACGTTCATTCCAATGGAGGGATTGTGCTCATCTCCGGGATGCAGGAGCAGCCCAGAGCTGTGCTGCAAAAAACAGGCTTAGTCGAAGAGATTGGCGAACAACATTTCTTTGAACATACAGGCGATGCTATTGATTTTGCCTTGACGAAACTTGACAATAAGAAGTGTATTGGCTGCAAGCATTTTGCTTTCCAGGAATGTACCCTTCTGTCCAGTCCGATCAGGGAAAGTAGAGCGGGTCAGGAGGAAACACATACAGCAACGGCTTCCCATTAAAGAAAAGGAGGAGACGGATGAATTTAGAACTGCAACAGTTTAAAGCAGATTTTTTCAAGGCTCTGGCACACCCTTTGCGTATACGCATTCTCGAACTGCTGGCTGAAGGCGACAAGAACGTCAACGAGCTGCAAACGCTGATCGGGACAGAGGGCTCTGCGGTCTCGCAACAATTGAGTATCCTGCGCGCCAAAAACATCGTCTATGGAACGAAGGATGGAAACAAGGTGCTGTATGCCCTGCGCGAACCGCTGATTGTGGATCTTCTCCAAATCGCCCGGCAGATCTTCAACAACCATTTGATAGATGCGATCTCCATGCTGGATAAGTTCAATGACGAAAACAGCAGCGAGAGCGAATACTCCACAGGTAAATAGGAGAGATGATGCAAAGCAGCAGGGGAGTGTCCTGCGAACTCGCTTGATTGAAGCATCAGCAAAATCATCCTAGAAGAAGAGGAGCGAATGATTCCCGTCTCCCCCAGTGTAGGACCGGGAAGTTTCTAGCAGGCTGACTCCTGAATAGATAGGAATCCGCATGTACCAACGAAAAATCTACGTAAGCTACCGGAAGAAGCCACCTTTGAGCAGGTGGTTTTTTTCTTTTGAGAAGATTTCGACAGATTCATTTCTAATTCAACAAAACGTTAACTACAATACAATTCGCATTTTGAATGACGTTTATAATCCTTACTAAGAGCAAAACATGCGCTAGCGAAAAGATAGAGAGGGTGGGGAGGCGCGAAACCTAAATATTTGTAATCTTTTAAAAATACAAGCAAGATCCATGGATAAAAGGGAGGAAATTGAAATGGGTATTCGCACAGGCGCCCAATATATCGAAGCGGTGAAATCTCGCCAGCCAGAGGTATGGATGTCGGGCCGTAAAATCACCAACGTATTCGATGAGCCGGTATTTACACGTCCAATTCTGGAAATGGCCAATCTGTATGACTTGCAGCATGATCCCAAGTACCAGGATCAAATCACACACGTCTGTGAGGAGACAGGGGAGCGCACGAACAACGCTTTCCTGGTGCCGCGAAATTACGAGGATCTGCAAAAGCGCAGAGCGGTATTTGAGGTTTTTGCCAAGGCAACTTTCGGTCTGATGGGCAGAACGCCAGACTTCCTGAACGTCGTGGTGACTTCGATGTACAGCAACGCAGACTTCCTCGACAAGTACAACCCGAACTGGGCAGTAAATATCAAAAATTACTACCGTTATATTCGCGATAATGACCTGTTCCTGACCCATGCGATCATCAATCCGCAAAACGACCGCAGCAAAAGCTCCCATGAGCAAAACGACATGTTTACGCACTTGGGTGCCGTCAGGGAAACTCCGGAAGGCTTGATCGTTCGCGGAGCGAAAATGCTGGCTACACTGGCACCGATCACCGATGAAGTCATCATCTATTCGTTCCCAGGCTTCAAGCCGGGTGATGAGCGCTACGCACTGGCCTTTGCCCTGCCAGTCGACACGCCTGGACTTCGCATGCTTTGCCGTGAGCCTATGCAAGACGGCACGCGGCCACTCTTCGACCATCCGCTGGCTTCCCGCTACGAGGAAATGGATGCAGTTCTGGTCTTCGATGATGTACTGGTACCGTGGGATCGCGTATTCCTCTACAACAACGTAGAAGCGGCCAACCTGCTGTATCCGAAGACAGGGATCGCCCAGCAGCCTGCTCACCAATCAGGTGTGCGCGGATTGATCAAGCTCCAGTTTGCTGCTGAAGTGGCTTGCCGTGTAGCAGATTCCATCGGTGTCGATGTGTTCCTGAACGTACAGGATCAGCTCGGAGAACTGATTCAATCCGTCGAAACCATCCGCGCGCTGCTGCGAGTGGCGGAATTCGAATTTGAAACCTTGCCGTCTGGCGAAGTCATGCCGGGTGGGGTATCGCTGGAAACCGTACGCGGCTTGATGCCGACCATGTATCCACGCGCGATCGAGGTCATGCAGATCATCGGCGCTGGCGGTCTCTTGATGTCCCCGACCGGTGCAGACTTCGAAGCTCCGGAAATCGCAGGAGACATGGAGAAGTACTACCTGGGCCGCGAAGGCATCACCGGAGAGCACCGCGTAAAACTGTTCAAGCTCGCATGGGATCTGTGCGGTGAAGCCTTTGGACAGCGTTTGCTCCAGTATGAGCGCTACTACACAGGCGATCCCATCCGCAAGAGAGCGATTTTCTACAATCAATTTAAGCGCAACAACAATTTTGATCTGGTAGACGAGGCGTTGAACCTGCCTGATTTCCTCAAGTCGAAAACGACTGTCTAGAGATCGGTCTACCAGAACTCGGCTTTCATCGTTCCTTCATCAGGATGAATGTTGGGAGGAGAAAAGATGGAAACGCATGCAGAGGGAACGCTGAGCTTGACTGGCTCTGTCATCGCGATCGGTGCCTTTGACGGCGTTCACAAGGGGCATCAGGAAGTGATTCGCCGAACCGTCGATCGAAGCAGGGTGCTGGGCGTTCCCAGTGTGGTGTATACCTTTGATCCTCCTCCTCGTCATTTCTTCCAGGGTGCACAAATCCTGACCACTGTTCAGGAAAAAGTGGAGCGTATCGCACAATTGGGCATTGATCATGTGGTCATCGCCCGTTTTGATCAAGCCTTCACGAGACGCACGGCTGCTGCATTCATTGCGGACTTGGCAAAGCTGGACCCGCTGGAAGTATCCGTAGGCAACGATTTTCAATTTGGAAGAAACCGAGCAGGCGATGTAGGGCTGTTGGCTCGCCATTTTCCTGTTCATATCACAGAGCCTGTCCATTGTTCAGATGGTCAGACGATTTCATCAACCAGAATTCGTCTGTTGCTTTCGCAAGGAGAGACACAAAAATCGGTTTCTCTATTGGGATGGTAAGCATATTTACGAGAAGTGAGTGATTGGATGCCGATCGTAGAGATTCGCATATTGGAAGGAAGATCAGACGCCGACAAAGAGGCCCTGATCCAAAACGTGACTCTGGCAGTAGGCGAGTCCCTCAACGTCCCAGTGGAGAGAGTCCGAGTGCTGATTCAGGAATTGCCGCACAAGCACTGGGCGGTTGGCGGACATACCATGGATAAATTGCGTCGCTAAATCCATTCATACCCAAATAAAAGGAGAGAATGCAAAATGGCAACCAAATTAATGCCTATCAATCTGTGGAAGTTTATCGAAGAAAACAAGGATCAGCTGAAACCACCCGTCAACAACAAAGTGATCTGGAAAGACGCAGAGCTGATGGTCATGCTGTTGGGCGGTCCGAATAAGCGCCGCGATTTCCACGTCGATCCGTCCGAAGAAGTTTTTTATCAGCTCAAAGGGGATTGCTACGTCGAGATCATCAACGACGAAGGCAAACGTGAAGTGATCACGGTTAAAGAAGGCGAAATCTTCTGGCTGCCTCCAAATGTCCCGCACTCCCCGCACCGTGTAGCAGACACCATCGGCCTGGTGATCGAACGCGATCGCGCAGATGGCGAGCTGGAGGACTTCGTATGGTTCTGCGACAAGTGTGATCACCAAATGCACAAGGTGACTGTGCAATTGACCAATATCGAGGTACAGGTAAAGGAAGCGATTCAAGGTTTCAATGGCAGTGAAGATCTTCGCACATGCAAAAATTGCGGATACGTAATGCCAGAAGAAGCGAGTGAATGGAAATGCGAGTAGACTTTCATACGCATATCATTCCGGAGGATCTCCCCAATTTCGTCGAAAAGTTCTCTGGTGAACGCTGGCCGACCTTGCAGCGCACATGCACCTGCGGAGCCAATATCGTGGTTGCCGGCAAAGTCTTTCGCGAAATAACCGATCAGTGCTGGGATCCTGCCAGACGGATTGCCGATATGGAGAATGAAAACGTAGACATTCAGGTCTTGTCTCCGATCCCGGTCACCTTCTCCTACTGGGCGCCAGCGGAGCAAGCGGCTCTGATGGCACAAATCCAGAACGATTTCATCGCCGAAACCGTCAAGCAATATCCGAATACGTTCATCGGGCTGGGTACAGTACCGCTGCAGGATACGGAGATTGCGATTCGGGAGATGGAGCGCTGCATGAATGAGCTGGACATGAAGGGAATCGAGATTGGCACCAACGTCAATGGCAAGAACCTGGATGACCCTTCACTGATCGACTTTTTCGCGGCATGCGAAAAAATGAATGTCCCGCTATTCGTACACCCTTGGGAGACATTGGGCAAGGACCGCATCACACGCCACAACCTGATGTACACCGTCGGGATGCCGAGTGAAACAGCCTTGGCCGCAGGAAGCCTGATTCTCGGGGGAGTCATGGAGAAGTTTCCGGATCTCAAGATCTGCTTCGCACATGGAGGCGGGTCATTCCCTTACATCCTGCCGCGCATGGACAAAGGCTGGAAGGTATGGCCGCATCTGCGTCTGATCGACAAACCACCGAGCTACTACGCCAAGAAGTTCTACTTCGACTCTCTGGTGAACGATCCGCGCATCGTGCAATTTTTGGTCGATTCCTTCGGGCATGACAAAATCCTGATGGGCTCCGACTATCCGTTCCTGCTGCGGGAAATTCCGCCGGGCAACGATGTGGAAAACACGCTTACGCTCACAGAGGAGCAGAGGAAAGCCATCATGGGAGAGAATGCCCTGCGCTTTTTAAATATGAAATAAAAGGTGACGAGAGATCATGGAAAACCAAGCGAAAACACCTGAGCAAATCCTGGAGGAGCTGGGATATACACTCCCTGAGCCGCGACAGGCAGTCGGCAATTACGTAGGCTGCGTGCGCGTCGGCAACCTGCTGTTTACTGCAGGGCAAGGAACGAACGAATATCGCGGCAGTCTGGGCAAGGACGTCACGATTGAAGTCGGCTACGATGCAGCACGTCAATGCATGCTCAACCTGCTGGCCGTCGTCAAGCAGGAAGTAGGCGAGCTGAGTCGGGTTAAGCGGATCGTGAAGATTTTGGGCTTTGTGAACAGCGAGCCTGATTTTACCGACCAGCCCAAAGTGATGAACGGGGCTTCTGATCTGCTCGTCGCCGTGTTCGGTGAAAAAGGAAAACACGGACGCTCGGCGGTAGGGATGGCACAATTGCCGCTCAACAATGCAGTGGAAGTCGAAATGATCGTCGAGATTGAAGAATAGCGGAAGGGGGATTCACGTGAATAAGGTCGCTCAAGATTATACGAAATCCGTCAAAGATGCCAAATTGTTTATTAACGGCGAATACGTCGATGCTATCGCGGGGAAAACCTTTGATACGATTGATCCCGCTACGAATCAAAAGCTGGCAACGGTAGCAAGCGCAGGTGTCGAGGATGTGGAGAAGGCCATCGAAGTCGCACAGCGCACTTTTGAAAGCGGCGTGTGGAGCGAAATGTCCGTGGACGACCGCTCCAAGATTCTGTGCAAAATGTCCGATCTGGTCATGGAGCGCGTAGAAGAGCTGGCTGTGGTGGAAACACTCGACGTCGGCAAGCCGATCAAGGAGAGCCGCGGCTTTGATATCCCGCGTGCGGCCTCCAATCTGCGCTTCTTCGCGGAAATGGCGAAATACGTCAACCACGAGCACTATGAGCAGGCCAAGCACATGTCGTATACCAAATATGCGCCTGCAGGTGTCACCAGCCTGATCATCCCGTGGAACCTTCCTTTCATGCAAATGACCTGGAAAGCTTCTGCAGCGCTGGCGGCGGGCAACACCGTCATCGTCAAGCCAGCATCCTACACGCCGCTGTCCGCAGTCATGCTGGGGGAAATAGCGAATGAAGCAGGACTTCCACCGGGCGTTTTGAATATTATCACAGGACCGGGTGGCAGTGTCGGTACGGCAATGAGCACACATAAATATGTTCGTCGGATTTCCTTCGTAGGTGAGACGACGACAGGGAAAACCGTCATGAGAAATGCTGCTGAAAACTTGATTCCGGTATCGCTGGAATTGGGCGGCAAATCCGCCAACATCGTATTTGAGGACGCGGATCTGGATGAAGCAGTGGCAGGCTCTATCGAAGCCATTTTCCGCAATCAGGGTGAAATCTGTTTGGCAGGTTCTCGCTTGCTTGTACAAGAGAGCATCTATGATGTTTTCCTGGAAAAATTCACGGCAGCGGTGAAGAAGATCAAGGTCGGCAACCCGCTGGATGAAGATACCGATATGGGCGCCATCGTTTCCAAAGGGCAGCTCGAATCCGTGGACAACTACGTGCAAATTGGTTTGTCCGAAGGCGCGAAGCTGGCTATCGGTGGAAAACGCATCCCTGAGCTGGGCGAGGGCAACTTCTATGAGCCTACGGTTTTGTACGATGTAGACAACAAAATGCGCGTGGCACAGGAAGAGATTTTTGGTCCTGTACTGGTCGTGATTCCATTCAAAACAGAGGAGGATGCCATTCGCATCGCCAACGATTCGATCTACGGCTTGGCAGGTGTCGTTTGGACCAACGATTTGCGTCGTGCCCATCGCGTGGCGGCACGCATCAATTCCGGCCTTCTGTGGATCAACTGCTGGTACTACCGCGATCTGCGCACGCCATTTGGCGGCTCGAAAGCGAGCGGCGTAGGACGCGAAGGCGGCAGACACAGCTTTGAGTTTTATACAGAAGCGAAGACCATAACTTTAAAGTTGTAAGTTGACGCGTAAAGAGTGGCTATTCAGTCACTCTTTATGGCATCTAGATAAGGAAGGGAGCCATCTACATGAAACAAGTACTTGAAGAGATTGCAAGCGAATTGCTGGAAGCGGAACGCACCAAACAGGGAATCGCTCCGATTACAGAACGCTTTGCGGAGCTGGATGTTACGGATGCGTACGAAATCCAATTGGAAGTACTGAGAAGAAAGCTCGCAGAAGGTCGTCACGTGATCGGCAAGAAGGTGGGCCTGACGAGCGTTGCGATGCAAAAAATGCTCGGAGTGGATGAGCCGGACTACGGACATCTGCTCGATGATATGCAGGTAGCGGACGGGGCAGTCGTGGATACAAGCAGCATGCTGATCCCGCGCGTAGAAGCGGAAATCGGCTTTGTCCTGAGCAAAGATCTGGTTGGACCGAACATTACGTATCTGGATGTATTGATGGCGACCAAATATGTGGTGCCGACGATCGAAATCATCGACAGCCGCATTGCGGACTGGAAGATCAAGCTGATCGATACCGTAGCGGATAATGGCTCCTCGGCAAAGGTTGTTGTAGGGAGCAAAATCAGTGCTATTGACGGTATTGATATCGGCAGTGTCGGCATGACGCTGGTCAAAAATGACGAGATGATCGCGACCGGAGCAGGGGCTGCTGCGCTTGGACATCCGGCACATGCGGTTGCTTGGTTGGCTAACAAGCTGCACGAATTCGGAATCCAGCTGAAAGCGGGAGAACTGATTCTGCCGGGAGCGCTGTCAGGAGCGGTTGGCGTGACCAAAGGCGATCATATCGTCGCTCATTTCGGGTCTCTCGGGTCCGTTTCTGTCAAGTTCAACTAATCGGTGGGGAGGAAAGAAGCATGAGTAAAGTGAAAGCTGCCATCATTGGCTCGGGAAATATCGGAACGGACTTGATGTATAAGCTCGAGCGCAGCGATGTTATCGAATTGACTGCCATGATCGGAATCGATCCTGAATCAGATGGTTTGAAGCGTGCAGAGGAGCGGGGATACAAGGTGTTTTCCAACGGCATTCAAGCCATCGAGGAAAACCCGGATGTAGCCGATATCTTTTTTGATGCGACATCCGCCAAAGCCCACGTTCGCCATGCAAAAGTGCTGAGAGAGCTGGGGAAATTGGCGATTGATTTGACGCCGGCAGCCCGGGGACCTTTTTTCTGTCCTGCAATCAATCCAGGCTCCAACCTGACCGAACAGAACGTGAACATGATTACCTGCGGCGGACAAGCGACCATCCCGATCGTGTATGCGGTCAATCGCGTAGCCGATGTGACGTATGCGGAGATCGTCGCGACGATCGCCAGCAAGAGTGCGGGGCCGGGCACCCGTGCCAACATCGATGAATTCACGATTACGACCAAACGCGGAATCGAAGAGGTAGGCGGAGCCGATCAGGGCAAGGCGATCATTATCCTGAACCCAGCTGAACCTCCGATATTGATGCGCGATACGATTTACTGCGAAGTGAAGAACATGGATCAGGAAAAGATCAGCCGATCGATTGCCGAGATGGTCGAAACCGTCAAACAATACGTACCTGGCTATCGGATGAAGCAAGAACCGATCTTTGACGAAAATCGCGTGACCGTGTTCCTCGAGGTAGAGGGAGCAGGCGATTATTTCCCTAACTACGCAGGAAATCTGGATATCATGACGGCTGCAGCTACGCGCGTGGCGGAAGATTACGCTCGCCACATGCTGAGCCAACCGAGCAAGTAATCGAGAAAGGGAGAGGGGATCACGAATGAAGCGAAAAAGTGACAAGCCCATTAAAATTACGGAAGTGTGTCTGCGCGACGGAAGTCACGTGGTTGCCCATCAATATACAGAAGAGCAAGTACGCAGTGTAACCCGTGCCTTGGACGACGCCGGGATGCATTATATCGAAGTGAGTCATGGAGACGGTCTGGGTGGATCGACCTTGCAATACGGCCGTTCGCTCGTGAACGAGATGAAGCTGATCGAGGTAGCCGCTGAGGAGTGCAAGAACTCCAAGCTGGCAGTACTGGTGCTGCCGGGTATTGGTACGGCTGCGGAATTGAAGCAGGCGCATGGCCTGGGTGCTAGTCTGGTGCGTGTAGCCACACATGTGACGGAGGCGGACGTATCTGCTCAGCACATCAGCATTGCGCGGGAGCTGGGCATGGAGACACTGGGCTTTCTGATGATGGCGCACATGGCTCCTGTAGAGAAGCTGGTGGAGCAAGCCAAGCTGATGGAGAGCTATGGGGCGCAGGCTGTCTATGTGACGGATTCCGCTGGAGCGCTTTTGCCAGATCAGGTACGTGAGCGCATCAGCGCATTGCGTGAATCCCTCGATATCGAGGTTGGTTTCCACGCCCACAACAACCTGTCTGTGGCGGTTGCCAACACCTTGGCAGCGATTGAAGAAGGGGCTACCCGCATCGATGGAAGCGTGCGTTGTCTCGGAGCCGGAGCGGGAAATACACAAACGGAGGTCCTGCTCGCTGTGCTCGATCGGATGGGACTCAACGTAGGCATCGATATCTACAAAATGATGGATTTGGCGGAAAATGTGGTAGGACCGCTCTTGCCGCGTCCGCAGGATATCAATCGAGGCAGTCTGGTACTTGGATACGCAGGCGTCTATTCCAGCTTCCTGCTGTTTGCTGAGCGTGCGGGCAAGCGGTACAACGTAGACCCGCGCGATATATTGCTGGAGCTGGGCAAGCGCAAAGTGGTAGGCGGTCAGGAAGACATGATCCTGGATGTGGCCGCAGAACTGAGCAAAGCACAAAAGTTAGGGGTGTAAATAGATGGCTTACACACAAGCAAAAGATCTGGAAATCGTCGAATATTTACTGTCCGCAGAGAAGGAGCGCAGGGAAGTCGTAAAGGTGACGGACCAATATCCGGACCTCACGATTGAGCAAGCCTATGCGATTCAGGAGCAACTGATTGCTCGCAAGGAACAGGAGGGTGCCAGACGTATCGGTCTGAAGCTCGGACTGACAAGCAAGCCCAAGCAGCAGATGATGGGCGTTCACGAAGCGATTTACGGGTATTTGACGCACGATATGCTGGCGCTGGAATGGGAAGGGATCGCTTTTGACCAGCTGATTCATCCCAAGGCCGAGCCGGAGATTGCCTTTTTCATGGGAGAAGACCTGCAAGGCACGAATGTGACCGCTTTGGACGTCCTCCAGGCGACACAGTACGTGGCGCCTGCGATTGAGATCATCGACAGCCGTTACCTGAACTTCAAGTTTACACTCGTGGATGTCGTAGCAGACAATTGCTCGTCAGCCAAATTCGTCATCGGGAGCAAATGGCGTTCTCCTGCCGGACTGGATCTGGGCAATCTCGGGATGTTCATGTCGAAGAACGGCGCTGTAAGCCAGGTAGGGTCCAGCTCTGCTGTTCTGGGCCATCCGGCCACATCCGTAGCTTGGGCAGTGAACAAGCTGGGGGCAGAGGGCAAAGGTCTGAAAAAAGGCGATGTCGTACTGAGTGGTGCTATCTCGGAAGCCATCGCATTTGAAGCGGGCGATACGATTCAGGTGCAGTTTGCTGAATTGGGAAGCGTCTCCTTCACCTGCAAATAACCCGAGGGAGCAGAGGGGATTCTCATGGTACAGAATACGGTACATTTAAAAGTCCATTGGGGCGATACCGATATGGCCGGTATCATTTACTATCCCACCTATATGAAGTGGTTTGATATCGGAATGCTGACTCTGGTAAATGAAATGGGCGTATCCGTGCTAGACTTGTTTCACAACGAAAAAATCGGCTTGCCGCTCCTCGATGCAGGTGTGACCTGCCGCAAGCCGCTTCTGTACAACGATGCTGTGCGCGTTGTCTCCCGCGTCACCGAAGTCAACAGCAAAACCTTCCGCTTGGAGCATGAAGTGTATCGCGGCGAAGACCTGGTCGCCAACGGACACGAGCTGCGCGGCTGGGTACAGTTCGATGACAAGGGTAACTTGAAGGCAGTTCCGATCCCGGATGAGGTGCGGGAGCTGTTTTTGCAGGATAAGCTGTTGAATGTGTAATCGAATCAATACGTGCGGTTCCATAAAAGAGGCCTATGCAAATACATGCATAGGCCTCGAATCATTTCTTGAGCTTAATTGGCCCAGGGAGCATGTGTTTTTCCTATCAAGCCACGTTGGACGGCTTGGCTATCTCGAGCTGCTCCTGTCTGCCGCCAGGGATGTGGCCAACGACCCGACGGTAATGCCGGAGGAAAGCACGTAGTTTACGAAATCAGGGGTGCCGTTCAGAGCTTCTTTCGGCAGCACCGTTACCGCGAGCGTAAGCAGGATCGGCACACCGATTACCATCATGCTGCGGTCGTCGATGGTAATATGTTGAATCACCTTGATTCTTGATTCCGTTGGCGACGATAGTGACGCAGACAATGCCGAAAATACCGTTGATGACCGGTTCCGGGATGCATGTGATGACTGCGGAGAGCTTGGGCACGAGTCCCAGGACAATCAGGATGACCCCACCGGCCATGATGGCCATTCGGCTGCCCACACCCGTTACAGCGATCAGGCCAGCGGGCGTTATCTCATTCAATTACGAGTTGAATCTGTCCGACAAAGAAATCAACCAGTTCCAGGACCAGATTTTCGCACAGGACAAGCCGATTGTGGAGAACCAGAAGCCGGAGGACCTGCCGCTGGATCTGCAAGTGGAGCTGTCTCTCAAATGTGACCGTGTCAGTATTGCCTACCGCCAGTATCTGGCTGAGATGGGCGTCAAACTGGGCACGGCCTGAAAAAACGGCCCCTTTGACCTGTGAGATAGGTCGGAGGGGCCGTTTGCATAACGCTTAGTCCTCAGAAGGAATAATGATATCTTCATTTAAAATCGCACGCAGTCGATTCAGGTCATTGATATGAATGGAGCGGTTGGATACCGTGACGATCTCTTTCTTTTCCCATTGCTGAAGAATTTTATAGACCGTAATGCGAGAAGTGCCAATGTAATTCGACAGTGAAATCTGATTGATCGAGATGCTCGTTTCATTGCTCTTGTTATACATTTTCAGCAGGAAAAAGGCCAGCTTTTGCTCAAAAGAGCGGTTTTCCTGCGCCACAATCTCAGCCAGCAGACGCTCTTTGCGGATCAGGGACTGCAAGAAAATATCGATAGCCGCCGGATTTTCCTTGCAGATGCTTTGGAATGCTTCATTGGAAAAATAGTATACGATGGATTGCTTCGTCACATGGGCCGTTGAAAAATACGGCTCCTTTTTTATGCCGGCTTCACCAAAAAGCTCTCCCTGTGTAACGATATCGATGATGCGCTCATCGCCCTTGTTGGAGGTCAATTTGATCTTTACCTCGCCGTCAAACAGATAGTAAAATCCTTTTCCGATCTCGCCTTGATGGAACAAGGTCGTTTTCTGTGGAAACGTTTTTTTGATTCCCTTTGACAGATAAGGCTCCCAAGCATACTTGTGATGAGTCATATCCATCCCCCTCAACCAAAATATCTATATAAGTGTTAAATGGTTAATATTCGAAATATCCCTTAATTCCTAATATTAATACAAATCATAAATTGAACCCGTTCTCTTGTAAAGAATTGTTCCTGATCTTGTGTCAGATATCGAATTGAGGAAGTGTCGAATCATCAGCTTTCCTGACACAACTGTAAAATGCTTAGCATATTGAATTTTTTAAATAATCTATCATGGTTAAACAGGTTACAACTACTTGAAGGAGGTGAAGGAGATGAAACAAATTCGATTTCACGGTCGAGGCGGGCAGGGCGCTGTGATGGCATCCGAGCTGCTGTGCCATGCACTGGTGCATGAGGGCAATTACGGTCAATCCATCCCAGCTTACGGCTTTGAACGCCGCGGCGCACCGCTTGAAGCGTTTGTGAAGCTGGATAGCAAACCGATCCGGGAACGAACGCAGGTGTATGAGCCTGATGGCATCATTGTGCTTGACTCCGCTCTCATCGTACAGCTCCCGATTTTTAATGGTGTAAAAGCGAATGGATTTGCGATTCTTAACTCCCGTAAAAAAATGACGCTGGACGATGTTCCAGAAAATGTGGAAACGCTTGCGACGATTGATGCTGTACGCATAGCGCTGGAAGTATTCAAGGCACCGATTACCAACACCATTTTGCTTGGCGCTTTTGCTCAGGCGACCAAACTGGTTTCTTTACAGTCGTTGTCCGAATGTATAGAGATTAACTTTCCGAAGAAAATCGTAGAAAAAAACCTGGTAGCAGTTGCGCGTGGATTCAATGAAGTACAGGTTGTCACGCGCAGCGGCCAGTTACAGAAGGCGGAGGGATAAGAGATGAGCGCAAAAGTACCTGACAAGTTGTATCGACTGACAGGTGATGATGTTGCCTCCGTTGGGAAAGGGCTGTATGTGGTCAATACCGGTCTTTGGCGGTATCAGCGTCCGGTGACAGATCCGGATCTTTGCAAGCGATGCTCTGCTTGCTACATGTACTGTCCCGTCGGATGCAAGCTTGAGTTGAACACCCATTACGATACGAATCTGGATTGGTGCAAGGGCTGCGGGATTTGCGCAGAAGTCTGTCCAGCCAATGCCATTACGATGTATGAAGAGGTAGGTGAGGAATAGTGGGCAAAATTGACGTATTGAATGGAAACAAAGCTGCGGCATGGGGAGCCAAGCTGGCACGTGTCTCCTTGCTGGCAGCCTATCCGATCACACCGCAGACGCCGTTGGTCGAATATTTGGCCACATTCGTAGCCGAGGGTGAAATCGATGCCGACCTCGTAGAAGTAGAGAGTGAACATACCGCACTGAGCGTCTTGCAGGGCGGGGTATTCGCAGGAGCACGCACCTTTACAGGAACCAGCTCACAAGGTCTTGCCCTGATGTATGAGCCGTACATCCGAACCAGTACCATGCGTTTGCCGATCGTCATGGCGCTGGTTACCCGTGAAGTGATTTCACCGCAAACCGTCTGGGGCGGTCAGCAGGATGCCGTCACCGTTCGCGAAGCGGGATGGATTCAGATCTGGTGTGAGAGCAACCAGGAGGTTTTGGACACGGTCGTGCAAGCCTATAAAATCGCGGAGAACAAAGGCGTTCTTCTTCCGGTAAACGTCTGTTACGACGGCTTCTCGCTTTCCCATATGGCGGAGCGGGTAGAAATTCCCGAACAGGAGAAGGTGGACAGCTTCCTGCCAAAGCCGGATATCACTCATGTGAAGCTGGATCCGGACAAACCGATGTCTGTCGACCCGCTGACGGCAGGTCCGATGCTGACGGAATTCCGGCATAAACAGGTAACGGCGATGAAGTACGCCAAGGAAGTCATCGAGGAAGTCCGTCAAGAGTGGTCCCAGCTTTTCGGTCGAGATCACGGTGGCATGGTGGATGTTTACCGTATGGAGGATGCCGACATCGCCATCGTCTGTATGGGAAGTCCGGCGGGAACTGCGCGCGTGGCGATTGACGAGATGCGGGAGCTGGGCATCAAGGTAGGGATGGTGCGCATTCGCGTCCTGCGTCCATTCCCGGTAGAAGAGATGCAAGCGCTGCTCTCCGGGGTAAAAGCGATTGGCACGATCGATCGCAACGTTTCCTTTGCGGCAGGCTACGGCACCAGCTACCTCGAATTGCGTACGGCGTTTGGCGGCAAGCGCATGCCTCCGATGATCGACTTTATCGGCGGGCTCGGCGGCTCCGATGTCACGCTGGAGCAAATCAAGCAAGCCATCGTGATTACCCAGTACGTAGCCAATGGCGGCGAGTATCGCGACGTGACCTGGTTCGGTCTGGATGAAGTGGACGTCGATCAGCTGTTTGATTTAGAAGACCAAGCAGATCAAGAGGTAAAGGAGGGGATCGTGTGATGGAGAGCAACAACAATAACTATTCGACGCGTCCGAAAGGCGCCAAGGCAACGCTGGTAAAGGATGATTCCTTCTTTACCAAAAAGAGATTCGGCTTTATTTTCCGGGAAGAAAAGAAAATCAAAGAAGCGTATTACGATGTGACCCGGCATGAGGACCTGCTGTCACCGGGCAACTCTGCTTGTCTCGGGTGCCATGCCGAGCTGGCACTGCGCACGACCCTGCGTATTCTGGGGCCGAATACGATCCTGGCTATTCCTCCTGGCTGCATGGGCGGTATCGGTGTTGTCGGCTTCCAGGGCGGATCGGGAACCAAAATTCCCGTCTTTTTCCCGCTGTTGGACAATACGGCAGCGATGCTGGCCGGGATCAAGCGGCAGTATCAGCGGGAAGGCCGCGATGTGAATGTAGTGGCCTTTGCCGGTGACGGCGGTACAGCGGATGCGGGCTTCCAGTCCTTGTCCGGAGCAGCCGAGCGTGGAGAGAACATCATCTACATCTGCTACGACAACGAAGCCTACATGAACACAGGGGTTCAGCGAAGCGGAACGACGCCGAAATGGTCGTGGACCCAAACCACGCCTGTAGGGGAAAAAAGCCAAGGGAAATCGCAAAAGGGAAAAGATATGCCGATGATTATGGCAGCACACAACATCCCTTACGTGGCGACTGCTAACCCTTCGTTCTTGCCTGACTACATCGACAAATTGAAAAAAGCGATGCAGGTAAAGAACGGCATGTCCTACATCCACCTCTACTCGGGCTGTCCGACAGGCTGGAAATTCCCGACGGAGAAAACCATCGAGGTAGGCAAGCTGGCAGTAGAGACCAACCTGTATCCGCTGTGGGAGTGTGTGGAAGGCAAGTTCAGAATGACCTATGAAGTGAAGAAGCGTACACCGATCGAGGAGTATACGCGTTCCATGCAAAAGTATGCTCACTTGACGGATGAAGAAATCCGCAGCCTGCAATACTCGGTGGACCAAAATTACAAAAGGCTCAAAGACCTATGCAGAATCACGTAAAGGCGGATATGCCGTATCAAGTGGAAATCGACGCAACGGCCCATGCATGGAGGATGCCGTTCGTCTGGGTCTTTGAAAAGCTGTTCCGTGCAGGTGATGCAGTACGCTTGGGCAAGACGACCCTGTACGTAAAGGATGTGAGGGGGAGCGTCATTCATCAGGAGTATTACGGAAAAAGCAGAAAAGCAGCGTGGTACCGGCAGTTGGAAATTGAGCAAAAGATGAAGGAACTGAATGCAACGGAATTCGAAAAATGGTTAAAGGGAGGCAAATAAAATGAGTACTTCCACAAAAGATCTACTGGGTGATCTGCTTGCCGGCATTGTCAGCGGAGGCATTGAAGTCGTCGATTTGGCTCAACCATTGAACGAAAATACCCCTGTCATGCAATTGCCGGAGCCGTTCGTCAATACGGGAACTTTCCGCTACAATCGCCTTTCCAACTACGATGAGAACGGTCCAGCGTGGTACTGGAACGATTTCACCACAGGTGAGCACGTAGGAACGCACTTCGATGCACCGCGTCACTGGATCAGCGGGAAGGGCCAGGACGGCGTCGATACGCTTCCGATGAAGAACATGATCGGGGAAGCGTGTGTGATTGATGTGAAGCAGAAGTGCCAGGAAAACCCGGATTTTTTATTGACGGTCGCAGACATTCTTGAATTCGAGAGTGTGCACGGCAAGATTCCGGAGCACGCCTACCTGATCCTGCATACGGGCTGGGCAGAATACAACGACAATCACGAAAAGTTCTTCAACGTGGGAGCAGACGGCATGCCGCATACCCCTGGATTTGCGCCAGAAGCTTCCGAGTTTTTGGCAAAGGAAAGAAAAATCCTGGGCGTCGGGGTGGAGACGGTAGGGACAGACGCAGGAATCGCTGCGACATTGGAGCCTGCTTTCCCTAGCCATTACTACATGCATGAGGCTAATCGCTACGGCATGGCCTCCTTGGCGAATGTCGACAAACTGCCGCCAAGAGGTGCCATCATCATTGCGACACCGCTGAAAATTACCGACGGCAGCGGAAGTCCAATTCGTCCGATTGCTTTGGTTCCCAGGGCTAAGTAAGGCATACGTTCTGACCTGAACAGGTATATCACATCTCGAGGAGCAAAATGAGCCATTCATTTTGCTCTTAACACCCATTTGAATCAATTTCATAATTGCTCATCTTAAAAATATACAGACTGCCCCAATCTCTTCTTTATCCTTTTTTAAAAACTAAGCCGCGACTGGCTTCTTGTTTTCCAGTGCGTTACGAATCCGATCAGTGGCTAATTTAGCGGCATTATAAACAAGAGTTACCAAATCAAAATGAACTTTGGCCCTCTTCCCTGTGCGATAGCGTACGTTGTTCAGTTGGAAAAATTCTTTCAAATAGGCATTCACCCGCTCGACAGCTGTTCTTTGGTCATAGAGTTCTTCCCACGTTTTTGTTCCTCTGGCCG
>NZ_RHHR01000075.1 GCF_003710915.1 Brevibacillus invocatus | reverse complement strand
TTCCATCTTCTATGCGATGAAGTAAGCCAACTTGATTGGGCAGTTGCTTTAAAGCAACTCATTGATCTCATCGAGGACATTGCTCAAAAGGCAAACAAGAAGATCACAAAACTGATTAAAACGCAACTCCAACAATGGATCATGGGTTTACCCAGCTATATCAAGGGTTACCTACCTAATTTGAGCTGCGAAAGTTGAGTTTCTAAAACATGAAAGAACTAAATATCCAAATGCAATACCGCAAATCGTAGAAAACTTTGTTCCAAACATAAGAATCGACATAGGTGGTAGGTATTTACCTATTGGGGAGAAGTAGAAAAGAAAAACCGTAGCTCCGAAAAGTGAAGGTAATCCAATAACATACATTTTTAACCAATCAAAATTCCAGCGACCCTTTACTTTAAATAATTGAACAAAACTAGGAATAGCGAACATGAGTCCAATCAACATAGGGTAAAGTGAGCTGTACCAGTAGAGTGGAATAAGATTATAAGTTGATTGGGTTTGTTCATGTAATAGGTGCTCGTATTGCAACAGAACCTTTATTAAAAAGAACATGAGAATAACATAACCCAAGTAACAAAAAAAGATGGTGGTTTTTCGAATAACAATCACCTCCCATTGGTATTGTATGCATGTATATATCTATAGTTTCTGAAGATTTTACAAAATGCTCATTATGTTAAATTGTCGAATCGCTTTACTACTTGGGATGGTTATCAGAGGGGGGATATACGGATTCATCAATTGGATTTTTACTTCCATGTTCATCTCTTTTCTTGAGGCTTGTTGATCCTTTAGCAAAGAACCATACTCCAAGAATAAATAATCCAATACCTAATAAGAGATATAGCCAATTCAATTGAATCACCTCCATGGGTATTACCAGTTATTGTACCATGTTTGAACAAAGGAACGATCTGGAAATCGTAATTTTTACACTTTGTTCATTTGGAAAGTGTGGCGAGGCTTATTTGAGTGAGTTCGCTACTTTCAACAGATCGTTCAATCTATTCTTGTTATTTTTTGTAATACCAATATCGTAAAATAATCCACCTTTATGAAAACCTAGAAATTCAGCCACCCTACCTCTTTTGTTTAGGTACCACGCCTTGGTTCCGTCGTCTAAAGTGACTAATTCAGCTACTTCGAGAAATTTGCCCCAATGATTTTTGAAAGACACGTCCATCGATAATCGCTCATTGGAATTTACGTTTATGTAGTCTATGGACACGTTTTTAAAGGAGTCAGAAAAACGGCCACCTGAGTGAGTGTGCTTAAATGGAATGTATTGCGGAATCAATACATCTTTATGGTACCTTTCTTCAAATTGAGCAATTGATACGTGAATGGGAGATACATCTCCGAGTGGTTTGTTTGGGTCGAAATCTAAGGGGTCCTTTGGAACAGTCGGCGTCAAAAGCATCAAAGCAAATACGATTGTTAAAAGTTTATTTGTCAGCATGGTTACCCCCTTCTTTCTTTACTAAAATTACCCATTGGGAAATCGAATATCCGTATTTCTGTCAATTGCATCGTCTTCAGTAATACCAAATAACTCGATCATCTTGTCATCAATGCTGTTTGAAGCAGCACTCGTGGCTACGGGAGTATGTAGATTAACAAAACGGTAATGATGGTAAGTAGTTACGCTAACAGATATCAATAGCGGTACAAACACAAAAGAGGCTGCCGGTGTTGATATTGGCAGCCTTTGCAAAACTCCCATGAAAATTAACCTCTATGTGTATTATTAAAAATGGCAATACTAAAAAAGACGCAGCTCATTCAGTTTTTTAAAATTGCAACGTCTGAGTTTTCTGCTATGTAGATTTTTCTTTGACTAAGAGGCTTCAGTAATAGTAACGGTATATCCTAGCTTTTCTAATCTTTGAACGGAATGCCTTACTATGAATTGCTGTTTTTGCTTCTCAAAATAATCTTCTCCTAAATCGACATACATTTCTTTGCGGGTAAGTAGATAATAGGAGATTCTTAGCATGGCATGAGCTACAGAAATTGCTGCTCGTTTTTTACCTTTTCGTGCTGCTGTTCGCCTATACAAAGCACCGAGGTAATTTTTCGAGCCTCTTACTGAATGAGCTGCTTCCGTTAATGCAGATTTTAAATATTTGTTTCCTTTTTTTGTTTTAGATGACTTTCTTTTTCCGGCGCTTTCGTTGTGCCCAGGCACTAGTCCTGCCCATGAACATAAATGTGCTGCACTTGGAAATTGTTTCTCAATATCTGTTCCAATTTCAGATAAGATTTGTTCAGCCATACGAGTCGCAATTCCTGGTATGGAGTCTAATCGTTCAACATCTTCTTGGAAAGAAATGACCCGCTGAGAGACCTCACGGTCTAATTTTTCGACTTGTTCATTCAGAAATTCAATGTGATTTAAGATGGTCTTTATCATAAGACGTTGGTGGGGGTTCACATATCCTCGAAGAGCTAACTCTAGTTCATCTTTTTTTCGTTTCATAGTACGGCGAGCGAAGCTTGCAAGTTTCTCAGGATCGTCTTCACCATCAGCTATTGCATGAAGCATATCTCGGCTGGAAACTCCTAAAATATCGGATACAACAGAAGAGAGTTTAATGTTGGCGCCCTCTAAGACTTTTTGAATTCGGTTATGTTGTCGGGCTCGCTCTTCAATTATGCTTCGACGATATCGAACAAGCTCTCTCAACTCGCGCTGATTTCGATTGGGAATATAGCTAGCTGTAAGCAACCCATGTCGGAGAAGTTCAGCGATCCATTCGGCATCTTTGACATCTGTTTTTCTTCCAGGGACTGCTTTCATATGAGTAGCATTAACCACCAAAAATTCAATTGAATCTGCTTCCAATAAATTGACGATTGGCTTCCAAAAAACACCTGTGCTTTCCATTGCGACATTGGTACACCCTTGTTCTTTAATCCAGTCAATTAGCTTTAATAAGAAAACGGTCTTAGTTGAAAATGTTTGAATCTCCTTTCCTTCTGGTGTAATGATGCATGCAGTAATACTGTCCTTATGAACATCCATACCACACGATCGTTCAATGAGTACCTTCATTGAAAACATCCTTCCTACGGCACTACCTATAAGGAGGCTGGTGCAACAATCATAAAAGGACTAATCTCCCATGAGTGCTTCCCGAAAGGGAGCGACAATCTATGATGCACCATGATCGTTGGAGTCAGACTAACGGATGGGCTCGTAGCACCAACTTAAAACGACCTTCCTCTCCAGCCGTAGTAGCAGTATGGACGGATTCAAACCATTTTCATCATCTTTGGTGCAGCAGCGCTGCATGAGTGGCTAACGGGCTCGATAGTTCAATAAAATAAAAGGCCAGTCTAACACTTTATTGTCATGTTTAGACTGGCTTTTTATACGGCAGGATGGAATAGTCTAGAAATCATTTCTTTTAACTTTATTTGGTATGATATTGTTAAACAATTCCCGTTTATTAACGGGATTATTTGTTTAGGGGTGTTATTAACTCTAATTTGTCACAGGCTCTAATAATACGTGAATACTAGATGATGTTTATGATTGTTAAAACTAAGAAACAAGTCTAAATAACTAATTTTCTTAAACAACGAATATTGATATTAATGTACTGATCTTAATACACTATTAAAGCAAAAGCTTGCCGAAAATTCGTTATTAAAGCAAAAGTATGCCGGAAAAACATTTTACAAGTGATTTTATTATCTGTATAAGAAGGTTTATTGATCGTCAGCAATAATTCCTTAGTATCTTTACCATGAGAATATTGTAATATAGGGCATTGGCAAGCTTATGGTTTAATTGTTGGCAAATTTATGATTTAAACTATAATATACTCTAATCGTTTAAAATTAAAGTGATTAAAAAAACTGGTGCTATAGAAGCATCAGTTTTTTCTTTGATCTTCATTATTTGTGCTGAGTTTAACACCAAATTTCTTTCGGAGGTGAGCAGGCGTAATATCCATGTTTAGAAAGGCAGAATAGATTTTCATGCCTTGTCTAATATTTATTATATAGACATGGGTTCTCTCCATGAAGTCCCGTATGTCCGTTGTATTATAGAGTACGGAATACTGATAATCTCCACTTAACAACTCTCCATTGAACTCTTCTAAATCGTGAACGACTTTACTTAACTGCCATCCCTTTTTGCTAATGAACTCATTTATTGTCTGTTGCCGCTGATTAATTTCATCTTGATCTTTTCCTCTAGTCTTATAGAAAACAATTGCTTTTTCCATTAGGATCCCCCCATCTGAATTCTATAATATTTAATATACTTTAAAGTATATTATTTAACGCGGTTATAGTTTAAAAGTTTCGATATAATTAAACATATTTCCAAAAATGCAATGAAGGGGAACATATATCTGCTGTTACTATTAGAAAAAATTCTTCTCAATAAACAGGAATATTTCTTGTATAGGTAAGATCCAAGCACTTCCTGACTCACGGGAGCCGTTCGAAAGAAGGCCAAGAAGTCTATATGGAACGACACCTTGTCCATATGTGTAGGCGAATGAACCACTCATACCGTTAAGCCTTGGAATTGTCACTATCTCTTAAGCCCCAAAATTGGATTTGAGTCACACCCCCTTATCCTGTTAAGCTGGTATCAGAAGAACAGAGGGGGATTTTTTATGCAACGGAAACGCTATTCAATCGAGTTTAAACAGCAGCTGATCCAAGAAGCCCAAGAAGTAGGAAACGCGAGCCAGGTAGCCAGACGGCATGGGATAGACGTCAAAATGCTGTATCGATGGATTCGCGATTCGAAACACACGGATTGGCAAAACGCTTCTGCCGATGCAAAGGCTGTAACGAGTTATACACCAAGCCCAGGAGAGTTTCGTGAACTGGAAACCGAGAATGATAAACTAAAGAAATTACTTGGAGAAAAGGATTTGGAAATCGCGATCCTTCGAGATCTTGTAAAAAAGGTGAACCCAGCTT
>NZ_RHHR01000074.1 GCF_003710915.1 Brevibacillus invocatus | reverse complement strand
CACTGGGTTTTTCATACCTATCTTTATCGTGCGAGATATCCACCGTCAATCACCAAAGGCGCACCGGTCATATACGAAGACTCATCTGATGCCAGGAACAAGATTCCGTTTGCGATTTCGGAGGGTTCCCCATACCTTCCCATCGGATGCGAGTCACCCGCGATTTTCCAGAACTGGTCCATCGTTACTGCGTTCTGGGTATGCTCTTCTGTGATCTGATTGGTGCGCGTGGCACCTGGGCAAATCGCATTCACGCGGATGCCCTCTGCTGCATAGCGGGTCGCCAACGATCGGGTCAATTGGAGCGCCCCTGCCTTCGTCAGGTTATACAGCACCGTGCTTTTGCCCATCATTTCCTGTCCGACAAAAGAAGAGATGGAGCCGAGGTTGACAATCGATCCCTTCTGCTGTTTTTGCATCTGAGGAATCACCGCTTTGCAGCAAAGGAACATGCT
>NZ_RHHR01000073.1 GCF_003710915.1 Brevibacillus invocatus | reverse complement strand
AAACTTTTGGATGGCGGTTTGCGATAAGCGAATAGCTGTCTCCTCTAGCGAAATATCACCAATTACATACGCATGCTGCTCGGGGTTGGAAGTAGACTGTATGACATCCTGAATACTGGCTTCATCTAAATCATTCAAGACGAGATAAGCGCCTTCTTGCGCAAATCGCTCCGCCGTCGCTCTTCCAATACCGCTGCCAGCGCCCGTGATGATCGCAACCTTCCCCTGCAAACGTCCCAGTTCTGCCATTCTATCGCACCTCTTCCTTCAATTGCGGTGTAAACAACGGCTCTTCCACCTTCATTGGCGGGCATGCCTCTGCCGGATTGAGTCCCATCGTCAATAGACCGATTTGATCAGCGCAAGCATCAATGTTGGGCGGCATGATCGGTGCTGTCGCGGCATCGCGCACCATTCTTTCCAGATGGTACTCCTTGTTCATGCCATGCGCTCCGTTGGCAATAGAGGCAGAGCGTGCTG
>NZ_RHHR01000072.1 GCF_003710915.1 Brevibacillus invocatus | reverse complement strand
AACATTCACGCATTCGGCGGATCTAGTTTGGTGTTGCCTTTTTTCGGGTAAGAGTTCGATTTGTGCTGATTATTTTCCAATTCGCATGAATCAACCCCTTGACATATCACCGCTGTGCTTTTTCTAATGGAATAAAAAAACAGGCTACTATTTTCATTCTAGCCTGTAAGCATAATCCTGTATTGTAAATTTCTGAACTTAACTGAGGAGCGCAGCGTGATTATGGTGCCTTCCTGAAATGGATCGATAATCACTTGGGTTGATGCCGGAAAAGGATTGAAAATCTTTGATGAAATGAGCTTGATCATAATATCCACAAGCGAGCGCAATATCCGTCCATATGATCGTATCGCCATTCCCTATCAAGCGCATTGCTTCTTGGAACCGAAAAATGCGATTGAATTGCTTAGGCGTCATGCCGATTTCTTCTTTGAATAATTGATTGAATTTCCTATGACTCATACCGATGTGTTCAATAACTTCGGACACCCGAGAATGAGGCAGTTCTTTCAGTGCATAGAGTACCGATGGATTTCGTTCCATCGGCAGCAACGCAGATGACAGCAATCTTCGTTCCAGTACTCGGAACATCACTTCCGGCGTTTGCGCAGCCAGCAGCTCGTCTCGAAGTTCATTTGCTCTTGCTCCCCAGAAAGTATCTAACGAAACATGTGTATTAAGGAGCTCAAACAGGGGTTCCTTCATAAACATGCGAATGCCACCCGGTTTAAAATGGATGCCTATTGTAGTCGCCTCTATGGCGGTGTCTATGACAAAGTAATCTACATGCGGACCACAAATCATGGTATGACCAAGCAGCAGCTCTTTGTTTTCTCGATTGAAGAGTCGAATCTGCTCCTCCCCGAGATTGATTACAACTTCAACAGAGCCGTCGGGTAATGCCAGCTCCCTGGAATGAGAAGGATGGTACCCTTGCATATACCAAAAACTCTCAATGAACATAGACAACGGCATTTGCGGTGCATATGTGCGCAGTATCATAGATCATACGCGACGAGTTGCTTTTTACATCAAAAAAAGCCTGTATTAATCCTGTCTGGAAATTAGTATCATCACCATCAACTATTCCATTACAAGGATTAATAGATCATCAGCTTTTCTTCACCCTTTCAATAGCGAATGGAATAATTTTACACATAATCTTTATTTTTGTCAATGTCAACCTTTAACTGTACTGAAGAAATGTTGAAGAATCGGATGCAAAAAAACACGCCTCATCGGCGCGTTTGCTTGTATGTATGGTGGAGATAGCTGGATCGAACCGCTGACCTCTACATTGCCAGTGTGCGCTCGTCCTCAATCATCCTACCCACTTTTTTCTGCTGCCAGCATAAGCTCATATATTTTACGTGTCGTATTTACATTCCTGATCGTCAACTGTTTATACAATTTCGTACCAACCAACTTTGTCATGCTGCCTTTCGTCACGTTTATTTTGTCAATCGCCCATAGAATTGCACCTGGAGCATACTTCACCGTTTCGATCTCCGGCTTGAAGGTCAGCTGATCGAGAACGGATTCGTCATTGATATCTTCCCATAAAAAAAGGACGTCGCTCCTCATTTTATCATCGTTTGTCCATGATTCGGGAAGCAAGGACATTACTTTCTTCATGTCTTCTAAACTAAGCACCAGCACCTTGATATCCAATCCGAAGGTATTCAGAATCGCTTTTTCGAGAATTTCCGCTATATCATTTTTGGAGTGGTCGGCGGTTGTAAAAATGATGTTGCCCGAATTGATATAAGTTACGACGTTTTTCATTCCGGCTTGCTCGAATGATTTTTTAAGTATTTTCATATCTACTTTGTTTTTTCCGCCGACATTGATCCCGCGGAGCAGAGCAGTATAGACCATCATTACCTCCTGGATTGGTATCATTTCAGAAGGAAGTTATACATCCTTGAATACCAATGTTAACAGAAATTACCGAAAAAACATATGAATCCAGAAAAATGTACAAGGAAGCTATGGCAGAAATAATGCGAAGTTGTTATGCGGAATTTAGATCAAACTTGGGTGCGTTGACTCGCCATTGAGGTCCCTTACTTCTCCTCCACTCTGTATGGGCCGATGCTGAAAATCTTATTTTGCGCACTTCTAAAACACTGCGATTAACCAAAAGAAATAGACCGCCCTAGCAAAGGTCTGCGGTCTACTGTGCCGGGGAGTCGTGTTACAGCACGACTCCTTCGACAGTTGTCATAAAAAATAATGGCATAATGAGTAGACAATTTAGAGAAAGCTACCTAATTTATTTCTCTTTCAACAATTCAGTAACGAAAATATTTAGTGTCTTGCTAATCTGATCCAATTCGTCTATTAGCTTACTGAATATTTCTGAATGGGTAGCCAATTCATCCGCTGATTGACTTATATCGATTATACTGTTTGAAGTATTGTTAAAGGAGATTCTCATTTCTCCCAAAAAGGCACTAATTTTTTTGGACGCGTCTTCGGAATGATGTGATAACTTTCTAATCTCACTGGCAACTACCGAAAATGTTTTCCCGTACTCGCCAGCCCTAGCAGCTTCAATTGCAGCATTAAGACCAAGCAAATTTGATTGCTGCGCTACATTATGAATAAAATCTATGACCTTATCCATATTCTCGGTATTCTTTAAATCTATTGTAGAATTTGCGGACATTTCCTGTATCGTTGCCGAAAGCTGTTCTGCATGGGCTGTAATGGAATGTGTCTGATCTCCAATTGTAGTAGCGATTTTGTTTAATTGCCCGATAATTTCCTTCAATAAATATTCTTTGTGCAAACTAAGGCCAAAACCTAAACAACCAATCCAAACTCCGTTCTCATCGAATAATGGAAAACCTATAGCTTTAAATGGCGGCCCATATTCTGGGGGTGATATGTGTTCAACCCTGTCTTTCGTTTTTCTTATGTTTCCGAACAAGTCATCCTCTATAAAGGGTTGTCCAGGAGATATAGGAACATTAAGTGACTTTGATGGTGAGAAGTAAATGTATTTTTCCGTATCTGTTACAGCCACCATAATATCTTCATCTCGAAATATCTTCGTTAATACAGGGCCAAGTGAGACTGCTTGTTCTAAGCTGTTCAAAAGCATCCTCCTAAAGATTTAATCTGCTTATTTCTATTGGGCAATTGGTCAAAAGGAGTTGTACTCTGTTGTCATTTGAGAACTCCGGCATGTTTGAAATTCGAAAAAAAGTTTTAGTTCCATTTTGAAGTGATGTGGGTTCTGGTCTTTTATAAACTTCTTTCCGTATACGGAGATCACAGATCACTTTTACGCTTGTATCCATTCCCTGTCCAGATCCGTGATTCGGGATAATTGGTCGGATCGGAACAGGACACCCGTTTTTAGGCGATTGCCATCTCTCGTTTCGTTTTCCAACCTCCAATGTCGCGAAAATGAAATCACTTTTCAAAGCGATGAGCTTTTTCAGCATGATCTATTATTATTTCCCTCATACTTTAATCCAGTTATATGAACTTAATATGAACTACATCAAGATTGGTAGACTCTACACAAAAGCTCATGATTTTAACCGGCACGCAAAAATAAGAAAACCCAGAGCGAAG
>NZ_RHHR01000071.1 GCF_003710915.1 Brevibacillus invocatus | reverse complement strand
ATAAGGGCGAATGATTTCCGCATAGCCCAGATATTCGTCCATGACTTCTTGCAGATCAAAACCAGTTGTATTGTATAGCTTCTCCAGCAAGAGATTTTTCTCAGCCAGATTACGCTCCAATTTGCGTGCAAACTCTTCACGATCCAACAAATCAGCGATGCGAATACCGATACGAGCGGCTTTATCCATGTAAGCTGGACCAATGCCTTTGCGAGTTGTACCAATTTTGTTCGCTCCGCGGCTATCCTCTTCTACCCCATCCAGTTTGATGTGGTAAGCACAGCGGTGATATGTCAAGGGGTTGATTCATGCGAATTGGAAAATAATCAGCACAAATCGAACTCTTACCCGAAAAAAGGCAACACCAAACTAGATCCGCCGAATGCGTGAATTTTCAGACATGCATATAGTGCGGACTAACTGTAAAAAGAGTAGGATTTTGGAAACCAGTTAACGGTTCCTCCTCTCTGGTGGTGTGTACATTTTGTTGGTCTTCAGTAGCATGAATACCAACCGTACCAATTTTCGTGCGGAAAGGACGAGGGCTCTTTTGTGCTTGTGCTTCGGGACTTCGTCGTACTTCTTTTGGTAAAACGATCCGTACTCAGTATCGTGCTTGCGGACGGAGTCCGCGGCCTGAACGAGATAGTAGCGGAGATACTTATTGCCAGTGCGCATCCGAGAAGTTTCTTCCGCCTCGAATTCACCAGACTGGTTCTGGCTCCATACAAGCCCGGCGTACTTGGCTAAGTCGGCGTGATTATCGAATCGATCAATACCGCCGATTTCCGCAAGGATACCCGCAGCGAACACGGGGCCAATGCCCTTTACGGAGGAAAGGGTTTCTGGAATACCCTTCATGATCTTGGCGATCTCTTTGTCCAGCTTTTTCACTTCGGACTCCAAGTGTTGAATTACGCTGAGTGTCGTAGCTAGAGAGATGTTGACAGGATCGGCCATCGCCTTGTCGAGACGGTAGGAGGAACGGGCAATTTTCTTTAAGTAAGTCGCGATTTCCTCCGGGTTCTCAAAACGATTTTTGCCTTTATCCTGTAAGAACTCGATGAGTTCTTGCATCGACATCGCCATGATCTGATCCGGTTCAAGTTCTTGAATAACGGCCAGACTGGTGTTGCCGAATGTATTGGAAAACGGGTTATCTTGACGCATCCCGCTGAATTTCAAAAAGACCTGATTCAGAAAATAGGTCTTGTCCCGTTTAATGTTCTTCATCAAGTGAAATCTCGTGCGGGTAAGGCGCTGCAAGGCTTCGTATTGGATGATATCTTTCATCTCATGGGGCAGTCGTCCAAATCGCAGATGGTCTGCAATAACCCAGGCATCGATGCGGTCGTTCTTCGGGAGGGTATCGTACCCCTTCTTGAAACGAGCCACCTTCCTTGCATTTAAGACGAAAACTTGGGACTTCACGTTCGGTTCGTAGCTTTGCAACTCATTCTTCAGATAATGGGCAAGATGCCATCCAAGATTCGATGTGGCCTCCATCCCGATGTGAAGATGCTCTACTTTTTCTTTGCTCGCGGTGTCTAACATCCTATGAATCAGGGTATCCGCCCCGGTTTGATCGTTAGGCACGGAGAAGGAAGCGAGCGATCTTCCGTCTCCATCCATGAACTGTACATGGTGGGAGCGTAAGCTTACGTCTATACCAATCAGCATTGGTGACATGGAATCACCTCCTCTTGCAAAATGATCAAGCTGATCTCAGACCTGGGTGCCCGTGGAAACCACCGACTTCAGCCTCGTCATCAGCACTCATCCGTACCGCCCGACAATTGCGGGTGCTACTCCCCAGGCAGGTACGGCGGCGCAACCAGCGGTTAGAACATGAGTGATGGGTCACGGGTAACAGGCTTAGGAAGCAGTACCTTTCGGTCCGCAAGGAGGGAAAGAAATCTCCTGAAAAAAGCTTGTCGACCCCATTGTTCCACAGACAGGCCCGAGATGTCTATGCCCATGGTCTTCCTCAAGCGATGCGACCTCTCGCATCAGAAAAATGGGCTATGAAATTGTGAAAAAACGCATGTCAAAGAACAGAATTGCGTGCTGCTATTCTGGAGAAGTGATAACAATTGGTTGTCTGTTAGCAACGCCCGGCTTCCTCATCCGGTGATGAAGCGGGTAAAACAAAGGGCAAAACAATTGGATGAGGAAGCCGAGGCCAACTCATCAAAGCGATGGTTTTGGCCGGACTGTACAAACTAACGTCCGGATCATTAGACGTACAGACAGCGTGAGAAGTAATGATTGGCTTCTTAGCCCCGACTTCCGTTCCTCGCCCCACGGGGTTGCGGTACGGGGTTCGGCTAAGGCCTCCAAACCATGGCTTCAAATTCAATTTAACTGGAATTCTCTTCACTCTCTTTCCGTTGTCCGGATCAACTGGAAATTGTCTGAAGAAGAGCTTCTAACAATGATTATAC
>NZ_RHHR01000070.1 GCF_003710915.1 Brevibacillus invocatus | reverse complement strand
GGTTGCGGTACGGGGTTCGGCTAAGGCCTCCAAACCATGGCTTCAAATTCAATTTAACTGGAATTCTCTTCACTCTCTTTCCGTTGTCCGGATCAACTGGAAATTGTCTGAAGAAGAGCTTCTAACAATGATTATACGAGGAGGAAGTATTGTGAGTGATACGTTTACGCCCAAAGGATACCAACATGTAACGACGTACTTCACGGTAAAAGATGCAAATCAGATGATCGATTTTCTGAAAAGAGTATTCGATGCCCAGGAGTTGAACCGAGGAATGAATGAGCATGGCTTGATCACACATGCGGAAGTTCGAATTGGAGACACGATCGTTGAATTGTCTGAGGAAAATGACAGGTTTCCGCCAAGAACGAATACCTTGCATATTTTTGTACCCGATACGGATGAGTGTTACAAGCGGGCGCTTGACTTGGGCAGCAATTCACTATATGAACCGGCGGATATACCTTATGGAGAGCGCAGCGGCGGCATTGAGGATCCTTTCGGCAACCACTGGTATATCGCGACTTTTACGGGAGGTGAGGGGCGTGGTTACTACAGATGATGTTCGAGGCTTAGCGCTTTCCCTGCCGGAGACAGAAGAACACGAGCATTGGGGAAAATGTTCGTTTCGGGTGAGAAACAAAATTTTTGCAGTGATTCAGCCTGATGGTGTATCTGTTGCAATGAAAACGACGCATGATAACCGGGACGCATATACGTCGATGGCCCCGGAGGTCTTTCATGTGCCTGACAGTTTCGCGAAGCTTTCCTATATGATGGTTCGCATCGATCGTATCGATCAAAAAGAATGTAGTGATTTACTGATACAAGCGTGGAAGCTTGTATCACCTAAAAAACTGGTTAAAGCCTACGGTGAATCTTGCAATCGATCTTTTAATCACGGCGGTAAAAAGATCGATTCTTGAAACAGGCACACATATGGTACGAAACCATACTAGGTTTCCTGTCGAATAGGTCAGTGGAACAAGCTACGCTGTGAGTATGATACGCTGTCCGTATGAGGTCAGCGGTTCGATCCCGCTAGCTCCACCAAAATGAACTTTTCCGGGGGTGCATACTATGGTGATCGGGAACATTATCATCATGTTGGGACTCAGTCCGTTGATGGTACTAAACACGGACCTGGTTGTCGCCTCTGTACCTCCGGAGAAAACCGGCGCGGCTTCCTCTTTGTCAGAAATGAGCAGTGAATTGGGGATGGCTTTAAGCATTTCCATTTTCGGAATCATCGGAACTGCGGTATATCGTCATTTGGTGGCTGGATATATTCCGAATGGGATATCGCAGGAAACGGGTCAAGCTGTGAGAGACACGCTAGCAGGTGCTGTGACTGTTGCTAAGTCATTGCCTTATGATTCCGTATTGGAGGCGGCAAAGCATGCTTTTTTGTCGGGGATTCAAGTAGTGGGCGGAGTCAGCTCGATTCTGCTGCTGGGTTTGATCGTACTTTACCTGACGCTGTTACGCGATGTACGCAGGTAGCTAATTCCTTTCACCTTCTCCCAAAACCTTTCAAGAGTACCATTTGAGGTGACAAAGCCGAAATTTCTATGTTGAACAGTAGAAACATTGAGACGGTTATGATTCTGCTGATCATTTCTACCATAATGTGGAGCGCGTACACGCTCTTTCGCATGCATAGAGGCAAAAAGCGCATCACGACCGGGAAAATGATTTTCTCACTGGTCGGGGGATTGCTTCCACTCCTGATTCTCGTATTTCTGTCACCATTAGCGACAATTATTGGAGCTGGACGAGTTGTGCCTTGGTTAGGACTATGGAACACTATGTCATCACTGATTATATGGCTGGCATATTATCGTTAGTCAATTTATCGAAAGGGGTATGCTATTTCCGCCTTGTTCAGAAGAAGAATAACAACTGAGCAGGAATGTGCAACTATCAACAGAGGGAGAGCGCTAAACTGGCAGTGTAGACTACGGAAACGGCAGAGATGCCGTTTTTTTGTTTGCATAAAAGGACATCAGAGTTCGCATAAATGAGAAGAACTCACTTTTTGATTAATTAGTATCAGCTTTCATTCGACAGCATGCGCAAAGATGCTACGGAGAATCCAATAAACCATAACATTAAAATAATCCACGTTATATTCTTGTCATACAGTAATCCGGGCAAGTTGTCTAAAATCAATACGAAAAAATACGCAAAACGCTTCCGATATTTGTCCGTTTCAAAAGTAAGACTCCATTCATTTACTAGAAGCAAGTAAGGAATTTTCCTTATATTTACAGTGTGAGGAGGTGTTTGAAATGCCAATTATTAAACCATTTATCACCTCAGTGAGATTCAACTCAACGATGGGAGCTGGGACAGGCACTGGTGCAACGTTTGCTATTGCAGCCACCGCATTTGACGATGATGCAGGAGCCGCGGCCACTGCATTTCCCAGTACGTTTGCTTACTACAATCTCTACATTAACGGTGTTCTGCAGCAAGGAAATACCTCGACAGTTACAACAACAACCATTACGATTCCAGATGGAGATGCTGAAAACGGAGGTACACCCATTACCGTAGAATTCGTGGTGAACTAAAGAAGAATGAAAAAGGTAAACTCCAAGGCGACAATGTTCGTTTGGGGTTTACCTACTTATTCGAATGATGATTCATTTTTTTGAACGCATTTGCATTCCCCATGTCTCTTTTAAGAAAGGAGTTCGAGATGAGGTATTATGTGACGAAACAAAATACAGTGAGTAATGTACATTCGAGAAGTACGTCGTATCTCGTTTTCCCACCTTTAGGTTGCCCAGATATTTATCCGGGACAGCCTTGTCCTACTTGCCCTCCATGCCCCTGTACTCCGGGTTTGTTACAAACAGAGGTGTATCAGTATACGGCTACTTCGGACGGAATGAAAAATGTGTATACAAATAGTGATGCTGTCATTTCATTCAGTACTTCCGGTATACTCGATCCCAACTCCGTATCCGTTGTTAATCTATTTATTAATGGAATCCTTCAATCGCCCAGTTTGTATACGGTGCAGCCTGGAGCATTGATTCTAAGTGATATCCCAGTGCAGGGAGTTCCCCTAATCCTGCAGTTCATCAAAATTACTACAGGATAAAAAGGGACACAAAAACGGAGCAAATAGAGACTCCCTTTCCGCTCCGTTCGGTTTATTTTCACTAGTAAACTCAAAAATTCATCAACCCCCGAAACGCCTTCACATTCCCTCGACTAACTGGAATATCTGTCTGACTCTCATCATTCATCTTAATCAAATACGTGTTGTTGAACCAAGGGATGATTTCTTTAATCTGCTTCAAGTTCAAGATATAGTTCCGATGACTTCTAAAGAATGATCCGGACCTGTTCAAAATCGCTTCCAGCTCATTCATACTCAAGTCGCATTTGTCGATACTCTCTTTTGTCGCAACATATAATTCTCTCTCCCGCACAAAAGCAAAGAAAATCTGCCCCACCTGGATCGGAATGATCTTGTTGTTCTTCCGGATGCATACCTGTTCTTCCAGCTTGGGAGCCGTCGCGGTGCGTTCATTGACGTCCGGCCTGCTCCTCAGTGTCCTCACTTTTTGGATCACATCATCCAGCTTCGATTCCATGATCGGCTTGGTCAAATACCCCACAGCAGGAGTAGCAAAGGCCTCCAGTGCGTGCTCATGAAAAGCAGTCGAAAAAACGATCAATGGGGGCTTGGACAGCTGATTCAATGCTTTGGCAAAGTCCAGTCCGTTCATCCCGGGCATCTGAATATCAAGAAAAAGCAAATCAGGCTCGGTAGCGATGATCGTAGCCAAAGCTTCCACTGGATTGGTATGGATAGCATCCACTTGAATATCGATATATTTTTTCAGCAAATACTCCAATTCGGAGCAAATCGCTGGCTCGTCATCGATGATCATGGTTTTCATGAACACGTAGCTATCACTTCCTTTTCAGATTCGGATAACGGAGCTGCAAAGGATACAACCGTTCCCCAACCAGGCTTGCTTTGAATCGTGAGGCCATACTCTTTGCCGTAGATCGACTGCAGCCGCTGATGAACATTGGCAAGACCGATCCCCTTTGATTGGCCGCTCCAAATTTCAGCCAAACGCTCTTCGCTCATTCCAACGCCATTATCCTCAATGCTGATTTTCACTTCTTGGTCGGACGGCACTACTCGAATGGTAAGCAGGCAATCGCTGATCTTTGGAAAAAGTCCATGGTGAATGGCATTTTCCACGATAGGCTGCAGCGTCAGGACAGGCAATTTGCGATCCAGCAGCGATTCGTCGATCTCCATGTTGACCTTCAAGCGATTGCCAAACCTGACCTTTTCGATTTCCACATACGAATGGATTCCGTCCAGCTCTTCCTGCAAGCTGTGGTCATTCCCTTTGCTTTTCAAATTACGCCTGAAAATATCGCTTAAATGACCGATTAATGTTCTCGCCTGGTCAGGATCTGTCCGGCAATAGGACATGATGGTCCCGAGCGTGTTGAACAAAAAATGCGGGTTGATTTGCGCTTGGAGTGCATTCACTTCAGCTTGCTGACGCATTTTTGCTTGATGCTCGATCTCCGCTAGTTCAATTTGGACGGAAAGCAGCTTGGCGAGGCCGTCCACTAGCTTCTGGTTCGTCTTAGAAGATTTGAAAGAAGAGCTTTTATAGTAGAATTGCAGCGTCCCAATCTTTTGGTTTTGATGATATAACGATGCAGCGATAACCGATTTTAGGCGAAGCCGACTTGGAAAGACAAGATTTTTGTCGCGGTATACCCCTGTGTGCTGGGCCAAAACAGCTTCCGCTACTTGTGAGCAAAGCGTCTTTTTCTGCAAATGATTCTCCAGTACATCGCCTTTCACACTGAGCAGCTTTTCGCGGTCGGTAATGGCGACAGCATCCACCTTTGCCATTTCACGGATCATTTCAGCGGTTTTTTCCGCGGAGTATTCATTCAATCCTGTCCGCAGATGCGGCAACGTTTGGCTCGCAATCGACAAGGCCAGATCGGCACCCAATGCGCCGGACTGGTCTTGCATCATTTTCAGATTTTGGAACACGCGCGTGAACAGCAGCAGTCCAGCAATCGTCACGATTGTGGTTGGGATCGCGATTTTTATTTCCAGCTCGAGTGCCGCCGAAAATGGCTTGGCCATGAGAAGCACCATTACTTTCTGAATGAGCTCGGCTGTCAATCCCAACAGCACAATATGCTGCCACTTCATGCGCAGCACATTCTTTTTCGTACTTACGAACCCGCCCAAGAAGCCGGTCAACACGGTCGAGATGGCACAGGCAGCAGCGGTAAATCCACCGAATGAATAGCGATGAATACCTCCTATGATGCCGGCAAAGATGCCGACGATAGGGCCACCAATCAAACCGCCGGCAACAGCGCCTACGATACGCGTATTGGCGAGTGCGTCATTGATCCGGATTCCTTCTTCCGTTCCGATCACCGACAGAAAACCGAACAACGTAGAGAGGATCACAATTCGCAGCAGGTTGTTGTTCCCGTACACCATGTTCCGAAAGTAATCCAGTTGGCCGATGATGAGGGCGATTACCGCGATCACGGAAATGTTTTCTAGCAGTCCTAGTAGCATAGTGAAAGTCATAACCACTGCCCCCTCTGGTAAAGGGTATCCCGATTTTACTGATAAATCAATGCAACTCATCTGGGATTTTTGGCAACTCAGATGCCGTTTTTGCACGCTCAGAACGATTCGATGGATTCTAGCAAACCAATCAAACTAGAATAAAAATAGTTCAGATTATTCAAGAATCCATCCGGGTGAAAATGAAATCCCTTTCAAAGTAAACAATGCCCCTCCATTCACGAGCAAAGGTATTGTTTCATTTGCAAGCGGTTAAACTATCCCAATTGCAAATGGATTCGGATCAAACATAAGGAGGGTGCAGCTATGACGTCATCGAGTGATCGCGCAAATACGCGGCGCATCACAAGCAACATCTTTAAAGGTTCAATGGGAAACCTGATTGAATGGTATGACTGGTATGTATATGCAGCTTTTGCGGTGTATTTCTCATCTCAGTTTTTTCCACAAGGCGACCCTACCAGCCAGTTGCTGAATACTGCCGCTGTTTTTGCTATCGGATTTTTAATGAGACCGATCGGGAGCTTGCTCCTGGGCCGATACGCTGACCGTCACGGGCGCCGTGCCGCACTGACGCTGTCTGTGACTATTATGGCGGGTGGTTCTTTGGTGATTGCAGTAACACCAAACTATGACACCATCGGCGTGTTTGCTCCTATTATTCTCGTTCTTGCCCGTCTGCTCCAAGGTCTTTCGCTTGGCGGGGAATACGGAACATCCGCAACGTACCTGTCCGAGATGGCCTCCAGTGGTCGCCGAGGGTTCTATTCCAGCTTCCAGTATGTCACGCTGATTAGTGGACAGTTGGTGGCACTGGGTGTGCAAATTATCCTGCAGCAAATGCTCAGCGAAGAAGCGATGATGGCATGGGGCTGGCGCATTCCTTTCGTAATCGGAGCACTTGGCGCAATAGCCGTGCTGTGGCTTCGCCGCAGTATGGACGAATCGGAACAGTTTTCCAAAATGGAGTCGAAAAGCCGGGACAAGGCAGGTACACTTCGCGAGCTGATGAAGCATCCGAAGGCGGTAATGGCAGTCGTCGGGCTTACGCTCGGGGGAACCATTGCTTTTAACACCTACACGACGTATTTGCAAAAATTTATGGTAATTACGGTAGGACTGCCGAAAGAGATAGTCAGCTGGATTAATTTTATCGCACTTCTTGTATTTGTCGTCTTGCAGCCGCTCGCCGGTATGCTGTCCGACCGAATTGGACGGCGCCCGCTGCTGATTGGCTTCGGTATTCTTGGAACATTGTGGACTGTACCGATGTTCTTGCTTTTGGAACAGGCAAATAGTCCATATGCCGCTTTCATGCTGATGCTGTCTGGCCTCATTATTGTCACAGGCTATACGTCGATCAACGCGATCGTGAAAGCCGAGCTGTTCCCTACTGAAATCCGCGCTCTAGGCGTTGGCTTTCCATATGGGGTGACCGTCGCGATCTTTGGAGGAACAGCGGAGTTCATTGCACTGTGGTTCAAAAGCATCGGGTACGAGTCTCTCTTCTATTACTACGTAGCAGCTTGTATTGCCGTGAGCCTCCTTGTCTACTGGCGCATGGGCGAGTCGTCGAAAACCTCCAAGATCGAAGCGGAGCTGGACGCCGCAAATGGCAAGTAAGTTGCAGAACAAATGTAATGGAATAAGCAGCAAATACAAACAGCGGCAGAGTAGGACAACCATTCGTTGATCCTGATATGCTCCCCATACGGTAGACAGGCGAAATAATAAAAAGCTTGCTACTGTGAGGTAACGGGTTCGGTTTTGGAGTGCAAAATGAAAAATGACATTTGAAATGGCACAAAAAAAGGAAGGCGAATTTTCGCCCTTCCTTTTTGATTTTTAGATGAATTGGCTTTAATAATGGTCGAGTTAGTTAATAAAAACCGTTGTTAACAGTGTTCAAGTGTTCTAGAAAGTTATTGGAATCATGGGTGTTTTTATTTTGACAAATGTACCTCTTTTTGATTTTTCCATTGCTTCCTCATTCATTTTTCTAACCTTTGGGGATAATGTTGAAGAGTTATGGATGGTTGTATTGTCGAAGGAAACTGGCACGTCTATAATCCTTGCTTTTCCCACCATATGAAAATCATAATTCGCTTCATTTTCTTCGAGTTCGACTTTAGATGTTAAAAATTCAAGCAAATGTAAAACCTCACTATCATTACTTGACTTAATAATATTAAGAACGGTTGGGTCATTCAACAACAACTGGTCTAGATTTAAGATTCCTTTCTTTAAAGAAAGACTTATGATATTAGCAAGTGAATGATATGAATAAACATTTAGGGGACTTAAGAAATAATCAATGACAAGTTTATAGTAAATAGTTGTGAACCATTCCGCCATTTCCACCGATGAAACACAAATTTCTCCATTAACAATTTTCAGCGATTCCAAAAAGGTTACAACTTCCTGCTGAGTTGTTCCAAAATAATCGGATTAACCCCCTAGGT
>NZ_RHHR01000007.1 GCF_003710915.1 Brevibacillus invocatus | reverse complement strand
GACATATCACCGCTGTGCTTTGGGAATAAAACTTGGTTGAACCTACATTACGGCAATTCAGAAAAGTCGTCCAGTAGGAAAGGAGCGGTTTGTTAAATATCGGAAATTCACGAGTCTGAAGAAAGGAATTTTTTTAAAAACAAGGAAAATCGTGTATAATGGTCGGGTAATCTCAAATAGAGACATGGAGGTTTCGCAATGAATCAAACACCGCTTACCCCTATGGGAGTAGGAAAGCTGTTGGATAGGAGCTTTTCCATATACCGTCAACGTTTTGGAGCATTTTTTCTGCTGGCTTTGATGGTGTTCGGGCCCTTGCTTTTGCTTCAAGACTTGCTGCTGATGGACTTTAGCAGTATGCCCTTCCTGTACCAGGACACTTCTGGAGAAGATTTCTGGGAGTCCTTGGGTCAAAGATTTATCTCTTCCGAAGAAAACGTGACCCAGAACATAGCCTTGCTGCTGGTCTACTTGTTTATCGTCTTTCCTATTATAACATTGGCTGCCTACCCGCAGCTGCTTGCATCCAGTCTGATCCTGACGAAAGCGGCGGTCGAGGGGGAAACGACAGGGATCAAAGCAGCTTTGCGTCAATCCTTCAGTCGTTTTTGGCCACTGGTGGGTAGTACAGTACTCTACATATTGGTTATTGTGGGAATATTTCTGGCCTTTTTCGTTCTTTGCGGCTTGCTTTTTCTTCTCTTCGCCTTCAGTACAGGGGAGAGTATGGATACCCTTTTCTCGGACGACAGCGCACTCAATCCGATTGTCGTCGTAGTCTTTTTCCTGGTAGCGTACTTCCTTTTCATCATCGGCGTCATGCTCGTCCCCGGATTTTTTATGCTTCGTTGGGGTTTTTATCTGCCGCTCGTTTTGTTGAAAGGAGAAGGGGTAGGTTTAAGCAAGAGCTGGAACTTGACAAAAGGGAATTTTTGGCGACTGTTTGGGCTCTATTTCGTAGTCATGATCCTGTACTCCATCTTCTCAAGCGGGATTCAATTCATCCTCATCGGGGCTTTGGGTGCGTCCTTGATCAGCAGTGTGCTGCAAGTCTTGTTTTCATGCCTGCTGATGCCTTGGATGTTGATCGTCTATGCGCTGGCTTATCTCGATTTGAATGTGAGAAAAGAAGGAACAGATTTGGAGGCGATGCTGAACCAGCATCGTCCAGAGGATACAGCTGTAGCAACGCTAGACAAACAGGGAGAGCCACATGAGTAGCGCCATGATTGGGTCAAAGGACAAGGAACGGTTAGTCGAGATCCTTTCCTCTGATGAATTTAATAGGCAGTCCCAGGAAGGTGCAGGATGGATTGAAAAAGCAATCAACCACTTAATTGAGATGATCGCGAAGCTGTTTCAAGTGACGGAAATTCCGACAGAAGCGGCTGGAACCGTTTCTGTTTCGGTCGTGATTGTAGCGATTGGCGGCTTGTTGTTTTTGATCTATTGGTTGTCACGGAAAATGGTTTTGCAACAGAAGCGGGAGCGTACCTTATTCGTTCAGGGGGAAAAAAAACGTTCCTACTCGGATTATCTAAATGAGGCGAGACAGCTTGGACAGCAGGCGGAGTGGCGGGAAGCCGTCCGCCATCTGTTTCTCGCGCTGCTGGTTTATTTGCAGTGGAAGAACTGGATCCGGATTGAGAAATGGAAGACCAACTGGGAATATGCAGATGAAATCCAGTACAACTATCCGGCTGCACAGGATTTGTTTCGCCGACATGCGCGTTCATTTGAACAGGTTTGGTATGGGCAGGAAGAAATTGACCAACAACTGTTTTGGCAGCAGCTCCAGGAATTAGAGAAGCTGCTGGGTGAGGAGGGACATCGTCATGGGTAGCCTTCGCACCTATCGCATCGCCCTCGTCATTGCCATTTTTCTACTGGTGGGCATCAGCTTGCTGATCGTCAAGCCAGCGCCTCCCTCGTATCCGCCATATGTCGCAAAGTCAGCACAGCCGAATGGAAGTAAAGCCATTGTCATGCTGATGGAGGAGAAAGGCAAGCCGATCAAGGAATGGCGTCAGCCTATGAAGTTTTTGCCATCGCAAGCAGGTCAGGTTCTGATTTCTCTGGAGCCCAAAGGAATGACAGAGCTGGAAAGAGAAGAGCTTTTGGATTGGGTAGCTCTAGGTAATGATCTGATCCTGTTTGCAGAGGAGCCGGCAGATTGGGAACAAGCTTCGTTCCAGCTGATTCTTCAGGAGAATGAAGAAGAGGAAGCAGAGCGGAAAATCTGGGGGCCTCAGCTGAGCGGTAACAGGAACGGCGTGGTGCAATCGCCTTTGCGATTGGATAAAAGCCAGGACATGGAAGAATTGCTCAGTGACGATGCAGGCGTCCTGGCAGGACGTACAACCATCAGCGAGGGGACAGTCAGTCTGTTTCTTGTCCCGCAATGGATGAGCAACGGACAGGTTGCCAGGCACGATCATTTCGAAGCGATTTGGCCTTATTTGCAGAACGAGTGGTCTGTCGTTTGGATGGATGAATACCATCATGGCTATCGGGATCAGCCCAGTCTGTTTGCGCTTTATCCCGGATGGCTAATCGCAGGCTTTGCTCAGCTGGGCTTGCTTCTCCTCATGTGGATTTGGTGGAGAGGAAAAAGATTTGGACCTATCTACACGCTGCGAGAATGGACAGTACGTCGTGGCGACGAGACTTTGCTTGCCGTGTCCAGCTGGTACGAACGAAGACGACTTGCCATCGATGCACTGCGTCATCGTGAAACGTACTTGAGGCAACTCATGCATGAACGGTGGGGCGTGCACCAACGAGCGGAACATCACGAAATCCTGCAAGTGGCACGTACCAAATGGAACGAAAGCGAGCTTGCAGCCTTGGTGCAAGTATTGCAAAGACTGGAACAGATCAAGACAGAGAATGCCTATTCGCAAAAACAACTGCTTGCAGACAGTCTCCTGTTAGACAAGATATTGAAGCGCCTGGAGAAGGAGTGATTGGTGTAGTGGAACGATTGATCGAAGAAATGGAGAAAGAGCTGGTTGGGCAAAGGCAGAACATCCGTCTGCTGATTACCGCACTGCTCGCAGGAGGTCACGTCTTGCTGGAGGGGGTACCGGGAATTGGCAAAACGAAAATGGTGCGCACTTTATCCGGCCTGATTGGAGGCGAGAGCAGAAGGGTACAATTTACCCCAGACATGATGCCGAGTGATATTATTGGGCATGTCGTTTTTAATATGCAGCAAAATCGTTTTGAAACGATCAAGGGACCTGTATTTTCCAATCTATTGCTGGCTGACGAGATCAACCGAACACCCCCGAAGACCCAGGCTGCCCTGCTGGAAGCCATGGAAGAAAAGCAAGTGACCATTCACGGCGTTACTTATCCGCTGCCGGACCCGTTTTTTGTGGTGGCTACGCAAAACCCGATTGAATACGAAGGAACCTATGTTTTGCCGGAAGCGCAGCTCGACCGCTTCTTGTTCAAGCTGCAGGTTACGTATCCTTCCCATGAGCAGGAACGACAGATTCTGGCGCAACACGTGCCGTACTCCTTGTCGGCCACACATAAGCCTGAAGTGCAATACACGCTCGAACAAATTCTGGATCAGCGGCAAAAGCTCAGCGAGGTTGTGGTGGAGGAATCGATCCTCGAGTATATTACGACTTTGATTCGGAAGACGCGGGAGACAAAGCGATTGCTGCTCGGAGCGAGTTCGCGGGCAGGGATTGCCATTCTGATGGCGAGCAAGGCCTGGGCGCTGCTGGACAACCGAAATTACGTGACGCCAGATGATGTGAAAATGGTGGCAAGACCTGCATTGCGTCATCGTCTGGTTCTCTCACCGCAGGTGGAATTGGAGGGAGGTACTAGTGACCACATCATCGACGAAACGTTGGCGGCCATTCCAGTTCCTCGCTGATGTTCTGCAAGACCGCTTTATTTTGCCCACGAAACGGCTTATCCTGTGGATTCTGCTCGGTCTTCCTCTGGTCATGACTGGTTTTGTGATGGGCTGGGGATATCGCGCCTTTTGGCTGTACAATGGCTTGATCTTAGCAGCCAGCGTGGTCGATTGGCTCTCGATGCCCAAAAAGAGAGAGCTATCTGTGACCAGAATGCTGCCAGAGCAGGCGGATATTGGCCAGGAATTCCAGGTTCACATCGCGTTCACGAATACGAGTGGGCAGAAGGTGGGGTTCGAGCTTGCGGACGACTTGCCGTACTCATTCCAGGAGAGCGGAGTATTGCGGGGCATGATGGAGCCTGGCACCTTCGGAGTGACTTACCATACAAGGGCTAACGTTCGAGGCATGTATTCCTTTCATTCACTGTTCCTGCGCTGGCATGGAAGAATCGGCTTGTGGTACAGGCAGAGCCGGTTTTCCTGTGATCAGACCATTAGGATCTATCCGGACTTGTCTACTGTCCGCGGCTATCTCGCTTCACTGCAAGAAAGCCTGATCGTTGACGGAAAGAAAATCATGCGCCGAGCAAGAACGGGTTCAGAGTTCCATGCGATCCGTGAATATGTGCCAGACGACGATCCGCGCACGATCAACTGGTCTGCTTCTGCTCGTTCCAGACGACTGATGACCAATCAGTACCGTCCCGAGCAAGGAAAAGTCGTGACGATCATGCTGGACTGTGGCAGACTGATGGGTGTTGAGCTGGATAATCGGACTCGCTTGGATATCTCCCTGGAGTCGGCCATGACATTGGCGGCCGTAGCGATTAAACAAGGGGACCAGGTTGCCCTGCTGGCGTATTCGCATGAGATCAAGCTCTATATTCCACCGGGAAGAGGGCTATCGCATTTGCATACGTTAGTGGAAGCTACCTATAACCTCACAACTGATTTTGTAGAATCGGATCATGCGAAAGCGTTGACGTTTCTTCATCGTCAGCAAAAAAGAAGGAGCCTGATTGCGCTCTTTTCCGATATGGAAAACTACTTGATCGAGGACCAGTTAAGCGCATATCTTTGGCGCCTGAGACGGTCCCATCTGCTCCTGCTGCTCTCATTGACGGATCCGTTGCTTCAGGGCTGGAGTGATGTGGAAACCAAAAACACGAGAACAGCCTATGTCAAGGCTCTGGCACAGCGTTTTAAACTGGATCGAAAAGCCTTTCAACAAAAAATGACCGGAGCGGGTATCCAGGTGTTGGATGTACCGTCCGATCAATTGACGTTGAGCGTCGTGAATACTTATTTGGAGATCAAGTCAAGAGAGGCGTTGTAGGAGAGTCGTCTACGCTGACCGAGGACGTACCAGAACACCAGGATCAACAGGGTGCTGATCGCTACGAAGTATTTCGCTTCCAAGGAAAGGGTTGTGGAAGGCGTGATGAAGCCCTCGATGATTCCGGCGATAAAGAACAGCGGGAGTGTGGCTAGCAAGAGCTGGGCAGACTCCTTGACTGCTTCAAGAAATTGATGCTTGCGTGCGTATTTGCCAGGCACCAGCATGCGATATCCCATGTACAGTCCTGCTCCTCCTGCGATGAAGATGGCGGTGAGCTCGATGACACCATGAGGCAAAATATACGCCCAAAAGGCATAGCTGATGCCCGCTTGCTGATAAACCGCTGCAAGGGCACCAACCAGCAACCCGTTAAACAGGAGCAAATAGATCGGAAAGAGCCCAAACGTAACGCCGCTTACAAATGCGAGAATCGCGACTCTCATGTTATTGGTCATAATCATGGTAGAAATGACCGGACTATTGATCGAGTCATGTCCTTCGCCCAGGCGTGTTGGATCGATCTGTTCGGCCATTCCCTCTGGCAGGACGTAGTACAGATTGAGCGGGTCGATCATGACTGCAGCATACCCAAAGACTCCTCCGAGCAGGAACAGAAAGGCAGCTATAGCCATAAACCAAAGCCGTTTCTGGATCAGGAGGATAAAATAGGTGCCGAAAAAATAGGTGATTTGCTGCCAACTACTGGCCTGTTGCTTATACGTCAGATTGTGCGCGCGCGAGACCAGCTGATTCAGGTAATGCGTCAGCTCATCAGTCGGGTAATAAGAACGGACATACGCCAAATGCGCGGAAGTTTTTTTGTAGAGCAGCGTGAGCCTGTCAATGTCGGCAGCTTGGATGCCTTTGTTTTTTTTCTGGAATCTTTCGACCAACTGCTCCAGCTCGGCCCAGGATGCCTTGTGCGTATGCCAAAACGAGGTTAAATCCATGAAACAGCCTCCTTATTCCGGGGAAAAAGTGTATCAAAAAAGATGATTGGCAAGCAAGGGAAGGCGGGTGAAGACAACAGGAATGAACGAATGGATACAGAACAATCAAGCAAATCGTGAAGCAACCGTGATTACACCAGAACACGTTCAGCTTCGGTTTCAAACGGCTGGCCTCGGGAGCCGGGCTGCCGCGCAATTAATTGACACAGCCATCCTGCTATTGGTTAATATTACCTTATTTATCGTGTTCAGTATAGTCGTATATGGCAGCGATGAGCAAGCTTGGAGCGATCTTGAGGACTTTGCGATTGCGATCCTGCTTTTCGTACTATTTCTCATCAATGCAGGCTATTTCTTTATTCTCGAAGCGTTTTGGTCAGGTCAAACACTCGGCAAAAGATGGATGAAGCTGCGGGTCATCCGAGAAAATGGTCAACCAATTACCTTTTTGTCCGCTGCTATTCGCAATTTGTTTCGCATCATTGATGTGTTGCCGAGCGGATATTTTCTTGGTGCTTTGGTCTCTTTTTTTCATCCTAAAGATAAAAGAATTGGCGATTTGGTAGCAGGTACCATCGTTGTGGCTGAAGGGGGACAGAACGTACCCCCCTCTAGAAAGCAAAAAGCCCAGCAAAAAGAAGGGGTGGGTGCACCTCTTTTGCTCGATGATCGGCAGAAGCAAGCCATTACACGTGAAGACTGGCAATTGCTCTCTACTTTTGTCACTCGCCTCGATTCCTTATCTTCGGAGAAACAAAAAGAGCTGGGCGCACAAATTGCCGAGCGGTTTATCGAAAAGCTAGAGTGGAACGGGAGAGAGCAGGTAGAAGCGGACCCCATCGTATTTTTGCAGCGTCTGTACTGGGAGCTACGCAAGGAATGGCAATTGGGTAAGTAAGTGTGAAAGATAGGAAACGAGTAGGATTGATAAACCACCTTGTAGTGCACAAGGTGGTTTTTGGCGTAAATCTACTAATTTTTCCAATATTCGCAAATGAGCACCCGAATTTTGTTCTATGATATAATAGATTTGCATTCTTTGTCACAACCGTGTTGTTTGACCGCAAGCGGTCACATCCACTTTTATGAAAGACGTCGAGACGTTTTTCACAGAAAGGAGGGGGTAGCCGATGAGCGATAAATACTTCCAAGCTTCATCGACACCGTCAACTACACTACCACTCCCCACAGATGGGAAGCAGGAGAGAAGACGTAAGAGAGGCGGACTTTTCAGCAGTCTGTTCAATACGTTGAATCCCTCCCGAACACAAGGTAAGCGAAACTTGATGCCAACCGTTTTGGCGGTATTGCTATGGGCAGCTCTTGCCTATGGTGGCTACGCCTTTGCGATGCATACGTTGGACAAGCAGCAGCAGTTTGTGAATCAGCGAATTACGCAAGTGCAAGAGAAGAATCAGGAACAGATGAAAGCAATGGGAGAGCAACTGACGCTCGTCCAGGATGAAATGTCGGAAGTTGCCAGTGGTTTGGCTCACATCCAGGAAGAACTGCAGATGACGGGTGAGACTATTGGTGGGACAGACAAGACAAAACAGGCCTTGCAAGAACGGATTGATCAGTTGAATACACAGCTGGTTGATTTGAAAGCGTCGCTGAAAAAACTGGAGGATGCAGCCCGTGCTTGGTAAGGTTAATCGTTTTTTTGCGTTTCTCTTAGCGCCAGCGTTAGGTTTTCTGGTTGCTTTTTCACAGGTAAATCCTGTGGACAAGCTCACATTGGAAGGACTGACGCTGCCGGTAGAACAGTCGTCTGAGCAGGTAGCGGCGCTGCAGGAGAGGCTGGATGAAACAAGGGAAACCATAGAAGGCACAGAGCTGGCGATCCAAGGCATTCGCGATGCAGCAGAGAAAGAGAAGAAAGAATACGAACAGCAAAACCAGAAGATTAACAATTTGCTGGCGGCCAGTATCTCGCATACCAAACAATCAGAAGATGTACTGGATACGATATTGTCCAACATGCTGGGCAAGCCGATCGGTCAATCTTTCGGCAAGAATTCGACAGTCAAAGTATACTCGTTGACTGAAGCGGGGTACCGGGGCTATATGGCGAAGGTGCGCCTGAATGATCCGAAGGCATTGAAAATGGTATTGGCGAATAACTCCGTGAAGAGCAAAGGTGAAACGACCAGTCAGGCCGGAAAGCGCACGGGTGCCATCCTCGCGATCAATGCCGGTGGCTTCATGGCTGACAAGCAAGGCAACCTGGTTCCGTTGGGAATCACCGTTGTGGATGGAACGATTCGGACGTTTTCCGATAACAAGAACCTGAGCTTTGTCGGATTCAATAACAAGGGTCATCTCGTCGGGACGAATATTACGAAGCAGGAACAAATCACCCAGCAGGGGATCTTGCAGGGAGCCAGCTTTTTGCCAAGGCTACTGCAGGATGGCAAACGATTGCCGATTCCGAAAGATTGGGCAAATGCACGACAACCCCGAACCCTCATTGGTCATTTTGACAACGGAGATTTGCTCATGATCGTAATTGACGGCAGACGAGAAGGGTGGAGCAATGGAGTCACCCTGGAAGAAGCACAGAAAAAATTGCAGGAATTCCATGTGGTTGACGCTTACAACCTGGATGGTGGAGGTTCAAGCGCTTTTTACTACAAGGGGAAATTGCTGAACAAACCATCAGGCGGACGTGAGCGTGCCGTGGTAAGCAATCTGGTCATCATGCCGTAGAAGATCATTTCTGCGGCGGATGACTGCTTTTTTTGGCAAAAATGTACATAAGGGTCTGAATTGATCAGGAGGAATCAGGATGAAGAAGAATCGCATGGGTATGGCGCTGGCAGCTTTGCTGTCCGCAGCTCTCATAGGAGGCTGTGAGGCTCCATCGCTTGGAATACTGGATGGCAAGGAGGGGCAGACACCTCCGTCCACTGCGGCAGATCCCACTCCCGGAAATGATCCATCAGCCAGCGAAACAACATCTGCTACTCCACAGGAGTCCGATGATGAGAAGAAACCGGTAAACAGACCAACCTTGGAAGAGACAATCCAGACGGTAGATGGGGTCCCCACCGTAACGAATCCGGATGAATATCATGTCATTGTGAACAAGCAGCGCTCTTTGCCTGCTGACTACATCCCGGCTGACCTTGTAGAACCCAATGTTTTATTCCCTTATGCAGACAAGGTAGAAAAGAGAAAGCTCCGTGAAGCACCTGCAAAAGCGCTGGAATCGTTATTTGCACATGCGAAGCAGGACGGAATAGAGCTGTACGCCGTATCGGGTTACCGCTCCTATCGCACGCAAAAATCACTCTACGATACGTACGTCAAGACACAAGGCGAGGCACATGCTGCTGCATTCAGCGCAGTACCAGGAAAAAGTGAGCATCAAACAGGTCTTGCAATGGACGTGTCTGGAGCTGACAGCGTAACTCGATTAGAGCAAAGCTTTGCTGATACCCCGGAGGGACAATGGCTGGAGAAAAACTGTGCGCAGCATGGGTTTATTATTCGCTATCCGAAGGGCAAGGAAGATATCACGGGATATGCATACGAACCTTGGCATCTCCGTTACGTCGGTCAGGAGATTGCAGAGGAAATCACTTCGAAAGGGATTACGTTGGAGGAGTACTTTTCGAATTCCAGCCCGTCATAAGCACATAGATGCAAAAAAAGCCGCTTGGATAGCGGCTTTTTTTGTTGAGGACGCTTGATTCGCTATTTAGGTACACGGATGCTGGGAAGAGGCCAATACACGACTTCAGCGCGGCCAACCACATGATCCAGCTGCACGGGTCCAATCATGCGACTGTCCATGCTGTTGCTGCGGTTATCTCCCATGACAAAGACGCTTCCTGATTCGATCGTTACCGGACCAAAGTCTTCTGTCAGGGTGACCCCAGCGGCAGAGGCCTTCTGCTTGTTTTCTGTCAGATAATCTTCTGCCAACACCTGACCGTTTACGTACAACTGATCATCCTTTGCTTCTACCGTATCGCCTGCAACAGCAATGACACGCTTGATCCAATTGTCTCCGCTGGCATCTGGATGAATGATGACGATGTCACCTGGTTTAGGGTCTTGCAAATAGTAGATGGCTTTATTGACGATCACGCGTTCGCGGTCATGCAACGTGCTCTCCATCGAACGTCCCTGGACGACGTAGGGAGCCATGATGAAGACGTAGATGAAGGCAGTGATCGCACCAATCAAGACAAACGATTTAAGCCAATCAAAGAGTTCCGATCTCCATTTCGTCTCATGAGGGGTTTGTTCCATCAATATGATCTCCTATGTATGTGGTTTTTCGCGCGGTAATGTGTAGGACATGCTCGGGTGTCTTACACCGCCCATGTTTTATTATACATGCTTTGCGAAAGGATACGAAAGAAGATTCATGGGAATGAATGGGTTTGGGAAAAAAGGAATTTCAACTGTCACGAATTTGACAACTTCCACTATTGCCTGATCTTTCCCTTTATTGTAAGATGAACTTGAAAATAGTTTTACACTAAAAATATTAAGTAGTAAACACTTTGTCGCATCATTTACATAACACCACTTTCAGAATGATGCAGAGTTTATGCTTGCTCTTCATCTATGAAGACTATAATATTTTTATAAATATAGTAGACAAATTCTGAAAATAGGTGATGATGTGAGCGATATGTCCCGCGCCAGTAAACTAGAGGAACTCGATCGAGTGTTTTCCGAAATGGCCCGATTCTTTATTAGTCAGTGGCTGATCGAGGAACAAGAGATCAGTCCCAAACAGTTCATTTTGTTGCGTGTGCTTTTAGAAGTAAAACGAAGCACCGTATCTGATCTGGCGAGCATATTAAGGCAGTCGAATAGTGCTACTACCATTGCGCTCAATCGATTGGTGAAAGCCAGTTTTGTAGAACGCGTCCGTGATGAAGAAGATCGCCGTGTAGTGTGGGTCACATTGGCTCCAAAAGCTATCCCTATGATGGAAGAGCTATTGGAAAGAAGGCGATGCTTGGTCAAAAATTTGACAGAGCACCTCACGGATGAAGAACTGGATAACTTTACCTATTGCCTTGAGAAAATGAAGCAAAGTATGTAGCATTTCCGTTTGAAGAACCACAGGGACATGATGGTGGGCAAGGTGCACTACGAAACGGGAGTGTACACAATGAGAAAAAGCAGCACACTGATGATGGGAACCTTTGTACTGGGAGCGTCTTTGTTCGCTCAAGCTGCCTGTGCCGAAGAAGTTACCGCAACGGAAACAGCAACACAAGCGGAAGTACAAGCAGAAGAAGCAACTGACGCAGAGGCTACTGAAGATGCTACAGATGTAGAAGAAGAGGCTACAGTTGAAGCGCCTGCAGCTGAAGAAGCACCTGCACACGTTCAGGCATCTGCCCCTTCGACAGCTGCCGGGGCTTGGATTGACATGCCTAAGGAGGACGAGTACTTCATTTATTCTGCAAAAGCGAACGAAGGAGCAGTTACACCTACAGGTTGGGTTGCTGCACCTAAAGAAGGCGAGTTCGTGCTGTTGAATCAAGATCAAGTCAATACACTTGTGCAACATGGCTGGATCGTAATGCCTGTTCAAAATGAATACTTCATTTCCCAGTCTTCTACTGAAAAGGTAGCCCCAACAGGCTGGATCACCATGCCTGTAATCGATGAATACGTGATCGTAACTCCAAAAGAAGAAAAGCCAGCAGTTCAACATGGCTGGGTAGCAGCACCAGTAGAGGGTGAATCAGTGACGATTAAACAGGATAATTTCCAACCTTCCGGAAGCCGTTCCGACTGGAGCTGGCTCGTTCCAAACGCTGATTCTGAAGATTAATCAAAATCTCGCGAACGCTTTGCTCCATACGAGCAAGGCGTTTTCTCTTTGCTGTCTGTTCTCCTCTGTGACGTGTGAAAGATGCGCGATTCGTACAAACTAGAGGAGAAATCGAGAGGAGGGTACGAAATTGCAAGAACGACACAATGAGAAGAGCACCTCAAACGATCGGATTGAACAGGAGAATCAGGTAGAGGACGGCCAGGCAATCACACAAGAACAGATCAGCGACAGCTACAAAATGGGTACGATTGAAGATGGAGAAAGGAATCCATAAAGCTGAGCCAGCCTGAAAACGGCTGGTATTTTCTCTTTTCATTAAAATAAATTTTATTGACATATGAGGATTTATCGTTAAAAATACAAGAGGAATCAGAAAATTGAAAAAGGGGTGTGCCGAAATGAAGGATCCTCGTTTGGAGAGATTGGCGCATATATTGGTAAATTATTCGGTTCGCGTACAGCCAGAAGAGAATATTTTGATTCATGCAAAAGGCGAGGTACCGGATTTGGTGAGTGCTTTGGTAAAAGAAATTTACCAAGCAGGCGGGAATCCTTACGTTCAGTTGGTCAATCCGATGATCAGCAGAGACATCGCGATGAATTGCAACGAAGAGCAACTCGCAGTAATGGCGGACCATGAAAAAACCTTCATGGAAAAAATGGATGGGTACATTGGCATCCGTGCAGCAAGCAATATCAATGAAATGGCTGACGTGCCGGGAGACAAACTGGGGATGTACGCTCGTCTATACGAATTGCCTGTCATGGACATACGCGTTCCTCAAACCAAGTGGGTCGTTCTTCGCTATCCGAACCCGTCGATGGCGCAGCTGGCGAATATGTCCACGGCCGCTTTCGAGGATTTCTACTTCCAGGTATGTACGATGGATTACGCCAAGATGGATAAAGCAATGGACAGCTTGGTCGAGCTGATGAACCGAACAGACCGTGTACGGATCACCGGTCCCGGAACAGATCTTTCTTTCTCCATTAAGGATATTCCAGCCGTAAAATGCTCAGGCTTGCGCAACATCCCGGATGGAGAAGTATACACGGCACCGGTGCGCGATTCCGTCAACGGTACGATTACCCACAATGCGCCGACGCCTTACAATGGCTTCACGTTTGAAAATGTACGCCTTACCTTTGAGAATGGAAAGATTGTGGATGCATCAGCGAACGATACAGAGCGACTCAATCAAATTCTCGACACAGATGAAGGGGCGCGTTATATCGGGGAGTTTGCTATCGGAGTGAATCCGTTTATCCGCAATCCGATGAAAGACATTCTTTTCGATGAAAAAATTGACGGAAGCTTCCATTTTACTCCGGGACAATGCTATGATACGGCATACAACGGAAACAAGTCCTCTGTCCACTGGGATATGGTATCGATCCAGCGTCCAGATTGGGGTGGTGGAGAAATCTGGTTTGATGACGTCTTGATTCGCAAAGATGGACGATTTGTCATCCCGGAACTGGAAATCCTCAATCCCGAAAACCTGGGTGCAGAATAAAGGTTACTTCAGATAATCTTCTAAGCGCTCTTGAGCCAGCGGGAAGCTCATGTCCAGCTGGAACAGCATGAACAGATTGCTTGATTTTAAAACGGTTCGGCGGGCAGCATGAAACAGAACTGGCTTGGTGTGCTTGACGACAGTCATGATCTCAACAACCGGCGGTACGACTTGCTTGATCCGCAGCAGGCTTTGCAAATAGCGAAGAAATTTTTGAACAGTAGCTTGTTCTTCGTCATCGGGAATGGTTTGGATCAAATCAATAAATTCCCGAACGATCATTCTCTTTGTCTCAAGAGGCTCATGCATGGATGTGCGATTCATTGGTTATCCACCTCTAGGTAATGGTTTTTGAATGGTGCAAAAGGAAAACGAACCCTTTCAAAGGGTCCCCGATCATGGATCGGACCGAGCAGTGATTTCTTCTGCTTTTTTCTATACCTCGAAATCGCGCTTGATAAACCTCAATTTGCAAAAAGAACCTCGATCCTTTTTGGGAATCGAGGTTTTTACGTGGCTGCATAGAGGATTTTATTTTGATCGTTGACGTTGATAGACTGCTTGCGTCTCCAAGGGAATCCTGATCCGCAATAAAATCCAGGCGTTTAACAGGGTAAAGACGATCGCTGTAGTAAATGCAAGAAAGGTGACCGGCAGTGTCAAAAGCTCAATCGCTACCACCCAATAATTCGGGTGACGCAGAAAACGGTACGGTCCAAGCCGGAGCGGTTCAGCACCTGGAAGAATGAGTATCCGGGTGTTCCAATGACGCCCGAGGCTTGCTATGCACCAATAGCGCATCAGCTGTGCCAGGACAAAGAAAGTGAAGGGTACCATCCACCAGGAAGGCAGGCTGTGAAGCTCCCTTTTGTACATGACCTCCAAGATCAAGCTGATAAAAAAAGTAATATGCAGAACAACAATGTACTTATAGTGGGAGGAACCGACCTCATAGCCGCCACTAGCACGAATCCAGCGTGCATTCTTTGCAGCCAGGAGCAATTCGCTGATCCGCTGTAAAAGAACGATACACAGGACAGACCAAAAAAAGAGCATGGCTAACTACCTCGCTTCCAGCAGGAGCAGCTCGGAGCTGAATCCGGGGCCAAGTGCGGCCATCAACCCTCTGTCGCCGACTTCCCAGTGCTGTTCCATGCTTTTTTCCAAAACAAAAAGAACGGTGGGAGAAGACATATTTCCAAAGTTGTAGAGCACTTCCTCCGATAGCCGTGTCGCGTCTTGGGAGATGCCCAGAGACTGCTGATAGGCTGTCAGCACCTTTGCTCCTCCGGGATGGAAAATGAAATGACGTAACTGATCGATGGATGTATCGAGCGGATGTAGAAAGCTATCTACATTTTCCTTCATGGATTGTTTGATCAAGGTAGGAATATCGCGTGAAAAAATAACGCGCAGACCTGGCTCTGTGACCTCCCAGCCCATCACATCCAGCGTGTCCGGCCAAGTAGTCGTACGGGATCCGCAAAAACTTAGCCTCGGAACAGCAGAGGAAGTCGCGACTTCGTCCCCATCTACTAATACAGCGGCAGCACCATCCCCAAACAGGCAGGTCGCGACCAGGTTGCTTTTCGACATATCTTGCCGTATAAAGGTAAGCCCACAGAGCTCGACACTGACAAGCAGCACACGTTTTTGCGGATAAGCCCTGGCGTATTCGCATGCCCGTGACAATCCCATCGCTCCGCCAGCACACCCTAATCCCCATAGCGGGACTCTGGTGATGTCTGGACGCAGACCTAGCCTGTTTACGAGTCTGGAGTCCATACTGGGCGTGGCGATACCTGTACTCGATACGAACATGAGGCAATCGATCGTATCAGCAGGAACCAATGCTTTTTCCAAGCAGCGAGAAACCGCTTCTACAGCCAAAGCTTCTGCATTTTCTACATACAATTGATTCTTTTCCGCGAAGATTCGATCCTGGGAAAACCAGTCGATGGGCATGCAAAAGTGGCGCTTTCGAATCTGACTGTGTGAAAAAATACCGAGCAATCGGTCAATGTCAGGAAAAGCTTCCTGAAAAAATTGACGGGCTAGAAGCATCGATTCTTCTTGATTGACAACGTGTGGCGGTACAACAGTAGCAACAGCCTCAATACGGGGCATAGCAGCATTCACTCCCGTTTTGGTAAGTGTTCTCAGTTTCCCCCTGAAAGAGGAATCCAATTCATGGTAAAAGGGATTTAAGGTGCGTGCTATCATGTTGCTGTGTACTCTTATTTTTCATTCGTAACCGTATCCCCAGATTATCGGGAAGGAAACTCATGAAAAAAGCCTGACGCTTGTTTTTACATAAGCATCAGGCTTTTTTAGATCATGAGGATATGTCTGTCGTGCTCTGGATAGAGCTTTGTCCCGCTACGGCTTTTTTCACATTGCGATACTGGAACAGCCCTGCGACGAAGAGGAGAAGTCCGATCAGCGAAAACCAGAACGCACCGCCGATATTGCGAAATGCGACTGCACCGACGGAGGGGCCCAACGTACCCGTGATACCGTAATTCAGCCCGAACAAGGAAAAATAGCGACCGCGATAGGCTTCTGGAGCCAGCATCGAGATCGATTTTTGGATTTGCGGCCCATACAGCATTTCGCCAATGGTGAAAATGATCTCAGCCAGAATCAGCAGCAGGAAGCCGGGAGCCCATCCGTAGCCAAAACCGACACAGGCCAGGAAGCAGTAGGCAATGAGAATGACGCGATGGGCAGGAAAGCGCTCCGCGTATTTGGCGATGGCTAACTGGCAGCAGACGACTAGGGCTCCATTGATCGTCATCAATGTGGCAAATACCGTCAGAAAATCATCAAATTGCGTCCTCAAATGTTGAGGCAAGATGATTTCTACCTGAGAGTACAACAACGAAACCGGTATAGCAGCGATTGTCATGGCAATCAATGTAGGATGCTCCATGATGCGCATGCGAGGAGCAGCTTCAGGAGACGAAGCGGGCTTTCTCGCTGCTTCCCGGACCTCTTTCGGGAGAGTTTCAGGAATCTTCCAGACAATCAAGGCACAGTATACCAGCAGCATGAATGCACAGAAGCCAAAGGCAATCCCGGGGTTGATTTTGTAGATCGCTACACCGATCAATGGTCCAGCAGCTGCCCCAAGGTTCAAGGCTGTATGCAGAAGGGCAAATACTTCGCTTCGTTTATCCTCGGGAACGACATCTGTCACCTGCGCGCTTGCTGCGGGCCAGAAAAGAGAAGCCCCGATTCCATTCAAGATGGTGAGGGCAGCGAATGTAATCAGAGATTCTGCCCAGATATAGCCGGCCATCGAGACGGCTTCGATTAGGAGAGCGGCCACCATCAAGGGCTTTCTGCCGTATTTATCAGAGAGGCTGCCTGCAAAGAGATTGGAGATGATACCGGTCAGAGGCTGCAAGCTGGTCACCATAGCGGCAACCAGGAGATTCCCATCCATTTTGTCATAGAGATAAAAAGCAAGAAAAGGGCGGAGCATGAAACCAGCAAAAGTTGTGAGAATCGTCCCGATGACGCGTATCCAGATCGTCGGGTCATAACGCTGAATGAGGTTGTGCAACCAAACCATCTGGTCAATACCTTCTTTCCGGTAAAGTATTTTTTTGGTAAGTATATACGAGCGCGAAATGAAATGAAAGAGGGTTACAAATTGCAATAATTACCAAAATATTCAGAAAATAAAACTAGTAAACAGTGTTTTTTCGCTTGAACTCAAACGAGAAAATAGGTAAAATATTCCTACTATTAAAGTACTATTTCTAGTCTGTTAAAATAGGTCTATCAGATCATTTTCGTTCACTGTGGAGCGGTTTTGACTAGAGGGGGATATCATTGGACGCACGTTGGATTGGTTTGGGAAGCTCGTGTATACTCGTTGCGATCTGGCTTGTTGCCTATGGATTCCCTCAAGGGGAAATAGCCGTGTCACTAGTTTCGATAGCGGCAGCGCTTCAACTGATCATCGGCTACCAGACAGGGAAGCAGATGGATCAATTGCGACAATTGGCTTATCACGATTCACTTACCGGTGTACTAGTGAATCGTCGCTTTCTCGAAAGACTGGACCAAGAGGTAGATCTGGCAAGGCGCGGGAAATACCCAGTCACACTGTTGTTTCTTGATCTGGATAATTTTAAAAAGTTTAACGACAAGCACGGTCATATTGAAGGGGACAAGCTCCTTTATCGATTTGCCCAGATCCTCCAGTCCTGTGTAGGAAAGGAAGATCTTGTGGGGCGTTGGGGTGGAGAGGAGTTCGTAGTTTTGCTCGATCACTGTGATACGAAGGCGGGACTTGCAGCAGGAGAGCAGATTCAGAACCAGATTCGTCATCATCTTGGCGGGCTTACAGTCAGTATAGGTGTAGCTACTTATCCTACCCATGCTTCCGACTCTGGGGAATTGACACTCATGGCCGATAATCTCATGTATGAAGCCAAAAAGAAAAAAGACTGTATCCTCGCTGCTTCCAATTAAAGAGGGGGAGGCCCAGCTTAACACTCGATTTTGTAGAAATTCGGGTGTTTTTTTGTGGAAATAGGACGATCCTAAAAGGAATCAATCGAATATTGTAAAGAGGATTTACAAAAACTTAACAATACTTTAAATAAAAAAACACATATTTTGCCTTGATTTTAAATTTACGTTCACACTGATGTTCGATATAATCTTCTAGGTGTGATTTTACCAAAGGAGTGAGTAGGAGACGTATGTTGAAATCAAAAAAGCACATCTTCTTCGATCTGTTTGAACAGCAGATTGCCACGGTGCACAAAGGAACTCATCTTTTCTATGAAATGGTGGGAAACTATCAGGACGTAGAAGCTAAAGTTAAGGCAATTAAGGCTGTCGAAAAAGAAGGGGATGAAATCGTTCGTCAAATCATGAACGCTTTGAACTCCACATTTATCACTCCGCTCGAGCGCGAAGATATTCATCAACTTGCTCATACAATGGATTCGATGATCGACTACATTGATGGTGTAGCGGATCGGATGTATCTCTACCAAGTCCAACAGCCAGATCCACGTGTGTTGGCACAGGCTAACATCTTGGTGAAATGTTCAGCGAAGTTGATTGAGCTGATTCGTACCCTGCGCAAACTGGATCACCAGGTAGTGGAAAAAATCGCTCGCGAGATCAAGGACTTGGAGCATGAATCGGATTCGAACTACCGTAAAATGGTTTCTGATCTATTGAATGCGCCAAATGCCAATCCAATCGAAGCTATCAAGCTCAAAGAGATTTACGACAAGCTGGAAGACTGTGCGGACTTCGCTGAGGATGTCTCGAACCTGGTAGAAGGGATTGTGCTAAAGAATGCCTGATTTGTCGCCTGACCTGATTTTGCTCATTCTCGTTGTCGTCATGGCGCTAAGTTTTGACTTCATTAACGGCTTTCATGACACAGCCAACGCGATTGCTACATCAGTATCGACCAGGGCCTTGAGTCCTCGTACGGCGATCATCATTGCCTCCCTCTGTAACCTGATTGGTGCATTGAGTTACACAGGGGTTGCGAAGACGATCGGAGGAGGCATTACGGACCCGTTCAAGCTGGAAAACGGCTTGATCGTTGTACTGGCAGCTCTGATGGCAGCTATTCTATGGAATATCATTACCTGGTACTTCGGTATACCGAGTTCCTCTTCACACGCCCTGATTGGTGGCGTAGCAGGAGCAGCAATAGGTGCTGCCGGTTTTGATTCCATCAATGCAGAAGGCTTCATCAGCATCGTACAAGCTCTGATCGTATCTCCGATCGTGGCGTTTGTTGTAGGTTTTATCGTCATCAAAATCGTTTCCTTGATTGTAGCCAACACAGCGTACCATAAAACCAATCGGAAATTCCGTTTTATGCAGGTGATGTCGGCCTCCTGGCAGGCGTTTAGCCACGGCGCCAACGATGCTCAAAAAACGATGGGTGTCATTACGCTGGCTATGATCTCTGGAGGATTCTTGGTTCAAGAGCCCGGTGAATTCGTCATCCCACTTTGGGTAAAGCTGTCTGCAGCTGTTGCGATGGCGTTGGGTACCGCTTTCGGTGGCTGGCGCATCATCAAGACGCTGGGCGGCAAGATCATGAAGATCAAACCGATCAGCGGTTTCTCTGCCGACCTGTCTTCTGCCTTAATCATTACGATTTTTACGGCGCTGAAGCTGCCAGTCAGTACTACCCACGTGATTACTTCGGCCATTCTCGGGGTAGGGGCTTCCCAGAAAGTATCCGCAGTCAAATGGGGAGTTGCTGGACGAATCCTGATCACTTGGGTGATTACCTTGCCCATTACAGGTGCGCTTGCAGCGGCTTGCTACGTAGTTCTTGACGTGTTCCTCTAAAATAGTAGACACCTGCTAACAAATGTTTCGTTAGCAGGTGTCTTTTTTTATCCTTGTGTCCGGTCGAGTGTTAGTCCGTTCCGGTCAAGCGCTCCCACAATCCTGCTTTTGGCCGGATTTGCACAAGACGTATAGAAGAGAAGGGAACATAATCAATCGATCCGTCACTTTTCTCCAACAATACCCCATTGCTGCTGTAATCATACAGCTTGCCTTCCTCATATGGGGATAAACCGGCACCGATCATGTCGGGGGCAAAATGTATGCGCACTTTACGATTCAGGTAATCCTCCAGCAGCGCATCATCCATCCAGATCACTCCTTTCGTCATTATCGTCTAGTATCGCCTGCTTTACGATTATTCAGACAAGGCGCTCAATAGTAGAGATAGATAAAGCCACTTTCTCATGAAGAAAAAGTGGCTTAGTCGAGTTTGCTGTTTATTCAATGGAATTACCCGATTGTTTGGAATGTAAGCTTTTTCTGGCGAATACGAGCATCAGAATGATCCCCAGCGCGATCAACAGCAAGCTGATCAATTGCGCTACACGCAGTGTGTCCGCGATCAAGAGACTGTCTGTGCGCATACCTTCAATGAAGAAGCGTCCAATGGAGTACAGGATCATATAGCTGAACAGGACTTGACCATTGAATTTCTTCCAGTAATAGAGGGTCAGCAGGAGAATGGCGAAAACAACCAGATTCCATAAGGATTCATACAAGAATGTCGGGTGATAATATTGTCCCTGAATGTACATCTGATCACGGATAAAAGCTGGGAAGTATTGCATGAACTGTTCGCTGGCTACATCTCCATGCGCCTCCCGGTTGATGAAGTTGCCCCAACGCCCTATCGCTTGACCAAGGATTACACTCGGTATCAAGACATCCCCAACAAGAAGGAAGGATAGTTTATGCTTGCGAACGTACCAAGCTCCTGCGAGAACGCCGCCGATCAGTCCGCCGTGAATGGCCAATCCGCCCTCCCAGACAGCAAAGATGCTGAGCAGATTGTCTTTGTACTGACTCCACTCAAAAATGACGTAATAAGCACGTGCACAAATAATAGCTGCGGGAATGATCAGTACCACCATATTCAAAACATGGTCCGCATCAATCCCCGACTTTTTGGCGTTGTATCGTGCTAGATACGTACCTAGTAAAAAAGCAAGCCCCATTATAATCCCGTACCAGTGGATCTTGATGGGCCCGAGCGCAATAGCTACCGGATCGATCATGAAATTTCCTCCTTGACCTGTAAACGATCTCTGCACAGTATAGCACAGAATGAAGGCTGGATTCCAACAGATTGACCGGGCGGATGGACACTTTCACGGCTGTAAAAAAGAGAGAATCGGGTCCAGGGACGCCTGTGTGCGAGGAGCGGATACAGAGGCGAATAAATCCCCGTTTTTCAAAAGGCGCGCTGGTACTGTATCGACTGTAAAGTCAGTCGGATGAATGCTGCCGACCTCTTCCCAGCGAAGAGGGGTAGAGACAGTTGCCTGTTCCCTAGCACGTGTTGAGTATGGAGCAGGCAAGGTCTTTCCTCGCCAATGCTGCAAGTAATCGATATACAGCTTGGTTCCCCGGTTTTTGACCAGGCGTTCGATTGTCACGAGTGTCGGATGCTTTTCTACCAGGTAATTGGCGATGAACTGTCCGACAACGCGCGTTTGTTCAAATGTGTAGCGGCGTTCAATGGGAATGTAAATCTGCAGTCCACTTGCCCCGGAGGTTTTGGGAATGGAGGGTAATCCTAATTCGTCCAGCAACTCTTTTAAGAGCAAGGCAGCCTCGATGACGACAGAAAAGTCAGGGGTTGAAGGGTCGAGATCAAACACGAGCTCTGTCGGGATCTCATCCGTAGCGAGATGAAATGAAACATGATACTCCAATGCCGCTTGATTGGCCATCCAGATCAAAGTGGCCTCATCGTCGCACAATGTGTAACGGGTGTTTTCCCACTCGTGGGTATGGATCCAGTCAGGGGCGTAGTCAGGCGTATTTTTTTGATAAAAGCTCTTGTCCTCTACGCCATGGGGATAGCGGATGACAGTCAATAGGCGCTGCTTGCTATAGGCTAAAAGGGCTGGTGCGACTTGCAGCAAATAGCGTATGTAATCCAGCTTGGTGACATGGGCTTTTGGCCAAAGCGGTTTGTCGGGATTGGTGATGGCTAAGGTATGGCCATTCAAAGTCAGCTCGTATTGCGGGATGACCAGGCTCATTTCCGCACCTGCTTTCCAAGTGACGCGTTTTTTCCTACTTTGCCCCTCATGTCAAAAACCATATACGATCCAGCAAAATGCATATTATTCCAGCCGAAGAACCATAATATCGGTAGATTTCTATTGGTTGGTGAAAAAATGGACTTTAAAAAGTTTCTGAATAAAGGACGGGAAGAAGAACAGAATGATCTGCACCTTGAAGCGTGCAGCCTGAGTGAGTTGGAAGGGGTCCCGATTTCGCCCGTGCTCGATGACAACATCGGGATATTGGAGCGCATGTTTTCCGACTGCTCGGATTTTGTCATCCGTAAATTTCAGCTCAAAAACAGCGTTCACGCCATTGCCGTTTTCGTAGACGGACTTATCAATACACAAGAGGTAAATGAGGCATTGAAAAGCCTGATGATCCTCGAAGACGGCAGTGCAGATGTCTCGTACATCGAATCGCAATGGCTGCCAGTGTCCCAGATTGACAAGGTGAAGGATTACAAAGGATTATTGCAAGCCGTCTTGTCGGGTGATACAGGGATTCTTGTAGAAGGCAACGACGAGGGACTTGCATTGGGGATACGGGGAGCGGAAAAGCGATCTGTAAACGAGCCAGAGGGAGAATCCGTCGTTCGCGGGCCGAGAGAAGGATTTATCGAAAATATTCGGACCAACACCTCGATGCTGCGACGAAAGCTGAAGACGCCGCGCTTGAAAATGAAGTCTCTCGTTGTCGGCAGGGAGTCGAATACAAACGTGGTCGTCGCTTTTTTGGAAGGTATCGTAGATCCAAAGCTCGTCAATGAAGTGACCCATCGAATCAGTCGGATCGAGATAGATGCTATTCTGGAGAGCGGCTATCTGGAAGCACTGATTCAGGACAATGAGTACTCTCCGTTTCCACAGCTGATGTATTCGGAAAGACCGGATACGGTAGCGGCTGCCCTCCTGGAGGGGCGAGTCGCCATTTTTGTAGACGGAACGCCGATGGTGCTGCTTGCTCCGACAACTTTTTGGATGATGATGCAAGCGAGCGAGGACCATTATGAACGTTTTCAAATGTCTACGTTCCTGCGTTGGCTTCGATACCTCTTTCTGGCTATCTCGCTAGTAACCCCTGCTCTGTATGTAGCGGTCACGACCTACCATCAGCAGATGCTCCCGACCACGCTATTGCTCAGTATTGCAGCAGCGCGTGAAGCTATCCCGTTTCCTGCGATCGTCGAGGTTTTTATTATGGAAATTGCCTTTGAAGCTCTGCGAGAAGCCGGTATCCGTTTACCCAAAACCGTAGGACAAGCGGTCAGTATTTTAGGTGCCTTGGTCGTCGGGCAAGGAGCAGTTCAGGCCGGGATTGTTTCTGCACCGATGGTCATCGTGGTTTCGATTACGGGAATTGCCTCGTTTACCATTCCTCATTTTAACGCGGCTATCGCCATACGACTGCTTCGCTTTCCGCTGATGGTTGCCGCTGCAGTACTAGGGATTTACGGGGTTCTTGTGGGGCTTCTGGTCATTGTGGGACACATGGCAAGTCTGCGATCCTTTGGTATCCCCTATCTTTCTCCCATTGCCCCAATGTCTGTCGGTGATTTGAAAGATGTACTGGTACGCGCTCCTTGGTCGAAATTGGTGTATCGACCTGGTTTCCTAGGCATCCAAAACGCCAGGAGGATAGGGGGAGATTTTATTGCAAAAGCACGTCGCTCAGAAGAAGATGCCGAAAAACGGGAGAGCAATGATGATTGAGCCAGGGGGGCATCAACCCTGCCCCCGCTCTATCGCGTTCTGTCTCTCCATCATGTTGTTTTGTAGTGTGCTGTTGACGGGTTGCTGGGACAGGCGAGAAGTAAACGATATTGGGTTTGTGATTGCGATGTCCATCGACAAGGAAGGGGACGGCAAATACCGACTGGCGGTACAGGTGCCACTCGTGAGCAGCTTGGGAGGTCCTTCTGGTGAAGGGGGCGGGACTAGCGGAGACAAAAGCTTTTATGTGGATTCAGCAGTTGGCAAAACGATCCGCGAAGCTTATGGCATCTTACAGTCGCGGATGTCGAGGCTTCTCTACTTCGCGCATTATCGAGTCGTCATTTTGGGGGAAGAATTGGCTAGAAACGGGTTGAGTAATCCATTGGATATCGTCACTCGCTTTCCGGAACATCGATTGACTTCTTTTGTAGTGATTACCAAAGGAAAGGGAATGGATTTATTGAGTGCTCAGCCTCAATTTGAGCGTTTTTCAGGGGAGGCGCTGCGCGAATTGGTTAAGTCGGTGACCATTCCAGTCTCGATGAAGGATCTGGCTCAAATGGCAAATCATAAAGGCTTGGATCCGTTCTTGCCCGTGTTTGAACCCGTTCAATCCCATCCCAAAGGAAAGAGCAAAGAGGTTGAAGCAATGGGGGTAGCGGTGTTTCGCAAGGACAAGCTGATCAAAATACTCAGCCGTTCTGATTCCGTGGGTTTGCGTTGGTTTCAGCGCTATTTCAATCCTTTTTCCATGATTGTCAAACTCAATAGTAACGAGTGGATCAATACCGAAGTCCTGAGGGGAGAAACCAAGATACGACCTGTCATCAAGCAAGGACGCGTACACTACGATATTCATCTGAAGTCGTCGATTGTAATCACCGAAAACATGACGACACTGAATTTTGACAATGAGAACAGCATTGACCTGATGGAAAAAAGAGTATCTGAGGAGATTGAAAATAAAATCAAGATAATCCTGGAGCATTCAAAAGCAACGAAATCGGACCCGATCGGACTGGGCATGGTATTGGCCCGTCATCACCCGAAAACCTGGAAAACCACATATCGTGATAAATGGCGGGATGAGCTGCCTGATATAACCTACACGATTCATAGTAAAGTACAGGCGACCAATATTGGCCAAACGACGAACAATATTATGAAGGAAGATCCGCGTGAATAATATCTTTCAGTTCGTTTTTATTTGCTTGGTGATCATAATGCTCCTTCAATTCCTCAGGAAACGCAAATACATGACTTCAAGGCAGCGAGGAATTGTCGTCTTTCTCTATATTCTCGCCATCCTGGGTTTTGTTGCTTTGTACTTCCCAAACCTGCAGCTGATGCCAAGTCACTATTTAAAAGAATGGATATCACCATACGTGAAAAAGTGGGCGACATATAGATAAGAGGAGATGGTAGGCATGCTTCAAAAGCAAGTCGTAAGCCATCGGCAGGTAGCATGGTTGGTGGGCAGCGTTTTATTGACAGGAAGCATGATCACTTTTTATCAGTCACTGGTACAAGTCGCAAAGATGGACGCCTGGTTTTCCCAATTGCTTCCCATGATATACGCGATTTTTATCTGTTACGTCTTGATGGAATTAGTACACATATACCCAGGGAAGAACATTTTCGAAATCATGTTCCTGATCTGCGGGAAGTGGTTCGGCGGCTTCATCAATCTCATCCTGGTCCTGTACATCTTGACTATTTTAACGGTAGATGTAAAAGGATTATCATTTTTTATTCAAGCGAGCTTGCTGCCGCAAACGCCACTTGAGATCATCTTGCTTGTCTTTGTTCTCCTGCTGATGTCCTATCGCACCTTGGAAGTAGCAGCACGTGTGAATGAAATCTACTTTCCCACCCACATCATCGTAAACTTCCTGCTCTTTTTATTTCTAGCTAATGAGTTTAGTCCGGAGAGATTCGAACCGATGCTGAGCAGCGGAGTGAAACAAATACTCATAAGCAATTACATGTCTATGGGAGTGTACGGAGATATCATTCTGTTTGGAGCGTTCCTGCCGGTTTTTATCCAGCCACAGCTATTTTTTGCTGCATTCAAGCATGGCGTTATCATTGTCGGTTTCATGTCCAGCCTGATCCTTCTTGTTCTGCTGGGTGTCATGGGGTATACGATCGCCAGTCGGTTAAATTATCCGGTGCTTTCCCTCGTCCAACAGATCCATGTGACCGATTTTCTCGATCGGGTCGAAATATTTATGTTAAGCTTGTGGTTTCCTGCCTTTACGATCAAGGTGATTATTGCGTATCTCGCTTTGCTAACGGGAATTGGTACTTTTGGTGGCGAACGTCAGCACAAGCCGTACAATCCTCCTGTAGGCTTCCTGCTTGTGGTTACTTCGCTCCTTTCCTTTCAACATGTAGAAGAGATGGAGGTTTTTGTGGGCTATGCCTACTCGACGATGGTATTGATCATCCAGGTTCCGTTGCTGCTGTTTCTCTTTTTCCGATCCAGAATCCAAGGATCAAAGCGGGCTCACGAGAAAACAGGAATTCCTCCGGATAATCGCTATTCGCGGTTTTACCGAGCGATGAGCTGGACGTCCAATCTATCCATTGTCGGCTGTCTCATAGCCGTATCTATCGGCAAGTGGTTTTTTGAGATGGATAAGTCGGTTGGTCAAATTGTCGTGATTGTCATTATCTGTTTGTTGTTCATTGCCATGGTTGCAAGTTACTGTCAGATGCAAGTGGTTAATCATTATTTGCATCGAACCAGGACAACCATTGCATCTACTGGCAATAAGCATTGAGCTTTCAAAAGGCATCCGATGAAGAGCATCTTCCTGGAAGATGCTCTTTGTTGTGGGATTGCAAGATACGGGCACAATAGCGAAAAAAGCAAGTGAGGGAGGTCATGTGGTGTTAAAGCCTATCATTCCCTTTGAGCCGATCGCGGTGAACCAAATCCCGACCGGTGAAAACTGGGTCGCTCAAATCAAGTGGGATGGCGTGAGAATATTGTCGTACTGCGAGGGAGGAGAAGTGCGTCTCATCAACAGGAGGCAAAATGATCGAACCATGCAGTATCCTGAGTTGCAAGATCCCAAAGCTTACTGTTCGGCTTCGTCCTTTATTTTGGATGGGGAAATGATTGCTTTGGACAGCAGCAGGCCATCCTTTCATGAAATTATGAAAAGGGACAGTGTGCGAAGGGAGCAAAGTGTCCGGTTGGCAACCAAGCAAACGCCAGTCACCTACATGGTTTTTGATGTATTGTATGTCGATGGCGAATGGGTGCATGAAAGAACGCTTGCCCAAAGACAGCAGCTCCTGCGAGACATCATTATCCCGCAAGCGTATATACAGATTGTACAAAATTTTGCGGATGGACAGGCTCTGTTCGATGTCATGCTGAAGCATGAAATGGAAGGGATCGTTTGTAAAGATCTAAATAGTACATATGTAAGTGATGGAAAAGACAAGCGCTGGCAAAAAAAGAAGATCTTTCGAGACCTTTATGCCGTGATTGGTGGTGTTACCCTTCAAGACGGGGTAGCAAACGCACTGTTGCTTGGATTGTACAATGACACGGGTGCCTTGCTGTACATCGGACATGCAGGAACCGGTACATTCAGCCGCAAAGGTTGGGAGGAGCTGACAGAGCGCTTGAGGCCCTTGATCATCGAGCGTTCTCCCTTCAGCAACGAACCGAAGAGAAGTCGTGATGCCCTGTGGGTGAAGCCGGAGATTGTTGTGAAAGTCGAATATATGGAATGGACCCCAGCCCACACGATGAGACATCCCACCCTTCAAGGGATCGTCGAAATGTCCAAAGAGGAGTGCACGTTGATGCAGATCCAATAGACCAGATACTACGAAAAGAAAGGTCCGTTCTACACTTTTTCTTACTTTTTGGTTGATTATGTATAAATAGGGAGGGTATACTACAAGTAGAAAGTGTGATCTGCCAACATGTTTCTTTTTTGAACGGGCTATAGCAGGCTGAGTGAACGCTGACATTCGTGGTACGTCCACCACACCTTCGTATTGTCGGATATCATTCTCTGCTATAGCCCCTAGATCTGTTTTGCCCAAACGTTTTTGTTGATAGATAATATTTTTCATGCGTATAATGGCGGTAGTTGTCAAATCTCTATCATACGCTCGGGAAAGAAGGAATTGTCTTGCCTTTTATTCGATTTAAAGGGTTTGAATCTGATTTTTTGCATGCCATCTCGCCTGAGATTGTAGAGAGCTTTGCTCATCATGCCGAGGTTGCGCTAGAAAAAGTAAAGCTTGAGTCGCTGCAGGTCGAAGCGATTACCAATAGCCCGCTGTCTGTGGAAATCTTCATGTTTCCCAGAGCTCAGGAAAAGCACGATGCAATTGCTCAATCGATTCATCAGATTTTGGCAGAGCGCGGCTTTCCGCAGGTTCACATTTTTTTTGTTCTGTTATCCCCTTCTCTTTATTATAAAGAAGGACTTCCCATACAAAGTACAACCACATCCATAAGTCGATAATATTGGATCTCTCCTGCACGTTTGGAGGGATTCCTTTTTTTTGACCGAGCGTAATGTATACATAGGAATGTCAAAAAATCGCTTTAACAAGCGCGTTCGTGACGAAGATAAAAATGGAACGATCGAAGAAATGGAACGGTGAAGAGTCAGCAAAAAGGGGTATCCTAATCAGGTACCTAACTAGAAGTGATCCTCGTGCCAAAAGATTGCCACCGCGCAACACATTTTCCTGCTCCCTATACTCGTGAATCGGACTAAAACTGTTTCTGTAGACCCACATGAATGCTGTCTGATACGATGAAGTTCGCTACGAAAACTGCAGCGATGAGGGTGGACGCATGGAGCGTCCGAATCCCTTCCCAAAAGGTTGGAGTTCAGTTAGAGGTGATCGTGTGTGGATGTGTATTCGAATTTAAAGCAAGGGGAACGCGGGGCGTGGGTAAGCATTATCGCCTATATATTTTGTTCCGTATTAAAAATTGGCGTAGCGATCATAGCGGGCTCAGAGGCTTTGATGGCGGATGGCTTAAACAATACAACCGATGTCATCGCATCTGTAGCTGTGCTGATCGGACTGCGTATTTCAAGAAAGCCTCCTGATCAAGATCATCCATATGGACACTTTCGGGCTGAGACGATCGCAGCTCTCGTCGCATCGTTCATCATGCTCTTTGTGGGGATCGATGTCATTTCCGGTGCAATCCCGTCGATGTTTGCACCTAATCAGACTGCTCCCGGTATGATTGCCGGCTATACTGCACTCGTAACTTCGATTATTATGTTTGGCGTTTACCGCTATAATCGGGAGCTTGCCAAGAAAACCAACAGCCAAGCGTTGATGGCCGCAGCAGCGGATAATCGTTCGGATGCTCTTGTCAGTATTGGAACCTTTGTAGGGATTGCCGGAGCACAGTTCCAACTCCTCTGGCTCGATCCACTCGCGGCACTGGTAGTCGGTATTTTGATCATCAAGACAGGGTGGGGGATCTTCCGTGAGACCGTGCACCGTTTGACGGATGGTTTTGATCAAGCCAAGCTGGAAGACTTGCGCACCTCCATCGCGGACATTCCTGGAGTCGTAAGCATCAGTGACATCAAGGCACGCTATCATGGAAGCAGTGTGCTGGTGGATGTCGTCGTTCTTGTCGACCCGGACCTGAGTGTAGTCGAGAGTCACACGATTACGGAGGTGATCGAGGAACGGATGAGACTGGAGCATAAGATACACGATGTTCACATCCATATCGAGCCTTGTGAAGAAAAGCTATTGGAAAAAGCCCGGGATTAGCTCCGGGCTTTTTTGTACGATCGGAAAGTTTAAGTGCGCTAAAGCGCAAAAGCAAAAAAATCTTGGTGCAGCCAAGTTTTCTCAAGCAATCACAGCAGTCTCTTACGGCGTTGCCGATTCTTTTTTACGACGCAGCGTTTTGGTCGTTGTGGTCAAGGCTGCACCAGAGGCAGTAGCTTTTTTCGGTTTTTGTGACTCGTCAGCTGCGGTACCCATAGTGCGCTTCCGCTCCTTCTTTGGCTTGGCAGCTGGTTTTTCCGGCGTTGGTTCTGTCGCCATTTTCACAGGGACTTGCGCCTCGGCTCCTCCTGTCGCAGCCAGGCTTTCCTTCAGTGCTTGCATCAAATCAATGACATTGGCACGAGGTGCTGCCGGAGATGTAGCAATCTCCTTGCCCTCCAGCTTTTTCTCAATCATGGCTTGCAGTTGAGTACGGTACTCGTCTGTATATTTGGCAGGATCAAAAGGAGTGGTCATATTGCTGATCAGCTCGCTTGCCATTTTCAGTTCGTTTTCTGCCAGTTGCATGTCGGCTTCGGGCAAGGCGGGAACCTTTTGTACAGAACGAACCTCATCGGGATAGAAAATCGTCTCCAGCATGATGCAATGCTCGTACAAGCGGACGACCGCGAGGCTTTGCCGGTTGCGCATTGTCACCTGTGCTACAGCGATTTTGCCGGTTTGTTCCATCGCTGCACGCAGCAGGGCGTACGCTTTTTCTCCTGTATCCTGTGGCGCGAGAAAATAGCTTTTGTCAAAGTACACCGGATCGATTTCCTTCAGGTCCACGAAGTCAAGAATTTCGATGGCTCTGCGGGTATCAGGTGTGATTGCTTCCAGATCCGCATCATCGATAATCACGAAATGGCCCTTTTCGTATTCAAAGCCACGAACAATATCGCTAGCTTCCACTTCGCGATCGCAGTGCGGACACATCTTTGTGTATTTGATCGGCGTGTGACATTCCTTATGCAGCTGGCGAAATCGAATGTCACGTTCCTCTGTAGCTGTAAACATCCGGATCGGGATATTGACCAATCCGAAGCTGATGGAACCTTTCCAGACCGTGTGCATCTTATCCCTCCTGTTCGACCGTGCATAGGTCTAGTATCCACCAATGCGCTGCATTTTTCAGAAGGGAAATGAAGGTGGGAACAGGACCAGTCGAGAAGAGTATTGGTAGTAAATGGAAGGACTCAGGAGGAGATCATATGGATGAAAGATATCCAATCGGAAAATTCCAGCACGAAGAGGAAGCTGGGCAGAGCTGGCTGACTACACCATGCCAGTCGAAATATCCCTCCAGCTGCTCGAAGCCTTGCATGCCCGCTGGGTGGTTCTATTGCGGAGCCTCAGTGATACAGAGCTGCAGCGGACATTTATCCATCCTGACTCAGGGGTCATTACCGTATGGCAAAGCATCGGGGTATACGCCTGGCATGGACGCCACCATGTAGCTCATCTAAAAATGGTGCGTTAACAGTCGAAGGTGGATTGAAAAGCTCAGGAAGCCAGCCCTTTACGCTACGGGCTGGCTTCTTTCTTCATTTACAGTATTGGTGAGAGCAACACGTCCTGATACTGCAAGGATAACCTGCCTCTGAAACGCAATTCCACGATACAGGTTTTCTTATTGTCCGTGCTTCACAATATCTGATTGGTCAGCCTCTGATTGCATTTTTCTTGCTTGTTCCACGCCTTCGCCTGTTTGATCGGCAATGGATTGTGCTTTTGAGGCTTCGAGTTTTTGCTTGGACGGCTGTTTTTCTGCCATGAATGGAACCTCCTTTACGACAAAGGTGAAGGTAGTATGCCGTATCTGGACAAAAAAATACCTCATCGCCAAAAACGATGAGGTAGCCGTTCAACTTCTCCCAACACGGGAAGAGGTGGCACGGAATGCTCCTATCAGACACACCGTGCGCGCAAGTGAACAGCCTTTCAATTATGGGAGAGGAGAAACCGGAGGAAGAGCTTATGGGGAAACGTAAGTCTTCTCCGCGGTTGTCAGCGACAACAATGCGTCGCTATCCAACATCCTTTCCATTTCTTTCATCAGCTATACATTCGACGGCAAGGATTTATGTATATGAAAAATTTTACTGGCTTGGGACGGATGTGATAGTATGAAATCAATCTTTTCTGGTCTTTTTGAAGACCCAATACATATGAGCTGACAGGTGGGAAATATGCGCGTTATCGCTGGCGAACACAGAGGACGAAGACTGACGGCTGTTCCAGGAAAAGGAACGCGCCCGACGACTGATAAGGTAAAAGAATCGATTTTCAACATGATTGGCCCCTATTTTGACGGTGGATGGGCATTGGATTTGTATGCCGGTACAGGTGGCCTTGGCATCGAAGCCTTGAGCAGGGGAGCAGAACGAGCTGTCTTTGTCGAGAGGGATGCCAGGGCGTTTTCCATTGTGCAACAAAACGTTTCTGCGTGTCGCTTGGACAACCAGGCGGAGCTGTACAAGAATGATGCGAGCCGAGCGCTCCGCGTGCTCGCTAAGCGAGGCATGGCGTTTGATCTGGTATTTTTGGACCCGCCGTATGCTCAGCAAAACATTACGGGTGAGATAGAGCTTATGCAGGAATTGAAGCTGCTCTCAGATGGAGCCTGGATCGTGGCCGAGCATGACGTAGATATTACGCTGCCGGAAGTCGTGGGCCATTGCATCCAGCATCGTGCAGCTATCTACGGAGATACAGCAGTAACCTTGTATTATTTTGAAGAAGAAAGAGATGAGCCTGCCGAAGAGGCGGCTACATAAGGGAGGATCGATTTGTCATGACCATCGCAGTATGTTCCGGAAGCTTTGACCCCGTTACCTATGGACATCTTGACATTATTTCCCGCAGTTCCAAGATCTTTGACAAGGTGATCGTGGCTGTCCTCGTCAATTCCAAGAAAAAATCCCTGTTTTCCGTCGAAGAGAGAGTAGAGCTTTTGCGTCAGGCGACAGCAGGCATGGACAATGTAGAAATCGACTCCTTTGAGGGCTTGCTGATCGATTACATGAAAAAACGGGGAGCACGAGTGATCATCCGTGGCTTGCGCGCTGTATCTGATTTTGAATATGAGATGCAGGTTGCATCTATTAATAAAAAGCTGGATGAAGAGGTGGAAACCTTTTTCATGATGACCAATAACCAGTATTCCTACCTCAGCTCCAGCATCGTGAAAGAAGTAGCCAGTTACAAGGCGAGCGTGAGCGATCTGGTTCCGCCAGTTGTTGAAAAAGCGTTGAAGGAAAAGCTGGGTGGCTGATCCGGAAGTCGTCAACGTATTTTATGGCTGTGCAAAAATCGAACAAGCATACTGCCCAGAAGCAGTAGAGAAGTACCAATAACGGCTATGACCCCGGAGTACAGAAAGGCATCCCACCAGTGAGAGACTGTCAACCCCGTGGTGCTTGGCAGAAAGACAGGAACGCTTTTTTCTTTCAGCCATGCCAAGGAAGTGAGCGGTCCCCAGAGGATGAACGTCAAAACGGCAGCCAGTAACGCATGGATGGAGCGGCCTATCAAATAAGGCATGACGCGGATATCCGTTGCGCTGAGAATGCTTGCCACTTGAGCGTGAACACTTAAGCCGCCCCAGGAGAGTACAGCGCTCGCAATTGCCGCTTTCCAAACGATGGGAACAGCTGCAGGTGCTTCGCTCGCTGCTTGTGCGCCAAGTGTGACCTCAAACAATCCGGAAACGATGGATTGCGATAGAGCGGGTGGAACGCCAAATGGACCAAGTACAAACGCGAGCACCTGGATGATGAACGCAGTGAGATGAATGGCTTGAAACAATTGGATGATGACCGAGAAGACGATGATGAATCCTCCGATCATAAACAGCGTGGTCAAGGCTGATTGTACCGCGTCCCCCATCAGCTTGCCGAAAGGGCGGCGATCAGCGAGTCTCGCACGGTGCATCGCTTGCAAGGCCCGTATTGGCAAGGCCATCCTCGTTTTTTCCAATGGCTTGCTGATTGTCGCGGACGGAGCGTGCAGCCTGAACAAAATGCCTAGCAGGACAGCCGAAAGGTAATGGGTTAGCGAGAGTATAATGCCCATCTGCTCACTGTGAAAAAAGCCAATGGCTACGGCGCCCATCACGAAAAGGGGATCGCCGGTGGTCGTAAACGCGACGAGACGCTCTCCTTCCGCTTTCGTAACATTTCCTTGCTCCCGCAGTCGGGTTGTCAGCTTTGCTGCGACGGGGTAACCGGATGAAAAGCCCATCGCAATGACAAAGCCACCCGTGCCCGGGACATTAAACAAGGGGCGCATCAAAGGCTCCAGCAGCACTCCGAAGAAATGAACTACACCAAGACCCATTAATACCTCGGAAAGCACGATAAACGGCAAAGTGGATGGGAAAACCACTTCCCACCAGATTTTCAGGCCGCGAACCGCAGCTTCAAATGAGATTTGTGAATGTGCCACCAACATAAAAACAAGGGCAATCGTCGAGACGGCGAGCAACATTGTGAGAATGGGAGAGTGACGTGACATGGGCTCCTCCTGTACAAGCAACAGTAGTACATGTCTACGTGATGGACAGGGAAACTATGCGCAGGCTTGCATCTTCTGACACGAAAGATCGGCGGTTCCCCACATATGTTTGTTTAGAGGGGGGATGGTGCGTGGCAACGAAACGAAAACCGCTGGTAGGCTTGGCATTGGGGTCGGGAGGCGCTCGTGGCTTTGCACATATTGGAGTGCTGAAGGTTCTCGAGGCGCACGGGATCAAAATTGACCTGCTCGCCGGCAGCAGCATGGGCAGCTTGATCGCGGCTGTTTACGCCAATGGAATAGACCCCTACATGATGGGCAAGCTGGCAATGAATCTGAGACGAAAGCATTTGGTCGATCTGACAGTTCCCAGTATGGGATTTGTTACAGGGGATAAAATCAAACAGCTGATTCAATTGTTGACGCACGGAAAGCGAATTGAAGAGCTGAAAATACCGCTTGCGATCGTGGCCACCGATATTGAAATAGGGGAGAGGGTCGTTTTTCGTGAAGGACCTGTCGATCAGGCCGTGCGAGCGAGTATCTCTATACCGGGTATCTTTGTACCGGAACGGGTGGATGGCAGACTATTGGTTGACGGCGGTGTTATCGATCGGGTCCCTGTTACCGTTCTCCGTGATATGGGAGCGGATATTGTGATTGCCGTAGATGTCGCCCAGCTGGACACATCGATGAAAATCAGTTCTATTTTTGATGTGATCGTTCAGACGATAGACGTGATGGAGCGGGAAATCTTTCGCAGCCGTATCCTCACGGCTGATCTCGTAATCCGTCCTGATGTTGGACACTATAGTAGTATTGCTTATTCCGGTGTCGAGGAAATCATTGACCGGGGGGAAAGTGCTGCTACAGAGCATATCGAACGGATATTGGAAATGATCGCAAACTGGGAGGCAAACGATAATGAGTGAAGATCATCGAATCGCCCGCACATCCCATCCTAGAAAGGCCAGAGGCATACGATGGTTTTTCACGATAGTCGTGATTTTGCTAGGAATCTCGCTTTTTGTTCCAACCAATTACTACGTCACGAGACCTGGCTCCGCGATTGCGCTGGGTCCCATGATCGATGTCGAGGATGGAAAAAAAGATGAGACAGGATCTTTCATGCTGACTACTGTCCGCATGGGCGAAGCCAATCTGGGATGGTATGTGTACGCCAATATCTCCGATGAAGCGGATCTGATGCAGAAGCAGCTGGTCGTGAGCGAGGGCGAGAACAACGAGGATTTTGTGAAGAGAGAGCAAGCCGTCATGGATAATTCCCAAAAAATTGCTGAAGCGGTTGCATTTCGCTTGGCTGGGTACGATGTTCAGGTTGAAAATCAGGGTGTCTGGATCATGGGCACGATCGAAGGGTTTGCAGCCAAAGGAGTTTTGAAGATCGGAGATGTCATTACGGCCGTAGATGGAGTCCGGACACCCCAGGCGACAGATCTGTTGCAGCAGCTTTCAGGAAAAAAAGCCGGAGATCAGGTCGAAATCACTTACACCCGTGATGGACAAGAAGCCAAAACGATGTTAACCTTGAAACCACTACCCAACTCGCAGAATGTGGGCATAGGTGTACGGCCGGACAACAAGCAGAGCATCGTCATTCCAAAAAAGGTGACGATCGCCTCCCAAGGTATCGGGGGTCCATCTGCAGGCCTGATGATGGCTTTGGAGATCTACGATCAGTTGAATACGGATCTAGACTTAACCAAAGGGTATAAAATTGCCGGTACAGGTACGATTGCTTTAGATGGTGCGGTAGGGAAAATCGGAGGCATCAGCCACAAAATTATGGCAGCTGACAAGGCCGGTGCAGAGTTCTTTTTTGCACCTGAGGACGAGGCTGATCCCAACTCCAATTACAAGGAAGCCGTTCAAACGGCAGAACGGATTGGTACCTCGATGCAAGTGGTTCCGGTCAAGAACATTGACGATGCCCTTGCCTTTTTACAGGATCAAAAACAGAAACCGAAACAATCCTAGCTCACTTGCATGCTGTCAAGGGAAAATGGTTGACAAAGCAATGGGGCAAGGTCTATAATCATCCTTGTTGTGCTTGAGGTGAAGGGCTATGAACATTAAGTTGACAGAGTTGGATCATCGAAAGGGAGAGCCACTTTCGTTTCAGGTGACCCTTGATGCGGTTGATTTGAAAAATCGACATCACGAGATTCGCAGTTTGACTCCTGTAGAGGTTGAAGGAGATGCTGTAAAGCTGGGCAATCTCTACTATGTAAAAGGTGATATGAAAGCGGACATCGATTTTATCTGTGCCCGCTGCTTGAATCCTTTTACGCAGCATGCATCGATTCCTTTTTCCGAGACGTTTGCCTTAGCAGATGATCCGGTACTGGAAGATGATGAAGATAGCGATATCCATCCGTTGGAGGGTGACCAGATTGAACTGGACACGCTGTTGCAGGAAGACTTCTTGCTCGCGATGCCTACCTTCCCGCTCTGTGAGGAGGACTGCAAAGGTCTTTGTCCAACTTGCGGTGTGAATCGCAATGACTCTCCTTGTACGTGTTCAAACGAGCGGATCGACCCGCGCTTGGCTGGGTTGGCTGACTTGTTCAAGGACAACAAGTAAGACCATATTCGTTTTCAAGATGGGATGCCTTTCACTTGAATGGATTTTCTCATTTTTGAAGGATGGTATAAGCAAGCGTTTTGCCTATACGATCCACCCAATAGAGCATCTTAGCATTTGTCAGTTGAAGGAGGTGTAAGGAAGATGGCAGTACCTCAACGGAGAACTTCCAAAACCCGTAAAAGAATGCGTCGTACGCACTTCAAATTAGAGATTCCAGGCATGATCAAATGCGATAATTGTAGCGAATACAAGCTTGCGCATCGCGTTTGCCCAAGCTGCGGTCACTACAAAGGCGTGAAAGTAGCGAAGTAAGATTCGCTGCAAAAAGTGAGGTGAGCAATCACCTTGCTTTTTTTGTGTGAAAATAGGGTTTACATTCTACCTATGCATCGGTCAGCCCTACTTTTTGCTGTAATTTATGCACCTGTCTTCATAGATTTGCCCCATTCAAGCGTAATGGTTTGTTCATATACTGAACGGAATCACCATTCCTGTCCAATTGATCTGAAAGAAGTTTTGTCGAGGCTCAGGCGTAACCTCCCGTTGTCCGAACTGCGATGAGCTTAAAGAGTGTGGGAGTAGATGCATCAGGCAATACCCTTCAAATCTACGACACCCCCAATCCCGCCGACGAGAACTTCTTCTTCGCCATGAATCTTGATTCAGACGGAACATCATTCTGGACTGCCGGATTATCCACGTTCAATGTTTATAAATTTGATATTGCTTCCGGAAATATTCTTACCCAATTTAAAGCAAATGGTTTCTTTTCCGTTGCAGGATTGGCCATCTTTGGTGAAAGGATGCCACCACCGCAACAGGTGTGTCCTGTAGTGAATATACAATCCTGCTGTCAGGTTGTGATCGAAAGGAAGACGCAGCTTGTGCCGCCTGCTAGAGTAGGAACAGCATCCGAGGAAAAGGTGGTAGTGGCAGGAATTGAAAAGGTATGCCCTGAAAAAGTAGTGATCTGCGGCGTAGTTCGCAAGACGATCCGTTACGTTGACGCAAAAGGAAACAATCAGACAAGAGAAGATGACGTTCCGTTCCAATGTGTGATTGATCGCGAAGACGCCAATGAAGGTGACACCTTCCATATCGTGGGAGCGGATATCCTCTGTACCGTATTTGCAGAAGAAGCGAACTTCAACGCGGACCGGTCGCTTGCCTTCAAATGGGTAGAAAAAGAGATCGTCAAGGTTTGCATCAGAAAAGGCCCCCCGCCAGCTGATACACTTTAGCATGAGACACCCGCACAACACTGCCCCATACACTTGTCTCTTCCTCCACTATCTTCTGTTAAGCCCTGTGCATTGTACCCTGCAAAAGATGGCGGGATCATCCGGGAACCTGGGCTCGTCATTTCCCAAGGACAATCTTGATTCACTGCTAGTAAAACGGCCGTCTTATGGGAGGTCTTGTTCGAGACTGCCATAGACGGCTATTGTTTTTTCCGAACACCGCAAAAAACCAACGTATCAACAATTTCTGACGTGAGCGAATTCGGTCCTGCGTGTTTTATTTCTTGTCAATCCACTTCTTCTCCCTTATACTGACTTAGTACCAGGTATTAAAAACTGCTCGTAACCATAGCTGAGCGCTTAAGTATAGATGGGGGGGTGTCGAGCATCGCCCGCTTGCCGAAGAAAGATCGACAGACGCGATTAGTCCAGTATTTACAAGAAAATCCTTTTGCTACGGACGAGGATTTGGCAGAGTTATTTCACGTCAGTATTCAAACAATACGGTTAGATCGTTTGGAATTGGGGATTCCAGAGCTGAGAGAGCGCATCAAGTCAGTAGCTGAACAGCATCTGGACCCGGTCAAATCTCTGGGGATCGATGAAGTGATTGGTGAAGTCATCGACCTGCAGTTGGATGCCCAGGCAATCTCAGTACTGGAGATCAAGGAAGAGCATGTCTTTTCGCGTACACAGATCGCGCGTGGACACTACATATTTGCCCAAGCCAATTCATTGGCGGTTGCGGTGATCAATGCCGATGTTGCTTTGACAGCGACAGCGAGAATTCGTTTTGTGCGTCCGGCGCGTTTAGGTGAAAAGCTGGTAGCCAAGGCAATTGTGCGAAGTCGTGAAGGCGATGAAAGCAAAGTCAGGGTGGAGACTAAGGTACAAGGGGAACTGGTGTTTACAGCCACGTTCCGCGTAGTAGGGATGTCAGGTGTCACAACGTCAGGGTAGAGGCAGAAGAAGGAGGAGACACGGTTGCGAATTGCACTAGATGCGATGGGCGGAGACCTAGCACCGCGCAGTACAGTATGTGGAGCGCTTGCAGCAGCGAAGGAAAATTCGGCGATTACGGTCGTCCTCGTTGGCGATGAGCAAGCCATTCGCAGTCATATGCCAGGCGAAATGCCGGCAAACATAGAAATCGTTCACACGACTGAAATCATTGAAGCAGACGATGAACCGGTACGTGCTGTTCGCAGGAAAAAAGATTCGTCATTGGTTGTAGCCGTCAGCATGTCGGGTGATAAAAAAGTCGATGCTGCCATCTCTGCGGGAAACACAGGCGCATTGATGACAGCAGGTCTTCTGTACGCCAAAAGAATGGAAGGCATCGAACGCCCGGCCTTGGCGGCATACATTCCCAATCGCAAGGGAAGAGTGACCCTCACCTTGGACGTGGGCGCCAATATGGATGCCAAACCGGCCCATTTGGTGCAATACGCCGTGATGGGCAGCTTGTATGCCGAAAAGGTACTGGGCTTTGAACGACCGACTGTCGGTTTGCTAAACGTGGGTACGGAAGAGGCAAAAGGCAATGACTTGACGAAAACGGTTTTTCCGCTGTTGAAAGAGGCAGATCTGAACTTCGTGGGCAACGTGGAAGCCAGGGACGTCATGGAAGGAGCTTGTGATGTGCTGGTTTGCGATGGGTTTGTGGGCAATGTCTTGCTCAAATCGATCGAAGGCGCAGCCTCCACAATCTTTTCCGTACTCAAGCAGGAGTTTACTTCCAGCCTGATTAATAAGGTAGGAGCAGCGATTTTGAAGCCTGCTCTTGTTCGTTTTAAGAAGAATATGGATTATGCGGAATACGGCGGCGCTCCTCTATTGGGACTGGGGAGCCCTGTGATCAAGGCGCACGGCTCTTCTGGAGAAAAAGCGATCAAAAACGCGATTTTAAGTGCGGCGCGATTTGTGAATCACGACGTGAATACCGTGATTCAACAAGCTCTATTAACGAGTATGAAGGAAAGCGAGTGAGGACGGATGAAGGGATTACGCTCTGTTGGCATATTGGGAACAGGCTCTTATACACCTGAGAGAGTACTGTCTAACTTTGATTTGGAAAAAATGGTGGACACCACAGACGAATGGATCGTCTCCCGTACGGGAATTCGCGAGCGACGTATTTGCTCGGAGGAGCAGGCCTCCTCGGATTTGGCTTTTGAAGCAGCAAAACGAGCGTTGAAAAAGGCGAATATCAGCGCGGAACAACTAGACATGATTATTGTGGCGACCGTCACTCCTGACATGAGTTTTCCTTCTACAGCGTGCCTGCTTCAAGATAAGCTGGGTGCAACCAAGGCAGCAGCGATGGATCTGTCAGCAGCATGTACCGGATTTCTGTATGGAATTACGACCGCGACCCAGTTTATCGCAAACGGCATGTACAAGTATGTGCTCGTTGTTGGGGTAGAAACCCTCTCCAAAATCACCAACTACAAAGACCGCAATACCTGCGTCTTGTTTGGAGACGGATCTGGTGCAGCTGTCCTTGGACAAGTAAAAGATGGATACGGATTCCAATCGTTCGAATTGGGAGCGGATGGCTCGGGCGGTTCGCTTCTGTGCCAGCCTGCCGGTGGTTCTAGAATTCCGGCATCCGTTGAATCGATTGAAAACAATTTGCATTACCTTTCTATGGCGGGTGGAGAAGTCTTCAAGTTTGCGGTACGAGTGATGAATTCTGCGACAGAAGCTGTCCTATCCAAAGCCGGTGTAGCACGCGATGAGATTGATCTGCTGGTACCACATCAGGCCAATAAACGGATTATCGACTCTGCTGTCCAACGTTTTGGATTGTCTGAGGAAAAAGTCGTGATCAACCTGGATCGTTACGGCAATATGTCTTCCGCGTCCATCCCAGTTGCATTGGACGAAGCCATCGAAGCAGGACGTGTAAAAGAAGGAGACAACGTCATCCTCGTCGGATTTGGTGGCGGTTTGACATGGGGAGCTACCCTGTTGAAATGGTGCACGACACCAGCAGAAGGGAGCGACGAGTAAATGGGTAAAATAGCTTTTGTTTTTCCAGGTCAAGGCTCGCAGTTTGTGGGGATGGGGCAGGCTCTGTCAGAACAGTCAGAAGCGGCTCGCCAGATCTTTTTGCAAGCCGACGACGCGCTTGGCTTTCCACTCTCGCAGCTTTGCTTTGCAGGCCCGGAAGAAGAGCTGAAGCTGACTGCGAACACCCAGCCTGCCATATTGACGGCTAGCGTTGCTGTACTGGCTGCGCTTCGGGAAAAACGTCCTGACTTCACTCCCGATTATGTGGCAGGACACAGTCTTGGAGAATATTCGGCACTGGTGGCAGCAGAAGCGATTTCTTTTGCGGACGCAGTAAAAACCGTTCGCGCACGTGGACAATTCATGGAGGAAGCAGTCCCTGCCGGTGAAGGTGCGATGGCAGCGGTACTCAACCTCGATCGTACAGCTTTGCACGCTGTTTGTGAGGAAGTGACGGCTTCCGGTCATCCTGTTCAATTGGCCAACCTCAACAGTCCAGGTCAAATCGTGATCTCCGGGTCTGCTGAAGGTGTCAAGCTAGCTGGTGAAAAAGCAAAAGAGGCAGGAGCGAAAAGAGTTCTGCCGCTCAATGTCAGCGGACCTTTCCACTCCAGTCTGATGAGCCCGGCAGCAGACAAACTGCACGGTGTTCTGGCAAACGTATCGGTCAACGATGCAAAGGTGCCAGTCGTAGCCAACGTGACTGCTCGTCCTGTAGCTGAGTCACAAGTCATCGTCAATAGCCTCATTGAACAAGTATCCGCCCCCGTGCTTTGGGAGGATTCCGTGCAATGGATGGTCGAGCAAGGCGTTACGACTTTTATCGAGATTGGTCCTGGCAAGGTACTGTCTGGTTTGATCAAAAAAATAGCGCCAGCTGAAACAACCATTATCTCGGTTCAAGATATGGAATCACTAAATGAGCTGTTGAACGGAGGGAATCTATGCTAACAGGGAAAACGACACTGGTTACAGGAGCATCACGTGGAATAGGTCGCGCAATCGCTTTGAAGCTCGCACAGGCGGGTGCCAACATCGTGGTCAACTACGCTGGCAGTGAAGCGGCTGCGAGTGAAACCGTAGAACAGGTGAAAGCGCTGGGACGTGAAGCGATTATGGTACGCGCTAATGTGTCCGACAGCGAAGACGTGAATGAAATGTTTAAAACCGCGCTGGAGCATTTCGGGAATATCGATATTCTCGTGAACAATGCTGGGATCACCCGCGACAATTTGCTGATGCGCATGAAGGAAGAAGAATGGGATGCTGTCATTGATACCAATCTGAAGGGTGTTTTCAACTGCGTCAAGGCAGCTACCCGTCCGATGATGAAGCAGCGTTCCGGCAAGATCATCAACATCACCTCGGTTGTCGGTGTGCTCGGCAATGCAGGGCAGGCAAACTACGTGGCAGCAAAGGCTGGTGTAATCGGTTTGACCAAAACCGCTGCAAGAGAGCTGGCAACACGTGGTATTACGGTGAACGCTGTAGCGCCTGGTTTTATTGATACTGAAATGACAGCCGTGCTGCCAGAGGATGTAAAGGCGAATCTCGTTGGTCAGATTCCGCTTGGACGATTGGGACAAACCGATGATATCGCTTCTGTGGTTCTGTTCTTGGCTTCTGATTCAGCCAACTACATGACGGGTCAGACCTTGCATGTAGACGGCGGTATGTACATGTAATCATCCTTCGAGCTGCTGCAGGAAATTGAAGTGACATCATGTCAATTTCCTGCCCGCTCCGAACTGGTTTTTTAGAAGCTCATCCACTATAATACGGGAGAGGGGGTGAAGGTGAATGGCAGATACATTGGAGCGTGTGAAGAAAATCATCGTCGATCGTCTGGGTGTAGATGAGTCCAAAATCGTTTTGGAAGCTTCTTTCAAAGAAGATCTGGGCGCTGACTCCCTGGATGTAGTGGAACTCGTGATGGAACTGGAAGACGAGTTCGATTTGGAGATTTCTGACGAAGATGCTGAAAAGATTACTACTGTTGGTGAGGTTGTTAAATACATAGAATCTCACAAGTAGATCCATCAGTTGGAAGTCCCGTTTTTATGCGGGACTTCTCCTTCATTGACGCTTATTATGAGGAATTGGCATTTTGCCCGAACAGGCAGATGTGTTGATTATAAATACGAAACAGAGTCTTAGAACTGACTTTATTATAGAGGTGATCGTAATGAAACGTAGAGTGGTTATTACCGGCGTTGGCGTCATCTCACCGGTGGGCAATGATAAGGAAACCTTTTGGAACAGTCTGCTTGAAGGAAAGTCCGGCATCAAGCCTGTGACATCCTTTGATGTAACGGACTATCCAACGAAAATAGCGGGTGAAGTGACGGATTTTGATCCGGAGCAATACATGGATAAAAAAGAGATCCGACGTACAGACCGATTCGTTCAGTTTGGACTTGCCGCTGCCAAGATGGCTGTGGAAGATTCCAAGCTGGAAATCACGGCAGAAAATGCGGAACGAGTGGGTGTATACATCGGATCGGGAATTGGTGGATTGTCCACTTGGGAAGATCAGCATAGCGTGCTCCTGGAAAAAGGACCGCGCCGCGTAAGTCCGTTTTTCATTCCGATGCTGATTGCAAACATGGCTTCTGGCGCTGTTTCGATTCAATTCGGGGCTAAAGGACCAACCTCCAGTGCCATTACCGCTTGTGCGACTGGTACCAATGCAATTGGTGACGCGCTGAGACTGATTCAGTTTGATCATGCGGACGCAATGATCGCAGGTGGGGCAGAAGCAACAATCCGCCCGATGGCATTCGCAGGATTCTGCTCAGCCAAAGCGATGTCTACTCGTAACGACGAACCGGAAAAAGCAAGCCGCCCGTTTGATCAAGGCCGTGACGGATTTGTCATGGGTGAAGGTGCAGGCGTTGTCATTCTGGAAGAGCTTGAATTTGCGAAAAAACGTGGTGCTAACATTCTCGCGGAAGTGATCGGCTATGGCATGAGCGCAGATGCTTTTCACATCACGTCGCCAGCTCCTGAAGGCGATGGCGCTGCCCGCTGCATGAGAAATGCATTGAAAGATGCAGGGATAGCACCAGAAGAAGTAGATTATATTAATGCACACGGAACCTCCACGGATCTTGGAGATATCGCAGAGACCCAGGCGATCAAAGCGGTATTTGGTGAGCATGCATACAAGCTGGCAGTCAGCTCGACCAAGTCGATGACTGGCCACTTGCTGGGTGCTACGGGCGGAATTGAAGCGATTGCTTCTGCATACGCCTTGCGCGATCAGATTCTGCCGCCTACGATCAACCTGGAGAACCCGGATCCGGAGTGTGATCTGGATTACGTGCCGAACAAAGCACGTAAAGCGGATGTCAATATCGTCTTGTCCAATACCTTTGGATTTGGCGGACACAATGCAACCATAATCTTAAAACGATACGAGGCATAAATGAGTCCTACTGAGCGAAAAAGGTGGGAGTCTCCTGAATTGGTGGTGAGGGTGATGAATTTTGCACGGCTGCAAGAAAAAATCGGCGTTCGCTTTCATGACGAAAGCGTATTGCGGCAGGCATTCACCCATTCTTCCTACGTGAACGAGCAACGTGGCAAACGGATACAGGATAATGAGCGGCTGGAGTTTTTAGGCGATGCCGTGCTTGAATTGACTGTTTCCCAGTTTCTTTACAAAACATTTCCCAAGATGAGCGAAGGGGAAATGACGAAACTTCGCGCAGCGATTGTCTGTGAACCGTCTCTGGTCAAGTTTGCCGAACTGCTTCAGTTTGGCGATCTCGTTCTGCTGGGAAAAGGGGAAGAGCTGACAGGAGGAAGACAGCGACCTGCCTTGTTGGCAGACGTGTTTGAAGCATTTGTCGGGGCCCTGTACCTGGATCAAGGATTGGATGCTGTTTTTGCCTTCATGGAAAAATACGTCTATCCTCGGGTAGATAAAGGGGAGTTTGCCCAGGTTACAGACTTCAAGAGCCAATTGCAGGAATTTGTACAACAAGATAATCTGGGAGACATCCAATATCGGATCGTAGAGGAAAAAGGACCGGCACATAACCGTGAATTTGTCTCTGAAGTCCTGCTGAATAGCCGTGCGCTGGGAGTTGGAACAGGTCGTTCCAAAAAGGAAGCCGAACAACAAGCTGCAGCTCGAGCATTGATCAGGCTGGGCGCAAAATAGAAAAACGAAGCAGGCAGTAAAACGAAAAGTCGTACGATTCCTTGATGGGGACGTACGGCTTTTTTGTATTGATTTTTGACCAAAGAAATGGGAAATTACTGCGTGATATCGCCCACTATGATAAACTGATAGAGAATGCTTTCTTCGTGACAGAAGCTCCTGTTCATACAGGGGCTTTCTTTTGGGGGAGCCACTCTTTGCCGATAAAGAAACGATCGGTGAAACATTTCGTATAGTAAGATGGAACAGAAATCTATGAACCCTTCTGAAACAGCATCAAATAAGAAGGGCCAGCTTTTTCGAGATTTTAAGGAGGACCGTCAGTATGTATTTGAAACGCCTGGAACTGGCAGGGTTCAAATCCTTTGCCGATCGGACAGAGCTGGAATTCGTTCCTGGGGTGACGGCTGTCGTCGGCCCAAACGGGAGCGGGAAAAGTAACGTGTCTGATTCGATTCGCTGGGTGCTTGGCGAGCAGAGTGCCAAATCCCTGCGCGGGGCGAAGATGGAAGATATTATTTTTGCCGGTAGTGATACCCGTAAGCCGGTTAATTTTGCTGAAGTTACCTTAACGCTGGACAATACAGATCGTTCACTCGATGTCGAGTATTCGGAGGTGTCCGTGACACGTCGGGTCTACCGTTCGGGTGATAGTGAATACTACATAAACAATCGCTCCTGTCGGTTGAAGGATATCATGGAGCTTTTCATGGATACCGGGTTGGGAAAAGAAGCGTACTCGATCATTGGGCAAGGGAAGATCGAGGAAATTCTCAGCACCAAATCCGAAGACCGCAGAGGGATCTTTGAAGAAGCCGCAGGAATTGTAAAATATAAGACCCGCAAGCGTGAGGCTGAGAAAAAGCTGGCGGATACCGAGCAAAATCTCGTTCGCATTCACGATATCGTCAGTGAGATTTCGGAGCAGATCGGCCCGTTGCAGGAGCAAGCACAGACAGCTCGGACCTATAAGGAATTGCATCGCAATCTGGTCGAGCACGAAGTAGCACTCTATGTGCAGCAGATTGAAGCTGCTCATCAAAAATGGGAAGAAGCGTCTTCGCGTGTACAACAGCTGCAGGAGCTGCTGGTCGTCCAAAGCACCGATGCGTCCAAGCAGGAAGCAGATTTGGAGCAGGCTCGTTTTCACGTTTCCCAGATAGATCAATCGATCGAAGAGCTTCAGCAAGTTTTGTTGACTGTCAGTGAGGAAGCCGAGAAGGTCGAGGGACAGCGAGAGGTGCTTCGTGAGCGCATGCGCAACCTGAGTGCCAACCGCCAGCAGACGATGGAACACATGCATCGAATCACGGAAAAACAGCATACACTGGAGACCGAGCTGGCCGAAGAGCAGCAGCGTGCAGATGAAGCCAAACGTAAAATGAGCGATGCCCAGACTGCACTGAAAGAGGCAGAGGACCAATTCTATGCGATGGTTCAATCGCTGACAGATGATGTGGAACGCCTCAAGGGCGATTATTTTGAAAAGCTAAACGAGATGGCCAACCTGCGTAATGATATTCGTCACCAGCAGCAGCTCGTGCAGACCAGCCAGGCACGTATAGATCGCCAGCACACCGAGAAGGATCGGCTGGAGCTAGAAGAAGCACAGCGACAGGAAAAGCGAAGTGCACTGGAAGCGCAGCTGCGCGATATTGATCAGGCGATTCAGGATACGCTCGCTAGATACAAAGAACTGATGGAGCAGGTACGAGAGGCACAGGAACGGTCCGAACAAGCTCGCAGGGAGCTTCGCCAGCTGGAGCAGAAGCGCGAATCCGCGAAGTCGCGTTTTGACCTGTTGAAAGAGATGCAGACTGAGTTTGCTGGCTTCCAGCAGGGTGTCAAGGAGATTCTGAAAGCACGCGAGCGCGGATTTTCCGGGATTCATGGAGCGGTGGCCGAGCTTGTCGTTGTGCCGCAGCAGGTGGAGACCGCATTGGAAGTGGCCCTTGGCGGTGCTCTGCAAAACGTCGTCGTGGAAAATGAAGCGGCAGGACGCGCTGCGATCGCTTATTTGAAGCAGCACAATGCAGGACGTGCAACCTTTTTGCCTCTCGATGTCATTCGTTCGCGAAGCGTCCAGGCAGAGGACAAGCGTCGTCTGGAAAAAGAAGCGGGCGTAGTCGGTATTGCAAGTGAATTGGTCACTTTCGAAGAGACCTACCGACCGATATTTGAGTCTCTGCTGGGTAATGTCATCGTGACGAAAACGCTGGAACAGGCCAACCAGGTCGCTCGCTCACTTGGCTATCGCTACCGTGTCGTTACCCTGGAAGGGGATATCGTCAACGCCGGCGGTTCCATGACAGGTGGCGCACTGAAAAAGAATACGACCAATCTCTTGGGCCGAAACCGTCAGGCAGAAGAGCTGGAAGCCCAGATGCAACAGATTGATCAGGAAATTTCTGGGCATACTACCTTGATGGAGCAACTGGCGCAGGCGCTGCGCCAAAAGGAGCAGGAGCAGGAAGAGCTTCGAACGCAAGGCGAGTCGCTGCGATTAAAGGAGCAGGAAGTAAAGGGTCATCTCCAGCAGACAGATTCCGAGGGAAGATCGATTGGAGAGCGAGCCAAGCTTGTTGAGCAGGAGATCGATGGGTATCAGCGTGAGCGTGAAGAGGCGCACCAGAAACAGCAAGAGACGGAGGCCAAGCTGGTCAAGCTGACAGAGGAAGAAAAGGTTTTGACAGAGCAGATTGCCAATGCGGAAGCCAAGCGTCAGGAACAGCTCGAATCCAAGGAAGAGATGAATCAAAAGATCACCAGCCTGAAAGTATTGGACGCCCAGGTCAAACAGGAATACCAGTCTCGTCTCGAGCAGACAGAACGCCTCCAGGAACAAAAGGAGTCCTTGCAAAAAGAATGGGACGAACAGAACGCCACACTCGCCTCTTTGGATGATCTGGAGCAGACCAACGAATCTTCTGGCTCGAAGCTGGATGAGACGATTGCCGAGCTGCGTCAGGACAAGGATCGTGTTGCTGGCTTGATTCAGGAGCGTCGAAATGAGCGAGCGACACTGTTCCATCGTCAGGAACAGCTGGAACAAGAAGTAAAGGAAATTCGCAAAGAAGTGAAAACCATAGAAGAGAAGCTGCATCAGGAAGAGGTCAAAGTAAATCGCAGTGAGGTTGAGCTAGACCACCTGTTGAATAAACTCTCCGAAGAATACGAAATGAGCTACGATCTGGCGAAACAGAAATACCCGCCGCGTGGTGAGATCGCAGATGAGATCCAAATCGTCAACCGCTTGAAAAAGCAAATCGCCGCACTCGGTACGGTGAATCTGGGCGCCATCGAGGAATACGAGCGCTTGCATGAACGTCAACAGTTCCTAAGTACGCAGGAAGCCGATCTGAACGAGGCCAAGGATATGCTTTACCAAGTTATTTTGGAAATGGATACTGAGATGTCCAGAAGATTTAAGGAGACCTTTGACGCCATTCAGGAGCAGTTCCGAGACGTTTTTGTTCAATTGTTCGGTGGAGGACGGGCTGATCTTCTGCTCTCCAACCCTGAAAATCTCTTGGAAACAGGGATCGATATCGTCGCCCAGCCACCAGGTAAAAAGCTGCAAAACCTGGCTCTCTTGTCCGGTGGAGAACGTGCTCTGACAGCGATGGCGCTGCTATTCGCGATATTGCGCGTCAAGCCGGTTCCTTTCTGCGTATTGGACGAAGTGGAAGCGGCATTGGACGAGGCCAACGTCAATCGCTTTGCCGAATACATGCACCATTTCAGCAATCAGACACAGTTCATCTGTGTCACCCACCGCAAAGGAACCATGGAGAGTGCAGATGTCCTGTACGGCATTACGATGCAGGAGGGTGGCGTCTCCAAGCTGGTTTCCGTTAAACTAGAAGAGAGCAGCAAGTTCATCGAATCCGCTTCGTAAGACGTGCTTCACTCGAAACTATCATTCAAAGGAAGATGAAGATGAGCTTTTTCAAACGCCTTCGCGACGCGATTGTACAAAAGTCGGAAGAAGTCACCCAGAAATTTACCGATGGACTTTCCAAGACCAGAGATTTACTGGTTGAACAGGTAGAGAATCTCGTCCGTCGCTATAAAAAGATTGACGATGACTTTTTTGACGAACTGGAAGAAATCCTGATTACCTCCGATGTGGGTGTCAATACCGTCATGGAGTTGATTGACGACCTGCGTACAGAGGTGCGCAAGCATAAAATCGAAAACGCAATCGACCTGCAGCCCATTCTCTCCGAAAGGCTGGTTGCCCTGCTGAAGAACGACGAGGTAGCCGACACCTCTTTAAATGTGGAAGCAGGCAGACTGAACGTCATTTTGTTCGTCGGGGTAAACGGCGTAGGAAAGACGACCACGATCGGAAAAATGGCGCATATGTTCAAACAGCAGGATAAAAAAGTGCTGCTTGCGGCAGGGGATACGTTCCGTGCAGCAGCCATCGAACAGCTCGAGGTCTGGGGAGATCGCGTAGGCGTGGAAGTGATCAAGCAACAGCAGGGCTCTGATCCTGCAGCCGTGATTTACGATGCGATTCAGGCTGCCAAGTCCCGCAATGTCGATGTTCTGCTCTGCGATACAGCAGGCCGCTTGCAAAACAAAGTGAACCTGATGGAGGAGCTGGCAAAAGTCCACCGCGTCCTCGCCCGCGAGCTGCCAGGTGCCCCGCATGAAGTTTTGCTGGTGCTCGATGCCACCACAGGACAGAATGCGCTGTCACAGGCGAAGACGTTCGGCCAATCCGCAGGGGTTACGGGAATCGTCTTGACGAAGCTGGATGGCACAGCAAAAGGCGGAATTGTCATCGCGATTCGCAACGAGCTGAACATCCCGGTGAAGTATGTAGGATTGGGTGAAAAAATGGATGACCTGCAGCCATTTGATCCGGAGCAATTCGTCCATGCCTTGTTCGCTGGACTAATTCAGCAGGAAGCGGATGAGCAGAAGGAAAACGACTAATCGGCAGATGCAGACTACGTAAAAATGAATGTCAACAAAAAAGCTTGACACTAGGTGTGGAATTGGGTACTATAATCTACGTGCTGTAAAGAAATAATCTTTACAGTTTTGGAGTCGAGTACCTCATAGCAAAGGATTGGTTCGATGCTGGAAAAAACCAATCAAGTCAATCTCTTGTTTGACTTTTACGCTCCCTTACTCAAAGGAAAGCAGCGCGAATATCTGGAGCTGTATTATCTGGATGATTTGTCGCTCGGCGAGATCGCTGAAATGCACGAGGTGAGTCGGCAAGCCGTTTATGATCATATCAAGCGGGCTGAGAAGCAGCTCTTCGAATACGATGAGAAGCTGAAGCTCGCATGGAAGCATGAACAGCGCATGATCGTGCTGAACCGAATGCAGGAGCTTGCCCAGGAGTTGCCGAACAGTACGACAAGAGAAGAACTGAACACTTTGCTCCACCAACTGTCAGAGATGGATTAGGAGGGCTCGCATGGCGTTTGAGAGCTTGGCCAATCGGCTGCAGAACGCGTTTGACAAGCTGCGAGGCAGAGGCAAGATTGACGAGACAATCGTCAATGAAGCGATGCGTGAAGTTCGCCTGGCCCTGCTGGAAGCAGATGTGAATTTTAAAGTAGTAAAAGAGTTCGTTGCTCGCGTCAAAGAACGCGCAGTTGGACAGGAAGTCATGAAGAGTCTGACCCCTGGACAGATGGTCATCAAGATCGTCAACGAAGAGCTGGTTGAGCTGATGGGCGGCAATGTAGCCCAACTGACCATGTCTCACCGACCTCCGACTGTCATTATGATGGCAGGCTTGCAAGGGGCTGGTAAGACGACTACGACAGGAAAACTCGCCAAATATTTGACCAAACAAAACCGCAAGCCGTTGATGGTAGCAGGCGATATTTACCGTCCGGCAGCGATCAAGCAGCTGCAGGTTTTGGGCGAACAGCTAAACATCCCCGTTTTCGCACTCGGTGATCAGGTAAGCCCTGTAGAGATTGCACGGCAGGCTATCGAGCATGCCAAAGCCAATCACCTCGATGTGGTTTTGATCGATACGGCAGGTCGTCTGCATATCGACGAGGCGTTGATGGAAGAGCTGAAGCAGGTTCGAGAGGTAGCCAAGCCCGATGAGATCTTGCTCGTCGTCGATGCTATGACCGGTCAAGATGCGGTCAATGTGGCAGAGAGCTTCAACAGCCAGTTGGAGCTGACGGGTGTAGTTCTGACCAAGCTGGATGGCGATACTCGCGGTGGAGCGGCACTTTCCGTCAAGGCAGTCACTGGCAAGCCGATCAAATTCGCGGCAATGGGCGAAAAAATGGATGCGCTCGAGGCCTTCCATCCAGACCGCATGGCATCCCGCATTCTCGGAATGGGCGACGTGCTGAGCCTGATTGAAAAGGCACAAGCCAACGTCGATGAAGAAAAGGCGCGCGACATGGAACGTCAGATGCGTCAAGGGGAATTCACCTTTGACATGTTCCTGGACTCCATGCAGCAGCTTCGCAATCTGGGTCCTTTTGAAGACATTCTCGGCATGCTGCCAGGAATGAACAAGATGAAGGGCAAAATGAACGTGGACGAAAAGCAGATTGCTCGCGTGGAAGCGATCGCCAAATCCATGACCAAAGCAGAGCGAGCCAACCCAGACATGCTGAACGCCAGCCGACGCAAGCGCATTGCGGCAGGCAGCGGCACGAGCATTCAGGAAGTGAACCGGTTCATCAAGCAATTCGAGGATATGAAAAAGATGATGAAGCAGTTCTCCGGCACCGCTGAAAAAATGATGAAGAAGTCAAAGAAAAAAGGCGGCATGGGCCTTCCATTCATGGGCAAAGGCAAGGGTGGCAATCAGGGCGGCATGAACTTCCCGTTCAATTTCAAACCCCCGTTCAAGTAAAATCGCATGATCTCTTCGCGCTCCTGGCTTGGGCCACTGGCGCGATGGTTCAGATATAGCAGCACCAACGTGATTGTGTAATTGCGTTGATCCATACAGGAGGTGAAACAACATGGCAGTAAAAATCCGTCTGAAACGCATGGGTTCTAAGAAAGCTCCTTTCTACCGTGTAGTAGTAGCTGATTCCCGTTCCCCTCGCGATGGCCGTTTCATTGAAGAGATTGGTTACTACAACCCGGTTGCTCAACCGGCAGTAGTGAACATTGATACCGAAAAAGCGGTACAATGGATCCTGAACGGTGCAGCTCCAACTGACACAGTTCGCAACCTGCTCTCCAAAGAAGGCGTAATGGCAAAAGTACACGAAACCAAATACGGCAAATAAGCCGATCATCTGGAGGTCTGATGATGAAAGCACTGGTCGAAACGATCGCAAAGGCTCTCGTCGATCATCCGCATGAGGTTCGTGTGAATGCAGTGGACAAGGAGCGTACTCTCGTATTTGAATTGTCGGTTCATCCTGATGATATGGGGAAAATTATCGGCAAACAGGGACGTATCGCCAAAGCCCTGCGCACCGTCGTGATGGCAGCATCCGTAGATACGGACAAGCGCGTCACGGTTGAGATTGTCTGAGAAAAGGCTGGGAGTTTCCCAGTCTTTTTTTACGTGAATCATGTTTTATGAGACAACCAGCAGATTCAGTCCAAGAACGTGACTTGCCAGGTAGATTTCTTGCGTCGAGAGGAGTGTCGAGCGTGCTCACGATTTATCGTCCCATACAGGTGAAAATCCTGATGACAGAAGCAGCGAGAGCCATATTGATCGATCAGTACCAAAGACAGATTCAACAGCAGAAGGATGAATGGCAGCGCTGGCAGTTTCAAGCGAAAAAAATTCTCGCAGATGCTAAGAGGAAGTCGGCGGAGCGCTATTCTCTGGCGCAAGAAAAAATTGCTCGCGAGGAACGGCAACGCCAGGAAAAACTGGAGAATCTGCAGTATCAGCTGTTACGGGCAGAAAAACTGCCAATCGGGAGTGAACTGGAATATCAGACCGTGCAAAGTCCTGTGACCATACAAATTGGAGATGTCTGGGATGAAATCATGGCTGGAACGGAAATCCTGTTAAAAGATGGTCGGGTGCACGAAATTCGGAAAGGAACGCAAGAGGCACCTAGGCTTGATGAGGAGGAGTGAAGGGATTGGATCAAGAGCGTTATTTTACAGTAGGCAAGCTGGTGAACACGCATGGATTGCGCGGAGAAGTACGCGTGATTTCTACCAGTGATTTTCCGGATGAGCGTTTTCGCAAAGGGAACGAGCTGTTTTTGTTTCATCCGAGCATGGACCGACCGTTAAAGCTGAAGGTATCTACTCGTCGTACACACAAAGAATTTGAGATTCTGAGCTTTCAAGGGTACACCAACATCAATGACATCGAGAAATACAAGGGTGGCGAGCTGAAGATTCCCGAGTCTGATCTGATGGAGCTGGAAGAGGATGAATTTTACATCCATGAGCTGATCGGGTGTGAGGTCATCACGGATGAGGGCGAGGAGCTGGGCAAGATCACGGATGTGCTTCAGACAGGAGCCAACGATGTCTGGGTGGTCAAAGGAATGCGTGGCGAAGTATTGCTGCCGTACATAGATGATTGCATCAAAGAAGTCGATGTTGCGAACAAGCGAGTGGTCTGTCATTTGATGGAAGGCTTGTTGTGAGGAGGGCCCTTCATGCAGATTAACATTCTTACGCTTTTTCCAGAGATGTTTTCTGGTGTGCTTTCCAGCAGCATTCTGGGCAAAGCGCAGGAAAAAGGGATTGTTCAGTTTGAAGTGAACAATTTTCGCGATTTCTCAGAAAGCAAGCATGGAACCGTGGATGATACGCCTTATGGCGGAGGGGGCGGCATGGTCCTAAAGCCTGAGCCACTGTTTCGTGCAGTTGAAGCGGTGGCAGGAGAGAAGAAGCCTCGTGTCATCCTCATGTGTCCACAAGGGGTGCCGTACAACCAAAAACTGGCGGAAGAACTGTCGATGGAAGAGCATCTCGTCTTTATTTGCGGGCATTATGAAGGATATGATGAGCGCATCCGTGAACACCTTGTTACGGACGAGATTTCGATCGGGGACTACGTCCTGACTGGCGGAGAGCTTGCCGCCATGGTCGTGATCGACAGTGTCGTGCGCCTGCAGCCCGGAGCTCTCGGAAACCAGACATCAGCTGTAGAGGATTCCTTCTCTACAGGCCTACTGGAATATCCGCATTACACGAGGCCAGCAGAATTTCGCGGCTGGAAGGTACCCGATATTCTATTGTCCGGTCATCATGCCAATATCGTCAATTGGCGTCTGAAGGAGTCGCTGCGGCGTACCTACGAGCGCAGACCTGATTTACTTGAGAAGCTGGAATTGACGACAGAGATGAAAAAGTGGCTGAAGGAAATCGAGGAAGAGAAAAAAATGCAGGACAAACTCTAGAATTTACCTTGTGAATTGCCAGCCCATATGGTACTATATTTCTTGTGGCAATTTTGCCCGCTGACTAAGGCGGTCCGCTACTCGTTCCTCAGTCCCATGAGACTGAATCACTATTATAGGCGAGTAAGAACGTCTGATCGGAAGGAGGGAATTTAAATGAACCAAGTGATCCGTGAATTGGAAAAAGAGCAATTGAAACAGGACATTCCTGCGTTCCGACCTGGTGACACTGTACGTGTACACGTTAAGGTTATCGAGGGTCAGCGTGAGCGTATCCAGTTGTTCGAAGGCGTAGTTATTCGTCGTCGTGGTACTGGTATTAGCGAAACCTTTACTGCTCGTAAGATTTCTTACGGCGTAGGTGTTGAGCGTACGTTCCCGGTGCACACGCCTAAGATCGACAAGATCGAGATCGTGCGTCATGGTAAAGTGCGTCGCGCGAAACTGTACTATCTGCGTGACCGTGTGGGTAAAGCAGCTCGCATTAAGGAAATTCGCCGATAAGCGTTTGTTCACCCATAGAAAAGGCACTGGCCTGCAAGCCAGGCCTTTTTTTCAATATCGGATAAGAACACTCCTCCGAGTGATTTCCCCGATTCGGCAAGAGTAGCCTGCCTCTACAAGCGGCTGCCTCCGGGTGAGGTGGTCACGATAGAGGTTATACTGCAAGAATAACCTACCTCTAAAACGCGGTCGCACGTCATTGAAATGGCCTCGATAGAGGTTTTCTTACAGTATCGGAAAGTATAAACTTCTGTGAGTAAAACGTCCCGATACTGCAAGAATAACCTACCTCTAAAACGCGGTCGCACGTCATTGAAATGGCCTCGATAGAGGTTTTCTTACCGTTTCAAGGGTAGACAAGCTTGCTTGAGGAGGATCATAGATGAGTGAAGAAGTAACCTCCAGCCGCGCTAAGAAAAACGAGTCATGGGAATGGATCAAGGCGCTTGTCATTGCGATACTCTTAGCCCTTCTCATTCGTACGTTCCTGTTTGCCCCGTTTATCGTTCAGGGCGCTTCGATGGAAACCACCTTACATAACAATGAAAAACTCGTTGTCAATAAAGCCATTTATTTGATTCAAGACCCTAAGCCAGGGGAGATCATCGTCTTTCATGCGGATGAAACGCGTGATTACATCAAACGGGTCATTGCTGTAGCAGGCGATCGTGTAGAAGTAAAGGATGATCAGCTACTGGTGAATGGTAAAATAGTAGAAGAACCTTATCTAGAGCGAAAAGAAGAACGGGCAAAGGAACAGGGGGAGCTTCATTTTACCCATGATTTCCCGCCTGTAGAGGTTCCAGAGGGACACTTGTTCGTCATGGGTGACAACCGATTGAACAGTGAGGATAGCCGCGTGATCGGTCCAATCGCGACCAGCACAGTGGTTGGCCGTGCCGAATTCACATTTTGGCCGATCGGACAAATTCGGATGACACGTTGAAAAAAGTCAATTTCAAGGCAGGTGAGACATCATGACCATTCAATGGTTTCCCGGACATATGGCGAAAGCACGACGACAGGTAACAGAAAAGCTGGCCTTGATTGACGTGGTTATCGAGCTGTTGGATGCACGTCTTCCTTTATCGAGTCGAAATCCGATGATTGATGAGATTGTCAGTGATAAACCAAGGCTGATCTTGTTGAATAAAGCGGATTTGGCGGACGAAAAGGCGACAGAAGAGTGGATTTCCTATTTTCGTGGACTTGGGGTTCGGACCTTGCCGATTGACGCTTTGAGTGGAAAAGGCGTGAACAAGCTGCCTGAGCTATGCCGAGAGCAGGCTAGTGAAATGCTAGCGAAACGGGCGGAGAAGGGCATGCAAGCACGAGCGATCCGGATCATGATCTTGGGTATCCCAAATGTAGGAAAATCCTCGCTGATCAATCGTTTGTCAAAACGGGCTGTTGCCCAGACTGGCGATCGTCCCGCCGTTACCAAGGCTCAGCAATGGGTGAAGATGGGCGATACGCTAGAGCTGCTGGACACGCCGGGTATTTTATGGCCCAAGTTTGAAGATCAAATGGTTGGTCTTCGATTGGCAGCCAGTGGAGCGATCAAAGACGAGCTGATCGATTTTACGGAAGTAGCTCTCTTCGTGATCGCGTATATGATGCATTACTATCCAGAACGACTCATAGAACGCTTTAAGCTAAAGGAGCTGCCAGAGGATAAAGTCACCATGCTGGAGGAAATCGGCAAAAAACGCGGTTGTCTCGTGTCTGGAGGACAAATTGACTACGATAAAGCCGCTGAGCTGTTTTTGCGTGAGCTGCGTTCTGGAAAGCTGGGACGCGTAACACTGGAGCGTCCGATCGATTGGGAGATGGAAGAGCCGATTGGCAAGCCGGTATCCTTTCCCGAGTAGGCGATGCCATTGTCGGAAAACTGTCTATCTGTTGGATAGGCGGTTTTTTTCTGTATCAAGTAGGAGAATCGGACCGTACATAAGGAGAAATGAGTGAATGGAACTGGCGGAACTGTCGATAAAGGAAATACGGGAAAAAATCGAAAAATTGGACGAGGTACCTAAAGATTTTCTAGAATGGATGAAAGCAGATCAGCGTAAAGGCGTGCAGGACCTGGTCCGGCAAATCGAGGCTGCTGCCGCTCGCCGGGAAAAGCTGGCCAGGATGTGGACGGAGATGACGCAGTATGAGCGTATGCTGCGTGAAAAAGGGCATGTCCATCTTTTTGGAGTAGACGAAGTAGGGCGCGGTCCTCTTGCTGGGCCAGTAGTAGCAAGTGCTGTTTGCCTGCCGCCTGATTTCTATTTGCCTGGATTGAATGATTCCAAAAAAGTGCCAGCAGCGACGAGGGAAGCCTTCTATGAAGTGATCATGCGAGATGCCTGGGCTGTCGGCATTGGCATTGTGGATGCACCACGCATTGACGAGATCAACATTCTCGCAGCGACGAAGGAAGCCATGCATCTCGCCATTGAGGATGCTGGGATCAAACCGGACGCTTGTTTGTTGGACGCTGTACAGTTAGCTGGACTGGACTGTGAGCAGTTGCCGATCATCGGTGGTGACGCCAAAAGCGTCTCGATTGCAGCTGCATCGATCGTAGCCAAAGTCACACGAGACAAAATGATGGCCGAGTATGGGAGACAATACCCGGAATACGGTTTTGAAAAACACGCTGGATACGGAACAGCAGAGCACCTAGCTGCAATTTTGCGTCATGGCCCTACTCCCATTCACCGGTTGACCTTTACGGGAGTAACCGCGCAGGCGTGAAGAAGTCCTTGTTCCCTGTCTTAAAGGAGGAGATTCATCATGTTTTCCCCATCGCAATTGATCCAATCGATGACCCAGAAAGCAAACGTTGCTGCTCCCAAGCCGATTGAGCTTACTCCGGGACAGGTATTCAAAGGCACTGTAATCAAGCACTATCCGAATCAAATGGCTTTGGTACAGATCGGCCCCATTCAGGTTCAGGCCAAACTGGAAGCCAATCTGGAGCCTGGTCAAAAGGCATGGCTGCAGGTTCAGCCTTCATCTGATGTCGTCACGTTAAAGGTTCTGGACACCCCTGCGGAGGGAAAAGGCAAGGGCGGGGCGACGTTGGAAGGACTGATGCGTTCACTCGGGTTGCCTGAAACAAAAGAAAGTCGAGCCATCGTGCAGGCTTTGATGAACGGGAATCTGCCTGTCACCAAGGAGACGGTCCAGGCTTTTACCGGGGTGGCACAAAAGCTGGGCTTGGACAATGCGACGATTCAAGCCTTCATGACAGCTATGAAGCGAAATTTGCCGCTGACACCTGATACGGTAGCGGGGCTCAAGGCTTTTTTTTCCGAGCGTCCGATGAGCACATTGATGCAAAACTTTCTGCAGCAAGCCGCACTTTTTTTGGAGGTAAATGAGAATCTGTCCCCTGCACAAACCGGACAAGTCGGTTCAGGCGCTACGAATTCGGCCGGACAGGGACAAGTGCAGCCTCAGCCACAAGCACAAGGTCAGGTTCAAGGCCAGACTCAAGCGGTGCAGGCAACTGTCGGGGATCTACGCCAGCTCGTCACCCAATTGAAAGAGAAAATAGCGGGTCTGCCTGTACAGATCCTAGATAACGGAAAAGTGGAACAACAGGACAGACCGGCGCAATCTTCCGGCATTCGTGGCAATGAAGTCAATCAACCGCAGCAGCTAGGCAACCAGCAGCCAACAAATGTGCCAGCTTCTGCTAATCAGGCAGCATCCCAGCAGGCGGGATCGCCTCACACGCAGCATGGTGTAATGATGCAGCTGCCGCCTGTTCAGACGATGGGAAGTCAGCCAAGCGTCGCCAGCTCCCACAGCAATCCATTGCAAAGCCAGAGTCCACCAGGACAAATTCCGGTTCAGCCTGTTTTTAATCCTACTGCATCGACAGGTTCCAACAGCGCTTTTGCCGGAGAAGGTACGGTAACACCCACACAAGTGCAGCAAACCACTCAGCCTGCACAAGGAAGCGTTGTCGGATCTACTCTGCAACCTGTGACGGATAATGTTAGTCGTCCAATCGAAGCAAACCTTCATACAGCGCAAACTGCGGGCCGTTCAAATCCGATCCAGCAGCTGTTTCAGCAACTGGGATTCGCACATGAACGAGAATTGATGGGACAAGCTCTAGCTGGGTCAATCTCTTGGGACGCTGGTGTCCAAAAGCAGATGGAGAGCGTGAAAGCGATGCTGCTCCAGCTGACGCAAAGCAATTCGAACATACCAGTCGCATTGCGTGAAGCTGCAGACCAGCTTTTGCAGCAGGTGACAGGACAACAACTCATGCTGACGCAGCCAGCTAATCAATCCTTGTCTCAAATCGTGATGCAAATTCCTCTGCGAACCGAGCAAGGCGAAGAAACCGCGTACGTACAAATCGAATCCAAGAAAAAAGGCTCAGGCCATTTGGATGCAGAGAACTGCCGACTATTCTTCCATCTCAATCTGCAAGCATTAGGTACGACCATGATCGATGTGAACATTGTCAAAAAAATCGTCAATCTTCAAATTTTTAATGACACCCCTGGAATAGAAGCATTGGCCCATGTCATCAAGGGAGGATTCACCGATCAGCTTCAAGAGATTGGCTACTCGTTATCCTCGATGCGCGTACAACCCATTCCTGAGCAGCAGGGTAAATCGACCACAGTGTCTGCCGCAAAGGCTACCCTGATGACCGATTACAAAGGGGTGGACCTGCGAGTATGAATCAGGAGACTGCTCCAGACAAGCATATGCGCAAACAGGCGGTAGCGCTCAAATATCAGGCCGGAACGATGGAAGCGCCCCGAGTGGTGGCCAAGGGAACTGGCTACATCGCCGAGAATATTTTGAAAGCTGCCAAGGACAACAACGTTCCTGTTCAGGAGGATCCTTCGCTGGTTGAAGTACTGGGCAAGCTGGACTTGAACCAACAAATTCCTCCGGAGTTGTATCAGGTTGTAGCGGAAGTCCTTGCTTTTGTATACCGCTTGGATAAGGGAGGAAAAAAGAAATAGATGAGGGACAAAAGGCGAATCCTGGGACAAAAAGGTGAAGAGCTTGCAGGTCTTTTTTTACAGGAAAAGGGCTATCACATTCTGGACAGAAATGTGCGTTCCCGACAGGGCGAGATCGACATCATTGCACTTGATGGGCATACGCTGGTCTTCGTCGAGGTTCGGACGAGAACGCAACCTACATATGGTACGGCAGGAGAATCTGTCACCTGGAGAAAAAGAAACAAACTGCGGGAGCTAGCCCTTTCGTACTTGCAGAGCCACTCACACTCATTTCCAGCCTTCCGCATGGATGTTATCGCGATCCATTGCCCAACCGGAGATCTAAAGGACAAGACTACGCAGATCCAGCACATCGAATATGCTTTTTAAAAGAAATAAAGATGTGCTGGAATGGAAAAACGGGCGCTTGAGACCGTAGTGATTGGGGATTCGTCTACAGCAACACTCCGCACCTTGACGTATGATGTACTGTACTCGACGCGATGAAACTCCTCCAAGCATCAATCTTTGCCCTCCAGCCAGGCTGGAAGGCTTTTTTTTTGAAAAATTCGAAGACGGACAAGTTTTTCAAAAAAAATTCAAAGAAACAGTGTTATTATTTTCTTTTATGCGTTACATTTTCCAGTGACAAACGTCTAATCAAGTAGCAGGAATATTTAGGAGGTTTATCATGCAACGAAAAACGAGAAATATATTGTCCAAATGGATCTTGGCGGCGGTCCTAGCAAGCAGCATTCATTTATCTATACCCGTAATGTCTCACGCACAAGAAATCGCGCCTGCTTCATCTGAAATTCAGGCGTCGTCGGTACAGAGCGCGAACACCTTGAAAGCGAACATCAGCAAAGTCACCTTGGATAAAGGAGACACGAAGAAAGTTACGCTGACCTACGGTGGTTCTTCACTGAATTCCACTAAAGCAACCTGGACTACCTCGAAATCTACTGTGGCAACAGTGAGTAACACCGGCACGATTACAGCAAAAGGCAAAGGCACGGCAACCATTACAGCGAAATACAGCGGCAAATCCGTTACGATCAGCGTAACAGTCAATGAAGATGCAGGTCTTGTCGCAAAACAAAGCAAAGTGACGATCAAAAAAGGAAAAACCAGCACGATTGGGTTGACCTACAACGGAAAGGCATTAACTGGCTCCAATGCAACTTGGACGACCTCGAACTCCTCGATCGCAACGGTGAAAAATGGTGTGGTCACTGCAAAAGCTAAAGGGACAGCGACGATCACTGCAAAATATAAGAATGAATCCGTAAAAGTCACCGTCACCGTAGAAGATACGGCGAAGCTGGAAGCGACGCAAAAGCAAGTGTCTTTGAAAAAGGGAGAAACGAAAACGATTCAGTTGAAGTACGATGGGACAAATGTAACGGGTTCGAGCGCTGGATGGGCTACTTCTAATTCAGCAGTAGCTACAGTCAACAACGGAGTAGTAACGGCAAAGGCAAAAGGAAAAGCAACGATTACTGCGGTATATAAAGGTGAGTTTGCCGATGTTGAGATAACCGTACAGGACGATAAAGCCCTGCTGGAAGCGACACAAACCAAGGTTACGCTGAAGAAGGGCGACACTCAGACGCTTCGACTGAAATACGATGGAGCCAACGTTACAGGCTCGAAAGCGGCTTGGAGTTCTTCTAAATCATCCGTTGCGACTGTAAAAGACGGCGTAGTAACTGCAAAAGGAGTAGGTACCGCAACCATAAATGCCGTCTATAAGGGCGAGAGCGTCGATATCGAAGTGAAGGTTGAAAACAGCAAAGCAAAACTAGAAGCGACAGAATCGAAAATAACGCTCAAAGCGGATGAAAAGCAAACCATCCGTTTGAAATATGATGGCGCAACCGTTTCGGGTTCAAAAGCAGTCTGGAGTTCTTCAAAATCATCGATCGCATCTGTTAATGATGGTGTGGTCACAGCCAAAGCCAAAGGTACCGCGACAATTACCGCATTCTATAAAGATGAGTTCGTTGATATTCAAGTCACCGTAGAAGAAAGCAAATCAAAGCTGGAAGCCACTCAAACCAAAATCACCCTGAAAAAAGGTGACACCAAGAAAGTAAAACTGAAGTACGATGGGGACACACTGAACAATTCAAAAGCAGAATGGGGAACCTCGAAATCCTCAGTCGCTTCGGTAGATAAAGGTACGATCAAAGCAAAGGCAAAAGGTACGGCTACCATTACTGCGACCTATAAAGGCGCAAAAACAACCATCGAAGTGACGGTGGAAGACGCTGATAGCCTCGAGGTGGATGACGATAGTATCTCCGTCAAGGTCAGGAAAACAGAAACCATCCGAGTAACCTACAATGGTAAAAAAGTATCCGGCTCTGATGTTAAATGGAGTACGTCGAAATCCTCTGTTGCTACAGTAAAAGATGGTGTAGTGACTGGGAAAAAGAAAGGCTCTGCTGTCATCACTGCAGAATATAAGGGTGAAGAAGTGGAGATTAAAGTGAAGGTGAAATAAGAAACGAAGAGACCTACTGAATGATTGGAAGTTCAGTAGGTCTTGTTTTATTATATTTCAATATAGTGAACGTGCCCCATACGGCTTGCATGCTAAAACGACTTCCTTATCTTTCTTAGCATTAAAGCAGGAAAGGTGTGTACGCGCAGCTATTCCGGAGGCTTCTTGGAATTGACAGCACAATGGATTCAGTTGAAACAGATATCGTCTGTCTATGGGATATGGCAGTTCGATATGGTCGGATTAGACTATAGCTTATACGAACGGTATTGAAAGAAAAATGGGCGAAAATGATACAGAGAACTTAAAATAGTAGAGGGGGAGAGTAGCTTGTACAGAGAAGAGAATTTTAAAATGAAAGACATAGCATTTTGTGCTTGAATCAGTTTTGTGATCTTTTGGTTTACCTTTTGAACTATGTCCTCGATGAGGTCAATGAGCTGCTTCTAAGCAAATCCGTACACAATATAGCGAGCCACTGCTTTTTATTCGAGCGGTGGCGCACAAACACCATGATGACAGGGATACCCGGAGACAATTCTGTGTGAATGGAACGCAGAATACTTTCTTTTTTCTTCGTACAGGTGTTGCCGTATGATAAAGTTCCTGTAACGATAGGCGACGCTGACCGACAAGGTAGCGTTTATTGTCTGCCTTCACCATTCCGATTACGTCCAAACCACGCGTACGAATCGCTTGGATTAAGGGAGCGTGCGTAAACCAACTGTTCATAAGCACGTAAGAGGCACTCATGCCTGATTGGATAACTCGGTCGATCATGGCAGGAATAACTTCCGGGGCAGGCAACAGCGCTTCTAAGCGGCGCTTATAGCCCGATGTTCGCTTGTCGATTCCCTCCATCATTCCGTTGATTTGAGATTTTAGAGAAGCGAGTAAAGAAAAATCTACCGGAATAAACGTGTGACCGTCAGACCATCCCAGCGTGAGCATGCGAAAGCCTTTGTAATAGCAACCTGTCGCATGGTCTTTGAATCGAGACAGCATCTCGACAACCTTGCTGCGGTTACGTTCAAACATGGAATCGTCGACTACAAAAACCGATACACGATTTATTGATGTGAGGGCTTGCACTTTGTCAATGGTGGTGCAACTGAGTAGTGTCAAATAGCGACGCCACGCATAACCGCTATGGTTGAGAAAGCGGTACACCGTATCCTTGCCGGGAAACAGATCACCTTTCTCACTTTCCAACAAGCGAAACCAGTTCTTGTGATGAAACAAGAGTACAAACACTAACTGGAATAGATACGAGCAGGTAAAACCAAAATTCTTTTTAAAAACTGCGGTTTTCAAGTGTTGCAGCGCTTCCAGTTTATTCCATGTTATTTGGATTTCGGCAGGCAGTTGATTGTTTTGTTGTTTTTGCTCTATCATAGAGAGGACACCTCTTCTGTATGGTAGTGATTGTTTAGTCACTTTCATATTACCAAACAGAGTGGTGTTTTTCTATTTTTCAAGGAGCATTCTAAAATCGGCTTTAAACTTGTTGTACCAAGGGAATACGCTCATTTTCGCTCTGCGAAAGTTGAGTTAGTAACACTCCCCAAAACCTCTCAAATAATCTTGCCATCCCTCCCTTTCTTTTTCTATCCTAAAAGCAGGAGGGGAAACGTATGTACGCTTGCAGCTATTCCGGAGCCATTCTTGGAATTGATGGCATGATGGTTTCAGTCGAAACAGATATCGCCAATGGACTACCGCAGTTCGACCTGGTCGGATTAGGAGGTTCGGCCGTTAAAGAAGCACGGGACCGTGTCCGGGCAGCAATTCGAAATGCTGGTTATGACTACCCGATGCAGCGCATTACGGTAAATCTGGCCCCGGCTGATCAGCGTAAAGAAGGCTCCGGTTTTGATCTGGCTATCGCGATCGGCATCCTGCTTGCCTCCAAACAAATTCCACCCCGTGAAGGGAAGATTCTGATCCTTGGAGAATTGGCGTTGGACGGTTCGCTGCGTCCTGTAACAGGTGTATTACCGATACTGCTGGAAGCGAAAAGAAACGGCTTTACTCATGTCATCCTACCTGCCCAAAACGAAGCAGAAGCCCACCTGGTGGATATGGCCGTCTTGCCTGCCCAACATTTACGCGAGGCAACTCGATTTTGGATTGAGGAATGGGAAAATAACACTACCTACGAGAAAAACACGAAAAAAGCGATCCGGTTGCGCGGTGAAAACGGCTGTCCAGACTTCAGTCATGTCTATGGACAGCAATTCGTGAAACGCGGTTTGGAAATCGCTGCAGCAGGCTTTCATAATGTCATTCTTGTCGGGCCACCTGGCTCGGGTAAGACTTTATTGGCGAATTGCCTTCCTGGGATTATGCCGCAAATGACCATGGACGAGTCATATGAAGTGACCAAAATATACAGTATCGCAGGGCAATTGACACGTACGAGCGGTTTGATTAGTGAACGACCTTTTCGTTCACCACATCATACGATTACAGCAACAGCTCTGATTGGGGGAGGAGCGCAAATCCCTCGTCCCGGTGAATGCAGCCTTTCCCATGGAGGAATCCTTTTTCTCGATGAAATGCCTGAGTTTTCACGCCACGTCTTAGAAGTATTACGTCAACCTTTGGAAGCGGGAGTAGTCACGATTGGCCGCTCCAAACAGGTATTTACATTCCCCGCTCGATTTTTGCTCATTGGGTCGTGCAACCCTTGTCCGTGTGGATTCTTCGGGACTCGTGACCAACAAGCCTGTTCCTGCTCACCACTGCAAATTCAGAAATACCGCTCCAAATTATCTGGACCTCTGCTCGACCGCATCGATTTACATTTGGAAGTTCCACGAGTGCCCGTTCAGTTATTGCACGAACGAGTAGAAGAAGAATCCACTCTCGATATCCAAAAACGAGTAGAACAGGCGCGCCTCATCCAATTGGAACGATATTCCCATCGGCCGGGCAGTCCCTTTAACAGTACGATGAATGGCGGAGAAATACGTCGGTATGCTAGTCTAAATAAAGAAGGTCAAGAATTGCTGCAGCTTGCATTTGATAGGTTGGGTCTGAGTGCGCGAGCCTACGACCGGATCGTCAAAGTGGCGAGAACCATTGCGGATTTGGATGGCACTGCAAAAATTGAAGCGGCCCATGTAGCAGAGGCGATTCGATATCGGGCTTTGGATCGCGGCATCGCAAATTGACCCCAAATGGCCGAGTTTGGTTTGTATAAAGATTTAGAAAATCTCAACCGTATAAAAAGCAAAAGCTGCACAATCACCGGTGTCCCAAGGTCTGCAATACTTGAGCGCAATGGAAGTCATCCCTGTATGCAAGGATTGAAAACGGAAAACCTGATGACCACTCTGGCCAACTCGTGCTGATCGTTCATTTGGAACATACTGATTGGAAAGCAAAACAAGAAAACGGGGATCTACAGGAGTGGAAAGCTCCCACTGATAGCCAGTGGATGGATTGGCAGCCAGCAAGAGCGGAAAAGTGTGACCAACAGGTACACGAAGGGAAGACATGGTTGAGGAAGTCATCTGGATTCATCCTTTCCCATTCTATATTCAGACTATCTACAATCTTTTTCTTATACGTTATTCCACTTCTTTGTTCGGGTTAACTGCCCGAATCCCATTTGACTAGATTACCGTCAGGCCACAATTGGTGACCATATATTTCTCGACTATCTTCCACTGAGATCCCGATATCCCCATTAAAAAACAACGAGCAACCTTACTTTTCATCCACAGGAAAAAGACGCCCCACTAAACGATCTAAAAAGAAATCCTTGATGAAGCATGTAATGGTGCCATAATGAAAAAAGTGACATTTTTGTAACGTACAGGTTACTTGGAGGTAAATAGTACTTTTTGGAGAGGATTTTGCAAAAATTTAGCGAATAAAAGTAGGGATAAAGGCTTATAATGTCGAATTGCAATTCGACAATGATCCTTTTTTTGTTAGGAATAATTGACAGTACACGAATTCGGACTGTTCATCCGTTTGTACATATTGGTTGGTTATTCAATCACTCGGAACCATTTGAGTGGCTCCTTCATGGATGCAGTAGCTTCTTCTTTTGCCCATCACATCATTTACTTGGAAAGGGAAAGGACATTTGATGGATCGTGTTGCGGAAAAGTTTAAGAAACAAGAATACTATCACGAGTTCCAGCCTATATGTGATTTTTTAGGGAAATCGAGATTGGGTTATGAAGCATTGTTTCGCAATGCGGCGGGCATTCATCCGGAAGCGTTTTTTCAGGATGCGGTAGAGAAACATAAGCTGGCAGAATTGGATATGCAATCTTTGTATTATGCTATTTCTGCCTTTTTCCAATTACCGGCAAATCATAAAAATGGGCTACTCTTTGTAAATGTGTTTCCATCGACAATTATGGAAACTTCATTTCTTCCTTTTGTGGAGGAATTCTCCGCTGCTTACTTGCCCTTCCTCAATCGTACCGTGTTGGAAATCAATGAATCCATTATGAAAAGCGAACTGCGTCATGATTCGGTCTTTATCCAAAGAGTATCAGACTTGCGGAGACGAGGTTTTTTAATCGCACTTGATGATGTTGGGGATGGAACGGATACGTTTCGCAATATTCATGATCTGGCGCCAGATTATATTAAGGTTGATCGTTATTATTCCAAGCTGCTCTCTGTCTCGAAGGACAAGCAGCAAGTGGTACGATTGTTTGTAGAGTTTTGCCAAAATGACATTCAACTCATTCTGGAAGGCGTAGAGAATAATGAGGATTTCGACTGTGCTGCACGACTAGGGGTGAAAAACGGCCAGGGCTATTTGTTTGGGAAACCCGGAAGGTTGAAAGGGACCTTAGGATGAATGTGGAGGATAGTGAAATGAGTGATAGGAACGTATATTCCAGGAAAGCGACGCTTTCCCTTAAAATATCGGAATTCGAAGTACCACCGATGCAGGATTTATTAATTATCGGGAGGAAAGCCCCCATTGGACCTGAGGCAGTGAGAAGAATGGCGGAGGCACTCTCACCAGAGCAGTTTACACTATTGAAAATGGATCATCCCAAAATTGAAGCCATTTTGTTGCGCAATACGCTATTGCAAATGATTGATGAAAAACGACTCATGAACATTATCCTAGAGGAAGCTGAGCGAATGATCAGCGATTCGATGGTGTTGCGGTCTGAATTAAAAATAGCCGTGACGGTTCAACGCGAGGTGGAGCTGTCATGATCGTATCCGATATCATGACGACCGATCTTCATACCATAACCTCTGAAAAAAGTGTTGCCCATGCGGCAGAGCGAATGAACGAGAATCATGTCAGCTCTTTGATCGTAGTCGAACATGACGATGTTATCGGAATTATGACTTCAAGAGATGTTCGTTCTTCCCATCCCAATCGAATTGTTGCAGATGCCATGACTTCCGAGACAATCAACATGTCGGTGGATCAGAGCATTTGGGATGCTGATCGGCTTATCAGAAATTCCGGAATCGAAGAAATATTGATTTTGGACGAGGAAAGATTGGTTGGAAGAGTAACGAGAGAAGCTGTATTGATGAGAATTGCGGAATATACAGATCCATTGACTGGCTTATTCCGCGCTCCCTACATTCAGTCCATTGGGGAACGCTTATTGAAAGAAGGGACCCCGTTTCATCTGTTGTTTATTGATTTAAACAACTTTGGTCAAATCAACAAGCTTTACGGTCATCCTTTTGGAAATGATGTAATCCGTGAGTATTCGAATGTTCTATCCGATTTGATGGATGATCGGTATGACTTTTTAAGCAGATATGCGGGAGATGAGTTTGTTGTGATATCTACGGCTGATGACAATCATGTTTTTTCCTACTTGGAAATCATGGAAAAGCCAATCGATATCCGCCACGTCCAAATATCTGCAGCTGTAGGACATGTAAATGGCTACCTAGATTCCGATTTTTTCTCTCTTTCGCTTCGTGAATTGATGGAGAGGGCGAGTCTGTTATCGACGTCTGCCAAAAACCGGAGTGTGAGCAGACCTTATTAACCCAGCCCCTGTGGAAATCGGGGTATAGGGGTTCTCGACAATACATACACTTTCTGATGATGAGGTAGTAGGCCCTGCAGAAAAGTGCAACTCTGCTTTCCTTGAATCGTACTACTCAGTGAAATGGATAATATGGATATTAGGAGGCTGTCAGAAATGATCGTAACAACTACCAGTACCTTGCAAGGGAAAGAAATTGAAGCCTATCTTGACATCGTGAGTGGCGAAGTGATCATGGGGGCCAACGTTGTCCGAGATTTTCTCGCGGGAATTACGGACATTATCGGTGGAAGAAGTGGTACGTATGAGAGCAAACTGGCAGAAGGACGCGAGATGGCGATCCGGGAGATGACGGAAAAAGCACGTACACTAGGAGCGAATGCTGTCATTGGTGTTGACCTGGACTTTGAAACACTGCGTGAAGGTATGATGATGGTGATTGCAACAGGTACTGCAGTTCGAGTGAAATAAGCCGGAATGTACCGGCTTATTTCTTTATTGTGTAGGGACTTTTGCTTATCAGAATATCATTCCACCCAAACGCGGTCGTCGCTGCACATATCTTGGAATAAGCCATGGTAGATTTATTTGGGGAAAAATGCTAAAAATATACAAAATAGACGAGGGAGGGTGACATATGTCCGTCGAGAAAACCATCACGGATTTGTTGGATAAAATCAATGCGGATCCAAAAGGGATTCAAGGGATGTCGGTTGTCTACCACTTTCAGCTAAGTGGTGAAGAAGCTGGAACGTATCAGGTGAAAATTGGGAATAATCAGGCTACATACTCGAAGGAAGCGTTGGAGGAGGCTAGATGTACCCTGGAATTATCCGATGAAAATTTTATCAAGCTGGTTCAGGGGAACATGAATCCTACAACGGCATTTATGATGGGGAAGCTGAAGATTAAAGGAGAGATGGGCTTGTCCTTCAAACTTCAAACCATCCTACAAACTTATCAAGCGTAGATGCATCATGACTTTTCCGTGCAGCAAATAAGGCGAGTGACACTCTTTTTGCCGAGTGTTCCTCGCCTTTAGTAGTTCTGTAGACATAGGTCTAAAGGAGACAATAGTGAGAAATGACTAGTCAATTAACAGATGATTGCGTTAAAATATGACCAACAAACGAGAGATGACAAATAACATAAAACGAGGGAATTTCATGCGCCATCTGTATTCGTTTTTAGCCGTTGTCCTTTCCCTGGATGATGTAGAAGTTCATTTTGACTTCTATCACCTGACAGCACGAGCCACACCTGAACGGGAATTGTTAAAGCATAGGGCGAAATTGCCTCGTCATTATTTTGATATGCTGCTGTACGCAGGGGTCCTTCAAGTAGAAAGCGATCCTCCTTATCAACCTTCTCTGAAGAGACCTGCTTCCATCGGAATGAACATCCGTTCGTTAGGGAGCAGAGTATTGTTTGACATGTGCTTTTCACCCCGGACCTACAAGCTGTGGCAAAACACAGATGCAGTCCTGGAAGATATCTCTTTGCCGTCAGATATTTTTGAGGAGTACGTCTATCGTTTGGGTGCCATCAGCCGTTTCCGCTATTTGGGCCGAGTCGAAGACCCGCAGGTTGCGATCCAATTGGGTGAGAACGACATGATCGAATTCAAACGCGATTTCTTGTTATCCAAAAGTGGAATTATAAAAAGTGTAGTGGCCTTTGCCAATTCAAACAACGGAAATCTGTTTTTGGGGATCACAGACGAAGGGAGTATTGTTGGAGTCAATCATGAAGTAGAGCAATACGGAGACCCGGATAAATACGTGCTTGCCATAACACAGTACATCCAGGATAAAACGACACCATTTCTCACTCCTTTCCCTAAAATTTCCTTGAAAAAGGTAATGGATAAGTATGTTGTCATCATCTTTGTAGAGGTTTCCTCTGAACTGATTTGCGGACTTGATAAAAATGGGGAAAAGTACGTAGTCATTCGGACCAACAATCGCTCGGTGGTTGTAAAAGATCCGCATCAAATCGGCGAAATATATGTGAAGCGAAAACTTGGCAGTGAGATCAGCCGTCGATTGGGACTTCTGTAGCTTCAGTAGACAGAACACACGCGAGGGAGGCTAGATTGCATGAAATCGTCTTTTCGTGCTTACCTATTTCCACTACTTGTAGCCGGCTTAGTACTGACGGGATGTTCCCAGGATAATCAAGGGATCAAAACCGACATGAGAGGGAGCATTGAAACGGAATTGGGGGCGGTTGAAAAGGTGACCGTCATGTCAACGGATGGACAGGAAGTTGCACTGGAACTGCCTGTTTTTATGAAGGAACTCACGGAGCAAGGTCAAGATCTAGAGGTATCTACTGAACCGCTCGACCAGGGAGAAGTTCGCTTTACATTAGTACTGTACAGGAAGGATTTGGCACCCTTAGTTGTCCCTATCGGTGAAAAAGCCAGTCAGTATGGAGATCGTACATTTCGAGGAAATGGTGCAAAGACCTTTTACCAATGGGTACATAAGCAAGTAGGTACTGGTATTCTAGCCCAAGAGATGAACAACATCTACTTGTCGGCCGAGGACCTTTCATCGACCAAATTGTTGCAGGATTCAGAAAGAGATGCAGTCAAACAACTGCTGCGTTCTGCTGACCCCGAATTGGAACAGGGGGTAAAACAGTATCCGTTGCACCCGTATTACAGGATGCGTATTCACTCCAACGAAAAACCTTTGGAGGTTACGGTTCTAACGCCTACCTTGATCTCGATTCCATTTGGCAGGGAGACGCTCACTTTTCATGTAGAAGGTGCCCTTTTTTCCCAATTGACCTCCTGGCTTCCACCAAAAGAAAAAACGGACGATATCTACGAAAAGCTATTCAAGGCGAACAAGCTGCGCATTGAAAAAGCAGGAAGGACCGATGTTGAAGATCATGAGTACGATGTGACAACCACAACCAAGGAACAGGGGAAGGCACATCAGATCGTTCGCCTAATCAAAAGCGCTACTCCTCTTCCTGATGCACCGAGTCAACCAGGAGTAAAACAGTACGTCCTTCATTTTGTTTCCAGCGATACGAAGCGCACGATCGAAATGTATCCTCTCACTTTTAAACTTGATCAATCATGGTTTTCTCACAATAATTTAGACTATAATATTCTGAAACTCCTTGATTCTTCTAGAAAATAACGAATGAACTCATGAAGATGAGTGTGAATGGTCAGGATATATGAGAACATATTACTACCACTTTTGAAAGTTTTATCGTAGAATAGAAACTGTTGCACTGATAGTGGAGGAATTGACTGGGACAGGATGTTTTTTTACCAGTCAAATAACCTGCCGATCTTTATCTGCCATAGGAGGATGGAGAATGAACATTCATGAGTATCAAGGTAAAGAGATACTTAAACAGTACGGTGTGAAGGTTCCGGAAGGACGCGTTGCCTTCACAGTGGACGAGGCAGTAGAAGCTGCCAAAGCACTCGGAACACAGATCAACGTAGTAAAAGCTCAGATTCATGCAGGTGGCCGCGGTAAAGCGGGTGGCGTAAAAGTTGCGAAAAACCTCGATGAGGTTCGTACATACGCCCAAGAAATTCTGGGTAAAGTCCTGGTGACTCACCAAACTGGCCCAGAAGGAAAAGAAGTAAAGCGCCTTTTGATCGAGCAAGGTTGCGACATCAAAAAAGAATACTACGTTGGTGTAGTCGTTGACCGTGCAACAGGCAGCGTAGTGATGATGGCGTCTGAAGAAGGCGGTACGGAGATCGAGGAAGTGGCAGAACACTCCCCAGAAAAAATCTTCAAGGAAGTCATTGACCCGGTAACTGGTCTGAACGCTTTCCAAGCTCGCCGACTGGCTTATGCCATTAACATTCCAAAAGAACTGATCAACAAAGCTGCGAAGTTCATGATGAGCCTCTATCAAGCATTTGTTGACAAAGATTGCTCGATTGCAGAAATCAACCCACTGGTTGTTACTGGCGACGGTGAAGTAATGGCTCTCGATGCCAAACTGAACTTTGACAGTAACGCTCTCTATCGTCATGCTGACATCGTGGCTCTTCGCGACCTGGATGAAGAAGATGAGAAGGAAATTGAAGCTTCCAAATATGACCTCGCGTACATCGCACTCGATGGTAACATCGGATGCATGGTAAACGGTGCAGGTCTGGCGATGGCTACAATGGACATCGTGAAATTCTACGGTGGAGATCCTGCCAACTTCCTTGATGTAGGTGGCGGAGCTACTGAAGAAAAAGTTACGGAAGCGTTCAAAATCATCCTTCGTGACGAAAAAGTAAAAGGTATTTTTGTCAACATCTTCGGCGGCATCATGAAATGCGACGTCATCGCAAACGGCGTTGTAAATGCAGCGAAACAAATCAAATTGGACAAACCACTCGTTGTTCGCCTGGAAGGTACCAACGTGGAGCTCGGGAAGAAAATCCTGAATGAATCCGGTTTGAATATCGTAGCTGCTGAATCCATGGCGGATGGCGCAGAGAAAATCGTATCTTTGGTGAAGTAAATTAAGCGATCAGATACGTATAAAAAGGTGGGAAAAATACGCGATGAGTATTCTCGTAAATAAAAATACAAAAGTCATTACACAAGGGATTACAGGTGCAACCGGTTTGTTCCACACTCGCGGTGCAGTTGAATACGGTACACAAATGGTTGGCGGTGTAACACCGGGTAAAGGTGGCACTGAAGTTGACGGTATTCCAATTTTCAACACGGTGGCGGAAGCTGTCGAAAAAACGGGTGCAAATGCATCTGTGATCTACGTAGCTCCTCCTTTCGCTGCTGACGCGATCATGGAAGCAGTAGACGCTGAACTGGATCTCGTAATCTGCATTACAGAAGGTATCCCAGTTCTCGACATGGTAAAAGTAAAACGTTACATGGAAGGCAAAAAGACCAAGCTGATTGGTCCTAACTGCCCAGGCGTCATCACTCCAGGCGAGTGCAAAATCGGCATCATGCCAGGATATATCCATACACCAGGTAAAGTGGGAATCGTATCCCGCTCTGGCACGTTGACCTATGAAGCGGTACATCAAACCTCTACTCGTGGAATCGGTCAATCTACTGCTGTAGGTATCGGTGGTGACCCTGTAAAAGGTATGGAGTTCATCGACGTCCTGAAAATGTTCAATGAAGACCCTGATACAGAAGCGGTTATCATGATCGGTGAGATCGGTGGTACTGCGGAAGAGGAAGCAGCTGACTGGATCGCTGCTAACATGAAGAAGCCAGTAGTGGGCTTCATCGGTGGCCAAACAGCTCCTCCAGGAAAACGCATGGGTCATGCTGGCGCAATTATTTCCGGTGGTAAAGGTACGGCTGCTGAGAAAATTGCCAAGCTGGAATCTTGCGGTGTTCGCGTAGCGAAAACCCCTGCAGCTATTGGTGAAACATTGGTAGAAGTACTGACCGAGCGTGGCATGTTGGACAAAGTTTTGTCTAAATAAGCCATATATGTCGCAATTCAAAACGGACTGGCTCAGGCTAGTCCGTTTTGTTATGGCGTAAAATGCAGTCTGTTGTCGAGTCGTACGTCATCGATTTCGACGGATAGAAATATTTTTGAGCAGCTCGCTGTTATTCGTTACAATTGGAAAACAATCCAAAGGTACGAGCGGGGAGCGTGTAATCATGCAGTGGAATAGCGTGAACGAACGGGATATCTTGTACTTTTTGTTGAAAATTCCGGGTCTGGGCAGAAAAAGAATTTGGGCTATTTATGAGGCGTACGGATCTTTTGCAGCGGCGATGGACGAATGGGATTACCTGATTGATCAACTGAAGCTGAAGGAAGCAATGACTAAATCGTTGGGGAAAAGCTCGCCAATAGAATGGATCTTACGGCTTTCATGGGAGCGGATGACGGATGAAATTCAGTACCTTTGCTTTCTGGATCAAGCCTTTCCTCGTCAGGTTTCTCAGATTCCAGACCCTCCGCTCGCCTTTTTTTATCGTGGGGATCTTTCCTTGTTGCATGAATATCCTGCTGTGGGTGTCGTAGGATCGAGAAAACCAACACCATACGGCCGTGCAGCCTGTGCTCATTTCGCAAAGGATTTGGCGCAGAGGGGATTCGTCATTGTCTCCGGGTTAGCCTACGGAATTGATGGAGAGGCGCATGTAGCAGCGTTAAAAGCAGGAGGTAAAACGATTGGTGTGATGGGCTGTGGCATCGATCAGATCTATCCCACAGGTCATAGAAAGCTGTATGAGCAGATGGAATCATTCGGGCTCATTCTCTCTGAATATGCGCCAGGTACACCTTCTGTCCCTGGATTGTTTGCGGATCGAAATCGCATCATTAGCGGCCTTAGTCTCGGGGTTCTTGTTGTAGAAGCAGCAGAACGAAGCGGCTCATTGATCACTGCCGATTGTGCTTTGGAGCAGGGAAAGGACGTTTTTGTGGTACCAGGGCCCATTTTCTCAGAAATGAGCGCTGGTACGAATAATTTGATCAAGCAAGGTGCAAAGCTAGTGACAACGAGCAAGGATATTTGGGAGGAGTGGCCGCACTTATTCATGGACAGCAAAACATCTATTAATATAGAAAGAACACGAAAAGTGTCGATGGATGATAGGGAGCAAGCCGTCTACGATCTGCTGACAGAAGAGGGTGTGCATGCCGATCAGCTTCTGGAGCGCGCTTCGATTTCCGAGCGCAAAATGCTGCATCAAACACTTCTTGTACTTGAAAGCAAAGGGATTGTGATTAGTTTGCCGGGTGGTTATTTCGCTCGTAGGTAATGACCAAAGTACAATCCTCATGCTGCCAGACGCGTTCAGATGTTTGACAAATCGGATAGGCATCATTAATAATAGGGGAGATTCCTTACTAAAAGGGGAGGAAAAAAATGGCTGACACGCTCGTAATCGTAGAATCCCCTGCGAAAGCGAAAACTATTGGGAAATACCTGGGTAGCAAATATATTGTAAAAGCATCTATGGGCCATGTGCGCGATCTTCCGAAGAGTCAAACGGCAGTTGACGTTACACGTGGCTTTGAACCGAAATACATAACGATTCGCGGCAAGGGAGACGTATTAAAAGCTCTGAAGGACGCAGCGAAAAAAGTAAAAAAAGTCTATCTCGCAGCTGACCCGGATCGCGAAGGGGAAGCAATCGCTTGGCATTTGGCACAATACTTGGGCCTCGATCTGGATCAGCCTCTTCGGGTTGTTTTCAACGAGATCACCAAGGATGCGATTAAGGAAGCATTCAAGCATCCTCGGCATATCAATATGGACCTGGTGAATGCACAGCAGGCCAGACGCATACTGGACCGTCTAGTCGGCTACAACATCAGTCCAATTCTCTGGAAAAAGGTTCGAAAGGGCTTGAGCGCTGGACGCGTTCAGTCTGTTACGGTAAAGCTCATCATGGATCGCGAACGAGAAATTCAACAGTTCGAACCTGAAGAGTATTGGACCATTGCAAGCAAGCTGTTGAGCATGGGCAAGGAATTTGAAGCAAAGTTTTATGGCTATGGCGAAGAAAAAGTAGAGCTTTCCTCTGAAGAAGATGTAAAACAAGTTTTTGATCGAATCAAAGACCAGAAGTATGTTGTGCAGAAAGTGACCAAGCGGGAGCGTAGACGCAACCCTGCTGCTCCTTTCATCACCAGTTCACTTCAGCAGGAAGCGGCAAGAAAGCTCAATTTCCGTACAGCCAAGACGATGAGGATTGCGCAAGAGCTGTATGAGGGGATCGATGTAGGAAACAAGGAAGGCGCTGTAGGTTTGATTACTTATATGCGTACAGACTCTACCCGTATCTCTACGACTGCACAAAACGAAGCAAAAGAGTACATACTAGAAAAATACGGACCTGATTATGTGTTGGCAGAGCCCCGTGCACAAACCAAGAATGAAAATGCTCAGGATGCCCATGAAGCGATTCGCCCAACTGCAGTCATGCGTACTCCGGATGAAATCAAACAGTTTTTGTCGCGGGACCAACTGCGCTTGTATCGATTGATCTGGGAGCGTTTCCTAGCTAGCCAGATGTCATCTGCAGTGCTGGATACCATGAGTGTGGACATCGAAGCAGGCGGCGTTGTTTTCAGGGCGACAGGCTCCAAAGTGAAATTTCCTGGGTTCATGAAGGTCTACATAGAAGGAAATGATGATGGCAACGAAGAGGAAAGCTTCTTGCCACCGATTGAAGAAGGTCAGGTTTTGGAGCTGCTGGATTTGGAGTCGAATCAACATTTCACTCAACCACCACCACGCTACTCTGAAGCCCGCCTTGTCAAGACGCTGGAGGAAAAAGGGATTGGACGTCCCTCCACGTATGCCCCTACTATGGAAACCATACAAAAACGCGGGTATGTTGCTCTAGAGGAGAAGCGCTTTGTCCCCACGGAGCTTGGTGAAATCGTCATTACTTTAATGGAAGAGTTTTTTCCTGAAATCCTTGACGTGGAATTCACGGCAAATATGGAGTCGGGTTTGGACAGCATCGAGGAAGGCGTTACCGAGTGGGTAAAAGTTCTGGATTCGTTCTATGGCGATTTTGCCAAGCGTGTTGCTTTTGCAGAAGAAGAGATGAAAGAAATTGAGATTAAAGATGAAGAATCCGATGAGATGTGCGAGCTGTGCGGAAGAGTCATGGTTTACAAGCTGGGGCGATTCGGCAAGTTTCTGGCATGCTCGGGATTCCCGGATTGCAGAAACACGAAAGCAATCGTCAAAGAAATCGGCGTGAAGTGCCCGCAATGTGAAACCGGATCGATCATCGAACGTAAATCTAAGAAGAGCCGGATTTTCTATGGTTGCAATCGCTATCCTGAATGTGATTTTGTATCATGGGACAAACCGATTGCACGCCCGTGTCCGAAATGCTCGCATTTGCTCGTGGAAAAGAAACGCAAAAAGCAGGGTGTCAGTATCGTATGTACCAACTGTGACTATCAGGAAGAAGCAGATTCTTGATCAGATTTTTTAAAGGCTTGGAGGATTAACAGCATGACACAAGCACCAATAACCGTCGTGGGCGCTGGCCTGGCAGGAAGTGAAGCCGCCTGGCAAATTGCCCAGGCCGGAGTCCCGGTTCGATTATATGAAATGAGACCAAAGACACAGACGCCAGCCCACCATACGGACAAATTTGCAGAACTGGTTTGCAGTAATTCCCTCCGCGCAAATGCACTGACAAACGCTGTCGGTGTATTAAAAGAAGAAATGCGTCGGTTCAGCTCCGTCATTATTGGAGCAGCCGACCGCTGTGCCGTTCCAGCTGGTGGAGCTCTCGCGGTGGATCGCCATGAATTCGCTGAATACGTGACCAATGCCGTCAGCACTCATCCATTGATTGAAGTCGTGAAGGAAGAAATTACGGAGATTCCTGAAGGGATTGTCGTAATTGCAACGGGACCACTCACTTCACCATCCCTTTCGCAGCAACTGAAGAATCTGACAGGTGAAGAGTATCTGTACTTCTACGATGCAGCAGCGCCGATCATTGAAAAAGACTCGATCGATATGAACAAAGTGTTCATGGCTTCTCGCTATGACAAAGGTGAAGCAGCCTATCTGAATTGCCCGATGACGGAAGAAGAGTTTAATCGTTTCTACGACGAGTTGATTGCCGCTGAGGCCGTACCATTGAAGGACTTTGAGAAAGAGATCTTCTTTGAAGGCTGCATGCCGATTGAAGTCATGGCCAAACGCGGTCGTAAAACCATGGTGTTTGGACCGTTGAAGCCTGTAGGGCTGACAGACCCGCACACAGGAAGAAAGCCGTATGCAGTGGTTCAGCTTCGTCAGGATAATGGTGCAGCTACACTTTACAACATCGTTGGTTTTCAAACCCATCTGAAATGGCCGGAACAAAAACGCGTATTCTCCTTGATTCCGGGTCTGGAAAACTGCGAGATCGTTCGATATGGCGTGATGCATCGCAATACGTTCATCAACTCGCCAAAGCTGCTGAAACCGACCTATCAATACAAGGATCGTGACACGCTGTTTTTTGCAGGTCAAATGACAGGTGTCGAAGGATATGTAGAGTCAGCTGCTTCGGGCCTTCTGGCTGGGATTAACGCAGCACGCCTGGCAAAAGGGGAAGAGCTTCTAGTCCTACCACCAGAAACGATTATGGGAAGTATGGCGCGTTACATTACGACGGCTGACCCTAAGCATTTTCAACCGATGAACGCGAACTTTGGACTGGTACCCGAATGGCCAGAACGAATTCGCAACAAACGGGAGAAAAACGAAAAACTTGCTGAGCGGGCGCTAGACATAATTCAGAATTTTACACAATAACGACACAATTTGCGTTGAAATCTGATTTTCCACTGTGTTACTATATAGGTGCTTCGAGGAGGGTGCATCCCATATGGATATTTCGCAGCAGCATGAAGCGGAGATTTCGATGTTTACTCGTTATTTGCGAATCGAAAAAAACGCCTCTCCTCACACGGTGAAGCAATACGTGGCAGATATCAGAGAATTTGTCGCCTTTATGGAACAGCACCAAATCACTGCATTTGCTGCTGTTTCTTATTTGCATGGTCGCTCATTCTTGGCACTCTTGGCTAAAAAGGGGCTCTCACGCCGAAGTATTGCCCGCAAGCTCTCTAGTTTGCGAAGCCTGTGTCGTTTTTTATTGCGTGAAGGTCAATTAGAACAAAACCCTTTTCAACTGGTCTCGACTCCAAAAATGGAGAAGAAACTCCCTTCCTTTTTGTATCCACAAGAAGTACAGGCGTTTTTTGACCTTCCTGACATGTCTACTCCATTAGGGATACGCGATCGACTGATTTTTGAACTGCTCTATGCCAGCGGCATGCGCGTGTCCGAATTGGTCATGCTATCTGTAGATAATGTGAATCCGTCTATGGGAGTCGCTCTGGTTTTCGGTAAAGGAGCAAAAGAACGATATGTTCCGATAGGAAGTTATGCTTGTGACGTTCTTCGGCAATACCTAGAATATGGAAGAGAAAAACTGATGGCGGGTAAGGAAGATCACGGCTACCTGGTTGTGAATTACCGGGGGGAGCCATTATCGGATCGAAGCGTTCGCCGGACCGTAGACAAATATGTAGAGACCTATGCGCTACACCTGCGCGTGTCTCCTCATACGTTTCGTCACACATTTGCTACCCATATGCTGAACGGTGGAGCTGATCTGCGTACTGTTCAGGAATTGCTGGGTCATGTCAATGTATCGACGACACAGGTATATACGCATGTGACCAAGGAGCGGCTGCGCCATGTATACGACACCGCTCACCCTCGCGCGATGACGCGCGATTCCGGTTCCACCAAATCATGATCGGGAGGAATCCGATATGGAACAGTTTCACGCCACCACAATATTTGCCGTTCAACACAACGGTTCCGTAGCGATGGCCGGAGATGGTCAAGTCACCTTTGGCAACAGTATGGTCATGAAGCACGGTGCCAAAAAAGTAAGACGTCTCTACAGAGGCGAGGTATTGGCCGGTTTTGCTGGATCTGTTGCAGACGCGATTACGCTGTTTGAAAAATTTGAAGGAAAACTGGAAGAATACCACGGCAATCTGCAGCGAGCTGCTGTAGAACTGGCAAAGGAATGGCGAATGGATAAAGTTCTGCACCGACTCGAAGCGATGATGATCGTGGTGAATAGGGAGCATATCTTGCTCATTTCAGGAAACGGGGAAATCATCGAACCGGACGATGGAATCTTGGCAATTGGATCAGGCGGGAGCTTTGCATTGGCCGCTGGTCGAGCTTTGAAAAGGTACGCGCCTCATCTGAGTGCTCGGGAAATTGCAGAAGCATCCTTACAAACAGCAGCTGATATCTGCGTCTTCACCAACAACAACCTCGTCGTGGATGAGTTGAACTGATCGAAAGGGAGGTCATTGTGTGCTGAATTTTGAGCAGTTAACCCCGCGTAAAATTGTAGAGCATTTGGATAAATACATTGTCGGGCAGGCTCAAGCAAAGAAAGCCATTGCAGTAGCTCTCCGCAATCGCTATCGCCGGAGCCGGTTGCCAGAACAAATGATAGACGATGTCGTTCCAAAAAACATCCTGATGATCGGACCAACAGGTGTGGGGAAAACAGAGATTGCGCGCAGAATTGCAAAACTGACCGGTGCTCCCTTTATTAAGGTCGAAGCGACCAAATTTACCGAGGTTGGATATGTAGGACGCGATGTAGAATCGATGGTACGCGATCTCGTAGAAGCATCCATCCGCACGGTAAAACAGGAAAAGATGGAAGAGGTTAAGGAGAAGGCTGAAAAGCTGGCGAACGAGGCGATTGTAGAGGTTCTCGTACCTTCGCGCAAGCAGCAGAGCTCCTTTAAAAATCCACTTGAAATGTTTTTTGGTGGTCAGCAGCAACAGCAGCAGAATCACACCGATACCGATGAAGCATCCCTTCAGCAGCAAAGAAGACAAGTCGCTTGGCAGCTGGATAATGGACAGCTGGAAGACCAGATCATCGAGATCGATGTAGAAGATCAGTCGCCAACCATGTTTGACATGTTCCAAATGCCGGGTACAGAACAAATGGGCATGCAAATGCAGGATATGCTGGGTAACCTATTGCCAAAGCGGACGAAGAAACGAAAATTGCGAATTAAAGATGCCCGAAAGGTATTAATTCAGCAGGAAGCGCAAAAACTGGTGGATATGGACGAAGTTACACAAGAATCAGTCCGACGGGCCGAGCAGCATGGAATCATCTTTATCGATGAGATTGACAAGATTGCAGGCAAGGATGGGCGCGGCCCAGACGTTTCGAGAGAAGGGGTACAACGAGATATTCTTCCGATTGTCGAAGGGTCCACCATTATGACGAAATACGGCCCAGTTAAGACAGATTATGTCCTCTTCATTGCAGCAGGAGCTTTTCACATTGCGAAGCCATCGGATTTAATTCCGGAGTTGCAAGGTCGCTTTCCGATCCGCGTGGAATTGACTAGTTTGAGAGTCGAGGATTTTGTCAGGATTTTGACAGAGCCGAAAAACGCTTTGCTGAAACAGTACACGGCGCTGCTGGAAACAGAAGGTGTCCATGTAGAATTCACGCCAGAAGCCATTCAAGAATTAGCGAAAATGGCAGCGGAAGTAAACCAATCAACAGATAATATCGGAGCAAGGCGCTTGCACACGATTTTGGAAAAGCTGCTGGAGGATCTCTCCTTTGAAGCTCCAGATATTCATCTAGAAGTAGTAAAAATAACCCCAGATTACGTTCAGCAAAAATTGGGAACAATCGCCGGAAACAAAGATTTGAGCCAATATATTTTGTAAGGGCAGAATGGGTGCAACATTTACCTTGGGAGGATAAATACCAATGGATCTATTGTCGAAAACAAGAAGAATTAATCGCATGCTGCAGAAATCTGCAGGGCATGCCGTAAACTTCAATGAAATGGCGCAAGTATTGAGCGATGTGATCGAAGCCAATACATTCGTCGTCAGCCGCAAAGGAAAATTGCTCGGCTTTGCTATTCACCAAGAAATGGATAACGCTCGTATGCGCAAAATGCTGGAAGAGCGCCGTTTCCCGGAAGATTACAGCCAAGGTCTCTTGAAAGTAGAAGAGACATCGGCTAACCTGGATGTCGACAGCCCGTACACGATTTTCCCGGTAGAAATGAAAGAAGTATTCCGTACTGGTTGGACAACGCTCGTTCCGATTATGGGTGGTGGCGACCGATTGGGAACACTGATTTTGGGAAGAATCAACGATCAATTCGTAGATGATGACATGATTCTCGCTGAAGTAGGGGCAACTGTGGTAGGAATGGAGATTCTGCGTGAGCGTTCCGAAGCGATTGAAGAAGAAGCGCGCAGCAAAGCAGTCGTTCAAATGGCGATTGGTTCCCTTTCCTACAGTGAGTTGGAAGCGGTTGAGCACATTTTTGAGGAGCTTGAAGGAAAAGAAGGCTTACTGGTTGCCTCCAAAATTGCGGACCGCGTAGGTATTACACGTTCGGTGATTGTGAATGCATTGCGTAAATTGGAGAGCGCAGGTGTCATCGAATCTCGCTCCCTGGGTATGAAAGGTACGTTCATCAAAGTCCTGAACGAAAAATTACTGCCAGAACTAGAGAAACTGAAAAGCTCCTAAGACAAATGAAGTCCAGTATTATCATGCTATAAAGGCGTGGCAACTTCGGTTGCTGCGCCTTTTTTACTGGGTAAATATACCTACGCATAATGAGCTTGTGATATGCTGCTGGCAAATTTTGTAGAAAATAATAGGGTATAATATCCTGCAAGAATCTGACATTCACCAATATTTCATCTAAAAAACATCGTATTGACAATAAGGCGTTTCTTATTTAGTCCCATTGAATCATTTTAGGAAAGTACATGAAAAAGGGGCTTTTTCCGCAATTGTGATTTTGCTATGATGATAACGAGCAAGATGTCGAAAATAGTGGAATAATCGGTGCATTTGTGGAAATTCCGTAAATAAGATCACATTGGGGGAGAAAACATGCTGGAAAGCTATCATTTGCAGATCCTAGAGCGATCGCTGGATGCTGCAACGCTTAGACATCGCACGATCGCAAACAACATCGCAAACATAGATACTCCTCAATTCAAGAGCAGTCAAGTGGTATTCGAGGAACTCTTGCAGCAAGAGTTAAGCGGTGTGGGAGGACAGCAAAAGCTGGAAGCATATAGAACTCACGCACAACACATTGCATTTGGCAATGCGGGAAGTCTTCCAATGCCACAGATTGTATCGAATCAAAATAACGTCATGCAAAACAATGGAAATGACGTTGACTTTGAATCAGAGATGAATCTCCACGCAAGAAACCAAATCTGGTACAACGGCTTGACACAATTTACGGCCGGTCATTTCCAAAAACTAAAAAATGTGATTCAAGGTGGGGGGAAATAGGGAATGAATTTGTTTCAAGGATTGAACACTAGTGCCTCTGCACTTACAGCCAATCGGCTGCGCCTTGATACGATTGCCGCCAACATCGCAAATGCTGAAACAACAAGAGCTACATACGTAAACGGGCAATGGCAGCCGTACAAAAGAAAAATGGTTGAATTGTCCCCAAAGTCGGCCCAGAGCTTCGACAATTTCCTGCAAGCTGCAGTAGGGACTGTAACGGGTCAAGGTTCCGAGCACGGGGTGCGCGTAACTTCGATTCGAGAAGACAACACGCCGCTCAAGCGCGTGTTTGATCCTACACATCCGGACGCAGATGCGGAAGGCTATGTTCTGAAACCAAACGTGGACTACATGAAAGAAATGGTGGACTTGATTTCCGCCTCCAGATCCTACGAGGCGAATGTGACTGTTCAAAATGCAACGAAAAGCATGCTGATGAAAGCACTTGAAATCAGATAAGGTAGGTGAAAATAGAGTATGGACATCAATGCGATCTCACAACTGAGTCCTATTCGGACACAAAATGTGCAGAGTGTACAAACACCTGCTGAGGTAACCAAAGGTTTTTCTTCATTTCTTTCAGACGCTTTGAATGATGTAAATCAAGCACAAGTAGCGTCCTCCAGAATGCAAGACGCATATGCCACTGGTAATGTGGAGCTTCATCAGGTTACGATTGCTAGCCAAAAAGCATCCGTCATGCTCGATCTGACCATGCAGGTAAGAAACAAGGTTATCGAATCCTATCAAGAGATCATGCGGATGTCTATCTAAGAGTTGTTGGTATCCTTCGAGAGGTGAATCATGAACGAACGTATAGCTTTATACAGAGAAAAGCTTAGTGCTAAATGGAGCCAGTTTTCAAAGAAACAAAAATGGATGATCGTCGGGATATCCTTTTTCTTGCTCGCATCACTTGGCCTATACATATTCATCGCTTCTCAACCGGTTTACAAGCCACTCTATAATCAACAGCTGAGCGAAAAAGAAATCGGAGCGATCAAGCAAGAACTGGAGAGCAAGCAGATCCCATACAAAATTACGGGTGGCGGTACTGGCATTGAAGTGCCGGAGAAGATGGCGCAGGATGTCATCGTGGATTTGGCTGCCCAAGGCATACCGAGTCAAGCCGGATTTAACACCGAATTGTTTTCAAGTACATTGGGTATGACGGACCGTCAATTCGATGTGATGAAAAAAGAGGCACTACAACAAGAACTGCGAAAATTGCTAGAACGTGTCAAAGGGGTTAGAAGTGCACAGGTGATGGTGACATTGCCACAAGAAAGCTTGTGGGTCACACAGACAGCTGACACGGCAACCGCTTCTGTTATTGTAGACGTCGAACCAGGGATGACTCTGGATCAAAAGCAAATCAACTCGCTCTACCTACTCGTATCTCGAAGCGTTCCGAAATTGCCAATGGAAGCAATTGCAATCATGGACCAATACTCCAATCCATTGGAACGCACAGATGGAAATGAAAACGAAACTTCTTTGAGCAGTTTTAAACAGCAAGAAGAGATCAGGGCGGAAGTCGAAAAGAAAATCCAGCAAAACCTGTACAATTTGCTTGGTACGATTATGGGCAGAGACAAAGTGATCGTCCATACGTTTATCAAAATGAACTTTGACAAGGAAAACCGCGTAGAAAATCTCGTGGAAGCACCTGACAAAGAAAATAACGAAGGACTTATCATTTCTTCTCAACGTTTATCGAAAGCTTTTTCAGGACAAGGAAACCCTCCAGGCGGTATTGCCGGGACAGGGGATAATGCTGTACCAAGTTACCCAGGCAACAATCCTCAAGGCACGAACAGCCAATATGAGGAATTGAACGATACGATCAATCGTGAAGTGAATCGGATAACGCGCAATGTGGTCATGAGCCCGTACAAGATTGAGGATATGACCATCAACGTAGGTGTAGAACCACCGGCAGGCGGTCAGTTGGACGATGCGACCATCGAAAGCATCAAACAGGTTCTTCGCAATGTTGTACGCGTAACCTTGAGTAATAACGGAATCGAACTTACTCAGGAAGAGCTAGATCAGCACATTTCTGTTTTGCCACGAGAATTCTCGGGTAAAGTCAATGTAGCGGACTCTACTTCACTCGATCCTGCTTTGCTTTGGACTGTAGGTGGTATCGCAGCACTGGCACTTGCAGCCGTTGCGTTCCTGCTCTATCGCAGACGTCGTCAGTCTCAAATGATGAAAGAGGAAGATTCTGAACTGTTGGCAGATACACAACCGATGGAAATCCCTGACTTGATGTATCAAGAGGATAACGATCAGGTTGTCGTCAGAAAGCAACTTGAAAAATTGGCGCGAAGCAAGCCAGATGAATTCGTCGTACTGCTTCGTACATGGTTAGCAGAAGATTAAGGAGTGAAAGGGTATGGCTCGCGGCGCTAAAGAGTTGACTGGACGACAGAAGGCGGCTATCCTGCTCATCTCGCTGGGGCCCGAAATCTCAGCACAGGTGTTCAAACACTTACGTGAAGATGAGATTGAGCAACTGACATTGGAAATTGCCAATGTCCGTAAAGTGGATACCGACGAAAAAGACAAGATCTTATCCGAGTTTCATCAGATTGCAGTAGCAAAAGAAGTGATTGCCCAAGGCGGTATTACCTACGCCAAAGAAATTCTGCAAAAAGCGCTGGGTGAAACCAAAGCGATGGATATCATCAATCGCTTGACGGCAAACCTGCAGGTCAGACCATTTGATTTTGCCAGAAAGGCAGATCCGGGTCAGATTTTAAACTTTATTCAGAATGAGCATCCACAGACGATTGCATTGGTACTCTCTTACCTTGAGGCGCAGCAGGCTGCTATGATCCTCTCTGCGTTGCCGCAAGAACGTCAGGCAGAGGTAGCCAAACGCATTGCGATGATGGACAGCACCTCTCCAGAAGTGATTGCACAGGTAGAGCAGGTTCTGGAGCAAAAGCTATCTGCAACAGTTACACAGGACTATACGCAAGCAGGGGGCATCGAATCCATCGTTGCAGTACTCAACGGCGTAGACCGCGGAACCGAGCGCACGATTCTCGATTCCCTGGAAATTCAGGACCCGGAGTTGGCCGAGGAAATCAAGAAGCGCATGTTCGTCTTCGAAGATATTGCAACTTTGGACAATCGTTCCATTCAGCGTGTCATTCGCGATGTGGAAAATGCAGACCTGCAGCTTTCACTCAAGGTTTCGAGCGAAGAAGTGCGTGAAGTTATTTTCCGCAACATGTCCAAACGGATGGCCGACACGTTCAAAGAAGAAATGGAGTTCATGGGACCTGTCCGACTTCGCGACGTCGAAGAGGCTCAATCTCGTATCGTTGCGATTATCCGTCGCCTAGAAGAGGCGGGTGAAATCATCATCGCACGCGGTGGAGGAGATGATATCATTGTCTAGGATCATCAAGAGCGCGAATTACAAGCCCTCAGACGATTCTTTCCTCCTCTCGGTGACGCCTGTAATCCTACAGACGGAAGTGGATCCTGAAAGGTTGCAAAAAAATCAAGAAATTTTAAATCAAGCCGAAATCGAAGCAAAAACGATTGTTCAGGATGCGGAAGAAACCGCTCAAACGATATTGAGACAGGCTTCAGAGCAAGGAGAACAACTTAAGCAACAAGCCATGCAAGAGATCGAGCTTTGGTGGCAACAAAAACGTGAGGAAGCAGACACCTTGTTTCAAGAGGTGAGAGAGAGCGCCTATCAGTCAGGTTTTGAAGAGGGACGCTCGGAAGGTCACCGTCAAGCGTATGAGGAAGAGACCGATGCCGTTACGCAGGCGCGATCAATCCTGGAGCAAGCGTATACCAACAAAGAACAGATCGTGGCAGAAGCAGAACCGTTCCTCGTAGAGCTTAGCTTGGAGGTTGCACAAAAAGTAATCGGTATCGAGCTGGAGCAGCAGCCCGAACTCGTGCTCGAAATGGCGAAAAAGGTTTTGAGACGATCGCGTGTACATGGAAACATCACGGTATGTGTGAACCACAAATACTTCGAAAGCGTGCAGGAGAACCGCGCTCAGCTGCTCGCCTTGTTGGATGGACAAGCTGAACTCTCCATCTACCCTGACTACACCGTTCAAGACGGAGGATGTGTCATCCGTACACAGCTCGGCAGCGTAGATGCTCGTGTCGACACACAGCTAAGTGAAATCAAACGCGTTTTGCTGGAGATTGCCCAAGGAAGTGACCATGCATGACCATCCTAGATCTATCTCGGTACCGACAAGCATTGCAAGCAATGGATACCATGCGTGTGAATGGCAAGGTCACACAGGTCGTTGGTTTGACCATCGAATCCGAAGGGCCAGAAGTCAGACTCGGTGAGATCTGTCATATTACCCCGCACCACAGGCAGGAACCGATCATCGCTGAGGTAGTAGGTTTTAGGGATAACAAGGTATTGCTTATGCCTCTGGGTGAACTGACGGAGATTGGGCCAGGCTGTGATGTTGTAGCGACGGGTCGCTCGCTGGATGTCAAAGTCGGTCCGGAGATTCTAGGGAGCATTCTGGACGGTCTGGGAAGGCCATATCAAGGGTCTTTGCCATTTGGATTGGCTTCCTATCCAACCAACAACATGCCGCCTAATCCCATCCTCAGACCGCGTATCAAAGAACCTTTGAGCGTAGGTGTCCGAGCGATCGACGGACTGCTGACGATTGGTAAAGGTCAGCGGGTGGGTATTTTCGCCGGATCCGGGGTAGGGAAGAGTACACTGATGGGGATGATCGCCCGAAATACGACGGCTGATATCAACGTCATTGCCCTGATTGGTGAACGTGGACGCGAGGTCATGGAATTTATCGAGCGAGACCTCGGAGAAGAAGGCTTAAAACGCTCGGTTGTGATAGTCGCTACCTCCGATCAACCCGCTATGATTCGGATCAAGGGTGCCATGATCGCTACTTCCATCGCGGAATACTTTCGCGATCGCGGCATGAATGTGATGCTGATGATGGACTCTGTGACACGTTTTGCGATGGCACAGCGCGAGATCGGACTTGCCATCGGTGAGCCGCCCGCGACGAGAGGATATACGCCTTCTGTATTTGCTCTACTGCCTAAGCTGTTGGAGCGTGCTGGTACAGCAGATCGGGGAAGCATTACGGCCTTTTACACGGTACTGGTTGACTCAGACGACATGAACGATCCGATCGCGGATGCTGTTCGCGGGATTTTGGATGGACATATCGTATTGGATCGGAAAATTGCTCAAAAAGGTCAATTTCCTGCGATCGATGTGCTGCAAAGCGTGAGTCGTGTCATGACGGAGATCGCGAGTGATTCCCACCAGGAGGCAGCCCGCCAGCTAAAGCGGCACATGGCAACCTTTCGGGAAGCGGAAGATTTGATCAACATTGGCGCCTACAAACCAGGTACGAATCGAGAAATTGATGCTGCGATCCGCTATCGGGACATCATACGGGATTTTACAGCGCAAGGTACCCACGAGCCATCAGATCTAGCAGGAACCATAAAAGCATTAACAGCCCATTTTGGAGGAGTGAACTAGCGTGAAAAGTTTTACCTTTCATCTCCAAAAAGTTCTTGATCTGAAAGAAAAGGAGAAGGAGCAGGCGGAGTGGGCTTTCGGTAAATCGCTTCAGCGCAAGAACGAGGAAGAGTGGAAGCTGGTACGATTGCACGAGCACCATGACGATATGACCCTCAAGCTGGAAGAGGTCCAGGCGCAGCAGTGCAGTGCGGCCGACCTCATCATGCTTACGCAGTATCGACAATCCGTAGAGCGCTCCATTTCCAACCAGAAAAGAACGCTGCGAGGTTGTGAGCAAGAGGTGGAGCGTTGCCAATCCAGTTTGACTGAGCGGATGAAGGAATCACAGCTCTGGCAGCGCATGCGGGAGCGTTCTCTCACTCAATTTCTCGACGCACAAAAGCTGAAGGAACAAAAAGAGTTGGACGAAATCGGCACACAGCTCTACCTTCGGCGAAGCAACTGAGGAGGTACCAAATGGAAGAGATCCAAGAAGAACGGGAGTACAGCAGGTGGGAATGGTTCTTTTACATGATTGTCATTCCAGCTCTGTTTGCCAGCCTCCTTGGTGGTGTACTCCTCAGCTTTCTAGGCGTGAATGTACTGGGGAACGTACTCCAGTGGGCAAACACGATACCGTACGTGGAAAAGATTGTCCCGGACGATTACGTGGCTGCTCCTAAGACAGAGGAGAAACAGGATCTGAATCAACAGGTTGTAGCTCTACAAACCGAGCAGACAAACAATCAGCAAGCGATCACTGCCTTGCAAAGTGAAACGGCAAAAAAAGACGTCACGATACAATCGCTGGAAAAACAGGTGCAGGATTTAAACAAAATGCTGGAAGACAAGCAAGCCACTGAAGCTGAGCGTCAACAGCAATACCAGGATTTAGCCAAGGTGTATACGACGATGTCCGCTAAAAATGCAGCAGCAATCATCGGAAATCTTAGTTTGGAAGAGTCGGTCACCGTTATGACTAAAATGAAGCCAAACCAGCGAGCAGAAATTTTGGCCAAGATGGAACCAAAGCTGGCGGCTGACATATCCATTCTGTTGAAAGACTCTGTCGTCAACAAGGACGATGACATTGCTGCCTTGCAAGAACGTGTGCAGGTGCTAACCAAAGCCCTGAGCGAAACACGCGAAGGATCGTCAAGCAATGTCGACGATACGTTTGCCAATACGTTCGCGCAGATGCCTGCAGAGGATTCAGCAGCTGTGATTCGCGCAATGATGCAGACGAACAAGACCAAAGCATTGACTCTGTTATCGTCGATGCCTGAGGCGAGACGAGCACAGACTCTTTCTGCGATTGCCAAGGAAGACAAGAAAAGCAATGACAATCTGGCAGCGCGGATCTCGGAGGAGTTGCTGCGACAATAGAGTGTCCACGTGTCACTCGAGTCGTTATCATAAGCAACAAATTTTAAACAAACAAGGAGGTGAATGAGATGATTGTAGCCAATACTTCGCTGCCAAACGGTGCTTCTGGTACGATTAATGCGCAAGCAGGAACGAGCGGAAGCCCAGGTGTATCTGGTCTAGGGGAGCTTTTCTCTCTGCAAATGGGTTTTGCCCTGCAGAATATGCAGGCCGAAGAGGAAGGCGCTTTACTCGGTCAGGGGTTGAGTGAGGAAGAGATGAAGGCTCTTGAAGAATTGATGGCTCTCCTCCAACAAATGCTTGCTGTGAATGACCAAGGCAATCAGGAGCTGGAAGCGTTTATTGCCAATAATGGCAAGGTGATTGAGCAACTGGGGCAAAAAGTTCAAGTGCCCTTCCCGCAAGTGGGCGAGGATCTGAAACAGCTTCTGACAAAATTGACTCAAAACGAGCCAGCGACCGATGAAATGAAGCAGCTAGCTACACTTCTCGCCAAGCTGAACGGTGAACAGGCTGTGAATGATCCAAAGCGAAATCAACAATTGGTTCGAAACGACGCCCTGCCACTTAAAGGTGTTGGTCAAGAGGACATGTACAAGTCCATTCAGCCATTGCGCATCAACCAAGGGTTGTCTGCTTACAAGGCTGAAGCGGGGATCCAGTCACAAACCGTCCAACTGTCCGCACAGTCTTCCGGATTGTTCAATCAGGAAAACAGCGAGGCTGGAAATCTTCCCCAATTTGGTGGACAGGCTCCTGTGGTGGCGGCAAATCCAGCTCCTGTGGCTCAAAGCTTCCAGCGTGCAGAAATGCCGGCTCAGCATGTAGCAGCCAATCAGCTGCCTGAGCAAGTCACTCAGATCTTTGTGAAGCAGATGAATCTGACACAGGTAAACGGCATCCACACAGCAAAGCTGATCCTGAATCCACAGTCTCTTGGACAAGTGGACGTGACAATTACGTCGAATAACGGCGTTATTACCGCGCACTTTGCTGCTGAAACAAGAGCAGGTAAGGAAATCTTGGACAACCAGCTCGTACAGCTGCGAGCAGCATTGAGCCAACAAGGTCTGCAAGTGGATCGCTTGGAGGTAACCCAACAGCAACAAGCGGATAGCTTCAGCTTCCAACAGCAACGAGAGCAGGCAAAACAGCAGCAGGAACAACAATCAGAGCAAAAACAGCAGGATGATCAAGCAGAATTTTCACTAGACACATTGGTGGACGAAAGTGAAAATGCGAGCCAATGGAACCGTCCAGGGGACACATCACGTGAGATCGATGACATCGTTTAGGCTTGGAAATAAGGAGGAGGCACCATGAACCAATTTCGAGTGGCGCAACCCTACTTTCCACCGACAACGAATCACGTAGCCAAGGCTGCTCCTCAATCGGCGACTGGAAATGGCTCCACTTTTCAACAGTACCTGACAGAGTCGCTCGGTCAAACGGTAAAAGGAAAACCTCTTACGTTCAGCCAGCACGCTGTCAATCGACTGCGAGACCGGGGCATTACGCTTGAAGCCCCGCAGATCGAACGTCTGGAAACGGCCGTGCAGAAGGCAGCTTCTAAAGGAGCCAAAGAATCGTTGATCTTGATGGACAATGTGGCCTATGTCGTGAGCATCGTGAATCGGAAGATCATCACCGCTGTAGATGATGGAAGCATGAGGGACAACGTGTTTACCAATATCGATAGCGCCATATTTGTTTAGCTAACTGTAAGATAGGCTGGACCTTCAAGGAGGAGGCCTACGGTTACCGATCGACAGAGGTAGCCAAACACAACGTCATGACTGTTGTGTTTAACCGCAAGCGGTCACATCAGCTTTAATGAAAAACGTCGAGACGTTTTTCACAGAAAAAGCAGAGGAGGAAACAAATCATGTTGCGTTCCATGTACTCCGGTATTTCCGGACTTCGCGGATTTCAAACGAAACTAGATGTCATTGGTAACAACATCGCAAACGTAAATACCGTAGGCTTTAAAAAAGGTCGCGTGATGTTTCAGGACATCCTGAGCCAAAACGTTCAAGGTGCAAGCGCTCCAGCTGAAGATGGCGGTAAAGGGGGGACAAACCCAACGCAAATCGGTTTGGGAGCATCCATCGCCTCCATTGACACTGTATTCAATGCAGGTAGCCCGATGACGACCAACCTGCCAACAGACCTCTCCATCGAGGGGGATGCCTTCTTCATGGTCAGCCCTGATGATGGCGAAACCATGTACTACACGCGTGCTGGTAACTTTACACGCGATTCGCAAGGCTTCTTGGTTAACCCTCAAGGATTAAAACTGATGGATTCCGGTGGCGGAGCCATTCAAATCAACCAAGCGGATGGAATCATCTCCTATTCCATCGGTAAAGATGGCTCGATTACCACTGTTGATGATACAGGTGCGCTGGATACGCCTTATACCATCGGTCTGATGACATTCAACAACCCAGGTGGTCTGAAAAAGATCGGAAACTCCCTGTATGAAAATACTGTGAACGCTGGTCCTCGTGACGAAGATCCGATGACCCCAACTACAGCTGCTGAAGCACGTGTAAGCGTCATTTCTGGTCAGCTGGAAATGTCCAACGTAGACCTGTCTGAAGAATTTACGGAGATGATCGTGGCACAACGTGGATTCCAAGCGAACTCCCGTATCATTACGACTTCCGACACTGTATTGGAAGAGTTGGTAAACCTCAAGCGTTAATCGCATAGTGGCTGAGTAAGGGGAGGAGTAGAACCTCTTCCCCAACTCCCACGCGAAAGGAGATTACGTTGAAGTGATCAAATTGACACGTTTTAATGGGGCAACCTTTTACCTGAATGCTACACATATTGAAACGGTAGAGGCTACACCGGATACCGTAATTACTCTTTTCAACGACAGAAAATACATCGTCAAGGAATCAGCGGAGTCTGTCGCTAAGCATGTCCAAGCCTTTTATCAAAATGTTCATCCGGCGACGGGAGCACCCAGATTACCGGACGATTTAAATGAATAGCGGGAGGCATTGCGATGTTCCAAAATCGATTGTTTAACATGGCACTAATTATTATCATCGCGATTTCTCTGTTAGGTGTAATTTCCTTCGTACTCTGGCAGACTTTTTTATCGCCAACCTCGCAAACAGCTAGCAAGGATGTAAAAGAAGTAAAAGTCTTATCAGCGAAGGAAATGCAGGAATACTCGGTGGATACCGGAGAAATTACGACCAATCTTTTGACAAACAATTACATCATCGTTCGTTTTACCATTACTGCAGAAGATTCGAAAGCTAAGGCCGAACTCGAACAGCGTCTCCCTCAAGTCAATCAGGTGATCATTAAAGCACTCGCTGGTCTGACACCAGAGGATATCAAAGGGACAGAAGGCGTCAACAAGCTGGAAGCCAAAATCATGAACGAAATCAGTTCTGTCATGCAAGAAGGCAAGATCATTCAAGTAATCACGACCAAACGAGTGTTGTCCTAGAAGACATGTACGCATACATAGCAAGGAGGTGACGATAGATGGCCGAGGTTCTCTCACAAAGTGAGATTGATGCGTTATTGGCTGCCCTTTCTTCTGGAGAAATGGATGCCAATGAGCTGAAAAAAGAAGAGACTGAGCGCAAGGTAAAAGCATATGACTTTAAGCGCGCCCTGCGATTTTCCAAAGATCAGATTCGCGGTTTGACGCGGATCCATGAAAACTACGCGAGGCTGTTGACGACTTATTTTTCTGCTCAGCTCCGTACCTTCGTGCAAATTACGGTTGCCTCCGTCGATCAATTGCCGTATGACGAGTTTATTCGCTCCATCCCGAAAATGACCATCCTGAACATTTTTGAAGCTCCACCCCTGGAAGGTCGCATGGTTTTGGAAGTGAATCCAAACATCGCCTACACCATGCTCGACCGACTATTAGGTGGGCAAGGTGCCATTCCGGAAAAACTGGGGGCACTTACGGAGATTGAAACAACGGTGATGGAGAGAGTGTTCGGAAAAGCACTTGACACATTCCACGAGGCATGGAAGCAAATTATTGAACTGGATCCTTACTTGGAAGGCTTGGAGATGAATCCGCAGTTCATGCAGATCGTATCTCCCAACGAAATCGTTGCCGTTATCTCTTTCAGCACCAAGATCGGTGATACAACCGGGATGATCAACCTGTGCTTGCCTCACGTGGTACTAGAGCCGATCATGTCGAAGCTCTCTGGTCAATACTGGTTCTCCAAACAGAAGAAAACACGAGATGAAGAAGAACGCCTTCGTGTGGAAGAGCGAGTGAAGACTGCGAAGCTGCCTATTATTGCTGAAATGGGTACTGCGACGATCTCGGTCGGTGATTTCCTGCAGCTGCAAAAAGGTGATGTCATTCAGCTAGATCAATCGGTAGACAACAAGCTGAAAATTAAGGTGGGCGAGCAATTGAAATTCCTGGGACAACCAGGGACGCAAAAAGGTCGGATCGCCGTTCAGATTGATGAAGTCATAGAGGAGGGGGAGGAACACAATGAGTAGAGACATGCTTTCTCAAGACGAGATTGACGCGCTGCTGCGTGCTAACAACTTGGTTGAGGATGATGAAGAAGAAACAGCAGTCGTCGCTAACCAAGACGTTACGGATTACCTTTCCCCGTTCGAGCAGGATGCACTGGGTGAAATCGGAAACATATCCTTTGGGAGTGCAGCGACAGCATTGTCTACCTTGCTTAGCAAAAAAGTAGACATCACCACACCATCCGTAAGCGTGGTTAGTGTGAATGAGCTGGAAAACGAGTTTCCGATACCTCATGTCGCTGTGCATGTTGAATACACGGACGGGTTCAAAGGCATCAACCTGCTTGTGATTCGTATGGAAGACGCAGCCGTGATTGCTGATCTGATGATGGGCGGTGAAGGACGTCCGGATAATACGGAGCTGTCGGAACTTCACATCAGTGCCGTTCAGGAAGCGATGAACCAAATGATGGGTTCTGCTGCCACCTCCATGTCGACAATGTTCAACCAATTCATCAACATCACGCCTCCTGGAATTGATGTGATGGATCTGGCGCAAGGAAAAGGCGGAGATACATTCTCAGAAGACGACAGTCCACTCGTCAAGGTATCCTTCCGTTTAAAAGTAGGGGAACACGGGGAGCTCATCGATTCGAACATCATGCAATTGCTACCGCTAGCCTTTGCGAAAAAGATGATCGATCGGCTGGTGGGTGGAGATGAGGAAGCGGCTGCAGCTGCAGTAGCCGAAATGGAAATGCCAGCGATTCCACTTCCATTGCCTACTGCACACGTACAAGCGGCACCAACGCAAGCACCACCAGCGGCGCCACCTGTTGCTCCGGCACAACCAGAGCCAATGTATCAGCAACCACCGATGGGCTACGCACAACCGCCAATGGGATATCCAGGACAGCCTGCATACCCGGACGCTTATGCAGTACCACCTGGTTACGCACCGTATCCACCACAATATCAGGCAGCTCCTGTGGCACCAACACCACAGCACTATGGTAATCCGATGGTTAATCAGGCAAACGTCAAGCCAGCGCAATTTGCGCCTCTCGGAGGTGGTCATATGGGACTGGGAGAAGAGCAGAATTTAAACTTGCTTTTGGACATTCCACTTCAAGTTACAGTTGAACTTGGACGCACGAAAAAGTTGATTCGAGAAATTCTTGACTTATCAGCAGGTTCCATCATACAGTTGGACAAGCTGGCAGGTGAACATGTCGATATTTTGGTAAATAACAAGTTAATTGCCAAAGGCGAAGTTGTCGTTATTGATGAGAACTTTGGTGTACGTGTGACCGATATCATCAGTCAGTTCGATCGTGTTCAAAAATTGCAATAAAACAAAATTAATTGCCAAGCATTGGGAGGAAGCTATCCATGTCTAACAAGGTACTAATCGTAGATGACGCTGCATTCATGCGCATGATGATCAAGGAAATTCTGTCGAAAAACGGCTACACCATTGTGGGTGAAGCGAGCGATGGTGCACAGGCAGTGGAAAAATACAAGGAGCTGGGTCCTGACCTCGTCACGATGGATATTACAATGCCTGAGATGGACGGTATCGCTGCACTGAAAGAAATCAAAAAAATGGATCCAAATGCGCGTGTGATCATGTGTTCCGCGATGGGTCAACAAGCAATGGTTATTGATGCGATTCAGGCGGGCGCAAAAGATTTCATCGTGAAGCCATTCCAGGCGGATCGCGTCTTGGAAGCGATCAAAAAAACCTTGAGCTAATGAAAAAGATCTGGAATGCAGGGACGCGACTCTTCTGGGTTTGCTGTCTCACCATGCTGCTTGTCGCCTCCCTCCCGACTTTGGCAACAGCTGAAGGCGGCTCTGTATTCGATGGGATCAACAGTGGAAAGTCAACATCGAGTGATGCGCCCGCCGGTGAAGAACAGCCGGCGGCCATTCCCGGTAATGATTCAGGAAATATGTTGGGATATTTTGTACAAGTTATCTTTTCACTCGGCTTTATTATTGTCCTGATCTATTTCTTGCTGCGATTCCTGGGTAAAAGACAGATTGGCCAGACACAAGGACCGATTAAAATCATAAGTGCCGCACCTCTCGGAAACGGGAAAACACTGCAAGTCATCTTGATTGGGGAGCGGCTCTACATCGTGGGCGTTGGTGAAAATGTCCAGTTGCTCAAGGAAATTCCACCAGGTGAGGAAGCAGACGTCATTTTAGCAGACGCTGAAATTCCTCCATTAAATAAGCAGTTTTCCTGGTGGCCATTTGGTAAGAAAAAAGAAGCAGACGAGGAGCTTTACTTCTCTTCTGAAGTAGATGGCAAGACCTTTCAGCAATTGATGAACGCGCAATTGAAAGCAAGCAATCAAAACCTTGCTCAAAAGGATGAGTGGGGGAAAGAGGAAGCACAAGACAGAGGGGACACACGATGAAACTTTTTTGGCAGCTGCTGGTGATGGCCTTCATGTTGCTGGCGATACCAAATATGGTCTTGGCAGCTCCAGTGGGCACACCGCTTATTCCAACCATTGATTTGCAAATAGGCGGTGGGACTGGCACTCCACAGGAGACATCCTCGGCAATACAACTGTTGCTGATATTGACAGTCCTATCCGTTGCACCCGCTATATTGCTACTGATGACCAGCTTTACCCGGATTGTCATCGTCCTGTCATTTGTTCGCAATGCATTGGCGACGCAACAAATGCCACCCAACCAGGTGTTGATTGCACTGGCTTTGTTCATGACCTTTTTCATCATGGCTCCTACGTTTGCACAGGTCAATGAAACGGCTGTACAGCCCTTTATGCAGGGGCAGCTTACACAGGATCAGGCACTAAATGCTGCGATTATTCCTTTTAAAGAATTCATGGCCAAGCAAACACGGGAAAAGGATTTGATTCTCTTCCTGGAGTATGCGAAGGCGGAAAGGCCGACAACGATCGAGGATATTCCGCTCACCGCACTCGTTCCGGCGTATGCCATCAGTGAATTGAAGACAGCGTTTCAAATCGGATTTATGATCTTCATCCCTTTTCTTATGATCGATTTGATCATTTCCAGCATTTTAATGGGGATGGGGATGATGATGCTTCCGCCAGTCATGATTTCATTGCCGTTCAAGATTCTTCTCTTCATCATGGTGGATGGCTGGTATCTCGTCGTAAAATCACTGCTTACCAGTTTTGGCTAATTCCGAAGGGCACGCACAAGGAGGTAGAGGCATGACACAAGAACTGCTGATGCAAATTGCCCAAAGCGCTGTTTATACCATCCTTATAGTGGCAGCACCTGCACTCGGGATCGCCCTCTTGATCGGTTTGATGGTGAGCATTTTTCAGGCAACGACTCAGATTCAGGAACAGACGCTGGCTTTTGTACCAAAGATCGTTGGCGTTTTTATCATTATCCTCGTGGTGGGACCTTGGATGCTGCAAACGATGTTGGATTTTGCGATGGGGATTCTTGGCAACCTCCATCGATTTGTAGGGTAGCGTATGAATCTGATTCTAATGCAATTACCCGTTTTTTTGCTTGTATTTGTCCGTATGACTGCTTTTTTTGTCGCAGCACCGTTCTTTAACATACGTAACGTTCCAAGTCAGTTTAAAATTGCTCTGGGGTTTATCGTGGCGTTGGTCAGTTACCAATATGTTCCGCCTGTCGAGCAAGTACCGATGGATCTCACCTTTATCATTCACGTCCTCAAGGAAGTGCTTGTCGGAGTCATTTTAGGTTTGATTTGTGAAATCATGTATACGGCTGTACAGGTAGCGGGCGGGATGATGGATATGCAAATGGGTTTAGCGATGGCAAACGTGATAGACCCACGTACAGGGGCTTACATACCCGTAACAGGGAACTTTAAAAACATTTTAGCCACACTATACTTCTTTAGTATTGACGGACATCACATGCTGATTCGCGGAATTATTAGTAGCTATCAGATTATTCCGGTGGATCGAATGTGGGCACCCTTTGGCAGTGAGCAAGTGATGATGACAGCTGTAAAAGTATTTTCTCAGATGTTCTTGAGTGCATTTATGATAGCTGCACCATTGGTCGTTGCCCTTTTCCTTGTTGATGTTTCCTTAGGGATTGTGGCGAAATCAGTACCGCAATTCAACATCTTTGTCGTGGGATTGCCACTGAAGCTGCTTGCCGGTTTCTTGCTTTTGATTGTGCTGATGCCAGCTTTCCTGCTAACGTTGAATGCTTTGTTTGAAAAAATGTTCCGTGGACTTGGAGAAATGATGAAATGGCTCGGAGGATAAGCATGAAACGTATACAATTTGCCTATCCTGTTGACTTGCAGTATTTCAATGGAGAAAAGACAGAAAAAGCTACGCCAAAAAAGCGGGATGATGCTCGAAAAAAAGGGCAAGTAGCGAAAAGCTCTGATCTCTCTCCTTCCATAGCTTTAACGGCTTTCTTTGTCCTTCTTCTTATGTTAGGTGCTTCGATGCTCGATACCTTTCAGGGAATCATGAGAGAGTCACTTGTCACCTACACAGGATGGCAGGTAAATGAGGAAAATCTGAAAGTGATCATCATGCAGTTTATTTTTGAGGCGGTAAAAATCGTAGCTCCTGTTATGGCGCTCTCGTTTCTGGTCGCGTTGGTTGTCAATTACATGCAAGTGGGTTGGTTGTTTACTACCAAAACGTTGGAAATGAAACTGGAGAAAATCGATCCGATCAAAGGGGCAAAGAAACTTTTCTCACTGCGCTCATTAGTAGAACTTTTTAAATCCTTATTAAAAATTAGTGCAGGAATTTTTGTAGCTTATTTGATCCTGTGGGACGCGAAGGAACAATTGGTGCAGCTATCGATGCTCTCGTTGGGAGCAGTACTTACCTTCGCGGGTGGGCTAGTTATCAAGCTCGGTGTGTACATAGGCTTACTATTATTTATTTTTGCGGTGCTAGATTATGTGTATCAACGATATGAGCACGAAAAAAATCTGCGCATGTCCAAGCAGGACCTGAAAGATGAACACAAGCAAGCTGAAGGTGATCCTTTAATCAAAGGCAAGATTCGCGAACGGCAGCGCAGCATGGCATTGCGACGGATGATGCAGGATGTACCCAACGCGGATGTTATCATTACCAACCCCACTCACTTCGCTGTAGCTATTCGCTACGATGCGAACGATATGAGTGCTCCAACGGTGGTGGCCAAAGGACAAGACTACCTTGCTTTGAAAATCAGGGAGGTGGCCAAAAAGCACCGTATCATTACAATGGAAAACAAGCCCTTGGCCAGGGCTCTCTATAGTCAGGTTGAAGTAGGACAACAAATTCCCGAAGAGTTGTTTAAAGCGGTCGCGGAGATTCTCGCGTACGTATACAAGCTGCAGGGGAAAGTGAAATAGGTGGAAGGAGGATCTACAGTGGGATTTAAATATAAAGAGCTAGGAACCGTCTTATTTGTAATAAGCATTGTGGTCATGATGGTGATCCCACTCCCTTCAGAACTGCTCGATTTGCTGCTTATTCTGAACATCTCCCTTGCGTTAACGATTTTGCTTGTCTCGATGTACACCAAAGAAGTTCTGGAATTTTCGATTTTTCCTACCGTATTGCTCATTACAACACTCTTTCGCCTAGCACTGAACGTATCTACGACGCGAAACATTCTCTCGGAAGGAGAGGGTGGTAAGGTAATTGAGACCTTCGGAAGCTTTGTCGTCGGGGGGAACCAAGTGGTAGGTTTCGTAGTGTTCCTGATCCTGATCATTATTCAGTTTATCGTTATCACGAAAGGTTCCGAGCGCGTAGCCGAAGTTGCAGCCCGCTTTACCTTGGACGCGATGCCAGGTAAACAGATGAGTATTGACGCTGACCTGAACGCAGGAATGATAACCGAAGCAGATGCGAGAGCGCGACGCAAAAAAATCGAAAATGAGGCAGATTTTTACGGTTCGATGGATGGTGCCAGTAAATTTGTAAAAGGGGACGCCATCGCCGGGATTATCATCTTCATCGTCAACATTATCGGTGGTTTCATCATCGGGATGTTAATTCACGGAATGGGCTTTGCAGAATCTGCCTCTCACTTCACGACCATGTCTGTCGGGGATGCGCTCGTCAGCCAAATTCCAGCGTTGCTGATCTCCACAGCTGCCGGTATCATCGTCACACGCTCCACAACAGGCGAGGGCTTGGGAGAAGATATTGCCAAGCAAATGTTTAGCTTTCCTAAACTGCTGTACATCGTTTCGGGTTGTATCCTGATGCTCGGTTTGTTTACTCCAATCGGTCTTTTGCCCGTAATACCGGTTGTGGGGATCCTTACGTTTGCAGGATGGAAGCTGGCACAGAAACAAAAAGTCGATATGCAAGAATCGGCAGATCTGGTGGAAGAGCAGCAGATCGAAGAAGTCCGAAGCCCAGAGAGCGTTGTCAATCTCCTGCAGGTAGACCCGATCGAGTTCGAGTTTGGTTACGGACTGATTCCTCTCGCAGACGTGAAGCAGGGGGGCGACCTCCTGGATCGTGTCATCATGATCCGGCGTCAAATCGCGTTGGAAATGGGGATTGTGGTACCAGTCATTCGGATCCGCGACAATATTCAGCTGCGACCTAACGAATACATGATCAAAATTAAAGGCAACCAGGTAGCCAAAGGGGAAATCATGCTGGACCACTATCTGGCCATGAGCCCGGGAATTGAAGATGATTCGATTGTCGGAATAGAAACCGTTGAACCTGCGTTTGGATTGCCTGCATTATGGGTAACAGAAGAGAATAAGGAAATAGCTGAGATGTCCGGTTACACGGTAGTTGATCCTCCATCTGTTGTAGCGACGCATTTGACGGAAATTGTAAAACGCTATGCGCATGAATTACTTGGCCGTCAAGAAACGCGTGCTTTAATTGACAATGTGAGAGAAACCGCTCCAGTACTGGTAGATGAGTTGATTCCAGGATCTCTGTCGATTGGTGACGTGCAAAAGGTCCTGCAAAAGCTCTTGCGAGAAAAAGTTTCCATCCGCAATCTGCCCGTTATTTTGGAAGCGTTGGCTGACCACGCTGTCTACACGAAAGATCCAGAGGTATTGACTGAATACGTCAGACAAGCGATGTCTCGCCAGATCACCTTGCAATACACAGAGACCGGACAACCTTTGCGCGTATTGACTGCAGGTGCAGGTCTGGAAAAGGCGATTTCCGAACGAATCGAGCAATCTGAGCAGGGAAGCTATCTTGCCATGGACCCGGAAACCTCCCAGAGAATCTACCATGTCATGTCGTCTGAGGTGAGCAAGATGGTAAACTCCGGACAGCAACCGATTATTTTGTCTTCACCAGCAATTCGGATGTATCTTCGTCAACTGCTGGATCGGATGATGCCTGATGTTCCGGTATTGTCTTACAGCGAATTAGAACCACATGTTGAAGTGCAAAGTGTAGGGATGGTGAACATTTCGTGAGAGTGAAACGGTACATAGTCGATTCCATGCCACAAGCTTTGGAAAGAATCAAAACGGATCTGGGTAGCGATGCGGTCATATTGAACTCCAAACCGATCAAAACAGGTGGTGTGTTCGGTATGTTCGGCAAACAGCGAATCGAAGTGATCGCAGCGATTGACGAAAAAGCATCAGAAGAAAACAAACCTACCGCATCGGATCGGCAATTGGATGTACCGTCTCGCAACACAGCTGGTACTTACACAGCACAGCAAGCGTATCGCAGGCCGACCGCAGCTCCTTTGGAAGCGACCGCAGCTACGACCGCAGTCGCTTCCAGAACGCAGGATGAGCATGCTCTGGGACGAACGCCTTCCACTGATGAGGCTGTGGGATCGTCAGAATTAAAGAGACAGGATATCACGGCAGTAGAAGCCCAACCCGTAACGAACACCCTTTCGCGAATTGATGGAGGAAGTCAGTCTGCGGCCAATGGTGGAAATGAGCTGTTGGCAAATGAAGTTCGGGACATGCGCAAGATGTTTGAAAAGCTGCTGGTGAACGATTTGAGCCAGCAGTTGCCAGAAGCGGTCCAATTGGTAAGAAATCGATTGATGGAGCAAGAGGTTTCCGATGAAATCTCCGCAGAGATCATTCGTTCCTTGATGGATTCTTCCAGGCCCGGGCAAGAGTGGACGAAAGAAGAAGCCTTCAGAGCAGCGAGAGAAAAAATCTCTGCTATGTTCTCGGCAAATTTGCCACCGTCACAAAAGCTGGAGCGCAATATCGAATATGCCTTTTTCTTTGGACCAACCGGTGTAGGGAAAACGACGACGATTGCCAAGCTTGCAGCGAACAGTATGCTGCAGGACAAGCGCAAAATCGGCTTTATCACAGCGGATACCTATCGCATGGCAGCCATCGAGCAGTTGAAAACGTATGCCAACATCTTGAATGTTCCGTTGGAAGTTGTATTTTCTCCGAAAGAGATGGCCCAAGCGATGGAACGCTTAAGTGATTGCGACCTGATCTTTGTAGACACCGCAGGGCGTAATTTTCGAAATGACGAATATGTGGAAGGCATTCGCGAGCTCGTCCAGCACGGAAAGAACAGTGTGAATTACCTGGTGCTCAGTCTGACATCCAAGTACAGTGACATGAAAGCTATTATCCAAAATTTTTCCGAAGTACCGGTCAGTCAGATTATCTTTACCAAAGCGGATGAAACACACAGCTACGGAAGCATGTTGAATGTTTCCACGGAAACAGGGCTTGCCCTCTCTTACATCACGACAGGACAAAACGTGCCTGATGACATTATGGTGGCCCAACCGGGAATGGTGTCCACCATGATTATGGGAGATTGAAATGGATGAGCGATCAAGCAGAACAACTCCGCGAACGGATGCAGCGAACGAATCAGCCACGCCCAACGAAACTGGTCACAGTGACCAGTGGTAAGGGTGGCGTAGGCAAGTCGAATTTCAGCTTGAATTTCGGTCTTGGCTTGATCGAAAAAGGGCATAAAACCATCTTGTTTGATGTAGATCTAGGCTTAGCCAATCTAGATGTCTTGATGGGGATTTCTCCGAAGAAGCATCTCTTTCATCTACTGGAGCCAGATACGTCAGTATGGGATATTTTGGAGCAGGGTCCAGGGGATCTGGAATTCATCGCAGGTGGATCAGGCTTTACACAGATCATGCAACTGGAGGATTCCAAGCTAGATCGCTTGTTTAACCAGCTACAACCCCTTCATGGGTATGCCGATACGATTATTTTTGATACTGGAGCTGGACTTTCCAAAGAATCCATCCGCTTTATGCTCTCATCTGACGAGGTTATTCTCGTCACTACACCGGAACCTCCAGCGATCACAGATGCCTATGCAGTCATTAAAATGCTACACTCCCGAAATCCTGATATCAAGATACGCTTGGTGATCAATCGGGTAACGTCGGAACGAGAGGGCAAGATGACTTCTGACAAGCTGGCGATGGTTGCCAAACGCTTTCTGAATATGGACATTCACTCGCTCGGATACGTCTCTGATGATCCCTATGTCTCTAAGGCAGTGAAACAACAACGTCCTTTTCTCCTTACATATCCAGAATCGCAAGCATCCCGAAGCATTCGAAGACTGGTGGGGCAGTATTTGCAAAGTTCCACGGAAGCAGAGGCTCATCCGAGTGGTTTGAAAGGATTTATTGCGAAGCTGAAACACTTCATTCGATAAGGCAACAGGAGGTTGGAAGGGAGCGACAGCTTATGAGTAAGATTCGAGTGCTCGTCACCGACGATTCAGCGTTTATGCGAAAAGTGATTTCCGATATTCTATCCACAGATTCGGATATTGAAGTAATCGATCGAGCTAGGAATGGACTGGAATGTATTGAAAAATGCCAAAAGCTGCAACCCGATGTCCTGACTTTGGACATCGAGATGCCGATTATGAACGGACTGGAAGCACTAGAGAAACTGATGAGTGAACATCCGGTACCGACTGTCATGATCAGCAGCTTGACGCGTGAAGGGGCGGATGCCACGATTCGCGCGTTGGAGCTTGGCGCTTTTGATTTTGTGACAAAACCTTCTGGCCCCATTTCTCTTGATATCCATAAAGTAGCAGACCGTTTAATAGAGCGAGTAAAAGCTGCCGCCACGTCAAATCTTCGCGGAAGAAGAACATCCGTGGTGGAGAAGATCATAGAAACACCGCCTGTACCACAAACAACAGCGCGATTTGAACCTCGTCCTCCCTTACGACCAGTCGTACCGCCGAATCCTGTCAGCCTGAGTCAACACGTAGGAGCGGGTACCAAGCTTGTTGTATTGGGTACATCCACAGGAGGACCGAAAGCCCTACAGACTGTGCTGACTTCTTTGCCGGCACAATTCCCAGCGCCGATTGCGATCGTGCAGCACATGCCTGCAGGCTTTACAAAATCGCTTGCCCAAAGACTGAATTCTTTATCCAACATCCAGGTAACAGAGGTGCAGGATGGAGAATTCTTGGAGCCAGGTACGGCGTATATCGCTCCGGGCGGCTATCATTTTGAAGTTCACAGTAACAACGGACGCTTGCAAGCACGGTTAAACCAACAGGAGCCTCGTGCTGGTCATCGCCCTTCCGTAGACGTATTATTTGAATCTGTCAGCAGATTGACAAATGTCGACAAATGGGCAATTATCATGACAGGCATGGGAAATGATGGTACAAAAGGTCTGCAACTTATGAAGGAAAAGGGTGTCGTGACGAGCATTATTGAAGACGAATCGACATGTGTCGTCTACGGCATGCCAAGATCCGCTGTTCAAGCGGGTCTAGCCGACAACGTAGCTCCTTTGGACAAGATTCCTGAGCTGTTGTGCAAGCTCTTGCACTGATTTTGGGAGGTGGATCACCTATGGATATGAATCAGTATTTGGACATGTTTATCGAAGAATCAAAAGAGCACTTGCAAGCGATTAACGCAAATCTTCTTATTTTAGAAAACGATCCTACGAACATCCAGATTGTCAATGAAATTTTCCGATCTGCACATACGCTAAAAGGCATGTCTGCCACAATGGGATTTGAAGATATGGCTAGCCTGACGCACGAAGCGGAAAATGTGCTCGATCTGATCCGTAATGACAAATTGACTATCAATAGCGAAATTATGGACGTCATTTTTCAAAGCGTAGATTTGATTGAGGGCATGGTGATCCATATTACGGAAGGCGGAGATGGATCCGCCGATGTATCCAATCCGGTACGTCAGCTGCGTGCGATTGTTTCTGGTGATTTTTCAGCACAGCAAGAGGTTGCAGCCGCATCTGCCGTTGCAGAGCCTGAAGCTGTGGCAATCGAAGCGACGGTTGAATCCTCGGATCGGGATTACGGGCTGGATGATTACGCTCAGACTGTTTTGAAGCAATCCAAGGACGCTGGTAACAATCTTTTCTGGATCAAAGTTACGCTCAATGACAATTGCTTGCTCAAAGCAGCGCGTGCCTATATGGTATTCGACCAGCTCGAATCCTTGGGTGATGTGATCAAAACGACTCCGGCAGTTCAGGAGATTGAGAATGAGCGTTTCGATCAATCGTTTGAAGTCGTGTTCGTCACGATGCATCCACTGGAAAAAGTGAAGACTGCGATTCAGAATATCTCGGAAATTCACGAGGTTCTGATTGAAGTCATTTCGGTTAAGAAAACAGACCAGGAGACGCCGGTAGCCAAGACGACAGCTCCTGTAGTGAATGAAACGAAAAAGCAGGAGACGGCACAACCTGCTGCAGGCCGTAAACCTGCTGCTGGAGGAAAAACCATTCGCGTCGATATCGAGCGTCTGGATATCCTGATGAACCTGTTTAGCGAACTGGTTATCGATCGTGGCCGATTGGAGCAGCTGGCACGTGAGATCGGTAAAACCGAACTCCAGGAAACGGTTGAACATATGAGCCGTATCAGCGGTGATTTGCAAAGTATTATCCTGACTATGCGCATGGTTCCAGTCGAACAGGTATTCAACCGCTTCCCGCGGATGATTCGCGATTTGGCAAAGGACCTGAACAAAAAAGTGAATCTGGAGATCTTCGGAGCTGAAACAGAGCTGGACCGCACTGTCATCGACGAGATTGGGGATCCATTGGTCCACTTGCTTAGAAACTCGCTTGACCACGGTATTGAATCCGTCATAGACCGCAAGAAAGCTGGAAAATCGGAAGAAGGAACGATTGAACTTCGCGCGTTTCACAGCGGCAACCACGTCTTTATCGAAGTCAAGGACGATGGTGCAGGCATAAACAAGGACAAGGTGTTGAAAAAAGCACTGGAACGCGGAATTGTTACTCAGGCAGTTGCAGACACGATGACAGATAAGCAAATTCACGAATTGCTGTTTGCTTCCGGCTTCAGTACTGCCGAGGTAATTTCCGATATCTCAGGCCGTGGCGTTGGTCTCGATGTAGTAAAAACCAAAATCGAGTCTCTGGGTGGAAGTGTCGGCGTTGATTCCATACGCGGCAAAGGAACCACATTCCTGGTGCAATTGCCACTGACGCTCTCGATCATCTCCGCTATGCTGGTTCAAGTGAAAAATGAAAAATTTGCGGTTCCTCTCAGTTCGATCATCGAAACCGCAGTCTTTAAGAAAGATCAAATCATGATGGCTCACCGCCAAAAGGTCATTGATTTCAGAGGTCGTGTCGTTCCTCTCGTCTCCCTGCAAGAGATTTTCCAAATACCTAGCGACCAGATTGAAACCGACGATGAGGTAGCAGTGGTTATTGTTCGCAAAGGGGAGAAAATGGCAGGACTGGTTGTGGATTCGTTTATCGGCCAACAGGAAATCGTCTTGAAATCCCTGGGTAAATACATGGTAAATGTCTTCGCCATTTCCGGCGCAACCATTTTGGGTGACGGACAAGTAGCACTCATTATCGACTGTAACGCACTGATCAAGTAGAGGAGGGGCAGCCACATGCTCGAGCAAAAAGAGATCGTAGGCGAAGTGAAAGTGATTGTCTTTCGGTTAAAGGACGAGGAGTACGGCGTCGAAGTACAGCAGGTGAGATCCATTGAGAAATTGGAACATATCACCCGGGTTCCCCGTACACCAAAATTCGTCAAAGGGGTCATCAATCTGCGCGGGGTCGTGACGCCGATCATTGACTTGAGAAAGCGATTTGATTTGGAAGAAAGTGAGTATTCCGAGTCAACCAGAATTATTATTGTTGCAGTGAATGACCTGGAAGTTGGCCTAATCGTGGATGCCGCCAACGACGTAATCGATATCCCAGTAGATGCGATAGAACCTCCACCTGAAGTGGTTGGTGGAGTGGAAGCTGCCTATTTGAGAGGAGTGGCGAAGCTGGACAAGCGTCTCCTCATCCTGCTCAACCTGGACAAGGTGCTGAGCACGGAGGAAATCAATCAATTGGATGCATTTGAGGGATAAGGATAATGGCCAATTTTACAAAGTTTGGGGATTTTCAGTTCGACGTCTTGCGCGAAATCGGAAATATCGGAGCCGGACATGCTGCAACCGCTCTTTCCAAGCTCATGCAGAAGGAAATCGATATGAAAGTACCGCAAGTGCGAATTATCCCCTTTGATGAAGTGGCAGATTGTGTGGGCGGAGCGGAGAACGTAGTAGTGACTGTTTTCCTCCGAGTGGAGGGAGACAGTCCAGGCAACATGTTTTTCATACTGGATATGGATTCTGCCACGCATTTGCTACACCAGGTTACGGGAATCAGCAAAACGGTTCAGGAATGGGAAGAGATGGAAGTCTCCGCATTGCACGAGATTGGAAATATCCTGACAGGATCCTATCTTTCTTCATTAGCCGACTTTACGCAGTTGAACCTGCAGCCGTCTGTGCCTGGACTTGCAGTGGATATGGCGGGCGCTATCTTGAGCTATGGCTTGTATGCACTGGGGCAGACGGGCGATTTCGCACTCACGATTGATACGGCTTTCTTTGAAGGAAATGATCAAGTGAAAGGCAACTTTTTCCTGATACCAGATCCAGATTCGTTACCGATACTATTTCGTTCACTAGGAGTTCCGTTCGATGGAGATTATTAAGATAGGTATGGCTGATCTCGGTGTAGCAAAACCACCGAGTCGGTTACGTACCACGGGCTTGGGGTCATGTGTGGGGGTTGTTCTGTACGACGAGGTTCATAAGGTTGCTGGCATGGCCCACGTCATGCTCCCGGAGTCTACTCTTGCAAAAAACGGGGAGCCTACTGTTGGAAAGTATGCAGATACAGCGATCCCCTACCTCATCCAGCAAATGCAAAAAGAGGGAGCGTCTATTCGCCATATGGTTGCGAAATTAGCCGGAGGGGCACAGATGTTTGCTTTTCTAGGCACCAACGATATGATGCGGATTGGTCCTCGAAATGTGGAAGCATGCAAATTGGCGCTAAAGGGAGCACAAATAAAGATTGTGGCGGAAGATACGGGAGGAAACTGCGGACGTACGATCGAGCTTGACTCTACCAATGGCGTGCTGCAAATCCGAACCGTAAATCAAGGTGTGAAGGAAGTATAGTGATGCTGGGAACTATTTGGATAAATACAGGATTAGCCCTTCTCGCTTTTGTCGTAACATTTGGTGTCGCATGGGTTAGTAACGTCTGGCTTGTCTCCCTGGAGCGTGCCGGCGTCGCATTTCTCCTATTTTTCCTTGCTGCTTTCCCAATCCGTTGGCTTTTCGGTTTGATTGCACAACCTTCTGAACCTGCATCTACAGCAGTCGATGCCGACGGAGCAGGGAGTGCAGAGTCTCCTGGATCGACTCATCCAACCGGTGAGCAGGTCGAGGATTCTGATGAGCAGGATTCATTTACACCGCTCACTTTTGCACAACCGGAACGCAATCCCTTAACTGAGGATCCCACCACCGTTGCAGAGGTTATTAGGCGCTTATCAGATGAGTAAAGGTTGGTGACTAATTCGTGGCACGGCTAACCAGTCAGGAAAAAGCTAAAGAATTTGATAAATGGGTTATGTGGAAACAAGAAGGCAGTCGCGAGGCAGAAGTGGATCTCGTTACTCAATTCTTGCCATTGGTAGACAAGGTGGCAAATCGGGTAGCAATCAACCTGCCTGCGAATGTCGACAAGGACGACTTGATCAGCTACGGTCGCTTTGGCCTTCTGGATGCCCTGGCAAAATTTGATCATACCCGTGGTCTTCAGTTTGAGACTTACGCTATGTGGCGGATTCGGGGTGCCATGATCGATGGATTGCGTGAGAATGATTGGATTCCACGCACAGTTCGAGACAAGGCAAAAAAAATAGAAGAAGCATATACCTATTTGGAACAACAGTCACTGCGGATGCCGAGCGATGAAGAAGTATCCAAACATTTGGGGATCAGCGAAAAAGAATTGCAGCAAGTATTTTATGAGACGTCCCTCGCGACGATGGTCTCGATCGATGAAGCGGTGGGAGACGAGGAAGAACAAAAAACAGCCAGACATTCATACATCGTGGATGAAGCAACTCCTCGACCAGAAACCGTTGCAGAAGTTTCCAGTTTAAAAGAAGTCTTGGTAAATGTAATTGACAAGCTCCCTGAGAAAGAAAGAATAGTGGTTTCGTTGTTTTACTTCGAAGAAATGACATTATCAGAGATCGCTGAAATCATGAGCTTGTCACCATCCCGAATTTCTCAACTTCACTCCAAGGCGTTATTCCGACTGCGCTCTACATTATCCAGGTGGAAGTCTCAGTTGATCTAAATTCTGAGGGAACACGTACGACGGCAATCCTAACAATCCCAAAGATTTAAGAGGGGGGTAGAATGATGGAAGGGACAAGGCAATATCAATTAGAGGTAAAAATATCACCCGACAAATTGGAAGCCGGAATCATTCTAAGAGCGGAAGAAACAGAGCTGGAACATATCCTCATTACCGAAACCGATGTATACAAAGCGCTGCAGCAGCATCGAGTGTCCTATGGAATCCGTAAAGATGCTGTAAGCAACTTGTGTATGATGCCTCAAAAATTTCTGAATGTGCTGTTGAACGTGGCAAGCGGAGAGCCCCCTGTCAATGGTGTAGATGGTTCGATCGAGTACCCTTACTTGGCTTCGGTTCAAGAAGAAGATGGACCCAAGGAAATGGAAGATGGGCGTGTCGATTTCTACAATCTCACCAGTATTCCCAATGTGGCGAAGGGTCAACTTTTGGCTAGAAAAAAACCAGCTACCGCTGGCAAACCAGGTACTTCCGTTACCGGAGAGCCCATCGCGCCCAAAGCCGGAAAGGAACCCGTACTCAAGCCTGGAAAAAACGTCGTGCAAAATCAAGAGCGGACGATGATTTATGCTGCCATAGACGGACAGGTTTCTTTCACTGATCGGGACAAGATGAACGTATTCCCCATTTTTGAAGTGAATGGGGATGTCGATTTTGGAGTCGGCAATATTGATTTTGTGGGAACGGTGGTCATTCGCGGGAACGTCCTGAATGGTTTTCGTGTAAAAGCTTCTGGCGATATCCGTGTCCTCGGAAGTGTTGAAGGTGCGGAGCTGGAAGCGCAAGGATCGATTGAAATCAAGAGTGGCATTGTCGCTCAGGATAAAGGCTCGATCAAAGCGGGACACAATGTGCAAACCTCCTTTATTCAAAATGCTAATGTGACTGCTGGAAATCAGGTCATTGTTTCGCAAAGCATCATGTTCTCAACTGTTCGCGCTGGCAAACAAATTTTGTGCAATGGCGCCAAAGGAATCATTATTGGTGGCGTTTTGCAAGCCGGCGAAAAGATTGCAGCTCGTGTGTACGGAAATACAAGCGCGACACCTACTATTCTTGAGGTCGGAGTGAAGCCGGAGCTTCGCCAGGAATTGGCTTCGATTCAAAAAGATTTGCAAAATGTATATGAAAATTTGCGCAAAACAGATCAAGGCTTAGGGGTTATCAATCAGATTCTCCAGGTGAGTGGCGAATTGCCAGCTGACAAGCGCCTGATGCAGGTCAAGCTTGCGAATACACGCTTAGTCCTGGAAAAAGAAGTAAAGAATTTGGAGTCACGCAAAAAAGAAGTAGAAGCGGAATTGGTAGGAGAAGTGCCAGCCGCTATCGAAGTGTATACCTGTATGTATCCAGGTATCAAGATGACGTTTGGGAAGCTGGTCCATTTTATCAAGCATGAGTATGCCAGAACTCGCTTCATGGTATTAAACGGGGAGATTACCGGAGCCACACTAATGTAGGGAACCTGCGCTACGTAACTTCTGGTGAATCTTGCAGGGAGAGAAGGGGGCTTACGCACAATGAGTCTGAAAGCAGTTGAATTGCAGGTGGCCATTCCTCGCATGACAGAAGTAGGACGAATTCAGGAGCAACAACTCCAACGCCCCACTCATGAACAAGTGCTGTTACATGATGAGCGTAAGCAACTGGATGAGCACAATCGCCAGAGACCTATAGATGTGGAGCATACGGAAAAAGGCATGATCCGTGAACGCGAACAAAGGCAGAAAAAAAAGACGAGCCTGCAGCGATTCTGACAACTACGGGTTCAGACTCGACGACCGAGGAGAAAACGGCAGAAGCCGTTGACATGCGTGATCCTTTACGCGGGCGTTTTATCGATATTTCGTTATAATCCATGTATATTATAGAAGATAAATAATCAAGACATGCCAAGATAAGGGTGGCTAGGATGGACGTAGTGTATATCATCTTGATCGGAGCAGGGATCGTCATCATGCTGCTTGCCTTGATCATCAAGCAAAAAGAGACAAATGATGTCAATCCTGAATTACTGACACAGCGCACGACGGACAAGGCAGAGCTGGAACGTGGTTTGCAACGATTCGGCAAACAAATCAAGCATCAGCAAGAGATGGCGACTGCGGAATTACAGCAGACTCGTTCTGATCTCTTGCAAGAGATGGCACTATTGCGAAAGCGTATTGATGAATTGGAACGGCTTGGCAATCCCCCCCAAGGAGAAGAGCCCAAGTCCGTATCTGTTGAGTCAGGCAGTACAAAGAAGGAACAAGCGGATGTGGATATGCTTGCCTTGAAGGAACGTTATCGCCGAGTATTTGAGTTGGAAAAAGAGGGTTTGTCACCCGATGAGATAGCCAAGCGCCTAGGAGCTGGGCGCGGTGAGATTGATCTGATCTTTATGCTGGCAGCAAAGCATGAGAGGGGTCAAGCCCATGCGTAAACGAGAATTGTTGACAGGCTTTGGTGCAGGGATTCTGGTTGCCACCGCAATCATTGGACTTACTGCGCCCAAGCCGGTTTCCGTTTCAGCACCTGGTGCCATGACCGAAGATCAGATAAAAGAAGCAGCAAAGGCAATGGAGATGGTCGTACTGAACAAGGAAGAGTACGAGCAGTGGCAAGGTGAAAAGAAAGTAAACGTCAAGCCAGCTGCGACTCCTCCCTCTTCCCCTGACAAGCCTGAGGTGAATCAGGTAACCCCACCACAGGTCAACAACGTTGAGACTCCTTCTGTACCCGAGCCAGAAGCTTCTTCGCCTGTTGAAGTACCAGCGGCACAATCCGCGACCGAAACGGCTCCCCCACAGGTAGCAGACGCACCGACAGCGCCCCAGACTGCTTCCTTTACCGTCCCTTACAAGGCTACGGCTGAAAAGGTAGCACAAATTTTGGTTGCAGAAAACATTTTGCCTGCTGACAATTCATTTGTGGATGAGTTGCGGTCACAAAACAAACTGAATCGAATCCGCGTTGGAACCTACGAGCTTTCGGTTCCAGCAACAGAGGAAGAGATCGTTAAATTAATCACTACACCGCCCAAGAGATAGGCGGCTTTTTTTTTTGCGAAAAAAAGGGAATTCGTTTGTTGCAATTGAAACACCCATATGATATATTCATTAACGGTGTTGAAATTCGCACGTCCACCAATCCCAGTAACGGTGCTACCATATGGTAGTTTTGCTGAGAAATGCGGTGAGGCGGAGGGAAGCATCACAAAAACCATTTTGAAGGAGGTGTGAAATATGGCAGTAATTTCGATGAAACAATTGCTCGAGGCTGGTGTTCACTTTGGTCACCAAACTCGTCGTTGGAACCCGAAAATGGCTCGCTATATCTTCACCGAACGTAACGGTATCTACATTATTGACTTGCAAAAAACGGTTAAAAAAGTTGAGGAAGCTTACAACTTCGTACGTGAGCTCTCCCAAAACGGCGGAAAAATTCTCTTCGTTGGTACGAAGAAACAAGCACAAGAATCCGTTAAGGAAGAAGCAGAACGCACAGGTCACTACTTCATCAACCAACGCTGGTTGGGTGGTACGCTGACTAACTTCACAACCATCAAAAAACGTACATCTCGCTTGGCTGAGCTGAAACGTATGGAAGAAGATGGCACGTTTGAAGTTCTGCCTAAAAAAGAAGTAATCGTACTTCGTAAAGAAATGGATCGCCTGGAAAAATTCCTCGGCGGTATCGCTCATATGGATCAACTGCCGGACGCTCTGTTCGTCATCGACCCACGCAAAGAGCGCATTGCTGTTGCTGAAGCTCGCAAACTGGGTATCCCAATCGTTGCGATCGTTGACACCAACTGCGATCCAGACGAGATTGACTATGTGATCCCTGGTAATGACGATGCTATCCGCGCAGTAAAACTGCTTACTGCGAAAATGGCTGATGCCCTTCTCGAAGGCAACCAAGGCACAGAGCAACAAACCACAACAACTGCGTAAGCATGTGTGAGAGGGTGGACTGAGGGTGTCAGAACCCCCCGTCCACCCTTTTTTGACGAAATGAATGAGTCTTTTGCAAGCGGTAGTTAGAAAGGCTATACTTAGACGGTAACTTATCAAGGAGGTTTCTCTCAATGGCAATTAGTGCACAAGCGGTTAAAGAACTGCGTGAACGTACAGGCGCAGGTATGATGGATTGCAAACGCGCGCTGGAAGAAACAGCAGGCGATATGGAAAAAGCAATCGATTTGCTCCGTGAAAAAGGTATCGCAAAAGCAGCGAAAAAATCCGGACGTATTGCAGCAGAAGGCTTGACTGCTACTGCAGTAGCTGGCAACGTTGCAGCAATCGTTGAAGTGAACTGCGAAACAGACTTCGTAGGAAAAAACCCTGAGTTCCAAGCTCTGGTGAAAGACATTGCAGAACACGTGGTTAGCCAACGCCCTGCTACGGTTGAAGAAGCTTTGGAGCAACCTTTCAAGGGTGCTGGAGAAACACTCGCTCACGTTATCAACGAAAAAATTTCCACAATCGGTGAAAACATCTCCTTCCGTCGCTTCTTCGTAAGCGAAAAATCGGATGCTGGTGCGTTCGGTGCTTACCTGCACATGGGCGGAAGAATCGGCGTTCTGGTTACTCTGGAAGGTACCCAAGACGAAACGCTGGCCAGAGATCTGGGTATGCACGCAGCTGCGTCCAACCCACGCTTTGCAAACCGTGAAGAGGTTTCCCAAGACGAGATCGAACGCGAGCGCGAAGTATTGAAAAACCAAGCGCTGGCTGAAGGCAAACCTGCGAATATCGTAGAAAAAATGGTGGAAGGCCGCCTGTCCAAGTTCTTCGAAGAGTACGTACTCGTTGAACAACCATTCGTTAAAGATCCAGACAAGAAGGTTGCTGCACTGCTGAAAGAAGCTGGCGCTACCTTGAAAGAATTCGTTCGCTTCCAAGTAGGCGAAGGGATCGAGAAGAAGCAAGAAGATTTCGCTGCTGAAGTAATGGCGCAAGTGAATAAGCAATAAGAAGGGGAATAGGGAACACCTTTGTGTTCCCTATTTTCGAACTGAGAGTTTCACATATGTGAAACTCTCCTGCACGTAAAAAGCAGATGTGCCCGCGTGTGTCGGAAGGAATCCGGCAATACACAGAGAATGACTCATGAATGGAGGCCGTTTCATATGCCAATTCCTGCCTATAAACGCGTTGTGTTAAAATTAAGTGGGGAAGCTCTGGCGGGAGAATTAGGATACGGGATAGACCCGAAAATTATTTTCTCCGTCGCCAATCAGATCAAGGAAATTGTAGAGTTGGGAGTACAAGTCGCTGTCGTAGTCGGTGGCGGCAATATCTGGCGCGGACTTTCCGGAAGCTCCAAGGGCATGGACCGTGCTACAGCTGACTACATGGGCATGCTGGCTACAGTCATGAACTCGCTCGCCTTGCAGGACGGACTGGAGCAAGTGGATGTTCCAACTCGCGTACAAACCTCCATTGAGATGAGACAAGTAGCTGAGCCATACATACGTCGACGTGCCATTCGTCATCTGGAAAAAATGCGAGTCGTGATCTTTGCTGCGGGTACAGGCAATCCGTACTTCTCTACGGATACCACTGCAGCTTTGCGGGCTGCTGAGATCGAGGCAGAAGTAATCCTGATGGCGAAAAACAAGGTTGATGGCGTATACTCTGCTGATCCTAGCCTGGATCCAAATGCGGAAAAATACGATAAGCTCACCTTCCTGGAAGTTCTCAATAAGGGACTAGGTGTAATGGACTCTACAGCATCCAGTTTGTGCATGGACAACAGTATTCCGTTAATCGTCTTCAACATCTCGGAAGAAGGCAATATTCGCCGTGCTGTAATGGGTGAGAAAATCGGTACTCTAGTAAAGGGGGAATAATGATGCCACAAAATGTAACGAAAGACATGGAAGATCGTATGAATAAAGCGATAGCAAGTTTGAAGAAAGATCTCAATACCCTGCGCGCTGGACGTGCAAACCCAGCCATGCTGGATCGCGTTGTGGTTGATTACTACGGTTCACCGACACCGATCAGCCAGCTGGCGAATATCAGCGTGCCTGAACCACGCATGATTATCATTCAGCCTTGGGACAAAGCAGCTTTGAAAGAAATCGATCGCGCGATTCAACAATCTGATCTTGGAATTTCGCCATCCAACGACGGTGTGATTATCCGACTCGCTATTCCTCCGCTTACAGAAGAGCGTCGTAAGGAATTGGTGAAACTGGCTGGAAAAAGCGGTGAAGATGCAAAAGTAGCGATCCGTAACATTCGTCGTGATGCCAATGACGAGATCAAAAAGCTGGAAAAAGCGGCGACTATCTCTGAAGACGAATCTCGTCGTCATCAGGACAACATTCAAAAGACAACGGATAAATTCATTGCCGAAGTAGACAAAATTGTAAAAGACAAAGAAAAAGATATCTTGGAAGTGTAAGGAAAGAAGAATCCCCCTCTATGGAGGGGGATGTATGTCTATATCTCTCATTACGGGGGAACACTTATGTTAGAACATCTAGCGCGTAAATGGACCCGCAAGGAAAAACAACTGGATATGACTGAACTGGATCGTTCCGGCAAGATTCCTGAGCATGTAGCAGTAATCATGGACGGCAACGGTCGGTGGGCCAATATGCGCAATCTTCCCAGAGTGGCCGGTCATCGAGCAGGAATGAAAACGGTAAAGGACGTCGTCAAAGCAGCAGACGAACTCGGCGTTCGCTACATGACCATGTATGCTTTTTCAACAGAAAACTGGAAGCGGCCTCGTGACGAGGTAGATTTTTTGATGAAGCTTCCACAAGAATTTTTGTCGACAGAATTGGATGAATTGATTGAACGGGGGGTGCGAATTCGGATGCTTGGGAGCAAGGATAAGCTGCCAGGTCATACGTTGGACGCCCTTTTGGAAGCGGAAAAAAGAACAAAGGACAACACGGGCTTACAACTTAATTTTGCCCTCAATTACGGGGGACGTGATGAAATCGTCAACGCCTTTGCTGAATTGGCTGAACTTGTCAAAACAGGAGAACTCGACCCGAAAGAGATCAATGAACAGTATATTTCCCGCTACCTGTATACTAGCGATATTCCAGACCCTGATTTGTTGATTCGAACCAGTGGAGAAATTCGTCTAAGTAACTTTATGCTGTGGCAACTAGCCTACACAGAAATGTGGTTTACGGATGTCCTTTGGCCTGATTTTACCCGAGATCATTTTTATCAAGCCATTGTGGAATACCAAGGCCGAGCTCGTCGCTACGGGGCGGTATAGCCGAGAGGTGGAATCAGTTGAAGCAACGAATCTTAACAGGCTTGATTGGCGGTATCGCATTTCTTTTCCTGATTTATTTGGGGAATGCGTGGTACTCCCTGCTTGTTCTAGCTTTGGCCGCTGTGGGCCTGTTTGAATTTATGAGGATGGCAGGGCTTCAACAGTACTTGACGGCAGAGATTTTGGGATATGTGTTGATGATCAGCATTGTCTGGCCATCCCTTGCCTTTTCTGCCTGGGTGGACATCAGCATACCGGATCTGATGCTGCCCGTCTTCCTGATGCTGTTGATATACTCCGTATTACGGAAAAATCAGTTTCACATTGAACACATCGCTCTTACCATTGTAGGAGCGTTATACATAGGCTACGGTTTTACATTCATGGCTGCAGCCCGAAACCTTCCCGACGGATTGATGATTACGATCCTCGTCTTTTTTGGCATCTGGTCAACGGATTCGGGAGCTTATTTTATCGGCAAAGCAATGGGGAGACATAAGCTTTGGCCGGAGATTAGTCCGAACAAGACAATTGAGGGAGCGCTGGGAGGACTGCTCGCAGCTCTAGTGGTAGTGATGGGAGTCAACGCTATTACGGGCTCCATTTCAATCACAGACGCCCTACTCGTTGCTCTTGTGACGGGGATCGTTGGACAGTTAGGGGATTTGGTGGAATCTGCATTCAAGCGTCATTACGGGGTAAAGGACTCTGGGCATATCATTCCAGGCCATGGTGGCGTGTTGGATCGATTCGACAGCATGCTCCTTGTTTTTCCGGTGTTGCATCTATTAGGTATTGTCTGACATGGGACGCATATAGAAAGAGATATAGAGGGTGAGTAGCGTGAAACGAATAGCGCTCTTGGGCTCCACAGGCTCAATTGGAACAAGCACACTAGACGTAGTTGAACAGCACCCTGAGAGCTTCTCGGTTGTCGCTTTGGCAGCCGGGACCAATGTGGAGGTGCTGGCGGAGCAGGTGAAGAAGTTTCGGCCACAACTTGTTTCTGTCGGTACGGAGGAAGCTGCGTTTGCCCTGCGCGGGTTACTGGGATCTGAAGCCAAGCCAGAAATTGCCGTGGGAGCGGAAGGATTGGAGCAGGTCGCTCGTCATCCAGAAGCCAACTTTGTGATGACTGCGGTAGTTGGCAGTGTTGGGGTTGCGCCTACCTTGGCAGCCATCGAAGAGGGAAAAACGATTGGTCTTGCCAACAAGGAAACACTGGTGAGCGCAGGGCCTGTAGTGATGAAGGCCGCTAAGGAAAAAGGTGTTCAGATTATTCCAGTAGACAGTGAGCATTCGGCTATTTTCCAATGCTTACAAGGAGAGCGGCGTGAAGATGTATCGAAAGTGATCATCACAGCATCAGGTGGATCCTTTCGTCATTTGACACGTGATGAGTTGGCCAACGTAACACTTGAACAAGCATTGGCACATCCCAATTGGAACATGGGTGCAAAAATCACCATCGATTCGGCAACAATGATGAACAAAGGGCTTGAAGTGATTGAAGCACATTGGCTGTTCGATTTGCCGTACAAGCAGATCGATACCATTCTGCATTATGAAAGCATCATCCATTCGATGGTCGAATTCAAGGATAGTGCAGTCATGGCGCAGCTTGGTACTCCTGACATGAGAGTGCCGATCCAATACGCGCTCAGTTATCCGACACGCATGCCGTTGCAAACAGAGCCTCTTAACTTGGTAAAACTGGGTACGCTTCATTTTGCTGTCATGGATTTTGAGCGTTATCCTCTGTTACAATTGGCCTATGAGTGTGGAAAAGCAGGCGGTACCTACACGGCTGTATTGAATGCGGCCAACGAGGTTGCCGTTGATCTGTTTCTAAAAGGCTCTATCGGATTTCTGGCGATTGAACAAATCGTACGGAAAATCTGTGATGCTCACAAAGGAATTGCAAATCCTACATTGGAAGAGATTTTTGCTGCTGACCAATGGGCTCGCTCGCAAGCACGGGCGTTCGTAAATAACGGTTAAGGCAGTACGATACTGGTATGAAAGGTGGCTGTTCAATTGCCTTTACCCAATCTGGATTCCGTAGAATCGGTTCTTGCGATCGTAGTCGTGTTTGGTGCTCTTGTATTCTTTCACGAGCTGGGTCACTTTCTTTTAGCCAAAAGAGCGGGCATTTTGTGTCGTGAATTTGCTCTAGGTATGGGACCCAAAATCTTCAGCGTGAAACGGGGAGAAACGGAATACACGCTTCGATTGTTGCCCATCGGTGGGATGGTGCGCATGGCCGGAGAAGACCCAGAAATGGATATGCTACAACCCAATATGGAAATCGCGATCGAACGCGACGCTGTCGGGAAGGTCACACATTTTCTGTTGGATGGCGCGCAGAGTGGCGGTTCAGCTAGAGCCATTACGGGTACCGTGCTCCGCTATGACTTGGAAGAAGCGCTGACGGTGACGATGGAAGTGGACGGAGAACAACGCAATTTCTCTATTCATCCACAGGCGCAATTGGTGAAGGATGGGCGTGAGGTTCAAATTGCGCCATTGAATAGACAGTTTAAAGGGAAAAGCGTGTCCCAGCGTTTTTGGGCCATTTTTGCCGGTCCTGCAGCCAATTTTCTGCTCGCCTTTGTCTTGTTTGTCGCACTGGGACTTTCATACGGTGTGCCCAATGATGCACCTTTGATCGGTGAGGTAAAAGCAGGAGGTCCAGCAGCTGCAGCTGGTTTGTTAAAAGGGGATAAGGTGCTCTCTATCGAGGGGACACGGGTAGAAACCTGGCAGCAGGTCGTCGAGATTGTCAGCAAGTCGCCCAATAAGGAATTGACTTTCGAAATCGAGCGTGAGGGTCAAGTTTCAAAGGTTCCACTAAAAGTGACTTCAGATGAGAACAACATCGGGAAGATCATGGTTACCCAATCCCTGACTTCTGCACCTGGTGAGGCATTGAAATACGGAGTTACCTCGACATACAAATTTACGGTCATGATTTTGAAAGGTCTCGGTATGCTGTTTACGGGCGGCGTAGGTCTGGATGATTTGAGTGGACCAGTAGGGATCTTTAAAATGACGGGAGAGTTTGCTCAACAGGGGATGGCAGTCTTGATGCAATGGGCTGCTGTATTGAGCATTAACCTGGGACTGTTTAACCTATTGCCGCTACCAGCATTAGATGGAGGGAGACTTGCCTTCCTCGCTGTGGAGGCTCTTCGTGGGCGTCCAATTGACCCGCAGAAGGAAGGAATGGTTCACTTCCTTGGCTTCGCCTTTTTGATGCTCTTGATTTTGGTTGTAACCTGGAATGACTTGCAACGATTGTTTGCATAGCGACGTAATACATGATGATGAATGACAGACAAATATAAAGGATGGTGCAAAATGTACAAGCGCGAGGAGACGAAACCGGTATTTGTTGGAGGAGTGCAGATCGGAGGACAGAAAAGTGTGGTCATCCAATCGATGACGACCGCAGATACGCGCGATGTAGAAAGCACACTTGCCCAGATTCAACGGCTGCATGATGTCGGTTGTCAGATTGTACGCCTGGCCGTCATCAACGAGGATGCGGCTCGCGCCATCAAACAGATCAAAGAGCGCTCCCCATTGCCGCTTGTGGCCGACATTCACTTCGACCACAAGTTGGCTCTGATTGCTCTGGAAAGCGGGATTGACAAGATTCGGATCAATCCCGGCAACATCGGCTCCAAAGAAAAAACGAAACGCGTCGTGGAAGCATGCCGGGAACGCAACGTGCCGATTCGAATCGGGGTAAACTCCGGTTCTGTAGAGAAGCGCTTGCTGGAGAAGTACGGATATCCGTCTCCAGAAGCAATCGTGGAAAGCGCGATAGATCACGTAGAAATTTTGGAAGATCTCAACTATGACAACATTGTCATTTCGCTAAAATCATCAGACGTGCCAACGATGATCCAAACGTATTCCTTGATGGCACAAAAACGCAATTATCCCTTGCATGTGGGTGTGACAGAAGCGGGTACTCAGTTTTCTGGAAGTATTAAATCCTCAGTTGGGATTGGGACCGTGCTGTCGATGGGAATCGGTGATACGATTCGCGTATCGCTCACAGCTGATCCTGTGGAAGAAATCAAGGTCGCGAAGCAAATCCTGCGCAGCCTGGATATCGTGAATAACGACCCTGTCGTGATTGCCTGCCCATCCTGCGGACGCTGCGCCATCGATCTGATCGGTTTGGCAACCAAAGTGGAGGACGCGATTTCGACGCTGAAAGTACCGCTCAAGGTAGCCGTTATGGGCTGTGCCGTGAACGGGCCAGGTGAAGCGCGTGAAGCAGATGTAGGGGTAGCTGGCGGAAACGGTGAGGGACTGATTTTCCGTAATGGTGAAATTATACGGAAAGTGAAAGAAGACGAACTGTTTGAAGAATTGATGAAAGAAATCAATGAAATGGTAGATGAGCAAAAGCCTGCTCAAGTAAAATAAGCTTTTTGGAGATCAAGACGTTGATTGCTGATGAGGCATAAGGAGGACACGCACGTGTTGAAGCAAAGCCAAATGTTGATTCCTACTTTGCGGGAGGTGCCTGCTGACGCGGAGATTGCCAGCCACAAGCTGCTGCTTCGTGCCGGAATGGCTCGCCAGCTGGCATCCGGTATTTATACGTACCTGCCACTGGCACTCCGCACTCTGCATAAAATCCAAGCTATTGTGCGTGAAGAGATGAATCGCGCGGGTGGGCAAGAGCTGTTGATGCCAGCGATGCAGCCCGCAGAATTGTGGCATCAGACAGGGAGATGGGATGTTTATGGTCCCGAGTTGGTCCGCTTGCAGGACCGTCATGATCGTTCCTTTGCACTTGGACCGACGCACGAAGAGGTCATTACCAGTCTGGTTCGCGACGAGATCAATTCTTACAAAAAACTCCCGATCAACCTCTATCAGATTCAGACGAAGTTCCGGGATGAGGTAAGACCTCGTTTTGGCTTGATCCGCTGCCGTGAATTTATTATGAAGGACGCCTACTCCTTCGATACGACGCAAGAAGGATTGGATATCAACTTCCAAGCCATGTATGACGCCTATACACGCATTTTTACCCGCGTCGGTCTGAATTTCCGTGCTGTAGAGGCGGATGCTGGCGCAATCGGCGGTAAAGGTACCTATGAATTCATGGCACTGTGCGAAATTGGAGAAGATACGATTGCCTATTCAGAAGAAGGCGATTTTGCTGCCAACCTGGAAAAGGCAGAAGTCGTGTACAAGCCTTCCGCAAAGCCAGAGGGTGAAGTGCCTGCGTTTGAAAAAGTTCATACGCCAGGAGTCAAAACGATTGAGCAATTGACGAAGGCAATGAACGTCGATGCCAAACAAATCATCAAAAGCCTGATCTACCGCGTAGATGAAAAGCTCGTTATGATTTTGGTTCGCGGTGACCATGAATTAAACGAAGTGAAGCTGAAAAATCTATATGACGCTACACAAGTGGGGTTGGCCCAAGAAGCGGATCTTCGCGCTTTGACCGGGGCACCGGCTGGATTTGTGGGTCCTGTGGGTCTCGATACTGAAAAGGTGGAAATCATTGCGGATAATTATGTGCAGGATGTCCATGATGGTATCGTCGGTGCCAACGAAGCTGATTACCACCTGGCTCATGTAGTCATCGGTCGCGATTTCAAGGTAGGACGCTTTGCAGATCTGCGCAATATCACAGAAGGTGACGAGTGCCCACGTACTGGCGGTGCAATCAAGTTTGCACGCGGTGTAGAAGTAGGTCATGTCTTCAAGCTGGGTACAAAATACTCTCAAGCGATCGGTGCCACCTTCCTGGATGAAAACGGACGAAGCCAACCGATGATCATGGGTTGCTACGGTATTGGCGTGTCGCGTACGATTGCTGCTGCCATCGAACAAAACAATGATGAGAACGGAATCATCTGGCCTGTAGCCATTGCGCCTTTCCACGTACATGTCATTCCGGTCAATGTAAAAGTGGACGAGCAAAGACTGACAAGCGAACAAGTCACTGAGCAATTGCATCGTGCGGGAGTGGAAGTCTTGTTCGATGACCGTCCAGAACGTGCAGGTGTCAAGTTCAAGGACGCTGACCTGATCGGTTTGCCATTGCGCATCACGGTATCCGATAAAGCGGCTCAAGAAGGTACGGTAGAAGTTCGTATCCGTAAAACGGGCGAGACACATAACGTAAATTTGGACGAGCTCGTACCAACTGTGAAAAAGCTTTTGGCCAGCATCGATCACACGGGGGCAGAACTGTTCGGTGAGTAAAAAGCAAGCAGGATTTGAGTAGGATTTTGTCGAAAATTACGGGGTACTTCCCTCATACATCGGGAGTACCTCTTTTTCATGCACGATGGCATGAGGGGCAGCATAGTCGTCTATGCAGCTTGGTTGTCGTTGCAGCCTAAAACCTGCCTCTACACAGTGAACGCTCCTCTTTGGGGAGGCTTCAATAGGGGTTTTCATATGGGAAGGTGGGAGTATCGTGGACCGTTTACAAGAACAAAAACATCGCTTCTCCCTGTTGATCAAGCAAATGGACGTACCAGCGGAATGGGTAGAGCGCTTTTTCCTAGACGGACAAATAGACAAGCTGGAGTTGTTTAAGCAAAACAAGAAGTGGGTGTTTCATTTTACGCTGCCATCCCTGTTACCTGCACAAGTGTTCCAAGCCTTCACTCAGCGTTTGACACAGACCTTCTCGCATCTGGCAGAAGTGGATGTGTTCTTTCGCTATCGCCAGCTACCTCCGCTTGAACTCGCTGTTGATGAGTACTGGGAGGTTTTGCTGTCTCGTCTGGAGGGGAGTCTCAATTCATTGGCTGTCACCATGCGAAGCGCGAGAAAGCTGGTGGAGCAGCAAGAGGTAAAAGTATATCTGCCAACGGAAATGACTGTTGAAATGATCAAGCGCAAGAAGGCCGATACGGAGCTGATTGCCATGTTCGAGCAGACGACGGGATGTGTACCGCGATTTAGCTTCCACGCAGAGGAAAGCGATGAAGCATACAAGGCCTTTGTCGAGCAAAGGGATGAAGAAGAACGTGCATTGGTAGAAGTCGTGATGTCCGCTGTCCAGCAGGAGAAGGAAAGTAAAGGTGGCGACAAGTCTGAAGCCATTACGACGATGATGATTGGGTATGAGATCAAGGACGCACCGATCCCTATTCATGAAATTCAGGATGAAGAACGGCGCATTGTCATTCAGGGTGCGGTCTTTAACGTAGAGCTAAAAGAGCTACGTAGCGGCCGTCATCTTCTGACCTTCTGTGTAACAGACTTTACGGATTCCTTGACGGTCAAGATCTTTTCCCGCGACAAGGAAGACGTCAAGATGCTGGAGGCACTCAAGGACGGCATGTGGGTGAAAGTACGAGGAAGCGTACAGCATGATACCTTCATGCGGGAATTGGTGATGAATGCCAATGACCTCAATCAGATTGAGCAAGTGGTACGCAAGGACAAGGCGGAAGAAAAACGTGTTGAGCTTCACAGTCATACACCCATGAGTGCGATGGATGCAGTGGTGTCAGTCAAATCACTCGTTTCTACAGCCGCCAAATGGGGCCATCCCGCGATTGCCATCACGGATCACGGTGTGGTGCAAGCCTTTCCCGAAGCGTACTCCGTCGCCAAGAAGAACAACATCAAATGCATTCTGGGGATGGAAGCCTATGTCGTAGAGGATGGTATCGACATCGTCTACAACCTGACATCGGAAAATAACCGGCCGATCGACGAGCATATAGAATACGTCGTTTTCGATACGGAAACGACAGGTCTGAATGCAGCTGAACATACGATTATCGAGATCGCTGCGGTCAAAATGAAAGGCTCGGAGATCGTAGATCAATGGACAGAGCTGATCGACCCACAGCTGGAAATTGGACCGAAAACCACCGAGATTACCGGAATTACCAATGAAATGCTGCGCGGGAAGGAAACGTTGGACGTCGTTCTGCGCAAATTCAAGGATTTTGCTCAAGATGCCGTACTAGTCGCACACAATGCTGAGTTTGATAAGGCGTTTATCAACGCATGTGCCAAACGAGTCGGCATGGAGCCTTGGAACAACGCATTTTTGGATACGCTGCCGCTCGCTCGCTTGATGTACAAAGGGATGCGCAATTACCGACTGGGCACGCTGGCCAAAAAGTTTAATGTCGAGCTGATCAATGCTCACCGCGCCTTGGATGATACTGTCGCTTTGGCGCACGTATTCCAGCAGATGCTCAAGGATATAAAAGAAGCATCGATTAAGACTTTAGCCGAGCTGAATGAGAAGAGCAACGAAGAAGCGGATTACAAGAGCAGCCGTCCTTTTCACGCCACCATTTTGGTGAAAAACAAAGAGGGGCTAAAGAACCTGTACAAGCTCGTCAGCCGCTCTCACGTGGAGACCTTTTACCGATGGCCAAGAATCCAGCGTAGCCAGCTGAGCAAGTACCGCGAAGGGCTTCTGATTGGAACGGCATGCAAGGATGGCGAGATGATGCAGGCGATCCTGCGGGGGAAATCACCGGAGGAATTGAAAGAAGTCGCAGCTTATTACGATTACCTGGAAATTCAACCTGTCGCGCAGTATTCTCCGCTTTTGCGCAATGAAGAAATCCCTTCTCTGGAAACCATGAAGGGCTATCATCGCATGATCGTGGATTTGGGAAAAGAACTGAACAAGCCTGTGGTGGCGACGGGGGATGTACATTTTCTGAATCCGGAGGACGATATCTTCAGGGACATCTTCCTGCTCTCCAAGGGAGATCCTACGGCCGGCAATCAACCGCCGCTCTATTTCTTTACGACCGAAGAGATGCTGGAGGCCTTTGCCTTCCTGGGTGAAGAGACGGCCAAAGAGGTTGTCGTAACCAACACCAACCTGATCGCTGACATGATCGAGGATGTCAGTCCGATTCCGGATAAGCTGTACACGCCGATCATCGAGGGAGCAGATGAAGAGCTGCGCCAGATGTGCTATGACAAAGCCCGTTCTTTGTACGGAGATCCACTGCCTGAGCTGGTGGAAAGTCGTCTGGAAAAAGAGCTGAACAGTATTATCAAACACGGCTTCGGCGTGATTTATCTGATCTCGCAGCGCCTGGTGACCAAGTCGTTGAATGACGGATACCTGGTAGGTTCCAGGGGGTCCGTGGGATCGTCCTTCGTGGCCACCATGTCCGAGATTACCGAGGTGAATCCGCTACCGCCGCACTACCGCTGCCCTAGCTGCAAGCATAGTGAATTCATTACGGACGGATCGATCGCCTCCGGGTTTGACTTGGAGGACAAGGATTGCCCTTCCTGCGGTACTCCATTTGCCAAGGATGGACAAGACATTCCGTTTGAGACGTTCTTGGGCTTTAAGGGAGACAAGGTACCGGATATTGACTTGAACTTCTCCGGGGATTATCAGCCGCGTGCGCACAAGTACACACAGGAGCTGTTCGGAGCAGATTATGTCTATCGTGCGGGGACCATTGGAACGGTAGCGGAAAAGACCGCTTACGGTTACGTGCGTAAATATGCAGATGAGCGCGGATTGACCTTGCGCAATGCCGAGGTCGCTCGCCTGGTCAACGGCTGCACCGGTGTAAAGCGGACTACCGGTCAGCACCCGGGCGGAATTATCGTCGTCCCAGACTACATGGAAATTGAAGATTTTTGCCCCATCCAGTTCCCGGCCGATGACAATGAATCCGAGTGGCGCACGACGCATTTTGACTTCCACTCCATTCATGACAATCTGTTGAAGCTGGACATTCTCGGACACGACGATCCGACCGTCATTCGGATGCTGCAGGATCTGACGGGGATGGACCCGAAAACCATCCCGCTGGATGACAAGAAAACGATGTCGATCTTCAGTTCTACTGAAGCTTTGGGTGTGACTCCTGAGCAGATTGGCTCGAATATGGGAACGCTGGGTATACCGGAGTTTGGCACCAAGTTCGTCCGTCAGATGCTGGAAGACACCAAGCCGACGACGTTTGCGGAGCTGGTACAGATCTCGGGGCTTTCTCACGGAACAGATGTCTGGCTGAATAATGCGCAGGAACTCATTCGCAACGGTACGTGCAAGCTGCCGGACGTAATCGGTTGCCGCGACGATATCATGGTGTATCTGATTTATAAAGGACTGGAGCCATCCCGAGCCTTTAAAATCATGGAGTCCGTGCGGAAAGGAAAAGGCGTGCCGGAGGAAGATCAGGAAGAGATGCGCAAGAACAACGTCCCGGACTGGTATATCGAATCCTGTCAGCGGATCAAGTACATGTTCCCGAAAGCCCATGCTACCGCATACGTCATGATGGCGGTACGGATCGCCTATTTCAAGGTGCATCGACCCCTTGAGTTCTACGCGACCTATTTTTCCGTACGCGCTGATGACTTTGACATTCCCCTCATGGTAAAAGGATCTGCTGCGATCCGGCAGAAGATCGAGGAGATTGAAGGCAAGGGTCATGACGCCCAACCGAAGGAAAAAGCCCTGCTAACTGTTTTGGAAATGGCGCTGGAGATGGTGGAGCGCGGCTTCTCGTTTGCCAACGTAGACTTGTATCGCTCAGACGCAACTCGCTTCCTGATCGAAGGAAACTCGTTGCTCGCTCCATTTAACGCGCTCCCTGGGCTTGGTACAAACGCCGCGATTTCCATCGTGAAAGCTCGCGAAAACGGAGAATTCCTCTCCAAGGAAGATTTGTTGTCGCGTTCACGCATTTCCAAAACCATTTTGGAATACCTCGAGGAGCAAGGGGCCTTGAAAGGATTGCCAGAATCCAATCAGCTATCCCTGTTCTAAAGCGCACAAAAGACCCCCGAATCATCCAAAGGTTGTCAGCGAAGGGCTGTTATGCTATAATTTTTTTGGAAATACTGGTTTTATACGCATGACAGATCGAGAGTGGGGAAACCCACTCTTTCTTTCTGGCCAAACCTCATGCTTCATTTTTCACCGGATAAAGGAGGTACTTGCTTGAGCAAGGTAACGGACATTGTCACCGAACTGGTCACTCCCATTGTGAGCGAGATGGGGCTGGAACTGGTTGACATCGAGTACAAAAAAGAAGGCAGCAACTGGTTTCTGCGCGTGTTCATCGACAATGAAGTCGGCAATATTGACATCGATGACTGTGCCCTTGTGAGCGAGAAATTAAGCCAGAAGCTTGATGAAACGGATCCGATTCCAACCGCTTATTTTCTAGAAGTCTCGTCACCGGGTGCAGAGCGCCCACTGCGAAACGATAAAGACTTCAAAAAAGCTGTCGGCAAACACGTAAATATTACGACCAAAGAACCGATAGAAGGAGCTAGCCAGTTCGAGGGTGAACTACTATCCTTTGAGGATGGCAAACTCACGGTTAAAGAAGCGAAGAAAACGTACATCATTTCCCAAGAACAAATTGACACGGCCCGTATGTCAATCGTCTTTTAATAGACAGGGTTGGTGGTAGTAAAGGAGGAGGCAACGCAAGTCATGAACGGCGATTTTATTGAGGCATTAGAGGCCATTGAGAGAGAAAAAGGCATCTCCAAAGATATACTGATCGAAGCCATTGAAGCAGCTCTTATCTCTGGATACAAAAGAAACTTCAACTCTGCACAAAACGTGCGGGTGGATGTGAATCGTCATTCTGGACTAGTGCGCGTGTACGCACGCAAGAACGTCGTGGAGGAAGTGCTGGATCCACGTCTGGAGATTTCTCTTGAGGCAGCTCAAGAAATTGATCCGAACTTCCGTCTGGAGGATATCGTGGAGATCGAGGTAACGCCGCGCGACTTTGGACGCATTGCTGCACAAACAGCGAAGCAGGTCGTTACTCAACGTATCCGTGAGGCAGAGCGGGGCTTGATTTACAGCGAATTCATCGAACGCGAAGACGATATCGTCACAGGTGTCGTTCAGCGTATGGATGCACGCAACTACTACATTGATCTGGGCAAGGCAGAAGCGGTTATGCCGATTACGGAAAAAATGCCTTCCGAAGACTTTAAGTCACAGGATCGTGTAAAGGCGTACATTATCAAGGTGGAAAAGACCACAAAAGGTCCCCAGATCGTCGTTTCCCGCACTCATCCAGGACTCTTGAAGCGCTTGTTTGAGCTTGAAGTGCCAGAGATTTACGACGGTGTCGTGGAAATCAAGTCTGTGGCTCGTGAGGCTGGAGATCGCTCCAAAATCGCTGTTCATTCCATCAATCCTGACGTGGATCCTGTAGGTGCCTGTGTAGGGCCTAAAGGCATGCGCGTACAGACGATTGTTACTGAGCTAAAAGGTGAGAAGATCGATATCGTACGCTGGTCGGAAGATCCTTCCGAGTATGTGGCGAATGCACTCAGCCCTGCAAAAGTATTGCATGTTGAAGTGAATGCAGCCGATAAAGTAACCCGGGTCATCGTACCTGATTACCAATTGTCACTTGCAATTGGCAAGCGCGGTCAAAATGCTCGACTTGCTGCCAAATTGACTGGCTGGAAAATCGATATCAAGAGCGAAACACAAGCTGATCAAGAAGGCATCGTCTATCCGAAATTACCTGAGGGCGATGAAGGAGCGGACAACGAATAATCATGAAGCAAAAAAAGATCCCTTTGCGTAAATGCATTGTCTGCCAAGGCATGTTTCCAAAAAAGGAATTGATCCGTGTAGTCCGAACGCCCGATGAAGAAATCGTCATCGATTTGACCGGAAAGGCCGCCGGACGCGGGACTTATGTATGTCGGCAGGATAGCTGCCTGAAACCGGATGCTTTTGCATCTGGAAAATGGAAAAAAGTGCTGGAGCGCGCCTTGAACATGTCCATTACCCAGGAGAAGTACGATGCTTTTCGCGATAACTGGATGGAGATGATGGGTCGATGAACCCAAAGGCAGCTCAGCTGCTCGGATTGGCAATGCGAGCAAGGAAAGTGATTACCGGAGAGGAAATGGTCCTGCAGGCTGTTCGTAGCGGTCAGGCCCGACTGGTGTTGCTCGCGGCTGATGCATCTGGGAATACCGCCAAAAAAGTGCAAGACAAATGTTCCTATTACGGTGTTTCATGTGTAACCACGTCAGACCGATATTCACTGGGACACGCGATCGGAAAAGATGGGCGAGTAACCGTGGCGGTAACGGATGGGAAGTTGGCGGAAAGCATTCAGCGTCTGCTCACCTAATTTACGAAAGGGTGGAGTACATTTGAAGACACGTGTGTATGAATATGCCAAACAACACAACATGAGCAGTAAGGAAATCCTCAATTTACTAAAACGTTTAAATATCGAAGTTGCAAATCATATGAGTATCATGGAAGAAGGGACGATCAAGAAGATCGAGGATCATATGGCCAAGTTACGGGCTGGGTCCAAGCCGGAACAGCGCACTGCACCAGCAGCCGCCGCAAGACCGAAACAAGCAGACGATCAACGACGCCCCAACGACTCCAGAGGACAACAAACCCGATCCCAACAATCGGGCCAGGGTCAGCCAGCACAGCAACAGAACGTGGAACGTCCGGCAGATCGTGATCGTGGAGGAAGCAACCCAAGCAACCGTCCCGATCAACAGCGTCCTCAACAGGGGAAAAATCAGGGGAAGAATCAGGAGAGAAAACCTAACAATATGAGAAGTCAACCCGCAAAACCGACTGACCGCAAACCGCAGACATCGAATCAACAAAGACCGCAAAACCAGCAACGACCACAGAACCAAAATCGTCCACAAAATCAGCAACGTCCACCGCAAACCCAAAATGCGGCACCGCAAGTGGAAGGACGCACTGGAGACGATTTTGAAGACAAAGTGAAGCTTCCGTCCAATGTTAGCACCGAAAAACGGGAGAAGATCAAGAAAGCACCTCCAACTAAAAAGACATTTGAAGACAATAAAAAGAGCCAACCGTTCCGTGGTGGGAATAACCGCAACCAAGGCAGAAACCGCAATAACGGACGAGGTCAGCAATCAGCACCCCGTCCAGTCATTGAGCCACCTACCAAAATTACCTTCCAGGACTCGCTTACAGTAAATGAGCTGGCGGTAAAACTGCGCAAGGAACCGGCGGAAATCATTAAAAAGTTGTTTAATTTGGGTATTATGGCTACGATCAACCAGTACCTGGAAAAAGATGCGATTGAACTGATTTGTGCCGAGTACAATGTGGAAGTCGAAGAAAAAATCGTCATCGACGAAACCAACTTCGAGACATTGGAAGAAGTAGACGAACCCGAAAAAATGCTGGAGCGTCCTCCAGTTGTGACGATCATGGGTCACGTTGACCACGGAAAAACGACCTTGCTTGACGCTATTCGTTCTGCGAACGTCGCTTCCGGCGAAGCGGGCGGTATCACGCAGCATATCGGTGCCTATCAAGTAGAAATCAAAGGGAAGAAGATTACCTTCCTGGATACACCTGGTCACGCCGCCTTTACAACCATGCGGGCGCGCGGTGCACAAATTACGGATATTACGATCCTGGTAGTTGCTGCCGACGACGGTGTCATGCCACAAACTGTGGAAGCGATCAGCCACGCCAAGGCAGCTGGTGTACCGATCATCGTGGCTGTCAACAAAGTAGATAAGCCAGAAGCAAATATTGATCGTATCAAGCAAGAGCTGACAGAGTACGAATTGGTTGCTGAAGAGTGGGGTGGCGAAACGATCTTCTCGCCAATTTCCGCAAAACAACGTATCGGTATCGAAGAGCTGCTTGAGTACATTCTGCTCGTTTCTGAAGTGCAGGAACTGAAAGCCAATCCGGACAAACGCGCTCGCGGTACTGTCGTAGAGGCTGAGCTGGATAAAGGTCGTGGCCCTGTCGCTACTATCCTGGTTCAGCAGGGTACACTCCATGTGGGTGACCCAATCGTAGTGGGCTCTGCTTACGGTCGTGTCCGTGCGATGGTGAACGACAAGGGACGTCGTCTGAAAGAAGCTGGCCCGTCTACACCTGTAGAAATTACAGGACTGAACGATGTACCTCAAGCCGGCGACCAATTCAGGGTGTTTGAGGATGAGAAAAAAGCGCGTGCGATCGGTGAAGCGCGTGCCTCAAAGCAACGTGAGTCCGAGCGTCGTGAAAATACGCGCGTATCCCTGGACGATCTGTTCCAACACATCCAGGAAGGCGACATCAAGGAACTCAACCTGATCGTAAAAGGGGACGTACAAGGTTCCGTAGAAGCGCTCCGTGGTTCCTTGGAGAAGATCGATGTGAATGGTACACGTGTGAAGATCATTCATACTGGTGTAGGTGCGATTACCGAATCAGACGTGACACTGGCGAATGCTTCAAATGCAATTGTGATTGGTTTCAACGTACGTCCTGAACCAAATGCGCGCAGCATGGCTGAGCAAGAGAAGATCGACATTCGTTTGCATCGCGTCATTTACACCGTCATCGAAGAGATCGAGCAAGCACTGAAAGGTATGCTGGATCCTGTTTATAAGGAAAGCATCATCGGTCAAGCCGAGATTCGCGAAGTCTTCAAGGTTTCCAAAATCGGTAACATTGCCGGTTGCTATGTGACGGAAGGAAAACTGAGCCGTGATGCAGGTGCTCGCTTGATTCGTGAAGGTATTGTCATTTACGAAGGTAAGCTTGAGACCTTGAAACGCTTTAAAGACGATGCGAAGGATGTCAATGCCGGCTACGAATGTGGTTTGACCCTGGAACGCTTCCAAGACCTCAAGGTCGGGGACGTTGTGGAAGCCTTCGTCATGGTTGAAGTGAAACAATAATGTTTGCAGGTACGCGGATTGAACTGTTTCTGCCCGCATGCCAAAACTTGAAAGAGAAACGAGCCATCGTCAAGAGTCTGATTGGCAAGCTGCGGAGCCGGTTTAATCTTTCCGCAGCGGAGGTGGCTTATCAGGAGCAGTGGCAGCGTACCGAATTGGGTATCGCTGCCGTTGCTAATGAAATCTCTTTTTTGCAGCAAGAGATGCAGGCTGCTATTCGATTGGTGGAAACTCATCCCGACGTGGAGTTGATTCATGTCGATACGGAATACTACGGTTAGAGCAGCCGACGGAGGTGAAAAGGAATGAACAAAACACGCATGAGCCGCGTGGGTGAAGAGATTAAAAAAGAACTGAGTCTCGTTCTTCAGCGTGGACTGAAAGACCCGAGGGTTGGCTTCGTCACGGTTACAGATGTAGAAGTAACAAGCGATTTGCAGCTTGCTAAGGTATTCGTCAGCATTTTTGGCAGCGAGGAAGAGCGTAAAGCTTCACTGTCTGCCTTGCATAAAGCAAAGGGGTATCTGCGCACGGAGATCGGCAAACGAGTAAAGCTGCGCCATATCCCGGACTTTGTATTCAAGCTGGATGAATCGATCGACTACGGCTCCAAAATCGAAACGATCCTGCGGGAAATCTCCACTGAAGGGGAAAAACGGGATGAGTCATAATAGTGATCAAGTAAAGGAAGCGGCCCTATTCATGCAGGAGCACGACCGCTTCCTGGTTCTTTCGCATGTGAATCCGGATGGCGATGCCACGGGCTCTGCATTGGGCGTCTGCTTGATGCTTGAGAAAATGGGCAAGGAATACATAGTTGTCAACGAAGGAGAGACCCCGGCTAAATTTTCGTTTTTGCCTCGTTTTGATCTTCTTCGCAATCTTTCGGAGGAATCGCTGGACGATACGTTCGGGGCCGTAATCGCCGTAGACTGTGCCGATGAGTCGCGGATGGGCGATGTACGGTCTTTATTTGCGTCTGGGGCGGTGTTGCTCAATATCGATCATCATCCGACCAATGATGGGTTTGGTACTGTCAATCTGATTCGCACAGATGCTGCCGCTACGGCTGAAATCCTGTATGATGTCGCTATTGCAGCAGGCGTCAGTTTCGACGAGGAATTGGCTCTTTGCGTTTACACAGGCTTACTGACAGATACAGGAGGCTTTCGCTACTCTAACACATCTCCACGTGTGATGGAGATCGCGTCCAAACTGCTCCATTATGGAGTCAAACCGGGGGATGTAGCCGAGCGCTGCCTGGAAGAAATCACGTTTGCCCATGTGAAAATTTTGCGTCGGGCCTTGCAAACCCTCACACTGTCTCATCAAAACCTGGTCGCCTCCATCACGGTTCGGCCTGAGGATTTTGTCCAGGAGAATGCCGCACGTGAAGATGCAGGCGGTTTGGTCAACTACTGCCGAAACATTGAAGGCGTCGAGGTCGGTGTATCTTTTGTAGAATCGGAGCCTGGAGTGATAAAGGTGAGCATGCGTGCCCGTGATCGCGTTGATGTGTCTGCCATTGCCAAGCATTTTGGCGGAGGCGGGCATGCCAAGGCAGCAGGCTGTACCATGCGCGGAAACCTTGCAGACGTACAGTCAAAAGTTTGGCAGGTGCTGGGGGAAGCGGTAGGAGTGAAGGTTGATGAGTAATGTAAGTGGCGTACTGGTTGTGGATAAACCTGCCGGCATGACTTCGCATGACTGTGTGGCACGAATTCGACGACTGTACGGAACAAAGAAAGTCGGTCATACCGGTACACTCGATCCCGAAGTTACAGGCGTTCTTCCGATCTGTGTGGGGCATGCCACCCGACTGGTCGAGTATTTGCAGGAGCTACCCAAACGCTATGATGTCGTGATGCGCATCGGGTATGCGACGACGACGGAGGATGCGACGGGCGAAATCACCGAGCAAAAGGAAGTAGCGACAACGTCAATCACCAGAGAGCGTATCGAAGAGCTGTTCCAGCGCTTTATCGGAGAGATTGAACAAGTACCTCCCATGTTCTCTGCGGTGAAAGTAAATGGCAAACGACTGTACGATCTGGCGCGGGAAGGAACTGTCGTGGAGCGACAGGCTCGCAAGGTTACGATCTACGATTTGACCCTGCATGAGGTAAGTGTGGAGCAGGGTATGGTGGACGTTCGTTTTACGTGCACATGCTCAAAAGGCACCTACATGCGCACCTTATGTGTTGACCTTGGGCGTGCTCTGGGGTATCCTGCCCATATGAAGCTGTTGCGGCGTATCAAGAGCGGCCCGTTTACAGAGCAGGAAGCGATCCCATTAGGAGAATTGGAAGAAATGGCAGCGCAGGGCAAAGACATATTCCGTCCGTTGCTGAGCATCCGTGAGGCAGTATCTTTTCTGCCATCTTTTCAGGTAAAGCCAGAACGCGCCAAGGCTGTCCTCAATGGTCTGACTACTGGATTGCCAGGAGTGGAAGCGGAGGAAGGGAGCTTAATCTGCCTGTTTGCCGGTGAGCAATTGCTCGGTATCCATCGTGTATGCCGAGGGGAAAAAGGCCTCTTTGCCAAAGCAGAAAAAGTCTTTCCTTCCGAGGTGTAACTGTGAAAACGATATACTTAACCTATCCATTACCCAAAGATTTTCAGGAGGCGACACCCACTGCGATTGCGTTGGGGTATTTTGACGGCGTGCATATCGGACACAGACGCGTCATCCAAAAAGCAATCGATACGGCCAGAGCCAATGGCTGGCAAAGTACGGTCCTCACCTTTGATCCCCATCCTCGTGAGGTTTTGGGGCAAAGCGGATATACCCGTTATTTGACACCTCTGGCTGACAAGCTGGAGCAGTTTGAAAAGATGGGTGTGGAGAAGACGTACGTGATGCAGTTTGACATTGCTTTTGCGGCAGTGTATCCCGAGGATTTCATCACGGATTGTCTGATGCCGTTATCCTGCCGCCAGGTGGTGGTCGGCTTTGATTATACGTTTGGACACCGCGGGATGGGTACCGCACAAACCCTGCAGGAAATGAGCCATGGTCGATACGGTGTAGATATTATCGGGCCAGTCAATCGTCTGGGGGAAAAGGTGAGTAGCACCATCATCCGCGAGTATTTGCATCATGGAGATGTGGAACAGACACGTCATCTGCTGGGGCGTCCGTATAAGGTCCGGGGTACTGTGGTTCATGGCGACAAGCGGGGGCGCACGATTGGCTTTCCGACTGCCAATGTCTCTGTGTCAGCACCGTATCTGATCGGGAAGAACGGCGTATACGGTGTCCGCTTTACCGTCGATCAGCAATCCTACTTTGGCGTGATGAATGTGGGTATCAAACCGACGTTTGAGCTGGAGAAGAAAGAAAAATCGCTAGAAGTACACCTGTTTGATTTCTCAGGCGAAATCTACGGCAAAGATGTGGAAGTAGAGCTACTCTTCTATATTCGTGAAGAACAAAAATTCGCAGGAGTAGATGCGCTGATCGCACAGATTCAAAAGGATGTCGCTACAGCCAAACAACGATTTGCAGATTCATTCTAGTTATTGATTTCACTTTGCTTTTCGCAAATCGGTATGATATAATTCATAACGTTGTACAGATAACCGTGGCTTGGCTGACCGATTCTCACCGACGGCAGACTCGGCTAACGGTATAAAAACAAGGAGGTGAGTCTAGATGGCATTGACTCAAGAGCGTAAAACTCAATTGATTCAAGAATTCCGTACTCATGAGAACGATACTGGTTCTCCAGAAGTGCAAATCGCTATCTTGACCGAAAACATTAACAACCTGAACGGACATCTGCGTACGCACAAGAAAGATCACCACAGCCGTCGCGGTCTGTTGAAAATGGTAGGTCAACGTCGTAACCTGTTGACATACTTGAGAGAATCAGATGTTCAACGTTACCGTTCCGTAGTAGACCGTTTGGGTCTGCGTCGCTAAGGTACGTCTTGAAAAAGCGGGTTTACCCGCTTTTTCTTACTGTATTGGATGGGGCTTGCTGCCTCTTGGATGGCAAGCTCGTCCGTACGTATGAAAAGGATTCGAAAATAGCTTCAATAGAAGCTTTTTTTATTATCCGGGAAGACTGCCAATGGTATCCATTTAATTTTTATCATGGCAGGAAATAATACATACAGGTAGAAAACAAAGTGTAGATATGCACATTGTCGTGAAGGAGGACTGCTAGCAACATGGAGCAACAATACCGTACATATGACTTCGAACTGGCAGGCCGCAAACTGACGCTCGAATTTGGCAAAATGGCCAAACAAGCGCAGGGATCGGTTCTGGTTCGGTACGGCGATACGGCAATCCTGTCTGCAGTGACGGTCTCGAAGGAACCAAAAGCGCTTGATTTCTTCCCGCTCACTGTAAACTACGAGGAACGTCTCTACGCGGTTGGGAAAATTCCTGGCGGCTTTATTAAGAGAGAAGGACGTCCGAGCGAAAAGGCAATTCTGGCCAGCCGCTTGATTGACCGTCCGGTTCGTCCACTGTTTGCAGACGGATTTCGTAACGATGTACAAATCGTAAATACCGTACTTTCCGTGGATCAGGATTGTTCACCTGAAATCGCCGCGATGATCGGAACTTCTGCAGCATTAAGCGTGTCTGAAATTCCCTTTGAAGGCCCGATTGCTGGGGTGATTGTTGGCCGCGTAGACGGTCAATTTATCGTGAATCCTACCGTTGAACAAGCGGAAAAAAGTGATATTCACCTCGTAGTAGCTGGTACCGAAACAGCTATCAACATGGTAGAAGCTTCTGCTAATCAGGTTCCAGAAGCCATTATGCTGGAAGCGATCATGACAGGTCATGAAGAGATCAAGAAGCTGATCGCGTTCCAAAAGCAGATCGTTTCTGAGATCGGGAAAGAAAAAATGCAGGTAATCCTGCATGAAGTCAATCCTGAGATTGATCAGGCTGTTCGTGACGTTGCGGAAGCACGCATGAAGGAAGCGGTCCGTATCGAGGAAAAACAAGCTCGCTACGATGCTATCGACCAAATCAAGGCAGAAACGCTGGAACATTTCGCAGCGCAAGATCCCGAAAGCTTTGCGCTGAACGAAAAAATGATTTCGGAGGTTCTCGGCAACATCGTCAAGGACGAGGTTCGTCGTTTGATCACCGATGAAAAAGTACGACCAGATGGACGAGCACTTGATGAAATCCGCCCACTTTCTAGTGAAACAAGTATCCTGTCTCGTACGCACGGGTCCGGTATGTTTACACGCGGACAAACACAAGCTCTGAGCATTTGTACGCTGGGTGCGCTGGGAGACGTCCAAATTCTGGATGGTTTGGGTTTGGAAGAGTCCAAACGCTTCATGCATCACTACAACTTCCCGCCTTACAGTGTGGGAGAGGCACGTCCATTGCGCCCGCCAGGTCGTCGCGAGATTGGACATGGTGCGTTGGGTGAGCGTGCGATTGAGCCGATCATTCCAAGTGAAACCGAATTCCCGTACACCATTCGATTGGTATCGGAAGTCATTGAATCCAACGGTTCTACCTCTCAGGCTTCGATTTGCGCAAGCGTACTCGCGCTGATGGATGCGGGTGTACCGATCAAGGCTCCGGTAGCAGGTATCGCGATGGGCTTGATTATGGGCAAGGATGGGCAAACATTCTCCATTCTGACCGATATTCAAGGTATGGAAGATCACCTGGGTGACATGGACTTTAAAGTAGCAGGTACCGAAGCAGGCGTAACAGCGATCCAGATGGATATCAAAATTTCGGGTATCAACCGTGAAATTTTGCAATTGGCGCTGGAGCAAGCTCGCATTGGACGTTTGCACATCCTGGAGCACATGATGAGCACGATTTCCAAGCCGCGTACAGAGCTCTCGCCTTACGCTCCAAAAATCATGACGATGTCCATCAATCCGGAGAAAATCCGCGATGTCATTGGTCCTCAGGGTCGTGTGATCAACAAGATCATCGAGGAAACAGGCGTCAAGATCGATATCGAGCAAGATGGACGTGTCTTCATCGCTTCCATCAACCATGAAGCAAACCTGCGCGCGAAACAGATCATTGAAGACTTGGTTCGCGAGGTTGCGGTTGGACAAATCTACATGGGTACAGTAAAACGTGTAGAGAAGTACGGCGCATTCGTAGAGCTGTTCGCAGGCAAAGAAGGATTGTGCCACATTTCCCAGCTGGCTGAAGAACGCGTAGCCAAGACTGAAGATGTCGTAGCAGTCGGCGATAAAATAGAAGTGAAGGTTACGGAAATTGACGACCAAGGTCGTGTCAATCTGTCCCGTAAAGCTGTTTTGAAAGAACAAGCTGCAGCCAAGCAGGCTGAATCTGCACCGGCTCAAGCTGAATAATTTACCCACAAAAGGCTTCGTCACCCGAAGAAAACTTCGTGTACGGAAGCTTTTTCTTTTTTCTTCTAACCTTTCGCTCCCGCACATAGATTGGACAAGAGAAACTTGTACGTTCTGGAGGGGGCAATGGTTCCATGAAGCGCGAAAAGAGGAGGCTTTGGCTTACCATCGTAGGGGCGACATTACTGACCGTCATCATCAATTTCCAACCAATAGACCATTACGTTCATACAATAAAAGAGAAAGAAGCGGTTTCTGTTTCCGTGAATGTTGACGAGAAGGAACGTTTGCGGGAAATGATTGAAAAATGGAAAGAGGGACGGGAGGAAGCGCCGATTGACGCGAAGGTCGATCAGACCTGGAAGGCCATACCTGGTTACAACGGTTTGATAGTGGATGTGGAAGCATCTCTCGAGAAGATGTTGACCGCTAAAAACCCTGGACCCGAATTACTCGTGTACAAAGAAGTAGAGCCAGCCGTTTCCTTGAAACAACTGGGAGCTCACCCTGTTTATCGTGGCAATCCTATGAAGCCGGCCATTTCGTTCATGGTTAACGTCGCCTGGGGGAATGAGTATCTGGATTCGATGCTCAACACATTGGATAAACATCAGGTAAAAACGACTTTTTTCCTGGACGGCTCTTGGGCTAAAAAGTACCCGGATGAAGTCAAAAAAATTGCTCAGCGCGGACACGAAATCGGTAATCATGCCTATTCTCATCCGGACATGAAAAACTTGGGTGTGGATCGGATCCATCAGGAAATCCATCGTACACAGGAAGTCGTTTTTCAAACGCTCGGAAGTAGACCCACGTTATTTGCTCCTCCATCTGGCTCTTTTAATCAACGAGTCGTCGACATCGCCCACTCCTCCTATCAGATGCAGACTATATTATGGACGGCGGACACCATAGATTGGCAAAAACCTTCACCGCAAACGGTCATTCAACGGATCACGAAAAAGATGGAAAATGGCGTCCTCGTCCTGATGCATCCGACTGCCGCCTCAGAAGCCAGCCTGGATCATTTGCTGACACTTGCCAAACAAAAAGGGCTGGTGCCGACGACCGTATCCGAACTGCTTTCCAGCAAACGCTTCCCAAAAAACAGCTGACTGTGCTCATTTGTTGTGGAGAGGCAGGAAGTTTGCTATAGTTAGACGTGTTTACAGGATTGCTCCTGATAAATCAGAGAGAGACGAAAAGATTCACCAAGGAGGATTTGTGTGATACAACGTCATACGTGTGAAAACGGTCTGAGGATCGTAACGGAAAAAATCCCGTCTGTGCGCTCTGTTGCTATCGGCATCTGGGTAGGTACGGGTTCGAAATATGAAAATGAACAAAACAATGGGATCTCGCATTTTTTAGAGCATATGTTCTTCAAGGGAACGACAACTCGCTCTGCGAAGGAAATTGCCGAAACCTTCGATGAGATTGGCGGTAATGTGAATGCGTTTACTTCTAAAGAATACACCTGCTACTATGCTCGCGTTCTCGATCAGCATGCTCCGATTGCACTGGATGTCTTGGCGGATATGTTTTTTCACTCCGTGTTTGATAGCGAAGAATTAGAAAAAGAAAAGAATGTTGTCATCGAAGAGATCAGTATGTACGAGGACACGCCGGATGACCTCGTTCACGATTTGATCAGCCGCGCCAGCTATAGTAATCACCCACTAGGCTACTCCATTCTGGGGACAGAGGATGTGCTGCGCAGTCTGAAAAGAGAGGACCTCCTGCGTTATACCGAGCAGCGATACCTGCCGATCAATACCGTGATTACGGTTGCAGGAAACTACGATGATTCCCTGATTGAAGAAATCAAGAAGCGTTTTTCTGCTTTTCAACGTCAAGGTGCACCAGTCAGCCTGACCGTACCACCATTTGCGGGGGAGATCATCGCCCATCAAAAATCAACAGAGCAGGCGCACTTGTGCATCTCTCTTCCCGGCTTTCAGGTTGGACATGAAAATTCGTATTCCTTGGTGCTGTTGAACAATGTACTCGGTGGCAGCATGAGCTCCAGACTGTTTCAGGAAATACGGGAGGAGCGAGGACTGGCTTATTCGGTCTATTCGTACCATTCTTCTTACAAGGAAGCAGGTACATTTACGATCTATTCCGGCACTGCTGCTGAACACGTGGGTCAGGTTTTTGATATCGTCACCCATATTTTGAGAGATGTAGCAGAGAATGGCATCACGGAAAAAGAACTGAATAAAGGCAAGGAACAGCTCAAAGGCAGTCTCATGCTCAGCCTGGAGAGCACCAGCAGCCGTATGAGCCGTTTGGGCAAAAACGAGCTGCTGCTGGAACGTCATCTCACCCTCGATGAGATACTTGCAAAGATTGACCGTGTATCCCATGAATCTGTTCTGGCGGTGGCGCAGGAGTTGTTCCGCAATAAAATGGCGCTGGCCATGGTTAGCCCACTGGACAGCTATCCTTCCAATGTGAAAAATGATGTCCTCCTTCCATAAATAGCAGCTGACTGAACAAAACGGTCATGACCGTTTTCCCCTCTCTTCGGGGGACAAAAGTGTTTGACCGCAAGCGGTCACATCCCCTGTTATGAAAAACGTCGAGACGTTTTTCACAGAAAAAAATCCGGCATAGGCCGGGTTTTTTTGCGTATATCAACAGTAAATCACTTGGACAAAGGGAGATGCGATATGCGTTTGAGCGAGCTGGGGGGCAAGGAAATCATTGGACTCGATACCGGGGAAAGAATGGGTGTTATCAGCGACTCCGATCTGGTCATCAATCCCGAAAGCGGGAGTATCGAATCGATCATATTGCCAGGTGGCAGCTTTCTTGGACTTGGAAAGAAAAAAGAGGATATCGTCATACCGTGGAACTCGATTGTCAAAATTGGGCCGGATATGATCATTATCCAGCTAAAACAACAGGAGAATCAAGCTTTTCCAAAGTAGACACCAGTGTCACCGAACCAAGGGCATGCGAATAGGATGGGGGTAGACCGCAACGTTTTTTTCGTCTGTGCAATCCTGAGGAAAAACCTTTGCGTTTCAATCAAGATGCAGTAAAATGTGTGGAAAGGGGAACGCAGCATGCTAACGGGCATACATGTTGCCTTCATCGGCGGAGACGCGCGCCAGTTGGAAGTAATAAAACGCTGCATACAACTGGATGCGATTGTTAAGTTGATCGGCTTCGACAACCTGGAAAGCAATTTCACAGGGGCAACGAAGAGACCATTATCATGCGATGTGTTGAAAGACGCGGATGCCCTCATCCTACCTATTGTCGGAACCGATGACAATGGATATGTAGAAAGCATCTTTTGTTCCAAACAACTCAAGCTGCAAGAAGAGCACATTGCCTGCCTGCAGGATCACTGCGTGGTATACACAGGGATGGCAAAGCCTTATCTGCGAGCACTTTTAGATCCAAAGAATATACCTTTGGTGGAACTGCTGGATCGTGATGACGTAGCCATTTACAACTCCATTCCCACGGTGGAAGGAGCTTTAATGATGGCGATTCAAAATACTGATATTACGATTCACGGATCGGAGTGTATCGTATTAGGGTTAGGCCGTACTGGATTATCGATGGCTCGGGCATTACATGCACTTGGAGCTCATGTTCATGTAGGAGCAAGGCGTCAGGAACACTTGGCACGCATTTATGAGATGGGATTAACTCCCTTCCATATAAGCGAATTAAGGCAAAATGTAACGAATGTTGATTTTATTTTTAATACCATCCCGCAATTAATTCTGACAGCAGAGGTTATTGCTCAGATGCCGCAGTCGGCGTTCATTCTTGATCTCGCATCCAAGCCGGGTGGCACAGATTTTCGCTACGCGGAAAGACGAGGGATCAAAGCACTTCTCGCACCCGGACTGCCCGGAATCGTTGCACCAAAAACCGCAGGACAAATCTTAGCTCAAACATTGTCTCGTCTCATTGCGGAGCAAATGATATCCAGGGGGAATCAACATGACTAAACTACAGGGGAAAACCATTGGATTTGGACTTTCCGGTTCGCATTGCACATTCGAGGAGACGATGCCGCAAATCCAACGATTTGTTGATGAAGGCGCACGGGTCATTCCGATTGTCTCCCATACGCTGATGACTACCGATACGCGCTTTGGTACATCGCAAAGCTGGCAACAGAAGATCAAGGATATTACGGGTGAGGAACTGATCTCTACGATTCCTCAGGCTGAGCCTTTGGGGCCGTCCAAACTCCTTGATGTCATGCTGATAGCTCCTTGTACAGGTAGCACCACCAGCCGTTTGGCAAATGCGATTACAGACAGTGCCGTGCTGATGGCTGCAAAAGCGACGATGCGTAATCTGAGGCCGCTGGTAGTGGCCATATCCACCAATGATGGGTTGGGATTAAATGCGGCCAATATTGCCAAGCTGTTGGCTGCCAAAAATATCTACTTCGTTCCGTTCGGGCAGGATGCCCCGGACAAAAAGCCTAATTCACTCGTAGCACGCATGGACCTGTTAGTGGAAACCTGTGTGGCTGCGATGGAAGGACGACAATTGCAACCCCTGCTTATCGAGAGATTCAACTACTAAAAAAACTAGAGAAAAACCAATTGATTTGTTTTTTCGCGATTAGGAGGAGAGTAAGAGATGGCGAACCAACTGACTTTTAACGTCGCGGTAGTAGGTGCGACCGGTGCAGTAGGAAAGCAAATGATTCGAATTCTGGAAGAGCGTAATTTTCCAATTAAACAGTTGAAGCTGCTCGCATCCGGACGTTCGGCCGGTAAGACAGTCACGTTTAAGGGGCAAGAAATTGTTCTGGAAGAAGCAACACCAGAAAGCTTCGCTGGTATCGATTTCGCCTTGTTCAGCGCTGGCGGTGGAGTCAGTAAGGAATTGGCTCATCACGCAGTAAATCATGGTGCGGTCGTTATTGATAATACCAGTGCATTCCGGATGGACCCGAATGTGCCTTTAGTCGTACCAGAGGTAAACATGGATGCTGCTCTGGCTCATAATGGAATTATTGCGAATCCCAACTGCTCCACGATTCAGATGGTTGCCACTCTGAAACCCTTGTATGATCGCTATGGCATAGATCGTATTATTGTATCCACCTATCAGGCAGTTTCTGGTGCAGGTCAATCTGCCATCAATGAACTGCAGGCGCAAAGCCGCGAAGTATTGGACGGAAAAGAACCTACATGTGAAGTGTTGCCTGTCGGTAAGCTTCCCGTCCATCATCAGATTGCTTTCAATGCCATTCCGCAAATCGATGTATTTACGGATAATGGATTTACGTATGAAGAAATGAAGATGATCAACGAAACGAAAAAAATCTTTGGTGATGAGCAGGTCTTGGTTTCTGCAACCTGCGTACGTATCCCGGTCGTTTACGGGCACAGTGAATCTGTATACGTAGAATTAAAAGAGGACTACGATCTGGCTGAAGTGAAATCCCTCTTGGAGAATGCACCAGGGATCGTACTTGTAGACGTACCGGAAGAGCAAAAGTATCCACTTGCAACAGATGCTACTGGAAAACTGGATGTGTTTGTCGGTCGGGTAAGACGTGACCTGCATCATCCTCGTGGACTGCATATGTGGATTGTATCTGACAACCTGTTAAAGGGTGCTGCTTGGAATTCGGTGCAAATCGCTGAGGAACTCATCAAAGCAAGAGCATAGGGGAGAGGTTTGTGAAGATTCTCGTCCAGAAGTTCGGTGGTTCTTCCTTGACGACAGAGGATTGCCGAATGAGGGCAATCTACCATATAGAAAAGGCGATAGACGAGGGGTTCTCCCTCGTCGTAGTCGTCTCCGCCATGGGGCGCAAGGGAGATCCGTATGCAACAGATACACTCTTGCAACTCATTCGCAATAATGGGAATCAATTGCCGAGTCGAGAGATGGATATGCTGATGCATACAGGAGAAATCATCTCCGCAACCGTAATGTGCAGCATGTTGAATGCTCACGGGGTCCAGGCAAAGATACTGACGGGTGGGCAGGCGAATATCATTACTAGTGATGATTTCACCAATGCTCAGATCACAACGATTGACCCTGTCCGCATTTTACAAGAACTGGAAGAAAATCAAGTGGTGATTGTACCGGGCTTTCAAGGACGGACAGCTGACTGGGAGATTACGACACTTGGCCGAGGCGGCAGCGATACGACCGCTACTGCACTTGGCGTAGCCTTGCAGGCAGAAATGGTTGATATATTTACGGATGTTGAAGGAATTATGACTGCAGATCCACGGATTGTGGAAGAAGCTCAGCCCTTATCCACAGTTACTTATACAGAGATTTGCAATATGGCTCATCTGGGCGCAAAGGTCATTCATCCACGCGCAGTGGAGATTGCCATGCAAGCGAATGTACCGATTCGCGTCCGTTCCACGTTTTCGGACGACCCCGGAACGCTGGTTACCACCATGCTGGAAATAGGCAGACTTGGTTACACTGTACACGATCGGGTCGTGATGGGGATCGCTCATGTCCCCAACATTACGCAGATAAAAGTGGCGAACAAAGAAGGGCAGTACGACACGCAGCTGCAAGTATTCAAAACGATGGCAACCAATTCGATCAGCGTTGATTTCATCAACGTAAATCCGTTGGGAGTGGCGTACACCGTTCATGATGAGTTGGGGGAAAAAGCGGCGAGATTGTTGACACAGATGGGCTATGAGCCTCAGCTCTTGCCACATTGTGCCAAAGTATCGGTGATTGGTGCTGGTATGACCGGCGTTCCAGGCGTCATGGCACAAATCGTAGAAGCTTTGACCAATGAGGATATTCAAATTCTCCAGTCTGCTGACTCCCACACGACGATCTGGGTACTGGTTCATGAGTCTGATATGGTAAGAGCCGTCCGTGCCTTGCATCAACAATTCCATCTTCATCAACATCACGTGTAAATCTGGAACATCCATTTGATTATGAATAGAGGAGTTGGATAGGCAGTGGCACGTTTTGGCCGACTGGTTACCGCGATGGTAACCCCGTTTAATGATCAAAACCAGATTGATTACGATAAAACAGAGCGCCTGATTGATCATCTTGTGGCGTCAGGCAGTGAAGGTGTCGTCGTAAGCGGGACAACAGGGGAATCCCCTACCTTGTCTCATACGGAGAAATTAGAGCTGTTTAAGCATGTAGTGAGCTATGCAAAAGGCAAGTGCCAGGTACTTGCAGGTACTGGCAGCAATGATACTGCTGCAAGCATTGAATTCACCCAAGCTGTGAAAAGCATTGGCGTGGATGGAGTCATGCTGGTAGCCCCTTACTACAGCCGCCCTTCCCAAGAAGGACTGTATGCGCATTTCAAGGCAGTGGCATCGGCTACTGAATTACCCGTTATGCTGTACAACGTTCCTGCTCGTTCTGCCGTAAACATGACGGCTGAGACCACACTGCGATTGGCTCAGCTGCCCAATGTCGTTTGCATGAAAGAAGCGTCCGGCAATTTGAGTCAGATTGCTCAGATCATTGAGCATGCCCCGGATGGCTTTGAAGTATACAGCGGTGATGACAGCCTTACCTTGCCCATTCTCTCTATTGGCGGCGTAGGGATCGTCAGCGTTGCGAGCCACATCGTGGGACGCCAAATGACTGAGATGCTCGATGCCTTTTTTGCGGGCAACACCAAGGAAGCAGCCAGTCTGCACCGTAGGCTCATGCCTGTATTCGAAGGCTTGTTCGCATATCCGAGTCCTGGGCCTACCAAGGAAGCATTGAATAAGCTCGGAATTGATGTAGGAGGCGTTCGACTTCCACTCGTGGAACTGACGGAGCAAGAAAAAGCATTTGTTCATTCCCTGTTTGTTTAATGTGATCAAAATATGTTACTTTTTGGAGCCATTCTTTGCGAATGGCTCTTTTTTCTTGTGTTCACGTTTTCACTTCGGGTATAATGAAAATAAGTGATTTGGGGCGGTTTTTTGAGTGTACAATGACAACTAAATATAGGAGGTTACATGTTTTGGTAAAGTCGAATCACTCTGTTCTCATTTTCGCCCTGGGCGGAGTCGGCGAAATTGGGAAAAATATGTACGTAGTACAGTGCGATGATGACATCGTAGTGATTGATGCCGGTTTGAAATTCCCGGAAGAGGAAATGCTGGGAATTGACATGGTTATTCCGGACATCACTTACTTGGAGGAAAATCGCGACAAGGTTCGGGGTATCATTATTACGCATGGTCATGAGGACCACATCGGTGGGCTGAGCTATGTCCTGAAACACCTGAATGTACCGGTCTATGCTACCAAGCTAACCCTCGGATTGATTGAAGCAAAATTGAAAGAAGCGGGCATTCTAAATGATACGAAGCGCGTTTTGATCAATAGTGATTCGGAAGTCGTCCTCGGCAAGATGAAAGCAACCTTTTTCCGTGTAAACCATAGTATTCCGGACTGTGTCGGCCTATGCTTGGATACGCCAGAAGGGTATATTGTTCATACCGGCGATTTCAAATTTGATCAAACGCCGATCAACAACCAGACAGCAGATTTGGCCAAGATGGCGATGATTGGTGATCGCGGCGTATTATGCTTGATGTCGGATAGTACCAATGCAGAACGACCTGGTTTTACAGGATCGGAGCGTTCGGTTGGAGTTGCGATTAAGGATGTATTCAGTAAATCGACTGGTCGTATTGTCGTTTCCACATTCGCATCAAACGTGCATCGGATTCAACAAGTTGTAGATGCAGCCGTACAATTTAATCGAAAGCTGACGGTTGTCGGCAGAAGTATGCAAAATGTGATCAACATCAGTCGTGATCTGGGCTATCTTTTCGTTCCGGATGGTCTGATCGTTGATACGGATGAAATTAACAAGCTGTCCGCTGAGCAAGTGGTCATCTTGTCTACTGGAAGTCAGGGAGAGCCGATGTCGGCACTCACTCGTATGGCCCGATCCGCCCATCGGAAAATCGATATCCTTCCAGGAGATACTGTTATCATCGCCGCTACACCTATTCCAGGGAACGAAAAGTACGTAGCGCGCACGATTGACCAATTATCTCGCATCGGCGCCGACGTGATTTATGGCGGCCACGGACCAAACGGAACCGTCCACGTCTCCGGCCACGGCAGTCAAGAAGACCTGCGCCTGATGCTCAACCTGATGAAACCGAAATTCTTCATCCCGATTCATGGCGAATACCGCATGCTGAAAAGCCACTCGATTCTTGGTGAACAAGTGGGCATTCCGGAAGAAAACATTTTCTTGCTGGACAACGGTGATACGGTAGAGATTTCCGGCGGCAACGCGCGCTATGGTGGAAAAGTTCACTCAGGCAATGTCCTGATCGATGGGCTGGGTGTGGGAGATGTAGGAAACATTGTACTAAGAGACCGCAAATTGCTATCTCAAGATGGAATTCTGGTAGTTGTCGTTACTCTCAGCAAACAAAATGGTACGATCCTTTCAGGTCCAGACATCATTTCTCGCGGTTTCGTCTATGTACGTGAATCTGAGGAATTGCTGGACGAGGCTAATCGCATTGTGACCCAAACACTTGTGAAATGCATGGAAGAAAATGTGAATGAATGGTCTTCACTAAAAAATAACGTCAAAGAATCGCTGGGACGCTATCTGTATGAGCAGACACGCCGTCGTCCAATGATCCTGCCGATTATTATGGAAGTGTAAGTCCTGCACAAAAGAGTCTGAAGCCTAATGAAATGGGTTTTAGGCTCTTTTTTTGTTGTTCATTTCCAAAGGTGCATCTTTTTCCCTCGCCCTAACCATACTAACGAGGAAAGTGAGGGAGGATGATTATGTCAAATCGCGGATTAACCGATTATTTGAATCGGCCACTTTTTGCTGGAACAAGCAACCAGCAAATCTCAAACTTCTTGGCCTCTTCTGCTGAAGATCAAGAGCCTGCACAAGAGCCGGCAGTTGAACCAGCACCACAGGCACCAGAGGAATCCAAGAAAAAGTTGATTGATTCCATCACCCAGCTTGGACAAACGAATATCCCTCAGCTGGAGAGCAATATTTACTGCATGAGCATTATCGGTCAGGTAGAAGGACATATCCAGCTCCCACCCCAAAACAAGACGACCAAGTACGAACACCTCATTCCTCAGCTGGTGGCTGCAGAGCAGAACAGTAAAATCGAAGGGGTTCTTGTTATCCTGAACACAGTTGGTGGAGATGTGGAGGCTGGATTGGCGATCGCCGAGATGGTCGCCTCCTTATCGAAACCGGTGGTCACGCTAGTTCTGGGTGGCGGTCACAGTATTGGAGTGCCGATTGCAGTAGCAGGAGATTATGCGTTTATCGCCGAAACAGCCACGATGACGATTCACCCCATTCGTCTGACTGGATTGGTCATCAGCGTGCCGCAAACCTTTGAATACCTGGACAAAATGCAAGAGCGTGTTGTCAGTTTTATCGCCCGGCATTCGAAAATCAGTGAACAGCAATTTCGTGATTTGATGCTACGTACAGGAGAGCTGACCCGAGATATTGGTACGAATGTGATCGGTGCGGACGCTGTAAAGTACGGGTTGATTGACGAGGTAGGAGGCTTGGGCAAGGCGCTGAAGAAATTAAATGAGCTGATCGAGAAAAATCGGACCGAGGAGAAGATGCTGCAATGATCATCCACTCCGTGATTCCGATGGAGACGATCTTCGCCAACATGGACCAGGTAGAAAAACAGGAGATCAAGGAAGTCGCGATCGGCCATGCAACAATGCTGATCGAGCAAACAGGTCCTTTCGAAGGACGGATCGTCAGAATGATTAGCCCTGACCCGCAGGATTACCTCAATCCCAGGTTTGCTCCAGGTAAAATGATCCCTATACAGCCGGAAGGGTTCTCCTAAGAAGTCCTGTATTTCTATGAATTTCCTGTGTTATACTAAATGTGTACGAACAGCAGCCGAACAGCACACGGCTGCCTTTTTACAATTTGATGCTGAATAAAGGAGGCGTGCCAGTGAGTAGGAGAGGAAAAAAACAGTCAGGCGCGGCATTGGCCTCGGTTGTTAAAATAGAGCTGCTGGGACTTGTCATTATCGTATTGGCGCTCATTGGCCTTCTGGAGAGCGGCTGGTTGGGGAAAAATATACTAGCATTCCTTTTCCGCTTTTTTGCAGGATCTTGGGATTTTACGATTCCGGTATTCTTAATTGGAATGGCCCTTTACATGATGTTTACTCGCCAACGGCCCAAGCTGACGTATCGTGTTTTGGGGATCATGCTGATCGGGCTTGCCATTTTCACCTGGGACCACATGATGCTATACAAGCAGATTACGGCTGATGGCAAATTTGCAGAGCAAAGCATCATCCGCGTCACATGGGACAGGCTGTGGCTGGATCACAGTCAGCGTGTCTCCACAACTGGCGTAGGAGGCGGAATGCTTGGCGCTCTCGTCTTTGCGTTCAGCAACAGCCTCGTCGGCACGATCGGTACAGGCATTATCATTGTCTTTTTGTTCCTGGTTGGTCTCATGTTCATGTTTAATCTCTCGTATGTGGATATCTTGATTTTTCTGCGAGACAAAGCTGCGCGAATTTATGGAAAAGCCAAAGACACCGTAAAAGAGTCCGTTCAACTGATGCAAGAAGAGAGTGAAAAGCGCAAAGAGGAAGCAAAAAAGGCGAAGGAATCACAAAAAGCGTCTAAGGAGGAAAGGATGGCAGGTACAACTGTTGATCCTCTCCAGGATGCGGGATGGCCACCGCAGGATACATACACGCAGGTCCAGCCAGAAGCCCCTGTCCAACCGGTAATCCACGATTTCACGGATAAAATCTCGTTGGATGAAGGACCACAAGGCAGTGCTGCACAATCCAAAAGACAAGAGCCGTCGTCACAAAGCGCTCAGGAAATCACCTTTACGCTGGAAGGTGACGAGGAGATCTTCGGTACGCTGGAAAATGCCGAGAATCAGGCCAATGCTTTACCTTATGAATTGCCAAGCTTACAAATGCTCTCTCGACCGCGTTCGGTTTCATCTGGAAAAGACGTGGACCACACGTCGAATGCAGCCAAGCTCGTGCAGACGCTCAAAAGCTTTGGAGTCAATGCGACGGTCTCCGAGGTTCATCGAGGGCCAGCCGTTACCCGTTATGAGGTTCAGCCCGCGACAGGTGTAAAAGTAAGCAGAATTGTCAGCCTGACCGACGACTTGGCGCTGGCCCTCGCAGCCAAGGACATCCGCATTGAAGCGCCTATTCCAGGAAAATCGGCCATCGGTATTGAGGTCCCCAATTCGGAGGTTGCTGTGGTGTCCCTTCGTGAGGTATTGGAAGCACCGCAATATCAGGATGCACCCGGCAAGCTGACAGTGGCTCTTGGACGTGACATTTCTGGTGAACCGATCGTGGCGGACTTGACTAAAATGCCCCACTTGCTCGTTGCAGGAGCTACGGGTAGCGGGAAGTCGGTTTGTATCAATGGCTTGATCATGAGCATCTTGTTCAAGGCGAAGCCAGATGAGGTCAAGCTGATGATGGTCGACCCGAAAATGGTAGAATTGAATGTCTACAACGGAATCCCGCATCTCCTCGCACCTGTTGTGACAGACCCGAAACGGGCATCTGTCGCACTGAAAAAAGTGGTGGCGGAGATGGAGCGCAGATACAACCTGTTTGCCAAAACAGGCAGTCGCAACATCGAAATGTACAACGCCAATGTGGAGGGCGCTCCGCTGCCCTATATCGTGGTAATCGTGGACGAGTTGGCGGATCTGATGATGGTTGCCCCGGGAGAGGTTGAGGACGCCATCTGCCGTCTGGCACAAATGGCGCGCGCATCGGGTATTCACCTGATTATCGCGACACAGCGTCCATCTGTAGATGTCATTACAGGTGTGATTAAAGCGAATATTCCTTCCCGTATTGCTTTTGGCGTCTCTTCGATGGCCGATTCGCGCACAATTCTGGACATGGGGGGAGCAGAGAAGCTATTGGGCAGGGGAGACATGCTTTCTCTTCCGATGGGGGCTTCCAAGCCGATCCGTGTACAGGGCGCGTTCGTCTCAGATAAGGAAGTCGAGGAAGTCGTTCAGTTCGTCAAGCAACAGCAGGAAGCACGATACAACGAAGAGATGATACCTGGCGAGGTGCAGGAAGAAGCGCAGCCAGTTGTGGACGACGAGCTGTACGATCAGGCAGTCCAGATCGTCTCAGAGGCTCAAACAGCTTCAGCATCCTTGTTGCAGCGTAGATTGCGTGTCGGGTATACGAGGGCAGCACGTCTGATTGATATGATGGAAGCGAACGGAGTCGTCGGCCCTTACGAAGGTAGTAAGCCCAGAGAAGTCCGTTTGCCCCGGCCATCCGTAGAAAGTAATATATCCTAAATTGCGGCGTAACCATGCAATAGGAAAGACGATGTAAAAATCAAGCCATATTTTCGTAAAACACCATGTTGTTTACGAAAATATGGCTTGCATGATATTCGCCCCTAAGGTAAAATTCTTACGAGATTAAAGGAAATTGTTGTTATGCCGTCTTCTACGAATCAGAGGTCTGACGTCCTACCTGTTGGGATGGCAACTGGACAGCAGGAGTGAATGACATTGAACATCAAGGGGAATGCTCGATCATTGTGTCTCTTGGTTATGGATAAAATCAAGAGCGATATCGAATCAGGGCAGAGGCGTCCTGGTGAACGCTTGCCATCAGAAGCAGAGCTGTCCAAACAATTGGGCGTTAGCAGAGCGACGCTTCGCGAGGCACTTCGTCTTCTGGAAGAAGAGAAAATTGTAATTCGCCGACATGGAGTAGGCACCTTTATTAACTCCAAGCCTGTTTTTTCTGGAGGAATTGGGGAACTATTTAGTGTGACTGATGCAATTGAGCGTCAAGGCTACACGGCGGGTACGATAATCTTGAAGACTTCCTTTGGAGAGTCTGCAGAAGAAGAGCGGAAACGTCTGTCCCTTAATCCGGGGGAAGGCGTACTCATGGTAGAGCGTATACGCACCGCGGATGGATTGCCCGTGGTTTATTGCATTGACCGTATTCCCGCACACCTGGTGCCCGAGGGTTACACCGCAGGGGGAGAATCTATCTTTACATGGCTGGAGAGCACGACGGGAATTCGCATCTCCTATGCAGTCGCTGAGATTGAACCAATGGGCTACAATGAAAAGGTTTCCAATCTGCTGCAGTGTGATAAGTCGACGCCGTTGTTGTTGCTCAAACAAATCCATTACGATGAGAGCGAACGTCCAATCTTGTTTTCCCACAATTACTTTCGGGCTGACAAGATTCACTTCCATGTCGTGCGCAGACGGTTGTAACGGTGGGGCAACCCACATGAAACAATTTCATTTACATCAAAAACAGGGGGTAATCTCGCATGAAAAAGGTTCTTTCCGTCCTCTCTGTTGCAACGCTTAGCCTGTCACTCGTACTGGCTGGTTGCGGCAGTAAAACTGAGGCACCTCAAGGACAAACTGGCACTGGTACTGAAGGAGCAGCTCCTGCTGCAACGGCAAAAGTCGGTATGGTTACTGACGTCGGTGGTGTAAACGACAACTCCTTCAACCAAAGCGCATGGGAAGGCCTGCAAAAGCTTCAGGCAGAACTGAACCTGCCAAAGGAAAACGTAAACTTCCTGCAATCTACCAGTGATGCTGATTATGTACCTAACTTGACCCAATTTGTAAAAGACAATTGGAATCTGACATGGGGTATTGGCTTCCTGATGGGTGACCACTTGAAAAAAGTTGCTGATGAAAACCCAGATGCAAAATTGGCGATCATCGATGCTGAAGTACAGGCTCCAAACGTAGAATCCGTATTGTTCAAAGAGCATGAAGGATCCTTCTTGGCAGGGGTAGTTGCTGCGAAAATGAGCCAATCTAAGAAAGTTGGTTTCGTTGGCGGTGTTGAAATCCCAGTAATCAAACGTTTTGAAGTAGGCTTCGAAGCGGGTGTGAAAGCGGTTGACCCGAACGTTGAAGTAATCAAGATCTACACTGGTTTCTTCGATAAGCCAGACGAAGGTAAATCTGCTGCTTCCCAAATCTATGGTCAAGGCGCTGACATCATCTTCCACGCAGCTGGTGGTACTGGCGATGGCGTATTCAACGAAGGTAAAGACCGCAAATCCAAAGGTGAAAACGTTTGGGTAATCGGTGTTGACAAAGACCAATCCCTGACTTTCGGTGACGATATTACTCTGACTTCCATGGTAAAACGTGTTGATGAAGCTGTTTATCGTGTTTCTAAAGACGTAATCGAAGGTAAATTCGAAGGCGGCAAAATCGTATGGTTGGGTCTGGCTGAAGACGGCGTAGGTTTGGCTGACACTTCTAGCAAGAACGTACCAGAAGACGTATTGAAGCTGGCTGACGAATACAAGCAAAAAATTGTTAGTGGTGAAATCAAAGTACCTGCTGAGTAAGAAATATGAGGCTGCAAGCGGACAAGGCTAGTTCGAGCAACTAGCCTTGTTCTTTACCTACTAGACCCATAAAAACGGGGTGAACGTGGTTGAATTCGGTAAAAACAGTGGTTGAAATGAGAGGTATTACCAAGCGTTTCCCGGGTATTATCGCCAACGACAATATTAACTTGTCCGTGAAAAAAGGGGAAATTCACGCGCTACTTGGAGAAAATGGCGCCGGCAAGTCTACACTTATGAACGTTTTGTTTGGTTTGTATCAGCCTGAGGAAGGCGAAATCCTTATTAATGAAAACACGGTCAAGATCACGAGTCCCAATGTAGCAAATGAACTCGGTATTGGCATGGTGCATCAACACTTTATGTTGGTAGAAAAATTTACAGTGACAGAGAATATTGTGCTAGGAAATGAACCGAAAAACGGGTTACAAATAGATATAAAGCAGGCTGTAAAGGCTGTCGAGCAGCTGTCGAAACAATACGGCTTACAAGTTGACCCAAATGCGAAGATTGAGCAGATCTCGGTAGGTATGCAGCAGCGGGTAGAGATTCTCAAAACCTTGTACCGCGGTGCAGATATCCTGATTTTTGATGAACCGACAGCTGTCCTGACTCCTCAGGAAATCAATGAACTCATCGAAATCATGCATAACCTGGTCAAGGAAGGCAAGACGATTATCCTTATTACGCACAAGCTCAAGGAAATTATGGCTGTATGTGATGCCGTTACAATCATTCGCAGAGGGAAAGTCATCGACTCTCTTATGGTCAAGGATACGAATCCTGATGAATTGGCAGCCAAGATGGTGGGTCGAGAAGTGAATTTTCGCGTGGACAAGACGGAAGCGCAACCAAAAGGACCAATCCTGTCGGTGGAGAATGTCGTGGCGATGGGGAATCGCGGTGTAAATGCCCTCAATGGCATTAGTCTTGAGGTGCGCGCCGGTGAGATCCTGGGAATTGCTGGCGTGGATGGCAACGGACAGAGTGAACTCATCGAAGTTCTGACGGGTCTTCGCAAAATCACAAGTGGTCGCGTCCTTCTTAATGGGAAAGAAATCACCAATCATACTCCGCGTGACATCTCGGAATCAGGCTTGTCTCATATTCCAGAAGACCGTCACAAACGCGGTTTGATTCTTGATTTCACTATGAGTGAGAATATGGTACTGGAAACTTATTTCCACCCAACGTTTAACAAAAACGGTTTTCTCGATTATGGCGCTATTGACAAGCATGCGGCAAGGCTGATTGAAGAATTTGACGTACGTACCCCAAGCATTCATACACCTGCTCGAGCACTCTCAGGTGGTAATCAGCAGAAGGCGATCATTGCCCGTGAAGTGGACAAGAATCCGGATCTGTTGATCGCAGCACAGCCTACTCGCGGATTGGACGTAGGGGCGATTGAGTTTATTCACCGCCGACTCGTCGATCAGCGTGACAAAGGCAAGGCTGTTCTGATGCTTTCACTTGAGCTCGATGAGATCATCAACGTGGCGGATCGCATCGCTGTGATTTACGAAGGGAAGATTGTTGGAATCGTGGATGCGAAGTCCACAAATGAGCAAGAGCTGGGCTTGATGATGTCTGGCGGAAAACGGATGCAAGGAGTAGGAAACGATGAATAAAGCGATTGCCGTTTTTACCAAAGAATCGTTCCTCGTCCCAGTCATTGCGATCATACTCGGTCTACTGGTCGGTGCAATCGCCATGCTTGCAGGTGGTTTCAATCCGATTTTGGCCTATACGGCATTGGTCGAGAAAGTATTTGGCAGCGCCTACAACTTTGGCGAAACCATTCGGCAGATTACACCGTTAATCTTCACGGGACTAGCCGTTGCCTTCGCGTTTCGGACGGGTTTGTTCAACATTGGTGCGGAAGGCCAATTTATTATCGGAATGGTCGCCGCAACGACAGTGGGGGTTACATTGGACCTTCCCGCTTTCATTCACGCACCATTGGCGATCTTGGCAGGTGCGGTAGCAGGCGGGCTGTGGGGCTCGGTAGCAGGCTATCTGAAGGCCAAGCGCGGCGTGAACGAAGTTATCACGAGCATTATGATGAACTGGATTGCGCTTTACCTTGCCAACTGGGTAATGAACTCTTTCTTCGTCCCAAAAGGTCAGCAACGCTCTGAAATGGTAAGTGATTCGGCAATTATCACGATTACCTGGTTATCTCAGATGTTTGACAACGCTCGCTTGCACTGGGGCACGCTTATTGCCGTAGTGGCCGCCATTTTCTTTTACGTTATCATGTGGAAGACAAAAACAGGTTACGAATTGAGAGCGGTTGGTTTGAACCCGCATGCCTCCGAATACGCAGGGATGAACGTCAATCGCAATGTTGTAAAAGCAATGTTTATCAGTGGTTTGTTCGCAGGTATTGGTGGAGCCAGTGAGATTCTTGGGGTATTCCACTACCAGGCCATTCTCACATCGCAGCCGGGATACGGATTTGACGGGATTGCCGTTGCATTGATCGGGGGGAATACACCGATCGGGGTTATATTAGGGGCGATACTGTTCGGAATCCTGAGCTTTGGTGCGGCTGGAATTAAGTTTACTGCAGGTGTGCCCGTTGAGTTGATTCGTGTCGTGATTGCTTCCGTCATCTTTTTCGTGGCAGCACATGGGATTGTGAAAATTTTTGTGAAGCCTATTTTGAAGAAGAAGGAGGGTGGAAACTGATGGATTGGGGAGTCATTGCAAGTAACCTCGTTCATGATACCATCGTGTTTTCCACTGCCTTGATATTTGCATCATTGGGTGGATTGTACTCTGAACGATCTGGCGTCATTAACATTGCATTGGAAGGTATGATGATCATCGGTGCCTTTACTGGTGCGGTCATCACATTTTTGTTCCAGGATTCGGCCACTTCAATGGCACCCTGGATCGGCTTTATGGCGGCTGCGATTGCCGGTGCACTATTTGCACTGCCTCATGCGGTAGCATCCATTACATTCAAAGCTGATCAGACCGTTAGCGGCGTTGCACTCAACTTTTTGGCTGCGGGGTTGGCCGTCTACCTGACCAAAATCATTTTTAATGGTGCTGGGCAGACCACAACACTGACCAGTGTGTTCAGCAAATGGGAAATTCCATTGCTGAGTGACATACCCTATCTCGGTCATGCCATTTTTGAAGCATATCCAACCAGTTTTCTCGCCTTTATTGTCGTTTTCTTTACCTGGTTCCTTCTATTTAAGACGGCATTCGGCCTGCGCCTGCGAGCTGTCGGTGAGCATCCGCGTGCAGCAGATACCGTCGGGATCAGCGTGAAAAAGATGAGATACACGGCTGTCATGATCAGTGGTGCATTGGCAGCCATGGGTGGTGCAACCATTTCATTAACTACAACCAGCAACTTTTCCCATAATACCGTATCCGGTCAAGGCTTTATCGCGATTGCTGCCCTGATTTTCGGTAAATGGCATCCTGCTGGTGCGATGGGAGCGGCACTGTTCTTCGGGATCGCGCAAGCCATCAAGTCATTGGTGCAAGTCTATGGCCTGACCAAATACGTACCGACGGAGTTCATCTTTATGCTTCCGTACGTTTTGACCATCCTGGTCATGGCGGGTCTGGTAGGTCGATCCAGCGCACCTGCTGCTCTGGGTAAACCATACGAAACAGGCTCTCGTTAGTTGACATAATTTACGCCTAGAACCCGGCTCTTTCCCTATGCGATAATTTTTCGTGAATCTCGCACGAGGGAGGGATAGGATGACACGCTGTTTACATAACAACAGCAGACATCTGTGGCCGAGGATTCTAGGCGTTTTTTCAGTTTGTATCATACTGATGCTGACGCTAGGGGATAAGGCAGATGCTGCTGAACCGGGTCCCGTAATTTCGCTGGTGATTGACGGTAGAGGGGTATCAGCTGATGTACAGCCGATCCAACGAAACGGACGGATGCTGGTTCCCATTCGTGTCATTGCAGAACAAACGGGTGCTCAGGTGCAATACGATGGTGCTATCAGACAGGTAGTCGTTTCGAATCAAGGCAAACGAATCGTCATCCCGATCGATCAGTCTGCAGCCTATGTCGATGGCAAACGGGTAACACTTGATGTTCCTGCAACAATCGTAAAGAAAAGAACGCTGGTCCCTATTCGCTTTGTCAGCGAATCGCTGGGGTATCAGGTCGACTGGAATGCTGCCTCCAAGGTAGCGATGGTATGGACCAAAAAGCAAACTGCTTCTGCCTCGGCAAAAGACACTTCCAATCCGTACATCGTTCAAGAAGGGGACAGTTTGTTTTTGATTGCGAAAAGGCACAACACTTCAATTGAGAATTTGAAAAAAAACAATCAATTGACTTCGGATGCATTGCTCGCTGGTCAATTGCTGTATTTGACGAATCAAGCAAAACCAGCGGCCTACAGTCCGAAGAAAACAGCTGGTAATCAGCAGCTGCTGCGCGATGACTTTGTTTTTCCGCTTGCTGCTGAAAATGAGTACGAGCCTTATGTTGACAGCTTCGGTTCGAATCGGGAATGGACCGAGAGCGGCAATGGCAGTGTGCGCTCGCATGAAGGCATCGATATCATGGCACCTACAGGGACACCAGTTTATTCGGTATCCTCAGGAACCATCAATCGGATCGGCTGGAACACGTATGGAGGCTGGAGAATAAACATTACCGATGCAGGTGGAGCCTATAAGATGTACTACGCGCATCTAAGTGCTTTTGTACCTGGAATAAAGGTCGGACACAAAGTATCAACGGGTCAAATGATCGGGTTTGTGGGAGATTCAGGTTATGGTGCGCCTGGAACCACCGGGATGTTTTCACCCCATTTGCATTTTGGCCTGTATCAAGCGAGTTCAGGTAAAGCTATAGACGCTTACAACTACCTTCGTTACTGGGAACAGAATAAAGTGAATCATTCCAACTGAAATTGGGGCAAACTAGCAGGAGGTAATCCTTTGGAAAGAAAGGAGGGCTCTGCTGTGTGGATTTGCCCCTATTGTGGAGGGAATCACGGTCTGCCCTTCCACGACGAGCAGCTGGACGGCATGTTGTGTCTGGGGTCCGATTGTGGACGGTTTGTAGAGGAAAGCCTGATTCCTGATGATGCGCGGGAATGGGATTTTTCAGATCTGTGATGAAGAATATCGATGTTCGGTATACATGCTTTGCAAGGCTGCCTGATAAGGGCAGCCTTTTTCTTTCCTTTTTTGAGCTTTGTAGAGGCGAAAATCAAGTTTTGTTTACTCGCTGGCCTGTCAATTGGTTACAATAGAGGAGAGTAAGCTGATGCAGAAGGGAGAATGGAGTATGAGCACCCACTTGACCGAAATCGCGTTTAACAGCTCCCAGGTAAACGGGATGAACGTACATATTTTGCCAACTGGCAAGTTTAAAACCACGACGATTGTGACCATGATTGAACAAGCGTTGTCTGAAGAGACTGTTACCAAAACAGCACTGCTGGCGATGGTGATGAAACGGGCGAGCGCCAGGTTCAAGGAAACCAAGCGTTTGCGTGAACATCTCGACTTTTTGTATGGCGCTATTTTTGATGTAGATGTAACAAAAAAGGGTGAACGTCAAATCCTGCAGATCTACATGGAAGTGCCGAATGAAAAGTACCTGACACAAGCGGACTCTCTTCTTGAAGAGGCGATTCAATTTGTAGGCGATATGCTGGTGAGACCTTGCGTGGAGAACGGGGCATTTCTGGAAAAATACGTAAAGCAAGAGAAGGAAACGCTACGTAAACGGATCGAAAGCTTGATCGATGACAAGATGAAATATGCCAATCAGCGCGTAACGGAAGAAATGTGCAAGGGAGAACCATTTTCTTTGCTTGTGCAAGGACGACTGGAGGATTTGCCGTCTATCACTGGAGAAGATCTGTATCAGTACTTTCAGGAATTGATGGCTTCCAATCCAATCAATATGTTCGTAGTTGGAGATGTGGATGCGGGACGTGTGAGACAGGCAATTGAAACCCATATACCCCTGCAGCGCTCAACCATAAAAACGCTGGAGATTTCTACTCCTGAAAAAAATATACAGGAAGAACGAACCACGGTAGATCGGTTGGATGTCAGTCAGGCGAAGCTGAATATCGGCTGCCGTACGAACATCACGTACAAGGATGAGGAATATCCTGCACTCCTTCTATACAATGGCATTCTTGGCGGATTCCCACACTCCAAGCTTTTTGTCAACGTGAGGGAAAAAGCGAGTCTGGCGTATTATGCCGTGTCGCGACTGGAGAGCCACAAGGGCATTTTGATGATCATGTCCGGCATCGAAGCCAAGATGTTCGATCAGGCTGTGGAGATTATCAAAGCGCAAATGGAAACCATGCGCCAAGGAAAGATCTCGGAGGAGGAATTGAGCCAAACCCGGGCTACCTTGACCAACCAGTTCCGAGAGCTGTTGGATAGCGCGAGAATGATGATTGATTTCACGTATAACGGTTTGTTGAGTGGACGCAAACGGCAGCTGGACGAATTGCTTCAAGCCATCGAAACGGTGTCCATTGACGACATCAAGCAAGTAGCCGACAAGGTGAAGATCGATATGATTTATCTGCTGCGGGATAAGAAAGGGGATGCGTAAGCGTGCAAACGACCGTTTTTGAGCAAGTAAAAGAAACCGTCTATCACGAAACCCTGGAGAATGGCTTGAAGGTGTTTCTTGTACCCAAGCAAGGCTTTAGTAAAACGTACGCTGTATTCACGACACGCTACGGCTCCATCGACAGCCATTTTCAGACTAAAAGCGGAGAGGAAATCAACGTGCCTGACGGAATCGCCCATTTTCTTGAGCACAAGATGTTTGAGAAAAAGGATCGGGATGTCATGCATGAGTTTAGCAAAAATGGAGCTTCGTGCAATGCCTTTACCAGCTTCAATCGGACGGCATACCTCTTTTCGTGCACGGATAAGCTGGATAGTAATCTGAATCTGCTGCTGGATTATGTTCAGGAGCCGTATTTTACGGATGCGAGCGTAGAGAAGGAAAAAGGAATTATCGGGCAGGAAATAACCATGTATGACGACAATCCGGACTGGAAAGTCTACATGAATCTGCTCAAGGCCCTCTATCAGGATTATCCGATCAACATTGAGATCGCAGGAACGATTGAAACGATTTCTCACATTACCAAAGAGTACTTGTACCAGTGTTACGATACCTTTTATCATCCAGCCAATATGCTTCTCTTGGTTGTGGGCTCTTTTGAACCGGAAGCTGTGATGAAGCTGATCCGGGAGAATCAGTCAGGCAAAGATTTTCCGCCAGCTCCGCAGATCTCCAGAATTTTTCCGGAGGAGCAGTCTAGTCCAGCAAAGCCGCTGATCGAGGCAAATTTGGCGGTAGGTTTGCCTAAATGCATGATCGGTATCAAAGAGCGGGAGAATGGTTTGACGGGTGAAGCGTTATTAAAGCGTGACCAGACGACTAAATTGTTGTTGGACATCGTGTTTGGCACTAGCTCATCGGTCTATGAAAAGCTGTATGACAGTGGATTAATTACGGAGAGTTTTGATTTTGATTACAGTTGTGAAAAGGACTATGCCTATTCCATTCTTGGCGGAGATACACCTGATCCGGAAAAACTCGTCGAAACCATCAAGAGTGTGATGGAAGAATGCAAGCAAGCTGGAATTGACGAGGATGCATTCGAACGTGCGAAGCGGAAAAAGATCGGCAATTTCATGCGTGGTTTGAATTCCGTCGAGTTTATCGCGAATCAGTTCACCAACTACAAATTTAACGGCAATGATCTGTTTTCTGTCCTGCCGCTACTGGAGTCCATTACACGCGAAGATGTGGAAACACGCATGAAGGAGCATTTTCTGATTGATCAGATGGCTGTATCCATCGTCCGTTCCGCTTCGGCACAGGAGTAGTGAATACTGATGGAACAACAAACGCCTTGGGCGTTGGTGACGGGAGCTTCCGGTTCTATCGGCCAAGCGATAAGCCGTGCATTGGCCAGTGCGGGAGTTCCTCTTTACCTGCATTACAATCAATCAGCCGATAAGCTCGCCCCAATCCTTCAGCTATGTCAGGATTTGGGAGTGCCTGTACAGACGTTGCAGGCAGATTTGCGCGATCCCGATCAAATCAACCGGATGTTTCAGCACATACAGGTTCCGCCGCTTCTTCTGGTCAACAACGCCTCAGCAGATCATGTAGGGCTGTTCACAGATGTTTCCGTGCCGTTGTTCGATGAAATGGTGGCCTTGAATATACGATCCAGCTTTTTGATCACGCAGCAAGCGCTGCCAGCGATGCTCAGAGAAAGATACGGTCGCATTGTGAACATCACGTCTGTCTGGGGAATGACAGGTGGCTCCTGCGAGGTGCTTTATTCCCTTACCAAGGGTGCGCTTAATACGTTTACTAAGGCGCTGGCAAAAGAGATGGCACCAAACGGAATAACAGTGAATGCTGTTGCTCCGGGTGCCATACAAGGCGGAATGATGGAGAGGTTTTCACCGGATGAAGTGGAAGCAATCGCGGATGAGATCCCTGCTAACCGCTTGGGAAGACCAGAGGAAGTGGCCGCTGTTGTTCGTTTTTTGCTGTCTAGGGATGCCAGCTATCTAACCGGACAAATCGTCAGTCCAAACGGCGGTTGGTACACGTGATGTAGTGCTTGTGGATGCATAGTTCCGCTCTAAAGAAGGAATTCTACTTCTGTGTGGGTAAACATCTGCCCGCAACATACAGAGGGAGGGAATTTCCACATGTCGATTCTTGACAATTTTCGTGACTGGAAAGAGTTTCTCGGCGATCGAGTAGAGCAGGCGAAACAAGCAGGCATGGAGAGCGAAACCCTGCAAAATGTGGCTTATCAAATTGGTGGCTACTTATCAGAGCAAGTGGATCCGAAAAATGATCAAGAGCGCCTGTTGAAACAGCTGTGGGACGCGGGAGACAAAGAACAGCAACAAGCATTGGCTTCACTTATGGTGAAACTGGTGCAAAGTCCGGAAAATATCAGCCGTGGTAACTAACAGATAAAATCCCCGACATAGGGGATTTTTCTTTTCTTCGATTGTCGAAAGTTGGGAAAATGTTATACTACATAAGAAGGCAATTTTGGTGTCGGAGAGGATATGCAGATGGAAGCAAAAAAAGAGTGGTATTTGGAATATGAGATTTCGCGCAACCGTCCCGGATTGTTAGGGGACGTGTCTTCTATTTTAGGTATGCTGAACATTAATATTTTGACGATTAATGGTGTAGATACCATGCGCCGTGGAATGTTGCTTTTGACCGATGATGATGAAAAAATTGAGGTTCTGCGCAATGTTGTGCAGAAAATGGACAACATAACCATAACACGCTTGCGGCCGCCAACCATGCTGGATCGACTAGCTGTTCGGCATGGTCGCTACATCGAGCGTGATAGCGAAGACAAGAAAACCTTTCGCTTTGTGCGTGATGAATTGGGGCTATTGGTTGACTTTATGGCTGAAATCCTGAAAAAGGAAGGTCATCAACTAATTGGAATACGCGGCATGCCTCGCGTTGGCAAGACCGAATCCATGATTGCTGCCAGCGTCTCGGCCAATAAGCGCTGGACATTTATTTCGTCTACTCTCTTGCGCCAGACCGTTCGAAGCTCGTTAGCCATTGATGAGTTGTCTACGGATCATGTATATTTAATAGATGGGATTGTTTCCACACTGCGTTCGACCGAAAAACACTATTCCTTGCTTCGTGAGATCATGAATTTCCCTGCCGCGAAGATTATCGAACATCCGGATATTTTTGCAAGAGAGTCAGAATATGAAATGTCAGATTTTCATTACATCATTGAGTTGCGACATCATCCGGATGAGGAAATCACTTACGAGTTGATTAACAATCGCGGCTTCGATAATTTCGATATGAATTAAGGAGGGTAAGCTGTGTCTGAGCTAGGTCAAGTACTCCAAAGGGCCCGCGAAGAAAAAGGGATTTCACTCGACGACATCCAACGAATCACCAAGATACAACGACGCTATTTGGAAGCGATCGAAAGAGGCCACTTTCACGTACTACCTGGCCACTTTTATGCGCGTGCATTTATCAAAAGCTATGCGGAAGCCGTTGGACTCGACGCCAATCACCTTATGAATCATTTTCAATCGGATTTGCCTGCCCAGCCACCCGTTGAGCAGGCAGAACGCTTGAGAAGGCGCCGAGTATCGACGACCAACAGTCCCATCCAGGCCGGACGCTGGATTACCAAGGCACTTTTAGTGTTGTTCGTAGCTTTGATCATTGGGGTTTCGTATGTGGCTCTCGTCAACAACGACGGGAGTGTAACACTTCCCATTCCTGGGGAAAAGGTAACACCAGGTGCAGAAATCGTATCTCCCGGACAGGGTGGAGCCGCAACACCACCGATTGCTCAAACACCAGTGCCTCCAAACAACCAGACGCAGACTCCGGATCCTTCCACGACTGCACCTCCTGTCGTTGAAACACCGCCAGTGACCGTAACATTTGAGTCACAGCAAGGCTCCATGTATAACTACGCTTTGCAAGGCGGCGAAAAAATTACAGTGAAATTGAAAGTGAAGGAAGACAGAAGCTGGTATGGCGTTTCGGAAGGAAAAGGGAAAACCTATGTTGGAACTGGAGAATTGAAGAAAGACGAAGAAAAGACGATCGAGCTTGGAAAAACGGCTTATGTCCGTCTCGGTAAGCCTATGATGGTAGAGTTGACCGTGAATGGCGTAGTTGTAGACACCTCCCAAATGAAGTCTATGCCGTCAAATATTGTGATTGCAGTAAAAGAGGCGGCTGCACAGTAGGCAAGCGAATGCTTGCCTTTCATACTTTTGTCTCTTTTGACACTTCCTTTGGGCTTATATTATACTGGATAGGTGTAATCTGGGCTGGTGTGACCAATTGGAGGAAATGGAATGGCAGAGAAGGTAGGCTCGCGAGAAAAAGTTGCGATTGTAACATTGGGCTGTGAGAAAAATCTTGTCGATTCCGACATGATGGCCCATCTGATAGATGAAAAAGGCTATGAACTGGTCGCCAATCCCGAGGATGCGACTGTAGTCATCGTCAATACCTGTGGCTTCATCGACGCTGCAAAGGAAGAATCGGTCAACAAGATTCTCGACATGGCTGAGATGAAAGAAGCTGGAAAACTAAAATCACTTGTGGTGGCAGGCTGTCTCACACAACGTTACAAAGAGGATATCTTGAACGAGATTCCTGAGGTGGATGGCATTGTCGGAACAGGTGATTTTATGTCCATTACGGGGATCATCGAAGAGTCGCTGGACGGAAAGCGTCCGATCTACGTTGGTAATCCGATCTTTACCTATGAAGATGTGGTGAAGCGCAAGGTTAAGCAGGGGACGTATTCGGCTTACATCAAAATTGCCGAGGGATGCGATAATGCATGTACGTTCTGTAGTATCCCGCTCATGCGTGGAAACTTCCGTAGTCGTACGATTGAGTCCATTTTGGAAGAAGCACGTCATTTGACAGCGCAAGGAATCGTGGAGGTCAGCCTGATCGCGCAAGACTCCACCAACTACGGGACGGACATCTATGAAGGCAAGCATATGCTGCCTGAGCTTTTGGACCGTTTGGCAGAAGTGGAAGGAATAGAGTGGATTCGTCTGCACTATGCGTATCCCGGATTCTTTACAGATGAGCTGATTCAAACATTCGCCAACAATCCAAAAGTGTGCAAATACGTAGATATGCCTTTGCAGCACTCTGAGGACCAAATCCTTAAAAGAATGCGCCGGCCTGGACGTCAGACGGATATTCGCGCATTGGTCGCGAGAATACGGGCACAGGTCCCAGACGTGGCATTGCGCACTTCTCTGATCGTTGGTTTTCCTGGAGAGACAGACGAGGACTTTGAGCGTCTGTGTGAGTTCGTAAAGGATATTGAGTTTGATCGTTTGGGTGTGTTCACCTATTCCAACGAAGATGATACACCGGCATCCAGGCTCCCCGATCATGTTGACGAGGAATTGAAGGAAAAGCGGGCGAATATTTTAATGGAGATCCAACGCGAGATCGCCAGCAAGCGAAATGGTCGGTTCGTCGGGCAGGTTCTGGACGTACTCATTGAACGCTATGAAGGACGCAATGACATTTATGTAGGTCGCACACAGTACGATGCTCCTGAAATTGATGGCGAAGTCTTTGTCTCTGGTTTCAAAGGAGAACTTGGCACCATCGCCAAGGTGAAAATCACGCACTCCTATGAATACGATCTTGCCGGGGAGGTAGTCTAGGTGAATCTTGCCAACCGCATCACCCTCACCAGGATCTTCCTGGTTCCGGTAGTTATGTTTTTTCTGCTGGTGCGTTACAACATTGGGACTTTTACTATCGGTACCCTAACGATGACGTATAACGAGCTGATTGCGGCTTTGGTGTTCATCCTGGCAGCCAGTACGGACGGACTCGACGGTTATATCGCCCGGAAAAATAAAATGGTCACCAACCTGGGGAAGTTTTTAGACCCGCTTGCGGATAAACTGCTTATCTCTGCGGCCTTAATATCCTTGGTTGAAATGCAGCGTCTCGAGGCATGGATCGCCATCATCATTATCAGCAGGGAGTTTGCCGTGACCGGATTGCGGTTGATTGCGGCGGCAGATGGAAAGGTAATTGCTGCCAGCGCATTGGGCAAACTAAAGACGTGGGTTCAGATCGTCGCGGTCACTGTCGTGATGATCCGCAACTTCCCATTTGAGTTTTTGGGCATTCCGTTTGATCAGGTAGCGATTTGGGCGATGGTCATCATCACCCTTTATTCCGGGTACGACTACTTTGCGAAGAATCGCAACGTTATCCAATACTCGTAAAGCGGGTATTGGACTCTTTTTTCACCGTGAAGAATTCATCGGGGAGGTGCTGGGGCTCATGGTTGCCACAGCGCGTGCCTCTCCCATGACATCAGAAAAGCCTTTCCCATAAAGCGCGGTCACACCTCTATAGAACAAAACCTCTTTTAGGCTTTTTAATAAGAGACTCTTCTCCCAGAAGGTTGTCGGTGATAGACTGTCTTTTTAGAGGCTTTTCTACTCACAAAGAGAATGGATGAGGGACATGAGAGCGGAGATAATTGCTGTGGGAACCGAGCTCTTGCTTGGTCAGATTGCCAATACGAATGCACAGTACCTGTCGCAAAAGTTGGCGGAAGTCGGCATCGGCGTGTATTTTCACACAGTTGTGGGGGATAACACACAGAGATTGCTTCAGACTATCAGGCTGGCTGCAAGCAGATCCGATCTGGTCGTCTTTACGGGTGGATTAGGTCCTACTCAGGATGATTTGACCAAGGAAACGGTGGCAGAACACATTGGCGTTGGACTGGAAATCAACTCGCCAGCTATGGCGCATATCGAAGCATTTTTCGAACAGCGCAAGATGGTAATGACGGAAAATAACCGCAAGCAAGCCCTAGTCATAGAAGGTAGTCATGTGTTCACCAACGACTACGGGATGGCACCAGGGATGGGGATTGCGCACGAGGGCACGACATTTATCCTCTTGCCAGGGCCGCCAAGCGAGCTGTATCCAATGGTGGAAAGCTATGTCATGCCATATCTGATTCAGCTGTTGCCGGACAAACAGGTCTTTCATTCGCATGTGCTACGCTTTTATGGAATTGGTGAATCCGCTTTGGAAGCCCAGCTGCTGGATTTGATCGACAGCCAGGATAACCCGACGATCGCGCCATACGCCAAGGAGTTTGAAGTGACTTTACGCGTCACGGCCAGAGCTGCAACTGTGGATGAAGCAGAAGCGTTGATTGCGCCGGTGGAGCAAGAAATTCACGATCGGCTAGGGCAGTATATATACGCGATCGGTGAATCGTCTTTGCATGAGGTTTTTGTCTCCGAGTTGAAGCGCAGGGGGGAAACGGTTGCTTGTGCAGAAAGCTGTACAGGTGGTTCTGTCGCCTCGTTGATCACCATGGTGCCCGGCAGTTCTGCCGTATACAATGGTGGTATTGTTTGCTACACCAACGAGGTCAAGCATCGTTTTCTGGATGTGCCGGAATCGGTGTTGCAAACAGATGGTGCGGTCAGTGAGACAACCGCTCGAATTCTAGCTGAAAGCATCAGAGAAAAATTAGGCTCAACCTACGGCATATCGGTTACTGGCGTAGCGGGCCCCGATCCATCTGAGGGGAAGCCTGTGGGTCTGGTTTATATCGGGATTGCCGCAGAAGGCATGCCGACAGTAGTGAAGGAATTGCGGCTGGCTGGAAAGAGACATGCCATTGTCAAGCGTGCCGCTAAATATGCGCTGTTTTATGCGCTGCAAATGCAAAAAGAAAGGTGACGTATTCATGACGATTTTTTCAGATTTTCCTTTACATAAATCTATCCTTCAAGCCATTCACGATATGGGCTTTGAGGAACCATCGCCGATTCAGGCAGCTTGTATTCCGAAAGTACTGGAGGGCGGCGACCTGATCGGTCAAGCTCAAACAGGTACAGGGAAGACGGCAGCTTTTGGTATTCCGCTTTTGGAAAAAGTAACACCTGCAAATCGCGTACAGGCGATCATTCTCACGCCTACCCGTGAACTGGCGATCCAGGTAGCTGGCGAGCTCTTGCGAATTGGAAAGTACAACAAAGTGCGGACCTTGCCTATCTACGGAGGTCAATCCATCGGCCATCAGATCCGTGCACTTCGTCAAGGTGTTCAGGTTGTGGTCGGTACGCCAGGTCGTGTACTGGATCATCTGCGCCGCAAAACGCTGAAGCTGGAAGGTGTACATACGCTTGTTTTGGACGAGGCAGACGAAATGCTCGACATGGGCTTCGTGGACGATATCGAAACGATCATTAACCACCTGCCTGAAGACCGCCAAACCTTGCTCTTCTCGGCAACCATGCCGCCAGAAATCAAGCGCTTGGCTACCCGTTACATGAAGTCTCCGCAAACGATTGCTGTCAGCCGCGAGGAAGTGACAGCTCCACTGATCGAGCAAGTGTATTACAAAGTGTTCGACCGCAATAAGCTGGAAAGCCTGTGCCGCATTCTGGACAGTGAAGATGTGGAATTGGGGATCATTTTCTGCCGTACCAAACGCGGTGTAGATGAACTGACTGAGATGCTGCAATCACGGGGTTACTTGGCTGATGGCTTGCATGGCGACCTGTCTCAAGCTCAGCGTGATAAGGTGATGAATTCCTTCCGTGAGGGTTCGATTGAGTTTTTGATTGCGACAGATGTGGCAGCACGCGGTATTGACGTCGGCAATGTATCCCATGTCATCAACTACGATATCCCGCAGGATTCCGAGAGCTATGTACACCGGATTGGCCGTACGGGTCGTGCTGGACGCAAAGGGATTGCCATGACATTGGTGACTCCGCGCGAAGTCAGACAGATGATGTTCATTCAGAAGCAAACCAAAGCACAGGTGCTCTCCCGCAATGTACCATCGCTTGAGGAAGTAGCGGAGCGCAAGCAGGAACAGCTGCGTGAACAGCTGATCAGCCTGCTGGAGAGCGACGCCATTGCTGAGATGTATCAAAAGGTTACAGATTCTCTGGTGGAACAGTATCCGGCAGAAAAAATTGCTGCTGCAGCTCTGCACCTTGCTTTCCATAGTGAAGTGGCGGAAGCAAAAGAGCCTGAAGCATACAACTTCGGAGAGACTGGTGCTGCCAAAGGCATGGTCCGCTTCTTCCTGAACGTGGGACGCAATGCCAATATAAAGCCACAGGACCTGGTTCGCGAGATTTCCGAGTCGGTGGGGATCCCTGGGAAATCGGTAGGTCGGATCGACATTTTCGAGAACTTTACTTTTGTTGAAGTTCCGGAGGATGTAGCAGCTTTTGTTTACGAATCGCTGCGTCAAACGCGAATCAACGGCAAGCGCATCAACCTCGAGCCTGCGAAGCCTCGCGGAGCAAAGCGTTCTTAATACACAAGACCGGAACAGCCATTCGCTCATAGATGATGCGGATGGCTGTTTTATGCATGCGAATATTTGTTCGTAAAAAATACTTGGCAAACCGTTCTATCTCGATGTATGATGAGTACAAGAACAAATGAACCGAATAGTTGAAAGGGTGTGTACCATTTGTCAGATCGTCGCGCAGCTTTGGAAAGTGCATTGCGTCAAATAGAAAAGCAGTTCGGAAAAGGTTCCATTATGAAGTTGGGGGAAGTAGCCAACATCCAGGTTTCCACCGTGTCCAGCGGTGCCTTGGCCCTTGATATTGCCCTTGGAGTGGGTGGATTCCCACGCGGACGAATTGTAGAAGTATACGGGCCAGAATCCTCTGGTAAAACGACCGTTGCTTTGCATGCGATCGCAGAAGTGCAAAGACAGGGTGGTCAAGCGGCCTTTATCGATGCGGAGCATGCGTTGGACCCTGTATATGCGGCCAAGCTTGGCGTCAATATCGAAGAGCTGCTGCTTTCCCAGCCGGACACAGGGGAACAAGCGTTGGAGATCGCGGAAGCGCTGGTTCGCTCCGGTGCCGTAGACATTATCGTAGTCGACTCCGTAGCAGCTTTGGTTCCGAAAGCGGAGATCGAGGGCGAGATGGGAGATTCCCACGTAGGTTTACAGGCGCGTCTGATGTCGCAAGCACTGCGTAAACTCTCTGGTGCGATCAACAAATCGAAAACGATTGCGATCTTCATTAACCAGTTGCGTGAAAAAGTTGGTGTCATGTTTGGGAACCCTGAAACGACACCAGGTGGGCGAGCACTTAAATTCTACGCCAGCGTGCGTCTTGATGTTCGCAAGGCTGAGTCGATCAAAGTGGGCAACGACATCTTGGGTAGCAAAACCAAGATCAAGGTTGTGAAAAATAAAGTAGCTCCTCCATTTAAAGTAGCAGAAGTCGACATCATGTATGGGGAAGGTATCTCCCGCGAAGGTAGCATTCTGGATATCGGTGCTGAGATCGACGTGGTGCAAAAGAGCGGTGCATGGTATTCCTTCAATGAAGAGCGCTTGGGTCAAGGACGTGAAAACTCCAAGATCTATCTGAAAGAGAATCCGCACATCGCAACCCAGATTGAGGTAAAAGTTCGCGAGTACTACAGTCTCAATCCGAGTTCGATTCCGGCTACTGAGCCTGTGCATGATCCAGAACAAGACGAAGAACCAGCCTTTGATCTGGACTAATGGAGCGCATATGAGGAAGCAGCCTGTCGGTGAGACAGGCTGTTTTGCTTCTACTATCGGAGTTTAAGTGCGCAAAAGCGCAAAAGGATTAGCGGATGATAGTATACGTGCAACATAGTGAGACTTCGAACGGAGTGAGTTAGCCCCTTGGGTACAAAGGCTCCGCCAAAGGCTTGCCGCAGCCAAGTTTTCAAAAAAACGAGCTGCCAGAGGAGTGGAAAAGGATGACGAACGGAGTTATTACGGGAGTTCATCAGGATCAAAAACAGAAGCAACGTTATCATATCTATGTCGAGGACGCTTTTGCCTTTTCGGTGCATGAAGACATCCTCGTCAAATACAACCTGTTCAAAGGAAACGAAGTGGACGAATCCTTTTATCAGGAAATCGTATTGGCAGAGGAAAAGCACAAGGCGTATTTGGCTGCTCTTCGTTATCTCGGAATCCGCCCGCGGACGGGCAATCAGCTTCAATCCTATTTGCTAGAAAAGGGCTTTTCCTCGGAGATCGCAGAAGAAGTATGCCGACGCTGCAAGGAACAAAAATACTTGGACGATCAAGCATTTGCTAGACAGTGGGTTGATGAGCGATTGCGTTTGAAGCCAAGGAGCTCATACATGCTGCGTATGGAATTGCAGCAGCGCGGCGTGGAGAAAGCGATCGTGGAAGAGGCTGTGAGTGCAGTATCACGGGAAGATGAGCTTTCTGCAGCCCGTGCTCTCATCGAGAAAAAGGTGCGTCGCCTGCAAGGACCGCCAAATCCCGATGAAGAGAGAAGGCTCCTTTCCATGCTTATGCGGAAGGGTTTTTCTCATACGATCGTTCAGCAGATCAGGGGCGAATTGCGTCAGCGTACAGATGGATAAGCGTGACTCTATTTGCATCTTCTTGACAATTCTTGTTCACAAATAATAAAATAGGTTTGTATTTACTTGGTGTATCATAACTTTTTTGCTGATTTGCTCACTCGTTGCCTGTGGAACAACTGAAAACCCGTGCAATGATTGTGCGGCTTCAGCGGACCGAGTAACATCGGTCTTGTTTTTTAGTCGAACGTTCTATGAGAGCAAAGTCGACAAGCGGCACTCCATGAAAAACGAATGCTTGGAAAGTGGGGAGATGTCAAACAATAAGGAGGTGAAACGAAAGAGCCTATGGAAACCATTATTACTGTAGTCATTGCGCTTGTTACCTTGCTGATCGGCTTAGGTATTGGCTACTTCGTCCGCAAGTCGATTGCGGAAGCTAAAATCGGCAGTGCAGAAGTAGCTGCGCTCCAGATTGTAGAAGAAGCGAAACGGGACGCCGAAGCCGTGAAAAAGGAAAAGGTGCTGGAAGCCAAGGATGAAGTGTTCAAGCTTCGTTCCGAAGCAGAAACCGAGCTGCGCGAGCGTCGCAACGAGATCCAGCGTCAAGAACGCCGCATTCTTCAAAAAGAAGAGGCGTTGGACCGCAAGATGGAACAGCTGGAACGCAAGGAAGAAGAGTTGTCCGAGCGCGACCGCTCCATCGCGGAATTGCAAAGCAAGGTCGAGCAATTATATAAAGAGCAAGTATCTGAGTTGGAACGTATCTCCGGCATGACACAGGAAGAAGCCAAAACGATCATCCTGACAGATGTGGAGAATACAGTCCGCCATGAAATGGCCGTCATGATCAAAGAGATCGAGACACAGGCGAAGGAAGAAGCAGATAAGCGTGCACGTGAAATTATCACGACTTCCATCCAGCGTTGTGCAGCGGATCACGTAGCAGAGACAACTGTATCCGTTGTCACGTTGCCTAACGATGAGATGAAAGGACGAATTATCGGTCGCGAGGGTAGAAATATCCGCGCATTGGAGACCTTAACCGGAATTGATCTCATTATTGACGATACTCCAGAGGCAGTGATTCTTTCAGGGTTTGATCCGATTCGTCGAGAAATTGCCAAGACGGCTTTGGACAAGCTGGTTGCAGATGGACGTATCCACCCTGCTCGTATTGAGGAAATGGTGGAAAAAGCACGTCGCGAAGTCGATGAACGAATTCGTGAATACGGGGAGCAAGCAACCTTTGAAACCGGTGTTCATGGATTGCATCCTGATCTGATCAAGATTCTCGGACGTCTGCGCTATCGCACAAGCTATGGTCAAAACGTACTGAAGCACTCGATGGAAGTAGCTCACCTCACAGGTTTGATGGCTGCTGAATTGAAAGAAGATGTGAAACTGGCAAAACGCGCTGGTCTTCTTCACGATATTGGAAAAGCGATTGACCATGAAGTGGAAGGCTCCCACGTCGAGATCGGTGTGGAACTGGCCAAGAAGTACAATGAGCATCCTGTGGTGGTGAACAGTATTGCTTCCCATCACGGCGATACGGAACCAACTTCCGTTATTGCCATGCTTGTGGCTGCTGCCGACGCTTTGTCTGCTGCTCGTCCAGGTGCGCGTCGTGAGACATTGGAAACCTACATACGCCGTTTGGAGAAACTCGAAGAGATCTCCGAATCGTTCGATGGGGTTGAGAAGTCCTACGCGATTCAAGCTGGGCGCGAAATTCGCGTCATTGTACAACCTGACAAAATCGACGATGCAGAAGCAACCCGCTTAGCACGCGAGATTACCAAGCGAATAGAAAATGAACTCGACTACCCGGGACACATCAAGGTAACTGTGATCCGTGAAACGCGGTCCGTTGAGTATGCAAAGTAAAGTGGCTAATCAGCCACTTTACTTTTTTTCGTCGAAGGCACAGACCAGAGACATTTTTCTTCTGGAGTTGATGTAGTGTATACTAGCAACGAGGTGATGTTGGAATGAAGCTGTTGTTTATCGGTGACATAATGGGTTCTCCAGGCAGGGAAATGGTGAAAGCGTACCTGCCTATGCTAAAAAGAAAGTACCAACCTACATTCATTGTCGCGAATGGTGAGAATTCGGCACATGGAAGAGGCATTACAGAGAAAATCGCGAAAGAATTGTTTGAGAGCGGTGTGCATGCTATTACACTCGGGAATCACACCTGGGATCATAAAGATATCTATGACTTCATTGATGGAGAACCGCGGTTGATTCGTCCGGCGAACTTTCCAGAAGGGGCTCCGGGAAGCGGCATTACCTATGTCAAACAATCAGAAGGAGAGCTTGCGGTTATCAATTTGCAGGGGCGAACCTTTCTGCCTCCATTGGACTGCCCGTTCAAGCTTGCAGACAAACTGGTGGAACAGGCACGCAAGCGCACCAAATTGATCTTTGTTGACTTTCATGCGGAAGCGACTTCAGAGAAACAAGCTTTGGCGTGGTATCTGGATGGAAGAGTCAGTGCAGTCGTAGGAACACATACACATGTGCAGACGGCGGATGAACGAGTGCTGCCAAAAGGGACGGGTTTTTTATGTGATGTTGGGATGTGCGGCCCAAGCAATGGCATCTTGGGAATGGAGAAAGAGGCGGTCATTCGCAGATTCTTGACGCAGCTGCCGGAGCGATTCGAGGTAGCGCCAGATCCTGCGCAGTTGAATGCGGTCGTCATCACGTTGGACAAATCGACAGGAAGCGCAAAAAAACTGGAACGGATACGAATTGACGAGCACCATCCGTTTATGGAATAATAAAGAAAAGAATTGAATTTTTTGAATCTTTCTTTTGGAATAGCAGGAATTTTTAGGGGTTATGCGAATATCATTCTAATGATGACAGGATTCCTATCAGACGGGAGGTTCAAAAGGATGGAAGTATTAAAAGTTTCAGCAAAGTCTAACCCCAATTCCGTTGCTGGTGCCCTTGCTGGAGTGCTTCGCGAACGCGGGGCTGCTGAGATCCAAGCCATTGGTGCTGGGGCACTTAATCAAGCTGTGAAGGCCGTAGCAATCGCACGAGGGTTCGTAGCGCCGAGTGGAGTTGACCTCATATGTATTCCAGCCTTTACCGACATCGTGATTGATGGAGAAGAGCGTACTGCAATAAAACTCATCGTAGAGCCCAGATAATGAAATATGTCTGTTGTCATGCCTGTTTGTTCGATGAATGAACAGGTTTTTTCGTTTGTCCGATAATGTAGCTGAGCCAAAGAATAGGCCAAGCATATCGGACAACAGGCTATGGACATAGGTCAGTGCATCAGACAAACGGTACGTCATTCACATATCCTGTATTGGAAGCGGGAACGTTTGATTTCAAGCTGTACAGGCGTATTAAAGTAAGTCATTGAGGCTATTCTGATTGTAGGTAGGACAACGTTTTTTCCTGTTTCCAAGCGTTTTTCAAAGGAAAAGGAAAAAGAAAAGAATGGATTCAAAATTGTACACGGAAATTGGTTGCGTGTTTTCGGAAACGTGCTACAATGATACATGAGGATATTAATGAACCAAAGTTCAACATTTAATTCAGGTCAAAAGTAAGTTGAGTAAAAGCACTTGCAATTTTACATGGACAGGACTACAATTGTTACTGTCTATGCACAATTTTGTCACATCTTATCGAATCAATCGATAGAAAAGCTGCTTTTTCTCACAGTCACTGAAAGGGTGGAATCTGAATGATTAGTCAACTTTCATGGAAAGTTGGAGGACAACAAGGGGAGGGTATCGAGAGTACTGGTGAGATCTTCTCGATGGCAATGAACCGGATGGGTTACCATCTGTACAGCTACCGCCACTTCTCTTCCCGAATCAAAGGTGGACACACAAACAACAAAATCCGTGTTAGCACAACACCTATGCGCGCGATTTCTGACGACCTCGACATTCTCGTCGCGTTCGACCAAGAAACCATCGATTTTAATGCGCATGAGCTTCGTGAAGGCGGTATCATTATCGCTGATGCGAAATTTAACCCTAAATTGCCAGACGGTTTGAAAGCGGTTCGATTCTTTACTGTGCCCCTGTCTGAAATCGCAGATGAGCTGGGTACTTCTCTGATGAAGAACATGGTTTCCATCGGTGCGTCCAGTGCTATTCTGGGTATTCCGGTTGAGAGCTTCCGTGTAATTGTAGAAGATATGTTCCTCCGCAAAGGTGAAAAAGTCGTTGAGAAGAACATGGACGCGATTCGCCGCGGATTTGAATTTGTTACAGAACTGACAGGTGGTCAACTGCCTGAATTCCAGTTGGAAAAAGCAAACCCTCAAAAACAGCTGTTCCTCATCGGAAACGATGCGATCGCGCTTGGTGCTGTAGCAGCAGGTTGCCGTTTCATGCCTGCTTACCCGATTACACCTGCTTCTGAGGTTATGGAATACCTGATCAAAAAGCTGCCTAAGTTGGGCGGTACTGTTATCCAAACAGAAGATGAGATCGCAGCGATCACGATGGCAATCGGTGCAAACTTTGCCGGTGCTCGTTCTTTGACAGCATCTGCTGGTCCTGGTCTGTCCTTGATGATGGAAGCAATCGGTCTGGCAGGTATTACTGAAACGCCAGTCGTTATCGTAGATACACAACGTGGTGGTCCTTCTACAGGAATGCCAACCAAAATTGAACAATCCGACGTGAATGCAATGATCTACGGTACTCACGGCGATGTTCCTAAAGTTGTTATCGCTCCAAGTACAGTAGAAGAGTGCTTCTACGATACTGTTGAAGCGTTCAACATTGCAGAAGAATACCAACTCCCTGTTATCCTGATGACTGACCTTACTCTGTCTTTGGGTAAACAAACTGTAACCCCATTTGAATATGACAAAGTAGAAATCCGTCGTGGAAAATTGCTTGCTGGACAAGAACTGCCAGAGAAAGAGCAAAACGACCTCTTCAAGCGTTATGAAGTAACCGAAGACGGCATTTCTCCACGTGTTATTCCTGGACAAAAATACGGTCTGCACCACGTAACAGGTGTTGAGCATGACCAAACTGGTCGTCCATCCGAGAACGCTGCTAACCGTGTTCAACAAATGGATAAACGTATGCGCAAGCTCGATGGCGTACTGAAAAATTTCAAAAACCCAGTAGTTGCAGATGCACCTCATGCTGATGCTGACGTTCTGATCGTGGGTATCAACTCCACAATCGGTACGATTCAAGAAGCGAAAGTGCGTTTGGAGCAAGAAGGCGTGAAAGTAAACCACGCTCAAATTCGCTTGCTGCATCCATTCCCTGCTGAAGAAGTGAAAGCATTGATGGATAAAGCAAAACAAGTGGTTGTGGTAGAGCACAACATCCAAGGTCAAGTAACAAACCTGATCAAACAAAACGCTGGTGGCGCAGACAAGATCAAATCCGTTCTGAAATATGACGGTAACCCGTTCTTGCCTAAGGAAATCTATGCAGAAGTGAAGGAGTTGGTAAATCATGGCAACTATGAAAGAGTTTCGAAATAACGTTAAGCCAAACTGGTGCCCAGGTTGTGGTGACTTCTCCATTCAAGCTGCGATTCAACGTGCTGCTGCGAACGTAGGTTTGGAACCTGAAAATCTGGCACTTATCTCCGGTATCGGCTGTTCCGGTCGTATCTCCGGTTACATCAACTGCTACGGACTCCACGGCATCCACGGTCGTTCCTTGCCAATCGCACAAGGTGTGAAAATGGCAAACCGTGAACTGACAGTTATCGCTGCTGGTGGAGATGGGGATGGATTTGCGATCGGTATGGGTCACACTGTACACGCAATCCGCCGCAACATGAACATTACGTATATCGTTATGGATAACCAAATCTACGGTCTGACAAAAGGTCAAACCTCCCCGCGCTCCGCGACAGGTTTTGTGACCAAGTCTACACCGGCCGGTTCCATCGAGTCTTCCATCTCTCCTGTAGAGTTGGCGCTGTCTGTAGGAGCAACCTTCGTGGCACAATCCTTCTCCAGCGACCTGAAAGGCTTGACCGAGTTGATCGAAAAAGGTATCCAACACGAAGGTTTCTCCCTGATCAACGTATTCAGCCCTTGTGTAACCTATAACAAAGTAAATACCTACGACTGGTTCAAAGAAAACATCGTTCCAGTTGACACAATCGAAGGCTACGATCCACACGACCGTGTGAAAGCAATGTCTGCTTCGATGCAACACAAAGGCTTGATTACAGGTCTGATCTATCAAGACACCGAGAAAAAACCTTACGAAGCACTTGTTACAGGCTTCAAAGAAGAAGGTTTGGCAAATCAAGATATTCGCTTGTCTGAAGAAGATTTTGCGAAATTGGTTGCTGAATTCGCATAAGGTTTTGAGCAAGAAGGGGCGGTTCCATTACGGAATCTGCCCCTTTTTTGCTATATAGGAAAGTATATAATTTTGAGGGGCGCAAGTCCCTCTATTTGTTGGTAAAATCGTTATATGGAGACAAATATTCTTAAACAGATTTTTATCGATCATTGGAATCCCTTTGTTAAAAAGTATGGGGAAAGAATCCGTCCTTCGGTTCTGAAAGAAGTTCAAAAGTTTCTTAACTGCGGAAACCCTAAAAACGGATTTAAACTATTCGTTTGTGAAGGATGTCATCATACAAAAAGAGTTCCATTCCGTTGTAAGGGACGATTTTGTACCACTTGTTCATGCGGTGAAACCGAAGAGTGGAGTCGT
>NZ_RHHR01000069.1 GCF_003710915.1 Brevibacillus invocatus | reverse complement strand
TCTTCTGATACCAGCTTAACAGGATAAGGGGGTATGACTCAAATCCAATTTTGGGGCTTAAGAGATTCCATGAAACCGCAACTAAGCCCATATTCATCCCGATAGGGAGGGTGGGACAATAAAAAGTTTACCTTCTTTGCAACAATCTACGAGGATGAAACGATGTTTATGGTGCAAGGGATAGAGACCGCAATGTCAATCGCAACTAAACAGTATGGTGTTCCGACTATTAGGGTGTATGGGTAAAAAACAATCTGGTGACGACCAGTTTGCATATAGTATTTGGGAAGGTCATGTGGTAATGGCTAGCCGCCCTCCCAACTTCATTGCCGCCGCAGGGCGGAACACTAACGAGGAGGGCAACGAAAATGAATGACTTATGGCTAAAAAAGAACAACCAAGCCGCCAATGCGTACATGGATGAAGTGAGTCGAGCGAATCAGTTCACGTCCCACCACAATGCCTACATCAAAGTACCGCTAAAGATTCTACGGTGTATTGGCTTGAGTGCGTATGAGAAGCTAATCCTAATGGATTTAATCGCTTACATGAGCGATAAGACGCTGTGCTATCCCACTATCAAGATGATTGCCCGTGATGTTGGCTGTAGTTCCAAGTCAATAGAGCGGCACATCAAAGAACTTGTCGACAAGAAGCTGATACTGGTCAGCCAAGACCGCAAGAACAACACGTACTACTTACCGAATTATCTTCATTGCCACCCATATCTGCTGATGAGCGAGAAGACATATGAGTTTATCGGCGGTGTGCGGAAGCAAGTCAACGAACGAGAGTTGACGTTGTGGATGCAAGGGATAGTAAAGCGTGACGAGTTCAAGGCGTTCACCGCCCAACTGCAAAAGCTACATGAGTCCCGCTTCCCGACGGACAAGTTTGCGGAGAAGGAGATACTGGACAGCTACGCTCAATTCCTGAAAGAGGAATTAGCAAAGCGATTTCCACCCGATGTGAACGGGCAATAATGACTTGCCTGTTATTTCAACCGACTCTGTGTTCTGATAACCGTCAGTCAGTCTGTTGAAGGATGCAAAACAGCCGCTGTAGACAAATTGTCTCCGATTTGGACAGATTGTCGGTTATCGTGGACAAATTGTCTGCAATGTGGACACAGAGTCTGTTGTAAACAGACTGAAAGTCTAACTAATAAGAATCATTAACTCAACTTTCGCAGAGCGAAAATGAGCGTATTCCCTTGGTACAACAAGTTTAAAGCCGATTTTAGAATGCTCCTTGAAAAATAGAAAAACACCACTCCGTTTGGTAAAGTGAAAGTGTCGAGGAATCACTACCATACAGGAGAGGT
>NZ_RHHR01000068.1 GCF_003710915.1 Brevibacillus invocatus | reverse complement strand
ATTTTTCAAGGAGCATTCTAAAATCGGCTTTAAACTTGTTGTACCAAGGGAATACGCTCATTTTCGCTCTGCGAAAGTTGAGTTAATGAAAACTGCGATCAAGAAAATGCTGACTGCAGAGGCAAATGCACTGATGGTGAATAGATAAGCAAACCCGGCAGCCATACCAATCAATTTTCCTGCTACAGTGGCACCCAAGGTTGAGCCCAGCGAGCGGAAGAGACTGAGATATCCTATTGCAGCACCTGTCTCTTTTGGCTCTATCGCTTGCAGGATCAAGACGTTAAGGGGTGCGCCGATGATGATGCCTACACCAAATCCCATGACCACAATGATCAACACGAAGATCGCCAGGGAATTTACAGCAAAGCCGAGCGAGAGTGCGCCCAGAATCGAAATCATGAATCCTAGCAGCAATACTTTTTTCGCGCCAATTTTATCCGCCATCGATCCACCTATGAGCGAAGCGATCACAGAAGAAATGGCGAACGGTGTGGCCAAAAGTCCCGAGCTGCCTTTTTCCATGCCGAGCATCGATTCTGTGAAAAATGGCAGGAAGTTGATCGAGGTAGCCATGACAAAGCCGGAAATGAGCGACGAAACGAGAAGCGTCACCGTGTTTTTCCTGGTAAAGTAGCCGGTATTCAGCAGCGGATCGGCTTGTTTCCTTTCGATCATTAACAGGAAGGGAATCAACACCAAGCCAGCAAGGATGAATATCCAACTGCTGCTCGAAATGCCGTACATGATGGCAAGGATCACGACGCTGAGCAAGATGATTCCAGGTAAATCAATCGGCTTTTTCACGATGGGCTGCTCCTGTTTCAGTCCAGTAACCAAAAGAAGGATGAGAATGGAAATCGGGATATTAATCAGGAAGATCCACTGCCATTCGAGCACCTTGAGGATCAGGCCACCAACGGAAGGACCTGCAATGGTTCCAATCCCAAACGCTACACCAATCAGACCTAATGCTTTCCCTCTTTTTTCAGGAGGTGTGGTAACAGCAATCTGAGCAGCAGTAATCGGGAATATACCCCCAGAGCCTATTGCTTGGACAGCGCGTCCCAGGAGAAACACTGTAAAATGAGAGGCAAATGCAGCGATGATCGATCCAATCGCGAACAAACTGATACCTATAATGAATGTTTGTTTTCGTCCCAATCGATCTGACAGCTTGCCTAACACCGGAATACTAACAGCGAAGGTAAGCGTATAAACCGTAAAACTCCAGACCCCCCAAGATTCACTCACTTGGTAAGCAGAAATAATGGAGCTTAAGGCCGGACCAACAATGCCATGATCAAGAGCACCCATAAAGATTCCAAGCAAGAAAGTGAACAGCATACGTCCGCGAGAAATGCCTGTTTTTTGTTGAACTTGAGGTATCGCTTCTGTGCTCATTTTTCATTCTCCTTATACGAATCATCTGATTTTCTAATGAATATATACTATACCCCTGTACCCTATATAGTCAACAAAAAATGACCAATGTTTTCTACAATGTTGACCGACCTCCCCAATCTTAACCGATGGAGAGGCCCTTTTTGATAAAATCAAGCTGATTCTGTATCGCATTGATTTGGCGCATGAGTTGGTCATTTGATCTGCATGTTGCCAGTTTCCAGTGTACGTCTTTTAATTGGATGATAATCTGTACAAGATCTTCTTCTAATCGCAATGTATTATTTTCCATTTCCTTCCCCTTCTCTTGGCAGCAATCCGAACCAATAATCAGACCAAGCCGCATCAACCCATTCGCTATTGAACTCTGGACGGGTGCCCATCCACATGAGCACCCCATCACGCATGGCACGAAAGGACATCACTTTTTTGGAAGAAAGATCTTGTCGGATGATACCCAGTGTCATGGCATCTTCAAAAATCGCTTCCATCTTCTCCTGAATCGTCTCATTCCAAGTAAGAATGTTTTTGAATATTTTCTCGCGAAGCTCGGGCTGCGCCAATAGAAGCAGCTGGCTCCAGAATGCATGGCGCTCTTTGTTCATGTAGTAATGACGGATAAATTCCACAAACTGATGGCGCAGCTTATCGTGGACATTCATCTCTTTCGACTCCTCAAACAACCGGTTCATCAGTGTTTCGGTATCTTTGGCTACATCTTCAAAGACCGCTAAAAACAGTTCCTCTTTTCCCTTGTAATGGGCGTATAAAGAGGCCTTCGTAATACCGACTCCGGCAGCCAAATCGCTCATAGACATACCATCGAATCCTCTTTGGGCAAAAAGCGATAAAGCGACCTGCTTGATTTTCTCTTTTGTTGACATGGCTATCGTATCACCCCTTTTAACAACCGAACGATCGGTAGGTTTATGGTATAATTTTCATTTGTGTACGTCAAGTAAAAAATTATGCTGTTCGCTATTTCATGTCCCTAAAATTAAAAAACCACCCTCATCAGGTGGCTTTACATGTTATGTATTAGGTGAAGGCGCGGGATTCGAACCCCGTCCGATCCCAGTTCCCCGCAGGGGTAAATCAGCGATACAGAAGCATCTCCGAGCGCAGTCACTCAATTATATTTCGGTTGAGCGCTAGTCACGTCACATGGGCGATGGAGTGGTCAAACCTCACTGGTTATTGATATTGTCATTTCCATGATAGGTTGCCGCCAGAAATAGCCAATCGGAGATAAAATTCGGCCAAAGGTTCGGCCGTCTACGTACAGCCAACGGATGGTACGAAACCGCCGTTTTAACCCCTCTGGGCGAATGCCACTTTTGCCGAAGGTTTTTCACTTCAGCCTCTTTTTCTGCAAAAAAAGATTGTGTAGCAACATTTCCTAAACAAAAGACAAACCGGGGTGACTTGCTCTGTAGCTGATCGAGTAAATGTTGTATACATGCCGCTCGCGCTGCTGGCTTGTCGTATGCCTTTTGAGGACGTCGCTTTAATACATAAGTAACGTATAAATCATAATCATGAAAACCTGCCTCATATGCCGCTTTTTGCAAAGTTTGCCTCGTCCCGCATATAAATGAATTTCCATCACCGTCTTCCCTTGCTCCCGGATTATCCAAAAGAATCAGGATCGGTGCATTTGGATTCCCCTCTCCCCAGATTAAACGGGAACCATGTGTAAATAGACCGCAGTCGCTGCAATTCTCCACACCAGTTGGAGGTTTTTCCTCTGGCCAGACTTTTAAGCATTTCCCCTCGATGACATCCATGCCTGTCACTCCCGCTCAAAATAATCTGTCATCTCTTAGCATGGGATAGATACTACAGTTCCAAACTTTAAAAAATGAAAAGGTTTTATCTGTCGCTTGCAGCGCATAAAAAAAACCACCCTCATCAGGTGGCTTTACATTTTATGTATTTGGTGGAGGCGTGACGCCCCTCCCTACTTCTTCTCAACGAGAGATAACAGCGCATAACTAATATGGTACTTATTTTTCAAGTGTAAACATGTAAACTTCCGGTTATCTCCTTCATTCCTTTTATATGATTCATTTATTCTTTATTCTATAGCAACCAGTAAATATCTAAATTCCCCGTATCTCTCCTCGCTAACCTTAGAATAATCCTGCCATTTCATTTGATAAGTACCGCTAAGGTTAATTCCTTCTTCCCTACCGCTCATCGTACCTAAGGACGTTCCTTCCTTCCAGCATAACCTTCCTTCAACAACTTTCCCTTCGTGTATTCTAAAATCTGCGTCGGCCGTTTCTTTTTTTAGAGGTTTTTTCCAGTAAGCACTATCATTGGTAAGAAGGATGGCGCAGCCACTCATATTTGGAAATATCCTTACCAATTCTTCTAGTTTTTGAACGTCCTTTATATAATCAAATCTTCCTTCTCAATAGCCCCTTAGGAAACTTGGACACATGGAGTGTAATTTAGTACACTATATGTGAAC
>NZ_RHHR01000067.1 GCF_003710915.1 Brevibacillus invocatus | reverse complement strand
CGCATTGAACAGCTTCAAAGGTAACACGAGGAAGAAATGAAGCAACAAGAAAAAGAATATGAGCAGCAGATTGAGGAATTGAAAAAGAAGAAGTAACGAATAAGCCGGTAATCCTTAGCGTACAGGATACCGGCTTATTTTCTGTCAATTAGGGCTTAGCGTACAAAATCCGCGTTTTGTTGGCGGTACCCCTTTCTCCCCGAGAATACCGACGCACTGTATGTAAATGATGCTCCGGAAACGGTCTATGAATCAATTGAAACTCTGCTCCAGATGGGGATTAACCACATTCGCTACCACCCTTTCTATCCCGGCAAGAAAAACTACGCCGAGGTGAAGATTGCCATTACTCCCGGTGAAATCAATCTGGTTCCCCCATTCATCCAGGAGGTGGTCAATATCGGCCCCAGGCTGATCGATATTACGACGCTCATGACGATCTTGCAGCATCTCCATCTCATGGAAAAAAAGGGGGACATTGTCTCCGAGAAATACATACGCAAAATCATCGACCTCAGCCAGAAGCTATCCAAGACCACCAAGGAATCCGACAGGCTCAACAAGCACCTCAAGCAGGTGCTGGACGGCGTAAACGACGGGATATTGGCGGTGAACAACAAAGGCGTTATCACTGTTTTCAATGAAAATTTAGCCCATATGCTGGGGATGCATTCGACTAAAGCCATCGGACGAAATCTGCAGGACATTTTCCGCAATCCGGAGTTGATCGGGTTCATTCTCGATGATTCACGGGAGGAATGGGGCTGGTTCTCCATCTTTCAAACCGATGTCATCGTTCACCGCTTTTACCTGGAAACAGAAGGGGCCATCGTGGCCACCTTCAAAAATGCTCACGAAACCATCGAAGTTGAAAAAACGATCCGTCGGGAGCTTGTGAAAAAAGGCTACATTGCTAAATACACCTTTCAGGATATACAGGGAGTCAGCTCCAGCATTCAAAAATGCAAGCAGATTGCTGCCAAGATCGCCAAGACCAATTTGACTGTGCTGATTGAGGGAGAGAGCGGTACCGGAAAAGAGCTGTTTGCGAGCGCCATTCACAATGAATCCCTGCGTCAGGACGGCCCTTTTTTGGCAGTAAACTTTAGCGCACTGCCGGATGATCTCGTTGAAAGCGAATTGTTCGGCTATGAAGAAGGAGCATTTACAGGGGCAAAAAAAGGAGGAAAGGTCGGACTGTTCGAGCAGGCAAACGGAGGTACGCTATTCCTGGATGAAATCGGAGATATCAGCTTGAAGCTTCAAGCCCGGCTGCTGCGCGTCCTGCAAGAAAAGGAGATCATGCGCATCGGCGGCAACAAAATCATCCCCATCGATGTGCGCATTATCGCGGCCACCAATAAAAATCTGCTGCACATGATTGAACAAGGCACCTATCGTGCCGACCTCTACCATCGCCTCAAAATCTTGTTTATCCATCTGCCTGAGCTGCGCAATCGCAAAGCGGATATTCCGCATCTGGTAAAGGTGTTTCTTCGCCAAAGCGGGAGAAGCCACATGCAGATCATGCCTGAAGTGATGGAGCATCTGATTCGGTATCAATGGAATGGCAACGTACGAGAGCTGAAAAATATCATCGATTACATGCTGGCGGTGTGCGACGAGTCGAGTATCACCTTGGATGATCTACCCAGCGAAAGCTTTTTTCAGCCCACTGCTGCCAACGCTCTCAGCCGTGAGACATTGGAGGAGCTGCCGAGCGATACAGAGGAATTTCTTTTTATCCTGGAAACGATTTTTACGAACAACCAACTGGGTGAATCGATAGGGAGAAAAAAAATCGCAGAAAAAACGCAAGCGTGGAAAAAGGATCTGTCCGAACAACAGCTGCGCACGAGGTTGAAAGCTTTGGAAGCGCGTGGCTTCATTCTCACTTCGCGGGGGAGGACAGGGATCAAGCTGACGAGCTCGGGATTGGAATACTTGACGAAAAAAGAAAATCGCCCCTTCTAAAGGTGGCGAGAGATCCCTTCTATACTGTTCATTTACTGTGCCTTCAGGGTCATGAGGCGGAACACAGCGCTCAACAGGAAAATGTTCATACCAGCAATCAAACATCCGATCGAGACCATCAGCGGGAAATTTTCCGATCTGAGATCGCTTACATTGAACACCAGCAAAAGCATACCGACGATTGTTGCAGTCCAAGCCATCCATTTTAATGTATTCGCAGCTTTATGATCTTGATTATTCATGTTGCATAACCCCTTATCATCCGTAGTAAGATAGCGCTTCCTTATTTGTTGCTTTGATTGTAACATAAAATTCACTTTTTGTTCATGATTTGTTCAATTTTTTATTAGAAATTTGTCAAAAGTTCTTCCGTAAACCTATTGGCTAGGCGATTGTTATTCTTTTCCTCTGTGTCAAATACGTGAAGATGTAAAAAAAACCTGCGTCGTCCACGAATGGAAAACGCAGGTTTTGATTTGGGCTACGCTGTTTAAAGATCGAATCAAGCGGACTTATTGGCTGCTTCCATCACTTCCGGATGGCGCTTCAACCACGTGCGTACTCCCAACGAAAACAGAGAAAGAACGAACAGCACACGGAACAATTGAAAAGCGGACACCAATAGCGGATCTGCTCCTATCGTCATCGCAGTAAGGCTCATCTCCGCGATTCCTCCAGGAGCGACAGCCAAAAGGTTGGTCGCCATGCTGGTCTCAGTCAGATAGCTCATGGTGAAAGCCAGCAGGATTACCAATAGGATCAGAAGCATTGCTTGCATCAGGCCAAGCAGGAAATATCGGCGATGATTTCTTATATCCTCTCTGCGGAAGCCCAAGCCAACGCTAATTCCGATCAAAATCTGCGCCCCAATCACCCTGCCCCATGCCGGGAGTCAGTGTAGCGGTCTCAGAAGCATGGGACAGCCAGGTCACGATGAACGGCACACATAGCACCACGGCGACAGCGCGGATCGAGTGAAAAATGGTAATGATCTGTTGATTTCCTCCCACCGACTGCCCGACTGCTACCATCTCCGACAAGCCACCGGGAATGTTGCTGAATACAGCCGTAATGCCATCGACCTTTCCTACCTTATGGAGCAGCCAGGCATTTCCCAAGCCAATCAACACAGTCATACACGTCGTAATCAGCATCAAACCGAGATGACCTGTCATAGCCTGCCAGATTTCAGTCGTCATGTGCAAGCCAAGCGATATGCCGATCACGACCAATCCGATATTTCGAAAGGATCGGGGAATCCACAAGTTTTTTACGCCCAGAAAAATGCTGATCACCGTGGTGACCAAAGCACCGAGCAACCAAGGCAGCGGACTGTTCAATCGTCTTCCCGTGTTTGTCGGTCAGCGCTTGGGTAAAGAGATGCTCCTTTCCTTTCAGCACAAAGCGCGGCAGGATCGCATAGCCCAAGCCGTTTGCCACCATTTCGGTACACGTATCCGCCTTGTCGACCTCCATCCCGACCATGGGAGGCTGTGCATAGTGACCCGTCCACCAATTTTCCAACAACGCCAGAAATAGCGGATCGGTCTCGTAATCGATCCGCGGCAGATTGGGGAGCTCCTGCAAGTCGACAGCATCTTTAGAGACCACGCAGATGCTCTCCTCGAACAGCAGCAGCTTTCGATCTGCCCATTTGTAGTCCCCGCGTACGAAGCCGACATGCACATCCTGGTTGTACACGGACTTGTAAACCTCTTTGCTAAAACCTGTTAGCACTTTTAACTCCACACCAGGATACTCCTGTGAAAAAGCTTCAACAGGCGCGGAAGCTGGCACCTGGCAAAGTAGTTGGAGACACCAAGACGTAGCGTACCCGTTACGGTTTCTTTCATGTTGGCGACATGTTCCTTGATTTTGCGCAGGCGAAGCAGCATTTCATCCGCACATCTGGCCAAATACTCCCCCTCTGGTGTAAATTGAACACCTCTTGGGCCCCGTTGCACGATCTGGACGTCGAACTCTTTTTCAATCTGACGCAGGCGTTTGGTGAGAGCTGGCTGAGAGATATACAACGCCTGAGCTGTCTTCGTAATATTTTGTTCCTGATACAGCATGTGAAGGATTTGCCAATCCCGATACTCCATAGGCTATACATTCTCCGCATTTTTATTGGTGGTAGGATTCGAATCAGGCTTCGAGCCATGACGCTTCATATAAGATCCCAAAGCAATGACCACAAGTGTCAAGGCAACGGGCAGGATAGTCGGCGAAAGCGGCACATACTTCTCTACGTACAGCCCGACCAGCTTGTCCCCCATAATCATTTGACCCGCTGTAAAACCCAGCATCCCTGCTCCAAGCAACACGATGACGGGAAAGCGTTTCATCAGCTTCATCAGCAAGCGGCTTCCCCAGATAATCATCGGAATACTGATGGCAAGCCCGATCACGACCAGGAGCATGCTGCCTTTTGCTGCACCAGCAACGGCAATGACATTATCCAAGCTCATAATCATATCCGCAAAAATAATCGTTTTCAGTGCTCCCATCATCGATGAGCTGCTCTCGACTTCACTGTCTTCCTCTTCGCCCTTCAACAGCTTGATCGCGATCACCAGAAGCAGCAGACCGCCCACTACCTGAACAAGCGGAATTTTCAAGAGCCAGATCGCTATAAAAGTCAGGACGACCCGCATTCCAACAGCCCCAAATGTTCCCCAAAAAATGGCCTTTTTCTGCAGCTGAGGATTCAAATTGCGGCAAGCCAGTGCGATCACGACGGCATTGTCGCCACTCAACACCAGATCGACGATGATCAGCTGCAGGACACTAAGTAGAAATTCTGTCATGATCGCTCCCCCATAACAACGTAAATAGTTACCTTTATCATAGACTTATCATTCGCTACACGCAGTATGATTTCAATTATTTTCCTGTATAGGGTGAATGCTAGGAGGCGCTTCGGAACAAATAGAAAAGGTCATCATCTCTGTGGTAGGATAACGACCTTTTGTGCTTGTTCTGATGCAGTTTTTCAGTCTTTGTCTTCGTCACGCGCTGTTTCATATCCGCAAATGCAAAAATGCTTCTGTTCAGCTCCGGATTGCGTTTGCCTTCGCGCGCCCACTTCTCGCGTTGCTTGCGTGCGCTGCTTTTTGCCATGCTGGTTCACTCCTTTATGATGATTGGCTTGGTGTTATCATACGGCTAGTTTTCTTCAGATGCAACCCTTACAAGCAATAAAAGATCTAATGAACCGACCACACTCCCATTCAAATAAACGAGATGCGGTCAGTTCATAGAAGATTTTTTTGATTACTTAAGAGAATCACTTCCATAAATAATTTTATGGATTTATCCGCAATATATCTCAGCTGTTGCTCATACTTTCCGTCTTTTTTTATAGATTGGATAAACTGGGATATGTCTGCTGTTTGATGTATTAATAGGTCAGTGGTTTTCCTAGAAGGATTACATATCAGATTTCCATTTTCCAGCTCATAAAAGATGCTTTTATTTCGATTGTGAAGGATTTGGTGTTCTATTGCATCCTGAAAATCCGTTAGGGTGAACATTATCAATCCCTACCTTTACAGCGAACATTCTAAGGTAAAAATCAATTGCGTTCGTATTTCTCTGATAAACTTTTAGTTGTATCGCTTCATTCTGCCCCTTTACAAACTCTAGCAGTTGTTTTCCATACCCTTTATTGTGTTGAGTCACATCAATGAACAATGCTGCTAGGTAATTGTCAACCATTGATACAAAACCTAAAACCTTCGTGCCTTGTTCAATAACATATGTCTGCAGATACGGGATTGCTGCAAGGGAAATCATCCACCATACATTGGCAATTCTTTGACCAGAAAAAAAGACATTTCCTGAAACGAACTGGATAAGGGACCAGCGGTTTGTTGTTGGTAGCGAGAATATGGTTTCTTCGCCTGGTCTCACATCCGGTATCGATGCAACCCTCTATGTGATCTCACAACAATTGGGCGAATCCATGGCTGAAAAAATAGCTAACGAAATGAATTATCCTTCTTACCATTTTGTCAAAAATCCAAAGGTTGATCCTTATTATATTGATCTGAGCGAATCTGTTTATTTGTTCAATCAAGCATTCCAATGGAACCAGAAACAGACAGGCGTGCTGCTGTATGACGGGATGGATGAAGGGGAGCTGTCAACGATTTATGATACGTATGCCGCTTCCGGAACGACTAAGGTAATTTCCCTTTCAAATTCGAAACAGCCGATCGTGACAAAATATAAACTTAACCTTATTGCAAAATATCAAATAGAGAATGGTCCGGAGCTGGATCGTGTGATCGTTCCGGTAAGCGATGCAAAAACCTTGGCAGATAAGATTGTAAAAGAGTGGTACGAAAAAGGAAGTGCCTTGGAGCCAGAATTCTTGCACAGCGATTCAGCAGACAGATTTATGTTCGATGCGCCGCTTGAAGATTTGTCGCGGCAGGAAGATATTCAGACAGCTATATACGGAGCAAAACGTCTGGAGTATCGCGCTGACTACCTGAAATTCGAGGGTATCCCGTTCTCTATCGAATCCTTCGGCGTACCGCTTTTGCTTACGGTAGTAGCTTTGCTGACAGCATTCTTTATCACCGTAGCCCCGATCCGGATGTCGGACCGAGTCTACGGTTTTCCCACTTTTCTTTCAGCCTATTCTTTGGCTACAAAAACCGGCGATTCACTTTCTTACCTTCATAGGTGAACAGTACCTGGCGATCCTCGATCACGGATTCCAGATGGACATTTTTGCCCCAGAGATGGTACACGTATGGCAACGTCTTCTCCACATATTTGACATCCAGCTCCAGCCCCTCGAAATGATGCTTGAGATACAGCTCGCCTGTACGCAAATGGTCGCCATCGTGAACCATGACGTAAGGGAAGCCTCCGTTCACGCGCGTCTCCGCCAGGGCATCCCGCACCTGCTCCCACTGTTTGTCGGTTACGACCCACTCGTTTCCTTGCTTGCCAAACATGTAGAGATCCAGCTTGCTGACGAGATCTTCTGTGAGGAAATTGCGGATAAAGCTGATATCCGACTCCAGCTCCCGCACCTCAAACAGCTTCGCGCGCCCCTCTCCAGGCTTGCGTCCAGATCGCTCCTGTTCTTCCTTCGTCGGATTGTTCCAGCGTTCCTCGATATCCTCAAAGATTTTCAAGCCGAGATGGTACGGATTGATGCTCGTCGTGGACGGCTGGATCACGGAGGAGTGCAGCTTGGCAAAATCAATCGTCTCCGCCTCGGTGAGCTCCATCTCCCGCAGGATGCGCATATGCCAGTAGGTAGCCCAGCCTTCGTTCATGATCTTCGTCTCCAGCTGCGGCCAGAAATACAGCATTTCATCTCGGATGATCGTCAGGACGTCGCGCTGCCAGTCATCCAGCACCGTGCTGTACTCCATGATGAACAGCAGCAGGTCTTTCTCCGGTGCAGGCGGGAATTTGCGCAAAGCAGGCTTCGCGGCACCTTCTTGGTCCTTTTTCTCCCTTTGATCCAGTCCCCACAAATCGTCGTAGGGGCCGGTGCGCTCCCTTCCCTTGTTCACCGGCTCCTCCGGCTCCCGCTTCCAGCGAAGCTTGGGACGCAAGAGGCTGGGATCGATATGCTCCTGGATGGCGAGTGCCGCATCCAGCAGATTTTCGACAGCTTCTTTTCCGTACTGGATCTCATACTGGCGGATTCGCTCCGAGCTTGCCGCCATGCTTTCCACCATTTCTCTATTGGTGTTGGAGAAGCGCATGTTGTTCTTGAAAAAGTCGCAGTGAGCCAAAACGTGTGCCACGATCAGCTTGTTCTGGATGAGCGTATTTCCGTCCAAGAGAAAGGCGTAACACGGATTGGAGTTGATCACCAGCTCGTAAATTTTGCTCAGGTTCAAATCGTATTGCAGCTTCATTCTGTGAAAGGATTTTCCGAAGCTCCAGTGCGAGAATCGCGTCGGCATGCCGTACGCACCAAATGTATAAATGATGTCAGCCGGACAAATCTCATAGCGCATCGGATAGAAATCAAGGCCGAACCCCTTGGCGATTTCCGTTATTTCATCGATGGATCGCTCCAGCTCCTTGCGTTCTTCGTTTGTCATACATTCCCCTCCTCTTTGCCACACCTGCTATATGTATATGGGGAAATGGGGCAAAAGAAGCCATGTTTGCTGAATATGTGATATGTATTGAAGGATTGACCAACACATGGATGCACTGGGCATTTCCCCTAAAATTTTGTCCAACTTGTGAATTCGTATGTGAGAGAGCGATAAAAACACTTACATGAATCAATTTCATAATTGCTCATCTTAAAAATATACAGACTGCCCCAATCTCTTCTTTATCCTTTTTTAAAAACTAAGCCGCGACTGGCTTCTTGTTTTCCAGTGCGTTACGAATCCGATCAGTGGCTAATT
>NZ_RHHR01000066.1 GCF_003710915.1 Brevibacillus invocatus | reverse complement strand
CAGTGATGTAGTGATTATTCCCCATGCTGCTTTTCTTAAGCGCAAATGCATAGCCCCACTCCTTTTCTGTCTGTTTTGCTTTAGACAAGTATAGATGATGGGAATGGGGCAGAAAAAGAGATATTTTAGATTCTTTTACTCAATGACTCAACTTTCGCAGCTCAAATTAGGTAGGTAACCCTTGATATAGCTGGGTAAACCCATGATCCATTGTTGGAGTTGCGTTTTAATCAGTTTTGTGATCTTCTTGTTTGCCTTTTGAGCAATGTCCTCGATGAGATCAATGAGTTGCTTTAAAGCAACTGCCCAATCAAGTTGGCTTACTTCATCGCATAGAAGATGGAATAACCCGCCCAGTGTGCGTTGATCGGTGCTTTGCCTATGCTGCCATGCCAGCAGAATGTAACGAGAGAAGACAATCGTTGTATGACTGATCAGCAGATCATATGATCTGCCCTGGAACTCTTTTTGTAACCGCAATAGTGATTTGGCACACTTAAAGAACACCTCAATATCCCAGCGGATACTGTAGATTTTGATAATCTCTTCTTCCGTTAGTGAGCAATCCGTACTCAATATAGCGAGCCATTCCTTTTTGTTTGAGCGGTGGCGCACGAACACCATGATGACAGGAATACCCGGAGACAATTCTGTGTGAATGGAACGCAGTATGCCTTTCTTTTTTCCTTGTATAGGTGTTGCCGCGAAATAAAGTTCCTGTAACGACAGGCGATGTTGACCAACAAGGTAGCGTTTGTTGTCTGCTTTGACCATTCCGATTACGTCCAAATCTCGCGCACGAACCGATTGAATTAAGGGGGCGTGCGTAAACCAACTGTCCATAAGCACGTAAGAGGCGCTCATACCTGATTGAATAGCTCGATCAATCATGGCAGGAATGACTTCCGGGGCAGGCAACAGCGCTTCTAATCGACGCTTATAGCCCGACGTTCGCTTGTCGATTCCCTCCATCATTCCGTTGATTTGAGATTTTAGAGAAGCGAGTAAAGAAAAATCTACCGGAATAAACGTGTGACCGTCTGACCATCCCAGCGTGAGCATGCGAAAGCCTTTGTAATAGCAACCTGTCGCATGATCTTTGAATCGAGACAGCATCTCGACAGCCTTACTACGGTTGCGTTCAAACATAGAATCGTCGACTACAAAAACCGATACACGATTTATTGATGTGAGGGCTTGCACTTTGTCAATGGTGGTGCAACTGAGTAGTGTCAAAAAGCGACGCCACGCATAACCGCTATGGTTGAGAAAACGGTATACCGTATCCTTGCCGGGGAACATCTCACCTTTCTTGCTCTCCAACAAGCGAAACCAGTTCTTGTGATGAAACAAGAGGACAAACACAAGTTGGAACAGATACGAGCAGGTAAAGCCAAAATTCTTTTTAAAACCTGCGGTTTTCAAGTGATGCAGCACTTTCAGTTCTTTCCAAGCCATTTTGATTTCGGCAGGGAGTTGATTGTTTTGTTGAGTTTGCTCTATCATAGAAAGGACACCTCTCCTGTATGGTAGTGATTCCTCGACACTTTCACTTTACCAAACGGAGTGGTGTTTTTCTATTTTTCAAGGAGCATTCTAAAATCGGCTTTAAACTTGTTGTACCAAGGGAATACTCTCATTTTCGCTCTGCGAAAGTTGAGTTAATTGGACTTCGTCTTGTTTGGCAGACTCATCCCGTATCCTATGCCTGATGATGTTCGTGTTCCTTGGGCCGGAAG
>NZ_RHHR01000065.1 GCF_003710915.1 Brevibacillus invocatus | reverse complement strand
TTCTTTCAGAACCGAAGGACGGATTCTTTCCCCATACTTTTTAACAAAGGGATTCCAATGATCGATAAAAATCGGATTAACCCCCTAGGTTTGGACACATACTCTCTTATTCTTACTTTTTCATAGCTTTTCGTTTTTGGGTGAGGAATACTATTGACGGTAACGGCTTGACATGGAGCCTCTACGGGCATAATTTCTTACTCAAGTCCGATGCCTAAGGGTTTCGTAAGGCTACCCAGCCTATCATGCCCGCCTCTCCATGTAAAGCCTAACGAACTTTCCGGTATGAATCCATGTGACTCTAGATTATTACACACGAACGGCTTTAATGGGGATAGGACTTACTTGGTTTTGTCTATAAAACTCGGCAGGTGCTAAATCACGAATGCTAGAGTGAATTCTTCTCTCGTTGTAAAACTTCATATACTCGGTTACCACCTCATACGCTTCCTTGTACGTTTCAAATTCGTGTCGAGATAAGCAATCGTCCTCCAATAGTCGGTGAAAGGACTCAATATGTGCATTCATATTCGGAGTCCTGGGCGGAATTCTCTCATGTTCAACCTTGAATGATTCACAAGCCTCTTGGAAGGCATGGGAAATAAACTGTGGTCCATTGTCTGATCGGATCACAGGTTTTGGGTCATCTTCAAATAATTGGCGTTTCCATAGAGCCTGTTGTAGAGTTCTTGCCACATCTTTTCCTTCACAAGTTAATCCGATATGATAGGCAACTGCCACTCGATCATAGACATCTAAGACGGTCTGAATAAAGAAAAAGCGGTCTTCTCCTACAATGTAACCATACTTGATATCTGTCTCAAAAAGCTGATTCGAATTCGTAATGTTACGGTTTCTAGCAAGCTTTCTAGGGTAATGCGTTCGTTTCTGGCGTTGTGGACGAAGAATATCTAGCTCTGTACAGAGTCGATAGACTTTCTTCTTGTTGATAATTAAATCATGCTCGCGGCGCAGGAGAACGGTTAGTTTGCGATAACCGTAGGCATACCCGTCTCCAGTGATGCTCTCCATCAGCCACTCCTTGATTTGTTCATCGGAAACCTTGGTTCCATCTTGTTTGAATGAGTAGCCCGGTATTTCTCGTCCCTCACGTACTGTTTTTTCTAGATGTGGTTGAGTCTTTTGTTGCTTATGATAGTAGTAGGTCGATCTCGGAATCCCTATAAGACGAAGCACTAAGGCTGCTTCGTATCCCTGTTGAATATAATGTTCGGCTACTTCAAGCTTTTCAGTAAGTGAGGGTTTTTCTTTTTTATGAGGTCACGCAAGATGGCAATCTCTAAATCCTTTTCACCCAGTAAACGCTTGAGTTGATCGTTTTCTTTAACCAAAGCCTTGGAACCTGCATCATCGACCACAGCCATATTGAAATCCTCGAACTTTCCTGCATCTGCATCTTTCATCCAACGTTGGACGACATTGTAGTGGAGTTCGTATCTTCTGGCAACGGCAGCTCGATTTCCACTTTCCAGAGCTTCTTTTACCACTTGCATTTTAAACTCATTGGAGTATTGTTTTCGTTTCATTGTTGCCTTCCCCCTGTTCACATATAGTGTACTAAATTACACTCCATGTGTCCAAGTTTCCTAAGGGGCTATTGAGAAGGAAGATTTGATTATATAAAGGACGTTCAAAAACTAGAAGAATTGGTAAGGATATTTCCAAATATGAGTGGCTGCGCCATCCTTCTTACCAATGATAGTGCTTACTGGAAAAAACCTCTAAAAAAAGAAACGGCCGACGCAGATTTTAGAATACACGAAGGGAAAGTTGTTG
>NZ_RHHR01000064.1 GCF_003710915.1 Brevibacillus invocatus | reverse complement strand
ACATATCACCGCTGTGCTTTTAAATACGACTATCTCAAAGGTATTTTTATATATCTTCCAACGAAAATCGAAGAAGTGTTTGAATTTCATTGGGAAGTCGAAGAGAGTAGACAAAGTATCCAAGGCCAGATAATATGTCCTTTCCAAACAGTTAAAAGTAGAAGAATGAGACTACCACTAAGTGAAAAAGGCCCAAAATCCCCCTGGCTTTCCATATAGTCTGTTTAGTAAGAAGATTCAATGGGCATACTTTTGAACAAAGGACCTTTGCAAAACGGAGGAAAGCTCTTTGTTTAAGAGTAAATCATTCACATGGAACCAGAAGTGGATTAATCAATATGAATCATCGTGGTCAATATTCGAAAAGTTTAAATACTCTAATGTTGTCAAGAGCAGCGATCTTCTCACTATCTTCACAACTAAGTTGTGCAACAATCAAAAGAAAAGTTCTTGGAGCAAGGTCGATCGTGATTTACTGAATTTGGTCAATATTGATGATGACAAATGTAAAGCCGTTTTTGGAGTTTCTCTCCATTCTCATAACAAAAATCTAATCAACAAATTAATTGAACCTTACCTCAATATTGATTTTGATAATAACAATTATTTCCGAGATAACCTTACTTTTTGTATACAATGCATGCAAAACGGGTTTCACAGTTTATTCCATCAATTTCATACTATCACCAAATGTCCATTCCACTTGAATCCGCTAAGTCTTGAATGTCCAGATTGCAAATGTTCCTATTCTTTCGCGTTAACCGACAATAATTGGTCAAACCCATTTTGCTGCAAATGTGGTTATTGGTATGCAGATTTAAAAGATAGACATTATCTAGACATCTGGAAAAATCATCATTCTGAAATTGCGGATAAAAACTTACAGCATTGGATAAGCACTCGTGAGCGTTCAGAGTATTATATTGACCTCCGCAGTATCTATCGAAGTAAAATTGTTAAACAAGAAACACCGTGTCTTCCTCTCAACCCGAATAATAAGTTTGTGGTATACAATAAGAAGGATTACTTGGGAATAAGACGATTTGGTAAAGTTGAGTATAATTACAATCTAGAAAATGAGATAGATAAGTCAACCAAATCAGTACAGAAAGCAATTGTAAGACGTGTCAGGAGACATATCATTCGTAAACATAGATCTTGTGTAATCAGACTAGTTAGGGGGTTTCCAGACGAAACTATATGTCCCTTTGCTTATGCATATGTTTTATGGAGGCAAAAGATTGACAATTTCAAACAGTATTGGCAAGTGGATAATAGTAAATTGTACAGGTACCAATTAGATTCTTCCTCGCTTGAAAATGTCTGGTTATCAACCAATTTATCATCACTCTTAACAAAGGTAGAGAGAGCATTTGATTGCAACAGCACTGGCCTCTTTTTTTGGATACTGAACTCGTATTATGGAGAAAGCCTACTTCAACTTTTCAAGGAATTTTTAATTGAGGGGCAACCTTCCACAAATAGGTGTATATTTGTGGACTATCCTCAAGGGCATATAGAGACAATACCAAACATTATAATTAGAGAAGTAAATGATAATTCCACCATGAAAAAAATAGAGTTTTTAAAGAGTTCTCATATGCAGCCCAGCATCTCTGAAATCATTGATCGAATGGAATGTCCCTTCAATCAGGGTGATAAACTATATACTGATTTGAGCCTCTAACGATAAAGAATAAAATTAACTTCTCGTGTAACAGTTTGATTGTACATAATAAAATTTCGAACGAAAACGTGCACTTTTGTTACTTGTGCACGTTTTTATTAATTCATGTAGTTGATTTACAAAATCTTTACGTACATAAATATTGATATAGCCATATGGCTATATTAGAATAATTGGTGAAGGAGGGCTGATCATGGAGTTCAATAAATTAGCAGATGCATTAAAAACACTTGGCGATCCAACTCGCTTGAAGATCATTGCCTTATTAAATATGCGGGATTGTTGTGTATGTGAACTGGTACCGATCTTTGGCATTTCTCAGCCGTCAATTTCAAAGCACATGAGTCGCTTGAAAAATGCTGACCTAGTAACAGAAGAAAGAAAAGGTCAATGGGTTTTTTATTCATTGAACAGAGCACAGCTTGAGGATATCGGTTTTTCTTTAAATCATTTACCTGATTTTTCGTCAGAATTTGATGAACTGGCGAAAAAAGGGTTGCTTGTAACCTGCGAATAAGAAAGGAGTGGTACTAACGTGAGTGATAAGGTAGGAAAACGGTTATCGTTCCTTGATCGCTACTTAACGCTTTGGATTTTTGTGGCGATGGCTGTAGGTGTAGGGAGTGGTTATCTCTTTCCAAACTTTGTAACGGTGTTAAATGAGTTCCAGGTAGGTACAACATCCATCCCAATAGCCATTGGTCTGATTCTCATGATGTATCCACCTCTTGCGAAAGTACGCTATGAGGAGTTAGGTCGCATTTTTCGGGATGGAAAAATTCTTGGGCTTTCCTTGATTCAAAACTGGGTAATCGGTCCAATCTTAATGTTCATTTTGGCCATCGTCTTCTTGCAAGGATACCCAGAATATATGGTAGGTCTCATTATGATCGGACTGGCGCGTTGTATCGCGATGGTCATTGTTTGGAATGACCTGTGTAAAGGTGATACCGAATACGCAGCTGGGCTTGTAGCGTTTAACTCGATCTTCCAAGTATTGTTTTACTCCATATACACGTACTTCTTCATTACCGTCTTACCAGGTTGGTTTGGACTTCAAGGGATGGTGGTTGATATCACCATTGCGGAAGTGGCCAAAAGCGTATTTATTTACCTAGGAATTCCCTTTATTGCCGGGATGCTCACAAGGTACACGCTGGTAAAATCCAAAGGACGCGAGTGGTATGAAAAAGTATTCATCCCGAAAATCAGCCCGATCACACTGATTGCCTTACTCTTTACCATTATCGTGATGTTCTCACTGAAAGGTGAAGTCATCGTCGCATTACCACTGGATGTCGTTCGGATCGCGATCCCACTGCTCATTTATTTCGTCGTGATGTTCCTCATCTCATTTTGGATGGGGAAAAAAGCAGGGGCAAATTATCAGGTAACATCCACATTGGCATTTACAGCATCAGGTAACAACTTCGAGCTAGCAATCGCTGTTGCCGTAGGAGTTTTTGGCATTCACTCTGGAGCCGCATTTGCAGCTGTCATCGGTCCCTTAGTAGAAGTGCCCGTCATGATTGCATTAGTAAACGTCGCGCTTTGGTTTCAAAAGAAATACTTCAACAAAAAAGGAGCCTAACTCATGGATAAAAAACCTCTCGTCTACTTTCTTTGCACAGGCAATTCTTGCAGAAGTCAAATGGCCGATGGATTTATGAAAGCCTTGGGAGGCGAACGCTACGAAGTGAAAAGTGCGGGTCTAGAGGCACATGGACTTAATCCTCGTGCAGTACAAGTGATGAAAGAAGCCGGTGTTGATATTAGCACCCACTCTTCTGATGTCATTGATCCAGAGACACTAAATTGTGCGGATTATATCATTACACTTTGCGGTCACGCAGATGAACATTGTCCGGTTATCTCTAATAAAAACGTCGTGAAATGGCACTGGGGATTTGATGATCCCGCGAAAGCAATCGGTACAGAAGGAGAAATCATGACCAGTTTTCGTACCGTTCGTGATTCCATAAAGAAACGCATTGAAGTTTTTCTTGCAGAAGGAAAATAAAGGGAGGCAAGATCATGATTAAACGAATGCATGTGGCTGTAAATTGTACCGATTTAGAAGCATCACTTGAATTTTACCGGAACTTCTTTGGAGTGGAGCCGACTAAAGTGAAAGAAAACTATGCAAAGTTTGAGTTAGATACTCCAGCCCTTCACTTTTCCTTGAATGTACGCCCGTTTGAGAAGAAAGGTGTTCTTAACCACTTGGGATTCCAAGTAGACAACACGGAAGACGTCATTCAAATGGGCAATCGATTACGTGAAGCAGGATTGCTTACTATTGACGAAATGGGTACTACTTGCTGCTACGCTGTACAAGACAAAGTGTGGGTGTATGACCCAGACGGTAACGCATGGGAGATATTCTATACCAGTGCAGATTCGGAGTTTGAATCAGCAGGTGAACAACGTGATATCTCCTTGTGTTGTGCACCTCCTAGTGCCCCCGTTCAAGTCCAATTTGGTTCCTGGAAAAAGTAAATGAACATGACCCCTCGCTTATAGAGGGGTTTTTTACGAAACCGTAAAGGAGGTAATTTCATGGAAAAAGTAGTCGTCCTTGGAACAGGACCTGCGGGCCTTACAGCTGCAATCTATCTAGCACGTGCAAATATGAACCCACTCGTTATCGAGGGAAATGAACCCGGAGGTCAATTAACCCTTACAACAGAGGTTGAGAACTTTCCAGGGTTCCCAGAAGGAATTATGGGGCAGGAGCTTATGCAGAACATGCGGAAACAAGCAGAGCGTTTTGGCGCATCCTTCCAAACTGGTTGGGTAACGACTGCTGACTTATCAAAACGACCGTTTACATTAACCATCAATGGATCTGATAAAATTCAAACGGAAACACTGATCATCTCGACGGGTGCATCTGCTAAATTGCTAGGCATCCCAGGTGAAAAGGAGAATATCGGACGTGGAGTAAGCACCTGCGCTACCTGCGATGGTTTTTTCTTTCGAGGGAAAAAGGTCATTATCGTAGGCGGTGGTGATTCTGCGATGGAAGAGGCGAATTTCCTCACTAAATTCGCTACAGAGGTGATTATTGTCCATCGAAGAAATGAGCTGCGCGCATCAAAAATCATGCAAGATCGGGCTCAAAATAACCCTAAAATCACGTGGTGTTTGAATAGCACGCCAATTGAAGTAATCGCCGAGGAAAAGGGAGTAACAGGATTAAAGGTAAAACATAATGACACCCTTACGGAAGAAATCATTGAGACGGATGGCATTTTTGTTGCAATTGGTCATCGTCCAAATACTGCTTTCCTACAAGGGCAAGTCAAAACGGATGAAACAGGGTATATCATCGTCACTCCTGGTACAACAGAAACAAACATTCCAGGAGTTTTTGCATGTGGTGACGTTCAGGATCACCGTTATCGTCAAGCGATAACGGCAGCAGGTACGGGGTGTATGGCAGCACTGGATTGTGAGAGATTTTTAGAGGATAATGCTCTTGAAGTTTGGGGTATCGAAGCTCCAAAACAATACCACGCCTTGGTAGAAGATCGTATTTTCATGGGTTCAGCTGATGACGTGGAGAGCATGATCGAACATGAAGGAGTAGAGGTAGTCGTTGATCTACGCGGAGATGCTGAGCAACCTGCCTTTTCAAACCCACATGTTCAATGGATCCAAATTCCACTTGGAGACAATTCGTCCGCTAATCAAGATGTCCTTTTTAAACACGCCATTGAAGAGGTAATCCATGCATATAAGCATGGCAAGAAGGTTGCCATACATTGTAATGGTGGTCGTGGTAGAACAGGCGTTGTAGCTACAGGCACACTTCTTACCCTCGGACTAAGCAACTCGTTGAAAGAAGCTGAGGAAAAGGCAAAAGAGATTCGACCGGAAATCACTATCAAACCTGGGCAAAGAGAAGCATTACTCACATTATTTCCTGAAGGTAATCGGGACTAAGATATTAGAGAATAATACCGTTCAAAGACGACCATGACAAAACATGGTCGTTTTACTTTGTCTGAATCATTAAGTTATTACCGAATGTCAAAAGAAAATAAAGAATTAGACTGAAAAATAAAGTATTAGACCGGGAAAATATAGTTGTAGACTGAGAAAATAAAGTTATAGACTGTGAGGCTGCGGTCGACTCCGCGGAAAAGCTACAGATCGTGCCCCTGGAAGGGGCGGCATAGGCAGAATCGGTATTCCGGCGACATCACCGGCCGGCTTCAGGAGCGCCGTAGCGATACGTAGTCTGTTCGGATGGCCTTGACCAGCTGATGACGGACAGCTACGCCTACAGAACTCCTGGTTCCCGACCGTAACGACAGCGCGAACACCTGCAGGAGCAGCGTAACTGATACGCTCTTTACTTCGGATGGACATGGCCAACTGTACGGCGAAGCTGCAGCTCGTGTTCCTAGTTGTTCTTCTGGAAGCGCTGGTTTGGGGCCAAAGTCTGGTCACGTCGCTTTCCTGGGTCGCATGGAGTCGCTTTTAGAACGCAAAATCACCTACTCAATGACCTTGGAAAGCCGCGTTCGCCATGTAACCGACAAACGGCAGAGCGTCCATATAGCCACATCGGAATAGCCATGGTAAGTCTTAGGGGGAGACCAGATCTGCGAGCTTGTCTGCGACGTCTGCCATTGGCTCTTCTGCAGTGTCTAGGCCGGTTCGCGAACCGAGCAAGGGACTGACATCGCGGAGCTCTTCATACGTGGTATCGTGCACAATTGGAACAAGTCGTTCACGAGCGAGGAGTGCTGAAAGTTCTTTGTCTGCGATGCCCTCTGATTTAAGGCGTTTTAGCAGAGCAGGGGTCACCAGCACAATCCCGACTCGCGAGTTCGCCAAGCCCTTGTCGATGGAGCGAAGCAATGGTACGCCGAGGCCTGCGTCCTTCTCGCTGAACCAGACAGAGACACCACGTGACTCAAGCAGATCATGCAGATCCTTGGCGACCCCCTTCCGGTCGTCCCACGCATGGCAAAGGAAGACGTCCCGAAGGTCAGGCTTCTCATTTGCCAGGTTTTCGACGTTGTTGCGGATTGGTGTAAGTGCCCGAACTTCTGCAGGCGTGTAAAACACTGTAGAACCTGCTCTCGACCATTTCGCCTTTACACTGCGGCTGCCGGAACCGTCGCCGCCGCTTCGACTGCCCCCACTTGACTGGGTGTAAGACGGAGACGAATGCGTCCCGTAGGCACTGTAACCACCACTATAGCGTCCACGCCCCCGACACGCTGGGCAATTTTCTGCGGCACTCGCTGAGCTATGTCCCCTTACTGGAGCCGTGCATCTGGCCATGTCTCTACCTCCCTTGAATGTGTATTTCTAACATATTATATCATCTATATTCTACCAAATCATACTAAAGCACCATATTTCCTTCCAATTCTACCAATTCTCCTGTCGAACCAAGGAAAGTTCGACACACCCCGTTGATTATCTGTCAAAAGAAAATAAAGAATTAGACTGAAAAATAAAGTTATAGACTGTGAGGCTGCGGTCGACTCCTATGAAAAGCTACAGATCGTGCACCTGGTTGTACTTACGGAAGGGGCGGCATAGGCAGAATCGGTATTCCGGCGACGTCACCGGCCGGCTACTGGAGCGCCGTAGCTATACGTATTCTGTTTGGATGGCCTTGACCAGCTGATGACGGACAGCTACGCCTACAGAACTCCTGGTTCCCGACCGTACCGACGGCGCGTACACCTGCAGGAGCAGCGCAACTGATACGCTCTTTACTTCGGATGGACATGGCCAACTGTACGGCGAAGCTACAGCTCGTGTTCCTAGTTGTTCTTCTGGAAGCGCTGGTTTGGGGCCAAAGCCTGGACACGCTGACCTTTGGAGTTACAGTTGCCTGCCAGTCTACTTCTTTATTTTCGGGCTCCTTCAATTATCGTTCCTTATTCGGGAGTCCAGTCTAAAACTTTTTATTCAAATGTTGACGATTTTTAACCTCTAAAGGCCCGCAGAATCAACTCCTCCGGTCTAACACTTAATTTACGCCTTACACCGAATTAATAAATGCGGATAAAAAAGTTGCAAAAATCAAATATTAATTGTATAACTATGTCATGAGGTGAGATACTTGGAAGCAGTTCGAGATTTATTTCAAATCATGACCCGTCGCTTTGGTTTTCTAAATAAAAACTGTTGTTCGGCAGGCGGGGTAGAGCTTTCATTAGTTCAAAGCCATATATTATATGAAATTGATCGGCAGCATAAGCCTTCAATTCAGCAGGTGGCTGACGCATTGGGTACAGATATTACGACCTTTAGCCGTCAAATTCAATCTTTAATCAAGTTAAATCTTGTGAAAAAAACTCCTGACCCAGAGGATAGAAGAGTATATATTCTCTCTCTGACAACAGAAGGAATGTACGTAGCGACAACAATTGATGAGCAAATGAATGCTTATTTAAGCGAGATCTTTTCACAGATGAATGAATTTGAAAGAGAAACGGTCATTCGCTCCATCAAGTTTTTGAATGAAGCGATGGCAAAATCGAATCAGTGCTGTACTCCCATCGTGGAGTAATTTCTCTCGTTATAAACTTGCAATTTACAAATAAATTAAAGGATGAGGGTGCCCATGAAAGAGTGTTTAGATGTGATTGTTATTGGTGGAGGGCAGGCAGGTCTTGCTTCCGGTTACTATTTACAAAAGAAAGGTCTATCTTTTTTGATACTGGAAGGAAGCAATCACGCTACAGGATCCTGGCCCCATTATTATGACAGTCTAAAATTGTTCTCACCCGCTCAGCTTTCTTCACTACCTGGCATGAAGATGCCTGGAAAAAAGAGACGTTATCCGATTCGTGTTGAAGTCATTCGTTATTTGCAGGATTATGCGAAAAAATTCGATTTACCTATCCGTACCAATCAGCGAGTGACACGAGTAGAACGAAACGGCAATTATTTTGTCATTCAAACCGAGACAGGACACGTTTATCAAACAAAAGCACTCATCAATGCCACAGGCTCATTCCATAACCCCTATACACCCGAAATCAAAGGGAGGGAAAGCTTTCTCGGGGAAATACTCCATTCGTCTACGTATCGAAATCCGGATCCGTATACGGGTAAAAGAGTTGTTGTAGTGGGGCGTGGAAATTCAGCCATCCAAATCGCGGTAGAGTTGGCCGATCACTGCAAGACCTCATTAGCGGTACTCCAACCAGTTCAATTTGTTAAACAAAAAGTATGGGGACTAGATCTACATTATTGGATTAGAGCAATTGGAATCGATACCTTTCCTTTTTGGCGATTTGGTAAGCAAGCACCGGTTTCGAGTGCTGTGGCAGATTTAGGCGATTATAAGACAAAGTTAAAAGCAGGAATGCCAGATCAACGAGACATGTTTACCTCATTTTCCCCCGAGGGCATCATTTGGCCAGACGGTACTCATGAAGTTGTTGATACGGTTATTTTTGCTACTGGGTATCGTCCAGAATTATCGTTTCTTGAACCGATTGGGGCATTGAACGCCGAAGGAAGACCTTTGCAACTAGGTGGAGTAAGTCTCCAAGTTCCTGGACTCTATTTTGTAGGTTTAGAAGGACAACGTTCCTTTGCTTCTGCTACTTTAAGGGGGGTGGGGCCAGACGCGAAATATGTTGTGAAAAAGCTTTATACTTACCTGAAAAGAAGTGACTAGATGGCTTTTTTTACAGCGTGAAAAAGGAGTGAAGTACCATTCTAATCAAGCGTGCATAAGATGCAATAGATAATTGTTGTAACTCATTGGCTTTGATAAATGGAAATTTCCACAAGACAATAGTTGCATTTGTCAATTAGTGCATTGTAAGATGGTTTTAGGTGATGATAATGAAACCACTCGCTCAATACGTGAACGTAAGAGAAGTATTTCAGGTTTTAGTAAGGCGTTTTGGTGTTTTACAAAAGGACGGTGCACAGTGCTGTGGCATCACTGTGGTTCAAAGCCATATTCTCTACGAGCTCCAGAAAAGGCCAAACATTTCCTTAAACGAACTCGCAGATTTGTTATCCATTGATACTAGTACCTTGAGTCGCCAAGTTCATCATCTCGTTGAAACAGAAATGATAAACCGATTGCCAGATCCAAAGGATAGAAGGTATGTTGTTCTTTCCTTAACGCAGAAAGGAGAAGAGCAACACAAGGAGATTGCGTCATACATGGAAACGTACATCGCTAATGTGTTTGATCAAATTCCGGATGATAAGCATGAGCAGGTATTGGAAAGTCTTCAATTGATAAATGAAGCGATAAGAAAAAGTGCAGATTGTTGTATGCCTCCTCTATAACCAGTAGAGGAGTTTACTTAACGAATATAGTTGCAAATACCAACTATTTAAAAAGGGGATTAATGAAAAATGAACTTACCGGTAGCCATTATTGGAGGAGGTCCAGTCGGGTTAGCAGCAGCACAACTCGTTCAAAGAGGAGAGGCCTTTATTGTGTTGGAGGCAGGAGGTCAGGTAGGAGCAAGTGTTTTGGAGTGGGGACACGTCCGGATGTTTTCACCCTGGGAGTATAACATGGATAAAGCAGCGGTCACGCTCCTTTCAAAATATGAGTGGAAAGCTCCAAAACCAGAAGACATCCCAACAGGTAGAGAACTTGTTGAAAATTATATGCAGCCACTTGCAGCCATCCCTGAAATTGCTCCTTACATTCATCTAAGCAGCAAAGTAATCTCAGTTGGTAGAAGAGATATGGATAAGATGAAAACAAAAGGAAGGGACCAAGTACCTTTTGTCATTCAGTTCGAGCAAAATGGGGAGATACATGTTATCGAAGCGAAAGCTGTCATTGACGCCACTGGAACTTGGAAGAATCCCAATCCTGTTGGTTCAGGCGGTATACTAGCAAAGGGTGAACAAGATGCCTCTAGTCGAATCACCTACGGAATTCCTGACGTATATGGGAAACAGCGTAATCGGTATGCAGGGAAAAAGGTTCTAGTTGTGGGAAGTGGGCATTCTGCAATCAATACCATCCTCGATTTGAATCGCTTGAAAGAGGAGGTGCCATCCACTGAAATTTTTTGGGCGTTGCGGAAGAAAAACATTTATGAAACGTATGGTGGAGGCGAGGCAGACCAATTACCTGCACGCGGTGCGTTAGGAACTGCAATTAAATCCTTAGTTGAGAACGGGCGCATACACGTTTTTACACCTCTTCAAATACAGGAAGTTTCCTGCAAAAATGACGCCCTTACGATCGGAGGGGTGTTGAACGGGGAGCCATTCAAACTCGAAGGCATCGATGAGGTGATCACGAATACGGGGGCTCGACCTGATACCCAATTTATCCGTGAACTGCGTTACCAGGTTGATCCCGCGATCGAAAGCGTACCAGGACTTGCGGAGCTCATTGATCCAAATATTCATAGCTGTGGAACGGTTAGACCGCATGGCGAAGCAGAACTCCGGCAAGCTGAAAAGGATTTTTACATCGTTGGGATGAAGAGTTATGGGCGAGCCCCAACTTTTCTTCTGGCTACAGGATACGAGCAAGTGAGATCTGTCATCGCTGGCCTTGTGGGTGATTGGGAAGCAGCCAAAAAAGTAGAACTTCGTTTGCCTGAGACAGGAGTTTGCAGTGTAAGCTTTTCCGCGGATCCCCAAGAGGTGTCATCTTGTTGTGCACCACCGCCTATTAAATCCAGCTCTTGTTGCGGTAGTGATCCGGTGAAATCTACTTCACATAATGATGATTCATGTTGTGAATCTACAGCTTCTAAGGCGAGTGTAGTCGGGAGTTCTGCGTCAATTAAAGTTTTGACAACAGAAGCACAAACCTGTTGCGCACCAGCACCCCAAAAGTCGTCCAATTGCTGCGGATAATGCAGGCATATTCGTGTATAAATTGCTACAACTACAATAACGGAATAATCCCCTGTCTTACAGATGGGGGATCTTTTCGTAGAAAACCATAGAGGGGTACCGCCAACATTTCGGAAATTTTGTACGCTAAGCAGCTTTTAGCAAGAAAAAGACCGGTATTCTGTACGCTAAGAATAGTCCGGTCTTTTAAGTATGCAACATACAATTTCGATTTCCCTGAGCAGGAGGGAAATCGGGTAATCATTTATTGACTGACATTGAGGGGCCGTAATGTGTTATGACCAGGTATTCTTTTTAGGTCGAATGTGTACTCGCCTAGAAAATTAATATGTTCCCATCCCAAAGGTGATATATGTTGTAGAAGATCTTCTCGTAACAATCCTTTTGATTGCAGTATATTTGCTGCCTCTGTGAGATAAACGGTGTTCCATACACTTATCGCATTAATCAAAATGTTTAATGCACTAGCTCGTTGCAATTGATCCTGTAGTCCACGTTCTCGTAATTCACCACGTTTTCCAAAAAACAAAGCTCTGGCCAATCCATTCATTGCTTCTCCTTTGTTTAAACCTCTTTGTATTCGGCGACGCAAGGCTTCATTGGAAAGATAATCTAACACAAAGATCGTTTTTTCAATTCGCCCCATCTCTCGTAATGCAGTCGCTACTTTATTCTGTCTTGCATACGATCCCAGCTTACCCATGATAAGCGCCCCAGAGACTTTCCCTTCACGAATAGAATGGGCTAATTGTAATACATCATCGTAATTATCCATAATAATTTTAGTGTTGATTCGACCACGTAGCATAGCCTCTATTTTTGGATAATTACTTGATTGATCGATCGTGTAGAGTTTACTATCTGCTAAGTCTCGCAATCTTGGTGCAAAACGAAAGCCTAAGATATGACTTAATCCGAATACCTGATCGGTGTAACCGGCTGTATCTGTATAGTGTTCTTCAATTCGTAGATCGGATTCGTGATGGAGAAGGCCATCAATCACATGAACAGCATCCCGGGCATTTGTATTAATAACCTTTGTGTAAAAACTGGCATATTGATCGCCAACAAATCGGTAAATGGTCGCTCCTTTACCTGAGCCATAATGAGGGTTGGAATCAGCGTGTAGAGATGAAACACCTATCGGTACGCGCATACCATCCGATGATGATGTTGTGCCATCACCCCAGTAAGATGCAAGAGTTAGTCTATGCTGAAAATTTACAAGCTTAGCTTGGGCTCGAGTCATTGCATCTTCATATAACCGCCATTGAGCAGCGTTAGCTAATTGATGGTATGTAATATCAGGAGTGGCATCTGCCATTTTTGTAAGTCCAATATTTGTTCCCATTGCCATCAAAGCTGCCATTAGTATAGCTTTTTCTTCTCCTTTTGGCGGTCGATTCGTTGAACCATGGATAAATTGTTCGTCAAATTCTGTCCAACTTGCTACTTCCATTAATAAATCCGTCAATTTTATACGGGGTAACATGTCGTAGAGAGACAAACTAAAGGATCGTGCTTCTTCAGGTGTGTCTCGTTCCAGGCGATCCACACGGATCTTTTCTTTATCCGCACTGATTCCCTCCAGTGAGTTTAGATTATTTGAAATCCATGTAAGACGATGATGTAAGGCTTCTGTCCGTTCCGCTATGTATTCTTCTGATGATAGAGTGATAGCTAACCTTGTGCCAACTTCCTTGGCTTGGAGCCATTCATCTTTGGAAATTAGATACTCCTCAAAATCTTTATGTAATCTACTACCGACAACCCATATATCACCGGAGCGAATATGATTTTTCAATTCCGTTAATGCTGCCATTTCATAATATTGCCGATTAATGGTACCATCATCATCATACACATGTTTTTGCCAACGCTTTGGAACAAAATCGAGAGGAGCATCTTCTGGAACTTTTCGTTTACCATTTTTGTTGATGTCACGTAAAACATCAATGGAACGCAATAAAGGTTCAGCAGCTTTTGTAGATCGAAATTCTAGTGAATCAAGTAATGTGGGGGTATACTTTCTGAGGTAGGAATACCTGGTACTTAGCAAGTCTAGGTAGTCATAATCCATAGGTCTTACTAATCTTTTTGCTTCTTCAATCGATTCAACGATTTTTTCCCAGGGCATGACTTTCTCTAATACCTCAAATGGATTAATTCCTTCTTCCCTAGCTTTGATGAGAGCAGAACCTATGTCAGCATAATGTATCACTTTCTCGTTTACTGATTTTCCGTTTTGTTTTTGAATTTCTTCCTGTGCCTTACGGCCTTTTGATTGTAAAATCATCATCTGCCGGTCGTGGATCTCAATTGCTTGGTCAACTAAATCTTGACTAAGAGTAAGCAGATAGGCAACTAGTATAGCGTATCTCTTCTGATCATTAAATCTACGAAAAGAATGCGGTTCATATCTGGCTCCCATTCGTGCGAATTGGAGTAAACGGTTTGGATGGATACTCGCAGTATCAACAGATAATTCAAGTTCCCTAATATATTTTATTCGTTCAATCACTTTCAGAAACGCTTCTGGAGATGATTGTCCTGGAACCTCTCTAAGCCATGCGAGAGGAGTTTTCTTATTTTCTACAAAAGGATCGATCAGTTTCTCGAGCTTCGTTTTTTGCCAACTAGAAAGTGTTTGAGTAAGAAATGAAAATACTCGTTTCTCTGCACGTTGCCGCGTTTCCCATACAAGTCTCTCTATAGTTGTAACAGCAGGGAGAATGATTTTCTTTTCACGCATAATTCCAATAGCTGCTTGTATGAGATACATGGCATTCCCATTCTCCATAGCGTGTTTTAAGAGGAGCTGAGCTGCCATTCGATAGGCATGTACATCAAAATTTCGATACCCATAAACCTGTCTCAACTCCTCAAGGTGTTCACGACGTGTAGGATCACGTCTAGCGTATAAGGAGTAAGTTCCCGGATCAATGTCTAGTTGTTTAGCGACATATTCTAATAAACTCTCCGGAACTTCTGGTAAATCGACTAGGGAACAACCTGGATTCCGTAACGTACATAATTGAATGGCAAAACCTAGCCTGTTATGATCCCTTCGATGCTGGTTAATGATTTCGATATCATACTCTGTCAAAGTATAGTACATTGCTAAATCATGCTCAGTGATATTAGAGATGTTAAGCAGCTCGTTCCGTTGTTCTGGTGTAAGTAGCTCTTTAGCGCTCAATATAATCAACACCTTTGATCAGTTTGAATCACCTTGTGCTAATATATCGATAAAGCGTTGTTTTCCCTAAGCCAGTTGCGCTTATAATCTGTGCAATACTGTAATCCTTGCTGTCATACATTTTTAATGCCATTTCAACTTTATCCGTCTGCTTGGATGGTCTACCCCCTTTTTTTCCTCTAGCTCTAGCAGCTTGCAATCCTGATTTAGTCCGTTCGCTAATAATATCTCGTTCTAGTTCAGCAATACTGGCCATCGTTCGAAAGAAGAATTTTCCCATTGCCGTTGATGTATCTATACTATCGCTTAAAGAGACGAAATCAACTGCCATCTCGTTAAACTGTTCGCTTAATTCAATGAGATGCTTTGTAGAACGTGAGATGCGATCCAACTTATAAACGACAACCTTGTCTCCTTTCCGTAACAGCTTGAGTAATTCATCGAGTTGGGGACGATCTTTTTTTGTTCCAGTCATTTTTTCTTGAAAAATTCTTTCAACTCCATATTTATTGAGAGCATCTATCTGCATATCTAAATTTTGATCTTCTGTACTAACACGAGCATATCCGAAAATCACTTATATCCCCTCCAAGTGAAAAAGTAATACAATAATAGTACCATAAAGGGTCGGTACCGACGATAAATAAACTTTGTTTTAGGGAATGGGTTTTGGAACTGAATAACATTAGATTTTGAATCCTTTTTAAACATGCGTCACAAAGTCCCAAAAACGTTCGTTTTAGGGATAATAGGGTTATATACATTTTCAATGCTAACACTATCCTTGACCCTGTACTATGGTACAGGGTTTATATTATGAGTGAGGTGATGTAAATTGCATTATCGAGTAGGGGAAATCGCAGAGAAGTGTAACGTTAACAAAGAGACCATTAGATATTATGAACGTTTAGGCTTAATTCCAGAGCCTGATCGTACCGAAAAAGGCTACCGAATGTATTCACAACAAACGGTCGATCGATTAAATTTCATAAAAAGGATGCAGGAACTAGGCTTTACCTTACATGAAATTGACAAGTTACTAGGGGTCGTCGATCGCGATGAAGTAAAGTGCCGTGATATGTATGATTTCACTGTTCTTAAGATCGATGACATCCAGCGTAAAATTGAAGATCTCAAAAGAATTGAGAAAATGCTGATGGACCTTAAAGAAAGATGTCCTGAAAACAAAGACATTTACGAATGCCCCATTATTGAAACATTGATGAAGAAATAAAGAGGTGAAACAGCCATGAAAAACACAATAAAAAGTTCAGCTTGGTTTCTTGTCGCATTAGTTACATGCCCATGCCATCTGTTTTTACTGCTTCCGTTGTTTGCAGGAACAGCACTGGGATCATACTTCGCGGAATTTCAAAATGTTATTTTCATTATGATGGGTCTGTTGTTTGTTTTCGCCCTATTCAAGGGCTGGAGAAAACTAGACCCAGGAACAATAAACGAAACAAAGAAAGAAACAACAAAACATGATTGTTGCAGCATAGAGAGGTTTAAATCATGAGGGAAAAAATGTCGCAGTTAGCCGCTGTTTTTTCAGCTTTTGTTATGGCTGCATGCTGCCTGGGTCCACTGATTTTCATTCCTCTTGGGTTAACTGGATTTGCAGGAGCATTGGCCTTCTACTCTTTGAAATATCGGTTATTGTTTACCATCGTTACCATCATCCTTCTTGCCTACTCCTTTTACATGGTTTATCGGAAAAATGGCAAAAGGAAAAGTTCTGTCATTGGCTTATGGATCACGACGTTTTTCGTTTTCAGCGTATTTCTTTTATTATTTCTAGTTGAAAGTTGACTACAGAAAAAGGGGCGCTTTATATGAGAGTACAAATAATGAGGATTATGATGGCATTATCTCTTTTGATGGTGGTTAGTGCGTGTAGTAACGAAAAAGATGCACAAAATACTATGGATGCTAAGCAGGAAGAAAAAGCTACCATTGAAACAATTAAAACAGGGACATTCACGGTTTTGGGGATGGATTGTTGTCCTCCGTCTGTTGTAGAAGATATCCTGGAACAGGTCGATGGCGTTAGCAAAACAACCATTAAAGTCAGTGGAAGCACGGGCGAAGTAACGGTTTCTTTTGATGATAAGAAAACGGATTTACAGGCTATAAAGACGGCTGTTTCGGATTTCGGGCTTGGAGTCGAGTAAAGGGAGGGATTTAACATGAAAAAATATCGAATAAATGTTCAAGGAATGACTTGTACGGGTTGTGAAGAGCATGTAGCTATTGCTCTTGAAAACATGGGTGCTAAAGGGATTGAAGTGGATTTTCGTCGCGGAGAAGCTGTATTTGAGCTTCCGAATGACGTGAAGGTGGAAAAAGCGAAAAAGGCGATTGCTGAAGCCAAATACCAGCCAGGAGAAGCAGAAGAAGTACTACCACAAGAATCGATGCAGCTTGGTGATGAGGGCGATTATGACTACATCATTATTGGTTCTGGTGGGGCAGCCTTTTCATCTGCCATTGAAGCCGTTAAATACGGAGCGAAGGTGGCAATTATCGAACGCGGAACAGTGGGTGGAACATGCGTGAACATCGGCTGCGTTCCTTCAAAAACACTGTTAAGAGCTGGCGAAATCAATCATTTAGCAAAAAACAATCCTTATGTAGGATTGCACACGTCAGCTGGCGATGTGGATTTGGCACCATTGATCAAGCAGAAAAACGAGCTAGTGACGCATCTTCGAAACAGCAAATATGTGGATTTAATTGATGACTATGGCTTTGAATTTATAAAAGGCGAAGCAAAATTCGCGGATGAAAAATCCGTTGAAGTGAATGGCATGAAGTTATCTGCCAAACGATTCTTAATCGCAACAGGTGCTTCCCCAGCTGTGCCAAACATTCCTGGACTGGATGAGGTAGACTATTTAACAAGCACGACGATGCTTGAATTAAAAAAGGTTCCAAAGCGTCTTGCTGTCATCGGTTCTGGATATATCGGCATGGAATTGGGACAACTATTCCACCATCTAGGCTCTGAAGTTACATTGATGCAAAGAAGCCCGCGTCTATTAAAGGAATATGATCCTGAAATCTCAGAAGCGATTGCACAAACCTTAACAGAACAAGGGGTCAATTTAGTCACCGGAGCATCCTTTGAACGAATTGAACAAGAAGGAGAAATTAAAAAGGTTCATCTCGAGATCAATGGCAAGAAGCGAATCATTGAAGTAGATCAATTATTGGTGGCCACAGGAAGAACACCGAATACGGCAACTTTGAATTTACAGGCAGCAGGCGTTGAAGTAGGCTCCCGTGGTGAAATTGTCATCGATGAGTATTCAAAAACAACGAATTCACGTATCTACGCAGCAGGAGATGTTACGCTTGGTCCTCAATTTGTGTATGTGGCAGCTTATCAAGGTGCAGTTGCGGCAGGAAATGCCGTCGGAGGACTGAATAAAAAGCTGAATTTAGAAGTGGTTCCAGGAGTTACGTTTACAGCTCCAGCTATTGCAACTGTGGGTTTAACGGAGCAACAGGCAAAAGAAAAAGGCTATGAAGTGAAAACATCCGTCTTGCCGTTAGATGCTGTTCCAAGAGCCTTGGTTAATCGGGAAACAACAGGCGTGTTTAAACTGGTGGCAGACGCGAAAACGTTGAAAGTGTTAGGGGCTCATGTAGTGGCAGAAAACGCGGGAGATGTGATTTATGCAGCGACATTAGCTGTCAAATTCGGTTTAACTATAGAGGATCTTCGCGAAACCCTTGCACCATATTTGACAATGGCAGAAGGATTGAAACTGGCTGCCCTAACGTTTGATAAAGATGTTTCTAAATTATCCTGTTGTGCCGGGTAATTAAATTAGTTAATCAAGCCGATTTCCTTACCGTAACGGAAATCGGCTTTTCTATGTAAAAAATCGCTTAGCGTACAAAATTTCCGAAATGTTGGCGGTACCCCTGTATAAACTTATCTTCTTCCAGCTCATTATTAATTGCAGGAACGCATTATGCTATTAATCAGTAAATGTACATAATATACAATTCTTAGCATGAATGTATCAATGAATATTTAACTTTATTGATGAGCCCACTTCAAACGAGTAAGTATTTTGTTGTCGTTGAAACCGACACAAAAGTACTTACCATATTGCCGAACGCTTAAAACCCAAGCTCCCAATATACCTTCAATCAGGTAAGTACTTTGTTGTCATAAAAAACGACACAAAAATACTTACTATTACTGACGAATGTATATATAGTAAGTATTTTTGTGTCGCTAATGATTATAGTAAGTATTTTGTTGTCGTTATCGTCAGTAGTTTGGTGTCGTCAGACACGGAACCAAGACCTTTGAGTTATTGGTATTCCTGGTCTTTTTTTGAGTTTACATAATATATATTATCGGACTCAAAGGAAACTCAACTTTTCCAAGAAGAGTGTATCCCCTAAAATCAAACAGCAGCCGACTTATTCAGTCAGCTGCTCATCTTGTATGGTGGCACGTCAAAAGATTTATTATCTCTCCATGATAGCAAAGTGATTTTCTTCATGATCGGCAAAGTTAAAAACTCTTCCTGACGTCATGGATACAATTTAACCACCGCTCATTTTCAACTAACGGATGACAGGCGTTTGCATTCCATTTACCCAATCCATAATAAATGGTGCTTGATGCGGGTTTATATTAGCCGGCAGCTCGGTTTTATGCACGAATTGAAGCTGTGCAGATTCTTCATTGGCTTGAATATTGCCTTTGTAGGCAGTCACATGAAAAATGATCTGTATACTGAACACCTTATCGCCATTTGCGTACTGGGCAAAACCATCTTTTCCGGAATAGATACCAAATAACCGCAATGGCTGGAGAATGATCAGATTCGTCTCCTCCAAAATCTCTCGTTTTACGGTTTCCTCAAAGGTTTCTCCAATTTCCATCAGCCCACCAGGTAGACCCCATGTGCCGAGATCTCTTTTTCTTTGCAGCAAAATACGACCAGCTGTGTCTTCGATCATCGCGCCACATCCAACCGTTATTAATGTTTCTTGACCAATGAGACTTCTCATTGTCTTGATATAATCATTCATCCCAAAGAACCTCCTGTGTCATTCCCCATACATTCGATACTGGAGTCTAAACTCCTTTGCATCTACAAATTGCGCATTTCTTGTTTAATCCCACTTTAACTCTGCTTCTTCAAGATTCTTTCCGCATCTGCCATATTTCGCGCACCTTTGCCATATCATGATACAAGCTAGGAACCTCTGCTAAATAACAATCAATAATTGCAGATGTAACAGTTTTAATCAGCTTTTGATCCTCATGGTACAGATCGGAAAATACAATACAAATAAACTTATTTAAATAATTTTAAAAATTCTGTTTACAACGCACGTTTTTTCATCTATACTAAAATTAAGATAACTATACTCAAAAACGTCCGGGGGTCATCCTTAATGGCAAAGGTGCAATCCAATTCGAAATCCACTTCTTCGAACCAATCTAAAAAAAGAAGAACCTACGAAGATACACTAAACAATCTGGCTCACTACCTGGAAAGCAAGAAAAAGAAGTAAACGAAAAGAGTGCCAAAGGGCGGCACTCTGTTTCGTCATGTATGGACTTTGTTTTTGTACCTTTGCCATTTTTCCTATTGCCCGGTCCGCTACTCCATAGCCCCTTTTGGTTCGAAGTCTTCCTGCTCCCCCGGCGACTACGCAACTGTAAACGAAAAGGTGTATGGATCCCCCTTCGATTTCATGCTGCTCGTTCTTCCATGTTGCTCAATAATCTCCGTTACTAATGCCAGAGTGCAGCTCTTTTTACTGACCCAGCTATTTGGCGCTATCATGTCCACTTTGTGCATTTTTTTGAATTCGTTCCACTATTGATGCTGATTTTTGCTTTTCTCGGAAAGCTTCCAAATGGATTGAAATGGGTCTGTGTCGTTTTCATGCTGCTTCTCTTCGCCCAATATGCTACAGCACATATCCCAGTTATTGCAGCCGTGCATCCAGGGGTCGACTTTTTTTGGAACGCTATTATTTTATCAAAGCAGCTTCCAATGCCACCTCGATCATTTCGTTAAACGTGGTTTGACGCTCTTCAGATGTCGTTTCTTCACCGGTCAGAATATGATCGCTTACCGTAAGAACGGAAAGAGCATTGCGTTTGTATTTTGCGGCCAAGGTATACAAGGCGGATGACTCCATCTCAACAGCCAGCACTTGATAGCTAGCCAGTTTTTTGTACAAGTCCATGCTTTCACGATAAAAGCTGTCGCTCGTAAAAATATTGCCCACTTTTACCGATAGATTGTGCTCGGTAGCCACTTGAAAGGCTTTGTGCAGCAAGTCAAAATTGGCCGTTGGAGCAAAGTCGACTTGATTGAACAGCAAACGATTGGTCTGGGAGTCAGACGAAGCACTCATGGCCAGGATCACGTCACGTACTTTGATATCCTCTTGAATGGCCCCGCAGGTACCTACCCGAATCAAATTTTGCACATCATAGGATTGCATGAGTTCGTTTACGTAAATAGAAATAGATGGGACACCCATTCCCGTCCCTTGTACAGAGACGCGTTTTCCCTTATACGTACCCGTATAGCCAAGCATGCCACGGACATGGTTGTAGCAGGTCGCCCCTTCTAAAAATGTTTCCGCTATGTATTGGGCTCGCAAAGGATCTCCTGGCAACAGAATCGTTTCTGCGATTTCACCTGGTTTGGCGCCGATATGTACACTCATTTTTTAATCTACTCCTTTACTAGTTAGAAAGCTTGGCTTCCTCATGCCATTGGCGAATGAATACTCCCTAGAATATGGTACTACAAAATCCGAACAATGCAAAATGAATCTACAAGTGATCATGTACTTTCGCATAGGTCTGTTAAAAGAAAAACCGCTGCCCCATAGAGGGACACCGGCTAGGAATGATCGTTATAAGGTGAGGGATCGGATTTCATTTGATTTACATAGTGGACTGCTTCCAAATGATCCCCTAAACGCATATTCATGCGCTCTTCTCTTCGCACTGAAGAACGATTGTCCTTCAGAGGACGTTTTTCTTCTTTGACCCGATGGGATTGCCCTACCCTCAGCTTCTTGTTTACTGCGATGGCATGAGCCAATGGTGGAACGAGTAAATGATGAATTCCGATTTGAATTGCCGCTTCACGCGTAATGGCAATCGGCAGATCGATCATGGAGGTAAATTTTTCCCTTTGATCCAGCATGTGATTCAGATAGGCTTTGGCTAATGTCACCGTATCCATGTCTTCCTCATTACGTGTGGACAAATATGCACTTGTCTCCGTCTTGCGAAGGGAGATGTCCAAGCCTTGATAGCAGGCCGTTACGAAGGGCTGCAAGTCGCTTGCCGCAATGACACTGCTTGCACTTAAAAACAACCACACATCTCCGTTGGCTTCTCTGGCTCCAATCGACCGCCAAACATCCTGACCTAGCGGAAATGCATAGACATAGGAGGTAATGATCGGTGATTTATGCATGAGAATTCTTTCAATCGAGGAATCCCTGCTTCCGTTCACGACAAGAATAATCTCTTTTGGCGACAACTTTGCCACCTGCTCCAGCACCTGCTTAACGGTTCTTTCGTCTTGTTGAACCTCGATGATCACGCTTAAGCGCTGTTTGTTTTCCTTTAACCAGTGCGTGTTTTCTGTTTTTCTTGATGCTTGCTGCTTTCTTTGATCGCCTCTTTTCATCCCAACCCCTCCCTTGCAGGAACTCCCACTCATGGGAACGATAGACGGAGCGCAGATGGAGACTTCCTGAAACCTGCAGTAAAGGACGATAACGATCTCCATCCCAAAGTCCGTTTCGCTCCCCCCGCTGCTGCATCCAAAGACTCATCGCCTGTGCATGCTCATCCAGGACTTTCTGCGATGAACTGTTCATCGTCTGTCCAGCGTTTGTTCTTCTCTTCTCCATGACTATAGCGGGGATGGCACGTACTGTGAGCTTTTGCAAAATTGACTCGACAAGTATGACAGCCGGAATGAAGGGCATAGGGTCTACATGATCGACTGCCTTTCGGGTCATGGCAAAAGGGACTTCATACAACGAAGCAGATCCAAGGTCCTGTCTTCGTACAATATGATTCAGTAAATGGTATGTCATTTTTCGCGAAAGAACTTGATCAGAAGACGCTGGATTCAGATCACGAGACAGTACAATATCTGAACCTTTTTCTATATGCTTGAGCAATTTCTCTAATTGTTTGTATGGTCGAACGACTTGATCGTCCAAAAATAAAAGGACGTTTCCAGAAGCATGCAGGGCTCCAATCCCTCGCCCCTCATCATACGTGATCGCTTTATCTGCATAGATCAGTGTTGCGTCATATTTTTGGATTTGCTCCATGGTAGCAGGGGATGGCTGATGACAAACGACAATGACTTCTGCTGATTGAGCCATGCTGCGAATCTCTTGAATGATTGCGTGAAGCCATCTGCTATCATCGCGAGCTGGAATGATAACGGACACATCGATTTGATTCATGTTCCACTCCTCCCCGCGGCACCATGTCATCCTTTTTTCTACTGTACGCAAAGACGCGCCTGATGGACACGGCTTCTATCTCTTATTTCTTCAGGCAAGAAAAAAGGTACAAAGCGACGGTTCGTTCATCGCCTTGTACCTTTTTTCGTCATTCGTAAGCTCTGCGTTGCCAATCATCCCGTCGTCGAATATTTCTCCTTCTGCGTGACCGAACCACCGTATAGCTGATCAAAAACATATTCAGACCCAGCCAGACAAACAACAGGCCGTAATAGACCGTTGAAGACGGTCCGGGACCTGATGATCCTTCACCTTCAGCAGCTTTCGATGCAGACAATGCTGCTTTTGCTTGTACGGGTGGAGCTATTCGCTCGAGTGGATAGGAAATGAATTGTGATCCGGCTGTCACTTCCAAGTTTCCATTTGCTGAGACATGGATTTCGGGTTCTTCCCCGATCGGTATAGTCGCAAACAAGTTTTTTGTGGTCTTGTAACGAACAGGTGAATCGTTTTCCGTGTTTTCCGTGTTCGTATAGATGGCGCCAGCTTCAGACACTTGCTTCGTCTCAAAATGTTCAAAGCCGTAATCAAGAAGCTTGGTAACATCTTTGTAGGCGTAGTTGCTGGAGCCGGTTTTCATTGTCACTGCAATGAATTCGGTTTCACCGCGTTTGGCAGACCCCACCAGCGTATGCATGGCTTGATCTGTAAAACCGTTTTTAATCCCGGTTGCCCCTTCGTAATCCCGTATCAATTTATTGTGATTGATCAGCTCAGACTTCCATTCTGCACCGTCCCAAGGCAAGCGATTGGTTCCCACAATCTCGCGAAAGATTGGGTTTTTCATCGCGTAAGCAGCAATTTTGGACATGTCGGAAGCCGTCGTGTAATGTTCAGGATTGTGCAGCCCATGCGCATTGGTAAAATGCGTTTCGTTGACTCCAATGGTTTCTTGTAAAAACTGATTCAGCTCTTCAGCAAATTTTTCCGAGCTACCGCTCATATGCTCTGCAATCGCAGTCGCTGCATCATTGCCCGAGTGCATCAAAAGACCGTACTCTAATTTTTTCAACGTGACCTGCTCGCCTTCAGCGAGGTACACACGTGTTCCCTGTTCATATCGGGCATTTTTGGAGACAGTCACGATATCATCCGGGTTGCCTTTTTCGATCGCATAGATTCCAGTTGCAATCTTGGTGATACTGGCAGGGAACAGCTTTTCATGAGGGTTTTTCTCATAAAGGACTTGTCCCGTTTTTGCATCAATTAAAATAGCGGATTCCCCGCTCAGAGCGAGGGATGCAGAGGAGGATTCTCCCTCCGCATAAGCCACCGGTAAACTTTGGCCGCACAAAAGAATGACCACAACAAGAAGGTTCGCCAGTAAAAGTCGCATGATAGTGTTTATCCTTTCCTTACGAGTCACTTTTTATCGGTTCTCACCTGCTATTTTGTTTTTCATCATGCTTTACCCCAAGCGTTTGCCTAATAGATCGTGGATCATTTTAAAATTCGGATTATCCCGGAATGCTTCTTCAAAACCATGAACATGCTCTTTGTATAATGCTGCAGCAGCATCAATGTCTTGTTTCACATACAGCGAAAAAATCTCTTCCAACCGCTCCTCAAGACTCATATCCACAGGTGCAGGAGTCAAAATCTCCTGACGCAAACTGTTCATCAGTACGTCGAGCTGATGGGTGATGACAGAAGCTTGGTTCAGCTGCTTCAAAACGTCCTGCGGAATATTACCCGCATACTTATAGCGAAGCTCGTGCTCATTGGTAGCCCAAAAGTTCATACCCAGGGTACGGATTTGTATTTCGCAAAACAGCGTAATTTTGTCACTCCCATGATAGACCGTATAGGAAACAATCATGTGGATGCTACGATAGCCGGATGGCTTTGGTGTCGCAATGTAGTCCTTGATATCGTGAATGACAATATCCTCACGCTCTTGCAAAAGCTGCAGAACTTCTCGCACATCATCTACATATCGGCATACGACACGCAGGCCGGCGATGTCATTCACTTCTTGCGCCACTTGATTCGGCCATTGCTCATTTTGAAAATCGATTCCTTTTTCTTTTGCTTTTTTGATCAAGCTGTCGACTTTTTTGACTCGTCCAACAACAAATTCAATAGGGGAATAACGGCCACTTTTTTGAAAGCCGTATTTGATTCCCTTTAGTTTTAATTTGAGTTCATCAACGGCTTGCTCGTACGGAGCCAGAAAATGAACCATATTATTGAGTACCTTGCTTGGTACATGGGTTGCTTTCATAAAAGCACCTCCTGGTTACTTCCAGAGGAAGGGCGAAGCGTCAAAAAACGGCTGCGGATTGACATACGTATTCCCGATCAGCATACCGTAATGCAAATGGGGTCCCGTCGAAAAACCGGTGCTTCCCATCAGACCGATCACCTGTCCCTGCTTTACTTCCTGTCCCACTTCCGCTTTCAGCTCGGACATGTGTGCATAGATGGAAAAAACGTTTAGACCGTGATCAATGATGATCGTATTCCCTGTTAAGTAAATGGGTTCAGACAGCACAATTTTGCCATCGTTGCTGGCCATGATCGGCGTCCCAGTTTTGTTTGCAATGTCTATCGCGGAGTGCCGGTTTGCAGGAACGCCGTTCACCACCCTCTGATAGCCAAAGGGGGTAGTCAAGCGACCTGTAGTCGGTTGTATAAACGGTTCACTAAAGTATGGAACGGGTGAAGATTGTGAACGCGCCGCATCGATCTTCTTCTGGTCGGCATTGATTCTTGCTGTGTCTTGGCGCATGCTATTCATCTGGTTGCTGACGGTGATGGAATCGACAGCAAATGTCTTCGCTTTGATTGTCAATGGCGTTGAAAGTCGTTTGTCCGATGATTCTACCTGATACGTCCCTGGTTTTGCGTTGAATGGAATGGGAATAAACCGGACGTACTCTCCCTGGGAGGGCTTCAACGAATACGTCGAAGAAAAGAGCGTAACTTCCTTGGCTTGCTTGCTGCGTACAAAAATAACGTCTCCCGGATATGTCTCAGCAGGCGTCACAGCAATTGGGACCTGCTGTTGGTGGATCTGCATCCCTACTTCGTCCACTACGTTTTGAGCCAGAGAGCTTGTCCCTGAACCCAGTGCAATGGCAGCAAACAACATGAAATTGACCATAGATTGTAACATGTGCGCTCCCTCCCGTTTTCCAGTATAACAAAAGTGGAAGGGAATTGAAAAAGAAAAAGAAGGCTGTACAGCTAGCCTTCTCCCACCATTTACAGTTTCTTCGTATAATCCGCCATCATATCCATGATGGATTGAACGCCTGTCAGCATCTCGCTAGCCTTTTTCGTCTTTTGCGAAATGGTGTGAAAATCTACACGCCCTTTTTTTCGGTCCGACCAGCGCTTAAACAAATCTTCAGCCGCTCCTGGATTGCTTTTAATGGTACTGACTCGAGAAGCGTCTTCTTCCAGCCACGCTTCAAATTCAGGGTGTTCACGTAGAAGGCGTTTCACTTCTTTACGTTTCATCCGCGGACATCGCTCCTTTCCGAGGTACAAACAGGATAGATATCTGTTCGTTACACCATATGACTAGTCCGCGAATGTGCTTGTGCGTTTGCACCCTGTTGGTTGAAAAGGGCGCGTGCTAGGAAACACTCAATGAAAGGGATGACTGGAGGAAATCAAAGAAAAGGGGCTCCATATGGAACCCCTTTCGTGCATCCAAGTATTCGGTTGTAAGCAATGCCAATCATACGGACATTACGCTGAAAACCTGGTGCAGCTGTAATTCTTGTTCCGCCTGTTAGCGGGACAGTTGTTGTTCTGCAAAGCTTACCAGACGTTTTGTAATTTCTCCACCAACAGATCCGTTTTGGCGGGAAGTGGTGTCTGGTCCGAGATTTACACCGAATTCCGCTGCAATCTCGTACTTAAGTTGATCAAGAGCTTGGTTCGCTTGAGGAACTACCAGGTTGTTGCTGCTTCCGTTGTTGTTCGCCATGATTGATTCCTCCCAACGCGTTTTTTCTCCTGTGACGGAATTGAACCGCCCGCTTCGCTTCTCACCTGTTGAGACCAGGAGATTTGTTTTACAAGAGATGAGGTGATCACCTCTTGTGGTACTATCATCCCTCAGTACGAAAGATCCATGCGCTTCACTTGACATGTAAAATCTGACAAAGCTCTCTTCACCCTTTGTGTTATAATGTTTGCGTAAGCTTGGACACGAGAGGAGACGCGCTTTGTGAATCAATCCAAAATCCTGCTCATCGATGGTATGAGCTTTTTATTTCGCGCTTTTTACGCTTCAGCCTGGACAGGCGGCTATCGCCAGACCGCTGATGGCGTCTATACCAATGCTGTATACGGATTTACAAAAATGATGCTGGACTACGCCGACCTGGTTCGCCCAACCCACCTGGTCGTGGGCTGGGATGTCGCCTCACGCGAATCCTTGGTTCGCAGTCAATGGTACGATGGATACAAGTCCAATCGACAAGCCCCTCCCGAAGAGCTGATTCCCCAATTTGACCTGGTCAAGGAAGTAACAGACGCATTTGCAGTCCCGAATCTGGGATGTCCAGGCTTTGAAGGGGATGATATCTTAGGAACTCTGAGTACCCAGCTGTCCCAAGAAGGACACCAGGTCGTCATTGCTTCCGGAGATTATGACAGTCTGCAGCTCGTCTCGGATGCAGTCAGTGTCAAAATCCTCAAAAATGGCGGCAAGCACGAGCACTACACCCCACAAAGCCTGCTCGCCTTGCGCGGTATCGTCCCTGAGCAAGTCGTGGACGTGAAGGCCTTGATGGGGGATACATCCGACTGTATTCCAGGCTGCCCGGGCATTGGAGAAAAAACAGCCACCAAGCTGATCACGGAGCATGGAAATTTGGACAACCTGTATATTAACTTAACCGCTTGCACGCCGAAAATGCGCAGCAAGCTGGAAGACCACCGCGATCAGGTCTATTTGAGCCAAAAGCTAGCTACGATCATTCGCGATGTACCGATCGATTACACATTGGATGCAGCCAAATGGGAATATGACTCTGCAGTCGTCAAGGAAAAATTTGATGAGCTGGAATTTGGACGCACACTCGCAAGTCGTGTCTTGTAAGAAACCGATTGTTGTAAACAAACAAAGCCCCCTAGAGATCCAAAGACTGGATACCCTAGGGGGCTTTCATTTGTTTGCGGCGCAAAGCTTGCTTACACAGCTTCTTCTTGATCACTCATTCTATTCCCGTACTTTCGAAGTAGGACGAGACCGAACAGCATTCCTATAAAGGAAATAGCGGATATAAACAAGAACAGCGTCTGCCCACCAAACGTGTTATAGATCGCACCGCCTAAGTAAGAGGCCAGAATGCCCGAGATTCCAAAAAACAGCAGTGCCAGAACAGTCTGCCCTGTAGCTCGCCATTCGGCAGGAACAATCCGGTACAGATATTGGATAGCAGCCGAATAAAAGATCGGGAAGGTCAGCACCTGCAGGATTTGGACGTAGGCCAGCATCTGGGGATCCGAGATCCAAACAGAAGCAAAAAACCGAATAAAGTAAAACGCTGCTGCAAAGGAAATGTAGATCAATTCCTTGCCTTTGCGCATCCACCAAAAGCTTAAAGCAAAAACAAGAATTTCACTACCTGCAGCTAAAAACCAGGCTTGGCCGACCAGCTCGGCGCTCCCTCCCAGTTCCCGAATGTATACGCCGAGAAACGTATCATTCATACGCGTAGGGACTGAACAAATAAAGACCAGCAAAAGAAACAGCAAGGTCTCTTTGTTGCTCAAAAATTGCTTGAGGCTGCTCCAGGTAACCGGTTTTCCCGTCACTGGTGCATCAGGCATATTCCAGCTGATAAAAAAGCTGATAAGTCCGATTGCTGCAAAAAGAATGGCCAGACTGTTGGCACCGAAGTAGGACATGACATAGCCGGTGACCAGAGAAAATACGGCGTAGCCAGACGCACCAAAAGTACGAATAGAGCCGTAGCTGACTTTGTACCTTTCCGAAACGGAAAAATTCAAGCTTTCTGTCAAAGGGTCGATCGGCATCAGAAAAAAATACAGCAGCATGGCAAACGCGATAAGCGGAAGATAGCTGCTTGAGTCATACAGCAGATAGCCGAAAAGACTTGAAAAGAGCAAAAGGATCAGTAGCATTTTACGGATTGTTTTCGTTTTGTCACTGATCATTCCCCACAGCGGCTGAGTGATGATCGTCACGAATCCACCCGTACCGATGATAAAGCCGATTTGCGCTGGATTCAAACCCTGTTCATCCAGGTAAACGGGAAGAAACGCAACGAACATCGCCAGCATGGAGAAATACAAAAAATTAAAGCTTCGCAATAAATTGGGTGCACTCATAGCCGTATTGATCCCTCACGTGTTCCATAGGATGGTTTTGATTCAACCTGGCTATTGTAACATGGATCACTGGACTGCTCTATCCCCATCTGCACGAAAACGAAGCCATATTGAGGTCAGGCTTGAAAAACATCGAGCAACATTCCCGTGTTTGCCTCGTCCTTTGTCTCCCACGTCGTAGCAAAGCGAACCTGATGGGAGACACCTAATATATCGTAGGTTTGTACCAGATGCTGTCTCGCAGAACCCATAATCAAGCTGTGCAAGCGCAGCTGTTTTTGCTTACCCATTTCTGCCAAACGTTCCTGTACATACGAAGAGATGCTGCCGATCCCGTCTGTTACCATGACAAAATCAGCGCCGCGAAACGCTTTATGCTGATCCAGCAGCTCCATCCCTCTTTTGATGGGCGCATCAAAATGAGTGCCTCCGCCGAAAGCCATTTGGGCGAGTCCATAAAACGCTGGCCAATCCGGTCTTTTATGATACAGGAGCTGTTCACGCAGCTCTCCCTTCGCGCCGAACAAGATCAGCACAAAGTCGCGTTTTTCCAGCATCGTAAGGGCAGCAAAGGTCATGACAAAGATTTGTGCCAACCGAAGCTTGCTGCCTCGCATGGAATGTGAAGTATCCAGCATGCAGATGACAGGTCCTTTTGGCGGCTCTTCTACCCAGCCTGTGGTATCGTATGTCATGAGCTTTTCATCCATCCACTTGAGAAAAAAGTATGTCTCATAATCGGAATCAGCCAATAGCACCGCCTCGCCGGGAAGCATCCGTGCGATGTCTGCTGATTGCCTAAGATCGTAATACTCCTCCGGGATCTGCCGCTTGCGTATTTCTTTTCTCTTTACTCGAAACTGGTGAACGTTTCGTCCGACCTCCAGCATAAACCCGATCAGGTCCGGGTGTCGCTTCAGCTTCTCCACCCATTTCAAATACTGTTCAAAGCTTTGCCGCCGAAGCTTGCCCAAGTCATGTCCCCAGCGACGGTTCGCAAATTGTTGGCTTGCCTCAATCAAATCCTCGACGAGCAGGCTGTCTACGTCTTCTTGAGACAAAGAGGATTTCAATCCCGCTTCCAGCCACTGACCCAGCTCCTGTTCAAAGGCGTTGATGGCCTCCCGCTCCTGTCGATTTAAGCGCTCGAACTGCTTTTCGCGCTGTGACAGTTCGTCCTCCAGCTTTTTTACTTTTTGCAGAAGCTTCGTCCGACGGGTAAACTGTACCCGCATTTCTTCACGCATTTCTTCGATCCGATTTTGCAAGGCGCGAATCTCTGCCTCCACGAGAGGCTTCGTATCGCGTGCGTCCTGCTTTTCTTCGACCATGCGCTTTCCCTGCTGCAAGGTATAGCCAACCAGCTGCAAGCGTGCCAATTGCTTTTCGTTCAACAGCTCAGACACCTGTGCCTGCTCTTGACCTTCCTGTCCCTTTCTGTCGGTCAAGCCAGCCATCATCGGAGTGAGCTTTTGATCCTGCTCTCTCTTTTTTACTTCTTCTGCAAAAGACTCCGTCAGCCACAGCAATGCTTTAATAGCCGTTTTAAAGGCTGCACTCTCCTGTCCGACAGTTCTGGGATGAATCATTTTCGTAAAATACTGCTTCATGAGTGTCTGAACGAGCCATTTATGGAACGGTGTTGCCTCCTCGGTTTGATCGATTTCGGGTTTGGGCAGGAAAAAAACGAAGAAGAAATCACCCAAAAGCTCAAGATCAAACCAGGAAGCATACAGATGCGCTTGCTCGACCCATTCCTGGGCTGTCACGGAGGATGAGAGGTATTGATCAAACAGATAGCGATCAACTTGACTGGTGCGAACAATCATTCCCTTCACTCCTTAGCGCGTATAATCGTAATCCGTGCCGGGAATATCCTGATCAAAGACCGTGCGGTAGGTTCGTTGCAATTGCTGCAAGATCCGTTCACCTTCAATCCGCAAATAAGCGAATTTGACGGTGTACTTCTCCACGTGATGAATGAGTCTGTTCTTCTCCAGGATATACGCCTGCAGGTCTTTTTCCCGCTTCAACCATTCCAAGAGTTTGTTGCGCAAATCCTGAGCAGCATGTGTCAGCTGCTCGCGACTTTCTTCAAGGAGATGTCTGTTCCGCTCCAGCGCTTCCTTGCCGAGCTTGGCCCCAACTTCCTTTTTGAACTGAAACGCATGGAGCTCTGACTCTCTCCCTTTCCATTTATCCGCTATCTGTGAAAAATGGCGGAGAGGAAGTTCATTTTCCAGTTCGGCTTTCAACATCTCTGTAAATTGCTGCTCGAAAAGCTCGCGCATGACGGGAAGATCCTCTGGAACGTCCCACATCAAATGGGGCGTGAAAACCGTATCCCAGATGGTCACTTGCTCACGCCCATGAATGGCAGCGGAGGTTTTCCATACATTGGCGATTTTCTTCCACCGGCGATCAGACAATTGGTACTCCTTTTCCTCCAGATTCTGCTTCAACTGAAACAGGAAATAGACCAGCGGACCAGAGATCTCTACTTTCGCAGCTGCCTCTTGAATATCGCGGACATCATAGAGTGAAAATACGACAGGCAGCGGTGCCGTTGGCAGTGTCAACATTTTTTCATAGCTGGAGGCGTGCTTTAGATATTCTACTTCATAGCGGATTAGGAAGCGGTCGTACAGCGCTGTCAGTTGCTCGTCTTCTTCTGGGAGCTCATTGGATGCTGCAATCAAAAACTGGATGGGTACCGTCTCTTTTTCTCTCCCGTTGAAGTAGATGCGTTCATTCAGGATGGAGAGCAAAGCGTTGAGAATCGCGCTGTTTGCTTTGAATATTTCATCGAGAAATACAAATTGGGCACTGGGTAAATAACCGTTTGTTTTTCGTACATATTGATCTTGCTTCAATTGCTGCAAGGAGACAGGTCCAAAGATTTCATCCGGTGTGGTAAATCGAGTCAACAAATATTCAAACCAGTGCTCAGAGCCGAACAGCTGGGCGATTCCGCGAGCGAGCTGAGATTTTGCCGTGCCTGGTGGTCCGACGAGCAATACATTCTCTCCACTCATCATGCCCAACATGAGAAGACGAATCAATTCACTGCGCTCCAGAAAACGGCGTTCGAGGAGTTCTATCGCCTGATCCATTTTACGTTGAATGGGTGTAGGTGCTGGTGTATGCATCACAGTAGGCATGTCGACACTTCGCAAAAATGTGACGACTGCGCCGTTCCCCCTTTTGGTTCATGATTACGTACAAAATGCTCCATAGGATAAAGCGTCAGCAGAGGCTTTTTTTATAGTCGCATACTGAGGATGAAAATGCCAGTTTTGCCGATTCAACACCACTTGAATATCTGATCTGTGCGCTCACCCACGTCTGTTTCTCCGCATATTCTGATGGCAAAAGAGATACGCAACGGAAAACAGACAAAGGAGGGTACCAGATGGGAATTGAACTTGCCTGGACTCATGGGGTTTATGTGTTATTCGTACTCGGGATTATTCTCATGATGGTTTTGCGTCGCGATACGAGTTTGATCAGCATCATCGGCATCGCCTTCCTCGGCTTGACAGCAACCGGCTCTGTGATTGCATCAGTCGGAGGAATTTTCGGAAGCTTTATTTATGCCATCACGGAACTGTTACCTACCATCCTGGTCATCTGTATTATCGTAGCGATGAGTCATGTCTTGACCGATACGGGAGTCAATGAAACAATGATTCGTCCAATGACCCATCTGATTCGCAATGCGACTCTCGCGTACTGGGTAATCGGTATCGTCATGATGGTCATCTCCTGGTTCTTCTGGCCATCTCCTGCCGTTGCCCTGATCGGTGCTGTCATGCTTCCGGTTGCCATACGTGCTGGTCTGCCGGCGATAGGGGTAGCTGTCTCCATGAACCTGTTCGGACACGGGATTGCATTATCGGGCGATTATGTGATCCAAGGGGCTCCATCACTGACAGCAAAAGCGGCAGGCATTCCTGTCAATGATGTCATCGCTGCCAGTATTCCGCTCGTCATTGTGATGGGCGTGGTAACCACTGTGGTTGCCTTCTGGTATTTGCGAAAAGACATGAAAAACGGAATGATCGCACCTGCCTCCCACAACCCTGTCACAAGCTCCGTCTTTTCCTCCGCAAAAGTACCGCTTGCTCCGGGGATTAAAAGAACGTTGGCAGCGTTGGTTCCGATTCTCTTTGTCCTGGACGTCGTCGCGATGTTTGTCTTTGATTTGCGCGGTGGTGAAGCAACTGCACTTGTAGGCGGAACGGCTCTGTTGATTTTGATCGCCGCAACGATGCTCGCGCACAAGCAAAAAGGGCTGGAGCAGGTAACCACTCATTTGATCCAAGGATTTCAGTTTGGCTTTAAAGTATTTGGACCCGTCATCCCGATCGCCGCATTCTTTTACATGGGAGACAGCGGGTTTAACACCGTACTTGGAGAAGTGCTGCCCCAGGGCTCGCATGGAATCGTCAACGACTTAGGCGTAGCTCTGGCGCATACCATTCCACTGAGCAAGGAAGTCGCCGCTCTGACTTTGACAGCGGTCGGGGTGATTACTGGTCTGGACGGCTCCGGCTTCTCTGGCATCACGCTTGCAGGCTCGCTTGCCCAGTTGTTTGCCACAGCTCTAGGCTCTGGAGTTGCTACATTGACAGCATTAGGTCAAATCGCTGCAATCTGGGTTGGCGGCGGAACCCTTGTTCCTTGGGCGTTGATCCCTGCTGCCGCGATCTGCGGAGTCGATCCGTTTGAGTTGGCGAGAAGAAATTTGTATCCGGTTGTCATTGGCTTACTGGTCACTACTATCTTTGCCATGTTCTTGCTGTAGAACGGTTGGAAAGAAAAATCGGATGAGTACAACAGTTCATCCGACTTTTTTCTTCTGTTTTTGACCAAGCCTCATACACTTTCTAGTACAATCCTTTCAGAAAGGAACGGGCCTGGTCATGAAATTATGGGGTAAAAGTATTCAAATCGCTGCTACCTACATCGGGACAGTTGTAGGCGCGGGATTTGCAAGTGGACAAGAGATTGTTGCCTTTTTTACGGCGTACGGTCACGCAGGAACCCTGGGGATCTTGCTGGCAAGTGTACTGTTTGTCTGGTTGGGCTACAAAATGATGTGGCTTGCCCATCAGATGCGGACACCTTCGTATGAATCATTCAACCAGCGCCTTTTTGGAAACATCATGGGGCGTGCCATGAATGTCCTTGTTTTTTTAACCCTGTTTGGTGTTACCACGGTCATGCTTGCTGGTGCAGGATCAGTGCTGGAGGAACAATTCCAGATCCCTTACCTCGCAGGAATTGTGGGGACAGCCGTACTTGCGCTTTTCGTTCTCCGCAAAGGTCTGGAGCAGCTCATGGTCGTCAACTCGATCGTTGTACCCGCCATGCTGGTCTTCTCGCTGCTCATTTTGCTCGACGGCTACGACACCTCTCCACTTTCCACTCAACCACCCGGTGATTACGATTTTCTTTGGAAAACCATCCTCTACGTCTCCTTTAACCTGGCAATGGCACAATCGGTCCTCATTCCCATTGGCTACTCCGTTCGAGAGCCCGTTGTCTTGATTCGTGGCGCCGTATTGGGCGGTATCGGACTTGGCTTCATGATGCTGATCGTCCACTCTTCCCTTCTCGCCAACTGGAATCAGGTTCGCTTGCTGGATGTCCCTATCCTGTTCGTGACGGACAAATGGGATGCTTGGCTGCAATTGTTTTTGGTCTTCGTGATGTTTTCCGAAATTTTCACCACGCTGATCTCCAACGTGTTCGGTATTGGCCAGCAGCTACGCGAGCTGTTTGAGATTCAGGAATCACGGCTATACCTGTTCCTTTTTGGCGCTGCGTTACTGCTCTGCCTCGTTGGGTATTCAGAGCTGCTGATGTTTTTGTATCCGCTCTTTGGTTATTTAGGTCTGGCTACCCTCCTCCGACTCAGCTGGCCAGGTCCCTCCCGACTTCGATAAATCGAAAAGATGCAGGGACTCCTTCCAGGGAGCAGCCTGCATCTATTTTATGGAATGGATACTATGGACGCAAATACGAAAGCAGCATTTCTTTTACATGCGCTGTTGAATTTTAGGCGATCACTTTCTGGATCTCTATGTAATCCTCGATACCGTCAAACGGATTTTTGGCAAAGGAGGCATAGCTTTCAAATGCTTCTCGAAATTTGGCGGACTTGCTGATCTGCTCCGTATGATCCCCCATGAGAAAATCCAATACCTGTTCCAAGCGCTCATAAAAAGAGCCTTTCCCATTCGCAATGCGTTTAAAATGCTCTACGTTTTTCTCCAAGCTGCTGACAGCCACCGCAACAATCAGTCGTTCCTTTTTCGGAAAATATCGAAACAAGGCTGCCACGCCAATCCCCTCAGCATCCGCGATATCTTGCATTTGTACACAATCGAGCCCGCTCTCCAGGAATAATTTTTCAGCAGTCAAAACGATACTACTATAGCGGTTATTTTTTTCTGTTCACGAATTCCATTCGGTGTCATGGTTCGTGTGAACTCTGTCCATCCGGGGTATATCGTGACACCGATGAGCGCTCCGTCGATGGCACTATACAAGGATTATTTCCTGTCACAAATCGCGCTGCCAAACCTTGGAAAGGCAGAAGAAGTAGCGAATGCCATCTTGTTCCTGGCCTCGGATGAAGCTAGCCACATTACAGGTATCGAGTTGCCGGTTGACGGCGGTGTAACAGCAAAATAAGGTCACTTATATAAAAAACCAAACTGCTTATATCCGACGAGGATTGAAGCAGTTTGGTTTTTTTGTGGGATGTCTGTTCATTCACTACTGATGGGAACCTCATAATTCGTATACGCTTTCTTCTAAAGCTCTCCTCATTAAAAATCCACTATTGCGAAGAGTCATTCCCTTTTTCAAAAGGATATTGTGGAACCTTGTCGAAATAGGCTCGTTATGATAACTAAGAGGAAAATAATACTCATCGTTGCCCTATTTTTGGCATTTCTTACTGCCTTTCGCTTCATGTGGCTTCATTTCTATACATCTCCGCAACATCCATTTGCTGCCCAAGGTGTACTGGATGTACGGGACTGGGATGCGTTCAATGATCATTCCCTATCCTTGGACGGCGAATGGGAGTTTTATCCGAATGTGCTGCTGATGCAAAATAATGAGGATCATGTTTCGCTTCAAGCCAAAAGAGGCTTGATTACGGTGCCAGGCAAGTGGAACCACTCCCTTCAACCAGATACTCCTCAAGTGTTCGGGTACGGCTCGTACCGCTTGCGCATTCTGGTCGATCCTGAAAAAGGGAACTCTTTTGGGTTTCGGGTCCCAAGGATTCTTACCTCCTCGGAAATCTATATAAATGGAGAGCTGCAATCACAAACTGGACGGCCTGCTGAAGATAAAGAGCGCTATGCCCCACTAGATAAACCAGCTACCGTTTACTATACTCTGGAAAATGGGCGCGAAATTGAGCTTGTCATTCATGTAGCGAACTTTGACAACACCAGGAGTGGCGGTATCGTTAACTCGATAGACTTTGGTTTGGTGGGACCCTTGAATCAATATGTGAGCTTTGCTAATAATCTGGTGAGCCTGGCGGTTGTTGCCTATATCATTCATGCGGTTTACGGTTTTATTCTGTTTTTCGTCGTCAAGCGGGATACTCGCATCTTCCACTTTTCTATGATGATCATCTGTGTCATACTGGCCACTTTGACGGACGGCGAACGACTTCTGTATGAATGGATCTCATTCAATTATGAGTGGAGTGTCAAGATTGTACATTTGACGGTGGTAGGCGGAGGCTACTTTCTGTTTCAATGTTTTCGCCATCTGCTGCCCACCTTTATTCGCACGAAGGTTTTCTTTGTGTATGCCATCATAAGCGGAATATCTGCCTTGTCCATCCTGACACTGCCTCTGAGCTACAGTGTGCAGCTTTATCCGATCTACCTGGTGATGATGGCTATCCCTTGCTTCCTGGCACCTATTGTCATGTTCCGGACGACTTCGAAAATTGACAAAAACAATATCTTTTTGCTGTTGGCCATCATCGCCTCCATGAATAGTCTAGTTTGGCTATTCATTATAGAAAGGCAGCATGTAGATATTTTTTCGTATCCTTTTGATCTCATTCTGGCCATGATCTTGTTTGCATCTTACTGGTTTAAACAATATTTTAACATCCTGGAAGAATCTCAGAAGCTGACAGCCAAGCTTCAACAATCAGATAGGGACAAAGACGATTTTTTAGCTACTGTCGCACACGAACTGCGCAATCCGCTTCATGGCATGTTGAATCTCACGCAATCAGTTTTGGATCGTGATAAAAATGTTCTTGGAGCCAAAAGCGCCAAAGATTTGGACATGCTCATTACAGTTGGCAGACGTATGTCGTATTTACTTAATGATCTGCTGGACTCGGCACGACTGAAGACGAATCGGATTGTTCTCCAGTCTCAGCGGATATCTATTCACATCGTCACGGCATCTGTCATTGACATGCTTCGACACATGACGGAAGGTAAACCCATCCTGTTCGTCAACCAGATTCCCAGAAACTTTCCTCTGGTCTTGGCTGACGAAAATCGAATCATTCAAATTTTATTCAACCTACTACACAATGCGGTAAAATACTCACACTCTGGCGAAATAGCCATTCGTGCATCGATTCACAACAATTGGGTCAGTATTTCCGTGATTGACTCGGGAATCGGCATGAATGATGAGGTACTGGAGCGTGTTTTCCAGCCGTATGAACAGGCAGATCAGCCATTCACATCCGTAGAAAGAGGCTTGGGTCTTGGGTTAAGCATCTGCAAGCAATTGGTGGAAATGCACGGAGGAACTCTGGTAGCCAGCTCTAAACCACATCACGGCTCTGCTTTCACTTTTACATTACCGCTCTCTCCTTCCAGCCTGCCGGAGGTTGAGGATAATCACCTGTTGAAAGAAGCTACGAGTCTGGAGGAAGTCAGTGCCACGTCTTCGTCCAATGACTCGCATACAGCAATAAAGTCAACAGCTTCCTCTGACGGGACATGTGTCTTGGCGGTCGATGACGATCCGGTCAACCTGAAAGTGTTGGTGAGTATTTTTGCGACAGAACCCTATGAGATCTTCACTGCTACCAGCGGTACCGATGCCTTATCTCTCCTCGACTCGCGGGAGTGGGATTTAATCATTACAGATGTGATGATGCCTCACATGTCTGGCTATGAATTGACTTCTCGCATTCGGGAGCGCTTCTCTATCTCCGAGCTCCCAATACTGCTGTTGACTGCTAGCAACCGAGATGAGGATATAGAAGCGGGTTTTCGGTTAGGCGCCAACGACTACGTGACGAAGCCCATGAATGCGACGGAGTTAAAGGCAAGAGTGTCATCTCTTACCAATCTCAAGCAGTCGGTCAATGAGCGATTGCGCCTGGAAGCTGCCTGGCTGCAAGCTCAAATCAAGCCGCATTTCCTTCTGAACACGTTTAACTCCATCGCGGCATTGAGCAAAATGGACATAGACCGAATGGATGACCTGATGGAGGAACTGTCCAATTATATGCGCCTAAGCATTGATTTTCAAAATTTCGCAAAAGTAGCCCCGCTAGAAAATGAATTAACGCTGGTTCGTGCTTATTTATACATACAAAAGGAACGCTTTGATGAACGACTTGAGGTCGTTTGGGAAGTGGATGACCACATACAGCTGGACATCCCTCCCCTTACGATACAGCCCCTGGTGGAAAACGCAGTCATTCACGGAATCTTAAAACGTGTGGAGGGTGGACAGATCCGTATCCGAATCACAGATCGTGGCCAGGACGTCGAAGTGTGCATTACAGATAATGGTGTTGGGATTGACGAGGAACAGCTTAAGCATATTTTAGACAAACAGCCAGGGGAGCGTTCTGGTATAGGCTTGTTGAATACGGATCGTCGCCTGAAACAGCATTATGGAACGGGTCTTACGATCGAGAGCAAGCTGGGCAAAGGCACAACAGTATCCTTTTTGATTACTAAAAAGAACCTGGGCGCTCATCATTAAAAAAGGGTGGAGGTAGACTCCACCTTTTTTACATGCAAAGCAGCTTGATATGGGGTAACCAAACGCGTTGAGTCTTGTTACAGTCTGTAATCGGTATATCAAAATAGTCGTTTCTGACCACAGCCCACAATGCGTTCAGAGACATCAGTGGTTATATCGACAGAAACGCCGTTTGCATAGCGATTAGAAAACTTGGCTACGCCAAGCTTTTGGCGGAGCCTTAGTTGCACTTATACTATCTTCCGCTAATCTTTTTAGCGCTTTAGCGCACTTAAACTTTCCGATAGTACAAAAAAAGCCCAAACGGTGTGTTTGAGCTTTTTTGCGATCCCTTACTCGTGCTTTCTTCCACCCAAGTAAGCTTCTTTTACCTTTTCATCTGTAAGCAAGGATTCCCCTGAACCTTCATACACGATCTGTCCCGCTTCCAAAACATATCCGTAGTCTGCGATTTTCAACGCTTGCTTCACGTTTTGCTCGACGATCAGGACAGTGGTTCCTTCTTGATTGATCTGCTTGATCACCCGGAAAATGTCGGAGACGACGATAGGAGCCAAGCCCATCGAAGGCTCATCCAAAAGAAGCAGCTTGGGTCTCGACATCAGTGCACGCGCGATTGCCAGCATTTGCTGCTGGCCACCTGACATGGTCCCGCCCAATTGGGACAGCCGTTCTCTCAAGATCGGGAACCAGGTCATCATTTTTTCCATATCGTCCTTGATACCTGCCTGATCATTGCGCTGATAGGCGCCCATTTCCAGGTTTTCCAATACGGTCATTTGTCCAAGGATGGCTCTGCCTTCCGGTACCAGCGAAAGACCTGCCTGTACCAGCTTGTGCGGCTTCCATCCGTCGACGCTTTGTCCCTGGAAGGTGATCTTACCCTGGTCAGGTGTGAGCAATCCAGCGATGGTTTTCATGGTTGTCGTCTTCCCTGCTCCATTCGCCCCGATCAACGCTACAATCTTACCTTCTTCTACATCAAGCGAGAGATTGCGGATGGCTTTGATCTGACCATATGAAGTGCTTAACCCGCGAATGCTAAGCATATTACTCGTCCTCCTTACCCAGGTACGCCTCGATCACATCAGGGTGGTTTTGTACTTCCTGCGGCTTACCGTCCGCAATTTTGACCCCGAAGTTAATACACACGACCTTGTCACACAAATTCATGACCAATCCCATGTCGTGCTCTACAAGAAGAATGGTAATACCCATCGAGCGAATGTTTTCGATCAGGTTGGTCAAATCTTTTGTTTCGCTCTCGATCATCCCGGCAGCAGGCTCGTCCAGCATCAAAAGCTTTGGCTCTGCAGCTAGAGCTCTGGCAATTTCCAGGCGGCGTTGCTGTCCGTAAGCGAGCGTGTCAGAGCGTACATCCGCAACGTGAGTCAGTCCTACAAAGTCGAGCAGCTGCCTTGCTTTTTCCATCACTGCTTGTTCTTCCTTGCGCTGCTGTGGTGTATGCAGCAAGGATGACCAGAATCCAGCACTCGATCGAGTGTGACACCCGACCCGGATGTTATCCAGCGCGGACATGTGCCCGAACAAGCGAATATTCTGAAAGGTACGGGCAATGCCCAATTCTGTAATTTTGTGAGGCGCCATGCCATTGACCTGTTGACCGGCAAAGGTAATCGTTCCATTCGTCGGTGGAAAGATTCCGGTTGCCATATTAAAAATCGTCGTTTTTCCAGCACCGTTTGGCCCGATCAGACCGACGATTTCGCCTTCTGATACAGTAAAGCTGACATCACTCAATGCCTTAATCCCACCGAAGGTTTTTCCGACATGTGAAAGCTGCAACAACATCATTCCACCCCTTTCGGCTGATCATTGTGTTTCTTATTTCGACGAAACAGCTTCTGCAGGGTATCGGAGCCGATCAGTCCACGTGGTCGAACAGCCATGACCAGAACCATGATAGCACCGTAGAAAATCATTTTGTACTCGGCCAAACCACGCAGCACCTCAGGCAACGTCGTGAGTGCAATCGCTCCGAACAGGGCACCCCAGACTACTTCTGTTCCGCCGATTACAGCGAAGGAGAGAATCTCCACGACCTTGTGGTAGTTAAAGTCATTCGGCGTAATCGCTGTCGTGATGTGGGCAAACAATCCACCACACAAGCCTGCCAAAACAGAGCCGATGATAAAGGCCAGCATTTTGTAATAGTTCACCTGAATTCCCATCGCTCTCGCTGCAGTCTCATCCGCGCGGATCGCTTCAAATGCGCGTCCCAGACGTGACGAGTTCAAGCGTAGAGTCAGGAACAATATAAGGAGAAAGAGGAGGAGCATGAACACCAAGGTTGAAAGCGACTTGATGACCGGAACCGTAACTCCAAGCGATTGTGCGGTAATCCCGAGCATCTTTTCCCAGTCGTACAAGTACGTACCCAGCGATTTCAAGCCGGTAATTCCCAATGCTCCATTCGTAATTTTCATGTTCAACAAGATGACGCGAACCACTTCACCAAATCCAAGTGTTGCGATTGCCAGGTAAAGTCCATGTAATTTCAATGTCGGAGCACCGATCAAAAGCGCGATCAGCCCAGCCATCAGCGCACCTGCCAAAATGGCAATAAACAGCGGCATATCTGCATTTTTACTCAAGATACTCGATGTATACGCGCCAATGCTCATGAACCCGGCATGACCGAGTGAGAGCTGTCCAGTGGCCAACGTAATGAAAATACTGATCGCCAAAATGCAGTTTAATACGATAAAGGTAATCACCTGTAAATTATAAGGATTCAAAAAATCCATCCTCAATCAACTCCTTTCTAGGCTTTGCGGCCAAATAAGCCCTGCGGCCTAATCAGCAAAATGAGGATGATTAAACCAAATGCTACAGCGTCACGATAGGAAGACGCACCATAAGCCACCGTAAAGACTTCAATGACCCCCAGGATCAGACCACATATCATCGCACCCGGAATGCTGCCGACACCACCCAAGATCAATACCGCCAAGCCTTTAAAGCCGAGCGTCATCCCCATCGTGGGAATCAATGCCGAATAGGTCATCCCGATCAGCATGCCCGCAATTCCCCCCAGACTGGAGGCAAGTACGACAGTCGTTACGATCACCATGTTGGTGTTAATTCCCAACACACTCGCAGTTTCCGTATTTTCAGCTGTCGCGCGAATTGCTTTACCAACCTTGGTCTTGTTGATCCAGAAGTGCAGAACCACCATCAGAATAATGGAAATCCCCAGAATAATGAGATCTACCGCACGAATTTGAACAGCCCCTAGCTGAAATGACGTGCTTCCCACCGTATCAGGAAACGCACGGGAATCCGCGCCGAAAAGTTTGTGCATTCCTTCTTCCAGCAGCGTGGCAAATCCAATCGTACTGATCAGTGAAGCCAAGTGAGGAACATTTTTCTTGCGCAATGGACGCATCGCCGTAAACTCCAGAATAAGTCCAAGAATCCCCGAAACGACGATGGAGGCGATAAACGCCACTGCGATTGGCATGTCAAAGCTCGTCATCAGGATCAGGCCGACGAAAGAACCAAAGATGAACACCTGACCATGTGCCATATTAATAATGCCCAGTACACCGAAAATCAGCGTATAACCGAGGGCAATCAACGAATACGTACTGCCGACGGTCAAACCGTTAACAAGTTGTTGCAAAAACACGTTCCTTCACCTACTTTCATAAAAATGCTGGGAAAGGGATTGCCCGATAGCGTTCAGGCAATCCCTCTAGTTTGAAATAAGAGTTATTTTTCTGCTTATTCAAACGGTACGAACTTTCCATCTTTCGCTTCAACGACAACTGCGTCGCCGATTGGGTTACGTCCTTCATCGAACGAAAGCTTTCCGGATACACCTTCAAAGTCCTTCAGTTTTGCCAGCTCGTCGCGCAGAGCATTGCGATCAGCGGTTCCTGCAGCGAGCAAGGATTGAGACATGATGTACAGGCTGTCATAAGCTTGTGCAGCAAATTGGTCTGGTTTAGAGCCGTATTTTGCTTCAAACGCTTTTACAAACTTCTGAACTTTCTCATCCTGTTTCTCCGGGCTGAATGGAGTCGCTACGATCAGTCCTTCAGCGGCAGGTCCAGCAATTTCAAATACTTTCGGATTATTAAAACCATTTCCGCCTACGATCAGGGAGTTGATGCCCAGTTCTCTTGCTTTTTTCACTACCATCGAACCTTCTTTGTACAGAGCAGATACCAACAGTACATCAGGGTTCAATTGTTTGATTTTGGTCAATTGGGCGGAGAAATCCACGTCGCCGATCGCGAAAGTAGTCTCACCCAGGTTTTGCAGACCCATTTCTTCTGCAGTCTTTTTCATGGTTTGGAAACCTGACACAGAGAAATCGTCATTTTCAGCGTAGATAAACGCTGCTGTTTTCGAGCCTTTTTTCTCGATCGCTTGTTTCATAGCAGTTGGAATCGCGATTGATTCTGGCAAAGAGTTGCGGAAAACGAATTCGCCAATATCATTGATGCCTTCTACCGTGTTGGAAATCCCGAATATAGGAGTTTCTGCTTCGTTGGCAACAGGACCCGCTGCAAGCATTTCACCAGACAGGGTTGGTCCGATAATGGCGACAACATTATCTTGGTTGATTAATTTGTTCACGGAGTTGATCGCACTTTCCTTTTTCCCGCCAGTATCTTCATATTGGATTTCGATCTTCAATTTGCCCTTGTTCGTTTCATTAAGCTCTTCCAAAGCCAAATCCAAGCCCTTTTTCTGGGCCTCTCCATAAGCAGCGCTGGAACCAGACAAAATGAATACGCCACCAATTTTTGCCGTGAATTCACCAGCACTCTCAGTTGGTGCAGCATTGTTTGTCTCTGGCGCTGCTCCGGTACTGCTCGGATTAGATGCTCCGCTGGAACAGCCTACTAGCAAGCTTGTCCCCAACAGTACGGAAAGTAATGATTTGGAAATACTATTCCCCTTCATGAAAAATCCTCCCACTTCTTTTAATCTTTCTTAATATTTCAAACATGAAGTTATTCTAAGGTATACTTACATAAAACGCAATCTTTCATTGAGCTTAATTGAAGTAAGAATGCAATCAAACCCAAGAATCATCTAGTTTTTACATATTTGTATCATTTCTTTCATATATCCCAAGGCATCATTTCTTCTTGTGATAGGCGAGGTGTAATAGGATGTAGACTCTCCCCTTCGTACTCGCATCGCTTCTTTCAGGATGGTGTTCCACTTTTCTGGTGCATGACTACAAGCGTATTCTCCCGCTCCTAGCTTTGAAGCAATGTCCTTTTCGCGAAAAGAATAAAACAATCTCGATATTCCCAGCACTCCCCACTCGATCATTTTTGGACTCATATACATTCCCACAAAGTGGAGCGAGGGAAACCTTTCACATCGACGTACCCAATTCACCCAATAGGAATCCAGATTGCCTCGCAGGAATTGATGTAACAGCTCCCAATCGATGGACAGGCCATACGTACGAGGGTCGCTTCCTTTTACTGTTATTCCGTAGGTAACCAGCTGGTAAGCGTCAATCGAATGCTGGTGAAATACCTCTTCTCCTTGATAGTTTCCGTCCCGAAACGAAAAACATGGCTGGGCTTTTTGTTTTAAACCTTCCATCGATTCCTTCGTTATGTAAAAACCGTCCAGACTCGCACTTGGAAATGCTCGATGAATGCTTTTATGAAGTTTTTTTATCCGAATGCTCTCCTCTTCTGTCCATTTTCTTTTTATCACTGCAATAAAATCGATATCACTTGCTCCCTCCTGGAAGGCTCCGATCGAAATGGACCCATATACGTGAAAGGCTTCAAGCAAGTTTGGCAGTTCCCTTTCAAACCATTCAAAATAAGCGTGCAAAATCTTTTGTACGCCTACTGGTATTTGATTCATGACTCTGATCCTTCCTTGATCCAATAGACGAGATGCCTGAAAAACGTCTCTGGTTCTTCCAGCATCGGATTGTGTCCGCTCGAGTATTCCCTCTCCCTCCATGGAAAAGCCCAGGTTGAATCCTTCGATCGAAATGGTGCCTTTTGTTTCCATTATTTCTACGCTGCCTTTCTGGCGTGAATGCCCTTGATCTCGACATTTTCTGTCTCAAGCAAATCCGGATGATAAGCAGGCTTCCTATCGACGATGCCACCTACCATTATAATCCAATTCACACGCAGTGGAAGAACAAAACATGAAAAATCGGGTAGGAGGCTACCCA
>NZ_RHHR01000063.1 GCF_003710915.1 Brevibacillus invocatus | reverse complement strand
TAAAAAAGGTGAACCCAGCTTATCGGACAAAATGGAAATAGCCGACAAGTGGATACAGCTGGGATATAAAGCCAAAATGGTGCTACGTATTGTCGGCATCCTGGAAGCAACCTACTATTACCGAAAAAACAAAGCCTCCCAAAAACCTCGTGTCTACCACGGAGGGCGGCCAATACCCGGTTATTCTTTGTCAAAGGACGGACAACCTGTCTCTGACGAACAAATCAAAGAATGGCTATCCGAACTGATTGCCGATGAAGAAGCTGCTTATGGATATCGAAAGCTTACTGTCTGTCTACGACGAGACCACCAACTGATTATCAACAAGAAAAAGGTATACCGCTTGTTGAAAGAAGAAAAACTCTTACAACCACAACGACAAAAGAAAAACAAGCATCCTCGTAAGCTTGCGAATAACCGCGAGATTACAGCTCCGAATCAACTGTGGGAGATGGATGTAAAATACGGCTTTATTGCAGGTGAACATCGTTTCTTTTTCCTGATGAGTCTCATCGACGTCTATGATCGAGCCATTGTGGACTATCATATTGGCCTGTCATGTGAAGGAAAACATGCTGCTCAGGTTCTTCAACGTGCTTTGTGGAAACGGCAACAATTCGAACATGAAGATCGCCCTGTTATCCGCACGGATAACGGTCCACAGTTTATTAGCCATGCGTTTGAAGGAGCCTGTCAGCTTTTCCGAACGGTGCATGAACGAATTCCTCCAAAGACACCGAATAAAAATGCTCACATCGAGTCATTTCACAGTGTTTTGGAGAAAGAATGTTTGCAACGAAATGAATTTCAGAACTATCAAGAAGCCTATGAATCCGTAACAAACTATCTGCTCTTTTACAACCAACGCCGGATTCATGGCAGTTTGTACGACTTATCACCCGTAGAATTTGGTGAAGCT
>NZ_RHHR01000062.1 GCF_003710915.1 Brevibacillus invocatus | reverse complement strand
TTGAGCCAGTTTATGGTTTCGTTTCAACAAGCAAATAGCTGATATTCGAAAGAGACCCTCTTGTAGGGTCTTTTTTTGTACTATCGGAAAGTTTAAGTGCGCTAAAGCGCTAAAAAGATTAGCGGAAGATAGTATAAGTGCAACTAAGGCTCCGCCAAAAGCTTGGCGTAGCCAAGTTTTCTAATACTATCGGAAAGTTTAAGTGCGCTAAAGCGCTAAAAAGATTAGCGGAAGATAGTATAAGTGCAACTAAGGCTCCGCCAAAAGCTTGGCGTAGCCAAGTTTTCTAATAGGTTATGTTAAAGCATGTTGTTTAGAATGGATTATTACGAACGTTTGTTCTGTAATGATAGGAATATCATAGTTTCGGAGATCATTTACCCATGGTCGGAATTGCAGTGAAAACCGTGTTAAGATTCCCTGTACATAAACCTCATATTCGGAAGTTGATACACGGGAAATCAAAGTACCACCTTTTCATTGGGGTGGTAATTTTTTTGGTTAAAAGTCTTTTTGTAAGAAAAGGTCGAACGACTTGGTAAATCCTACATATTTGAGTGAGTTGTGGGGAAAATGAAGGCATGGATCGGAGGGCTTCTATATGCAATCTTTTCAAAAGCAGGAACTAAAGCTGGCAGCTCTGTGCTTTGTCATATCCGTGATCTTGCTGATCTCATTGTTCATGAAGTGGATGAAAGGGTAAACGAAAAGGGGAAGAATGTCTTGGATCAAGTACTCTTGGCTCGATTGTTGACTTTTACGACGCTTGGATTCCACATTATTTTCGCCACATTGGGCGTAGGGATTCCACTCTTTATCTCGATAGCTGAAGGTATCGGCATATGGAAGAAGGATGCACACTATCTCTTGCTCGCAAGAAGATGGTCGCGCGGCTATGTCATCACCGTAGCAGTCGGGGTAGTGACAGGGACATGCATTGCCCTTCAGCTCATCTTTCTTTGGCCGGGCTTCATGCAGCTTGCTGGTAAAGTCATTGGATTGCCGCTTTTCATGGAGACATTCGCTTTTTTCTTTGAAGCGATCTTCTTGGGAATATATCTGTACACCTGGGATCGCTTCAAGAATCCTTGGACACATTGGATTTTATCGATTCCCATTATACTGGGTTCCGTTGGCTCGGCTTTTTTTATCACTACCGTGAATGCTTTCATGAATACACCACAAGGCTTTACGCTGGAAGATGGCGTACTGACCAAAATCGATCCGTGGTTGGCGATGTTTAATCCCGCTACACCTTCCAAGGTAGCACATGTGCTTTCTTCCGCATTTCTGACCGTTTCCTTTGTGTTAGGGGCAATCGCAGCCTACCATCTCTTTAAAAAGAAAGAGCATGAATACTACAAGAAAGCGCTTGGTTTTACAATGTTTTTCGCCTTGCTCTTCTCTTTGCTGAATACGGCCATCGGCGATTTGTCCGGAAAGTTTTTAGCCGAATACCAGCCTGAGAAATTGGCAGCAGGGGAATGGCATTTCCAAACAGAGTCCCGAGCAAAGCTGATTGTCGGCGGAATCGTGAATGAGGACACCTTAGAAGTGGAATATGCACTGGGTATACCGATGCTGTTAAGCATATTGGCGAATGGAAATCCCAACTCCGTGGTCATTGGATTAGATCAATTTCCAAGGGAGCTGTGGCCACCACTGTATGTGCATTATTTTTTCGATGGCATGGTGGGTCTAGGTGCGTACTTGTTTGTCATCTCGCTCGTGTTTGTAGTCCTGTCCTTTTTTCACAAAAGAGGGAAGCTGCGAAGGTTCTCGAGATGGAATCGGCCACTCCTTTTCGGCATTATAGCCGGTGGACCCCTGTCCATCCTCGCCATTGAGTTTGGCTGGATATTTGCTGAATCCGGTCGGCAGCCGTGGATATTGAGAGGGTATCTTCAAACCAGTCATGCAGCGACACCTGCAGCTCACTTGATGGAGATGTTTATCCTCTTCAACCTGCTGTATGTTTTCCTCGCAGTGCTGGTATCGATCGTCTTGATTCGTTTGTTCAAGAAGACCACACCTGAAATGGAGCTCGAGGACAAGAAGATCATTTTGTAGGAGGTTATCATGGAGCTGCACCGAATCGGGATCGTGATTGCCTGGATTTTTCTTTATGGATACCTCATCGTGGCTTCTGTCGATTTTGGAGCAGGATTTTTCTCTTTTTACGGGAAGGTGACCAAACGCGACCACATCATCAATCCTATTATTGATCGCTATCTATCTCCCGTGTGGGAAGTGACGAACGTTTTCCTGATTTTTTTCGTCTACGCGGTGATTGGTTTTTTTCCGGATGTTGCCTTTATGTACGGCATCGCCTTGCTTGTTCCCGGAAGTGTTGCGCTTTTGCTGATCGCTTTGCGTGGCTCGTTTTATGCATTTGCCAATTACGGAGCACGTAAAAATATCGCCTATCTGTTCATATACGGCGTAACAGGGCTCTTGATTCCAGCATCGCTGGCAACTCTCCTCACGATCTCAGAAGGGGGATTCATTGTTGCAGAGGGGCAGCATGTCGAACTGCTCTTGGGTAAACTGATTGGTAGTCCTTACGCGTGGGTAGTTGTGATTCTGGCAATCGTCAGTGTTCTGTTCATTAGTGCAACATTTCTCACGTACTATGCGGATCGGGCAAAGGATACGGGAGCAAGAGAATTATTGCGACGCTTTGCGCTCTACAACAGCTTGCCAACCATTTTCATGAGCTTTCTGGCTTTCTTTACACTGCGCAATCACAATCCCGAGCATTTTGATCGCATGCTTGCCATCAGTTGGATGTTCATGGTATCACTTGGTTGCTTTTTGGTCGCTCTGGCACTCATCATACAACGAAAAAGGTACGGGATCGCCTTTTTCTTCGTCATGCTGCAGTTTGCCTTCGCTTTCTTCGGGTACGGAAGATCCCATATGCCGTATTTGCTCTATCCGTACCTGACCATCGAGTCTGGAGTGACCAGCGAGGCGATGGGACTGGCATTGATTGTAGCGTTTATCGGGGGAATTCTCCTGCTTGTTCCTTCCTTGATCCTCCTCATGCGATTGTTCATCTTCAGTGCGAATTATGTGCAGGGAAAAAAACAGACCTAAGGGTGAATGAATAAAACTGTCAGCGACCTTCGTTGGCAGTTTGTCTTTTCTGGCATAAACCTCGCATAGGAATGGAATCGAGTTCATTGAGAAACTCATGTGGTTACAGAAGGTGTAGACTAGTATTATAATAGGGAATATTTGGACGAAATGAGGGATGAACTTGTCTATCCAAAACAGAATCACATTTCGAAATCCGGACACAATGCCGAAATCTTCCGGGTATACGAACGTGGTAGAAGTAAACAGTGGTCGGATGATCTATATTTCGGGCCAGGTTGCAGTAAACAAAGAAGGGAATATGGTGGGGATCGGGGATCTAGCGGCACAAACCAAGCAAGTTTTTGAAAATATCAAAGCAGCATTGGAAGACAGAGGATCCAGCTTTCATGATGTAGTAAAATTCACGTATTTCATGACGGACATTTCCCAGATTCAAATCGTCAGAGACATTCGCGATCTATACATCCATACGGAAAACCCTCCTGCCAGTTCGGCTGTAGAAGTGAGCAAGCTGGTCAGAGAGGAGTTTTTGATTGAAATAGAAGCCATAGCGGCACCCGCTCAATAAGAAAAAATTCGATTCAAGCATTTGGTGGCTGATTTGGGAAAAATCGGCCATCTTCGTTTTTGGCTTTTATACCAGCATGTACCCTATTGAAAGAATTCTATTATAATGAATGTATTCATAGAAATGACTTGTCTGAAAATGGGGGAATCCACATGAATAAAGCATCGAAAATTATGATTTATACACCATCCGAAGCAGAATTGTACGCAGATTTGATTCGCAAGGATGGATACACGTCGGTTTGTTCAGCTTCTACTCCTGAAGAAGCAGAAGAGAAATTGCAGGATACGGAGATTCTTATGCAATGGAAATTTCCGCTCCATTTGCTTGAAAAACCAGCGGGAAAGTCTGTGAAATGGATCCAGTCTCTCGGCGCAGGTGTCGATGATCTGATGCGCTCGACCTCAATCCCGGAGGGTGTTACCATTTCCAGAGTAGTGGATCAGTTTGGTGGTCCGATGTCCGAATATGTATTTGCACAGCTGTTGTATGTGTACCAGGATATAGCCAGAAGCCAGGTAGCGCAGAAGAAAAAAAGCTGGCAACCCTTTGTGACTGAACTCTTGCAAGGAAAGACCATTGGGATTGCAGGCCTTGGCTCTATCGGAAAAGAGGCGATCCGCAAGGCAAGAGCTTTCAATATGAAAGTATATGGTTTGAGCTACAGCGGCAAGGAAGCTCATCTGGTAGATCGTCACTATGGTCCGGATGAATGGATGGATTTTGTTAAAGACCTGGACATTCTGCTCTTGATCCTGCCACTTACCGAACAAACGCGGCATATCGTCAATCGTGATGTCCTGATGGCAATGAAACCCACTGCTTGCCTGGTCAACATCGGTCGGGGTCATTTGGTTGCCGAAGACGAGCTTATCGACGTATTGCGTACAGGTCATTTGCGTGCTGCTATTCTGGATGTTTTTCAACAAGAACCACTATCGGAAACAAGTCCGCTCTGGGAGCTGCCCAATGTCTATATCACACCACATATGTCCGGTCCAAGTACAAAAGAAAGATTAGGACAATACCTGCTCTCGAATTTGACTCGATACCAGAATGGGGATGCGTTGCTGGGAGTCGTCAATCGGAAAGCTGGCTATTAATTTCGAGCATTCCTTTCGTACTTATTTTCTGAAAATGGTTTGCGCATTGCTGGATTTGTCAGTAAACTGAAAGATGAAGGAGCAAGCGCTTTCCTTTTCATTTGCGCAAATTGATATTTCTTGTTGCGCAAAGAAGAGGAGAACCTCGGACGAAAGTGGATGAGACGATGAAGACAACCATATACGATGTTGCTGAAAAAGCTGGCGTATCCATTTCAACCGTTTCCAGAGTCATCAATAACACCGGGCGAATCAGTGACAAGACCCGAAAAAAAGTGCTGGAAGTCATCGAAGCTCTGGAATATCAGCCCAGCTTGGTGGCTACGGCATTGACTGGAAAGCGTACAGGGACAATTGGATTGATCATACCCGATGTAGCCAATCCGTTCTTTGCTGAAATAGCAAGAAGAATAGAGGATCAGTGCAGGGAGATCGGCTTTAGTCTGCTGATTTGCAATACGGAGAACAATCCGGACACGGAAGAGATGTACCTCGACCTTTTGAAGCAAAAAAGCGTGGACGGTATCATCATCGGAACCATCAGCCGAAACCAGTATGTAATAGAAGAATACCTGCAGGAGAAGCTGCCAGTGGCACGGATCGCGTATGATCAACCGGATTGGAGGATCGATGCTGTGTTGGTCGATTACTTTCTCGGCGGCCATCAGGCGGTTTCTCACCTCGTGCAGTTAGGCCATAAAAAACTGGCGATCATGACGGGAAATCGCAGTCATGCGGGTAATAAGCTCTGCTATGAGGCATTTCGTCAGGTCATTGCAGAAAACGGGCTTGCTTTACGTGAAGAATGGTTGATCGAAACGGACTCAACCATGGAAGATGGCAGGCAAAAGGCGCTTGAGATCCTCTCTTCCTCAGACAGACCGACTGCTATTTTCGCGAGTTGCGATAGCTTGGCTATCGGAGTATACCAGGCGGCCAAAACAATTGGGCTGAGAATACCCGAAGACTTGTCTGTCGTGGGTTTCAACAATACGATTCTGGCTGCCGTTGTCGATCCGCCACTGACCTCCATCGCTCAGCCGATCCAAGAGATGGGACGACAAGTGGTGGAGCTTCTCATGCGAGAGATGGAAGGAGAAAAAGCTGTCAAGCAGCGGGTTTTCCTGGCTCCTGAGCTAATTGTTCGGGGTTCGACGAAGAAATGGGAATCTGCAAGGTAGAGATATGACAAGCGATCCATATTCCATGCACAAGAAGGTGCTGGAGGAGGATCGCTTTTTTATACTTTCTGCATTTTGGGCAAGCGCTTGCGCACATCATGCACGAGACCTTCTTTAACTCATGGAACAATAATAGCTACCTTTGTTCTCACGCTATAACAAGAAAAAGATTGAAACAGGTTCTTCGCATTTGATAAGATACAGAATGAACGTTCAGTATGTTTGTTGACATCATATCCATAAATCATCAAGAAGAAGAGCGGAGTGGCGAAAATGAACAAGAAGCAATTGCAAAGCGAACAGACGAAAAAGCGAATTGTTGATGCTGCCAGGGCATTATTCGTTCAGAAGGGCTACAAGGCCACCTCGATTGAAGATATCGTCGCGGCTACTGGAAGCAGCAAGGGAAATATCTACTACCATTTTAAAAGCAAGGAAGGGTTGTTTCTGACCTTGCTTGAAGATTGGGATCGCGAATGGGATGTGCAATGGAGTCAAAAAGAGGCCCAGTATACGTCGGTCGCTGAGAAGCTGTACGGCATGACGGATCATTTGGTCCGCGATGATATGAACCATCCTCTTACCAAGGCGTCCGATGAATTTTTCAATAGTGATGAAATCTCTCCTGAAGGGGAGGAACGTATTGCCCAGTTGGTAGAAAATCACCTGCAGTTCTTTCGAAAGCTCATTTCACAGGGAATAGAAAACCAAGAATTCAAATCGGAAAATGTAGAACATGTCGCTATCACATTGGAAAGTCTCTTTTTAGGCCTTAGTCAGATGGCTCGAAAATTAACTCTGGATGAAGCACTGGCCTTATATCAATCGGCTATAGGCGTATTTCTGCACGGTATGGTAAAAAAGTCCGCATAAAAAGTCCAAGGATTACAGTAGAGCAAATAGTTGCAAATAATCCTTTCATTCACTTATTATATAGAACGAACGTTCAGTATAAAATGAAGGGCTGTTTGTTTATAGAGATCCCTTTCAGCGAGTAAGTCATAACCCGAATGGGAGTCGGAGGAACCTTTATGTCGTTATTACTTAGAAATCGGGGAGCGATGCTGCTCCTCATGCTCAACATTTTTCTGATTTTCACCGGAGTAGGGCTGGTCATTCCGATCATGCCTACCTATATGAATGTGCTTCATATCAGCGGAAGCATTTTGGGTCTGCTGGTAGCTGCGTTTTCACTGACACAATTACTTTTTTCACCATTGGCAGGCAGACTGTCCGATACATGGGGAAGAAAAAAGATCATCATTGTCGGCATGCTCGTCTTTGCATTCTCGGAATGGCTGTTCGGATTCGCCAGTAGTCCGTTTCTACTATTTGCTTCGAGAATGATCGGCGGGATCGGGGCGGCACTGATCATGCCTGCTGTCATGGCCTATACCGCAGATGTCACTTCCGATGAAGAACGCGCCGGAGGGATGGGATTTATTAATGCAGCTATTACGACAGGTTTTATCATCGGTCCTGGAATCGGGGGATTTTTAGCGGAGTACGGGGTTCGTGTTCCATTTTACGCGGCTGCGGTGGCTGCAGCTATAGCTGCACTCATCACATTGCTCATCCTGCCAGAATCCTCTCGTACGAATACAAGCGTACCATCTGAAGCTGTGCCGCAGAAAAAGCAAAGCTTGCTTAAACAGCTGATGTATTCTTATCGAGAGCCTTATTTTTTGGGCCTGATCATCGTATTCGTCATGTCATTCGGTCTGGCAAACTACGAGACGATTTTTGGTTTGTTCGTGGATCACAAGTTTGGTTTTACACCAAAGGACATCGCTTTTATTATTACATTTGGATCGATCGCGGGTGCTGTCGTACAGGTCACCATCTTTGGCTGGATCCTGAACCGTTTTGGAGAAGAACGAGTCATCACGACATGTTTGATCATTGCCAGCCTGTTCATCGTCCTGACTCTATTCGTGCAGCAATTCTGGGCCATTACCTCGGTTACTTTCGTCCTGTTTTTGTCGATCGATATCCTGCGACCAGCAATCGGTACGCAGATGTCAAAAATGGCGCATGACCAGCAAGGATATGTAGCCGGACTGAACTCCGCCTTCACGAGCTTGGGAAATATCGCTGGCCCCGTCATCGCTGGGCTTCTCTTTGATATCAACATCGATTACCCTTATCTGGCTGCTGCCCTTGTTTTGTTCGCTTGTTTTCTTCTGTCCCTGCGTGCGTCAAAAAAGAGCAGGATGGCTGGTTAAGTCCTTCAGTATCTTGCTGTTCTATTGTAAAACGCGTACGTGAGGCTGCACTTGCGGTATAGTAAAAATAGCATAGTCGAGAGAGAAAGATCAGGAGGCTTGTGATCGTGGGAGCTGTTAAAACCAAGCTTTTTGAATACAGTCAGGATGAGATGGACTACCTGAAAACACTTGATCCACAGCTAGGGGGAATGATAACACGCATAGGAAGAATCGAACGTGTCATCATCCCCGATCTCTTCGCTGCACTCATCCATGCCATCGTCGGTCAACTTATTTCAGTCAAAGCAGCTGAAACCGTCTGGGACAGAATGCAGAATCGCTTTGAAGAAATATCTGCATATAATCTGGCGCAGCAGACGGCAGACGATATCCAAGCATGCGGATTGACGATGAGAAAAGCGAACTATATTCATGCCATTTCTTCAACGATTGCCGAAGGAGACTTTCTCCTAGAAGAGCTGCGTGATTTGCCTGATCGGGAAGTGATCCAGAAACTGACCAAGCTGGAAGGTGTGGGACAATGGACGGCAGAAATGCTGCTGATCAATTGTCTGGAGCGTAAAGATGTCGTCAGCTGGGGAGATATTGCGATTCGACGCGGGATGATGAAGCTGTACGGTCTGGATACGATTACCAAGCAGCAATTTGAAATGTACCGTCAACGCTATTCACCACTTGGCTCGATTGCTTCCATCTACTTGTGGCACATCTCTTTTGTTGATTGAGCATTTCAAACCGAGAAGAGGAATGGTGAAGTGGACAAGACCGTGAGAGAACAGCTGCTGGAATTGGCGGAGGAAAACTACCAGCAATTTTCTTCCTCTTTAATTCCGACGATTCACAATGTGCTCGGCGTTCGCTTGCCCTTGCTGCGCAAAATGGCAAAAACAATTGCAAAAGGGGACTGGAGAACGTATCTGAAGCATGCGGATAGCGACTATTTTGAAGAGATCATGCTGCAGGGAATGGTCATCGGATATGTCAAATGCGACCTGGAGGAAAAGCTGCGCTACGTGTCCAACTTTGTACCCAAGATTGACAACTGGTCCGTGTGCGATAGCTTTTGCATTGGACTGACTGTTGCCAGAAAGAATCAAGAACGCGTGTGGGAATTTCTACAGCCATATTTGCGATCCAAGGAAGAATACGAGCTGCGCTTTGGTGTGGTCATGCTCCTCCATTTCTATGTCGATGCAGTCTACCTCCGCCGCGTATTCGAGAAGCTGGATACGGTCCAGCATGATGGCTACTACGTCAAGATGGCTGTGGCTTGGGCTTTATCGGTCTGTTTTGTCAAAGACGCGGAATCCACACTCGAATACCTGAAGAAAAGCTCACTCGATGATTTTACATATAACAAGACTTTGCAAAAAATCACGGAGTCCAATCGTGTGGATGCGGATACAAAAAATAGGATTCGAGCGACGAAGCGAAAAAGGTCGTGAATGAATTCTTACTTGACCTGTATGAATAATGTGATTACACTATTTCCATAAACAGCCAATCCGTAACAATCGGCTCTCTCTACTTGCAGGATGCAATCAAGGGAGAGTTTTTTTGTATCTTCATTCGGAAGGAGAGAAGGTCATGAATATCGCGAATATTGAAGCCTTCGTCTACGTGATTCACTACAACAGCTTTAATAAGGCCGCCGATGCCTTGTTCTTGTCTCAGCCTTCGATCTCTGCGCGCATTCAATCCTTGGAAAGAGAGCTGGATACCCAATTGTTCGAACGAGAAGGCAGGAGCTTTACGTTAACGGAGAAGGGGAAGCAATTTCTGCCCTTTGCCCAGCAGATTCTGCAATCCTATAAGAAAGGGCGCCAGCAGCTGCAGCAGATGAACACCACCTCGGACGAAATCCGAATTGGCTGCACGGCTTCGGTATCCAACTACGTCATTCCAGAAATCATTCCCGTGATCAAAGCGAGGTTTCCAGCATTGCAGGTCAGGCTGGTGACATCCTCCAGCGAAGTCATCATGGAAAAAGTCCTGAACAAGGAGATCGACGTCGGTCTTGTACGCAATATCAGTCATCCAGGTCTGGATTCTGTCAAATATCTGGAAGACCCGATCGAATTATTTGTCTATGAGGGCCATCCATTCATCGATAAGGAGCAGCTCACGATCGAGGAAATCGGGCGACAGACACTGGTGTTTTTTGAATGCGGCTCATTTGACTGGATGCGGATTCATCGCTTGTTTGAGAGCTTGGATCACCCGCCGCATATTGAGTATCAGGTGGATAATCTGGAGACGGCAAAAAAACTGCTGCTCAAAAAACTAGGCATTGGATTTTTGCCCTCGCTATGCGTCAGAGAGGAGACCCTGACCAAAAGTCTGGTACCGGCGTATTTCCCACTTCTTTCCAATTTGTATTTGCGTACCAATCTGATTACGCAAAAAGGCGGCACTGATGCTGCAAGGCTATTGCTCGAAGTGCGAGGACAAATCCCGTTTTTGGCCGATTATCGATAGATTGTTTTGATTAATGGATAAAAGAAGTCTATTACCCAGCCCATTGACGGTGGATAGGTGCGGTGATAAGCTTTTAGCAATTCATTAATTCCTAGTATTCTGGTATGTTTAATTATTGATTTAAAGGAGGGGCAGCTGCTTGACCTTGCGATTCAGTATTTTAGATCAAAGTCCGTTAGGTGAGAAAGAGACGGCAGCCGAAGCCATCCAGCATACCGTTCGCCTCGCGAAAAGAGCCGAAGAGCTTGGTTACCACCGCTTTTGGGTATCTGAACATCATGATTCAACTGCTGTTGCAGGTTCTTCTCCGGAGGTGCTGATGGCCTACTTACTGGCGCAAACCTCCACGATTCGCATCGGTTCTGGTGGAGTGATGCTGCAGCATTACAGTCCTTATAAGGTAGCTGAGAATTTCAATTTGCTGGCTACCTTGGCTCCAGGACGAATCGATCTTGGGATCGGAAGGGCACCCGGGGGATATCCCAAGTCGACGAAAGCGCTGCAGCCTATCGAACATTCAGCAGTGACATCGTTGGACGAGAAGCTGGGTGAGCTAGTGCATCATCTACACCAGATATTACCCGCGGATCATCCGTTGCATGGAGTGAAGGCGACACCTATTCCGGAGATTCCCGCTAATCTGTTTCTGTTAGGGACCAGTGCATCTAGCGCAGAGCTAGCCGCCCGTTCGGGAATCCCGTATGTTTTTGCCCACTTTATCAACGGAAATGAAAAAGTCATTCAGGATGCTCTCCATACGTACCGTTCGAGGTTTCAACCGTTCAGAAACGATAAACCACAGGCTATCATCGCAATCTCGGTGATCGTGACGGAGACGGATGAAGAGGCGAAAGCATTGGCCGCCAATCATCAGAATGTGAAAATTCATCTGGAAAGCGGCAGGACGATAAACGTGAACAGTCTGCAAGCCGCCGAGGAATATGGACGACAGGCCGAAGAAGGCTACACCCTTGAGGTACAGGACGCCCAGATCATACACGGCTCCAAGGAAACCGTACGTGAGCGATTGCTGGAATTCCATCAGCAATACGAGGTGGATGAAATCATCCTGATCGCTCGAATGAATAGCTATCCCGAAAGACTGCGCGCCTACGAGCTGATCCACGAAGCCTTCACCGAACTACCGGTTTCATTCATCTCCAATACTGGCAAATGAGGAACGGAGGAAGATCGCGATGACCCAAAAAAGACAATTAAAATTTGGCGCACTCATTCATGGGGTTGGCGGCCATATATCCGGTTGGCGACATCCTGAGATCGAGCCGGATTCAAGTGTTAATTTGTCCTTTTATATAGCGCAAGCATTGAAAGCAGAAGCAGGGAAATTTGATCTGGTGTTCATTGCCGATGGCTTGTATATCAATGAAAAATCGATACCGCATTTTTTGAATCGTTTTGAGCCTCTAACCATCCTGTCTGCTCTAGCTGCGGTCACCGAACGGATTGGATTGGTCGGTACGGTATCCACCTCGTATAGCGAGCCTTTTACGGTAGCCCGGCAATTCGCGTCGCTGGACCACATCAGTCAAGGACGCGCAGGGTGGAATGTGGTGACCTCACCGCTTGAAGGATCGGCTCTCAATTTTAGCAAAACGGTAGAGCAGCATCCGGATCATGCCACACGGTACCGGATCGCGAGCGAATACCTCGAGGTGGCCAAGGGATTGTGGGATTCTTGGGAGGACGATGCCTTTGTCAGAGACAAAGCGTCAGGGATATTCTTCGATCCGAAAAAGCTGCACACGTTGAATCACCAGGGTGAGTTCTTTTCTGTCCAGGGACCATTGAATGTAGGCCGTTCCAAGCAAGGGCAGCCCGTCATTTTTCAGGCTGGCTCTTCAGATGCAGGGAAAGACTTGGCAGCCAGCTCGGCAGACGCCATCTTTACCGGACATCCGACACTGGAGGATGCCCAGCACTTTTATCAGGACGTGAAAAGCAGGGCACAAGCGCGTGGCCGCAATCCAGATGAACTCCTTGTCTTGCCTGGGATCGGACCGATTATTGGAAGCACCGATGAGGAGGCAGAGCGCAAATATGAGGAAATCGCCAATCTGGTATCCATCGAACAAGCGTTGAACTATTTAGGGCGATACTACGATCACCATGACTTTTCGCAATATTCACTCGATGATGCGTTTCCCGATCCTCCAGCAGCGAGGCTTGTACAGAACGGAATACGATGCAGATACCTTGCGGGGACACCTGGGTCTGTCATTCCCTGAGAATCGATATGTGAAAACAAAAGAAACGATCACCCAATAGAGATAGGGGTAGGAGGAGGAGCAAGTGAAGGTGCTACAAAGAAGTCTGAAAGGTCTTTCGATCATAGCCAGTTTGGCCCTAGTTCTCACAGGATGCGGCCAGACTGCACAACCGAACGCGACAACGACCGCGAACACACAGGCTGTTGAAAACAACGTCCCGGTTTCGGGTGGTGAATTAACCTTTGCGCTTGCCACTTCACCTGACACGCTAGACCCTCATCGCAGCGGATTGGCAGTAGCGACGAGAGTTTACCGTACGATTTTTGACAGCCTGGTCGTCCAGTTGCCCGACAATTCCATACAGCCTTGGCTGGCAAAAGAATGGTCGATCTCAGAGGATGGAAAAACCTATATTTTCAAGCTGCGTGATGACGTGAAATTCCATGATGGCACTTCATTCAATGCGGAAGCGGTGAAGTTCAACTTTGATCGCGTCATCGCACCTGAGACGAAAGCAAGCAATTCCCTGGCGCTGATCAGACCTTACAAATCCTCGGAAGTGATCGATGAATACACGATCAAAATCAACCTGGAGACGCCCTCTGCCGCTTTCCTTGGCAATCTCAGCCAAGCGATTTTGGGTATCGCATCGCCTGCAGCCATTCAAAAATACGGAGAGCAGTTTGGACAACATCCAGTCGGTTCAGGTCCGTTCACCTTTGTGAAATGGAACGAAAACGCGGAGATTCAAGTAGCGAGAAGCTCAGCATACAATTGGGCGCCATCGAACGTAGAAAATCAGGGATTGGCTTATCTCGATACCATTACGTTCAAAATCATTCCGGAAGAAGCGACCCGTATAGGAAGTGTTCAGAGCGGGCAGGTTCTGGCTGGTGAAACCGTTCCTCCTCAAAATGTTTTGGCATTGAAAAACGATCAGCAGCTTCAATTGCTGGAAGTGGCGACAGAGGGATTGCCCTACACGCTCTTTTTCAATCATCGCAGAGAACCGTGGAACGATCCAAAAGCGAGAAAGGCGGTACAGCTTGCTGTCGATGTGGACGCCATTGTCAAAACACTCTATCTGGGTACCTATCCTCGATCATGGTCGCCGCTAACGCCTGGAACATTCGGTTATGATGCCTCCCTGGAAAACGGCATTCAACCGGATCTCGCCAAAGCAAATACCTTGCTAGATGAGCTGGGCTATCGTCCCGGTGCCGACGGGATTCGTGAAAAAGACGGGAAAAAACTGACGTTGCGCTATGTAGATCGATCACCCAATAGGGAGAAGCGCAATGACATCGCCATCATCGTACAGCAGCAATTAAAACAAATCGGAATCGCCGTCGAGATCGAGATTACCAAGGATATAGCGACCGTCATTCATCAGAACGGAGCGTACGATCTTTACGGAAACAGCCAGGTCAACTCCGATCCCAATGCATTGCGCCAGTTTTATCACACACAAGAAGCGGGAGTATCACGGCTGACGCTGTCGGGTCTTTCTGATCCTGAATTGGACCAATTACTGGAGCAGGGAACGGTTGAAATGGACACTGAAAAAAGAAAAGAGATCTACAAAAAAATTCAGCACTACATTATCGATCAGGCATCCATTATCCCGATCTACGTGTTTCCCTACACCGTAGCTGCATCCAAAAAGGTGAAGGGATTAAAGTTTGATGCACTCGGCTATCCACTTTTCAATGATGTAAGCCTCGAAAAAGACTAGAAAAGGAGATAGCGCGTATGTGCAAGAGGTTCCTTGGACGGATTTTGGCGTCGATAGTCGTCGTTTTCGGAGCATTGGTGTTTGTTTTTTGTATTCTGTATCTGCTACCTGGCGATCCGGTACTCTCCATTTTGGACCCGGCTACCGCCACACCGGAAATGATTGAGAATATGCGGAAGGAGTTGGGACTGGATCAACCCTTTCATATTCAGTTTGGAAACTATTTTGCAGGGATCTTACAAGGCGATTTTGGCACCTCACTGGTGAACAGCGATCCGGTTCTTCCCAAGATCCTCCTTCACTTTCCGGCAACGTTGGCGTTAACCCTCGCAAGTACGATCTTTTCCGCTGTGATCGGTATCGTGCTGGGGGTTCTATCCGCCATCCACCGGAATAGCTGGATCGACATCGTGGCCAGACTCGTTGGGCTTTTTGGAATATCCATGCCGACTTTTTGGTCGGGAATCCTGCTGATCTTGATTTTCTCCGTGTATTTGGGCTGGTTTCCTGCGATGGGCTCGGATGGCTTCATGAGCCTGATTCTGCCATCTCTTGCCCTCGGCTTTGTCGGGGCAGGATTTATCGTCCGCATGGTGCGCAATAGCATGCTCGAAGTCATCCATGAACACTTTATTGTGACACTTCGCTCCAAGGGCTTGTCGGAAAAAGCGGTCATGTACCGGCATGCTTTGCGCAATGCACTGATTCCGGCCATCACCATCATTGGCATCCACATCGGCGATCTCTTGGCTGGAACGGTCATCATCGAAACGGTTTTCTCCAGACAAGGAATCGGACGCGTGATCGCAGATGCCATCATGGCAAGAGATTTACCCGTCGTCCAAGGAGTCATCTTTTTCTCAGCTATTGTGTATGTCGTCGTCAATCTGCTGGTAGATCTTTCGTATTCTCTCGTCGATCCACGCGTGCGACGTGCTTCATGATATCGATTAGCCGGTCATTTTCGATTGAATTGGTCACAGGAGGGATCCGGAAATGAAGGAAGTGATTTCAGCCAAGACCGTTTGGCAAGCGCCAGAGCTTCAGGCTAACGCGCAAAGAAGGGGGAGGGAGTTTGATGTCTCCCAGCTTTTTGTCTACGCTTCAGGTCTCGTTATCTTGTTCTATGTCCTTTGCGCATTGGCCCCTCAATGGGTAGCGCCTTACGAGCCAACCTTGATGATGACTGACAAAATCCTGAGTCCTCCCAGCAGTACGCACTGGTTCGGAACGGATTACTTTGGCAGAGATGTATTCAGCTTGACCGTATACGGCAGTCGGGATTCGTTGTTCATCGGGGTGGCTTCTGTTCTGGTGGGTGGGTTGTTCGGGGGAGCACTAGGTGCTTTCTCCGGATATATCGGGGGCATCGTCGATACCATACTCATGCGGTTCATCGATATCGTTATGACCATACCAGGCATCCTGCTTGCCCTGGCAATTGCAGCTGCTCTGGGGCCCCACCTGTTCAATATCATACTTGCCGTGGCAATCTCCGCCATACCGGGCTATGCAAGAGTCATGCGCGGTCAGATCATGAGCATCAAGAGCCGCCCCTTTATCACCGCTTCTCGATCGATCGGTACACCGCATCGAACCATTATACTGCGCCATGTATTACCTCATTCTTGGTCACCTTTACTCGTCATGGCGACGATTGGTCTGGGTTCCTCGATTCTGATTGGCTCTGGGCTGAGCTTCCTCGGGTTGGGCATCATCAAGGAAATTCCAGACTGGGGCGCACTATTATCGCAAGGAAGAGGGTATTTGACCGTAGCATGGTGGATATGCACCTTTCCAGGGCTGGCCATCACGCTGTTCGTGCTATCCGTGAACCTGATCGGTGATCAACTTCGCGATATGCTGGACCCGAAAACGAGCAGGGGCAGATAGGAGGGAAGCTGCATGAGTCAACTGCTGGATTTACAACATGTTACTGTAGATTTCCAAAGCAAAAACGGTCTCCTGACAGCAATCCGAGATGTGTCCCTACAAATCAAGGCAGGGGAAACCGTATGTCTCGTAGGTGAATCCGGTAGTGGCAAAACCATTACTTCCAAAGCCATCATGCGCTTGATCGATTATGAACACGGACGCATTTCAGAAGGAAGCATTGTCTTGGATGGCGTGAACCTGGCAAAGCTTTCGCAACATGAGCTGCGCGGCCTGCGCGGAAAAAAGATGGCCATGATCTTTCAGGAGCCGATGGCAGCCTTCGACCCCGTATTCACGATTGGCAATCAGATCATGGAAGCGATCCTTGAGCATCAACAGGTGAAAAAGGATGTGGCATGGAAACAGGCCATCCATCTTCTTGAAAGAGTAGGGATACCCGAGCCTACGTTGAGGATGAAACAATACCCCAATGAGCTATCCGGCGGGATGCTTCAACGCGCGATGATTGCAATGGCTTTAGCTTGCGGTCCGGAACTGTTGATCGCGGATGAGCCAACGACCGCTTTGGACGTGACCATTCAGTCACAAATCCTGCAATTGCTGCAAGAACTCAAAGCAGAGTACCAAATGTCCATCCTGTTGATCACACACGACATGGGAATCGCTGCCGAAATGGCCGATCGGATCATTGTCATGTACGCAGGCCGAGTCGTCGAGCAAGCGACTTCAGAACAGCTGTTCGAGAAGCCGCATCATCCCTATACGCGAGGACTGCTCCGATCCATCACAACGATAGACAGCCATCGAGGAAATCGATTGTTTTCAATCGAAGGCTCCATTCCACCTTTGACTGATATGCCTAGCGGTTGCCGTTTTCATCCGCGATGCCCATACGCGACGCAAAAATGCTTGCTTGATGAACCGCCTCTTTTTGAAATCAACGGTAGGCAGACGGCGTGCTGGCATGGAGAGCAGCTGGTCGAATCGGAAGATGGGATTGGAAAAAGCGAAGTCATGCCTCCGATCGCTGTCATAGAGCCAAAACATGATCAACATCATTCCACTTTGCAACGCCAGCTGTTATTCGATGTGAAAGGGCTCAGTAAAGCCTACCCGGTTGGCAAGGGATTGCTTCAACGCGCTTCATCGCTGATCCATGCTGTAGACGATGTATCGTTTACGATTGAAAAAGGGGAGACCTTTGGATTAGTAGGGGAGTCCGGCAGTGGCAAGTCTACACTTGGCCGGGTACTTCTTCAGCTGGAAAAGGCAAGCAAAGGGAGTATCCGGTTTCAAGGGCTTGAGCTGACTCAGCTGAAAACAGCCGAGCTGCAAAAGGATCGCCGAGACATGCAGGTTATTTTCCAAGACCCGTACGGTTCGGTCAATCCGCGCTGGCAGATAGGCGATATCATCGGCGAACCCCTGATGGTACATGAAGACCTCGATGCAACAGTACGTCGCGAGCGGGTGGAGGCCCTTCTGGAAGCGGTTGGTCTGAAACGCGGCTGGTACGAGCGATATCCACATGAATTCTCTGGAGGTCAACGCCAGCGTATCGGGATTGCCAGAGCAATTGCCCTAAATCCTTCCTTTGTACTCGCAGATGAAGCAGTATCTGCGCTAGACGTCTCTGTTCAGGCACAAATCGTGAATCTGATGCAGGATTTGCAAAGAGATTTGGGACTTACGTATCTGTTTATCGCACATGGACTCCATATCGTTCGCCATATTTCGGATCGCATTGGTGTCATGTATCTTGGCAAGCTGGTCGAAATCGCAGCCAGCGAAGAGCTTTTTCTGCATCCCGCACACCACTATACAAAAGGATTGATTGCATCTATCCCGGTCCCAGACCCCAAGCAAAAGCGGGAGCCTTTTTCCTTGCAGGGTGAGATTCCTTCCCCTGCAAATCCACCATCTGGCTGCCGCTTCCACACGCGCTGCCCGGCGGCTACAGCCCGGTGCAAGGAAGAGCCGCCAGCTTGGCAAGAAATTCAGCGCGGACACTGGGTAGCATGCCATCATCCCGCTTGAGTTTATGACGACAGAGGAAGATTTCGTAGAACTCGTTGTGCCGATCTTGCAGGAGAGAGGCATTTATCGAACGGAATACGAACAGGATACGCTGCGTGGGAATTTGGGCCTGCCTGTACCGGTCAATCGGTATGTCCGATCAGCCTCTGCAACGTTGATTTCATAGATTCTTGCGTTGCTTGTCGAGAAAAAAGATTGTTCTAGGGATGGATGGAGTGACCTCAATTGGATGAGGTCACTCTCTTTTTTTTCGAACGAGCGTGGAGATGTTCACTCCGAGCAAATCTGCACACTCTTGCATGGTATTGGTGTTGGCAAGCATTCGACGAATATACTCTTGTTCAAATTGCTTGACCGCGTCCCGAAGAGACATGTGTGCGTCGGCGCTCGTTGGAAATGAGACAGGGGGGAGATGCGGATCATTCGGGTAGAAGCGGGAAGCTGTTCTTTGGTGATTTTACTTTCTTCTGTCATATGGTAGGTACGTTCCAAGACATTTTTCAGTTCACGAACGTTCCCTGGCCAACCATAGCTCGTCAAGGCTTCCATCGCTTCAGCGTCCATCCGCTTTGCCTGACCATATTTTTGCTCCAGCTTTTTTAGGTAAAAGAAGACGAGTGCCGCAATATCCTCACGTCGATCCCTAAGCGGGGGAATCGTGAGTGATAAGACGTTTAATCGGTAGTAGAGATCCTTCCGAAATTTTTTCTGTTCGACCATGGTTTCAAGCTCGCTGTTGGTAGCGGCGATAACACGCATGTTTACTTTTTTGACCTCTTTTGCCCCCAGCCGCCGGATTTCTCCATCCTGCAAAACATTTAAAAGCTTAACTTGAAGGGAGTACGGCAGATCACCAATCTCGTCGAGAAAAATCGTTCCTCCGTCTGCAAGCTCCAACAAGCCTTCCTTTGATTTGTTTGCCCCTGTAAACGCTCCTTTCTCGTAGCCGAACAGCTCGGATTCCAGCAAATGATCTGGTATCGCACCACAGTTGATCTTGATATAGTCACCGTCCCTGCCACTTTTTCGGTGTATGTATTGGGCGACTACATCCTTTCCAACGCCTGACTCGCCAAGTAGGAGAATCGGTGAATCATTTTGCGCAAATCTTTCGGCCAATCCAATGACTCGATGCATGATGGCACTGCGATAGACGAGCTGTTCCATGTTCTCGCTGTCGTTTTGAATTTGCTCCAGTGTTTTTTGATAGTGGGAATTGATTTGCCTGGTTTCTTCGAGTTCTTGCTGTAACAGATTCAACTCTGTAATATCCCGAATATTGCCAACAACGAACAACAGCTCCTCGTTTTGATCCAGCACGGGGGTAGCTGTATTGATCGTTTTCCTGCCGTTTGCATACTCAATTGCGGTACTGTATATCTGCTTTGTCTGAATGGCCCGTACGGCAGCTGATTCGGTTACAATATCCAACTCAAGCTGTTGCATGTAGCTGTAATGATTGAGAATATCAGCGGGAACGCCGGTTAATTGCAGGTAGGCTTCATTATACAGAAGAACATAGCCATTAGAGTCACAGATCGCTAAACCATCGTGGGAAGTATGAAAAATCGTCATGATGAGGTGCATAAGCTCACTACTGTCGTTTGTTTGGAAGTACTTGGTCCTGTACATGGTTGGTTTGTCCTCCTTACTTGGTTGAGGCATGGGATGTTCATAGCTGCATATGCAAAATGAATCATTCATGCTCATTATTGCATGTGCAAAAATGCAAAGATAGATAAAAATTTTCTAAAATTACTGACAATATGCTTTTGTATCCATTGGCACATGAATTGCTACATAGTGATGCGATTGTTTTCATTTTAGAACTGAATGACTGAAACATGAAAAGGAGGCACCCTTCATGACTGACTTTTATCAAGTTCTAGACCCTAAGGGTCAACTGCTCGAAGATACCCGGAACCAGATCAGTGAAGAGACCATGTTGAAAATGTACGGGAATATGGTGATAGTCCGAGCCTTTGACCGTAAATCCATCCATCTTCAGCGCCAAGGAAGAATGGGAACTTATGCTCCTTTCGAAGGGCAGGAAGCTTCACAGGTTGGTAGCGCAATGGCACTATTGCCGGGTGATTGGTTGTTTCCCACATACCGGGACCATGCAGCCTCGATTGTACATGGACAATCCATGACTCGAGTTTTTCTATATTGGATGGGACATATGGACGGAAGCATCAGTCCTTCTGATCGACATATCATGCCTCCCTGTGTTCCCATCGCTACGCAAATGGTTCATGCAGTAGGTACGGCATGGGCAAGTAAAAGAAAAGGTGAACCACATGTCAGTCTGGCCTACTTTGGAGATGGAGCTGGCTCAGAAGGCGATTTCCATGAAGCGCTGAACATGGCTGGTGTATTCAAGACGCCTACGATCTTCTTTTGCCAAAACAACGGATATGCAATCAGTGTTCCATTCTCTCAACAATCAGCTTCCCGTACGGTTGCTCAACGGGCGTCAGCCTATGACATTCCTGGTGTTCGCATCGATGGCAATGATATTTTTGCAGTTTGGCTAACGGTGAAAGCCGCCATGGAACGGGCGACAGCAGGTCTTGGTCCAACCTTGATTGAAGCCGTCACGTACCGATATGGAGCACATACTACCGCAGACGATCCCAAAAAATACCGTGATCAAGAACGGTTGGCCGAGGAGTGGCGATCAGAGCGTGATCCCGTACAACGCTTGAAGGTCTATTTAGAGCAAAGCGGCCTATGGAATGAATGGAAGGAGACGGCACTCCAGACCAAGGTGGCAGAACAAATTGAGGCAGCGCTAATCGAGGCGGAAAGCTACCCGAAGTCCCAAGCCGCTGATATGTTCAAGCACGTCTACGAGGTGCCAAGTTGGATGGTAGAAGAACAACAAAAAGATGCGATTGTCCCCGAAGGAAAGCGAGGTGTATTGGCATGAGTAGAAAACTAAGCATGATTCAGGCGATATCAGAAGCCTTGGACCAGAAGCTAGCAGACGACAATAGAGTGATGCTGTTGGGCGAGGATATCGGAGTCAATGGCGGTGTTTTTCGAGCCACGGAGGGGTTGTTTGAAAAATATGGTCGTGAACGCATCGTGGACACTCCTCTTGCCGAGGCAGGCATCATTGGTTCCGCGATCGGGCTGGGGATGAATGGCATGATTCCTGTCGTAGAAATTCAATTTCTTGCCTTCATTTACCCGGGATTTGAACAAATTGTCTCACATGCTGCGAGAATGAGGTATCGGACGCGCGGTCAATATCACGTACCTATGGTGATTCGCACACCATTTGGAGCCGGCATCCGCGGACCAGAGCTGCACTCCGAGAGTGTGGAAAGCTTTTTCGCACATGTACCGGGGTTAAAGGTCGTTGTGCCAAGTACTCCTTTTGATGCAAAGGGGTTGCTTATTTCCGCTATCGAAGATCCGGACCCCGTCATTTTTTTGGAACCGACCAAGCTGTATCGCGCCTTTAAGGAAGAGGTACCGGAAGAACTGTATCGCGTACCGATTGGAAAAGCCAGAGTGATACGGGAGGGCAGTCACCTTTCCATCTTTGCTTGGGGAGCCATGATACGTGTAGCAGAAGAGGCAGCACAACAGCTGGAACGGGAGCGTGGCTGGCTGTGTGAGGTTGTGGACTTGCGCAGTATCAGTCCCTTGGACCGGGATGCGATTCTTGCATCTGTAAAAAAAACCGGGCGGGCTTTAGTCGTTCACGAAGCCCACAAAACAGCTGGCATGGGTGCAGAAATCATTTCGATCATTAACGATGAAGCTTTGCTGTACTTGAAAGCACCGGTAAAACGCGTTACCGGCTATGACGTGCCGGTTCCTCAATTTGCGATTGAAGATGATTACCTGCCGACAGTTGCTCGAGTCAAACAAGGCATTGTCGAAACGATTCAATATTAGACGGGTGGGGGTTTTGCGACATGGTGAATTTTAGACTCCCGGATGTGGGAGAGGGTATGCATGAGGGCGAAATTCTGCGTATTCTCGTAAAGTCTGGGGATTTCGTTGAACAGGATCAGCCTATTGTGGAAGTACAGACCGATAAAGTACATGCAGAGTTGTCTGCGCCTATTTCGGGTATTGTAACGGAAATCACTAGCGTTGCATAAAAAATGTGTTTGTGATTTGTCGAAGTATTCTGAATGAAATCTTCAGCTTCCCAACCAAAAACGACAGCAACCAAGCAAAAGGTAGCTCTATCCATTTGGTAGTTTTATACATTTATTGCATTAGTGACAACGACAACCAACACCTAATTCCTTTTCTGTCGCCCTCTTGATGTTCGTTTGGAC
>NZ_RHHR01000061.1 GCF_003710915.1 Brevibacillus invocatus | reverse complement strand
CAGTGTAAAGGATTTTTTTATGCTCGTGAACGCTTGAATACAGAAGATTATGGTGATTTTTAATGATGTGAAAAGATTTATGCAACGCTAGTGATAATGGTTGAAAAAATCGATTTATAAACACCCATTAACAACCATTTAAAACCATTCTGTTAACGCAAAGGAGATGCGCTCTTGTACACAAAAGAGCTGATTTTATTAACAGGAACGACGGAAACAAGAAAAACATTGGTCAACCAGCTGCAGGAAGTCATTGGCGATTTTGTCCGCATTCATCATTTTTCGATCGAAGAAGGAATTCCGCACGTTTTTTCCAATCAGCTCATCATTCTCTCTACTTCCATCATCGAAGAAGAAACCGCCCCCTATATCGGTAGCGGCTGCAAAGTGGTCGTCGCCAAGCGAACGGTGAATTTTGAGCATATCGACAAGCTTCTCTTTCTGGGGTACCGCCAACAAAGTGCGGATTTTGTACGCTAAGCCCCGTTAGACAGAAAAAACGCCGGTATCCTGTACGTTAAGGATTACCGGCGTTGCTTATTCCTTGGATGAGCGGTAACAATGAGTTTAGGTCTGCATTTCGCTTTTGATCAAATGTGTACTCACCAAGAAAGTTAATATGTTCCCACCCTAAAGGCGATATGTGGCTTAACAGATTTTCCTGAAGAGATCCCTTTTGCTTCAGCAGCTTAGTTGCTTCTGTAAGATAAACCGTATTCCAGACACTAATTGCATTGATAAGAATATTCAATGCACTTGCCCGTTGAAGCTGATCTTGCAAGGCACGCTCACGTAATTCTCCCCGTTTTCCAAAAAAGAGTGCTCTAGCAAGGGCATTCATTGCCTCGCCTTTATTTAGACCACGTTGGATGCGGCGGCGCATCGATTCGCTAGAGATGTAATCTAGGATAAAGATCGTCTTTTCGATCCGTCCCATTTCCCGTAAAGCTGTAGCTAAACTATTTTGTCTAGCATAAGATCCAAGTTTCCCCATGATAAGAGATCCAGAAACTTTCCCTTCTCGAATAGAGTGAGCTAAACGTAAAACGTCATCATAATTCTCCTGAATGACCTTGGTATTGATACGACCGCGGAGTATGTTTTCTATCTTTGGAAACTCACCTACCTTATCAAACGAATATAACCTTGAATCAGACAGATCCCGAAGCCGTGGAGCAAACCGGAATCCGAGCAAATGACTTAAACCAAAGACTTGATCAGTGTAGCCTGCCGTATCCGTATAATGTTCCTCAATCGACAGCTCAGATTCATGATGCAAAAGGCCATCGATGACATGCACCGCGTCACGAGCATTCGTATTGATGACTTTCGTATAGAACGATGAAAATTGATCGCTGACGAATCGATAAATCGTCGTTCCTTTTCCTGAGCCGTAATGAGGGTTTGCGTCAGCATGTAGGGCAGAAACCCCTACCTGAACACGCATACCATCTGATGAGGATGTACTGCCATCTCCCCAATAAGAAGCTAAAGCCAACTTATGATGAAAATTTACCAAAGTGGCCTGTGCCCGATTCATGGCATCTTCATACATTCTCCATTGAGCTACGTTTGCCATTTGATGATACGAAATACCTGGAGTAGCCTCTGCCATTTTTGTAAGCCCTATGTTCGTTCCCATTGCCAGGAGAGTGGCCATCACAATCGTTCTTTCTTCGGCTTTAGGTGGACGACCAGTAGAAGCATGAACAAACAATTCATCAAATCCAGTCCAGTTGGCCACATCCATAAGCAAATCGGTTAATTTGATACGAGGCAGCATGTCATAAAGAGATAGACTGAACGATCGGGCTTCATCTGGTACGTCTTTTTCCAATCGATCAACACGAAGTTTCTCTTTATCAATGCTTACCCCTTCCAACTCGTGTAAATGATCAGATACCCATTGCAGACGTTTAGATAACGCTTCGTATCTCTCCTGAAGATATTTTTCTGACGACAAGCTAACAGCAAGTCTGGTGCCGGAGGTACGGGCATTAACCCATTCTTGTTTTGATACCAGGTATTCATCAAAATCTTTATGCTGCTTACTTCCTACTACGGAAATATCTCCGGAACGAATGTGATTCCGCAGCTCGGTAAGAGCAGCCATTTCATAATAGTGGCGATTGATTAATCCATCCTCGTCATACACATGCTTTTGCCAACGATTCGGGATAAAGTCTAATGGTGCTCCATCGGGAACCTTTCGTTTCCCCGAATCATTCATTTCACGAATGGTATCTAATGCACGTAATAATGGTTCGGTTGACTGAGTAGAACGAAAATCTAATGCTCGTAGAAGAGTGGGTGTATATTTTCGGAGATAAAAGAATCGATTCCCTAATAAATCCAAATAATCATAATCCATTGGGCGCGCCAATTTCTTTGCTTCTTCTACCGAAGCGACTATCTTTTCCCACGGCATAACCGCCTCTAAGGTTGCAAATGGATCAAGTCCCTCGTTCTTAGCTCGGATCAGAGCTGCACCTAAATCCGCATAATGGATAACCTTTTCATTGACGGACTTTCCATTTTGTTTCTGTATTTCTTCTTGTGCTTTGCGTCCCTTTGATTGCAAGATCATAATCTGCCGGTCGTGGATTTCAATCGCTTGATCGATTAAATCTTGACTGATATTTAGTAGGTAGGCGACTAGAATGGCGTATCTCTTTATCTCGTTAAATCTCCGGAATGAATGGGGTTCGTATCTTGCCCCTAAACGCGCCAATTGTATGAATCGGTTAGGGTGGATCTCGCTCGTGTTTATCGATAATTCAATTCCTCGAATATACTCCAGACGCTCAATCACTTTTAAGAATGCCTCTGGCGAGGATTGGCCAGGTACTTCCCGAAGCCAAGCTAGACGCGTTTTTCCGTTTTCTACAAATGGATCGATCAACTTGTCTAATCTCTGCTTTTGCCATGTAGAGAGGGAAGATGTTAGCCGTTTAAAAATTCTTTCTTCTGCTCGATGACGGGTTTCCCAGGCGAGTCTTTCAATTGTCGTCATGGCAGGGAGAATAATTTTCCTTTTTCGTAATTCGTCTAGGACGGTACGAATCAGATGAGTTGGGTTTCCGTTCTCCATCGCATGATGCAACAAAAATTGGGATGAACCACGGTATTCACGCGAAGAGAAATTACGATACCCATACTCCTGGCGGATCTCTTCCAGATGTTCGCGCCTGGTTGGGTCCCGTTGGGCATACAATGGGTAGACTTCCGGATCAACATCAATTTGCTTGGCTATGTAACGTAAGACAGTCTCAGGAATATCTTTCACATCGGACAATGACCAACCAGGATACCGTAGAGTACATAACTGTACAGCGAAGCCCAAGCGATTATGATTTCTCCGGTGCCTGCTAATGATTTCAATGTCATGTTTTGAAAAGGTATAGTAGGTAGCGAGTTCCCATTCACTCATGTCTGGACGAATCCTCATGAGTTCATTTCTTTCGTCTGGTGTTAGTAATTCTCTCCCTCTAACCGGCATACACTGCTCATCCTTTCATATTATTGCCAAGCTATTTTTTCTACTTCGGATTGTAAATCAGCGCGTGTTGCTTTGACGTAAATCATTGTTGTGTCTAAGCTGTCATGCCCCATAATTTGCGCTAACCGATGTAATGGAGTGTTGTCGGCCATGACATAGCCGAATCGATGGCGTAAATCGTGAGCACTCAATCCTTCTAAGCGAGCTAATTTCATGTATTTTTGAATGAGATGTCGTAAAGCACGTTCAGTTAAACGGTCACCAGTTTTTTCTGATGGGAATAGATACGGGCTATCTGGAGACAAGTCCGCCAAATACTTTTCCAAGATGGCCCGGCAGGTTGCATTCAGCGGTACTTCTCGTTGCTTGTTTCGTTTTCCTGATCGAACCGTAACCTGACCACTTCGTTTTCCAATGATCACATCACCAGGAGCAAGATCACAGATCTCCATCGTTCGTAGTCCCGTATGCAGCATCAAAGTAATAATCGTTTGATCTCGAATCGATCCACTATGCTCCACAGCAGCAATGAGAGCTGCTTCTTCTCTTTCGGTCATCTGCCGTGGGCTTGCCTTTTCTTCTGGTACCAATTTGACCGGTTTGGACGGATCGCGGCGAATTAAGCTTTGAGCTGAAGCCCACTCAAAAAATCGTTTCAACGTAATTAACCTACGGTTAATCGTGGCAGGTTTTAACTTCATTTCCTTTTGCATCACATCACGATACCTGGTGATGGTAGGTGTTGCTATATCTTCGATACGAAATGGTATAATTTCTTCAGATACTTGTTCGCTTTCAAACCATCCGATGAAATGCTTCAGGTCCCCACCGTACTCTTTAACTGTTTTTGGTTTCAAATCTTCCTCTGTTTCGAGCATATGTATAAAGTCGGCAATGACTTTTTCTCCTTGTTCTGAAATCCCATTTCCTGTCATCTTGAGAACCTCCAATTTCTTGACTTACATTAGCGGACATGATAATCTTATCTTAACGGAAACATTAGCGGACATCAATGGTTGAGTTTAAATATCAACAATGTCCACTAATAATAATTAGCGGACATTTAGAAAGGAGATTGTTCACATGGCGGTTAACAAAGAAGATGTAATCAAATTGTTTGAACTTCTTCCAGAAGATGCAAAGCAATCGGCCTTTGATTATTTGCAATTTTTATCCATTCGCCATACACGGCCAGACTGGAAAGAGATTGATAAGATGGAACCGGACGCAGAACCTCTCACAGAAGAAGAACTTCGCCAAATGAAAAGTGATGCCGGTTACGTTACAGGGGAGGACGCCAAGCGTGAGTTCGGGCTACAAATTGATCTACCATAAGGATGCGGTTAAATTTTTGGCCAAGCAAGAAAAAGCCGTTCAGGAACGGATCGCACTCGGATTACGGGGACTTCTTGAAATCCCGCCTATTGGTGACATTAAGCCAATGAAAGGCTACACAGCTCTCTATCGGCTAAGAGTTGGCACCTACCGCGTCATTTTTGAAATTGATCACAATGAAATGATCGTATACATACGCGCAATCGATTCACGCGGCGGTATTTACAAGTAAATTTTTTTAGCCAACGAGTTAACTTAGTAAACTCGGTTAACTCGTTGGTAATACTGAGTTATATAGTTAACTAGTTGGGAGAGTGATATTGAATGGCTGAAACTACAAAAGGCTTTAAAATGACCGATGACTTAAAGAACAGGATTAATAACACGATTGAAGCATCCGGAATGACCGATAAAGATTGGATCGAAGCTGTAACCAATCTCTGGGTAATGCAGGATATGAAAAATGGAATGCCGGACTTCCAAAAAGATATTTCGGAGCTAGAGCTACATACCAAT
>NZ_RHHR01000060.1 GCF_003710915.1 Brevibacillus invocatus | reverse complement strand
TAATTTATGAAATTGATTCGATGTAAAGGATTTTTTGCCTGTTTTAAAAAAGAAAGTTAATTCAGATAACTATTCAACATCAAAAGCGGGTTACAGCCGTCCTTTTGGCCGCAACCCGCCTTTTATTCTACCAAAACATGTAGATCAAGCCGATCATCGCGAGAATGCTGAACAAGACAAGACCTACTATCGTTCCAACCTGACTGGAAGTGGATTTTGTCTTCAAGTCGATCTCCTCCTTTATCAACTAGTCGTAGATGGGGGAAGAGGAATGATCCCATCCGCCTCTGTCCCCTCCGACAGGGCCTCTGGATTCCAACTCGCGGATCACCTTTACATGAAGGGATGCTCCCTCCGCACTGAGATAGGGTGCCAGCTGGGAAAAGATGTGATGATAATACAGCAGTTCGGTGGTTTCCCAACGGTCGATTGATGTCATGGTCAACTCATCGAGTTCCCGTCCTATGTACATCCTTTTGTTCCCCCTTCACGTTCCTTTTGTAGCAAGTGCGGCTTGGTGGATCATGCTTAGTATGCTCTTGATTTAGCTTTGCAATCATGTGTAACGAGAGCATCTGGTGGCAAAAGCGGGAAGAGAGATGTATAATGATAACGGGATTTCAGAATTTAGTACCAGATACTAATAGTTGGTGTGATAGGAGGCTTTCAATTTGAGTACAGGAAAAAAAGTAGCACTCGTAACAGGTGGAACGCGCGGAATCGGAAAAGCCATTGCGCTGCAATTGGCTGATCAGGGTTATGATCTGGTGTTGAACTACCTGCGCAATCGAAGCGCGGCAAGAGAAACAGCAGCCGAGCTGGAGGCAAGGGGTGCTCGTGTGCATCTGGTGAAAGCCAATGTAGGGGATGTAGCCAAGATCAAGGAGCTGTTTGCTGAAATCGATCAGGAATTTGGTCGTTTGGACGTATTGGTAAACAATGCTGCGTCCGGTGTTCTCCGCCCTCTGATGGAGCTGGAAGAAAGTCACTGGGATTGGACCATGGAGATTAATAGCAAGGCGTTGTTGTTTTGTGCACAAGAAGCGGCAAAACTAATGATCAAGGGCGGAAACGGCGGGAAGATCGTTTCGCTATCCAGCCTGGGATCTATTCGCGTACTGGAAAATTACACAGCTGTGGGTGTTTCCAAAGCAGCGGTAGAAGCGATCACTCGTTATTTGGCTGTCGAGCTGGCGCAGCATAATATCGTGGTGAATGCCGTATCTGGCGGTGCTGTTGATACGGATGCACTGCGTCACTTCCCGAATCGTGAAGAATTGCTGGGAAGCTCAGCTGCACGTACACCGGCTGGCCGGATCGTCGAGCCAGAGGATTTGGCGAATGCAGTCATGTTTCTGCTCTCGGACAAGGCTTGGATGGTTCGTGGTCAAACGCTGATTGTTGACGGCGGCATCTCCCTGTTGACCTAAGTACGGCTGGATATTTGGGCACGATATGGAGAGATAGGATTGCTCACAGACAAGACAAAGTTGTCCATCTGGTGTACAATAGGTGAAGAAGGCTACGAAGGAGGCAGCATATGCTGATTCGTCCGTTTCGACTCGGTGATTACTCGGCTATTACAAGTATTTGGCAGGAAACCGGTTTGGACCAATCGGAAACAGAGTCGTTAAACGATTTGGCCCAGCAACTGGCTTGGGACAGCGATTTGGTAATGGTTGCAGAACAGGATGGCAAGGTTGTCGGAGTTGTTGTAGGCACGATTGATGGAGCACGTGCCTACTTTCATCGATTGGCTGTACTTCCCACTATGCAAGGCACCGGGATTGGTCGCCAACTGGTAGAAGCAATCGAGAAGCGCTTCAAGCAAAGAGGCGTGAATCGCGTGCTTATCATGGTCAACCAGAACAATCCAGGAGTGCTTCCTTTTTACCATTCGCTTGGTTATGAAGTACAAAAATATGTTACACTTTCCAAAAAACTCTCTTCTTGAAAGGCTTGTCCCCAATCAGATAGAGAAGAGAAGAAAGGGGAGAGTCAATGTCGCCAACTCCAGGCTCCAATTTCCGCATTGAAAGTTATAAACATGACCATTCGTTGCACCGTATCTGGGACAAAACTACGCTGATCCATACCAGTGATGCAGTGGTAATTGGGGGTAACGATCGGGTCAAGGTGACAGAGGCAGACGGACGGGAGTGGCGTACTCGTGAGCCGGCCATTTGTACATTTGGTCGTGGTCAGTGGTTCAACACCATTGCGATGATCCGTGACGACGGTATTTATTACTACTGTAATCTCGGTTCGCCATTCAGCATGAAAGGTCAACTGCTTAGCTACATAGACTATGATCTGGACGTGAAAGTATATCCGGATATGACGTATTCCATCCTGGATGAAGAGGAATTCCTTTTGCACAGCAAACAGATGAATTACCCTCCATTTGTGGTGGAGCGCGTACAGTCTGCATTGCGCGAGGTAGTGGAATGGGTGCGTGCACGTCGCGGGCCGTTTCAAAATGGTTTTGTTCAGCGTTGGTACGATCGTTATCAGCTGGTAAGAGATGATGAGGAATAATCCCTTTCCCGTAATCGGGGGAGGGATTTCCTTGTATCAGAATGTTTACGTATGCGCAAGTGTGAATATCGTCTTCTGAAGTATGGTCGTCGCTTCGTGGAGAACAATCTACATTTTGCCAAAGGAGGGACTTTTGGTTGAGCAGCATCCGGCGTTATATGAGCTATGTAAAGCCATACTGGAAGCAGATCGCCGGTACGATTTTGATTGGCATCGTCAAATTTGCAATTCCTCTCTTGTTGCCGCTCTTAATCAAGTACGTGATTGATGATCTTCTACCCAGTCCTTTGCCTCAGGAAGAAAAGCTCCGACAGCTGTTCTGGCTGATGCTGGGCGCTTTCCTGCTGTTTACAGTGGTGCGCGCGCCTGTTGAGTACGTCCGTCAGTACTACGCCCAGTGGGTATCCAGTCGCATTTTATTTGATATTCGCAATCAGCTGTTTGGTCACTTGCAACGCCTCTCCATGCGCTATTACAACAATCACAAGACGGGTGAAGTGATTTCCCGCGTCATCAACGATGTCGAATCGACGAAAAGCTTTATCGAGACCGGGTTGATGAACATCTGGCTCGATCTGATCACCATCGTTCTTACCCTAGGCGTCATGTTTTACATGGATGTGGAGTTGACCATCGTTGCGATCATTGTATTTCCGCTGTACAGCATCGCAGTCAAATATTTCTACAAGCGATTGCGTCAGGTAACCAAGGATCGATCGGCAGCACTCGCCCATTTGCAGGGACATTTGCATGAGCGTGTGGGAGGCATGTCTTTGATCCGCAGCTTTGCTCTGGAAAAACATGAGAGCAAGCACTTTGCCAAGGAGAACAATCACTTCTTGCAAAAGGCGCTGGACCATACACGCTGGAACGCAAAGACGTTCGCGGTCATCAATACTGTGACAGATATTGCACCGCTGCTGGTCATTGCCTATGCCGGTTACCAGGTCGTCGGCGGGGGATTAAGTGTAGGTACGCTGGTCGCGTTTTACGTGTATCTGGATCGTCTCTATACACCGTTGCGCCGACTGGTCAATTCATCTACAGTCTTGACACAGTCGATCGCTTCGATGGACCGAATGTTTGAGTTCCTCGATGAAGCGTATGATATAACTGACAAGCCAGATGCCAAGGAAATGCCTGTCGATCCGGAAACCAAACGGATTCGTGGTGAAGTTCGCTTTGAAAATGTGTCATTCCGTTACCGCGATGAGGGACCCGTGGTTCTGGATCGGATCAACTTGACGATTGAGCCTGGGGAAACAGTAGCCATCGTTGGAATGTCAGGCGGAGGAAAATCCTCGCTGATCAGTCTGGTACCGCGTTTTTGGGATGTGTCCGAGGGCAGGATCACCATCGATGGCATCGATATTCGTGACGTGAAACAGCGCAACCTGCGCCATCATATTGGGATGGTATTGCAGGACAACATTTTGTTCAGTGAATCAGCAAAGGTAAATATCCTGATGGGCAATCCCGAGGCAGACCAGGAAGCAGTAGTTCATGCAGCACAGGCTGCCAATGCACACGACTTTATCATGGAGCTGCCAGATGGGTATGAGACCGAACTGGGAGAGCGCGGCGTGAAGCTGTCGGGTGGGCAGAAGCAACGAATTGCCATCGCGCGTGTGTTTCTGCGTGATCCGGGCATTCTGATTTTGGATGAAGCCACATCCGCGCTGGATCTGGAATCCGAGCACATGATTCAAGAGTCCTTGTCTCGACTCACCAAGGGAAGAACGACGATCATCGTCGCTCATCGACTGTCTACAATTACCCATGCCGACAAAATCGTGGTCATGAAGGACGGCCAAATCGTAGAGCAGGGAAGACATGAAGAACTCCTGGAGCTGCACGGTGTCTACCACACACTGTGGCATGTGCAGGATTTGGGAAATGCAACCGAGCCACAATAGAGGCCGTAACGGGTTAGCTAGGAATCTGCCCGCAGCTTGAGAGAGCAGCACTTGTGAGGGGCAGAGGATTGGAGGAGATGCCGGTGGAGACATGGCGTCGGAACTTGTACGTTTTATGTGGATGCCTCTTTTTCTGCATGCTGGCCATGAGCATGGTCATGCCGTTTTTACCACTCTTTATTCAGCAGGATTTTGGCGTCGAAGATCCCCACGAGGTCACGATGTGGGCAGGTATTATTTTCGGAGCCAATTTTTTGACAGCGGGACTGGTTTCACCGATCTGGGGAAACCTTGCTGACAAGCACGGGCGCAAGATCATGATTTTGCGCTCTGGCTACTTCATGTCCATTACCGTAGCGCTGACAGGCTTTGCAGGAAGCTTGTGGCAGCTGCTCGGCCTGCGTTTGATCAATGGATTGGTCGGCGGGATTATACCTGCCAGTACGGCGCTTGTAGCGTCATCTGTGCCGAAGGAAAAAATCGGATGGGCGCAAGGCTTGCTGCAATCGTTTATTACCGCGGGGACGATCATGGGGCCGTTGTTTGGCGGGATCATGGCGGACTATATCGGCTTTCGAATGATATTTGTGGTGACGGGCAGCTTGCTGTTCGTTTCGACGCTGGTCATCACCTTTACGGTGCATGAGAAGTTTACCCCACCTGAAAAACAGGAGCGTTCCAGTCTTCGTGAAGACTTTCAGCTCATTTTTTCCTCGAAGGAACTGCCTACTCTTTTCTTTGTCACAGTCATGATTCAGTTCGCCTTGTTAAGCATTATGCCTGTGCTGCCCATTTACATCTCGCAGCTGCTGGGACACGAGGGAACCAAGGTAGCGCTGTGGGCAGGGATCGTACAGGCGGCGATGGGCGTGGCCAATGTCTTTGCGGCTCCGCGGCTCGGGCAGCTTGGCGACAGATACGGATCGCAAAAAGTGCTGTTGGGCTCGCTGGTGGTTGCTGGCTTGCTGTTTATCCCGCAAGGATTTGTGGGAGCCGTGTGGCAGTTGATCCTGCTCCGATTCTTATTGGGCTTATCACTAGGGGGCTTGCTGCCTTCCGTCAATGCGCTTCTGCGTCGAGCGACTCCAACCCATATGGTTAGTCGGGTATATGGCTACAACAACAGCTTTGTCAGCATCGGAAGCATGCTCGGGCCGATGATTGGTGGGTTCGTCGCTGGCTATATCAGCATTAGCGGTGTGTTCTGGATGACGAGTGCCTTCTTGCTTATCAATGCCGGCTGGGTCTACTACAGCTTTTTCAGAAAGCGCTCTGTACAGGAACCAGAAGCTGGAATATAATGGTGCTACTTTGAAAAAGGAAATGAGGTGCAACTCCATTGTAAGAAGATGTCGGTTGGGAAACTGGTTTCCAATTGAAACGCAGCGATGAGCGTGTTTACGAACCGACAGGGGGTTGCAAGTCATGTGGAATCAACGTTTTTTATTCCTCTGGGCGGGTCAATCTTTGGCCAATCTGGGGGATGTTTTTTATATTGTCGCGATCATTTCGATTATCTTCACGGCGACGGACTCGATTTTTTTCACTTCACTGGTGCCGGTCGTGAACGTATCCATGCGGTCATTGGGCAGCTTGACGGCTCCTTTGCTTTTTCAACGATTTTCCTTGCAGCGCCTGCTTCTGATCTCGCAAACCTTGAAGACCGGACTGCTCGTCATCGTGGCTATTGCAGCGATTGAGCGGGAGCTGCTCCTGTTCATCCTGATTGCAGCTATCGCTTATCTGGACGGGTGGGCTACCCCTGCGCGAAATGCCCTGGTTCCTCGGTTGGTCAGTCGTGATAGGCTGCTTCGGGCGAACGGACTGCTTGCGGCTTCGGATCAGACCGTGTACTTTGCAGGCTGGGCAGCAGGTGGTATAGCGGTTGTCTGGCTTGGCGCTGAGGATGTGCTATGGGGAACGGTTGCTGCTTATGCGATGGCTGCATGGGCCATGCTGTTCATCGGTTCGACACAGAGGACGGAGCTTGCGGAGCAGCCGGAAAAAACAAGCCTGTTGACCGGCTGGCAATGGATTCGAAGAGAGCCCAGACTGCGGCTCATCGTCATGATGGATGTGCTGGTTGCTTTGTCTGGAGGAGTGTGGATTGCTGCGATCATTCTGCCTTTTGTCCTGAAAGTCTTGGGGCAGGGCGAGGAGTGGTGGGGGTACATCAATGCAGGCTACATGCTTGGCTCCATCGTCGGTGTAACCGCCCTTTTGGCGGCTGCACAGCGAATGCAGCAGCAGTTGTATCGCTGGATCATCATAGGGACGATTGGCGCAAGCGTACTTACCGTATTATTTGCCAGCAGCAGCGAACCGTTGGCCGCCTTGCTGTTTTCCTTTATGCTCGGACCTGTATTTCAAATGCAGCTGATTGCCAAGCAAACCGTGTTGCAGCAAGCGGTGTCGGAGTCTAGGCTGCCATACGTCCTGTCTGCCAAAGATACGATTGACTCCCTCATGTTCGGCCTGTCTGCTCTGCTCATGGGAGCTTTTGCAGAATGGCAGGGACCGCGAGCCGTCTATTATTTATCTGCTGTCATGCTGGGAGGAGCTGTGGTCATCGCCATACGGCTCTATCAGGCCCGTTCAGTAGAATCTGTGCGCGCATAAGACAGAAAGCTTCAGATTCCCTCTGGCTGATCAGTCAGGGGGATCTTTGCTCCATTCATGGACAGGAGTGAAGGATGATGAAAGTTCTGGTACTGCAAGGAAGCTCCCGCGAAAATGGCAACACCGAGCTGCTGGCCAACCTGGCCGTAGAGGGGATTCCACACACGACGATTCGGCTACGGGAAAAGAAGATCCTGCCGATTCTGGACCAAAGACATGAACCGGACGGCTTTGCAGCAGTTGCAGATGATTATGATGAAGTGATCGAAGCCGTACTTGCCCACGATACCCTCGTATTTGCCACGCCGATCTACTGGTACGGGATGTCCGGTCACATGAAAAACTTCGTGGATCGCTGGTCTCAGAGCCTACGTGACAAGCGCTATGCGTTCAAGGATGCACTCGGACAAAAGCAGGCGTATGTCATTACGACAGGCGGAGATGAGCCGCGTATCAAAGGCCTGCCCCTCATCCAGCAGTTTCAGTACATCTTTTCCTTCGTGGGAATGCCATTTGCAGGCTACATCATCGGGGAAGGAAACAAGCCGGGCGAAATTATGGAGGATGAAAAAGCCGTTGCAGATGCCGAGCGACTGCGTGATCGCTTGCTAGCTACATAGATACATGAACAGCCAAAGGGGATTGCCCATCGGCTGTACGCTCAGTTGGGGTTTGTGGATCGCGGCGACCGGTTTGGAAAAGAAATGGCGGTCGTATTGGACCTTTAAGAAAAAAAGCAAGCCAGTGTGACACTTTCTCGTGTTCTCACTGGCTTTTCCCGTTTTACAGGCTGGCAGCTTTTTCTTCTTGGAGCGGGATGGGAGCTTCTCTTTTCTTTCGCACCTTTAACGATAGAAGAATCACCGCTGCAAAAACGAAGAGCAGGGCCATGAAGGCATAGTTGTAGGTATTCGTCATATCTTTCACAGCTCCCACGACGATCGGCACAATCCCGCTAATCAAATAGCCGCCGAATTGAATCATCGCCGTCCACTGACTGGCTTCTTTTGGTGTAGAAGTCTCATCTAGGGGCAGAATCATCGTCAAGGGAAACAGTCCACCGGCGCCTATTCCCATCAGTACCGCGCAAAGCACAGGTGAAGCCATTCCAGTCAGCAGTAAGACGATACCCAGCATCGAGCTCATCGCACTGAGGATCAGCCAAGGCTTTCGATTTACGTTGCGATCCAGGAAAAGGGGTATGATCAAGCTGCCTAACATCTGAACGATGGAAAAAACAGTAGCGGTCGTTGCGGCATACGAGCTGGTGTATCCCATCTCTAGGGCTTTCGGTGCCAACCAGGTAGCGAAGGAATAGTAGGTACCTGATTGAAGGCCAAACATGAGCGTCAGGCGCCATGCGTATCGATTCCCCCAAGGCAGTGTGGTTTTAGGCTGGGGAGAAAGGGCGGATTCTGTTTTCTTCTGGGCTGACTTTTTCATGATTGGAATCCAGACGAGGATGCCCATGACCGCAAATACCGACCAAACGGCTAAAGCAATATTCCATGACTGATGAAAAAGCTCCATGACAGGCACGACCAATCCAGCACTCAGGGAAGCGCCAATGCCCATTCCGGCAGAGTATACCCCGATCATGGCGGAAGAGTGTTGCGGAAAGTGTTCCTTGATAAAGCCGGAAATCAATGGACCTGCTATCGCAATTCCGATCCCTGCCAAAACGGCTGTCAGCAATAAAAGGGATGAAAATGTGGACACGAGGCGCAAAGCTGTAGATGCCCCGATCAGTAAAATGGCTAAAGCAATGGTCCGTTCGATTCCCCAACGATCGCTAAGCTTTCCCGCGACTGGTGCAAAAATTCCCATGCAAAAAACTGGGATAGAAGTGAGCAGGCTAACCGTTATGCTAGAAATATGCAAGTCGGACTGTATATCTTTCAACACCGGGGATATGGAGGTAATCGCCGCACGCAAATTCATGGAAATCACAAACAAAGCGAAGATGCTCCACAGGATTGTGCGTTTGTTAGGTTGTACCATGATAGGCCTCTCTTCTTTTTTTATATGCGTCTCGGGTTATCTGTCTGGTATACTATAGGGAATGGGGAACACATATAATTAATCATTTTGTATAGTATAGTATACTTTTTGATGGAGGTAAATTGTGAAAGACGCAGAGCAGGACGTAACGGGACAGGTCGGAAGCAATTTAAGAGATATTCGCAAAGCTAGAAAGCTCAGTCTAGAAGAGCTGGCCACCTTATGTGATGTGAGCAAATTGACTTTGGGAAAAATCGAAAGAGGAGAAGCCAATCCGACGCTTCAAATCTTGTGGAAAATAGCGAGAGGGTTACAGATTCCCTTGTCATCATTGCTGTCGTTTCAAGATGACATAGCGCTGTATCGCTTTGCAGACAGACATTCGCTGGCGGGGCACAATCATGATTGGTTCGTGGAGCCCTTATACAAGACGAACGGGACGATGGAATGGTATCGTGCCTGTATCGAGCCTCACACTAGGCACCGTGAATTCCACCTGGAAGGATCAGAGGAAACCGTCTTTGTATTAAACGGTCAACTGGAGCTGATGGTCGGGGGGAAGACCTATCATTTGGAGAAGTGGGACGTGATCCGCTTTCAGGGTGAGGAGCAGCATACGTATATCAACAGCACGGATGAAAAGGTGTATCTCATGCTGTCCCTTGCCTATACAAATGCGTAAACATAAAAGGAGATTCATCCAAACGCGTCTTGTTCTGGATGCTCTCCTTTTTCTTCACTTTTGGTTGCTCAAGTACCGTAAAATCGCCATCAGATCGAGGTCACCCATGCCGTTCTCCAAAGCATGGCGGTAGCTGGCTTCAGCGGATTCAGCCAAGGGAGTCGCGACGCCGGCTTCCCGAGCCAGGCGCAAATCCTTGGTCATATGCTTCAAAGCAAAAGCGGCAGGATAGTCGTCAGCGAGGATGGACGGTGCTTTTCCGCGAATGAGTGGTGTCCCTACTGCGCTCTCTGAGATGATTTGCAGCATTTGTTCGGTGCCGATCCCGAGGGAACGAGCGAAGAGGATGGTCTCCGAAACACCCTGGACAGTTATGCCCAGTAGCAGGTTGATCGCCAGCTTGGCGGATGTGCCAGCCCCGTTCGGTCCCAGGTGAAGAGCGATTTTGCCCAGCTTGTCCAGCATTGGCTTTGCTTCCTCAAAGTCTTGCTGTTCTCCTCCTGCCATGATGACCAGCGTCGCTTCCTTGGCAGGTCCGACACTGCCGGAAACAGGTGCATCGAGGAAGCGCAAGCCGACTCGCTTCGATTGCTCGGCGATCAGGCGCGAGGTCTCGGGTGAGATTGTGCTCATATCCACCGCCAGTTTGCCCTGCACGCCGGATGCAGAGAGGATGCCCTGAGACCCGGTATAGATCTCTTTCACGGCTGCATCATCGCTGACCATCGTAAAGAGTACGTCGCAGATTTCTACCAGATGTGCAAGAGAATCAGTGTTTTTAGCCCCTTTTTCGAGTAATGCCACTGTTCTTTCCGGCGTTCGATTCCACACGTACAGCTCATAACCTGCTTGAAGCAGATTGCTCGCCATCGGTACTCCCATATTCCCCAAGCCGATCCAACCGATTTTCATGACGAAATGTCTCCTTTGTACGAAATTTACTACAGCTGTTTTTTTACCATTTCTTTCAGCATCGCATGCTTGGATTCTGTCATGTCAAAAAGCTCGTCGAATCCGTCGGGCAGTCTTTGGTCCAGTACGCGCAGCCCTTCTTCCGTAATCCCGCCTTTGGTGGCAACACGCTCGATCAATTGATCAAACCCGAGCTGCTCGGCTTGCAGCAGCTTCGCTGTCCCTAACATCGTTTCTACAAGCATCTCGCGGGCCGAATCAATCGAAAGTCCAGGTGTTTTGCGGACGGCAGCCTGAGCGAAGGACTCCATGATTCCGGCGAGCAGTCCTGGTGCGCTGCTGGTCAGAATCGTCGCGGTCTCGATCTCTTGCTCTCCGATACCCTCTGCCACGCCGATCGACGATAAAAGGGCGACCAGCTGCTGTTTTTGTGCACTTGAAAGCCGGCTGCTGCAGGTATAGAGAGAGACACCGCGCAATTCCTGTGACGTCACCGTCGGAATAACCTTGCTCACAGCTCCTGTATGTACAGCTTCGAGGTCTTCTATACGGACACCGGCAGCCACAGAGACGACATGTACGGGTTCAGGAATAGTCAGCTCCCGGAGTAGCGGGAGAATATCCAGAGGCTTGGTGCAGACAAAGAGAAGCTCTGAGCGTTCACAGACCTCTTGGGCAGAGGAGGCAATCTCCAGGTTGTATGGTTTTTGCAGTTTCTCCGCTTTTTCACGGGATCGATTATAGATGATCAGATCTTTCGGCAGGACGGCTCCGCTTTTGCAAAAAGCGTTGACCAGCATTTGTCCCATACTGCCTAATCCGATTATTCCGATTTTCATTGGTACACCCCCTGTCCTATTGTAGCGCAGCCCATGAAAAAAAGGTACAGTCCCCCATGAAAAGGAGGGCTGTACCTTGCGTTTTAAACGAAGCCCATTATTCGTCCGAGCTGCGGAAGATCATGATGTACTTGATCAGCTCCAGAACGGAGATCAGGGCAGCCGCTACGTAAGTGAGTGCTGCGGCACCGAGAACTTTGTTGGCTCCGCCTTCCTCTGTATTGCGGATGAAGCCCATTTTGACCATCTGCTGCTTCGCACGGCTGCTGGCGTTGAACTCGACTGGCAGGGTCACCAGCTGGAAAGCGACCGCACCGGAGAAGAAGATGATCCCCAGGAGCAGAAGTCCTGACATTTGGAACAGCAATCCTCCCAGCAAGAGGAATGGCGCAGAACCGGAAACCAGGTTGACTACCGGGAACATGCGGTGACGAGCGACCAGCATCGGATAGGAAACCTTGTGCTGAATCGCGTGGCCAACCTCGTGACAAGCGACGGAAAGCGCTGCAATCGAGTTGCCGAAGTAAACGGGATCAGACAGGCGCACGACGCGAGAAGTTGGATCGTAGTGGTCTGTCAGCGTACCAGGGATGTGCTCGACCGGAACATTGGTCAAGCCATTTGCATCCAGCATGCGGCGAGCAGCTTCGACTCCGGTCATGCCAGAGGAAGCTGGAACTTCCGCAAACTTTTTAAAGGTCCCTTTGACACGGAATTGCGCCCAGATTGAAAGACCAAAGGCGATGAGAATCAGAAAGTCCATCGGGTGAAAAAACACGCAAAATCACTCCTTCATGTATGTTAGCTTCATGTTTGCTTTTTTTATTATCATGCAATGCGTGTACGTATTATGTTTACGAAATAACCAGCTGTCAGTTTCATTTATTATTGTACAATCCCTGACTAACTTTGACAATATAAACGAAGGCTTATATTGAAGAAAAAATGCGCGCTTCCCGACTGGGGGAAGCGCGCATGTGCGAAACAAGTTGTTCACGTTGATTACTCGGTGGAAACAGACGGGTCAGCCTGCTCCTTCTTCGGTGTGATCATGACAAAGTGAGAAGCAGCGTCATCGATCCATTGCTGGACACGGCTGGCTGTTTCGTATTGCTCGGTGGCGAGCAGCTCTTCCTTGTAGGCGCCGAGCAATTCAGCCACATCGTTCTTGCCCTGTTCATCCAGCTTGTAGAGGAATACCTTGGCACCTTTTGCAATCCGGCGTTCCAGTGCGGCCTGATCAAAGCCCATTTCCGGATTGAGCTTGGCGTAGACGACCCCTCCGGTCATCCCTGCACAAATCCAAGGACCTGGATCGCCCAGTACCACTGCACGGCCATTGGTCATGTATTCAAAGGCAAAGCCCTTCAGGTTGGCGCGAGCGCCGATGCCGCCGAGCTGGTCGTTGATCGGCTCTTTGATTTCGCCGCCAAAGACCACGTCTGCTCCGGAAAGGCGGATACAGGCACGGGAATCCGCATTGCCCTGCACGATGAACAAGCCTTTTTGTGCACCGTAGCAGAAGCTTTTGCCGACAGAGCCATTGACGTACTCGCCTTGTAATCCTTTTGCCTTCAAGATGGAGACGCGACCGCCAAAGCTGGTTTTGCCGACGCCATCCTGTGCGCCGCCTTGTACACGGATGTTGACTCCAGCTACGTTGTAGGCAGCCAGACCGTTGCCAGGCACGCTGCCAGCCATGAAGTCGAGCGATACTTCAGGCAGGGAGCTGTAGCTGCCATCCAGATGGTTTTCCACGCGAGCACCTGCCCAGCGGCTGCCGAGCACACGCTCTCCGGAGAGGATGCTGGTGAACGTCTCCTTGATCGGACGGTCAGCGCTGAAGTAACGGGAATCGCTCGCGACAGCTACCGAGCCTGCGGCTACCAGCACACGCTCTTCTGCCTCTTCGACTGCTGCCGATGCAGCTGCTGCTTTGTAGAGCGGATGCACAGCGAGGAGGGCAGTCAAATCGATTTTTTCCTGCAAGCGAGTCTGTACCAGCAGATCAGAGCGTCCGACCAGGTCCTGGGTACGGCTAAAGCCCAGCTCTGCCGTGATGCGACGTACTTCATCGCCGAACGCGGTAAAGAATGTTTTCAGACCGGATACAGCCAGATCGGTCTGACGAGGCACGAAGCGGCGCAAGCCTTTTTCATGCGCTTCCTCCATCGAGTCGATCTGTGTCGCGATCCCGACGTGGCACGTATCCAGGTGGCAGCCACGGCAAGTTGTACAACCGACTGCGATCATTGCCAGGGTAGCGAAACCGATTCGGTTGGCGCCCAGGAGCATCAGCTTCACGACGTCTGCAGCGCTCTTCACGCCGCCGTCTGCCCACAGCTCGACTTTGTCGCGCAGGCCAGCTTCCAGCAGGGCGTTGTGAGCAGCCTTGACGCCGATTTCAGCTGGCAAGCCTACGTGCTGCAGAGCATGCACACGAGCTGCACCTGTCCCGCCATCAAAGCCAGAGAGCGTGATGAAGTCAGCTCCAGCCTTGGCTACACCGACTGCAATCGTTCCGATATTGGGAACAATCGGCACTTTGACGCAGATTTTTGCTTTATCATTGGCGGTTTTCAATTCGGTGATCATCTGAGCCAGATCTTCAATCGAGTAGATGTCGTGGTTGTTGGATGGCGAGATCAGGTCAGAGCCGACAGTTGCATTACGCGCCGCGGCAATTTTAGGAGTCACCTTGGAGCCTGGCAGGTGTCCGCCTTCGCCTGGTTTTGCCCCTTGGCCGATCTTGATTTCCAGAATGTAGGCTGCGTTGGCCAGCTCTACGTTAATTCCAAAGCGACCAGATGCGACCTGGATGCCGCGTGTATGGCGATAGCGGCCCAGCATATCCTTGATCTCCCCGCCTTCCCCGTTCATGCAGATCATGTTGAGCTGATCGGCTGCTTCCGGGTATGCACGGAATGCGGTCTCGTTTTGCGAACCGAAGGACATGGACGAAATCAGGAATGGCAGGGAATGATCACCAACACTGATGTCTACGGTCTCAGGAGCCACTTTCTCCTCGGCCTGATCAAAGGCAAAATCGGCCACATGGCGAATCGCGATCGGATTCTCCCGTTCGTTTTCATCCAGTTTCAAAGCGTAATCGGAGTAAGGAATATCGCCTGCTGCCATTTGCCCGATCGCTTTCCAGAGACGCGGGAAGATGTGGAAGGTCTTGGACTCACGTGCAGCCTCGTTGGAATAATCCGCATGGCGCTTCAAGCTGTCTGCCTGCAGCTCATCAAAGGATAGACCAGCCTGTTCGGAGCCGCAGAAGTTGACGATGCCAAGCGCCTCGGCCACATTTTTACGAAGACCGATGGACGAGAAGAGCTTGCCGTAGCCGCGCAGCTCGTGAATACCGATGGTGGAAGTGACCTTCTCCAGTCCTTTGTTCAACGCGCTGTACAGATTGCCAGCGGAGGCTGCTGCGTCCTTGGCAAAGGCAGTCGCAAACATCAGATATGGCGAGATGGCATCTGCGCCAGAGCCGATGGAGAGTGCCAGATCGTGCAAGGAACGGATTGCGCCAGAGCGCAGGATGATGCTCGCTTTGCGGCGCAAGCTGATGCCTTGTTCGTCAAAGGCTGCTTTCAAGCCCTGATCCACAGCGGTGACAGCGAGCAAAGGATCGAACCAGTATTTTTCCTGCTGATGCGTTTCGGTATCGTCCAAAATCAGTAGAATAGCACCGTTGTTCACCGCTTTCAGAGCGGATTCCTGCAAGTGTGCAAGTCCAGCCTGAATGCCGTCCTGTTCAGTAAAATGCGTCGACAGAATCGCGATACTGTGCGGTGTATTGTTGAAGTAGTGGATCACCTGCTCAAGCGAATGTGTGCCCTGTTTTTTCGCTTCATCCTGCAGGGATTTGCCCTCCATGAGTATCGGGGAAGGAAGCTCCATGCGCGGATAGTTGCCTTCTTTGCCTGAGAGCGGCACGCGGGAGCCAATCACCACGCGGGTGGAGAAATGCTCCATTTCACGATCTCGGTCAATCGCAGGGTTGGTTACGACCGCGACGCTTTCTTTTACGTAGTCGGCCAGATTTTGCCGCTCTTTGGAGAGAGCACCGAGCGGTCCGTCGTGACCCAGGGAACGAATCGGTTCAGCGCCGTTGGAAGCCATCTGCTCCACCAGCTGCACCTGCTCGCGATCCCAGCCGAATGCGCTGTAGATAGGAGCAGTAGGAGCTGTCGCATCCGGTTCAGCTGACAAGGTTTCCAACTGATAGGCGTAATGCAGGTGCTGGCTAGAGCCTTCTGGCGTAATTTTTTGCGAAAAACGCTCAAAAATAGCTTGCTGGAGCTGATGATGTGCGATGATTTCGACATCTTGGTCCTTGTGCAGCACGACACCCACTTTTTCTCCTGGTGCCAGTGATTTTGGCTCGCTTGCCATATCTCGCGCGAGGATGACGCCCTGCTCAGACGAGAAGTATAGGGAAGTCGCACTTTCTACCATCCAGAGTGGGCGCAGGCCGAGCGCATCGACACTGAAGACACATTCATTGGCATAGCGAGAGACGATGCCGGCAGGTCCTTGGGCAAAATGCCCCCATGCCTGACGCAAGTAAACGTACAGATCCTGCAGATGGGCAGGGAGGTTTTTCATTTCATGATGAATCGGCGGGAAAACCACCTCCATCGCCTCGAAAAGGCTCAAGCCGTAGCGGTGAATGAACGTTTCGATGGTCCGGTTGACGTTTTGCGAGTCACTGCCGCCATTTACCAGAGGCACTCCAAGCATGTGGGCTTCTTCTTCCAGCTTGCTGATCGTATTGATCTCACCATTGTGGCCGAGCAAAGAAAACGGCTGAACGCGGAAGAAGTTGGACAGCGTATTGGTGGAGTAACGGTTGTGACCAATCGTTACAGAAGAGAGGAAGCGCTCATCTGCCAAGTCATGGAAGTAAAGAGGCAAAATATTGGCGGCACCCATCACCTTGTAAGCGCTGGTGACCGGGCTGAGTGACGCGACGTGTACATGGTGTGCCGCTTCGATCGCGGCATGAATGTCAAACAGGCGGCTGGCATAAACAGCGTCCGTCAAGCCTTCTGGAGCGAGAATAGCCAGCTGCCAGAAGATCGGTTCATCGCGCTTGCCGTTTTTGCCAAGTACCTGGGAATTTACGGAATTTTCACGCTCCAATAGAATGGTGAGTCCGTCATCGGCAAACAGGGTGCGAATCTGTTGCTGAACGTCATTTGCATCGTGTCCGGTACGTGGCACGAACAAGTGGGCTACGGCAAAGCGGGAGTCAGAAGAAAGACTGCCGTCCAAGCCAGCTTCTGCCAAATAGCTGGACCACAGGGCGCGCGGAATATCTGTCAAGACGCCACAACCGTCCCCTTCGCCGTCAATAAAGCCAGAGCGATGCTCCATTTGGATCAAAGAGCGGATGGTCTCCTCGAGATTTTTGCGAGTAGGTGTTCCTGATTTTTCGACGATGCAGATGATCCCACAGCTGTCGTGTTCGATATGGTGGTAATTTTGAAAGCTTTCAATGGTTTCTTTTTTGTCTCTGTTTAGCATGATTTCCGGTCAGTCTAGGCTGACCACCCACCTCCTTTAAACAATTCTGAAACTTCTAAAAATAATGTAGGAATTTAGAATAACACGAACATGGAATCAGCACAATAAAGGTGAAAAGCATTTCTAAGAATGTAAGCGTTTTAATTTTAATAAAATTTTGTTTATTGATAAGAACTCACATTTTTCATGTTAAAAAGACGGACGTATACCACCATTTACCAATGGCAGATACGTCCGTTTTCGGGGTCTAGCGATCGTGATTTTGTGTTTTGTGATGTTCGGTTTTTCGTGGATTCTGGAAACCAACGACCTCCAACATTTTCGAACTCATTTTAGAGTCCAGGGTTTTCTCAGGTGCTTTCGGGTAAATATTTCCGCCTTTAGACATAAAGATCCCCCTTTGCTGGATACGAACATGGATAGTATGCCCGTGTCATCCAGCGCAGGAAGGCGTAATCTTTTCCAATTGACCTACAGCGCGGCAAAGCAGCGATCCACAGCCGCGATGGTCTTCACAATATCTTGCTCCGTGTGGGCTGTGGTGATGAACCAAGCTTCATACTTGGACGGAGCGATGCAAATGCCCTCTTCCAAAAGCAGGCGGAAGAAACGGGCGAATACCTCACTGTCTGCCTTTTGAGCGGTATCGTAGTCGTACACGGGCTCATCTATAAAGTAGACGGCCATCGCGCCTTTGACACGGTTGAGCTGAATCTTCACGCCGTGTTTTTGTGCAGCTTCGCGAATACCTGCTGCAAGCATCTCGCCCAGGCGCTCAAATTCCTCATAAACACCAGGCTGTGACAGGACCTCCAGGCAGGCGATTCCGGCACGAATGGAGGCTGGGTTGCCAGCCATCGTTCCGGCTTGGTAGGCGGGCCCGAGTGGTGCTACCTGCTCCATGATTTCTCTGCGTCCACCGTAGGCACCGATCGGCAATCCGCCACCGATGATCTTGCCCAGAGCTGTCAAATCCGGTTCCACGCCCAGCAGATTTTGTGCACCACCGTAGCAGAATCGGAATGCGGTGATGACTTCATCGTAGACGACCAAAGCGCCTGCAGCATGCGTCAAGCGGTTGACCTCTTCCAGAAAGCCAGGCTCTGGCTCCACGATTCCGAAGTTGCCGACGATCGGTTCGACGAGAACGCAAGCTGTTTCGCTGCCCCATTTTTCGATCGCATCCGCGAAGGCTTGCTTGTCATTGAACGGAACAGTGATGACTTCGTTGGCGATGCTTTGCGGGATGCCAGCGCTATCTGGAATGCCCAGGGTGGATGGCCCTGAACCAGCAGCCACCAGCACCAGATCCGAGTGTCCATGGTAGCAGCCGGCGAATTTGATGACCTTGATCCGATTGGTGTACGCCCGAGCGACACGGATGCACGTCATGACGGCTTCCGTACCGGAGTTGTTAAAGCGGATTCGCTCCATCGAAGGGATGGCCTTGCGAATCATGTTTGCAAAGGTAATTTCCCATGGCGTAGGTGTACCGTAGAGAGTTCCATTCGCTGCTGCCTCCGTAATCGCCTGGGTCACATGCGGGTGAGCATGTCCCGTGATGATCGGACCATACGCGGCCAGGTAGTCTATGTATTGATTTCCGTCTACGTCCCAGAAGTAAGCACCCTGCGCGCGTTCCATCGAGACAGGTGCGCCCCCGCCCACAGCCTTGAAGGAGCGGGATGGGCTGTTGACACCCCCGAGAATGACATCCATCGCTTGTTCGTGAAGTTGTGCAGATCGTTCACGATTTTTCATCGTTTTCCCTCTTTTCTGTTCCCAAAAGTCAATCCCTATCTTACCACAAGGGGAAGAAGCGTGGATATGAACGCTGGCATCTGGTTGATGAATGCGTATGTGATCAACCAGGAACAGCGTGTGTTTGCGGTAATCGACGGGGTCTCTTCGCTTAGTACGGGCGTGCAGGAGTCAGAAGCAGCACGAACCTCCGGAGCACGTGCTGCCGAGCTGGTGAAACGCAAATTGGAAGCCGTGGATGGCAAAGAGTTGCTGACAGCCTGTCTAGTGGAAGCCAATGATGCGCTGCGTGAGGAAATGCTTTTGGCTGAAGTGGATCTGCAGAAAAAAGAATACCTTTGGGGGCAGCTGCCGCTGTCGTTCGCGTGCAGGATGAGCATATTGATTACGCCCAGACAGGTGATTGCATGATTTTTGCCGTGTATGCAGACGATGCTGTGCGCCCGCTCACCTACCCGCAAGTCCATCATCTGGAGAGAATCGCGTTCGCCAAGTGGGAAGAAGGGATCAGCCAGGGACTCTCGACGCGAGAAGCGTTGCTTGCGAGCTGCAGGAGCATTTTGGCAGAAAATCGCTATCAGGCGAATATTCAGGGAGGGTACGGCGTGATCAACGGCGATTCAGCCTGTAGCCAGTATATAGAGTATGGAAAAATTAATCGTACCGATCTGAAAGCGATGGTGTTATTGACAGACGGCTTGTTCATGCCTCGTGCATACATTATACAGATGAGCTTTTGGCATTGGAAAACAGTGATCCCGAATGTATGAAATACGTGCGATTCAAAAAGTCGGATGACAAAACAGGCATCTACATCCAACTGGCATAATGCAGTTTCCAGCACATTGCTTTTTGCACAAATGGATGGCCTCATATACACTTACAAATGGAATTCAACGAAGAGCAAAAAGGACGGTTTTCCATGATTGAAGTTAAACATTTGCAAAAGGAATTTCGCATCCATCAGGCCAGAGCCGGTCTTGGTGGTGCTTTTCGTGACCTGTTCAGTCGCGAATACAAAGTAGTGAAGGCAGTCGATGACCTCTCCTTTCACGTTGAGGAAGGCGAGATGTTCGCCCTGATCGGGGAAAATGGGGCAGGTAAATCGACGACGATCAAGATGCTTACCGGAATCCTGACGCCGAGCGAAGGAGATATCCGCATTAACGGATTCGTGCCTTTCAAACAACGTGAGGAATATGTTCGCTCGATCGGAGTCGTCTTTGGTCAACGTTCGCAGCTGTGGTGGGACTTGTCCCCGATGGAATCATTTCGGCTGCTGAAGAGTGTCTACAAGGTGGATGAAGTCGAGGGGGAGAAGTGGCTGCAGCGGTTGATCGAAGAGCTGGACATCACCTCCTTCGTCAGTCAGCCGGTACGCAAGCTGAGTCTGGGGCAGCGGATGCGCTGTGAGATTGCAGCGTCCCTGATCCATAAGCCGAGACTCTTGTTTCTCGATGAGCCGACGGTGGGTCTGGATGTTCTGGTGAAGCAAAAAATTCGGGAGTTCTTGCTCAATCTCAACGAGACCGAGAACACGACGATCCTCTTGACCACGCACGACGTGACAGATATTGAGGCATTGTGCAAGCGCGTGCTCGTCATGGACAAAGGAAAGCTGATCTTCGATGGTCTGTTGACGGATCTGAAGGAAAGATGGGGCAATGGCACGGAGATTTCGTTCCAGATGAAAAAGCGCACGCAAGCAGGTGAGCTGCGTCAAGCATTGGGCGAGCTTCCCTGTGAGATCGAGCAGATCAATGACTATGCGCTGCGTGTGAAGGTGGCACGGAGCGAGGAAATGCTGCCTTTTGTACTTTCCACGGTCATGTCGACGTTTGAAGTAAGCGATGTGAAGATTTTGGAGGCGAGCACCGAGGATATCGTACGCAATATCTACTCGACGGACAGCGAGGTAGCCAGCCATGCGTAAGTTGTACATGGAACTGATCCGCATGCGGTTTCTGACCATGCTGGCTTATCGGGTCAACTACTACAGCGGCATTATTATCTACGGGATCAATATCGGGGCGTACTTCTTTTTATGGTCGGCGATTTACGGCGGACAGCAGCAGCTGGGTGGGCTGACGGTCGAGCAGATGACCTCGTACGTGGCTATCGCCTGGATGTCGCGCGCTTTTTACTTCAACAACATCGACATGGAAATCGCGCAGGACGTGCGGGAGGGCAAGGTAGCGATCGAGATGATTCGCCCCTACAACTACCTCTCCGTCAAAACGGCGCAGGCTTTTGGGGAAGGGATCTTCCGCTTTCTCTTTTTCGCAGGGCCGGGTATTTTCTTGATCAGTCTCGTCATCCCGTTTCGTTTTCCTGCCAGCGGAGAGGACTGGGGACTGTACCTGATCAGTCTCATGTTTGCCTTCCTGATTAATACCCAGATCAATCTGGTGACGGGCTTGCTCACCTTCTTCCTGTTACGCAATGACGGCATGATGCGGGCGAAGCGTGTGGTTGTCGATCTGTTGTCCGGTCTGGTGCTGCCGATCAGCTTTTTCCCGGGCTGGGCGCAGACCGCGATGGGCTTTTTGCCCTTTCAGGCGGTCAACTACTACCCCAGCTTGATTTTTACCGGAGCTATTTCCACGGGACGCGCTTGGGAGCTCATCGGGCTGCAGGTCGCGTGGGTACTGATTATTATGATTCCGATCTTGTTTCTGTGGAGAAAGGCTAGGCACAGACTGGTCGTGCAGGGAGGGTAGAACATGCAAAGCATACAAAACGCCAAACACATCTTCCAGATCTTTGCTGACTACCTGAGTCAGTACTTCAAGACCAGGTTGGCCTACCGGGCTGACTTTCTCGGTGATCTGATCTCCAATCTCGTCTCCGAGCTGATCAATCTGGTCTTCATTGTAGTCGTCTTTACGCATGTGCCGCTGATGAAGGACTGGACGCGCGATGAGATCATTTTCATCTACGGCTTTTTCCTGGTTCCGTACGCACTGTTCTCGATGTTTTTCGGCTTTTGGGACTTTAATGAACGATACATCATTCGCGGAGAAATGGATCGTATCCTGACTCGGCCGATACACAATCTGGCACAGGTTTGCCTGGAATCCATTGCGCCTGATCGCATCTTTGGCGTAATCTCCGGGTTGATCATCATGGGCTATGCCGCGATCCAGCTGGATTTGTCGTTTACCTGGTACGATCCGTTTCTGTTCGTTGGTTTGGCGATCAGCGGCGCTCTCATTTACGGGGGAGTGTATACGGCGATTTCGGCGATCAGCTTTTTCTCCGACTCACGCACTGGGATTACACCGATGATTTACAACATTCAGCAGTACGGCCGCTATCCCGTTGATGTCTACAACAAAGTAATTCGTTTTGTCTTGACCTACATTTTGCCGTTTGCCTTCGTGGGGGTCTATCCTGCCGCATACTTTTTGCGCAAGGAGACCTGGTATACCTACGCGGCGATGACACCTGTCATGGGCGTGATCTTTTTCACGATTGGCGTGGTGGTGTGGAACTGGGGAGTCAGCAAGTATCGAGGAGCGGGATCTTAATCCCGCTCTTTTTGGTAGGAAAAACACATAGCGAGGTATATACTGGTATAAAAAAAGCCTCCGAAGATGAGGCCCATGATGCCCATACGAGATACGATGACGCGGTGTGGTCATCGAAAAAGGAGAGGGAGATCGGTCATGAAATCGTACGTAGATCAACCTGATGGAGTGTTTCCGGCAGTATGTTCACTGGACTGCCCGGATCAATGCGGACTACTCCTGCACAAGAAGGATGGAAAGGTCGTCAAGGTAGAAGGAGACCCGGATCATCCGGTGACACAAGGAAATATTTGCAACAAAGTGCGCAATATGACGGAACGAATCTATGACCCGAAAAGGCTTAAGCAGCCTCTCAAGCGCACAGGACCCAAAGGCAGCGGCCAGTTTGAGCCGATCAGCTGGGGAGAAGCGATTGCGACGATCACCTCCAAGTGGAAGGCACTGATTTCCGATTTCGGGCCTGAAAGTATACTGCCGTACAGCTTCTATGGAAATATGGGCAGATTGAATGCCGAGTCCATGGACCTGCGTTTTTTCCATCGGCTAGGCGCCAGTCGCTTGGAGCGTACGATTTGCAATTCAGCTGGTGGGGTAGGCTACAGCTATACGATGGGGAATGCCTTCGGGACTGATCCAGAAGATACAGTGCATGCAAAGCTGTTTATCATGTGGGGAATCAACACGATCAGCACGAATATGCATCAGGTGGTTTTGGCGGAAAAGGCACGCAAGAATGGTGCAAAAATCGTGGTCATTGACGTACACAAAAATCGGACAGGGCAGTGGGCGGACTGGTTTATTCCGATTCTACCCGGGACTGACAGCGCTTTGGCTCTCGGCATGATGCACGTTTTATTTGCAGAGAACATGGTGGACCTGGGCTTTCTAGACAAGCACACGGTAGGTCACGAGGAATTGCGAGAGCATGTTCGTGCTTACGATCCAGTTACCGTTTCCGCGATTACAGGGGTTCCTGTCGACGATATTTACAAGCTGGCAAGACTCTACGGGGAGACGTCGCCAGCATTCATCCGCATCGGCAATGGCTTGCAGCATCACGATAATGGTGGCATGTGTGTTCGGACGATTGCCTGTCTCCCTGCGCTCACGGGCCAATGGCTGGTCAAAGGCGGCGGAGCAATCAAGGGAAACAAAGGATTTCTGGAGCACAACAAGACCGCTATGCAGCGACCGGATGTACTGCTGAACAAACAGACACGCAGCATCAACATGAATTTGCTTGGCCAAGCGCTATTGGAGCTGGATCCCCCGGTACGCTCCCTGTACGTCTACAGCTGCAACCCGGCGCTCGTAGCACCTGAGGGCAATAAAGTGAGGCAGGGGCTGGAACGTGAGGATTTGTTCACGGTCGTGCATGATCTATTTCTGACGGAAACCGCACGGTATGCAGACATCGTATTGCCAGCGACCTCATCCTATGAAAATACGGATTTTTACACGTCGTACTGGCATCACTACATTCAGCTTCAACAGCCGGTTATTGCTCCGTACGGGGAGAGTAAGTCAAACGTGGAAGTATTTCGCTTGCTCGCCAAAGGAATGGGCTTTGAGGATGCTATGTTCGACGATACAGAGGAAGACATGATCCGGCAGGCGCTCGACGTACCGCAAAATCCTTATTTGCACGGAATTGACCTTGAAGTGCTGAGCGAGAAGAAATTCGCGAAGGCACGGGTAGAGCGCGGCTTTATCGAAAATTTGCCGACACCGAGCGGTCGAATCGAGCTGTATTCGAGCCGGATGGAAGCAGCAGGCTATCCGCCGCTGCCGACGTATATTCCATTGCCAGAAGATAACGACTATCCATACCTGTTTGTTCCAGGGCCGAACCACAACTTCCTCAATTCCACGTTTTCCAATAACGAAAAGCATGTCCGCATGGAGAAGATTCCGCGCCTGTACATGAACCAGGAGGATGCACAGGCTGCTGGAATCCATGACGGGGATCTGGTGCGAGTCTGGAACGATCGTGGGGAGTGCGAGCTTACGGTCTCTGTCGGGGAAAGTGTACTGCCGGGTGTCGTAGTTAGCCAAGGCTTGTGGGCGGACGTGCCGGGAGGAAAGCACTTCGTCAACGCGCTTACGCCGGGGCGCGTCGCAGATATGGGAGGCGGGGCGACCTTCTTCTCGGGACGCGTGGATGTAGAGAAGCGGAATTAATTCCATACACTTTGATCGGAAATAGGTAACATTCAGCTATTGTCAAATGAAAAACAATCGCTATATAATAAACCTTGTAAAACAACTACACATTCCTTCGGGGCAGGGTGAAATTCCCGACCGGCGGTGATCGTGCCTTGTGCATGTTAAGCCCGCGAGCCTCCCGAGCTGTCAAAAGCGACGGAGTGCAGGATCTGGTGTGATTCCAGAGCCGACAGTACAGTCTGGATGGGAGAAGGATGACGACAGTACGGTATGACACGTGCTTGTTTGCCTGTGCAAACGGGAGAAGCAGCAGGGGGGAGCTTCGTCTTGGATAGCCCTCTTGGTTTCTTGTACCCTTTTTTGTACATGCTTTGTCAGACGCCTGCAAAACCGCCCTGGGGACTTATATTCCTCAGGGCTTTTTCGTTCGTTTGCTTGGTGATCAAGGCGTGAAGTACGGCAGCTGTTGCCATTCCTCAAGAAGGAGTAGGAAAAATGAGGAGATGGTACACATGAAAGAAACAGCGATGCACTCATCGCGAACGTCAACCCAACGGCTGGTGACAATCCCCATGCTGGCTGCAGTTGCGTTCATTCTGCAATACCTGGAGTTTCCGATTCCGCTGATGCCTTCGTTTTTGAAGCTGGATTTCAGCACCTTGCCAGCTCTGATCGGCGGGCTGATGTACGGTCCGGTCGCGGGAATTATTATTGAGGTTATGAAAAACACACTGCACATGCTGTTTAAAAATACAGATGGTCTGATCATTGGTGAAATCGCCAATGTGCTGGCTGGATCGATTTTCGTTGTGTCAGCTGTGCTGATGCAGCGAATCGGAAAAGGGAAGCAAGGCTTCCTCACCGGTCTGGCACTCGGAGCTTTGCTGATGACAGTCGTGATGGCATTCATGAACGCCTGGTTCCTGCTGCCTGCCTATGCAGCACTCTATCAAATGCCGATGGAGCAGCTGCTCGCCAGCTTTGGAGCTGACAGTGTCTGGTCGCTGATCCTGTACGGTATCGTTCCGTTCAATATCTTTAAGGGAGCCATGCTTGCGTTGGTCGCTTATCCGGTGTACGTCAAGCTGGCGCTGCGCTTGCAAGTGAGAACCATTAATTGACAACGCGTCATCAGCTTGCTAAGATGTTTACTTAAAAACACTGATTGAAAAGGCAATGAAAGGACTCGCAGCTATTCGCCATGTCCCAGAGAGTCGGCCCACGTCTGGAAGGCTGATACACAGGCATACCTGCACCCCATCCTGAAGCCGCTGGTGAAGAACTGTGCCGGATACCCGCCGTTATCGGGTTCGTTGAGTGAGCGAGGGGCTTATGGCCAATCGTTAATCAGGGTGGTACCGCGGAAGTTAATCCTCCGTCCCTTTTGGGATGGGGGATTTTTGCTTTTTATTCTGAAAAGGAGTGACATGGAATGAAGCAGGAAAAAGCGTTTGTGAAGGAAATTACGCCGCAGTCCGAGGATTTTTCCAGATGGTATATTGATGCGATCAAAAAAGCGGAGCTGATGGACTACACACCGGTTCGCGGCTGTATCGTGTTCAAGCCTGATGGATTTGAGCTGTGGGAGCGAATTCAGGCGGCGATGGATAAACGATTTAAAGAGACGGGCCATCGCAACGCCTATTTCCCGATGCTGATCCCCGAGTCTTTTTTCCAAAAAGAGAAGGAGCATATCGAAGGCTTCAATCCAGAGCTGCCTTGGGTGACAGAGGCGGGTGGAGAGCCGCTGGAAGAAAAGCTGGCGCTGCGTCCGACTTCGGAAACCATTATCGGGCACATGTACAGCCAGTGGATACAGAGCTATCGCGATTTGCCAGTGCTGATCAACCAGTGGGCCAACGTGTTTCGCTGGGAAAAGCGGACGATGCCATTCCTGCGCACCTCCGAGTTCCTCTGGCAGGAGGGACATACGGCTCACGCTACGGAGGAAGAAGCGCGGGAAGAAACCATGCAGATGCTGGAGATTTATCGCGAGGTGGTGGAGCAGGAGCTGGCGATCCCGGTCTGGAAGGGGCAAAAAACACCGAGTGAGCGATTCGCAGGTGCTGTCGATACGTATTCCATCGAGGCGATGATGAAGGATGGCAAGGCTGTGCAGGCGGGAACTTCGCACTATTTGGGGGAAAACTTCGCACGAGGCTTCGAGATCAAGTTCCTCGATCGCGACAATCAATTCAAGTACGTGCACACGACGTCCTGGGGCAGTTCTACCCGTCTGATCGGGGCGATGATCATGGTGCATGGAGACGACAGAGGGCTGGCATTCCCTCCGCGCATGGCGCCGACTCAGGTGGTGATGATCCCAGTAGGTCCGATGAAGCTGCGTGAACAGGTGATGACGGCCTTTGATCCGCTCTTTGATACATTGAAAGCAGCGGGAATCCGCGTGCGAGCTGACCTGCGCGAAGAAACGCCAGGCTGGAAATTCAATGAGTGGGAGATGCGTGGCGTGCCGATTCGACTGGAGATTGGTCCACGCGATGTGGAGAACGGACAGGTGATTTTAGCACGGCGTGATACGGGAGAGAAGGTAACGGTGCCGCTTGAGGGTGCTGCAGAAGCCGTGACCAAGCTGCTGGCGGAGATTCAGCAGAACATGTATGAGAAGGCCGTCGCCTTCCGCGATGAGCACTCCCACCTGGAGATCGACACGCTGGAGCAGCTGCACGCCCATATCGCCAATTGTGAGAGCGAAAACAAGCCGAGTGGATGGTTATTGGCAGGCTGGTGCGGTGAGGATGCTTGCGAGGCGAAGGTGAAGGAAGACACGAAGTTCACCTCCCGCAATATACCGTTTGAGCCGCCTATGGAGAAGAAGACGTGCATCACGTGCGGAGCGGACGCGAAGCATACGGCTTGGTTTGGAAGGGCTTATTGATTAGAAAACGAGCAAGACCACCTGTTCATGCAAGGATCAGGTGGTCTTTTTGCGGCTATGAGGAGCTTTGTTTGGTTTTTCCAGGCTTTTGCTTGTGCTCGACTGGCGCCCACATCCAGTTCTCGTGGTCCCAACTCAGCCGAAACAAATGGTGAGTGCCGTCAGCGGCAGCGTAGATGCTGAGAACATCGTCGTAGGTTCCAGTTCGGACGAACAAACCGGGGGTGCGGTCTCCTACTTTCGGGATGAAAGGATTATCTTTTAAACGTGGGTTTGCCCACCAAGAAGAGCGTAATCTAAATATTGCTCGTTCCGGTTTTTGTTTAATTTCTTCAGGTGTGACTTTGATTTTTTTCAGTTTAAGATCATTTAGGTATGTATACTCGGAGAAGTTCAGTTCAAAGTTCTCGAAGATGCTCCTATAAGTATCAAATTCTGCAAACCGACTGCGGAAGGTTGTTACAAAATCACTATTGGATGATAGAATCAGTAGATTGTTATGGCTGTATTGGTAGGTAGGACCGGTTGCGTGAAGTGGAGCTGCGCCTTCGTTCAGTTTTGTTCCGGTAAACGTAAAGGTAATCTGACCGCGAACTGTAAAATCCTCGTCTATTTCCACCCTTTCTGCTTCTCCAGAGTTGGGAAAAAAAACGACATGCACCGTACCTTTGTTTGTTTCTAACAGAACAGCCTGATCCGTAGATTGGAAAACGTTAGCAAAAGGTGAATCCGTTACCTGCTTGATTTCATAATCTGTGTATCTTTGCATCCATTTTACAAAATCAGAGGCAAAAGAGAAGCGTTGATCCAATACAAGGAACTTTGATTTTTCCAACGTCGGCGATTCTGTGTCTAATCTCGATACTTCCGAGGTAGGTGCCTCAGTCGAAGAGGGCAATTGCTTCTGATCCAAATGTATGCTGGGCAGAATAAACCACATTCCGAAGCATGTGAGCAGAAGACTGAGAACCACCGGCATAGGCATCCATCGCTTGTTAACCATGCGATGAGATATTTTACTCTGGACCGCCTTTTTCATTCGCTCCATCTGTTCACGATCAGACAAAGCCTCTTGTCGTTTTTCGGCTCCGAGATCGTGCAATCGTTGATTCAAATCCATTCCTTGCCCACCTCCACAGCCTTTTTCTTCAATGCTTCCCTCGCCCGATGCAGACGGGTGTACACCGCCCCGACCTTCATGTTTAAAATTTCGGCAATGCACTCAGCAGGCAAGTCCTCATAGTAGTACAGGACGATGATCTGCTTGTGGCGAAAGGGAAGGGCGTGGACGAGCTGTTCCAGTTGAACCAGGATGCTCTCGTCTTCTCTGTCTGGCACATGCCTGGCAGTGACAGACTCAAAGGCATTGTGGGATGGGGAGAAATACAGCAGCTTGCGAAAGCTCCAGGAACGCAGATACCGTTTCGACTCGTTTACAGCAATCCGATAGAGCCACGTTCCCAACTGGCTTTCTCCGCGAAAGGAACCGATATGCTTATACGCCTGTAGAAAAACCTCCTGAGTCAGATCCTCGGCAGCCACCGGGTCCTTGACCAGCCAACAGCAAAGTCGGTATACGTCAGGCATATGCGTATTCATCAATTCTTCAAAAGCGTAGGTGTCTGTTTGTGCAAGCAGGGTGACCGGTGGCGACAACATCGATTTTTCTTCCAACCTTCGTTCCTCCCTTCCCTTATTAGATACATCTGGAGGGAAAACCTTACAGATGCTCTTAAAAAAAGATAGGGAAGTTTCTACAGCCAGGATGGTTTCGTGATGTGTTAATCGTGCTCATGTTTGTGTGCGGGATGTGAATGGTCGTGCGCATGGTCATGGCTATGATCATGAGCGTCAAGTCCTGGTCCTATTTGGCACATCATTTCATCATGCCGGACGGCTGAGTTTTCAATTTGTACGGTTGCATGGGTGATCCCGAATTGATCGCGTAGTACGTGTAAAGCTTCTTGCAGCACAGGATAGCTCGGAAGATCGTCCTTCACCTCAAGGTGGACTGTCAGTGCATCGAAGCCAGAAGTAACCGTCCATATATGCAGGTCATGCACATATGTAACACCCGCTATCATTCCTAATGTCTCAGATACCTTTTGGGTATCGATACTAGATGGCGTTCCTTCCATCAAAACATTCACGGACTCCTTGGTTACCCGCCATGCACTGATCATGATAAGGACCCCGACGACGATGCTGATGATAGGATCGGCAATATACCAGCCGAACATCCACATCAGGAATCCGGCCGCGATCGCACCGACTGAGCCAAGCATATCCCCGAGTACGTGAAGGAAAGCACTTCGCATGTTGAGATTGTTTTTGTAGTCGCCGCGCATCAGCACAAAAGCAGCGGCAATATTGGCGAGCAACCCGACGAAAGCGATCCCCATCATCGACAGGCTGGATACCTCAGGTGGAGCAGCCAGTCTCTCGATTGCCTCCCAGAAGATGTAGAGGGAGATCAGTACCAGAGTCACACCGTTTATAAGAGCTGCCAGAATTTCAAAACGATAAAATCCATAGGTTTTGGCAGGCGAAGGTGGTTTGGAGGCAAAATACATCGCGATCAAGCTGAGAAAGAGCGCGGAAGAGTCACTCAGCATGTGCCCTGCGTCTGACAGTAGGGCAAGGCTGTTGGTGAGAAACCCTCCGATGACTTCGATGATGAGAAAAGTAGTCGTGATACATAGGGATATCAGCAGTGCTTTTTTGTTCGCACCTTTTCCGTGCGTGTGTCCATGATCATGGGAATGTCCGTGATGGAGCCCCATAGTAAGCCCTCCTTAAATCGGATAATATTTCCTAATGTAGCTCTGATTATAGTGGCTTATAAACAAACATTCAAGTAATTGTTTGAATGTTTGTTTCGCAGTGGTTAACCCGGCAGATCCTCCGGCGATGACATCTGCATGGCTATCGCCTACATAGATGGTTTCGGCAGGAATAGCTTTCATCTGCTCCATTGCAAGTAGAATCCCTTCAGGATGCGGCTTGGGAGTGGAAACCTCGACACCAGTGATCACCACTTCGAAAAAGCGTTCCAGTCCCCATTCCCGCAACGAGATATCCGCATTTTCCTGTGACGATTCCCATCCTTAAATAGGGATAAAAAAAGAAAACCATCCTCGCCCGATGGTTTTCGTGTTGATCTTCAATTCTTATGCAGCGACGAACATCTCTAATCCAGCGTATCCTCGAATCCATCGTCAACATCATCCGTAGGATCAGCAGGAGTGTGCGGAAAGAGAATGTTAAAATACTTCAATTTTCGTCTGCCGGGCTCGTTTTTAAAAGCTTTGTACTTCTGAATCAGCTCATTGATTTCTTCAACCATCTGATTTCGTTCTTCCTGACTCAAGTAAAATTCAGACAAGTTGAAAGCAAATGTGTTCTTGTACTCCTTGCGAACATCTGTATCGCTGGCAACCAAACGGTTCAGTGTACGCAGTAAATCCTGTTCTGTCGTACGGAAAGGAGTAAACATGATGTCACTCAATTGCTGTGCGTTTTCCTCGATCATAAGCTGAAGTTTTACTTGAATCACCTTGGCAACAGGCTCGTAGTATTTTTCTACGATAGAACCTTTTACTCGCGTATCTACCTGTTCCAACAAACCAACTCGTACCAGCTCTTTCACGTGGTAGTGAAGACGGGCAGCGTTTTCGCCCAGTTCTGTAGCGATTTGTTTGGCAGTTCGGGGCTCCAGGTCTTCGAAGAGTTCCAAAATCTTTACGCGTTCCGGTATGGCAAGGGATTTTAGCGCTTCTGGGTCGGTTACTTCAAAAAACTCTTTCATGCCATCATTCACCATCCAACTGACTAAGCCAATTTTTAATAATTCCTCTTTCTCAATACTATCAATCAATTCTAGCGTTTTCTGACAAAAAGCGCAATGCGTATACTGGATGAAGTGACTGGCAGCTTGTGATAAAATGGAATTTATCAAGGAATGGAACTGAGTAGAAAGAAGGGATATCCATGACGACTGTCGGTCAAGCAGCGCCTGATTTTACCTTGCAAGCCAACAACAACCAGACCATCTCGCTATCCCAGTATCACGGAAAACATGTGGTACTTTATTTTTATCCGAAGGACATGACCCCCGGATGCACGACGGAAGCCTGCGATTTTCGCGACTATCATCCGATGTTTTCCGAATTGAACACGGTGGTCCTCGGAATCAGTCCGGATGATGTCAAATCCCATGACAAGTTTATCGCCAAACATGAATTGCCATTCCCGCTTTTGGCAGACCCCGATCATCAGGTTGCAGAAGCGTATGGCGTATGGGTATTGAAAAAAATGTATGGCCGGGAGTATATGGGCATTGAGCGGTCGACGTTTGTGATTGATCCGGAAGGGAAGATCGCGAAGGAATGGAAAAAAGTGAAGGTGAAAGGACACGTGCAAGAAGTCCTTCAATTTATCAAGGAAGAATTGTAAAACGAATACATACGGTTGAGGAGGCATGTGATCATGACTGTTTCTGTCCCTTATATGGTAGATTCTTTTTGCCAATTGGCCAATATTCCAAGTCCATCAGGTAATACCGCCAAAGTGATGGAGTGGGTCGCTCAAGAGCTGACTTCTTTGGGCGTCGAACACAAACGCACGAACAAAGGGGCCATTATCGCCACCTTGCCTGGACGCAATCAGGAAAAGGAGCGTCTCTTGACCGCACACGTCGACACGTTGGGAGCAATGGTAAAGGAAATCAAGGCAAGCGGGCGTCTGAAGCTGACCTTGATTGGCGGGTTTACGTTTAACGCTGTGGAAGGAGAGCATTGCTCGATAGAAACCTCCAGCGGCCGAATCGTAACAGGGACGATTCTTTCTACCAAGGCGTCTGTTCACGTTTACCGGGAATCCGGAAAAATGGAGCGAAGCGAAGAGAACATGGAAGTTCGTCTGGACGAAAAAGTAAAGAGCAAGCAGGACGTAATCGACTTAGGAATAAGCGTGGGAGACTTCGTATCCTTTGATCCCCGCGTAACCGTCACAGAGAGCGGCTTCATCAAGTCCCGCCACATCGATGACAAGGCGAGTGTCGCGATTTTGCTGGGAGTCATCAAGCATTTGAAAGAGTCCAACGAGATTCTTCCGTATACGACTCACTTTTTCGTAAGCAATAACGAAGAGATTGGCTACGGCGGCAACTCCAGTGTGCCCTCCAAAGTCGTCGAATATTTGGCTGTGGATATGGGGGCGATCGGGGATGGACAGACGACCGACGAGTACTGTGTCTCGATCTGCGCCAAGGATTCCTCCGGTCCATATCACTACGGATTACGCCGTCATTTGACTGAGCTGGCAGAGAAAAATGGCCTCCATTATCAAGTCGACATCTACCCTTACTACGGCTCTGACGCTAGTGCAGCCCTGCGAGCAGGCTACGACATCGTACATGGATTGATTGGACCAGGGGTTGATGCGTCGCATTCACATGAACGGACTCACAAGGAAGCGCTGGACAACACGGCCAAGCTGGTCATGGCTTATTTGATGTCTGAAGCCTTGCAAGCGTAATGAAGAGGGAGAGACGACAAGCATGAGTGACATGTACCGCTGGGCGGATTATTATGATTTGACGCAGCGCGGAGTGGCAGGAGATGTAGAGTTTTATCTGGAAATGGCCAAAAAAGCAGGCGGCCCGGTCTTAGATCTGGCCTGCGGAACCGGTCGAATCAGTATTCCGATTGCTCAAGCAGGGGTAAAGGTGACAGGGATCGATCTGTCATCAGACATGTTGGAGAAGGCACGAGCCAAAGCATTGGAAGCTGGTGTAGCCGACAACCTGAAGCTGCTGCAGGGGGATATGCGAAAATTTCAGCTCGAACAGTCGTTTTCACTGATCATGATTCCGTTTCGCTCTTTTCTTCACCTGATGCACATTCACGAGCAGATGAAAGCATTGACTTGCATACGAAAGCATCTGGCGCCGGGCGGCAAGTTCGTGATGAACGTCTTCGTCCCCAAGATCAGTCATTTTGCTGAAGAAAGCGAGAAAATGTCACTGCGCGGAACGTATCGAATGGATGACGGGGATGAACTGGCGATGTGGGATTACACCCGCTATGATCACTTCCAGCAATGGTCGGAAGTGACACGCATCTACGAGCGCAGCAATCCGGCAGGTGTCGTGACAGAGCGCGTGAAGGGAACGTTTACGCTGCGCTACATTTTTCCGGCGGAGCTGCATCATCTGCTGCGTCTGAACGGCTTGAAAGTCGTGGAGCGCTACGGAACCTTTGCCAAAACGCCTCTTGATGCCAGTAGCAATGAATGTATCCTGGTAGCAGAGGCACTGTAGGGGTTGTTTTTTAGTTTGATAATAGCTATGTAGGAGGGATCGGGATGAGAATTTACACGAAGACAGGGGATAAAGGGGAAACCTCATTGGTTCATGGCATGCGCGTGCCCAAATTTGCAGATCGGGTCGAGGCTTACGGCACTTGTGATGAAGCCAATTCACAGATCGGACTCGCTTTGTCGCTATTGCCCCAGACAGATGAGTGGGCAGAACTGCGTGCAGTGTTTCATGTGATCCAGACCAAGCTGTTTCACGTCGGTGCTGAGCTGGCTACACCAGAAGGAAAAAATGTAGGCTGGCCGATCGTGGAGGAAGACGTCACCTACCTGGAAGAGCAGATCGACAACCTGGCAGCGGATCAACCGCCTTTGACCAACTTTATCTTGCCTGGCGGGCATCCGGCATCCTCGACCTTCCACGTGGCGCGCACGGTAGTCAGGCGTGCAGAGCGAAAAGCGGTGCACGTGGCGCAGCAGGAGAAGGTGAACCCTGCTGTTGTCAAATATTTGAATCGTTTGTCTGATTACCTGTTTGTAGTAGCTCGTCATGTCAATCATCAGACTGGAGCTCCAGAACAGTATTTACATGACTGATGCAAAAGTAGGGAAGAGTACATGAATATCCTGTCTATTGTGGAAGAATCCGATATTGCCTACAAACGTGTATTTTCTAGCATGGAGCAGAGAGCTTGGGGATATCTGTTTGTAAATGAAGAAAATCCGCTTCACTACGATGCCAACCATGCACATTTGAGCCAAGCGGTCATCGATCAGTCGGAAGCAAAGCAAATTGTAGCAGAAGTGGTCGACTTCTTTGAGCCCAAAGGAATCTTTCCACGTGTTTATTTGTATCAGCCAGCCAAGCAACAGGCTCTTTTGGATGAATTGGAGAAGCAGGGCTTCAAAACGGAGTCCTTGCCTTCTCCCATTCAGCTCTGGCAGGGACAATTGGCAGAGACAAAACCACGGGCTGATATTGAAATTGAGCCTGTAACCACAGGGAACTACGAGGATTGTCTCCTGGTCGAATCCGTACCGGAGCTTGGAGGAAGAGAGATCCGGGAAAAAGCTTTCGCACAGGAGTTCGCCCATCCGGCTTTCCAGCATTTTTTGCTTCGCGTCAATGGGGAACCAGCTTCGACCTTGTGCTTGTTGCTCGCAGGACCGATCGTACGGGTAGAAAATGTGGCTACCCTTCCTGCTTTTCGCGGCCAAGGCTTGATCGGTCATCTGATCCGACATGTACAGGAGCAGTTTCTCTTGTCGGGAGGAACGCAGCTTTGGGTCTGCCCGATCAACGAGCAGGTCGAAAAGGTATACAGCCGCTACGGGTTTGTGACGATGGACAAAATCCATTTTCAGCATGCTTATCGAGGTGGAAAAGGCATTTTGGAGCTTCGCTGAGTTGATACGATGGTATGAAAGCAAATAAAGCCCTGCTTGCATGGTCGCGAGCAGGGCTTTTCGCTGTTAGGACAAATAGGTGGAAATCCCTTCACGGAAAGGGATCTTGGCAGTTGAAAACGTGTCGTACAATCGCTGAGCGTCTTTACAGTCGTTTCCTTCCAGCAGCATCGTCAGCTGTGTGTTGGTGATCGGAAAAAAGGAGAAACCCTCCATCGTGTTAATGACAGGCTTCATCAGTCCGAGCGGGATATGGAATTTGCGCACGCGATGCTTTCCAATAGCAGCTCCGATATCATCCAGGATTTGACCATACGTGATGGATGATGGGCCACCTGTTTCATAGATTTGCTGGGTGGATGCTTCCAGCGAGAGCGCTTGGACAAAAACATCTGCTACGGTTTCCCGAGCTACGGGCTGCAACGGATAGGAGCCATCGCCGATGACAGGTGTGACAGGCAGACGGACCAAATCGGCCAGCATGTTGACGAATTCATCACCAGGGCCAAATATCACGGATGGACGGAAGATTACATACGGGATCCCGCTATTCTGCACCAACTGTTCTGCTTCGTATTTGCTTCGATGATAGGCGCTTGTCGCATTTTCCCGGGCACCCAATGCACTCATGTGGACAAAGCGTTTAATTCCGACCTGTTTGGCTGCGGCAAGCACGTTTTTGGTCCCTTCTACATGAATGCGGGAAAACGTGATACCTTTGCCAGGCTTCTCCCGTATAATGCCGACAAGATGGATGACCGCATCACAATCCCGCATGGCAGATGCAAGTGACTGTGTATCCATTAAATCGCCTGTCGCCCACGAGATATTTGCGGCACTACCATCGTTTTGTCCGATCTTGCCCTGCGATCCCGGCCGGATGAGACAGACGATCTCATGCCCCTCTTTTTGCAAGCGGGCCATCATTCCTTTTCCCACAAAACCCGTTGATCCAGTCAGGAAGACTTTCATCTCGATCCCCCCTGTCAATCTGATCCATTTATCCTCCATTCTACCTTACTTCCATTGCCGGATGCTATTCGAATCGGCGATAGATGATTGTCGAGTTGGCATCTCCCTGTATAATGGAGGGAGAAGGGGGTTATACCAATGGCACAGCGGAAAGTACCTGTAACCGAAATCCTGGATACCCTGCAGCAGCTTTATCCAGACGCGCATTGTGAATTGAACTACAGATCTCCATTCGAGCTGTTGATCGCGACGATTCTGTCAGCTCAGTGTACAGATAAACGAGTGAATGAAATTACCGCCCCTATGTTTGAAAGCTTGAACGAACCCGAGCATTATCTTCATTTGACACAAGAGGAAATGGAAGAGCATATAAAGGGGCTTGGGCTGTATAAGAATAAAAGTAAGAACATCCTGGAGACCTGTAGAATCCTGTTTGAGAAGTACAACGGTGAAGTTCCGCAGACTCACGCGCAGCTGGAGGAATTGCCGGGTGTAGGCAGAAAGACGGCCAATGTCGTTTTGTCCAACGCCTATGGCATACCCGCAATCGCAGTCGATACACATGTGTTTCGTGTAGCCAACCGGCTGGGCTTGGCCAAAAGCGACAACGTAGACGAAGTGGAACGCCAGCTGATGAAAAGAATTCCCCGGGAAAAGTGGTCGGATGCTCATCACTGGCTGATCTGGTACGGTCGAAGAATCTGTTCGGCTCGCAATCCGCAGTGCGGGGTTTGTCCATTGCAGTCGATGTGCCGTTTCGCTCAGACGGAAGCCAAAAAAGCAGCATCGAAAAAGAAGCCGAAGACCACAACGAATAGTTCATAGAGAATTTTTTGTTGCCAGTTTCTCCAAATACGTGTAATGCATATTGACAGTATTCGTTGACTAGACGTACACTTATTTAAAGTAATTCTAATCAATGACACTAGAAACAAGTTCTGTTGTCTTGCGAAAGACTGAGAGGTGTATCAAAATGACACAGCGTGTAGAAAAAGCTGTCGAGATCCTTAAAAACACCGGAGTCCGAATGACACCTCAGCGTCATGCCATCTTGACTTATCTGCTTGATACGATGACCCACCCAACTGCTGATGAAATATACAAGGCGCTTGAGGGAAAATTCCCGAATATGAGTGTGGCCACGATCTACAACAATCTGCGGGTATTCAAGGATGCGGGCCTGGTGCGGGAGCTGACTTACGGTGATGCTTCCAGCCGTTTTGATGCCAATGTAGAAGAAGATCACTACCACGCAATCTGTATGAACTGCGGCTCCATCAGTGATTTTCACTTCCCTTACCTGAAGGATGCTGAAACTTCTGCCGCAAAAGACGTCGGATTTCAGGTCACTGGTCATCGAATGGAAGTCTACGGCATCTGTACGGCCTGTCAAAAGACTACTCACTAAAACAGCTTTGTCTGCAAACACCTTCTGATTCAACGAATGAGCTCTTTGTTGATGAGGAAGGTGTTTTTCTGTCGTTTCGTGTAACGTTTTATCAGTTGAAACGTCTTTGGTTGGGAGGAGTTTGTTCAAGATTTGCCAATAGACAAAAGGTTGTGAACGAATTGAATTCACTATATGATCGTAGAAATAAGTCTAGCGGAATATCATCCTATTATGTCGTGGTGATGGTTCGTCAACAAGGGGGTCGAGACCATGAGAGCGGAAAGAGGAGTGACTACTCGCCCAAGACGTAAACGAAGCCGTCTGGCCAGCTTTTTTCTCATGCTCATGCTATTTATCGTCGCAATATTCAGCGCTATGTATTGGTACTTTTTTCTGCGTCCGTCTACGGAGCATGTTGAACCATACAATGGAGAGAAGCAAGTCATCGTATTCCAGGGCGAGCAGATCGACACGCCTTACCTGCTGGATGCGCAGCAGGTGCTGCTCCCTTTTGATTTTATAAAAGAACACATCGACCCGGATCTATTCTGGGATGAACCGACCAAATCCGTGATTGTCACGACCAAGGACAAGGTTCTCCGGATGCAGAGCGATCAGGTGGTGGCCTATCTGAACAAAAAGCCTCTCAATCTGCAGGTGCCTGTTCAGGACGTGGAGGGAGTACGCTATGTGCCGCTCGAACCGGTAGAAAAGCTGTATTCATTCTCGTTCCGGAAGCTTGAGGATTCCGGTGTGCTGCAGGTAGAAAAGGAAGGCTATGCCGTACAGCAGGCTGAGATTGTAGCCGAAGAAAAAGCGGGCCTGGTGAGGACCGGAGCTTCCCATCGCGAGCCGATCGTTGCAGAGCTTTCTTCAGGAGACAAAGTCGATATATTGGGTGAAAAGGAAGGCTGGTACCGGGTATTGACGCCAAAAGGTACAAGCGGTTTTCTTCCCAAAGGGGCTGTCACGCTGACTGAAGTGCGCAAGGTACAGCTGGAACGTCCGGCTTCCACTGAGAAAAAGGCTGCCTGGAAGCCACTCGGACAAAAGATTAATCTGGTGTGGGAGCATGTCGTGAACCGTAATCCCAATACAGCTGAGATCGGCGCCTTGCCTGGCGTCAATGTCGTATCCCCGACCTGGTTTGAAATGAAGGATTCAGAGGGGAACTTGACGAATAAAGCCGACCCTGCCTATGTAAAATGGGCGCATCAGCGGGGCTATAAGGTCTGGGGACTCGTAACGAACGGATTCAACCCGGATTGGACCGCTTCCGTGCTGAGCAGCTTTGACAAGCGTGAAACAGTGATTGCCCAGCTCCTCCATTATGCCCATTTATACGATCTTGACGGGATTAACATTGACTTTGAGAATGTCTATCTGGCGGACAAGGAACGACTGGTTCAATTCATGCGGGAATTGACTCCGTATCTGCATGAGCAAGGACTTACGGTCAGCATCGATGTGACGATCAAATCAACGGCTGAGACGTGGTCGATGTTTTTGGATCGGCCAGCACTCGCAAAAATCGTGGACTATGTAGCAGTCATGACTTACGACGAGCATTGGGCTGCGAGTCCGAAAGCAGGGTCTGTTGCTTCTCTGCCTTGGACAGAGAACGGTCTGAAAGGCGTGCTGGAGGAAGTACCGGCCGAAAAGCTGCTGCTTGGTGTCCCTTTTTACACGCGCTTGTGGACAGAAGCAAAGCAGGCTGACGGAAAAGTAAAGGTAAGCTCCAGGGCGCTGTATATGTCTGGCGCGAAGAAATGGATCGAGGAGCGTAAGCTGACGCCTAAGCTGGACGAGGCTTCTGGACAAAATTATGTAGAGTACAAAGACCCGAAGGATGGCAATACGTACAAAATGTGGATTGAGGACACTGTCTCTATGAAAAAACGGGTCGAACTGGTGGAGAAGTACAACCTGGCGGGCATAGCTGCGTGGCGCCGCGGTTTTGAAGAGCCGGAGATTTGGGATGCAATTCAAGAAGGCTTAAACAAATAATGCGCAAGTAGATAGAAGAAAGCCACCTGCTAGTCGAGTTACATCGGCAAGTCAGGTGGCTTGTATGTGTTTAAGGATTATGTCTGGTTTTGGGGTTGCTCGTCTTCTAGTCGCAAAGGCTGTCCACAAAACATACAGGCGTCGTCCTTGCCGAGCATCTTGGTCACTTTCTGACAAGACGGGCACGATACCTGGGGGGCAGAAGTCGATACCATTCCGGAAATCATAAAGAGTACCGTACTCGCCATTGTGAGCAAAAAGCCGATGATTAACAGGAGCGTCATAAAGATATGAGAGCCTTTGAGCAAAGGTCCGAGCAAAGGTATAAAGTCCAAGTATCCAGCAAAGAACGCATAGCCTGTATACATAAGAAGAAGGCCAATAACCATGCTCCAGTTGCCCCATGTGCGCATGCGTTTTATTTTACTCAGGCGTTCAGTTTTTTTCATCATCATTCCTCCTGCACACTAGTATAGCACACAAAGGATTCATCTGTTTACAAGCAGGAAACCTGAGCTGCTTGTAGAATCCATACATTCAACCTTGGGATCAGTTGAAAGGAGGGCATGGCATGGGACCAGATGACTGCAATGAAATGTACCTGCAAACCTTGAGAAAGCGTTTGGATGTAGAAGCAGTTTTGATGTTGCCTGATCCTTACATGCTTGTTCCGTTTCGTGATGGGACTTTCTATTTGATTGTGGTGAATCAGCCACAGACAGAGAGTATGACCAGGCGAATACTGATTCAGGGAAAATCAATCGTAGAGCAGCAAGTGAGCACTTGGCAGTTGGAGCAAGCTGCGGTACGTGGTCTGGATGAACAGCTCTCGGCCATTTTGAAGACAGCAGTTGTCGTTTGGGAGAAAGACGGCTACATGAGTATGATGAAGCAACGCCTTTATCAAATGCCGAAACCACTCCAAAAAATGTACATCTGCAGAGAGTATTCCCGATTGCTCCGCTTTTTTTGTCAAACCAAGGAATGTTTGAATCGTGGGATGAATCTGGATGCTTATCATGCGGTGATCCAGTCCCTTCATGCTTGGGCCAGGTGTATTATCTATGAAGCGGGGGAGCAGCCAGTCTGTGGGCTTTGGTCGCAGGTAAAGCTGATCGATCCCTCTGTATACAAGCTGTACGAAGAGCTGTCGATCAATGCAGAGGCTCTGGATAAGCGCATAGAACTTTTGGAGCTTGCCATTGAATTCTGGCTATCTTCTTCAATGAAGGAATCTGTGCGCTATGTTATGGAGATTATGGAGACGAAGACTGGACCGTGGCGCTTTTCTGAGTTGATGATGCATGATGAAATCAAGCGGGCTGATATCGAGCTTCCTTTGTTACTGGAGAAAATGGTGCAGCGATCCTTGCTCCGTGAAGTTTCCCTTTCATTAGATGGAGATGGGAACGAAGAGATCGGATTTATATTGTCGGAGTAAATTTTTTTAAATACCGTTGACTTCTGTTGAGGAAACATGCTATAGTTACAAACGTTGCTGCTAAACACCTGAAACAAATGGCAACAAGAAAAATGAAAAAAACACTTGATTTCACAAGTGGATGTGTGATAAATTAAGAAAGTCGCCTCTGGGCGATTGAAGAACAAAATGCTCTTTGAAAACTGAACAGCGAAAGCGTTGATGAGTCTATCATGAAATGTTTTGCCAGCTTTGAACCAGATACAAACTTTATTGGAGAGTTTGATCCTGGCTCAGGACGAACGCTGGCGGCGTGCCTAATACATGCAAGTCGAGCGAGGGTTTTCGGACCCTAGCGGCGGACGGGTGAGTAACACGTAGGCAACCTGCCCATAAGACCGGGATAACATAGGGAAACTTATGCTAATACCGGAT
>NZ_RHHR01000006.1 GCF_003710915.1 Brevibacillus invocatus | reverse complement strand
GGTGAATGCCTATTTGAAAGAATTTTTCCAACTGAACAACGTACGCTATCGCACAGGGAAGAGGGCCAAAGTTCATTTTGATTTGGTAACTCTTGTTTATAATGCCGCTAAATTAGCCACTGATCGGATTCGTAACGCACTGGAAAACAAGAAGCCAGTCGCGGCTTAGTTTTTAAAAAAGGATAAAGAAGAGATTGGGGCAGTCTGTATATTTTTAAGATGAGCAATTATGAAATTGATTCACATTTTATGGTACATATACTTTTTCGGTTTTCTCATCCACGCCCAATCTCGGGACCACTTCCATGCAGCGATCTGTCGCGTTCGGTTGATTCGAGCGATGATCCGTTTGAACAAGCTTGATTTCCTCACCCCGAACTTCAATGCGATCACCTTCCCTTTACTAAAGTGTACCATTTATTGGATAAGGGTGAACTACGCAAGAGAAGGTTAGTGCCTCGGAGCCCATAGCATAATGGAGACGCCAATCACGCAGATGGACGCACCCAGCCAATCGTAGAGATCCGGGACTTTTTTGTCGATCCCCCAGCCCCAGAGCACAGCCAAAATAATAAAGACCCCTCCATATGCGGCATAGACTCTGCCGAAGTTCGGGAAGTTTTGCAGAGTGGGAATGATCCCATAAACAACGAGAATGATACTCCCTACGATGCCATACCAGATTGGTTTTGATTCGCGAATCCATAACCACACCATATAACCGCCGCCGATTTCTGCGAGACCAGCGAGGACGAACAAGAAGATGGCGAACAAGGTTGATCACTCCTTCATTTCACAGTTGAAAAATGTTAATAAATTTCGTAATGATACAAAAATTAAGAAATAAAATTTCTTAGATGGAGATCCATGATGACAAAATTACTCTATAATAAAAACATAGTTGGAAATGTGAAGTCAACGTGAAGGCAAAGGAGAGGTTGGTCATGAAACACAATGAAGATCGACTGGATCAGAGCTGGGTCGCCAATGCGGAAGCTTGGACACAGTCTGTACGTGAACAACAAATTGAAAGCAGAAAGCTGGCTACAGATCAGGCCGTAGTGAACGAAATTACGAGTTATCACCCCAAAAGAGTTCTCGATGTAGGCTGCGGCGAAGGCTGGTTGGCTCGCGTTCTTAGTCAGCAAGGCTTGGAGGTTGTAGGAATCGATGGTAGCAACGAGCTCATCAAGCGAGCAGAAGCTCTAGGCGGTGGAAGCTTTCATCATTTGAATTATACCGAATTGGGTGACAATCCCACTCAGCTAGGTGATGCTTTCGATGTCATAGTCTGTAATTTTTCGATTCTATCTGAAGACATAACCCTCCTTTTGCAATCGCTTTCAACCATTCTCTCGTCAGAAGGCGTACTGATTATCCATACCTTGCATCCGTTTTTCGTAGCAAATAGTGATCGCTATGAAGATGGCTGGAAAACAGAGTCGTTTAATGGGATGGGTGAAGGATATAAAACTGAGATGCCTTGGTATTTCAGAACGATCGGGTCTTGGATACAGGAATTGAATGATGCAGGACTTCAACTGAAGAGCTGCAAGGAACCGATTCATCCAGTCACCGGAAAACCGCTTTCGCTATTACTATCTGCTAGAAAGGTCTAAGCACACTAGTATTGGCAATCGACCAACTATAAAAACCAGCATACGTGCTGAGTGATGATTACGAAAGCGATCACCTGGCCTAGCTGGTTTTTTTCTGTGTTTATTCGTTTCGTTTTCATATGTCCTTGTTCACAGCTTGCAAAGGATGCATAGATGGGGGAAAGGTGAAGTTGATTGATCACCTGGAGCATGTGATCCTTGCGATCAATCAGCGAAGAACGATTCCTTATTCAATATGCAGGTACGTGATCTTATCCCCAATCGTAGCGCTCTCCATTCCAGGTACTTTTTCATACCGGATTTCAGAAAGCAATACACCCTCCAGGAGGACATGCTCAAAGCGTTGTAGTGCGTTCTGTAAGGAAGCATCCGCGTCTAGCGTCAGGATCACTCGTTTCTCAATCGGAAAATCGAGTTTTTTCGAGTATCCTGAACCGCTCTGATGATCTCGCGAACGATGCCTTCCTGTTCGAGTTCCTCTGTAATGACTGTATTGAGGGCAACGGTGATATTGTAGCCTGATGCGGATGCAAAGCCTAGTTTTCCTTGTTTTTCAACGATCCATTCCTCGGGGTACAAATGGATCACTTCGTTGGAAATGACAATCTAACTGATTCACAGCGGAATGCTTGGGAGCTGCATCAGGCACATAGTGATCCATCGTGGCGTACAGCGAATAAAAAGCGTGGACGTTGTGAATCGTATCGATTACTTTGAATTTGGCTTCTGCTACGATTTGTTTGGAAAACCGTTTGCTGTTCCAAGGCGCACTGTCGGAGAGGAGGGCCCAGCGAAAGGCGTCAGCTCCATACTCGTCGATGATCTCCCAAGGATCGATGACATTGCCTTTGCTTTTAGACATTTTCTGGCCATTTTCGTCCAATTCGTGACCTGTTGAAATAACAGCCTTGTAGGGAGATTTTCCCGTAAAAAGGGTAGAAACAGTCAATAGACTAAAAAACCAACCGCGCGTTTGATCGATTCCTTCAGAGATCATGTCTGCAGGAAACTGATCCTCGAACTGTTGCTTGTCGCCAAAAGGGTAGTGGTACTGGGCAAAAGGCATCGAACCGCTGTCAAACCACACATCAATGATTTCAGGTGTTCTTTCCATCACGCCACCGCAGGAGCAACGTAATTTGACTTCGTCCACATACGGTTTGTGCAGCTCAAGGTTGCCAGAGAGTGGCACAATAGACCTTTCACGCAACTCCCGATGACATCCAGGTGCACACTCGACGCCGGTTGAACGTCATCTTCGTTTGTTCGGACAAAGTGAAATCGTATTTCAGGATGATCGTGATCAACCAAGCGACGAAGGCTGTGTAAGCCAATTTCCCAGCAATACGAGCTACTGAATTCACGTATCTCACGCTCCCATACAAGACTCGGATAAGAAGAATGATGCCCTCCTCATCGTTGTGTCATATATATTAACGATAGATGCAATAATAAGTAACAAGATGGAACGGGCAAACTTAGTTTGATTAATTTTTTTCAATGGTGAACCGGAGGCTCTGATGATCCGATCCTTTCTCGATCAGATTTTTTTAAGGATTTAAAAACCAACCGATACGATAAGTCGATAAAACCGAATACTTCATTATCGGGAATGCTTCCATCCATCATCACAGTGTTCCAATGGCGTTTATTGAGATGATAACCAGGAATGACGGCGGTGTACTGAAGTCGCAGTATTTCAGCGAGTTCAGGCTCGCACTTCAAGCTGAGCTGTAGTGTGCCATTCTTCTCGTGAAGCAAAGCAAACATTTTTCCGCCTACTTTATAGACGTGAATGTCGTCGCCGAATGAAAAATCTTCTGTTGCTTCTCTTTGATTTAGGCAATAGGTGCGAATTTGTACCAGGTTCATGATTCTCCCCCTAATTGAGTACGACTCATGCAAATAGTCCCTTTCCCATAATATGGGGGAGGAAGCGCCCTTTTTCAACCCTAACCTTTGGAATTGTGAAAGAATTGAATCAGTGCCTAACGAGCTTGGAGGTCACCTGATACCATATTCCAGGAGACCTCCAATGTTTTATTCTTTTCTTCTGCATCAAAACGGCAACGCCAGAACGGGAGGGTTATTGCCTTCCGTGATATTCGATATTCATATCGATGGAACGGAGCTCATCCTTGGCTTTTTCCACCAAGTGTTGATAATCTCTCACCACTTCTGTGAGTGCGGTTACGGATTCCTGATAATCTGGCTCGTTGCAAATGCCATCTATTGCTCGATGCAAGTGAAACATCTTGTCTTCAGTTCTGCGGATAAAATCCAGCCATTCCATTCCGTTCATGTGTGCGCCCCCTTTCCAGTCATAGCCTTTACCTGTTCAGGGAAATTATGCGGATGGAAGAGGGGATTGGCACAATTGATTACGTGAATGTCGTCAGAAGATTAAGCTTGTTTCGTGCAATGCTTCGTGATAACATACCTCACATCACGGTTTGTTGTCCGGTTGGCACCTAGAAACTTCCGCATAGAGCTGGCAATGAAATCACCAGAGGTGCACGATGCAAATATTGACAAAGTTGAATAGGTTTTTAGAAAGAATCATACCACTCCTGACACCAGGCAGTGTCGTCATTGGTGTGCTGGCTGCGGAAACCCTGCAAGCCTATGCGTTTCTCAGTGCGTGGGTGTTTGCGTTTATGACGTTCTCAGGGAGTTTGGGGGCGAGCTTCCGTGACTTTGCCCGTGTCCTGGCTCGTCCGTTGCCTTTGATTGTCAATTTGGTGATCCTGCACGCGCTTATGCCGTTCCTGGCTTGGGTGACGGCAAGCTTGTTCTTTCCGAATGAGCTGGATATCGTCACCGGGTTCATTCTGGCTGCCGTCATTCCGACAGGAGTATCGAGTCTTCTGTGGACATCCATCTATATGGGGAACATGGCCCTGACGTTGTCCATTATCCTAATTGATACCGTGTTATCACCATTGGTGGTGCCATTGGGCCTTTCACTCATTCTTGGAGCCGCTGTGCAAATGGAGCTCGGCGAGATGATGAAAGGGCTACTGCTGATGATCGTCCTTCCTTCACTTGCTGGCATTGCCCTGAACCAGCTTACAAAAGGACGTGTCAAAACGACACTGGCGCCTTGTCTAGCGCCGTTCTCAAAGCTGAGCATGGGAGTTATCGTCGCGATCAACAGCTCGGTTGTTGCGCCGTACATTTCCCAGATCGATGGCAGACTTATCGGGATGGCCGCTCTCGTGCTGTTTTTATCGGTGTTAAGCTATCTGACAGGGTGGGTGGTTGCCAGGATTTTCGGATGGAAGCGCGATGTCATTGTCACGCTTACGTTTAACAGCGGAATGCGCAACATCGGAGCGGGAACAGTTATCGCCATCGCTTATTTTCCTCCGCTTGTGGCATTGCCGGTCGTCCTAGCTACTTTGTTTCAGCAGTCCCTTGCCGCATTCTTTGGTCTTTTCTTGCGTATGGTTGAAAAGGAAGACAAGCATGTGCGTTCTGAAGAGCAACTTCCGGATGCCATAGGAAAATAAAAGGAATGTGTGTAGTTGTAATCGTTGATCATTCTTTTATGTAATATAATGTTACGTGATATGGGTGAATAAGCCAAAAAAGATTTGACAATTTAAGTGTTTATGTTAGTATATATTACATAGCATGCATTCTCTCCACTTCCTATTTTTTTGACCCAGAAATGGGTCCTTTTTTTATGTAGAAGAGTACGGCTTCCCATCCCGTTGAAATAGCTTGCTTACCATCGCATAGAGGCGGGCAGGCAGGTTCGGAAAGACAAACTTGTATTCATCAGACCCGTTTTTGAGCAATGCGACCGGCTTCTCAATTTGGTATGGAATTTTCATCAGATCCAGAATGGTTTTGTACTCATCAACATTAGATTTCTCAACCGTATAGTAAAAGGATTTAGACTGCATTAGGACACCACGCTCCTTCAGTATGTAGTGTAGCATAAGCAGTGCTCAGCTCCTAACATTACATAACGATTATTATGTAACCTTTTCCATCGGGAAAATGGATGACCTACGCTTATCATGTTACAGATAGACAGAAGGGCTTGGCATGACAGAAAAAGACTGGCAAAATAGAGAACGGAAGAAATGCACGAAACCTTGAAATTCGGGGGCCCATATGAAAATAGCGCTGCACCAGATTGCTTATCAGATCGGGATTCATCCAACTGAAATGGCGAAGCTTGTCTATGAAGGGGAGATAACCGGAGAAGTTCCAGGAAATAATCCTCAGGCAAAAGATGCGTGGGTCGATCTGCATTCGCTGCGCAATTTTATTCAATGGAGAAATGATCAGGGACGGATGGAAGAAATGGCGTACGGGAAGGCTATTCGTCACATTGATAAGTGGTTGTCTCGTAAATAAAGTCTGTAGCTGAAAAAAGGGAGAGTATATCAATGAACATCATTTATTGCTTGGTTCCAAAAAGGTATTGGGAGCAGTGGGCTGGACGAGATCACTATCTTCCTCGGGATTATGAGCAGGAAGGATTTATTCACGCCACCAAGGGAGATGAGCTTTTGGAGGTCGTGGCAAACCGCGTGTACAAGGCATTTACTGACGAACTTCTGGTATTGGTTGTCGATGAGGCCAAAACGACTTCTCCAATCAAGTACGAGCAGGCAAAGGACGGCCTCTTGTATCCGCATATTTACGGACCTTTAAACCAGGATGCCATTATGGATATCAAAAAGATGGAACGCAACAGCGACCATTGGACACAGGGATCGTCCATCCGCTAGATCAAGGCTTACCAATTGTACAATTCAAGCAGCTCCAGCACCTCTTGACGCTTTGCAGGCGGCAATTGATCTAGACGACGCAGCAAAAGTCCTATCCGTTTTCGCTGCTCTTCCTCGATTTCGGGATGTTTATTTCCTATAATCCATTGACGTTTTAATTTCACGGACTCCGTTTCTGCAATGATTTTCAACAGCTTTCGCTCTAATAAATCTAGGGATGCCATACGAGAAACCTTCTTTTCGAAAAGATACGTACCAACAACGCCATTATAGCACGAGCCATACATAAAGGAACTTGCAATGGCGCACAATGGTAGTGGTAAATGACCAAATCTTGACGATAAAGGAGTGTTAATCAAATGGCAAAACCAGATGACCGCTCGGACAACGCAGCAAAATTGCGCGAAATGGCACAAAATACAGAGGAGAGAATTCAGGAGTCCCAGGATTACCTCAGTGAACATGCTGATGAGATTTCAGCCAAGGAAAAGAGCGATATCGAGGCAAAAAATCAGCGCCGTGAAGAAAGCGTGGAAGCATTTCGAGCGGAAATCGAGGATGAATCCTAACCAACACAAGAAGCGAAGCGCCTGTTGCTCTGTATGCGACAGGCGTTTTTTTGTACTATCGGAAAGTTTAAGTGCGCTAAAGCGCTAAAAAGATTAGCGGAAGATAGTATAAGTGCAACTAAGGCTCCGCCAAAAGCTTGGCGTAGCCAAGTTTTCTAAGGAAAACTGGCCCTAATGCGGCTGATATGCGCATTTCACAACAGGAGTCGCTCCGAATTGACGAATAAAGTGCAACAAAACATGATTTGTTCCAGGAAACATGGTAATCTGTTTAAGGAACAAATTCATATATAGAGGAGAAAGACCATGAAACGACCAGAAGATACACGCGTCGTTGTCGGCATGTCCGGCGGCGTTGACTCCTCCGTGACGGCTTACCTGCTGAAACAACAGGGATATGACGTCATCGGCATCTTTATGAAAAACTGGGATGATACCGATGAATTCGGCCATTGCACGGCGGAAGATGACTTTCAGGATGTCCGACGCGTCTGTGAACAAATCGATATTCCGTACTACACGGTTAACTTTGAAAAAGAGTACATGGATAAAGTATTCCAGTACTTTTTGGATGAATATAAACGGGGTCGTACGCCCAATCCAGATGTCATGTGCAACCGCGAGATCAAGTTCGGTGAGCTGCTTGCCAAGGTCATGGATCTGGGGGCCGATTATATCGCGACCGGCCACTATGCACAGGTAAAGCATATCGATGGCGAGTACAAGCTGTTGCGCGGCGTGGACAACAACAAGGATCAGACGTATTTTCTCAACGTTCTTGGTCAGGAGCAATTGTCCAAAACCATGTTTCCGATCGGGCATATGCCCAAGCCGCAAGTACGTGAAATTGCCGAGAAGGCAGGGCTGGCAACAGCGAAGAAGAAAGACAGTACGGGTATTTGCTTTATCGGGGAACGAAATTTCCGCGAATTTCTGCAAAACTACCTTCCTGCCAAAAAAGGAAACATTGAAACGGTCGATGGGCTTGTGATCGGGCATCACGATGGTTTGATGTATTACACGCTAGGTCAACGCCAAGGATTGGGCATTGGCGGAGGACATGGCACGAGTGGAGAGCCTTGGTTTGTCGTGGACAAGGATTTGGAACGTAATGTTCTGATTGTTGGTGAAGGCTCCAACCATCCTAGACTGTATTCAACCAGTCTGATGGCCACCGAAGTAAATTGGGTGAGCCATTCAAAACCACAGGAATCATTCCGTTGTACAGCCAAATTCCGCTACCGTCAACCGGATCAGGGTGTCACCGTGAACCTGTTAGGTGACAACCAGGTCGAAGTGGTTTTTGACCAGCCTCAAAAAGCGGTAACGCCTGGACAGGCAGTGGTTTTCTATGATGGTGAAGTGTGTTTGGGTGGTGGAACAATCGACAAAGTAACCTTGATGGGAAAAGAGAAATAGGTTGTAGGGGGATCTTTTTCATGGAAGCAACGAAAAAATCAAAGGTGATTATTCTCTCCTTCTTGATAGGTGCGATTTGTATGGGAGTCATCGCCTACATCGGCATGTCGTATGGCGGTCGCGCACACATGACCAATATCGAAGCGAAGATCCTCGAGCGCGGAGGGGCCCTGGTAGCTGGAAGTGTAATGGCTGTGCCGAAAGATGAGAGTCCCTTTGAAAAAAGCGGCAAGGGAAACACCATCTTTCGAATCAAATACACGAAGGACGGAAATGAGCATCTCGCTTGGTATCGTTCCAAAAATCAGTCCTCCATCATTTCCGAACCAGAGGAATGGATTTTTCCTGAATAGATAGAGGAAATCAATAGGGAGAGTGAATGCAAGTCATGACCCAGTTAACCGGACTTCGTGATCTCGCAGAATTGATTGTTCGTATTGAACCGCGTGCGAAGGAAGCTTCTCTCTCGATCCTGGCGCACGAGAACAAAGAAGAAATAACCAGCCTGCTGGTCGATGGACTCGGTATGAAAGTCCCTGTTCAGCACAGTTCAGGAGAGTACGCCAATCATCTGGCTGTTTTGCGCGCTGGTACCAATAAATATACGTTTGCACAGGATTGGCGTGAGGTATATGTCAGTGAGATCAACTATTGCGCCTGTCGAATTCCACCAGGTGCTCACGGCTTACTGGTCCATCATATCGATTATCCGGGCGTCATTTACGACGTGTCTCAAATTCTCGCCAATCATCACATCAATATTTCCAAGCTGAATGTATCACGCGAGCAAAAGGGAAAAAATGCGCTCCTCGTCTCGGTAACCGATGAAGAAATTACCGCTTCTGTGGTGCGGGAAATCGAGCAATTACCTCAAATCACTAAGGTGATTTCGTTGCAATAAGAGATGTGCCGTCCGTTTTTCGGGCGGCTTTTCTTTCGAGAGATCTATCGATTGGGTATTTAGTAAGTGGGAAAACAGCTTGACTACCACGATATATTGATGTAATGTAAGTCATAACAACTACATATTGATGCGTATAGGTGTCTAACCGTCTATCGATGGTAGACTTAATAGGGAAGCTCGGTGAGAATCCGGCGCGGTCCCGCCACTGTAAACAGAGAGTTACGCTTTGAAATGGCCACTGATCCATGGATTGGGAAGGTAAAGCGTTACGATGATCTGTAAGCCAGGAGACCTGCCTTAACGTAAACACTATGGAACCTACGGGAGATAGGGAAGTGTTGGAACGCTCGGTCACCCGCGAGGTATTTTGTCCTAGGGAATGGATATGCGTATTCGACTTTCTTCGTCAGTCGGATACGCTTTTTTTATGGCTAAACTAGTGTTTTCAGGAAGGAAGAGATCATTGATACTCGCATTTGATTCCAAAACGGGCAATGTACGCCGATTTGTCAACAAACTGAATCTGGATATGCCCACTGTGCAAATTCAAGAGGATCTGTTGCTGGAAGAACCGTTTATCCTGGTCACCTACACGACGGGATTCGGACAGGTGCCCGATAAAGTACAAACGTTTCTCAAGCAGAATCACTCATGGATGCGGGGAGTAGCAGCCAGCGGCAATCGGAACTGGGGGACGAGCTTCGCCAAAAGTGCGGACACGATCTCTTCTGCCTATCACGTACCATTGTTAGCGAAATTCGAACTGTCCGGAACGATGCATGATCTGGAACTATTTAAAAGCGGGGTGGCATCCATTGCGACACATTGAACTCAATAACCAGCTGATGCAGCGCGGTGAGGATGGTTTTTACCTGTTGGATAAGGACCAGGAGGCAGTGCAGTTATTCATGGAAGAGGTGCAAGCCAAAACCATGACATTCTCAAGCATCCTGGAGCGGATGAACTATCTAATCGAACATGACTACTATGAAAACGTCTATGAAACCTACACGAAGGAGCAAGTCGAAGAAGTCATTCGGCTCGCGCATGATTTCAAATTCCAATTCGCTTCTTATATGGCCATCTCCAAATTTTACAAGGATTATGCCTTGAAAACGGACGACAAGAAATCCTATCTGGAGCAGTACCCGGACCGCGTAGCGATTGTGGCCCTCTCCCTGGCTCAAGGAGATTTTGATCTGGCCAAACGGCTGACCGTGTCGATGATGGACCAGCGTTTGCAGCCAGCGACGCCTACCTTTTTAAATGCCGGCAAAAGCCGCCGTGGTGAGATGGTCTCCTGTTTTCTCTTGGAGATGGATGATTCGCTGAACTCGATCAATTACATATTGGGCACCTGCATGCAGCTTTCCAAAATCGGTGGCGGAGTAGCAGTCAATCTTTCCAAGCTGCGCGGACGCGGGGAACCGATCAAAGGAGTAGAGGGCGCAGCTAAAGGCATTATGCCTGTGCTAAAGCTGTTGGAGGATGCTTTTTCTTACGCAGACCAGATGGGGCAGCGCAAGGGCTCTGGAGCAGCGTATTACAACATATTTGGCTGGGATATCAACGAGTTTCTGGATTGCAAAAAAATTAACGCCGATGAAAAATCACGAATCAAGACGCTGGCAATCGGGCTGATCGTACCGAACATCTTTTACAAGCTGGCAGAGGAAAACAAACCATTGACCGTCTTTGCTCCGTACTCCGTCTACAAGGAATACGGACAACATCTGGACGATCTCGATCTGGATGAGATGTATGAAGAGCTGTTAGCCAACGAGCGCGTGCAAAAGCAAACCTTGATGAGCGCACGGGAGATGCTGACCAAGATTGCCATGATCCAGTTGGAGTCGGGCTATCCCTACATCATGAACAAGACCAATGCGAACAAGGATCACGCATTAAAAGACCTGGGCTCCGTGAAAATGTCCAACCTTTGTACGGAAATCTTTCAATTGCAGGAGACCTCGACCATTGCAAACTATGGAGAGACAGACATCATCCGACGGGACATCAGCTGCAATTTGGCCTCTCTGAACATTGGCAATGTCATGGAACGCAAGATGATCCGGGAGTCAGTGCACGAAGGGATCGAAGCGATCACATCCGTAAGCGACATGACCCGAGTGGAAAACGCTCCGGGTGTACAAAAAGCCAATCGGGAGCTTCATTCTGTCGGGCTGGGAGCCATGAATCTGAACGGTTTTTTGGCCAAAAACAAGATCGCATATGAAAGCGAAGAAGCCAAGGATTTTGTCCGCACCTTTTTTATGATGATGAACTATTATTCTCTGGAAAAGAGCATGGAGATTGCCAGGAAAAAGGGAACGACCTTTCTCGGATTTGAGCATTCTGAGTATGCAAAGGGTACGTATTTTGAAAAGTACCTCAATATCGACTACCATCCGCGTACAGAGAAAGGTAAGCAGCTCTTTGCCGATATGTACTTGCCGTCGACGGAAGATTGGGCAAAGCTCAAAACGAACGTGCAGACATATGGCTTGTACCATGCCTACCGACTCGCAATCGCACCTACGCAAAGCATCTCGTATATCCAAAACGCCACTTCCAGCGTGATGCCGATCGTGGAGCATATCGAGACGCGTACGTATGCTAATTCGACGACCTACTACCCGATGCCGTATCTTTCGCAGGAGAATTATTTCTATTACAAGTCGGCGTATATGATTGATCCATTCAAGGTCATTGACCTGATCGCGGAAATTCAGGAGCACGTGGATCAAGGCATTTCGACCATCCTGCACGTAAACAGTAACATTTCGACCAGAGAGCTGGTTCGCTACTATATCTACGCAGCGAAAAAAGGATTGAAATCACTCTATTACACGCGAACCAAGCACTTGACTGTAGAAGAGTGCATCAGTTGCGCGGTCTAAATCAAGCAAAAAAGAGGGAAGCCGGATGAAAGCTGTCAATTGGAACAGGCCCGATGACGATTTTACAATGACCTTTTGGAACCAGAACATCATGCAGTTCTGGACCGATGATGAAATCCCGCTGTCTGACGATAAAATGTCCTGGATTGAGCTTTCTCAAGCAGAGCGGGAAACCTATAAAAAAGTGCTGGGTGGACTCACTTTGCTCGATACCGTCCAGGGCGGAATTGGCATGCCCAAAATTATGGAGCATGTGGACGGCTTGCAGCGAAAAGCCGTATTGGGCTTCATGGGGATGATGGAGCAGATTCACGCCAAATCCTATAGCAGTATTTTCACGACACTCGCTGCCACAGAAGAAATCGATAACATTTTTAAATGGGTGGAAAGCAACTCTCATCTGCAGACCAAGGCTTCGATTATTTCTCACTACTATCAAAACATCGAGACGCCAAAAGACCTGTATTTGGCGATGGTCGCTTCTGTTTTCCTGGAAAGCTACCTGTTTTACAGCGGCTTTTTCTATCCTTTGTTCCTCGCTGGTCAGGGAAAAATGACGAGCAGTGGCGAAATTATCGATCTGATCGTCCGTGACGAGAGCATCCACGGCCTTTATGTAGGCGTACTCGCTCAAGAAGTGTATCAGCAGCTAAGCGACTCGGAGCAGGTGGCGGTCAGGGAAGAACTGTTTTCCTTGCTGGACAAGCTGCATCAAAACGAAGTGGCGTATACGGAATCCTTATATACGGCAATCGGTCTGAGTGAGGACGTTCTCGCTTACGTGCGCTACAATGCAAACAAAGCCTTGATGAATCTGGGGCTCGATCCGCTTTTTCCTGAGGAAGAAGTAAACCCAATCGTACTGAATGGGATCAGAACGCATACCAAGCAGCATGATTTCTTCTCTAAAAAAGGCAACGGCTACGTCCGTACGATTCATGTCGAGCCGCTGACAGACGACGATTTTCGTTTTGATTTCTAAAGAGTCGATTGCCTTGGATGAAGCAGGAAAGCCGAGAATCGAGTATGGTTTGAATACCGGAATCAATTTGCAAAAAAGCTGCAAGTCGGTGAAAATGTGATTGGAAAGCTGTTGACGGGAATGGTAGAAAATCTGAATATGTTCTTTATCGAGACAGAAAAGGGCCTCGTTCCCTATTTCGAATCCGATTTTCTATCACCAGAAGAGCTGCAACAAAGAGGTGAGCAATCTCTTGCTTCGTTGCGCTCCGAATATGTGCGCTGTGCGGTTCATGCGATGGCGGAACAAATTCGAGCAAATGGTAACGATGTGACCGTCACCGAATAGAGTCACCTTTCTCAAACCTCGTTTGTACTCACCATGAATGCTGCAAACAAAACCCTGCGCATAGCAGTAGATCAGGATGGTCAAGTCGAGGAACAGGTAGAAGGAGTGACAGGACGTTCTTGTGTTGATTTTACAGCAAATGTGGAAAGCAAGCTGACGACAAACAATGCGATGCAACGGGTTTGGACGCATGAATACGATGCGATGGTTGAAGACCAGCAAATCCAAATCCTGCGACTCGGGTAAAAATTCGTCGGGTAAAGGGACAGGAGCGATTTGCTTGGAAGAGCTGAACATGACAGAAGTGGAGCGACGATGTGCTGGAAAGCAAACCTTCGCCCTCTTTGTCTATACCCCGATGTGCGGGACGTGCAAGCTGGCAGAAAGGATGCTGGAGGTGACCCATGAGGCCCTACCAACAGCTCCGCTCTACAAGATTAATTTGAATACCGCGGCACCTTTGGCAGAGAAATGGCAAATTACCAGCGTGCCTGCCCTCATTATTTTCAACAGAGGTGAAATCCAGGAAACGCATTACGCGATGCAATCGGTTGGCTTTCTCTTTGAAGTGCTGCAACCTTTGATCTAGACAAACACCTATTTCCTTCGTGATGAATACAAGAAAGAGAGAAAGAAAGCGAAGGAGGAGGCGTATGCAGATTCATGTAGTCGAGCAAGGCCAGACAGTGCGGAGCATCGCTGAGACATACGGGTCGACGGCAGATGAAATCGTGAAAGCGAATGAACTGCCTGACCCGAACAACCTTGTCGTCGGACAGGCGCTGGTGATACCCATTGTCGGCAGTTTTTACTGGGTTAAACCCGGGGATACCCTGTACACCATCGGTCAACGCTATCAGATCAGTGCTGCCGAGCTAGCTCGTGTGAACGGAATTTCACAGTATCGGCCACTTAACGTAGGTCAGCGCCTGTATATTCCCCCTCGGCCCAGACGAGCAGCGGATTTTGTTGCTTACGCAGAGCCCAGGCGTACCGTCAGCCCTGCCCTGGAAGAGGATGTCCGCAAGGCTGCCCCTCATTTGACGTACTTGGCTCCCTTTAGTTTTCGCATTAATCGGGATGGCACCTTGACGCGGCCGGCGCTCAACAATTTTGCCGCAATCAGCAAAGAAAACCAGGTTGTCATGATGCTGGTTGTGACCAATTTGGAGGGCGGTCAATTCAGTACGGAATTGGGTAGCCTCGTCTTGAATGATATGGAGATTCAAAATAAGCTGCTGGACAATATCATTGCCACCGCACAAGAATTAGGATTTAGGGACATTCATTTTGATATGGAGGCACTTCCTGCTGAAGACCGGAATGCCTATGCGCAGTTCCTAAGGCGTGCGAAGGCACGGGCAAATGAAATCGGACTAATGATTTCGGTTGCTGTCGCGCCCAAAACACGGGCTGATCAACCTGGGAAGTGGTATTCCGCGCATGACTATCGCCAAATTGGAGCCATCGCTGACTTCGTCGTGATCATGACCTATGAGTGGGGGTATAGTGGCGGTCCTCCAATGGCTGTATCGCCGATTGGACCTGTTCGTAGAGTATTGGAGTATGCGATCACTGAAATGCCTGCAGATAAAATTATGATGGGACAAAATTTGTACGGCTATGACTGGACTCTGCCGTATGAACCCGGTACGACAGCAAAAGCATTAAGCGCACAAGCGGCCGTCGCACTCGCAGCCGAGCAAAAAGTTGCGATTCAATACGATTATCAGTCTCAGGCTCCATTTTTCGAGTACACAGACGATCAAGGGCGACGTCATCAGGTCTGGTTTGAGGATGCACGCTCCATTCAGGCGAAGTTTAACCTAGTTAAACAATTAGGACTGCGTGGAGTCAGCTACTGGAAGCTTGGCTTGCCATTTCCGCAAAATTGGCTGTTGATTGAATCCAACTTTCGCGTTCGAAAGAGAGCGTGACTACAGGGCGTACAATCCCAAAGGTTTGTACGCCTTTTTTTCATGGAAGTAATCGTGGTATGATGCTAAAAAGACAGCCATTTTGGCCGTCCAAAAGACAGCCATTTTGGCCGTCCAAAAGACAGCCATTTTGGCCGTCCAATGACTGCCTTTCATGGCAGCGAAATAGGAGGAACGCAGGCATGGGAGAATGCAGATTGAATCACAGTGTTGAGGATGTACAGAACAAATTGGCGGAGCAAGCCCCTTTCTTACCTGGGGATCGTGCAGCACAGCTTTCCGCATTGCTGGAGACTGACTTGTCCCAGGAACAGCTGAACGAACTGTTTCATTTGTTGAAAAAATACGACCTCGCATCAGCGGAAGAGCGCTTAAACCGTGATGAGCAAATGGCCTCTTTTCTGGGGTAAAGCTGAGATGACAATGGTTCAGTCGATTTTTTTACGACCGCTAAAGCCATCATGCAGCCCATGATAGTGATGGACAGTGGTTTCACCCTCACGCCAGCACAGCAGGACTTCTTCACCGTTCATAATGGCGGGGAAATCCACGAGACCAACATCGATATCCTTTACCTGAATCCCCTGGGTAGCTAGCTGCTTGATGCGCATTTGCGCTTCTATCTCCATGAACTCCAATCGGCATTCCAGCGTAAAGAGTTCATCACTTTCTTGCGATGCATGTATCTTTTTGGCTGTTTCACGTTCTTGATAGGTTTTATAGAACTGACGCTTCAGATCTTTCAAAAAGGAGATTTCATCCTTTACATACGGCAAACATTGATTCGCCTCTTCAAGTGTAAAATACTTTTTTGTCAACATATCCGCCCCCCTCCCTTGTATTATAAGCATAATCGTTGGAGGGAGAAAATGGCTGGAGCACATATTGTTTTTTTGCGACCAGCGGCAAGGAGTCAAGATGAAAGATAGGTTGTATTACCAAGACGTCTATCAGCAATCGTTCACCGCATCCATCACCCAAAGAGGCTCAGAAGCGGATGGCACACCTTACGTGGTGCTTAGCCAAACGGCGTTCTATCCTACAGGTGGCGGACAGCCGGGGGATCATGGAACACTTGGGCATATCCAAGTACTGGATGTAGAGGAGACAGAGGGTGAAATCCACCATCGACTCTCCGAACAGTTGCCTGAAGAATGGGATCAAGTCCAAGGGCAAATCGATTGGAATAGACGCTTTGACCATATGCAGCAGCATGCGGGCCAACATATTTTATCCGCAGCCTTTATCGAAGTAGCTCAGGCAGAGACACTGGCTTTTCATATGGGAACCGAGCGCGTCACGATCGATGTGCGACTGGACGCGCTGCACGAAGAGTTGTGGCAGCAGGTCGAACGACGTGCCAATGAGATCATCCTGGAAAATCGCCCGATTATCGCCCGTTTTGTCGATGAGGAAGAATTGGCGAAATTGCCCCTGCACAAACAGCCAACCGTTACGGAGAATATACGCTTGGTGATCATACCCGAGTTCGATTACAATCCTTGCGGCGGGACCCATCCTTCACGTACGGGCGAAGTAGGGCTGATCAAAATCCTGGGTTGGGAACGGCATCGCGGCAACATTCGATTGGAATTTTTGTGTGGCTGGCGCGCTATGCGGGATTACACCCAGAAGCAGCGAAGATTGAACGAAGCTGCTCGTTTGCTAGGCACCAACGAAGCTGATTTGGTGACACAGGTAGACCGTCTGCTGTCCGAACGCGATTCGTTGAAACAAACCCTGTTGGAAAAAGAACGACTGCTGCTTGAAGAGGAAGTTCGTCAAGCGATTGTGCATGCTGTTCCATTGGGTCACTATCGCTTGATTCAAAAAGTATTTGCCGATCGTACGATCCAGCAGCTCCAACAGTTTGCTCATCAAGTAAATGCTCAGGCAGCTGATGTTCTAACGCTCCTGGCGGCTACTGGTGAAAAACAGCAGCTTGTTTTTGCTCGGGGCCAGGATGTGCCCGTTGCCATGAACGAGTTGATGAAGGAAACATTGCCTCTCATAACAGGAAAAGGCGGAGGCAGTCCGGCGATCGCACAGGGTGGCGGCCAGTCGAACCTTCCCGCCGAAGAAGTGCTTGCTCATGCGAGGCAGAAGCTGGAGAGCATATTGAGCGGTGAATAAGCAAAAATAGGAGGTTAAACGATGAATTGGAATCCTGGCGATATTGTTCGCGTTCCTTACAAAACAGGAGAGTATATTGCGGAAGTTCTGGAAAATCAAGACAACAAGCTGTTGGTGAAGGTCTTGGCCGTGACGAAGTTCCCAACACAGGGCGATTTGCACACATCCTATGAAGTGGATGTGCCTTTATTTCATCAACGTCCAGCGCTTTCTCATCTGGAGAAGTTCTATGTGGCTGGCCCATCCGTCATTCGCTATAATGCTGCAATCCCGGATTACAAGGAATCGGTGCGTATTGCACTGGAGAGAGAGATGGAAAAGCTGAAAAAAATGTCCGCGTGGGCAGAGCGCTGTCTGGTCGAACTGGAAGTCATACACAAGGAAACCTTTACAAATTCAAAATAGCGTGATACTGTATAGGCGAAAGTGAAAGTACACAATCACATAGTTCTTTACCAAGCGGGGGCCGAGCATCGTTGGCTGAGATTGTAACGAGTGTGTTACTGACCGTTGAACCTGACCTGGGTCATGCCAGCGGAGGAAGAGGTAGACGAAATCGTTGTTGCGGTACGTGTTGCGCAAGCTTTAGGTAGCTTGTTCGTCACGCATCGCACATGGAATCGAACCCAACCATCCGAGTGGCGGATGGTTTTTTTATTGCCATTCGTCCGGATGTTTTGGTATACAGCTTCTTCTGTTTGGCTGGAGGATAGTCCAGTAGACGGGAGAAGTTTTTTTGTTTGAGAAAAAAAGGGACAAAAGGGGGGAGAGATTCATGCGGATTACCTTAAATGGCAAGCAGGTTGAATTGACGGAAGAGGTGCAAACCATTCGCGGCTTGCTTGCTTCCTATCAGCTCCTGGAAAAAATCGTGGTGGTCGAACAGAATGGCGAAATACTCGATCGCACGAAGTATGAAGAAAAAACGATCGCAGATGGTGATCGGATTGAGATTGTTCACTTTGTTGGGGGAGGATGACACATCATGGATACATGGAAAATTGGCACATACGAATTTCGTTCCCGTTTGCTCTTGGGAACCGGTAAATTTGCAGATTTGGATATACAAGGTAAGGCAGTAGAGGTTTCGGGGGCAGAGATTTTGACTTTTGCCGTACGCAGACTGAATCTGGAGAATCCGCACGAGCCTCATTTTTTGGAAAAGCTGGACTTGAAGCGTTTTACCTTGCTGCCAAACACAGCGGGAGCTTATACCGCAGAGGAAGCGGTCAGAATCGCTCGACTCGCAAAAGCCTCCGGACTGTGCGACATGATCAAGGTTGAAGTGATCGGCGACCCCAAAACCTTGCTACCTGATCCGATCGGAACCCTGGAGGCTTCACGCATCCTCGTGGAGGAAGGCTTTACCGTGCTGACCTATACGAATGACGATCCGATTCTCGCGAGAAGGCTGCAGGAGGTCGGCGTGCACGCTGTGATGCCTGGAGCATCACCGATTGGATCTGGCCAAGGAATCGTGAACGAAAACAACCTGCGTTTTATTATCGAAGATGCAAAAGTACCGATCATCGTGGATGCAGGGATCGGTTCGCCAGCTGATTGTGCAAAAGCGATGGAGCTGGGCGCGGACGGCGTGCTGCTCAACACGGCAGTAGCGTTGGCAGACGATCCGGTACTGATGGCAGAAGCGATGAAGCTTGGCGTAGAAGCAGGTCGCAAAGGATTTATAGCAGGGCGCATCCCGAAAAAGAGATATGCTTCTGCGAGCAGTCCGACAGAAGGGATGATTGAGTAGCGTGGATCGTGTACGTGAAGCGGTCGCAGCCATAGCCAGTCGACAACAGGAAATGTTTGACTTGCTGGAAATTTTGGTCTCTCAACCGACAGTAAGTCCCCCGGCACGCAACAGCGATGAAGTTCAGGGAATATTGGCTGACGAATTGACGCAGCTGGGCTTTGAAGTCGACAGATGGACCGTTTTTCCTGGTGATGACAACATCGTGGGGAGACTTACGGGTACGGACTCGAAGCAGGCGAACAGTCTGATCATCAATGGACATATTGACGTCGCTGAGGTAGGCGATGATGCAGGCTGGACCTACCCGCCATTTTCTTTGACAAAAGGCAGTGACGGGCGGCTGTATGGACGTGGTGTCGCGGATATGAAAGGCGGTATGGCTGCCAGTCTGTTCGCGGTCAAAATGCTGCGCGAGCATGGTGTTCCTTTGAAAGGCGATTTGATTTTTCAATCCGTGATTGGAGAAGAGGCAGGAGAAGCCGGGACGCTGTCTGCTATCGAGCGTGGCTACACCGCCGATTATGCAGTCGTCGTCGATACCAGCAATCTGCACATGCAAGGACAAGGCGGCGTGATCACAGGCTGGATCACGGTGGAAAGCCCTGTCACCCTACACGATGGGATGAGGGCGAGAACCATTCATGCCGGAGGTCGCGTGCACGGTGCATCAGCGATTGAAAAGATGACAAAGATTATCGCCTCCCTGCAAGATTTGGAACGGCATTGGGCTGTGATGAAATCGTATCCGGGCTTTCCTGCCGGCAGCACCACAATCAATCCGGCCGTGATCGAAGGCGGACGTCACGCAGCATTTATTGCAGATCGTTGTGCCCTTTGGATCACGGTGCACTTCTATCCGAATGAATCGTATGAAGAGGTCGTAAAAGAAATCGAAGACCATGTGAATCGAGCGGCAGCAGCCGATTTGTGGCTGCGAGAAAACCCACCTGTGTTTCGCTGGGGAGGTCGTTCGATGATCGAGGAGCGCGGAGAGATCTTTCCTTCCCTGGAATTAGATGTGAATCACCCGGCTCTGAGCGTCCTGAAGTCCGCCTATGAGCAGCAGCTGCAACAAACTCCTGTCGTGGACATGTCGCCTTCCGTGACAGATGCCGGATGGTTTGCCCATGCGGGGATTCCGGCTGTGCTGTTCGGACCTGGGGAGCTGGCTCACGCACATGCCGTAGATGAATCGATCGATCCGGAACAGCTCGTACAATTTGCACAGATACTGGCAACCTTTATCGCAACCTGGTGCAACCAGGCAAAACAAGTGGAGGAGTGACTGCGTCGTGAAGCCTTTTTCACAAAGACTTTGGGAAAGCGTGGCGCCGATCTGGGAGCGCACACATCAACATCCTTTTGTAACAGGATTGGGCGACGGGACCTTGCCCGTTGAATCGTTTAAGTTCTACATGAAACAAGATTACGTGTACTTGATTGAATACGCCAAAATGTTCGCACTAGGCAGCACAAAAGCTTACGACCTGGAGACGAGTGCCCGATTCGCGGGATTGCAGGAAGCGACACTGAATGGTGAAATGGCCTTGCATCGTCAATACGCAGAACGCTTTGGCATCTCCAGGGAAGAATTGGAGGCAACCGAGCCTTCCTTTGTGATGCTTGCCTATACCAGCTACATGCTCAAAGTCGCGCATCAAGGCTCATTGGCAGAGCTGGTGAGTGCACTGTTGCCTTGCACCTGGAGCTATTGGGAAATCGGAAAGCTTTTGGCCAAGGTAGACGGCGCGATGGATCATCCTTTGTACGGTGACTGGGTACGCATGTACAGCTCTGACGAATTCGGTCAGCTGGCTATCTGGCTGATCGAAGTAATCGATCAATTGGCAGAGGGGAAAAACGAGCAGGAGCTCGCACGTTTGGAAGAGCATTTTCTGATCACCTCCAAAATGGAGCTTCTGTTCTGGGATATGGCGTACCGGCAGGAAATGTGGCCGTGAGCGAGCAAATCGCTTTTTCTCAAGTGAGCTTTTCTTACGGAACAAAGCCTATACTCGACTCGTTTGACTTTTTCGTGGAAAAAGGGGAGTTTGTCAGTCTGATCGGGCCCAGCGGAATTGGCAAAAGTACCTTGTTTCAGCTGGCAGCAGGACTCCTTCAGCCCGGGTCGGGAGATATTCGCATAGGCAAAGAAGCTGTAGAAAAGCGCCTTGGTAAGATCGGCTATATGCCACAACGAGATTTGCTGATGCCGTGGAGAACGGTCGTAGAGAATGCGGCATTGCCCCTGGAAATCCAGGGAATGGCAAAGCGGGATGCTCAGCAAAAGGTTCGTGATGAACTTCCTCGCTACGGTTTGCAGGACTGGGCGGACGCGTATCCAGGTGAGCTGTCAGGGGGGATGAGACAACGTGTTTCCTTCTTGCGAGCGCTTCTTTTCGGGTCTAAGATCATGCTCCTGGATGAACCGTTTAGCGCCTTGGACGGGATTACACGACTGGAGATGCAGGAGTGGCTGCTTCAGATGTGGCAGGAAACCGGAAGCACCATGATTATGATCACCCATGATATCGATGAAGCGATCTTGATGGCCAATCGTGTCATTCTCCTGTCTGGTGTACCGATCACTCAGCCTTTTGAGCTTTCCGTACCGATCGAATATCCCCGGACCACTGCCTCTCGCAATCTCGCGGAATTCTTGACTGTGCGCGAACAGATCTGGCAGCTGCTTCGTCAGGCGGTGCGGGATCAGGGTCAGCTTCAGGGGAATGGAGGGAAAGCGTATGGATAAAGGGAGTCGCGGCCTATGGTTTGGCGTCTCGCTAGGCTTGTTTCTGCTCGTGTGGGAAGCGGGCTGCCGATTGCTTGCTATCCCTCCCTTCATTCTGCCTCCACCCAGTGCGGTCATCCTGTCATTATGGGATTTGCGAGAGGCTTTACTGGGGCTTCACTTGTGGGCGACGTTGCAGGAGGTGCTGATCGGGCTTTCCATCTCCATCTTTTTCGGCAGTTTGCTCGCCTTTGCGATGAATCGGAGTCAGGTGGTCGAGCGAATCGTCTATCCGTACATTGTCATCTCACAGACGATCCCGATCATTGCTTTGTCGCCCGTGTTCATTCTGTGGTTTGGCTATGATTTGTCGGGAAAAATTGCCGTCACAGTCCTGTTCACCTTTTTTCCGATTGTCGTCACGACCTATGATGGACTGCGTGCTACCGACAAGGAGATGATCAGTCTTTTGCAGACGATGGGGGCGAACTCCTGGCAGATCTTCACCAAGCTGCAATTGCCCGCAAGTCTTCCCGCATTTTTCAGTGGCTTAAAGGTAGCAGCGACGTACAGTGTATCCGGTGCAACCATCGGGGAGTGGTTAGGAGCAAGTGAAGGACTCGGCTATTTTGGACGCCGGGCATCAGGGAATTTTCAAGCTCCCGCCTTGTTCGCTTCCGTTCTGTTGCTTTCTTTGCTCGGGATGCTGCTTTTTTGGCTGGTTGGGAGAATGGAGCATCATTTTGCACCACAGTCGCGAATATTGCGAAAGAGAGAAAGAAGAAAATAAATGAGTGGGGGAAACCATCATGCGTACGAAAAAAACTTGGATGACCATTTTTCTGGCATTCAGCATGGTTACTGGACTGGCTGCATGCAGCACGAGTACTATATCAAAACCAGAGACAAACGGATCTGCCGAAGGGAACACACAAGCGACCGAATTGACGGTAGCATTGGACTGGTATCCGAATGCAGTCCATTCCTTTCTGTATGCGGCACAAGAGCAAGGATACTTCAAGGATGAAAATCTGAACGTCCATTTGCAAATGCCTTCGGACAGCAACGATCCACTGAAAATGGTGGCGGCAGGTCAAGTAGACTTGGCAATCAGCTATCAAACACAGCTTGTTGCAGCACGTGCGGAGGGTATCCCCGTTCTGTCGGTAGCAGCACTAGTCAGACATCCGCTGAACGCCATCATGACGAGAAAGGATAGCGGACTGGATTCTCCAGAGAAACTGGCAGGTAAGGCGATTGGCTATCCATCGATTCCGTTCAATGAGTCCATCGTTCGTACGGCAGTCAAGCATGCAGGAGGAGATGATTCAGGACTCTCCTTTGTCGATATCGGCTTTGATATTGTCCCAGCGTTAACGGGTAAAAAAGTGGATGCAGTCGTCGGCGGTTACATCAATCATGAGCAATTGATTCTGGAGAAGAACGGGATCGAGCTCCATGTGTTTCCTCCTACAGAATTTGGCGTTCCGGACTACTACGAGCTGGTATTGACGACCAGTGATGACCAATATGAGCAAAAGAAAGCTGTTATTGAAGCCTTCATGCGTGCCGCTGCAAAAGGTCAGCAGTATGTAAAAGACAATCCGAAGGCGGCTCTTGATCTCTTGTTGGCGAAGCAAGCGCAAGAGTTTCCTCTCGAAGAAGACATCGAGACCAAGAGTCTGGAGACGCTCTTGCCTTTGATGGATGCGGAGGACAAGCCTTTTGGCTATCAAACAGAGGAGTCCTGGCAAACGCTGATTGACTGGATGAAAGAGAAGAGCTTGATCACCGGGGAAGTCAAGGCAGATCAAGTGATGCGAAATCTATCGAATTAAAATTAAACGATCGTTTAAATTCTCGCCAGGCAACTTCTTGTCACAAAATCGGGTTCCTTTTCCATGAAAACGGTTTATAATAGAAGATGAATGCTTGTACGAGGAGAAAATGTCCATGAACGACAATCAAAAAGGTAGCGACAACAAATGGGTCATGTGGGGATTTGTCGGAAGTGTACTCGTTTGTGCGATAGCGATGTTTATCTTTATCTACGTCATGAGAAGCTAGTATGGTTGAAATTACGGAGAAAAACCGCTGTGAAAACAGTGGTTTTTTCTCATTTTCTAGCTCAGGCATAACAAGCACGAGAGGGGGAAAAGGTTTGTTTTTGAGCATCGATTATTTAAAAACAGGCAATGAACGGCAAAGTCGTGCACATGAGGCTATACTCGAATCACGTATTTTCAGCGAACTTGCATCTTTTACGCCTGTGTTGTGCGGGACAATCCCGATCGAAGTGGATATCGAAGAATCCGACCTGGACATCATTATGGAGGTGCATGATGCAACAGCTTTGCCTGCTTTTGCCCAGATCCTTCAGTTAAAAGGTGACCCTCATGAAGAACTGCTGCGGTTGGGAGAGAGAATGGGAATTATCTGATGGGGGCTGGTAAGTGCGCTCGTAGACGGATCATGTTGTAGATTGAGAAGTGTCTCAAAACCAAAGAAAATTCGGAAACGAGTTAGAAGCATGCTATTATTTGCACCTACATACGGACGGGTTCACTCGTTCAAACCATACATAAAAGATGTAATTAATGGTAAAATAAAGAAGGTTTGGTATGTTCAATGCTCTCTAACGGAATTCGCGGTTCGCTAAGCTGGGTTTTATTTGGCAGTCCTTTTTAAGAAGATTACAGAACGAGAGAGGAGGAGTAAGATGGAAATAATATCAAATGTTTCAAATACTAATGTCATAGAAATGGTAATGATCATTTTAGGATGGCTTATTATTGTTTTTTTAGCCTATAGAATGTATCGAAAACAAATTGTAAAACCGAAAGTATGGACGATTCCACTCATGTTAATTGTCGGTCTTTTTTCCCTTTCAATGAATTTGAAAATGCTTGAAACGATTGTTAAGGTGCCAATTTTACCTCTTGGTGTATGGATCTTGTATTTTGTTTTTAAAGGCAAAAATGAAAAATGGCAGACTTATCGATCTTATGCATGGTTAGGTTTTGTGGCGAATTTTATTTTCTTTGCTTCAACTTTACTAACAATACCACTTCATCATGTGATATATCCTAAAGACAAATTATCCGTCTATATCTCAAATGTTGAGAATGCTTCCATTATAAATATTCACCCATCAGCTAAAGACCGATCACTCAGTAAAGTTAGCCTTATCAAGCAACTCGATACGATGAGACAGGAAGCAATTTATAGCGATCAATGGTACAACGAAACTCTTATGAATACTGAATCGAATAAAAGAAATGAACGGTTTCCATATCTACTCATTGGAACTTCATCAAAATGGGGTAGTGGTCTTCATACATTGGTCTATATTGAAGACGATGGAAAAGGCATATTATTATCGACACCGAAAAGGGAACTTTATTTTCGCTCCCAAGATTCGATAATGGAGGGGGGAGAATAAAAATGACGAAGAAAAAGATATGGTTTCTTGGACTTTTGATCATAATGCTATCCATCATCGTATACTGGTTCTATTTTTCGACGCCTACTTCTTTTCCAACAAATGAACAATTGGTTGAAGAGCTGAATAGAATCTTTCCAAAGGCGACCGCAAGTATCATTCAAGATACAATTTCTATTGACGAGCGCCACGTACTAGTTCCTTTTATATCGAAAAAAGATGACTACGGTCTTAGCTATTGGGTATGGAAAAATCGTAAATGGCAGGTTGCCTCGATTGATACAAAGGGGGAACCTATACTTTGGAAGCTTAACGGGAACGATCCTTCATCGTTTTATTTTGTTTGGAATATAAACCCAAAGGATCAATTAAGTTCTATTCATTTTTATCTCATTCGAGACAGAGGATATCGTATCGCAGAAGGGATAGAGCGCTACTATCCAAGAGTACAAATGGAGAAGAGGATCTCCTTTCAAGAGAAATCTTATGGATCGATGCAACTGCCCGACGATTGGATAACATTCATGAATGCATATCTAGAAGTGGAATCAGCAAAACAATCTCCCGGACGTAATTTGTTTTTTGGTTGGATTCCATATGATCTGACGAATCAACAAATTTTTCCTGAGCGTTCTGTAAACGGATCCGGGTATTCAGAGGGTAAAGTTGACGTGGAGTATGTGATGATACTAAATAAGGGAGAGATCGAGATTCCATGAGAGCAATGATGAATAACAAGGAGCAGTTTACCTAAAGCGTCTGCTTTTTTTAGAACTTTATAAAAGGCATATTGTAGAAAACTATTTCTAAAATAATGGAAATTTCCTGAAATATAGAATGAAGAAGGTTATATAAATTCATCAGGACGTTGCGAGACTGTTCGAGATTTTGCCCGATTATCAAAAGGTAGCTGCCTTGAAGAAATTCACGAACGAAGGGGTAGAAAACAAATGACCATAACCATGAACCCAAAAGAGTTCATCAATCGTCGTCAAAGTCTCGCGGAAAAAATGCCTGATCACAGCGCACTTGTACTATTTTCAGGAGTTGTCAAGACACGCAGTCATGACGATAAATATCCATTTTCACCGAACCGCAACTTTTATTATCTTACCGGCATTGCGCGCAGCAACCTCATTCTCATGATTACGAAAAGCGCTGGGACCGTGACCGAAACGTTATTTCTTCAGCGTCCAAATGAATTTGAAGCGAAATGGACTGGAGCCGTCTTATCGGAGCAGGAGGCAAAAGAACAGTCTGGTATCGAACACTTCGACTATCTCGATGAGTGGCTGGAGTCATTCGGGACCTTTATGAGGCGCTGCGAAGGCAAGGGATTGCTCTATCTTGACTTGTATCGTTACCTGTGGAACGATGAGCGGACGCCTGCGGAGACTTTTGCCGAAGATGCTCAGATGAAATACCGAACTCTGCAAATTCACGATGCTGGCCCATGGCTAAAAGAACTGCGTATGGTGAAGAGTGCAGCAGAGATCGAAGAAATCAGACGTGCGATTGCGATCACGGATGAAGCGATCCGGCGCATGTGGTCACACGCACGTCCTGGCATCATGGAATATGAGCTAGAGGCGCACTATGATTTCACATTGAAATCGCACGGTGTACGCGAGCTTCCTTATTTACCCATTATTGCTAGCGGAATCAATGCTACTGTCTTGCACTATGAAGCGAATAATCAACGTGCGGAAGATGGTGACTTGGTCCTGCTTGACCTTGGTGCAGCATCAAATTACTATTCGGCTGATATTTCGCGAACGTTTCCGGTGAATGGTCGCTTTACAGAACGTCAGAAAGAGATTTATCAACTGGTACTCGAAGCAGAAATCAAGACCATCGAAGCAGTGAAGCCTGGTGTCACACTGCAAGATTTAAATGAGGTCACGAAACAAGTTTTCACAGACGGCCTGCTCCGTCTCGGTCTCATCCAAGAGAGCAGTGAGCTGTCCAAATACTACTATCATTCCGTGTCTCATCATCTTGGACTGGATACGCACGATATCTCGGATTACACAGCTGCCATTCAACCCGGTATGGTGATCACGATTGAACCTGGTCTGTACATAGAGGAAGAAGCGATTGGCATTCGGATTGAAGATAATGTGTTAGTTACAGCAGAAGGCTACGAGGTGCTCTCATCGCAGATCCCGAAGGAAATCGAAGCTGTGGAATGGTTGATCGGAAAAAAGGAATAGTGTACGGAAATAGCAGAAAGCCCTTCACTTTTTAAAAATGAGTGAGGGGCTTGTTCGATGACTCAGCAAAAGGCTTTTATTAGTAGACCGTGGATTTTCGCTTTCTGACCTGTGGTTTTGGCGCCATCGCCTTGAAGCTTAGGAAAATAGAAAAAGAACCTGGATATTCTGGAGCGATATCGAATGAGTTCCTTCGTGCTCAGTTTTCAGGAAATGGAAAAAACGCAGCTTTTACTCGTTGGCGGAAAAGGGTTACATTTAGGGGAATTATCAAAATTGGAAGGGATACAAGTACCAGAAGGATTTTGTGTTACAACAGAGGGATATCAAAGAGCCATCGAACAAAACGAGACCTATCACGCTTTGTTGGATCAACTCACCATGCTAAAAGTACAAGATCGAGATCAAATTGCTGAAATCAGCAGGAAGATTCGGCAGACCCTTATGGAAATAGAAATTCCACACGAGGTGAAGAAAGCAGTAACTCACTATCACTTGCAGTTTGGTAAGGAACATGCTTACGCAGTTCGTTCCAGTGCGACTGCTGAAGATTTATCACATGCCTCTTTTGCAGGTCAACAAGACACCTATTTAAATATCATCGGGAAAGAAGCAATTATGCAGCATATCAGCAAATGTTGGGCTTCCCTATTTACGGATCGCGCGGTCATCTACCGGATGCATAATGGATTTGACCACAGTCAAGTGACTATTTCCGTCATCATTCAAAGGATGGTTTTCCCACAGGCTTCAGGGATTTTATTTACTGCCGATCCGATTACTTCAAACCGAAAGCTGTTGTCAATCGATGCCGGATTTGGACTTGGAGAAGCATTGGTCTCTGGTTTGGTCTCTGCCGATTGTTATCAAGTAAAGGACGGGAAAATCGTCGAAAAGAGGATAGCGACCAAAAAATTGGCGATCTACGGTCGAAAAGAAGGCGGAACGAGGACCGAGACGATCGATGCCGATCAGCAAAAGACTCAAACACTTACTGACCAACAAATTTTACAACTGGCAGGCATCGGAAGACAGATCGAAGCTCATTTTGGTTGCCCACAAGATATCGAATGGTGTTTGGTTGATGATACATGTTATATACTTCAGAGTCGGCCAATCACGACTTTGTACCCGATCCCTGAAGCGGATGATCAAGAAAATCACGTATACGTTTCTGTCGGACATCAACAAATGATGACAGATCCCATGAAACCACTGGGATTGTCTTTTTACCTGATAACGACTCCAGCTCCCATGCGCAAAGCTGGGGGAAGGCTGTATGTTGATGTTACACAAATGCTTGCCTCATCTGTCAGCAGGGAAACCTTATTAAATACCCTCGGACAATCCGATCCGCTCATAAAAGACGCACTTGAGACCATAATTAGGCGAGGCGATTTTATAAAATCGTTGCCAAACGACAAAAGTGAACAGAGTCCCGGTAAAAGCAATAAAGATAAGTCGTCAGCGGGTTTTCAAGATCAAATCGAAAACGATCCGACTATCGTTTCTGATTTGATTAAGAGTACTCAAATATCGATAGAAGAGTTGAAACAAAACATCCAATCGAAATCAGGATCAGATTTATTTGATTTTATACGAGAAGACATCCAGCAATTAAAGAAAATTTTATTTGACCCCAAAAGTTTGCGCATAATTATGGCTGCTATGAATGCTTCATCATGGATCAATGAAAACATGAACAAGTGGTTAGGTGAAAAAAACGCAGCAGATACGCTCTCACAATCTGTCCCTAACAATATTACGTCGGAAATGGGTCTGGCCCTCTTGGATGTCGCTGATGTGATCCGTCCTTATCCAGAAGTCATGGATTATTTACAACATGTAAAAGATGATAACTTTTTGGATGAACTGGTTACGTTTGATGGTGGACAGGAAACGCGAGCTGCTTTCCAGGATTATCTCAGCAAATTCGGAATGCGTTGTACCGGAGAAATTGATCTGACGAGAACTCGTTGGAGCGAAAAACCTATTACACTGGTTCCAATGATTCTGAGCAATATTAAAAACCTCGAGCCTCAAGCTAGCATTCGGAAATTTGAGCATGGGCGACAGGAGGCTTTGAAAAAAGAACAAGCGTTATTAGATCGATTGAAGCAATTGCCGGATGGTGAACAAAAAGCCGAAGAAACAAAACGAATGATTGACCTTATCCGGAATTTCAGCGGGTTTAGGGAATATCCAAAATACGGCATGATCAGTCGCTACTTCATTTATAAGCAGGCTTTACTGAAAGAAGCTGAAAAACTCGTACAACTGGGTGTGATACAAGAGAAAGAACACCTTTGAAGAACTTCACGATCTCGTACGCGCCAATAAACTAGATGACCAAATCGTCAGCAAACGAAAAGACGAATACAAATTATTTGAAAAGCTAACTCCTCCACGTGTGATCACGTCTGATGGTGAAATCACTGTTGGTAAGTACAAACGAGAAAGTCTCCCAGCGGAAGCTATTGTCGGTCTACCTGTTTCCTCCGGAGTCATAGAGGGACGTGCACGTGTCATCTTAAACATGGAAGATGCTGCTCTAGAAGAGGGAGATATATTAGTCACTCCCTTTACTGACCCTAGCTGGACGCCGTTGTTTGTATCCATTAAAGGCCTAGTTACCGAAGTGGGTGGACTGATGACCCATGGAGCAGTTATCGCACGTGAATATGGCCTGCCAGCAGTTGTTGGGGTGGAAAATGCCACCAAAAGGATCAGAGACGGGCAACGAATTCGCGTACATGGAACAGAAGGGTATATCGAAATATTGTAATGATTGATTACGCCTAGTAATTGAAACAGCGGCAATTCTAAGACTTATTTCAGGTCTTAGCTCGCCGCTGTTTGTTATTCTATGGGATCAAGCTATTTCGATTCATACAAATAAAATTAATGTTCCGCTTCTTCGTATCCCTGTCTACCTGCATAATAAGATTCGCCCGGGTCGAGGTCATAAAAATGGCATTGAACGTCCGGAATGCCGAGAGCAGCGAGCCCTCTAGTGTCCATCAGGGCTTCTTGCCGGTCACTTCCGGCTCCTTCGACGCGATAGAAACGTATATTCATAGCACCATACAAAATCTCACCGTCATTCAATGCAGACAGGAACGGCTGAGGCTCGACCAGCTTAGCGAACCATATAGTTTAAATGGAAGAAATGCAGCATCTGATCTTGAGCGGGTTCATTTGCTTCCCAGACAGCATGCTTTGCTGAATTTGCCTCGTCTTGATCCGGTTGCCCAACCTTCCCAGTGTATTGCTCCATTTTCTGATACAGCAAAGCTCGGTCTAGTTTAGGTTCATCTCTGTATTTCAGCTCAACGGCATAGACCCGTGCAAAGCCAAAGTCTTTCTCACTCAAGCAAGTTTTCCATCGATGATCTGATCTCCTCTCCATCGTTGCCGTTATTCGCAGTGCCAAGCTCCAGGCGTAAACAACGGTCAAAGAATCAGTTGCGATTATACCCCAGAAGACTGATTCAACGAAACAGTTTTTCCATTTTAGTGGAGAGTCGGGGGTTCCTTTACCATCTACCGAATAAAAGCGCGGAGAGATAGGCTTGAAATATATGAAAGCTCGTGGTCTTGAGGATAACAAGTTGTCTTCCGTACACTCAGCTTCGCCACTCCAACATCACTCATGGGCGGGAGTGCAAACTGCCTATTTTCTGCGCGATTTGATCCAGCGTCAATCCATTCAACTCTGCGAAGCCGATCCCCTGAAGCGCGATCGTTCGTCCACCATGCAAGGGATAGACGCCTTGCCAGATTCCGGTAATACTATACATGTCAGTCCCTTTCACCGCTCGTAAAAACAACAAATAGTTTCCTTCTCCAAGCGGGCCGGGATAGGTCATATTGATCGGATCCTCTGCGTCAGGCAATGGCTCCACGCCAGTGCTTAAGAGCTTGACGGATCGAGCTGATGTTCCCTTGAATGATCTTTTGATTTGAAACTTTTGCACGTAGTTGACGACCTTCCCTTGCCTCACTACTTTCCGGGTGGGGACTGACTGGTAGGCGCTGTCGATCCAACCATACGCGATCAGATCGCAACGCTTGATCAGATCCGATACGTTTTTAGCTGGAGATCGGTCTACTTGCAAGGTGGATAGATCCGGCTCGGCTGAAGCAGGGCTTGAAAACGTACAGAGCATGGCAAGGATTAGAAACAGGCGAAGATACACGAAGATTCCCTCCAATGAATGGCATTTTCCCATTTAGTATGATCAAGAAGGGGTTCGTTAGTCGCAAGTCAAATTGTTTGTATTGTGGTACTATTTAGAAAAATAAAGCTCGTACAAAGGTTCGTATGATCTGATAAAAGAAACCGACACGTACGACAATAGGTAGAGGAGGAGTATGAATTTGAGCTTCAAACGTGTCTGTACATGGCTGCTGATGCTGGTTATGGTGTTATCTGTTTGGACTGTTCCTGCCCACGCACAATCAGGAACAATAGCAGCGCATTCATCTTTGCAGGCAAATATGGAAAAGTACTTGTCTGGTTTGAAATTAGATGAGAACAGTATGGGGCTGCATGCAGGAATTGCCATCTATGATATGACGGATCAGACATACCTCTATCAGCATCAAGCCAATCGAAGCTTTATTCCTGCCTCTACACTGAAGCTGTTCACCACCATTACAGCATTGGATCGATTGGGACCATCCTACCAGTGGAAGACAGAAGTCCATGTCCTTGGCTCGATGTCGGCTGATGGCGCCGTCAACGGCAATCTGGTGCTAAAAGGCTATGGTGATCCCACTCTAACCGTCGATGACTTAAAGGGTATTGCAGTAGCCTTGAAACAAAAAGGCATTAAAAAGGTGAATGGCAATTTATTCGTCGACGAGAGCTATTTCGACAGTCAGCGCCTTGGAATGGGTTGGATGTGGGATGATGAGCCTTATGGCTACAGCGCGCAGTTAAGCGGATTAGCAGTAGAAAAAAATAGCGTGGAGCTTACCATCGCACCAGGTCCGGCAGGTGCAGCTGTGGTGAACATGCAACCTGCTACCACCATGCTCAAAATCAACAATCAAATCACGACCGTTGCAAACAGTACTGAACGTAACATTACAATTGATCGTCCTAGGGGCAAGAACGAAATGATATTGACAGGAACGATCGGAGCACAGGCAAAGCCGTACCTACAAGATGTCACGATGGAAGATCCAGCCCTTTTTGTCGGGGAGCTGTGGAAAAAAGAGCTGACTGCGCAAGGAATCGCGGTACAAGCACAATCGTCCGTGAAGAAGACTGTCGTCAGCAAAAGCTCTCTTCTTCATACTCATTTATCAAAGCCACTTTCCGAGATGATCGTGGAATTGAACAAGGATAGCGACAATTTTTACGCGGACATGCTGCTGAAAACACTGGGAGCTACTCAGAAAGGGCAGGGCAGCTTTTCGGCAGGCAGTGAAGTCGTGAGCGATATGCTTCAACGAGCAGGTGTACCTGAAGGCTACAGAGTAGTGGATGGTTCAGGCCTTTCCCGTTTCAACTGGATTACCGCAGAGCAGATGGTGACGCTGCTTGACTTTGTCCAGAAGCAATCGTATCGAGACGTATTGGAAGCATCACTCCCAATTGCGGGAGTAGATGGTACCTTGGCTAGTCGGATGAAAGGGACCATTGCAGAGAAAAAGGCGATCGCAAAAACCGGTTCGATGGGCGGTGTCAATGCATTATCCGGCTACGTCACGGCCCAAAATGGACATAAGCTCGCGTATTCCATCATGACGAACGGTGTTTACAAATCCAAGTATGCCAGAGATTTGCAAGATTTTGTGGTCGTTCTCGCCACTACGTATCCCGAGCTTGGTGCACCGGAGGGGTACATTCCGGAAGCTCCGAAAACGTACTTGCTTTCTAACCAGCTCGACCCGATTCTAGATCAGAAAGAATGGGAAAACCTCACGATAGGCTTGGTCGTAAAAGCCTTGGATGAGCCGAGCGAGTCCGCCGTATGGTACGAAAGGGATGCTGATACTCTTTTGACACCAGCAGCAAACGTCAAGCTGTTGACCGGTGCTGCTGCGCTTCAACAGCTGGGTACGGAGCATGTATTCAAGACGGAGCTTTACACAGATGTTGCACAGTCGGGCGATGGCACGATCAACGGCAATCTTTTCGTCAAAGGGTACGGTGACCCGACCATTCATACGGAGGATGCGTTAAAGGTCCAGGAAGGGGTATCCATCGAACAGATCGTGGAATATCTGAAAGAACAACAGATTCAGCAGATTACAGGCAACCTGATTCTTGATGAAAGTGTGTTTGATCAACAGCGTCTCGGCTTGGGGTGGACTTGGGACGATGAGAATGAAGCATTCAATCCAAGGATTGGAGCATTGTCCTTGAACCGTGGTTTGGTGACACTTGCTTACAAGCCAGGTGAACAGATTGGGGATCAGGTGAGCGTAGCGATTTATCCTAATACCTCCTTTATAGAAATAAAGAACGAAGCGAAGACGGTAGAGGCAGGTTCGACGGCCGCAATCGCCATTGAACGAGATCGTGCCACCAATCAATTTACAATTACCGGCACACTTCCGCTCGAGCACGAAGGAGGAGCCAAGCAGGTTCCTGTGGAAGACCCGGCGCTTTATTTCGGTACGGTGCTGAAGGAAAAAATGGAGAGCGAGGGCATTCGTTTTTCAGCAAGCAGTCAGATCATGATAGGGACTGTCCCGGTAACGGCGGTAAAATGGACCGAATTTACTTCCTTGCCGCTACAAGAAATCGTGGATTACATGAGTAAAAACAGTGATAACAACTATGCAGAAATGGTCTTAAAGAGCATAGGGGCAGCCAAGAAAGGTACAGGAAGTGCGGATTCGGGGATTCAAGCTGTGCTGGAGACGGTTCAAACACTGGGCAGCAAGACTAACTTTGATATGGTAGACGGATCTGGATTGACGAGATACAATCTGATTTCACCTCGGCACTTCGTCTCTGTGCTGGAGGGCTTGAACAAACAACCATTTGGACCTGTTATAGAAGAGTCCATGTCGCTTGCAGGGGAAGAGGGCACCCTGGAACATCGTTTCCTGGATACAGATGCAGAAGGAAATCTGCGTGGTGTAACCGGCGCGCTTACCGATGTGAGCAGTTTGTCCGGGTACGTTCGCACGCAAAACGGGGAGAAGCTCGCATTCTCCCTCATCATCAATGGCTATACGCCACCCGGCATGGATTTGAATGAGCTTGAGGAGCAGATCGTATCGATTCTCGCCGCTCACGAATAAACAACGTAAAGAATAGAGCATGTCTGATTGGAGGAGGCCCTGGGTGGCCTCGTTTTTTTAATGAAAAACGTCTCGACGTTTTTCATTAAAATGGACGTTACTACATGCGGTCATGACCGTTTTGTTGATAATCAGATCGCGAACGACTCATTGACTTTCTGGTTCATGGACATCCAAAGGCTCATAGACTAGGAACATCTGGATTGGGAAAGGGGTGCATCGCCTATGCAAAGACAGATGTGCAAAGGCAAAATACACCGAGCAACCGTCACGCAGGCGGAATTGGACTACGTAGGCAGTATTACGATTGATGCCCTGCTGATGAAAGCAGCTGACATTCTTCCGTACGAAATCGTACAGGTAACCAGTTTGCGTAATGCAACACGTTGGAAGACCTATGCCCTGCCAGCAGATGAAGGAACGGGAAGAATTTGCTTGAATGGTCCTCCTGCTCATCTCTTTGCGCCAGGTGATTTGGTGATTATCCTCAGCATGGGCATGTATGAGGATGAGGATGCCAAGAAGTTGGTGCCTCGTGTCGTGTTCGTAGATGGACAGAACCGGATTACGAAAGTGGAGGAGCACCATTTGATTACGAATGGAGAGATGTCCCCATAAAAGCGCCAAACGTTGGTAAATGGAGTAAACATCAGAAATTGAGTAAAGATGAGTTTCTGCAAAGCTACTTACCTCCGACAACTCCTTTTTCCCCAGACAGCTTGTGGGAGTATGCCGAAAACTACAAGAGTGTCATCCTGAAGCCATCTGGGGGTGGTGGAGGAGCAGGAATTATGAAGCTCACGAGTATTGGCGATGAACAATATTTGGTTCACGCTGGTCCATCAAAGCGAGTCGTGCATGGAAAAGAGGAAACCGTCGCCTATATCCGTTCCCTTTTTCGACCAAAAACTTATCTGCTCCAACCTCATCTTTCACTTGGGAGGATCAGCGGCAGGCCGTTTGACATCAGAGTGATGGTGCAGCGTCAAAAAAGCACAGAGCCCTGGATCATTACAGGATGGTTGGCGAAGCTGGCGGGACCTGGCTATGTGGTTACCAACGTGGCGCGCAGTCGGGGAAAAGTACTGCCGCTGCGCAAAGCCATCGCAGAGTCAAAGATTGCCTGTTCACCGCATTTACTTCAAGAGCTAAGACAGGTATCATTTGCAATAGCCAGACGTTTAGGCAGGGCGTATCCGAATCTCAGGGAAGTAGGATTGGATTTGGGACTCGATCAACAAGGGAAAATTTGGTTTATTGAAGCCAACTTTCGGCCTGCGATCTCTTTATTTCAAAAATTGCCCGATAAAAGCTTTTACCGCAGAATAAAAGCCTTGCGTTCGCAGCCGACGCGTTGAGGACAGAACCACCTGGGCAGCCCCTTTGACAGGTGGTTCTTGCGATGAAGGCAAGATGGACAAGAAAGGATGACAGTCGTGAACACATCTCCTGTAACAGAGGGAGAGCGCATCCATCAGCTGGACGTGATCCGTGGTTTTGCCCTTTTCGGCATCGTGCTGGTGAATATGCCGACATTTCTCCACCCGGTATTGTTCCTTCCCGCTGAAGGACTGCCTGTACAGCACACAGTCTTGGACGAATGTGTCAGGCTTTTCTTCAACATGTTTGTCCAGACAAAGTTTTATACGATCTTTTCCTTTCTGTTTGGAGCGGGATTCTATTTATTCATGCATCGGGCAGAGCAAAAGCAATTACCGATGAAAAGAATGTACGGCAGGCGTATTCTCGTTCTCTTCACAGTGGGGATACTGCATTTTGTCTTCCTATGGTATGGTGATATCTTGCATACATATGCATTGGCGGGTTTCATTCTCTTGTTGTTCTACCGCAAGCAGCAGCGCACGGTACTTAGATGGGCATGGTTTCTTCTGATCATCTATCAGTTGATGATGCTCTTGATTCTACTCGTTCCCGCAGACCCCAGTTTGGAGAATCAGGCCGGGAAAGCAGCATTGGTCATGCAGGCGATACAAGTGTATCAGGATGGAACGTGGTCTGAGTGGATGCAATTTCGCATAACACATGAATTTCCCATCGTTTTGGCGAATGAACCTTTTGCAGTCATCACGGTGCTTCCCCTTTTTCTATTTGGCTTCACTGCGGCTAGACAGGGAATCATTCAGCGAACGATGGATCATCTTTCAGCCATCAAACGGGTTTGGTGGACGTCTCTGGTCATGAGTATTCCACTTGTGGGGATGATTCCACTCTTGCAGGCCGGGTGGATCGTCCTGCCAGCAGCGAAAAGTACATCCATTACTGTCTTTGTAGGGTGGAGTGGACTTACGCTTTGCGCTTTTTACATCAGCTCGCTCCTGCTATTGTGTTCCCGTGAGCAATGGCGAAAACGTTTTTCATCCTTGGCTATCGTAGGAAGAATGGCTTTTACCAACTATCTGCTTCAAACCGTGGTGTTTGTCTTCATCTCACGTGTCTTTGCTGTGTATGGAACCGTCAGTCTGGTGACGGGGACGTTCATTTGCCTGATTCTTTTTGCAGGGCAGGTTGCGTTCAGCAGCTGGTGGCTTTCCCGCTATTACTATGGTCCACTTGAGTGGGTATGGCGTTGTCTCACGTATGCGAATCGAGTACCACTCCGAAAAGACAAGAAGCTTCAACCATTGTCATGATGCGTCCGAGCCTATCGGTCGCTTTTTTTTGTACTATCGGAAAGTTTAAGTGCGCTAAAGCGCTAAAAAGATTAGCGGAAGATAGTATAGGTGCAACTAAGGCTCCGCCAAAAGCTTGGCGTAGCCAAGTTTTCTAATGAGCGGACCCTCGGCTGAGAGGTTATTACCTTCAGATAAAACGGCTAGCAGATGGGCAAGATTTCCTTATCAGAAAAAAGTGCTCCTCGCCCCCAGACACCGCTGGAAACCAGTCTGGCAAAAAACGAGGAAATGCTGCGTCAAATTTACTCTTGTTGTCTCGATTGGCCACTTCTCCAGCTGGTATCGCAGAAACGAAAGTGAAGAACTAGGGCAATTCTGATATTCCAGGTCTGTGATTTCTTTCATGGACCTGGTTGTTTTTGGTAAAAACTTGCATGTGACAACGCATTAAGGGTAGTATGAAAAGATGCAGTTTCAATTCGATTGTAAAGGTTGAGATTATTTGGAAGGTGCGGAATAGATGAGAAAAGAACGAATCGCAGAGCTGGAGCTGGTTCGGTCCTTTGCTTTTCTGGCCGTGGTGTATCAGCACGTCATTGGTATTTACATCCGCGTTCCGGGAATCGACGAGCAGACGGCTGTAGTGTACGGGATGCTGTTTCATTTGTTGAAATTTGCTGTACCCGCTTTTGTTTTTATTACGGGACTTGTCCTGTTTTACAACTATTACGAGAATATCTCTTACCTCGGATTCATGCGCAAAAGAATGATGGAGATCCTCGTTCCGTATCTCCTATGGTCAGGCATCTACCTATCCTTGCAGCCTGGATTTCCACCAGAGAGCAGCAGCGTACTATGGAGTCTGGCAAAAAATCTGGGTACGGGAACAGCGTCTTACCATCTCTGGTTTGTCGTCATGATCTTCCAGTTCTATCTCCTGTATCCGTTCTGGCAGCAAGTCTTTCGCTTCTTGCGCCGCCATGCCGACAGCATGCAGAAGCTGGCTTGGGTAATCGGACTTTTGGGGATGGTATACGGTTTGTTGATGTGGTTTTCAGCCCGCTATATTCCAGCGAACTCGTTCTGGTTTAACCAAGTATGGCTGGACACCTATTTGATCAAATACAGGGACCGCAATGCCTTCTACTATTTTTACTACTTCTTGTTCGGAGGTCTTGCTGCTGTCGCTTTACCTGTATTTCGAGCGAAAATCAAGCAGTACTGGATTTGGATATGTACGTCGTTTTTGATCATGTACGCGTATATCGGCTATGAGTTGTTCCGTGATTCAGGCAACGGCCTGATCAACTTGAATGTCGCAACTTCGCTAAAACCATCCATGTTTTTGTATACAGTGGCGCAATTGCTCGCGATATACGGCATCGCGCTTTCACTGATGAAGTATCCGCGGATCTGTTCCTGGTTGACAAAAATCGGGCAGTATTCGTACGGTGCCTTTCTGATTCACGCCTTAGTCTTGACTTATGTGATGCAATTTCTGCGCTCCATCTCGATGTTTCATGAGGGACTTCTTGGCAGCCTGGTCGCTTTTGGACTATGCGCTGTGTTCTCCTTTGGAATCGCATTTGCATTGAGCAAGCTGCCATTCGGCTGGATCCTGGTCGGTTCTGCTAAAAAGAAAAAACCAAAAACAGTCCCTTCTGAAGAGACCAAGCTCCAACAAAAGGCGATGTAAACCAAGAAAAAAGCGTTTTGGCAACGAAGCAAGCATGCTCGTAGCCAGAACGCTTTTTAGGTGTTTATAGAACGGAAAGGTGCCGAAGACTATTTTTTCTGCTCCAAGTCCTTAACGCCCTTATAGACCAACTCGAACAAATCGTCGAGATCCGCTTCTTCAATGCAGGAAAAGGCGATGCGCAGGTCAGTCTGACCAAGAGCAATCGATCCCACACCGTATTCTTCCAGCAGATGCGTGCGCAAGCTTTCCGCATCTACGGTAGACAGCTTCAGGCACATGAAGTAGCCGGAGTTGAACGGATAATAGCTCCATGCATCGTTGTATTTCCCGCTATCGAGGATTGCTTTTACGCGGTTTGCACGGCCTTTCATAATTTCGAACTTCTCCATCTTTTGCTGATGGAACTCAGGAGAAGTAAGGGCCTTCAGCACAAAGGTTTGAGAAGGATGTGGTCCGCTAGAAATCGTCGCACGGATAATTCCCACTGTTTTTTGCTCCAATGCACTGAGCAGATCGTTTGATGCACCGCCGTACGTGATAAAGCCGACGCGGAAACCCCACACATATTCTTCTTTGGTAGCGCCGTCCACTTTGACAGGGAGGATACGTGGATGCAGATCACACAGACTGGCGAACAGGGACTCATGCATGGAATCCTCAAAGAACAAGCCAAAATAGGCGTCATCCGTAACGGCAACGATGTTGATGCCTGCGTCTGCACCAGCTTTAAGGGCTTCGAGAATTTGCTTGCCTTCCTCTACTCCCGGTGTATATCCTGTCGGGTTGTTCGGGAAGTTCAGGACGACGATGGCTTTGCCTTTTCCTTTTTGGGCCAAAATGGCTTCGCGCAATCCTTCAGCATTGAACTTCATGTTTTCATTATACAGAGGGTAGTAAACCATTTGCGCACCGCGCCGGATGGAGAAGGTGAGCTCGTAGTTTTCCCAGTTCTTGTCTGGGATGATCACACTGTCCCCTACATCCGCGAACAGGTCAGCAACGACGCTCAGTCCATGCGTAAGTGCATTGGTCACAATCGGAGTTCCATACGTCTTATTCGCGAGACTAGGCTGCTCCTCGAGTATTTTTTTGCGCCAAGCTGCACGAAGCTCTGGCTTGCCTGCAGGAGGAGCATACTCATAGATGTCCTTGGGGTTATACGCGGACAATGTATCCTGAATGACTTTGAGATGCATCGGTTGACCGTCTTCCAGAGCGATCCCGATCGTTGCATTGTATTTTTTGGCTTTCGCCTTTGCTTCAGCTGATTGACTGAGGATTCCTTCTTTTGGGAAGTAAATGAGCTTCCCAACATGAGAAAGCATGTGGAATACATGCGGATTTTCACGCTGAATGGTTTGGTTCAGATGTGATGCCAGTGAATGCATGGTAGCCTCCCTCTTCATGTACGACAGTTGGTTTACCAATAAAGATAGCGTATCTACATGCATTTGTCATCTAGAAGGGGATGATTTCACCTTACTTTTTGCACAAAGTACTTTTCTCGATACATGTGTCTTGAACAGATCCGATTCCATCATTTAAAAAGGATGCGTACACAAAGTGCACACATACTAAAGCCGTAAGACGAGTAAAAACGGGGAGGTTGTACCGGATGAGTAAACAGTCAGACATCAACACCGAGTTGAAAGAAGTATCCGCTTACCCAACAAAACAAAAAATGAACCAAAAAGAGGTTGAGCTGTTGGAGCAGGGAAGCGACGGCTGTTGCTGCAGCACTTCGAATACAAGTGAGCAGGGGCAGCATCAACAAGGTTGATGAAACAGCGTTTATTTCTTCCGATACAATGGAAAAGCCGTGCTTCTTCTCACGAGAAGCACGGCTGCCTGTTTAATTATCCAATAAAGGATTGAACCCAGTATCCATTTACATAGCCAACACCAATTTTAGTGAAAGAACCATTCATAATATTTTGGCGATGACCTTCACTGTTCATCCATTGGGTCATGACTTCTTGTGGAGATTGTTGACCCATTGCAATGTTTTCTCCTGCTGTCATGTAGGAGATTCCGAATTGCTTCATCATGTCAAATGGAGAACCGTAGGTAGGGCTATTGTGATCGAAATAGTTGTTTTGTGCCATATCCGCTGCTTTTGCAGTCGCTACTTTCGAGAGAGCAGCATCGAATTGCAGTGGAGCAAGACCAGCTTTTGCACGTTCTTGGTTGACCAGATCGGCAACTTCTTTGGTAAATGCAGCAGCTTGATCATTTTGTTGTCCTTGTTGCGCAGGTGCAGCTACAGGCTGTTGAGCTTGATTATTTGCTGGCACTTGTGGTTGAACAGGTGCTTGCTGGACAGGCTGCTGTACGGGAGCTTTGGGTTGTGGTGCAGCGGGCTGCTGTTGTTGAAAACCAGCATATGGTTGATTGGATCCATACCATTGTGTCATCTGCGGGATCCATTGCTTGAAGTTGGATTGAAGCAGACAAGGTGCTTGGTTATTTGTTGGTGTTGGGGATTTTGCAGCTGCAGAAGCTGTATCTACAAAGCCAGTAAGGCTGATTCCGAATCCAAGTGCCAGTGCGATGGTAATAGTACCGAAGTTCTTCATTATTCACATCGTCTCCTTTTTTTTGCCTACGAGGTTAGTTGTCGGATTTGGGTTGAGGATACAACCCATCGCAAAAAGCGATTCACCCCAAGCGAATGAGCTTCGCAAGATCGTCCCCCGCACCTCCAGCCATCTGGAAGTCTCGGCTTGTTGTTTTGTTTGGCATGAACAACTTTAACAAAGATACGAGTGAAAATGATAGCTGTAATATTTGGAAGCTCACTAGAAGCAAGGCAACTTGGTTACTCTCATTAATCGTTTTGTTTTTCTCTCCAAGCTGTCAGTCCACCCAACAGGGCAACCGCTTGAAATCCTTTTTCACGGAGCAGTGCCGCAGCCTTTTGTGCTTTATTCCCCGATGTGCAAAGGGTAACAATCTGCTTGTCTTTCCATAGATGGGCTGTCTTAGGGTCCAGTGGCTCGTCAGATTCTTTCATCATCATATATGGGATATTGTGCGTCTCATACAGATCGGATTGGAGACTTCCTGATTGAAATTTTTCCACGTCACGAACATCCAGGAGTACGAGATTCATTTTGTTGTCCATCATTTCTTGTAAGGTTAGGCAATTCACAGTCTGTTTGTTCATCTATATCCCTCCTGTCCACCATTGTACCAAAACGTGACTCACCTGGTCGAAGAGAGGCAGATGTTGATTTTGTTGGACAGACATGGTAGAATAATCATGCTACTTGAAATCCGATACGTAATACCATGAAGGGATCTCTACAGTGGATTACGTTTTTGATATCTGATTCACACTGGCGCGGTCATCGGAGCCGCAAGGATGGAAGAGAGGTAGGGCTTTCGTTGTTTTTGGTTTCAAAAGTGTAACATGCAAGTTCGGTTTATTCTCACGGTAACCACATATTTTTGAAGTAGGTATGAATTCACATATCATGCAAGGATACTACTTTAGAAGAAATTAGTATTTTTACATGATATGTGAGCTTTATTTGCTTCGGTAAATATGACTAGCATATTCAAATTGACTTTTGGAGGTTTTCTTCATGCAAACGAACGGAACAGTAAAATGGTTTAATGCAGAAAAAGGTTTCGGATTCATTCAAGTAGAAGGCGGAGACGATGTATTCGTTCACTTCAGCGCAATCCAAGGTGATGGCTTCAAAACTTTGGACGAAGGCCAACGCGTTCAATTCAACATCGTTCAAGGCAACCGTGGTCCTCAAGCTGAGAACGTAATAAAACTGTAAGTCTCCTACCGAAAAACTGTCCGTTCGCGGGCAGTTTTTTTTCATGAAAACAGAAAAAAGAATTATGGTCTAAAACCATAATTCTTTTTTTCTTGTTATGGTGTTTTTAGAAGATGCAGTTCTCGATCTCGACGGTAGTGAATTCACTGTTGAGAACAACATATCCATTCGGGATACCTCCGCCAACAGCTGTACGGCCATAAGTGTTGATCAGGACGTTTTCATCGTTGCCAGCTACGGTCAAGCGAACTTCATAGTGGTTGGAAGCGGGGATAGTGGCATTGAAGGCTGTGCGGGTATTACCCAGGAGGAATTGTGTAACGTCCAAAGCAGTGGATACTGGGTTTGTTTGGGTTACAGCTGTACCCCAGTTCAAAACTTGTACGCGGACCTCTACTTCATCCAGGTTGAGGTTGACAAGCTCGACGTGGACATTCAGTGCGACTGCTTGGTTGTTTTGGAGAATACCTGTGGTTCTTACCAAACTTCTTCTGCGTCTTCTGCCTTCACGATTTTCTCTGCGTTCTTCAAAACCATCTTGTTCAAAATCTGACATTCATGCTCACTCCATTCTTGTTATGACTAGTGGGACAATATACTGTATTGCGTCTTGTCTTCTTCGGTAACGGCTAACATATGGGAACGAAAAACCATTTCTGCGAGATTGGAGTGGAAATTGATGAATTATGCCGAATTTTATAAGCAAATGTCATATAGGGCGCGTTTTGAATGGGGGTACGACGGGATAAAGACACACGGACAAGTATCGGATATTCTAGTCATTATTGATGTTCTTTCCTTCACTACATGCGTGGATGTGGTTCTTGGTCAGGGGGGAATCGTCTATCCTTATCGAACAAAGGGCGACAGTGCCCTAGCATTTGCCCGTAAGCAAGATGCCATACTGGCAGGAAAAAGAGGAGAGCCCATCTCCTTGTCACCAGCATCCCTCCACTCGATCAAATGGGGGAGCCGAATTGTTTTACCATCTCCGAATGGATCTACCTGCTCTGTGCTGGCGAAAGATTGCGGCGCTATTGTGCTAGCAGGCTGTTTACGCAACGCGAAGGCTATAGCCCGATTTATTCAGCAGCATAAAGGGAGCGTCTCCGTGATCGCTTGCGGGGAGCGGTGGCCCGACGGCAGCCTGCGGCCTGCGCTGGAGGATTTGGTAGCTGCAGGTGCCATATTGAGTGAATTGTCGAATTATGATCTTTCGCCAGAAGCTGAAGCTGCTGTAGCGACCTTTTCAGCTAGTCAATACAAGCTGGAGAGCTTATTGGAACATTCTGTTTCAGGGCAAGAGTTAATCGTGAGGGGTTACCCGGATGATGTACATCTAGCTGCAATGCTGAACGTTAGCCAGAACCTCCCCCTTCTCAATCACCATATGCTTTTGAAAACGCGATTGCTTACGGATGATAGGTCCACCGGCAAACTGCATAAAGTCTCCTGCTTCTGGTAAAAATTCTCTAGACACCATTATTCAGGAAAAGGCAGGGGAAGCAGATGAAGGACGTGACATCCAACGGGTCAGATGAAAGGAACAGTGGAGGAGAGGGCAACGATACGCTAACCAATCGGCAGGGTCATCCCATCACGGATAATCAGAATGTCCGGACGGTTGGCAGACGTGGTCCGACAGTCTTGGAAAATTATGATTTTCTTGAAAAGATCACGCATTTCGATCGAGAAAGAGTACCTGAGCGAGTCGTTCACGGAAGAGGAGCGGGTGCGCACGGGTATTTTGAAGCATACGGGAAAGCTGGAGATGAGCCGGTATCCAAGTATACGAGAGCGAAGCTGTTTCAGGAGCCTGGAAAACGAACGCCTGTTTTTGTGCGTTTTTCTACTGTTATTCATGGAACACACTCTCCTGAAACCTTGCGGGATCCCAGGGGCTTCGCAACCAAATTTTACACGGAAGACGGGAACTGGGATCTAGTAGGGAACAACCTGAAGGTTTTTTTCATACGGGATGCGATGAAATTCCCCGATCTGATCCATGCTTTCAAGCCTGACCCCGTGACCAATATTCAGGATGTGGAGCGGATTTTTGACTTCATCTCCAATACACCTGAAGCCACCCACATGATCACGTTTCTTTTTTCTCCTTGGGGCATTCCGGCCAACTACAGACAAATGCAAGGCTCCGGCGTCAACACGTATAAATGGGTAAATCATGCAGGCAAATCGGTGTTGGTCAAATATCACTGGCAGCCTTTGGCACAAGGCATAAAGAATCTGACCCAAAAAGAAGCTGAAGAAATCCAGGGGAAGAACTTCAACCATGCTACACAGGATCTGTATGAAGCCATCGAACGGGGAGATTATCCGGAATGGGAGTTATGTGTACAGATCATGAGTGATGACGAACACCCTGAGCTGGATTTTGACCCTCTCGACGATACGAAGATCTGGCCGGAGGATCAGTTTCCCTTTTTGCCGGTCGGAAAAATGGTATTGAACAAAAATCCAGAAAACTATTTTGCCGAGGTTGAGCAGGCTGCTTTTGGTACTGGCGTTCTCGTAGACGGGCTCGATTTTTCGGACGACAAAATGCTGCAGGGCAGAACCTTCTCCTATTCAGATACACAGCGTTATCGCGTCGGAGCAAATTATCTCCAATTGCCCATCAATGCTCCGAAAAAGCATGTAGCCACGAATCAGGAAGGGGGTCAAATGCTGTATCGGGTTGACCGCAATCAGCCGCACATCAACTACGAGCCTTCTACACTTGGGGGACTGCATGAGGCTCACCAAGAGGCACAGGATCATCAACCTTATGTGGAAGGAAACATCGTCCGGCAAAAAATAGATCGCACCAACGATTTCAAACAGGCCGGAGAGCGTTACAGACAGATGGAGGATTGGGAGAAAGACGATCTGATATCCAATCTCGTCAATGCACTCAGTAAATGTGATCCTCGGATTCAAGAGAAGATGTTCGATTATTTCACGCAAAGCGATGAAGATTACGGACGACGTGTTAGAGAGGGCGTAGAGAAAGCTGGGACGTCCCACGCGAATGAGATCGGCGGTCCGATGGGTGCTGCACATGCTGGGGAAGCCGTGCGGGAAGCGGAGCAAAAAGGGCATGAGGCTGAACCGTACTAATGGCATTAGCGTGCATCCAAGAGCGGAAGGGAAACCTTTCCACTCTTTTTTTGTTTGATCTAAGAGGGTGTTATCGTCTTGAATAGCAGGAAACAATTTGGAAAACGAAGCGTCTTACTCATTGGGAAATAAAACCAGATTAAAGGAGCATGATTCATGAACAGAGGAAGGTTCTGGATGATCTTTTTGGGGTTGCTGACTCTCGCAGTGATCGTGTTGGGGATCAGACTGATCGATCCGGCAAAGGTTCAGGAGGTCGTGCAGGAGCAGGAATCCGGTTCTGATCTGAGCAGCACTAGAATCACAGCAATCTCGACAGATCGAATCACGGATGCAGCAGGGTACGGGTGGAAGCCCGGTATTTCCTATGCGTTTAGCGCGGATGGTGGCGTCTGGAAATGGGGATATGATAACCCATTGTTAGACCATCCAAAAAGAATCGAGACTTCTTTTACAATCCGTCAAATTTCAGGAGATTTCGTTCTTTCAGATGACGGGCACGTATGGCGATCCGATCAGGAGAAGAATTGGCACAAGGAGAAGGCTTTAAGCGATGTGATCGCTATCCAACAAATTGAAATGCACGGGACTCTATTTGCCTTGAAGCGGGACGGCACGGTATGGAAGGTGGAAAGAGAGGGGCCAGTTCCAACACAGATGTCACAATTTAGTAAGATCAATGTGATTCATGGAACGAGCTTTTCACTCTACCTTGTTGACGAGGAGGGGCGTCTTTCCTATCTGAATGGCAAAGGGGGCATATGGGATAACACGGTTGCCGAGAACATCTCCATTCCTGGGAAAGTAGCACGGGTAAGTGCGAATGTGGATGACCTGGCATTAATACAAACGGTAAACGATGAGGTGTTTACCTTTTTCCCTGATGATCACCGTGTCGTTCGTACGCCATCTGCTGATGGAGCCAAGCGACTGGCTGTTGGGGATAAGGGTCTTTTTCTCTTCGTCCGACCAGACGGTACCATCTGGGGATGGGGCTCGAATGGGAGTGGCTTGTTAGGGGCCAATCATCCCGAGCAAGTGGAGTCCCCTGTTCAGGTTCCGGGACTAATGGATATAGTGGATCTGCAGCTGGGTAATCATCACGCACTCGCACTCGACAAGAACGGCCAAGTGTTTTCCTGGGGAAAAAATATGACAGGACAGCTTGGGCGCATCCCTGTCATGTTCAAGGAATGGAAAGAGATCGGGCAGTTGGACGGAATAGAACAGGTGATAACGGAGCTGGATCGCCCGTACTTTCTCAAAAGTGACGGATCTCTATGGGAGTTTGGAGACGATTACTCTATGGTAGAAAAGAAGGGCATGTCCGCCATACGAACCCTTACTTCCGTGTATCGAGTGCCGATTACCCTGAGTGAAGAAGGAAAGATCTGCATCTGGACAGACGGCTTTACCAGCTGCCGGGGCCTGGAATTGCCATTTCACGTGAAGAAAATACTTGGCGGAGAGGGACGCCTGTTTGTCCAAACCACCGAGGACCAATTGGCAGTGGTACAGTTGGAGCCGATCTATGATCATCCCGAAAAGCCCGAATGGATCCGTGAGATGGGAATCAGCAACATACACGTTCTGGAAGAGGAGAGTGACCGGGTATCACAGCTCAAGAGCTTTCATGTGAATCATTATGCCTTTCTCGCGTTGACACATGACGGTCGAGTGTTTTACCTTCCCTTGCAGAATAAACTGCCGACAGCCTTCACAGAAGTCAAAGGATTGCCCGCTATTCAGGAGCTATCTGCAGCGTATTACGTTGGGGCCACTTTAGATCCTGCTTCCGTCTTTGCATTGGATCGGCAGGGGGTCGTTCACGAAATCCTGATGGAATCACTGGATGGAGAAGGATCAAACGACAGAGTCATACAGTCAAAACTCCTATTGTCACAGGAGGAGAACATGGCCTCAGTCAGTGGCCGGCTTCGCATCACCAAAGAGGGTCACATTTTTGAAAAGGACTGGAGTGCAGAACCCAAAACAATTCCCCAATCTGTTCGCTTGCTATCCTCGACCTATCACTACTGGATTGAAGGTCCCGGATCCCACTATCACGTGCTTGTAACCGAGGACGACAGGATTGCGCTCATCGGATACAATCCGTTCGGCAAGCAATCCAATCATCCTGGTAAGGTTAAGTTCGAGTGAAAATAGAGGGAAATTTTCAGAAAGCCTGGTCATGTTCAACACGTCGTTGATCCATGTGCCGGGTTTTCTTTTGACATCATTTTGACGCAAACCAGAGGATATAGAAGAATTATGCCAAAATTATGAAGGATTATGTCGAACTACGTTGAATTATATCGACAAAAGAGATGCTACCTTCATGCTAAATTTGACCTCATTGGGCGAGCACCACTTTATAGAGACGGCTAGTGTAGAAGGGAATGGAAGGAATGGAACACTTTAATCATACAACAGATGCTATCCATAACAACAAATCAGCAGGAATAGAAAGGCAATCTGCATGGGAAAATTCCGAGCTCCAATTGCAGATGCGTATGATTAATTTAACCGACGAAGACATGCGTTTAATCTCCTTGTTCAGGCCGGTAGTTGCATCGCGCATTGAACAGATTACAGCTTCCTTCTATGAGTCTATCTTACAGGTTGGCAAGCTTAATGAGATTATTACTAAGCACACGACAGTGGATCGTCTGCGCCAGACGTTGTCCAACCATCTGGTAGAGATGTTTTCTGGTCAAATTGACGATGCCTTTATCCAAAAACGGATGAAAATCGCCCTCGTCCATCAAAAAATTGGCCTGCCTCCGAAATGGTATATGGGTTCTTTTCAAAATTTGCAGAATACGTTGTTGCGCATTGCAAACGAGATGAGAAATGAGCTTCCGGAGCATGAAGAAATCATTCAGGCGATCACCAAGCTGCTGAGCTTTGAGCAACAGCTTGTTCTGGAAGCTTATGATGAAAAAAATCGTATGGTTGAGTTGGAGGCCAAAGCAATTATCGAGCATCAGGCGATGCATGATGAATTGACCGGGTTGCCAAACCGCCGTATGTTTCACAAAGTGCTTCAGGAAACGATTGCGCGCCGTGGTCATGAAAAAGCGCGATTCGCTGTCATGATGCTGGATATTGATCGATTCAAAATGATAAACGATTCTTTGGGCCATACTTATGGAGACCAATTCTTGCAGGAAATGAGCAGGAGAATATTGGAATGCACAGATGGCTACCAGGTCATGGTAGCTCGGATGGGCGGAGATGAATTTACACTGATATGCGAGGAATGCCCAGACAGTGGATCGATCACCCAGCTCGCGGAGAGTTTGGTTAAGGCGATTGAGGTCCCTTATCACCTTCAACACAATGATTACTACGTCTCTGCAAGTATCGGCATTGCGCTGTATCCGGAACACGGCGAGAATGAGGAACAGCTGCTGAAAAATGCAGACAAAGCCATGTACGAGGTAAAAAAGAATGGCAAAAACGGTTTCTGCTATTTTTCAAATGAGCTGGATGAAAATTTGCTGGTGAAAATCGAGCTTGAAAGAGATTTGCGAAAGGCCGTCCAGCGCCATGAATTAGAATTGTACTACCAACCTCAGATTCGTACAGGAAACAATGATATGGTTGGCGTCGAAGCGCTGGTCAGATGGAATCATCCAACAAAGGGCACCTTGTCTCCAGGCATTTTTATACCGATCGCGGAAGAGACCGGGCTGATCCATGAGATCGGCACTTGGACGCTGCGGGAAGCGTGCAGTCAAATGCGTAAATGGCATCTGGCTGGAGGACCTCTGATACCTGTTTCGGTCAATCTTTCTTCACATCAGTTCCATCAACCGAATTTGATTGAGTATATTCGCGGTATTTTAGAAGAGACGGGACTTGAGCCGGAGTATCTGGAGCTGGAGATCACCGAGAGCATGATGATGGACGCTACCGTATCAACAGAAATCCTGCAGCAATTAAATGAGTTCGGCGTGAAAATCAGCTTGGACGATTTCGGAACTGGTTATAGCTCGCTTAGCTACCTCAAACAGTTTCCGATTCACAGGCTTAAAATTGATCGATCTTTCATCACAGATATTACGGATAATACAAGTGATCAGGCGATTGTGGCGACCATTATCTCAATGGCTAAGCATTTGAACATGGATGTGATTGCCGAGGGTATCGAAACAAAGGATCAATTAGAGTTTTTGACCCAAAATGCCTGCCAGGAAATTCAAGGCTATTATTTTAGCAAACCGCTACCAGCACTGCAGGTGGAGGAAAGCTTTTTCATTCCACAACGCATCAAATAATGAATGAATCTGGGAAAATCAAGAAATTGAAGTGGCTTTAAACAAAGCTTGAACATAGATCTATCGGGAGATCTTAACTAAAAATTTGAATTAAATTTATTGTAGGATAGATTTCTCGCTTTAACTTTTCTATAATATTGATATCGGGGTATTTCGTACTTGATGATCTCGCCACTCAATAGAAAAATGAGTAGAAAATCCTATTGTGAATGTCAGCAAAGATGGGTTCATCTCTCCAACTGTATTGCTTGTCTCACTGGGCCAATTGTTTGCAAGATTGCACTGGAGTAGATGGGGGTTATCGAGTCGAATTGACCCTAACAAAATCAAGATAAGCAGGCATTGTGGACCCAGGGTTTGCTGTGGATAGGAGTTGTGCAATGCTTCAAAACATACTTGATTGGCTGCACGATATGGGTCCTCTAGGGATGTTTATCCATTCGTTCGCAGATGCGATTATTTTTCCCGTTCCTGCATTTGTACTGCAAGTATCCTTAAGTATTTTGGATCCATCCTCAGCACTGTGGTTGGCTACCATTGGATACATTGCGTGTATTTTGGGAACGCCGTTTGGCTATCTGATCGGAAAATTGGCAGGAGACAAGATATTAAATAAAATCCTTAAGAAGTCGTGGATCGACTCCGCTACCCACATGTTTCAGAAAAATGGAGAAATGGCCATTCTCATTGGTTCATTTACACCGATTCCGTTTAAGGTATTTACGATCTTGTCCGGTTTCTTACATTTTCCACTGTGGCGCCTTATCGCCTACGCAGCAATTGGTAGAGCGGTTAAGTTTTACGTAGTGGGTGTACTGTTTTATTTGTATGGTCGGGCAGCTGAAGGAATGGCCAAAGACGTATCGCTTTATGTGGGCTTGTGTGCAATCCCTCTAATCGCTGCGTTCATTTATTACAAACGTAAAAAATCGAAAAAAGCAGAAGCGGATCGCAGCAACGGCTGAGTCCAACAAAACAATCAACCAACAAAACGTGCAGGTTCGAGTGCATGATGAAGCGTCATTTCCAACGAGGAAATGGCGCTTCTTTTTTTACATATCGTACGCGTGACGTTATGAAAGAAAAAATTCTTGGCTAGCAGAAAATATGTTGCCTATGGTAAAAACGTGGATAAATAGCCTTTATTATTAGATTTACGGCTTTTTTAACATGATCGCTTTACACTTTTTTTGGGAAAAACCTTGACAAATGACGTGGTGGTCATTAATTTTGTATATAACAATAAAAGTTGCTTTAAGGAAACATTTTTGTAAACGAGCATATTTGTTAAAGATATGCAAAAGAGATTGGGAACAGGAGGAGAGTAGTGTGAGTAACCGACGAGTGACAGGGTTGTGGAAAAATTGGGGGGCAGGTGTTTTGGCGTTGTCCTTGTTTTTAGCGGGATGTGGTGCGGCGTCAGAAAATGCAACATCAGACTCAAATGAACGAAAAGATACGATACGGGTTGTTACCACCATCGCGCAAATAGCGGAGCCGATCTCAGTCATCGGTGGAGACAAGGTGCAAGTGGAAAGCTTGATGGGACCAGGCGTTGACCCGCACTTGTACAATGCCACGCAGGGCGACATAAAAAAACTGGAGAGCGGAGATATCATCTTCTATAACGGCATCCACCTCGAAGGGAATATGGTAGAAATCTTCAAGCAAATCGGAAAGAAGAAACCGGTCACAGCTATTGCTGAATCCATTCCCCAGGATAAATTGTTGAAGGATGAAACGGGCCAACTAGATCCGCATGTGTGGTTTGATATCGATCTTTGGAAAATCGCGTTGGGTTCAGCGACAGAGGAATTGAAAAAAGCTGCCCCGCAGCATGCCGATCTATTTGAGGCAAATAAAACGAAGTATTTCGCGGAGCTGGATACACTCAAGCAAGAGTCGCTGGAAAAGTTGAGACAGATTCCGCAAGAAAAACGTGTACTTGTCACTGCGCACGATGCTTTTGGTTACTTCGGAAGAATTCAGGAAATGAAGGTGGTTGGGCTGCAAGGATTGAGTACGGAGGATGAGATAGGGATTTCCGACATTCAGACGACGATCAATCTGCTTCTCGAACACCAGATTCCGGCAGTCTTTGTGGAAAGCAGTATCAATCAAAATTCCATCAAGGCCGTAATCGAGGGAGCGGCAAGCGCTGGTTTAGACATAAAACTTGGAGGAGAGCTATTCTCAGACGCCATGGGAGATGCAGGAACCCCAGAGGGAACCTACCTGGGTATGTACCGCCACAACGTCGAGACGATCTACCAAGCATTGAAGCCATAACATGGATTCAGAATGAGTGTTCGCAATACAAATACCCGCGTATTGGAGCAAAAGGCGAGCAGGAAAGGACGAGGATCATGACAGTTCTAGCGGTACATGGATTATCTGCCTCTTATCGTAAAAATAAAGTATTGCATGATGTGACCTTCAACGTAGAGCCCGGTTCACTGACCAGCATCGTAGGGCCGAATGGCGCCGGAAAATCAACCTTGCTAAAAGTCATGCTCGAGCTGCATCCAAAGCTGTCAGGAACCGTTTCCTTCTTCGGATCCACACACAGCAAGATGAAGAAGCGAATCGGCTATGTTCCACAACGCGGCTCTGTCGATTGGGATTTTCCAACAAATGCTCTGGATGTCGTGATGATGGGGTTATACGGTCAGGTGGGCTGGCTCAAATGGCCGAACCGAAGCCACAAAGAAAAGGCTCTTGCATCACTGGAACAGATGGGAATGGCCGATTTTGCAGAGCGACAAATCAGTCAGCTATCTGGAGGTCAGCAGCAGCGAGTATTCCTGGCTCGTGCCTTGGTGCAGGATGCCGACCTGTATTTCATGGATGAACCGCTCGCAGGTGTGGATGCCGCTACAGAACGTGCAATCATGACGACATTGAAGGAATTGAAAGAGAAAGGCAAGACGGTCATGGTTGTTCATCATGATTTGCAAACCGTTGAAGATTACTTTGATCATGTCCTGCTGCTGAATCGCACGGTAGTGGCACATGGCAAGACACAAGATGTGTTTACGAAGGACAATGTGTATCGAGCTTATGGTGGGACGCTTCGCTGGATGAGGGAGGCATAATGATGAGCATGCTGTTTTCCGCAAATGCACAGTGGGTACTGCTTAGCACACTGATTCTGGGGATGGCATCCGGTATGATCGGATGTCTTGCCTATTGGAAGCGGCAGAGCCTGATGAGTGATGCATTGTCACATGCAGCGCTGCCTGGCGTTGTCATTGGTTTTGCCCTGATCGGCTCGAAAAACCTGCCAGTGATGATTGCAGGTGCAGCAGTGAGCGCGCTGCTCGGAGCCTTGCTGATCCAATGGATTCGAACCTCGAGCCGCATCAAGGAAGACACGGCAATGGGCATGATTCTCTCCGTATTCTTTGGACTCGGCATCATGCTGCTGACGATTGTGAACCGGACAGCAGGAGGAAATCAAAGTGGTCTGGACAGCTTTATTTTCGGTCAGGCTGCTTCGATGGTCCGTAAAGACGTGACAATCATGCTTTTCTTGGCTGCGGTGGTCATTTTGGTAGTATGTATAGCGTTTAAAGAATGGAAGCTATTCTTGTTTGATCCCGAATTTGCCCGAGGATTGGGATTAAACAACCGTTTGATGAACAGCGTGTACCTGGCAGTCCTCGTTCTTGTCATCGTAATAGGAATTCAGGCTGTGGGTGTGATTCTGATGGCTGCCCTGTTGATTATTCCTTCCGTTAGCGCTCGGTATTGGACCCATTCATTCAAATGGATGGTCATTCTATCCGCGATCTTTGGAGGAGGAGCAGGAATGACAGGTACTCTGATCAGTACGATGGGGGTAGGCTGGCCAACAGGTCCCTTTATTGTCGTAGCCTCATCTGCTTTGTTCGTGATTTCGATCGTGTTTGGCTCAGAAAAAGGGCTTTTGATCAAGGCTCTGCAGTTAAGGGCGCAAAAAAGACAGCATGTCTATGCAGTTATGGAGCGCAGCAGTGCAGAAAGAGGAGGGGGGATGGGGTGAGCTATACAGGCTGGATACTATTAACCGCTTCCCTGGTTGGACTGTCCTGCGGACTTGTGGGAGTTTTTCTGATCTTGCGCCGCATGGCCATGATGGCTGACGCGATTAGTCATACTGTACTCTTGGGAATTGTGACGGCTTTTCTCATCACGAGAGAGCTGAGTGGAGGGCATATGCTGATCGGGGCCATTATAGCAGGCTCACTAACAGCAGTCTTAGTACAGTGGTTCCATGCACGTGGTGTCCAGCAAGAGGCTGCCATCGGAGTTGTATTTACCACTCTGTTTGCCATCGGGGTCATTCTGATCGCTACGCAGGTAGGTAATGCACACCTCGATGTCAAGCATGCGCTGATGGGAGAGATCACCTTTGTCCCGTGGAATGTGATTGAACTACCTGGGATCGGGGAAATACCAGAGGCCACATTCATTCTACTTTTGGTGCTGAGTGTCGTGTTGATTGTGATCCTGGCGTTTTACAAGGAGTGGAAAATTACATCCTTTGATCCCGGATTGGCCGCAAGTATCGGGATCCCGGTTGTATTCATGCATTATCTCTTCATGTCGCTGGTTTCGGTTACCACCGTTGCCGCATTTGATGCTGTGGGGGCTATTATGGTAGTCGCCATGCTGATTACGCCGGCTGCATCCGCCTACCTATGGACAGATCGGCTGTCTGTCATGCTGGTGCTAAGCAGCTCTTTTGGTGTAGTTTCCGCAGTGGTCGGCTATTACATTGCGGTTTGGCTAGATACGTCCATATCTGGATCGATGGCGTTTGCAACGGGTATCGTCTTTTTGATCAGCTTCCTGTGCTCTCCCAAGCATGGCCTATTGGCGAGGTATGTAAAACCCGTAACCATGTCCGATTCTTAAAAAGATTGGATCAAACCATCTTCCTTCAGAAGCATATTACTGAGGGAGTGATGGTTTTTCGTGTTTTTACCTGTGTATAGTGTTCTCCTGTAAAGCCAAGTTGGTAACAGATGCTATTCCTACTCGCCGGATGGTGATTCCAACGATCAGATGGGCATTGAAAAGAAATACAGGACGTGGAGAGTGGCGGCGTGAACTTTATCGACGCTTCTTCTAGTACTTGCCGAGCAGGCAGGTTGGTGCAAATGTTGTAAATTCCGTTAAGGAGACTCACACTTCAAATATATGAAGTATATAAAGAAAATCCCATAATCAGGCATCGCAGGGCGAATATACGTTTCTATTCAGAAAGCAACCAAGAGTTTTTAAGGTTGCCACTTAATAAATAGTATAATAACATAGCTTCACAAGGACCAATTATTGGGAAAAGAGGAGGGCTCTTTATTATGAGTTTACCAGGGAGTCGGCATATGATTACCATATATGATTGGTTTGGCTATGAATTGCCGATTAAGGAACGTTATCAGCTAATAAAAGAAGCCGGATTAAAACTTTAATCGGAACGACGGTTACCGCAACGGGCCGCAAATTGCGCGAGAAGTGGGTCTTTTTATTGAAAATATCCACACTCCTATCAAAAATCAAAACCACCTCTGGCTTGATAATCTGGACGGTGAGGCCTTAACCGATTGTTACTTGCAATCTGTTGCTGATTGCGCCGAGTTTGAGATTCCGACAATGGTGGTGCAACTGCCTAACGATTCCAAACCCAATAATGCACGGGGACTGGACAGAATCAAAAGAATCACTGAAAAAGCTGAACAGCTTGGTGTCAATGTTGCACTGGAGAATTTACGAAACCTTGCTAATTTGGCATATGTGCTGGAGCAAGTGGATTCCCTGCGTATCGGATTCTGTTATGACTGCGGGCATCACTACCGCTACTATCCAAACGATGATTTATTATCCATGTTCGGTTCCAGGGTGATGGCACTACATTTACATGATAATAACGGGAGCTATGCCCAACACGGGTTACCCTTTGACGGCACGATTGATTGGTCTACAACTATGAAAAAAATTGCGGAAACGAATTATTCAGGAGCGACCGCAATAGAAGCCATGAATTGGGATTATGAGAAATTATCGGCTAAAGAGTTTTTACATAAAGCGTTTGAACGAGCAAAAAGGCTGGAAGCATTACGCTAACGGTTCGATAACACAATAAGCAGCGGAGAGTCTAAAACTTATTTACTCGGAACATATAAATGGAGGTTTTTTGAAATACTAAGAGAGATGCGCAAATCGTCGAGTAAAAACTGGCATCTTGACACGCAACCTTTTGGTGTCGTATTCTTTTTATGCAACCAAATGGTTTCGTAATGGAGGATAATTCGTTAATGACACATGACATGCAGGGCACACTGCCACCCATTAAACGTACGATGGTTTTCCAAGCTCCTATTCAAAAAGTGTGGGAAGCTGTTGCTACTTCTGAAGGCATTGCCGCCTGGTTCATGCCCAATGATTTTTTGCCTGTAGAAGGGCATGAGTTTCATCTGAATGCTGGACAGTTTGGCATGTCTCCCTGTAAAGTAACGGAGGTAGACCCGCCTAATCGCGTATCGTTCAATTGGGGAAAAGATTGGACGATTACTTTTGAGTTGAAGGAACAAGGAGACCAAACCGAATTCACACTGACGCACGATGGCTGGTCTGCAGATAAAGTTACCGAATTTGGTGCGCCTCATGCTCCGATTCGGGACAACATGAATCAAGGCTGGGAAAAGCTTGTCCAGACGCTTGGCAAGTACGTGGAGGCCTAAAATGGTCGCTCCCTCACCCAAGGTTGATGTCTTCCAGGCAATCGCTGATCCAACTCGCCGCAGTTTGCTCAGATTGCTGGTAGATCAGGAGATGGCCGTCACGAGCATCAGCGGTCACTTTCCCATGAGTCGTACAGCAGTATCCAAGCATTTACGGATTCTAGCAGAGGCAGGGTTGGTGCATGAGCGGAAGGTGGGCCGTGAAACTCGATATCGATTGCAGCCTGAGCCTCTTCAGGAATTAAAGCAGTGGCTTTCTTTTTACGAGCGCTTTTGGGATAACAAGCTTTCTGCTCTTGCGCATTATGTTGAGAATCCGGTTTCGGATAAGTCCCAACCTTTTGTACCCAAACTTGTGGATTCAGATGAGGAAAAATAATCGTATAACCTGTAACAAAAGCAAGCGCCATTCGTAGAAGGAATGGGGCTTGTTTTTGGCGATGGAGGAGTATTCGGGACGATTCTCGAAATGATACCCATTGCATTTTGGACCTCACAAGGAGCTTGAACATGCGCTTGATTGAAATCGTCGAACAGTTATTCGCCCAATACGGTTACTTGGTACTCTTGTTAGGTCTGCCGCTGGATTTTATCGCGCTGCCGATCCCGCCCGGTAATAGTACATTGACCTATACGGGTTATCTGTCCTACAAAGGGTTGCTTCATGGCGGCATAGCTGTTGTTCTTGCCTATTTCGGTGCAATTCTCGGTTTTACGATCACGTATCTGATCGGATTTCAATTGGGACAACCTTTGATTGAACGGTATGGTAAGTGGATCTTTTTGAAGCCCGCACATGTGGAAAAGACACGTCGTTACTATGAAAAGTATGGAGAACAGGTGCTGTTTGTCGGCTTTTTCTTACCTGGAATTCGACAATTTATTGGCTACTTCATGGGAATTATTCGGGTGCCATTTCGCAGAGTGATGTTGTACGCGTACACTGGTTTGGCGATCTGGGTAGCGGCCTTTTTTACCATTGGTTATTATTTCGGTGAACAATGGCAATACATATTTATGTTGGTAGAACGATATTTGAAGTATATCGCGATCGGTTTGGCTTGTATTCTGGTGATTTTTATCATCGCCAAGCTTCGCAGCTATTTTCAAAAGCAGAGCATGTAATCCTGTTTTATGAAGATAGCAATAGAGAAGAAATCTATAGTGAAACAAACCTTTGGCGAGATGCCGGAAAACCCTGAATATCCAATGCCGGAGGAAGCAAAAAATCGTATCGGACATGCGATGATCAGAATCGGTGAATCGGATCTCATGTTTTCGGATACATTTCCAGGACAACCTGTACAAAAGGGAAATCAGGTCACGATCTGTATCGGCTCCAGTGACGTAGAACAATCAAAGCAAATTTTTGAAGCCCTGCAACAAGGCGGAAAAGTGAACATGCCATTGCAGGAAACGTTTTTTAGTCCCGCATTTGGGGACGTAACAGACAAATTCGGAGTTACCTTCCAAATCTACACGGAAGGCCAACACCAGTAAGAGATGGATACCTAGAACGTCATTCTTGTGCAGAATGGCGTTTTTTCTTTTGGTTAGCATGTTTTCCACCTATAATGGGAGCATATGGAATAATGCTTGAGATATGAAAACAGGGATAAGGGAGAGATCTGGGTGGGAAGTGTATTTGAGAGCATATCAGCGGAGCATGAAGCCTTTATGAATGAACAGCATATGTTTTTTGTAGGGACTGCTGCACCAGACGGGCATGTAAATCTGTCTCCAAAAGGATATGATGTGTTTCGTATCCTCTCTCCACATCGAGTAGCGTACCTGGATTTGACTGGAAGCGGAAATGAGACGAGTGCACATCTTTGCAAAAGTAGCCGAATTACCTTCATGTTTGTGTCATTCCAGAAAAAGCCACTTATTTTGCGACTATACGGCAAGGGCAAAGTGATTTTGCCTGATTCTCCCGATTGGGAGGAATATGCTCCACATTTTGAACTCATTCCTGGAGCGAGACAAATCATCGCTGCCGATATTGAATCAGTCAAGACTTCCTGCGGATTTAGCATTCCTTATTACACCTATGAAGGCGAAAGAAGTACCTTGGTCAAATGGGCTCAAGACAAGGGAACAGATGGCTTGGAAAAATACTGGAAGCAGAAAAATGTAGTGAGCATGGATGGGATCACGACACCACTCGGAAAAAGACTGTGTGATCCAGAATAGCTGGGAAGAACAAATAAACCAGGAAATGATCCTTACAGATCTCCTGGTTTTTTGTTTTCGACCATGCCCGACTGATCTCTTTTAATAATATCGCTCACCACATCTGCGATTGTCACATTCTCCAATGCTTTTTCCAGAGCCAGCTGGGCAGAAGCAAACAGCGGCTCGATGGCTTGCTGAATATTTTTACCTACCAGACAGGCGGGATTGGGCTGTTCGTGTACGCCAAACAGTTCATTTTCTTGTACCACATTCACCGCTTTATAGACATCAAGCAGTGAAATCTCCTTGATGTCACGGGCAAGGCAAGCGCCTGCGATACCGGGGCGAACATGGACCAACCCAGCGTTCTTTAGATAGCCTGTAATTTTTCTGATGACGACGGGATTGGTGTTCACGCTGCTCGCAATCCACTCGGAGGTATTGACCTGGTCTTTGTTGATTTCAAGTAGAGAAAGTATATGGATTCCTACAGCAAATCGACTGCTGATGGACATTGAGTTAACCTTCTTTCTGCCGGGATTTCCTGTTCATTATATCGGATAAACTACTTTTGACAAAGAGTGAACGCTTCAGTTGACAAAGCTGCAACCTGTAACTTATATTATTACATGTAATTTATATAGTTACAAATCAGAAGTGGTTCACATAAGGAGGAAAACAGGATGAAAATAGCCGTAATTGGAGCAAGCGGTAAAGCCGGTCGTCTGATCATGGAGGAAGCCGTTGCCAGAGGTCATGAGGTGGCTGCAATCGTCAGAAACGCCTTGAAGGTACAAAACCCTCAGGTACAGATACAGGAAAAAGACGTTTTCGGGGTACCGCCAACAAAGTGCGGATTTTGTACGCTAAGCCCCGTTTGATCGAAAAAAGGCCGGTATCCTGTACGCTAAGGATTACCGGCTTCGATTCTTCATTGAATAAGTGGTAACAATGCGTTTAGGCTGGCATTTCGCTTTTGATCGAATGTGTACTCGCCAAGAAAGTTGATATGTTCCCATCCTAAAGGCGAAATGTGGCTTAATAGATTTGCCTGAAGCGATCCTTTTTGATTCAAGAGTTTCGTTGCTTCTGTAAGATAAACTGTATTCCAGACACTTATTGCGTTGATCAGAATATTCAATGCGCTGGCCCGTTGTAGCTGATCTTGTAAGGCACGTTCACGTAATTCTCCGCGTTTTCCAAAGAAGAGTGCTCTGGCAAGAGCGTTCATTGCCTCGCCTTTATTTAGACCACGTTGGATGCGACGACGCATCGATTCGCTAGAGATGTAATCCAAAATAAAGATTGTCTTTTCGATCCGTCCCATTTCCCGTAGAGCTGTAGCTAGACTATTTTGTCTAGCATAAGATCCAAGTTTCCCCATGATAAGAGATCCAGAAACTTTCCCTTCTCGAATAGAGTGGGCTAAACGTAAAACGTCATCATAGTTCTCCCGAATGATCTTCGTATTGATACGACCGCGGAGTAGGTTTTCTATCTTTGGAAACTCACCTACCTTATCAAAAGAATATAACCTGGAATCAGACAAATCCCGAAGCCGTGGAGCAAACCGGAATCCGAGCAAATGACTTAAACCAAAGACTTGATCAGTGTAGCCGGCCGTATCCGTATAATGTTCTTCAATAGACAACTCAGATTCATGATGCAAAAGGCCATCGATGACATGCACCGCGTCACGAGCATTCGTATTGATGACTTTCGTATAGAACGAAGAAAATTGATCGCTGACGAATCGATAAATTGTTGTTCCTTTTCCTGAGCCATAATGCGGGTTCGCATCAGCATGTAGTGCCGAAACACCTACCTGAACACGCATACCATCTGATGAAGATGTGCTGCCGTCTCCCCAATAAGAAGCTAAAGCCAGCTTGTGATGAAAGTTTACCAGAGTGGCCTGTGCCCGATTCATGGCATCCTCATACATTCTCCATTGAGCTACGTTTGCCATTTGATGATACGAAATACCTGGAGTGGCCTCAGCCATTTTTGTCAGCCCTATGTTCGTTCCCATTGCCATTAGAGTGGCCATCACAATCGTTCTTTCTTCGGCTTTAGGTGGACGACCAGTAGAAGCATGAATAAACATTTCATCAAATCCAGTCCAGTTGGCCACATCCATAAGCAAATCAGTTAATTTGATACGGGGCAGCATGTCATAAAGAGATAAACTGAACGATCTGGCTTCATCCGGTACGTCTTTCTCCAACCGATCAACACGAAGTTTTTCTTTATCTATACTTACGCCTTCAAGCTCATGCAGATGATCCGATACCCATTGCAGACGCTTATATAACGCTTCGTATCTCTCCTGAAGATATTCTTCTGACGACAAGCTAACAGCAAGTCTGGTACCGGAGGTACGGGCAGTATCCCATTCTTGTTTAGATACCAGGTATTCATCAAAATCTTTATGCTGCTTACTTCCTACAACGGAAATATCTCCAGAACGAATATGATTACGCAGCTCTGTAAGAGCAGCCATCTCATAATAATGTCGATTGATTAAGCCATCCTCGTCATACACATGTTTTTGCCAACGATTCGGGATAAAGTCTAATGGTGCTCCATCTGGAACCTTACGTTTCCCTGAATTATTCATTTCACGAATGGTATCTAATGCGCGTAATAACGGTTCGGTTGACTGAGTAGAACGAAATTCTAGTGCTCGTAGAAGAGTAGGTGTATATTTTCGGAGATAAAAGAATCGATTCTCCAATAAATCCAAATAATCATAATCCATTGGCCGCGCCAATTTCTTTGCTTCTTCAACCGAAGCGACTATCTTTTCCCACGGCATAACCGCCTCTAAGGTTGCAAATGGATCAAGACCCTCGTTTCTAGCTCGGATCAGAGCTGCACCTAAATCCGCATAATGTATAACCTTTTCATTGACGGACTTTCCATTTTGTTTTTGTATTTCTTCTTGTGCTTTACGTCCCTTTGATTGCAATATCATAATCTGCCGGTCATGGATTTCAATCGCTTGGTCGATTAAATTTTGACTTACATTCAAAAGATAGGCGACTAGAATGGCGTATCTTTTTGTCTCGTTAAATCGTCGGAATGAATGTGGCTCGTATCTTGCTCCCAAACGGGCCAATTGTATGAATCGGTTAGGGTGGATCTCACCCGTGTTTATCGATAATTCAATTCCCCGAATATACTCCAGACGCTCAATCACTTTTAGAAATGCCTCTGGCGAGGATTGGCCAGGTACCTCCCGAAGCCATGCTAGAAGTGTTTTTCCGTTTTCTATAAATGGATCGATCAGCTTGTCTAATCTCAGCTTTTGCCAAATAGACAGGGAATTTGTTAGCTGTTTAAAAATCCTTTCCTCTGCTCGATGGCGGGTTTCCCAGACCAGCCTTTCAATTGTCGTCATAGCCGGGAGAATAATTTTTCTCTTTCGTAGTTCGTCCAGGACGGTGCGAATCAAATGTGTCGGATTTCCATTCTCCATTGCATAATGTAATAAAAATTGGGATGAACTACGGTATTCACGCGAAGAGAAATTACGATACCCATATTCCTGACGGATCTCTTCAAGATGTTCACGTCTGGTCGGGTCCCGTTGAGCATACAAAGGATAGACTTCCGGATCAACATCAATTTGCTTGGCTATGTAACGTAAGACAGTCTCAGGAATATCTTTCACATCAGACAATGACCAACCAGGGTATCTAAGAGTACATAATTGAACAGCGAAGCCCAAACGATTATGATCTCTTCGGTGCCTGTTGATGATTTCTATGTCATGTTGTGAAAAGGTATAGCAAGTAGCGAGTTCCCATTCACTCATGTCTGGACGAATCCTCATGAGTTCATTTCTTTCGTCTAGTGTTAGTAATTCTCTTCCTCTAACCGGCATAAACTGCTCATCCTTTCAGATTATTGCCAAGCTATTTTTTCTACTTCGGATTGCAAATCAGCTCGTGTTGCTTTGACGTAGATCATTGTTGTGTCTAAGCTGTCATGCCCCATAATTTGCGCTAACCGATGTAATGGGGTATTGTCGGCCATGACATAGCCGAATCGATGGCGCAAATCGTGAGCACTTAATCCTTCTAAGCGAGCTAATTTCATGTATTTTTGAATGAGATGTCGTAAAGCCCGTTCAGTTAAACGATCACCTGTTTTTTCTGAAGGGAATAGATACGGACTATCTGGAGACAAGTCCACCATATGTTTTTCCAAGATGGCCCGGCAAGTTGCATTTAGCGGTACTTCTCGTTGCTTGTTTCGTTTTCCTGATCGAACTGTAACCTGACCACTTCGTTTTCCAATGATTACATCACCAGGAGCAAGATCACAGATTTCCATCGTTCGTAGTCCCGTATGCAGCATTAAAGTAATGATCGTTTGATCTCGAATCGATCCACTATGCTCCACCGCAGCAATGAGAGCTGCTTCTTCTCTTTCGGTCATCTGCCGTGGGCTTGCCTTTTCTTCTGGTACCAACTTGACCGGCTTGGACGGATCGCGGCGAATTAAACCTTGAACTGAAGCCCACTCAAAAAATCGTTTCAACGTAATTAACCTACGGTTAATCGTGGCCGGTTTTAGCTTCATTTCCTTTTGCATCACATCGCGGTATCTTGTGATGGTGGGTGTTGCTACATCTTCCATACGAAATGGTATAATTTCTTCAGATACTTGTTCGCATTCAAACCATCCGATGAAATGTTTCAGATCCCCACCATACTCTTTAACTGTTTTTGGTTTCAAATCTTCCTCCGTTTCGAGCATATGTATAAAGTCAGCAATGACTTTTTCTCCTTGTTCTGAAATCCCGTTTCCTGTCATCTTGAGAACCCCCAAATTCTTGTCTTACATTAGCGGACATGATAATCTTATCTTAACGAGAACATTAGCGGACATCAATGGTTGGCTTTAAATATCAATCATGTCCACTAATATTAATTAGCGGACATTTCTCGGAGGAGAGTTTTCCTGGCCATCAGCAAGCGAGAATTAGGGGTAGTACCATCGTCGCTGACACCACCCGCAAAGTAGAATGTGTTTATCCACAAATGATATGTTAAAAAGCCGATTTTTCCTCAAGCAGGAACTATCGGCTTTTACTATTTTATGTCTTGCTTCTAGTGTCTGTGATGAACAAGAACGGTCACGATCAACTCTCCAAATAGCGATAGAGTGTAGTTTTGCTTATTCCCGTTTCTTCTTTGATTTGTGCAAGACTGTATTTTTTACTTTCGTACATACTAATTGCCCGTTTTACATTCTCGTCAGGTTTACGTGGACGGCCAGCCGTTATTCCGTTTTGCTTCGCCTCATATAATCCTTTTTTGGTATTCTCACTAATAACATCTCTTTGAAAGCTCAACAAGTGATTTACGCTATCATGAAACGAATAGCCAGTAGAATTTCGAGTGTCAATCCCTTCTCCGACAGATAAAAGATAAGCTTGCTTATCACTTATCTGATGTAACAAATCTGCAAGATGTCGAGTAGAATCAGCCAATGAGAATAATTTAGAAACTATAATCGTATCACCTGGTTGCAGTTCACTCATCATTTTTTTTAGTACGACTCTTTTTTTGGGGGACGAATGTTCCTCAGTAAATAGATGATCACAGTTTAAACTTGTCAAAATCTGATACTGAATGTGACACTGAATATCATCTGCATTTGGCCTCATGTAACCAATTAACATGACTTTCACTCCTAACTGCCCAAGCCTTAGTAGAAGCATACCACAAAAATAGTTCCAAAAAGGTTCCTTTTTGGGTCGTTCGATGATACAATGAATCTGCTCAACACGGAAAAAGACTTATATAAGTCTAAAAATAATAAAGATAAGGAGTGAGAGTAAACGTGCTTGAAAAGATGAAACGAGATTGGTTTTCCAATATTAGGGGTGATGTGCTTGCAGGAATTGTTGTCGCTTTAGCCCTCATTCCCGAAGCAATTGCCTTTTCGATTATTGCTGGAGTCGATCCTATGGTTGGTTTGTATGCATCTTTTTGTATTTCAGTCATTATCGCATTTGTAGGCGGTCGTTCAGGTATGATTTCTGCTGCAACAGGTGCAATGGCCCTTCTCATGGTGCCACTCGTAAAAGAACATGGTTTACAATATTTATTGGCTGCCACTATACTCACAGGGATTATCCAACTCATATTTGGTGTTTGTAAGGTTGCAAAACTAATGAAATTTATCCCTAGAGCCGTCATGATTGGATTTGTAAATGCGCTGGCCATTTTAATATTTATGGCGCAGGTTCCTCATTTCGTTGGAATATCGACTTTGACTTATCTATTTGTCGCTATTACTTTACTTATTGTATATGTAGTACCTAGATTTTTCAAAGCGATACCAGCCCCATTGATCGCTATTATTGTCTTAACAGCTGCTTCCATTTGGGGACAATTTGATTTAAGAACGGTTGGCGATCTAGGTAAAATTACGCAATCGCTGCCAACCTTCTTTATTCCTGACATTCCGTTTACCTTGGAAACGCTACAAATTATCTTTCCGTATTCAATCGCTTTAGCCATTGTTGGATTATTGGAATCATTGCTAACAGCCTCTATTGTTGATGATATGACAGGTACAGAAAGTAATAAACATCGAGAATCCAGAGGACAGGGTATTGCAAATATCGTAACCGGATTCTTTGGCGGCATGGCTGGATGTGCCATGATTGGCCAGTCTGTGATTAATGTCAAATCAGGAGGTCGAGGTAGACTATCAACCTTGATTGCAGGACTATTCTTATTATTCCTCATTCTTGTATTGGGTGAATTAGTAGTACAAATACCAATGCCTGTACTAGTTGGAATTATGATTATGGTATCGATCGGCACATTTGATTGGTCATCTTTCTCCTATTTGCGTAAAGCTCCCAAATCAGATGCTGTTGTCATGTTAACTACCGTGATTATTGTTGTTGCAACACATGACCTATCAAAAGGGGTTATTGCCGGAGTTATTCTTAGTGCGATCTTTTTTGTTGCCAAGATTTCTAAACTTGAGGTTAAGAGGCAACAGACTAGCGACAAGATCAAATATGATGTTACCGGGCAATTGTTTTTTGCTTCTGTAGAGGGCTTTGTTAACTCGTTCGACTTTACGATAGCAAAAAAAGATATCGTTATTGATTTTACAAATGCACATATTTGGGACGATTCTGCTGTAGGCGCGGTAGATAAAGTTGTCATCAAGTTTCGTGAAAATAATAATCATGTAACAGTCGTCGGACTCAACTCTTCTAGCAAAAAAATTATAGACAAACTAGCACTGTATCACGACACAAATGCGCAATTAAAAGCTCACTAACGAAAGGGAGATATGATGATGTATAAACGTATTTTACTAGCTGCTGACGGATCAAAATACTCAATTCGTGCGGCACAGGAAGCTGCTAAAATTGCATCTTTGGTTCCGGATTCCTCAGTAGAAATCTTGTTCGTGGCAGATATGTCCAAAATTAAGAACGAAGTGCTGCATTCACAAGATCATGAAGAATTAGAGTTGAAACGTCAACAAAAGTTGATGCCCGTAACAGAGCAACTTTCCACCCAAAATATCAATCATAAAACAAAGATTATTATCGGAGATCCTGGCCCAGCTATTGTAGAGTATGCAAACAATGAGAAAGTGGACTTGGTCATTATAGGAAGCCGTGGGCTAAATTCTTTACAGGAATTCGTTTTGGGTAGTGTCAGTCATAAAGTCGTTAAGAGAGTACAGTGCCCTGTTATGGTTGTAAAATAAAATAATGAGCAGTAATAAAAAGCAGCACTCTTATATGTAGTAGGGAGTGCTGCTTCTGTTTATGCTAAACATTAAAAAACATTGGCTCAATCTCTAAAAGTGTATTCAAAGCTGACAATTACTGATGCTCAATACGAATATAACGAGGTTAATAATCAATATCCAGTCTAGTTTTTATCTAGTTTGTGGGTGGTGTCAGCGACGCTGGTACTACCCCAATAAGCCGGTAATCCTTAGCGTACAGGATATCGGCCTTTTTTCGATCAAACGGGGCTTAGCGTACAAAATCCGCACTTTGTTGGCGGTACCCCTTTTCGATCTGAACGCGGAAGATTTGCAAGCCTACGACGTGGTCGTCAATGCTTTCGGTGCTGCGCCAGGGCAAGAGCATTTGCATGTAGAAGCAGGACGCGTATTGATTCAGGCATTAAAAGGTTTAGCCAGAACACGGTTGATCGTCGTAGGTGGTGCTGGCAGCCTGTTTGTCGATGAAGCAAAGACTGTTCGTTTGATGGATACCGCCGAATTTCCTAAGGAGTACTATGCAACAGCGTCGAATCAGGGTCAAAACCTGCAGGACCTTCAGCAATCTGCCGATGTTCAATGGACCTTCATCAGTCCAGCAGCATTCTTTGACCCCCAAGGAAAACAAACCGGCTCCTACAAAAAAGGAAAAGACCATCTGATCACTAACGAAAAAGGGCAAAGCTACGTCAGCTATGCGGATTATGCGGTTGCCGTTCTGGATGAAATCGAGAGCCCGCAACATAAGAATGAACGATTTACCGTTGTTTCTGAATCAGAGTAAGCCAGATGAGAGAAGGTACTGCAAGCGGGCAGTGCCTTTTTTGGTGTGCCACGCATGGCGATTAACTAGGTGGTGAAAGTCCACTGTGGGGGTTTGTAGTTACCAACCACTAGCCAAGAGCAAGGGTGTCCACCGCGAGGTGGAATCCAAAGGAAGCTGGAGGCAAACTTCCGGCCCAAGGAACACGAACATCATCAGGCATAGGATACGGGATGAGTCTGCCAAACAAGACGAAGTCCAATTAACTACACGGACGTACCAATGTAAATGATGTGGGTATATGGAAGGAAAGTGAATCGTCTTACCGTGGGAGGTCTCATGGACGTGAGGAGATGCACTTCGAATCACGGTTGAAACAAGATTTATCATGAGAAGTCAGCAGACGCCATAGTACCGCATGCAGTCGACAACATGCG
>NZ_RHHR01000059.1 GCF_003710915.1 Brevibacillus invocatus | reverse complement strand
CAATCCGACAAGCTCTATCGAAGGCAATTCTTACACAATAAAAATACCTCTACCGAAGCCTATTCAAGGAGGAGCGTACGCGTTTTAGCGGAAGGTTTCATGGGTTCCAGAAAGTTTAAGCATGGACGCTTTTGCACGGTGAGGCAATTAAACTTTCTTACACAATTAAGAAAACCCAGAGCGAAGCTCTGGGCCTTTTTGCGTTAGAGGATATCCGAAAGTTTGTACTCGTATCCATGCAATCCTTTGTAGTACTCAGGGTACATGGGATTACCGCAATGCTCACAACCAAATTGAGGCGGCACAGACGGATCACCATCATCCATTGCATCAAAATCACGAACTACACTCAATGGGATTTCCTCTATTTCATGACACTCCAAACAGACATATTTGACGACTTCGTTCTTTTCTTGTTTCCTTCGGAAACTTTCCAACAGAGCTTTTTGGTTTTTCTTTGCTTTCTTGTTTTTTGACACCTGTGAGATCTTCGATCATCCCTTCCAGACACGCTCGTGTTTGATGACAAAGAGCATGCTTAATAACAAGTTGTCCATCTTTAAGACAGACTTCTCCCTTGTATTCATAGTAACACTCACATTCTGGGCAAACGAGTGGGTCTTTTCCCGTTTGTTCCTTTATTCTCTGCTTCCATGTTCTTCGAGTGAGGAATCGTTTGATTTGGACGATCTTTCTACGCATCTCTTGCTGCCAGATACTAATCTTTTGCTTGCATATCTTCTTACTTCTTCTTGCATAAACTCCAAAATGACGAATCATCTTAAACTGCTCATCTGGAATATGGGTAATAAGACGACCTATAAATTCTTCTACACTTAAAGTCTCTCGTTTTTCTTCCCCACTTGTTTTGTCGTGATATCGAAAAGTCACGGTTTTCCCATCGTATTGCTCAATTCGATTTAGACCAATGGCTGGGCGACGAAAATATCTTCCGATATAACCAATTTGAACTCGAACATTGCCCTTCTGTTTTGGAGCATGCACATAGAAGCCTTCTCCATTGGCGGAATAGGCTTTTTGAAGTAACGGCTGTACTTGCTTTAACTCTAGTCGGTTCAACGACTGACGTATTAGCTTAAGAACTACGGTCTGCCATTGTTTTCGTAACATTTCAAATGGAATATAATCGTATGTTTTCCATTCTCCATTACTCTTCATTCCGCCCATCGTCACTAACATATGAACATGCGGATTGAAATTTAGCCGAGATCCAAATGTATGCAATCCGGCTATGATTCCTGGTGTTACCTTGAGTTTCTTTTCAAACCATTCCTGGACAAGACGAACAGCTTCATTCATAAATTTTTTAAGCATCATACGATGCTTTTGAAAAATCACTCTTAATCCTTCATCAATCGTAAAGATTACATGACGATGATTAACTTGTAGAACCTCTTCGCTCATGATACGACTCCACTCTTCGGTTTCACCGCATGAACAAGTGGTACAAAATCGTCCCTTACAACGGAATGGAACTCTTTTTGTATGATGACATCCTTCACAAACGAATAGTTTAAATCCGTTTTTAGGGTTTCCGCAGTTAAGAAACTTTTGAACTTCTTTCAGAACCGAAGGACGGATTCTTTCCCCATACTTTTTAACAAAGGGATT
>NZ_RHHR01000058.1 GCF_003710915.1 Brevibacillus invocatus | reverse complement strand
GTAGGCTTGTCATACGCCTTCAGATTTTCACCTGGATGCTGGACGGCCAAGAACAAGGTTTTTTCATCTGGCGTAAACCAAGGACCCGTCATTTCTGCACCTACTGGACCTGAAGCGAACTGAGCAGCTTCCCCTTTATGCTCTCCAGCTGTCGGGATGAAAAACACTCCATTATTACCAAACGATGTATAGATTCCGCTGTTCATGGACGAAGAAGAGATATCCGTCACTACCCATAGATTTCCGGCACTGTCAAAGGCCATGTTGTCTGGTGCAGAGAAACCGCTTTGCGGGCCGCCTGCAGCGAAGATTTCGAAGCTGAACTCCAGACCGGCGTGTTGGTTGTCTTTTTCAAACAGACGAACGATTTGGCCGTAGAAATTGCCATGCTTGTCATTATTGGTCAAGGCGATAAAGACGGAGCCGTCGATCGGATGGACTTCCAGATCCTCTGGGCGATCCATTGGTGTAGCGCTAACGGCTTTGGCAGCATCGCGGCAGTTGATCAGGACGTCTGCCTGCGTAGCAAACAACGGCTTTCCATCAGCCTTTACAGCTTTTTGCAGGGCTTCATTCGTCGCCAGATCCAGCGAAATCCATTTGCCTTTACCGAAATTCGCTACGTACAGGGTGCCTTCCTCAAGAAGTCTGGAGTTGGCCTTGCCT
>NZ_RHHR01000057.1 GCF_003710915.1 Brevibacillus invocatus | reverse complement strand
CCTGTGGAAGCCAGCACCATTGCCGTGTTTTCATGGGAGAAACGACCGAGAGCTGTATGCTTTTTAGGAGTAGACTTTGGATCAAATGGATCTACCTCGACAACCCAGCCATAGTGCCTGTCGTCAGGCAGTTTGCAATCTCCGACCACATCCAGGTAGTTTTCCTCGCAGGACAGTACTGTGTTCCACAACGTGACACCGCCCGAACAGTTGGCAAATGTGCCCGTTACTTCCTTGGCGATCGAAGCAGCAGGGCCAGTCAGCACATGCTTGGTCAAACCGCTGACACGTCTTCCATATTCAGAATCCGATACCAGCTTCCACTTGCCGTTTTC
>NZ_RHHR01000056.1 GCF_003710915.1 Brevibacillus invocatus | reverse complement strand
TGCTCTGGATTGCCATCGATTGGCAGGAAACAGGTGAAGTCGTTGTTGAAGCCAAATGTATCCCCAGCCGGGTTTATTTTATCGCCGTAAGAAGCGATGACATCATAGGAGTAACCACTCGGCAGAACCACATCGTCCTTGGTTGTCGGTTTAATAGGTGTAAATTTCGGGTTGAAGTTGGTCTTTTTGGCATCAAGACCAAACAAGTGGTCAGCCGTTTTTCCCGAAAGTGGTCCTGCGGCCAAAGCTGGTATTCCGGTAGCCAGAGAAGCCAACGCAGCCGTACCTGCTCCTAGATAAGTCAAAAATTGTCGACGGTTCACATCCATCACAATCGCTCCTTTTTTCAAACTCTTGTCTACCTCTGATGATACAGGGGGGAAATCAACAGAGCGTTAATGCGGTATGAAGAAACCGTAAAATGGATATTTACACAATTAACAAATAGGCCCCGCCATCTTTTTGGCGGAGCCTTTGGGCTGTTGTACACATAAGAAAAATTTTAATATTC
>NZ_RHHR01000055.1 GCF_003710915.1 Brevibacillus invocatus | reverse complement strand
TTTCCGTCGAGGAATATCCGAACATGCCCACCTTCTGCCGAACGATAGATCCCGATCATTCTTTGCAGCTCCTCCAGAGAGGCATCGTAATCTGGTTCGATATTTTCCTTTTGCTCCAGCGGAAGTCCTAGTGCCGTATTTACAGCCGCTAACCACAGTTGTTCGGCAGGAACATGGGACAGGTTGGTCAATACTGCCACTACCAATTCCTCTTCAGGGACAAAACCAAAGCAGGAGGAGACACCAGGCTGACCGCCGCCGTGTTTTACCAAGGTCACTCCCCCATAATCGGGTGTACTCCGCAATGCATAGCCATAGAAAGCATTTCTTGCGACCCGGTGCACGGGCTGCCACATTTTATCCAGATAGCGATCTTGGAAATACATGTGTCCGTATTTTAACAGGTCGAGCACGTTGGACCGAACACCGCCTCCTACCTCATACACACCCAATGTCGGCCAAGGCACTTCTTCGATCTGATGGGTGATGGCGTTTTTCACATAAGGTACCGTAACCTGATCCAGCTTGGCCAGCTCTTC
>NZ_RHHR01000054.1 GCF_003710915.1 Brevibacillus invocatus | reverse complement strand
ACGGGGTTGCGGTACGGGGTTCGGCTAAGGCCTCCAAACCATGGCTTCAAATTCAATTTAACTGGAATTCTCTTCACTCTCTTTCCGTTGTCCGGATCAACTGGAAATTGTCTGAAGAAGAGCTTCTAACAATGATTATACGAGGGGGAATAAAATGCTAAAAGATAGTGCCTTTTGCGAATTGGTGCATGATGCGCAACAAGGAAATCCGGAAGCACGGGAAGCCTTACTAAAATACTTACAACCCGAACTAGAAAAAATGACGTGGTTTATCCGTATGTCACCCGAAGACACTCTGCAAAATTTACATTTAGCAGTTTTGGAACTGATCACATCATGATCAGGAAAAAGGAGGAGGAAGGATGAATGAAACAACGATCACCATAATTGCTGGACTTATTGCAGTTTTAGCCATCTGCATTATTTACCGACATGTAAGTTTAACCATTCAAATACGTGACATTGTAAACGTGTCCTTACAAGCTAATAAAGAGAAAGAAAGCACAAAAAAAGAAGAATCCAGAGTATCGGATCCCTCCATGGAAAAGTAAATTGCAGAAAGAAAATGGCACTTTCTTTCTGTTCCTATTATATCAAATGAAAAGGAGGAACGAACATGGCCACAATCATAACAGTGTTACTTTTTGTATCGGGAGGTGTACTGTTTGGAGTATTGATGAGTCAGCAACGTTTGTGTAAAGAACTGAAAACCTTGAAGAAATGACCAAAAGCCCTTATTGACAAAGGGCTTTTGGTCAAGTCAGTTAAAGCATAGAAGCTTCGTTAGGATGGGTCCCGATAATAAACATTATGTAAATCCTTCATAAACTAAAGAGAGACCTAACCTTCGGTTGGTCTCTCTTTCTAACGACTATAATTTCTCCTAAATAATGTTAGGATGATGTAGCACTCTTCGTTTAGTCATATATACGTTCTTGCGTATGCCCTGTTATTTTTTCAGAAACATCCTCATACTCCCACGAAATGCTGCCTCCAAGAGGAATTGAAAGTCCATAGGACAAATGTACATCTTCCCATGAATGGAGATAGTGACTCCAAACATCATACATTTCTCCACCCCAAGAAGAATCACGATGAGTTACTTCAACTTTCATATAACCCCTAATATTTTTAATATACTGATAACGCTCTGTATTCATCGATGGGAAATTAACATCAAACGCATAGCCACCTACATCTCGCTCATCAGCCCTACTATCATCTCGAGTCATAGAGGTCCATTCATAAATTGGATGTCCATAAGAATCATATTCTCCATCGAATCCATATTTACGGAACTTTAAATAAAACTCTTCAGTATCTGATACTAACGAGGCATTATCACTAATACCTATTGCAAGAACATCCTCATAAAGATCACCAAGAAAACCATAAGTACTGCTATCATCTGCAAATTCAAAACGTGCTGAAGCTTGTGCATCACCTTCAACTTCATCATAAATAAACCAGGTTTCTAAAGTTATGTAATCATGGTCATCTTCTAAATCGTAGTCAAATGTTGAAATTGGAGTATCATTTTCTTCTTCTTTCTTTTTATTTTTCTTTTTCTCTTTTTCTAGTCGTTCTTTAAATTCTTTTTTTGTAAGCTTCTCTGCCTTTTTTTCATTACCGTTTTTTGAAATCTCATAGTATTCTTCCTTTTTACTAACTAATGGTTTTTTAATCGACAAATATTCTTGAACTTTACCATCTTCAACTAAATCGGCAATGTGCTCATCGGAAAATTGGAAGACTTCCTTTAATTTTTTGATTTCTGCTTTACTCAAGTTATCATCTGGTGCCGCCAAACTACTACTACTAAATAATAAAGACATTCCAAGGGCGATAGAAAGGCAGCTAATGGATTTTTTATACATTTTATACACTCCTTGTAATATGATTAAGAAAAAAGATAGGGTGAATATTGAGTTGAATACAAATAAAAAGTATCTAATCGTTCTATTAACATTATTAGCAATTAGCAATGTATTTATTTTTGTAAAAATGAATGGAGTCGAGACTCAATTTGAAAAACTTCAAGCGCAAATCGACAGTAATTTTAAGGAAGGTCTTAGGCTGCTAAGCAGGTCTTTAAAAAATAATACAGACTGGGAGACCAAATTTGATTTAGCTCTTTCTCATTCAAGTAAAATCCAAGTTCTTTCTGATAATACCTCATACACGTTGGGAAACACTGAGGAATCTCGAACTGTATTAAGTTACAGTTACATGTTAGAAAATTATTTCCAGGATCCACAAAATGCAACAATAGATGATAATCTGCAAGAATTTGAAGAGTTTATCAGATGTATTGAAGTACTATCTTCTAATCCTTCTGATTTAGAACACGGAAAAAAACTAATTTCTCTGTTAAGTTAAAGCTTCACCTCCTGTGATGGTAAAAAATAGTAAAAAACCTTTACTACATATTTCTACCATTACTCGGAGTGTATTTCTTCCTTTTTTTATCATATTTTACAAAAAATGATAATTATCGTTTTCTAATGTTTTACAATAATTTGCGAATGATGTCAGCTACGCTGGTATTACCCCACCCAATAAGTATCAGAGAAAACCGGTAAGGATTTAGCCTCCCTACCGGTTTTCTCTGATAACAAGTTGTGGGTCCCGATAACATACATTATGTAACCTAACGTCCGAATCCTCATTTTCGGGCGTTTTTCGCCGTTTTCAGCGATTACCGCTCGGGCGATCCTTCCCATATGTCCACGTAGAGAAGACAAACTCTCCTTTTCCTCCAAAAACCGCGATCTCTCCCTAGCTTCGTTTTTCTCTTCGTTCGGATTCCACGAAAAAAAGGCACGCTGCAGCTCGTTGGCCAACCAGGAGTGCAGCCATTAAATCCGAATGATTTTAAGAGCCAGTTGATGGCCAAAAGCTAAAAATCCGAACCACCCCCCGCCCAAAGGGAGCGCAGGGATGGGCATAGCCCACCCTGACGGAAGAGCGTCGTGGATCTCCGCGCTCGTCAACGGCGAGGGCCGCCCTCCACTGCGTTTCGTCCCTACGGGTGACGGCGGTAGTTGTGGATTCCAGAAGCCCGAACGCGTTCAAAAGCAAAACATGATTTGCCCCCTTGATAGGGGAGGATTTTTTAAGAGCCGCCACGACCAGAATCTAGCTGCCAAACCACAGACGCAGGCAAGCGATCCACGCTATAGCCATGTTCAACCAGTTCAAGTAACGCAGCAGCCATAGCCTGGCGCACATAAGCAGTCAAGTTAGCGATGCCCTCACGCTTAGTAGCGCGCAAACAAGTCATGAGCGTGCGCTTGAGAAGAAGCCAAGTATGAGTCGCGGCATCCAGAGCGTAGGTAGGATCAGAAGAAGGTAAAGCCCAAACCGCCACAGTATCGCGGTAGAGATCCGCAAGGTAAAGAGGCAAAGAAGAAGGGTAAGGCGCGTTTAGAGAAGCCAGCAAACCAATCAGGTCAGCAGCAGAACCAGGCAACGAAACGGTCGCAGCCCCACCCACCGCCTCACCTATTGTATTATCAATTTGGCTCTTTTCTTGATCCGGATTTTTCGCAGCTGCAGCTTCCTGGATAAACGCCTCGTTCGCTTGCTCAACCAGGATAATGGATGTCGATCCGTTGCGACCACGCTTGGATTCCACGACAATAGCGCCCTCGTTTTGCAGATCTGCGAGGACGTTCTTTAAACTGGACACCGCACAGCCCAACTCTTCGGCAATAGCCGTCAGAGAGCCTGAGAGTGCCTTATTTTCGTTTTGAAGCAGCACTCATGCCACCAGCGTTCCATTTCAGCCATCGCCCGATCCATTGGCCATCCTGAAAATTTCATTGCCAAAATAAGCGTCAGGCAGGATGCTTCACGCTTCCCGATCTCTGCATCCTGGTTGTATAGGCGCATGATCGCTGGATGATTCATGATGTCGTAGGCGTCAAACAAGGGGCTTGTACGATCCCAAACAAGCGGATGATTGATGTCACGCCAATCGATAAAGGTCTGGAAGTCATAGACCTGGTTGGATTCAAAATACACCAGGTTACTTTCCGTAGGCGTGCGGAAGATCCTCTCCACGCCGATCGCGTGCGGATCTCCTTGCAAATCGCTGGTCATATGACGCTGAATTGCCGTAAACAACACGCGTACTTTTGGCGTAGCGCGTACCGCTTGCGAGAGCATCCAGATAGCTTGAAAACCACCTGATGGCGTTTGGACTACTGCTGTAGGCAGAGGCAAGCCAGCCGACTCGATCCGATCCATGACGTCCGGAAGCGCGTAGCGCTGCCTTGTCTGGACGCTTTCATTACGGAAGGCATAAAGAAAGAGGAGCGCGGTACCATATCGGCGATTTACAGCAGTATGAGATTCATCGGCGTTGCACTTGGTCCCCAATCGTTTCTATATTAATGAAAGCTACGCAAATGACTCTTTTTTGGACCATGACAGGGGTTAGTGTGCTATCAACGTTACTGGCTCTATTTACACTCCGTCCATCCCAGGAGAAAGGACAAGAGATGTCGATCCATCCCTTTGGTAAGCCATATAAAAAAACAAAGGTTTGAAAAGATAACGGGAATTGAAGACTATCATGCTGTAGTGAGCCTAAGTCAGAACGATTGTTCCGATTTAGGCTATTTACTGTAAGTTTATTCGTTCGAGTATCCAGAACATTTTGGTTTGACAGGAAAATAGAGGAAGTGCTACGATATAGCTAATAAAACGAAATGTTATGAAAGTAAACGAAATGAATCGAAAGTTACTGGAGGAGATCATCCACGATGCTCGCGGCAGAACGACACAGCAGGATTCTCGAACAGGTGGAACAGCAGAAGACGATGACCGTAGCCCAATTGAGCAAGCTCCTGGACGTATCTGAAGTGACGATACGCAAGGACCTGATCAAGCTGGAAAACGAAGGGCTGCTCTCCCGCACGCATGGCGGAGCGACGACGACCCGTTTTTTACCGGTGGAGCGCAGCTTTACGGAGAAGCAGGGAGAGCGCATGGAGGAAAAGGAGCGGATTGCGAGACAGGCGCTCATCTACGTAGAGCCGGGTGACACCTTGATCCTTGGGGCAGGCTCGACAACGATGGCCTTGGCCAGGCTGCTTCGGCAGGTGACAGGGCTGACCATCGTGACGAATGCGGTCAATATAGCGATGGAGCTGCATAGCCACGAACTTCACAACATGATCTTGATCGGCGGCGAGATGCGAGCCAAATCGTATGCAGTCGTGGGTCCGATTGCAGAGGAAAACCTGCGGAAGCTGTCCGTGTACAAGTGCTTTATCGGGACAGACGGCGTTCATTTGCACGAAGGAATATCTACCTTGTCCGTGCAGGAGGGCAGTGTAAACCGGGTGATGATGGAGCGCGCCCGCAAGGTGTATTTGTTGGCCGACCATTCCAAGCTTGGCGAGGTGCAGTTCAGCCGCTTTGCCGAGCTGGCAGAGGTTGATCGGATCATTACAGATTCATTCGATTCAGAAATGCTGGAAGCTTTTCTCGACCAAGGAATACAGGTGGATGTAGCGCAAAAATAAGCGATGGAGAGTGAATAGCTCATGCCGCTGGTCTCTTCGACCGAAATGCTGCAACAGGCGCGTAGAGAAGGGTACTGCATCACTGCATTTAACGTGCATACGCTGGAAATGCTTCAGGCTGTCGTGGAGGCTGCCTGTGAAGCGCAATCTCCGCTGATTCTGCAAACGACAGTCGGGACGATCAAGCATCTGGGGGTCGGCTATGTGACGGCGATGGTACGTGTCGCTACTGAGCAGTCATCGATCCCGATCGCCCTGCATCTGGATCACTGTCACGACTATGGCTTGATCGAGCGCTGCATTCAGGCAGGCTACACCTCCGTGATGATGGATGCTTCCATGCTTCCCTTTGAACAAAATGTGGAGCTGACTAGGCAGGTAGTGGAGCTGGCGCATCGATCAGGGGTGAATGTGGAAGCGGAGCTGGGCAAGGTGGGAGGTGTCGAGGATGAGCGGATCGTCGCAAAGGAGGATGCGCTGCTGGCTGATCCGAATGAGTGCGAGCAATTTGTAGCGGCTACTGGCGTCGATACTTTGGCTGTAGCGATTGGAACCGCTCATGGCATGTACCAGGGTGAGCCGCGCATTGCTTTTGAACGCTTGGCGCAGATCGCGCAGCGTATTCCGATTCCGCTCGTTTTACACGGAGGGTCTGGCATACCGGAAGCGCAGGTAAAGCGTTCTGTCGCACTCGGGATGGCGAAAATGAATGTGGCGACGGAGCTGCGGATTGCCTTTTCACAGTCGCTCAAGCAATCGTTTGCGGAGCGTCCCTCAGAAAATGATCCGCGCCACTACATGAAGCTGGCCAAGCAGGCTGTGAAGGAGATTGCCCTCGATAAAATGAGGATGTGCGGATGTGTAGGGAAGGCGGCAAACCACTAAAGGGATGGGAAGGACGTGGAAGGATGCGGGTCAATCTGGATGATGCTTTGACGCTGCAAAAGCTGGATACGGTTCGTGCTTTGCGGGATACAGACGATTATGACAAGCAGTTTGCAGAAGGATGGGAGCTCGCTTCATCACTGGACGTCTCTTCGATAAAAGGACCGATTGAAAGCGTTTTCGTTTTGGGGACGGGAGGCGGCTCAGCGGCAAGCGTCAACCTGGTCAAATCGTATTTGTTCGACGAGCTTCCGATTCCCATTCAGCTCAACCAGGGCTATTCTCTTCCTGCCTGCGTAAAGGAGACGACACTGGTCATCGTGGTCAGCCATTCCGGCAATACGCAAGAGGTGGTCAGCGCCTACGAGCAGGCTATCTCGGCCAATGCGCAAATCGTCGCGATTACTGCAGGCGGTAAGGTGCTGGAGCTGGCTCGCGAGCATGGACACGCCCATCTGCTCGTTCCGGGAGGGATGATGCCGCGAATCGTCCTCGGGTATATTTTTCTGCCGATTCTGGCAGTTTTGACCAAGCTGGGACTTGTGGAGGACAAGAGCGGTGAAGTAACAGAAACCATCTCCCTGTTCTCGAAGCTTCGCGAACTGTACCATGTACAGAACCCGATGGCTGTCAACCTTGCCAAGCAGATCGCCAGCGAGATGGACGGCCTCACTCCGGTCATTTACGGGACCTTGCCTTTTTTCGATGCACCGGCATGGCGCTGGAAAAATCAGCTCGGAGAGAATAGCAAGGTGATGGCCTTCTGGAATGCGATTCCCAGTTTGCACCATGATGAAGCGGTCGGCTGGGACGCTCCAGCCGCGATGCTGAAAGGCTTTCACTTTACCCTGATCCGCGATGCCGAAGATAGCGACAGCATGGCAAAACGCGTCGAGATCAGCGCGGAGATCTTACGCGAGCGCGCAGGCGCAGTCCGTGTTGTCCACTCGCAGGGAGCTTCGCGGATGGCGCGTCTCTTTTCCATTGTCTATCTGGCCGATTACGTTTCGCTGTACACAGCATTGATTCGCGGTGTAGACCCGACGCCGGTAGAAGTCATCAACCTATTTAAATCCAAGCTAGGCCAGCCGTTGGTTCAGGTACAGGTGCGTCCGTGATGCTGGTTACGGTAACCTTGAACGCTGCTGTGGACAAAACCTACCTGCTGCCTCGGTTTCAGCTGGGTGAGGTGCATCGGGCACGGACTGTGCAGACTCAGGCTGGAGGGAAAGGGATCAATGTCGCGCGAGTAGCGAAAAGACTCGGGATGGAGCAGGTGATTGCCACCGGATTTGTCGCCGGGGCAAACGGTCGCTATATCCGCCAGGGCTGTGAGCTGGAAGGCATTCAGCCTGATTTTATGGAGACGCCAGGGGAATCCCGCACTTGTCTTGCCTTTGTCGATGAAGCGAGCGGAAGCGTGACGGAGGTGCTGGAACAGGGAGCGGTAGTATCGGAAGAAGCATTTGAGCAACTGAAACCCAAGCTGGAAAGACTCGCTAGATCGGCCAGCTGTGTCGTCCTCTCCGGAAGTTTGCCAGGCGGACTGCCAAGCGACACCTATCGCACGTTGATCCAGCTGGTGCGAGATGCTGGCTCGCTACCCGTATTGGATACCAGTGGAGAGGGTTTACGGATCGGATTGGAAGGCCGACCGTATGCGATCAAACCCAATCGGGAAGAGGCGGAGGTCTTGCTCGGATATAGGCTGGAAAGCGATTTGGAAAAACGTCAAGCGGTCATCGATCTGATCAGCATGGGAGCGGAGCATGTCCTGCTGTCACTGGGGCAGGAAGGCGCGTGGTTCGGCAGTGCGAAGGAGATCTGGAGCTACGAGGCTGTCCGCTTGCCACAGGCCATTCATACGGTAGGCTGCGGAGACTCTCTTTTGGCTGGTATGGTGACAGGGCGTTTGCAGGGCATGGCGTGGAACGATGCAGTGAGGCTGGGAATGGCTTGCGGTGCGTCAAATGCCTGCTCGATCGGGGCGGGACAGGTGGAGCTGGAGGTTGTAGAGCGCTTGCGGCAGCAAGTGAAGGGCACGCGGATTTCGCACGAAGAGTCGTGTGCAGACGAAAGGGGAGAGTGATCATGCGCCACGTCATTGGTCTGGATGTAGGCGGCACGACGATGAAAGGCGCAGTGATGGATGAGACGGGACGGATTCTGGATACAGCAGTCAGGGAGACAGGCCGGGTAGGCAGTCTGGAGCCTCTCTTGATAAGGATGGCTGATCTGGTTGGCGAGCTTAGGGCCAGTTCAGCGGTATCCATCGAGGCAGTTGGGGTTGGATTTCCCGGCCCGTTTGACGGAAAAAAGGGTGTCTCGATCCATTCTCCCAACCTCAATCTACACCAGCTCGATGTACGCACACCGCTCGCCACGCTCATCGGCTTGCCTTTGGCTATGGAAAACGATCTTCGCACGGCCGCCTGGGGTGAAGCGGTTTTTGGAGCAGGGAAAGGCCTCAGGCATCTCGCTTTCATTTCGATGGGCACGGGTATCGGACTCGGCAGTATCGTCCATGGTCAGCTCTTGCGCGGAGGAGGAGGATTGTCTGGCGAGCTGGGTCATATTACGGTTCCAGGTCAGACGGTTGTCTGCAATTGCGGCAAACAGGGATGTGTGGAGACAGTCGCTTCCGCCACAGGGATCGTTCGGATTGCCAGGGAACGCTTGACCCAAGCCATGCATGCAATTCCTGATGAGGCAAAGATGCTTCCCTTGTGGCAAAGAGTCTCGGGTGACCCGCAAAAAATCACAGCCTGGGATGTTGCAGAGGCTGCGCAGCTGGGGGACCCGATTGCAACGGCTGTCTGGCGTGAGGTAGGGGAGGTTACGGGCTGGGCGATTTCAGTGGTGCTAAATCTCTTCAATCCTCAGCTGGTGGTGATCGGCGGCGGAGTCTCGCAGGCAGGTGAATGGCTGCTTGCTCCCGTGCGAGAAAGTGTCAGAAAGCATGTGATGCAAGCAGGACATGAAAAAACAAGGATCGTGCAAAGTGCACTGGGGGCGGACGCCGGGATGATCGGAGCAGGTGCCTTGGCGCTGTACAGCAAGAACTCCTTGTCTATCCGTTCCTAGAAAATAGACGTAAAAACAGACGAGAAGACCCTTGCGTCCGTGCGTTAAAGGGTCTTTTCCTTCCATCTTCCCATCAATCTGCTGTCGCAAGGCCGACAATTCCATTGCATCGGACTCGATGGCAGACCTGACAGCATAGTGCAGTCCATTCACAATACAATCCTGTTTTTGAATGATCATGGGATACTCCCTTCTAGCCTCAAAGTCAGCAAAGAGAAAATAAGTATAATGTGCTTCACTACGATGTTCAACACTGTATTCCATCGTTTACTCTCGAAAGCCAAGCTGGCACTATTCATGCATAAAACAACTCTTGCATGAGCGAGGTGGCAAGTCGCCGAAAGGAAAGGAGGGTAAAAGAGAATACCATGCCAAATCAAATGTTCTTGATTGCCGTCTTGCTTTCGATGCTCCTGTCGTCCGAGCGTATTTGCTCCTGACCCCGATCCATGAAAAACAGCGCGCTTGCATCCGTCGATCGTGGAGCAGGCGGCGAGTTCGGAGGAGAAATACCATGCAATATCCACTGACACCTGATATCCAGCCGGAATTTTGCACGACAGGTTCTTTTATGCGGCTGCCGTACAGCAGAGAGGACGCCAAGGTTGCTATTGTCGGTCTGCCTTTTGATACAGCGGCTTCTTTTCGGGTAGGTGCCCGCTTTGCGCCTCAGGCGATCCGCCAGGCGTCCATGCTGCTGTTTCCCTACCATCCGATCCACCAGGTCTACCCGTTTGAAGACACGCGCGCCATCGATATCGGGGATGTATCGGTCATTCCGCACAATATTCATCGCAGCTATGAACGCATACAGGCTGCTATGCTTGACCTGATGAAAAAAGGAATCGTGCCGATCGGGCTGGGAGGAGACCACTCGATCACACTGGCAACGCTGCGTGCGGCCAAGGAGGTTTACGGTCAGGTTGCACTGATTCAGTTTGACTCCCATACGGATACCTGGGACACCTACTACGACGAAAAATACTGGCACGGCTCCGCTTTTATCCGCGCCTACGAAGAAAAGCTGCTGAAACCGGACAAAGTGTTTCAACTGGGGATTCGCGGAACGCTGAACCATCCTGGGGATCTCGACGCCAGCCTGGAGCTGGGCTACAACGTGATCACCACACAGGAGCTGCGTAGACGAGGCGTGGAGGAGGTCGTGGCGCAAATCAAGCAACAGCTTGGCGATACCCCGTGCTTCCTCAGCTTTGATATTGATTTTGTCGATCCCGCGTTCGCTCTGGGTACAGGAACTCCCGAGGTCGGCGGCTTTACCAGCTTTGAGACGCTGGAGCTGGTTCGCTCTTTGAAAGACCTTCATTACATCGGATTTGACCTGGTCGAGGTGCTCCCGCCTTACGATCCTGCGCAAACCACTTCTCTTTTGGCGGCTACCTTGATCCATGATTTTGCCGCCCTGGTGGCGATCCGCAGCTGAATGTAACGGGAAATCAGCGGATGTGTCAAGCTGCGAATTATGCACGGTTGCATAAATTATGAATTTTTGCATAATTTGAACGGACGACTTAAAGTAAATTGACAGCTTTCACCGCATGTCCAAGACTGGCATGCGACTTGCTCTGAACATGTATGGAGCACAAAGCCGCGATAAGGGAGAGGATTCGTAGCATGATGAACCTGAAGATGTATATCAATGGGGAATGGGTAGATGCCCAGTCGGGAAACACGCGTGTGATCGTCAACCCGGCTTCTGGTGAAACGATTGCGCTTGCCGCAGAAGGGGGCGTCGAGGATGCCCGCCATGCGATCCAGGCAGCAAGAGAAGCCTTTGACAGCGGCATCTGGTCGGAGCTGCCTGCTGTAGAGCGCGGACGTATGCTACTGGCTGTGGCAGACAGGCTGGAGCAGCAGGCCGAGGAGATCGGACGTCTGGAGACGCTGGACAACGGAAAGCCCCTGCGTGAAACGGCCTTTGATGTGGCAGATGCCGCAGCGTGCTTCCGATACTACGCGGGAATCGTGAGCAAGCCCGATGGACAGACCTATCATGTGGCAGACCCTGTGCAGGCGATGGTCGTGCGCGAGCCAGTCGGAGTGTGTGGCCTGATCGTACCGTGGAACTATCCGCTTTTGATGGCTGTCTGGAAAATTGCTCCGGCATTGGCCGCTGGCAACACCATTGTGTTTAAGCCATCTGAGGTCACACCGGTGACAGCACAAAAGCTGTTCGCCATTCTAGAAGAGGTAGGCGTGCCCAAAGGCGTAGCCAATCTGGTGATGGGAGCGGGGGCAACAGTAGGCAATGAGATCGCAGAAAGTCATCTCGTGGACAAGATCTCTTTTACTGGCGGGACAGCCACAGGCCGCAGCATCATGCGCGCGGCTACCGGGAATATCAAGAAAATCTCGCTGGAGCTGGGCGGTAAATCTCCGAATATCGTCTTTGCCGATGCCGATTTTGACACAGCGGTAGACTATGCATTGTTCGGTATTTTCGCCAATCAGGGACAGGTATGCTCGGCAGGCTCCAGGCTCCTGCTGGAAGACAGCATCCATGACCGTTTCGTGGAGCGGCTGGTGGAGCGGGCAAAAAAAATCCGCGTTGGTGCTGGCGACCACCCGTCTACGGAGATGGGGCCACTGGTCAGTCAGGCGCATATGGAAAAGGTTCTGCACTATATCGAGCTGGGCAAATCCGAAGGGGCGCGTCTATTGTGCGGGGGCAATCGGATCACGGCCACTGGATTGGAAAACGGCTATTTCGTGGAGCCTACGATCTTCACGGATACCACGCCTTCGATGAAAATCGTGCAGGAAGAGATATTCGGACCTGTGCTCGCCATCCAGCGCTTTACGGATGAAGCTGATGCTATTCGCCTTGCTAACGATACGGTCTACGGTCTGGCTGGTGGCGTCTTTACGCAGGACGGAGCCAAAGCAATGCGCGTCATCCGCAAGCTGAGAGCGGGAATCACCTGGATCAACTGCTACCATCCGACCTACAATGAAGCTCCTTGGGGAGGATACAAGCAGAGCGGGATCGGGCGCGGTCTTGGCACATACGGCTACGAGGAGTTTACCGAAGTGAAGCAGATCAATATCAACTTGCAGGTGCAGCCGAGCGGTTGGTTTGAAGAATAGCATTCACATGGAAAAGAAGACTGTCTCTCAAGTCTTCTTTTCCGCTTTCCGTCCCCATCGCGGCCCAAGTATAATAGGAGCATACAAAGCGATTGGGGAGGAACTATGGTTTCCAAATGGTTTGTCAGAAAAGCGCACACCTTATCGTTTGAATCTTCTGTCAATGAATTGTGGGAAATCATGTCGCACTGGAAGGAACGGGTTGTTTTTATCACCGATGCGGTAGAGGACAAAATCGTCGCCTACATTCGCAATACCGATGTGATGCCATTTTTGCATGACCCCGAATGGGAGAAAAGACAAGTGCGGGAGCTGCCCTTCCATACCGATCTGACTTATTTCCAACGCGAAGCGGACGTCCTCGATTTCTTCAAGGTGTTTGGCGAAGAGGTTGTGTTGGTGCAGGATCAGGAGGGCAAGCCAGAGGGCTATCTGCAGCGCGAGGATATTCTCTACTATTTACTGACCAGCCAGTCTGCCCATACCGATTGGATGCGCTCCCTGCTCAATTCGATTCCGATGGGGATTTTGATTACCGATCCAGAGGGGCGGATCGAAAACTTCAATGCAGAAGTCGTGCGGATGGTGCGTGTGGTCCCGGAAAAAATCCGGGATACCCGAGCAAATGAACTGCTCGACCCGCACATTTTTCGCAAGGTCATAAACAACGGTGAAGTCATTCTCAACCAGATCATCATGACGGATAGCATGGCGGTTCTGGCGGATTTTGCGCCAATTCGAGATCAGCATGCCCATATTACGGGTGCGATCATCGTGCTCCAGGACCTGCCATTTATCGAGAAGATGGCACTGGAGATGGAGGCCGTCAAAAACCTGAACACCGATCTGCAAGGCATTCTCTCCTCTATTTATGATGAAATTCTGGTGCTGGATGAAAAAGGCGTCCTGCTTCGATACAGTGGCAGCTTGATCAAGGATTTTTGGGCGAATGACAAAGAACAGCTGATCGGACTTAATCTGATGGAGCTGGAGGATGAGGGAACCTTTTTTACAGCGATTGTGAAAAAAGTCATGGAGCGCATGCGCAAGGTCTCTGTCACCCAAAAGAGCAGCTCAGGCAAAAATGTGCTGGCTGTAGGCAATCCGATCGTGGACGAGTCGGGCAGGCTGGAGCGCATCGTCATCGCGCTGCGGGATATTACAGAAACGGTGATGCTCAAGGAGGAGCTTTTGCAAGCTAAAAAGATGTCTGCACAGTACAAGCAGGAGCTGGAGCATCTGCGCGATCAGCAGCAGTCAGCCAAGCAGCGCCAATTGATCTATGCCAGCAGCAAGATGGAGAAGCTGATGAACTACATTCGCAAGGTAGCGAAAAGCTCCTCGACCGTCCTGTTGACTGGGGAATCAGGAGTGGGCAAGGAGGTTTTCGCCCGCACGATCTACGAATGGGGAGCGCGGCGCAGTCAGCCATTCGTCAAAGTAAACTGTGGGGCAATCCCCGAGACGCTTTTGGAGAGCGAGCTTTTCGGCTATGAAAAAGGCGCATTTACCGGAGCCAGCACGAGCGGCAAGCCTGGATATTTTCGTATGGCGCACAAAGGGGTGCTATTCCTGGACGAGATTGCAGAGCTGCCGCTCGGCTTGCAGGTGAAGCTCTTGCGCGTCTTGCAGGAGCGCGAAATGATCCCGCTCGGTGGCTCTGAGGTTGTAGAGGTGGACGTACAAATCATAGCGGCTACCAACAAAAATTTGGAGCGCATGGTGGAAGAAGGGCTGTTTCGCGAGGACCTGTACTACCGGCTGACTGTCATTCCGATCGTCATTCCGCCACTGCGCGAGCGGCCGGAGGACATTCCGCTGATCAGCCTTCACTTTTTGCACACCTTCAATGAGAAATACGAGCGGTCGACACAGCTCTCCCAGGATGCACTCGATGTACTCGAGGCCTACTCCTGGCCGGGCAACGTGCGGGAGCTGCAAAACATCATCGAGCGTCTGGTCGTCACAGCTGACGAAGAGTTGATCGAGGCGCATCACATCAGTCCCATGTTGAAAAAGGAGAAGAAAAGGAAGTTCAAAGAGCGTTTGACCAAGATCATGCCGTTGAAGGAAGCCACGCGAGCCATGGAGGAGCAGCTGATCAGCATGGCGATGGACGAATACAAAACGACCTCGCTGGCCGCCAAGATGCTGGGCGTCAGTCAATCCACGATCAGCCGCAAGTATCAGGAGATTCAGGAGAAGAGAAGTCGGGGTGAGCAGGTTGGTTTTAAAGGATGAAATCATAGCTCGGTTGGCCGGAACAATCCAGCAAATCTCGTGTCAGACTGGCGAGTACGTGCAAGAGGGGGAGACGCTGTTTGTACTGGTTAGCCAGGAAGGCGAGACAATCCCAGTGATTTCGCGTGTCAGCGGCAAAGTAGGCGAGCTGGAAGTCGAGCTGGGGGAAGACGTGATTGCAGGGATGATTTTGACGGTGGTGTATATGGAATAAAAGCTTCATGTGGTTGGGAGAACGGAACAGACTTATTGTAATAACGAGGACTTGTCCATCACGTGAACATTCTGGACATAGAAAAAATAGCATGAGATAGTGGTGATGCTAACGGGATTGATAGTCTAAATAGAATGAGGCAGTCAGAAGGTTTCTGGCTAGCCTTTTTTATATGGATTGAATTAATTGTAAAAAAGTAATATCTCCACTCAAGCACGCGCAAAAGGTGTTTTCCCAGTTGACAAAGGAAAAACCATCCATTATTATCTTATTAACAAGTTGTTATTAACATAATGATAATATCAGAGGGGTAATAACATGAACAACCATTCATCTGCGGAACAACAGTTCCTGAAGGAGTATGATGTCAACCAGTATTTGAGGCCTTCCGTGACCGTCGATCTGCTGCTCTTCACGGTTGTAGACAAAGAGACGGACAATTACCGCAAGCGATCTGACAAAGCGTTGAAAATTTTGCTGATCAAGCGAAAGGACCATCCGTTTCAGGGACAGTGGGCGTTGCCGGGCGGGTTTGTTTCCGCTCACGAAAGCATCGACGAGGCCGCGATCCGGGTACTAGAAAAAGAAACAAATGTAAGTGATGTCTATCTGGAGCAGCTGTACACATGGGGGGATATTGGCCGAGATCCGCGAACAAGGGTGATCAGCTGCTCCTACATGGCCCTGATCAACAGCGATCTGTATCCGGTACAGCCAGGAGCAGGTGCAGAGGATGCCAAATGGTTTCACGTCCAGGATCAGTGGACACAAAAAAAGACAACCGTCACGGACAACGGCTTCATGACTGAGAAGTGGGTAGAGCTGCGTCTCACCAACGATTCGGATCGGGCACAAGCGACCGTTAAAATCACCAAGACAGTGGAGAATGGTCACTCCAAAGTCACACAGGAAATCGTGGACTCGCAAAATCTGGCTTTTGATCATGCCAAGATGGTGCTGTATGCGCTGGAGAGATTGCGCAACAAGGTGGATTACACGGACATCGCATTTCATCTGCTGCCAGAATATTTTGCCTTGTCCGATCTTCAACAGGTTTTTGAAGTCATCCTGGGCAAGGAGCTGCTGGCCGCTGCCTTCCGCCGAAAAATCGCGGATAAGGTATTGGAGACCAATCACATTCGCAGAAGCGCCGGTCACCGACCAGCAAAGTTATACAAATACAATCCGAATTGGGACGATGAATTGTAAGGGAAGCGGTCAAAATCTGAGGGAGGTATTTACATGCTAAGAGATTGGACGTTGTTTGAAAAAGTATGGCTGGCATTATTCACGATTGTGAACATTTATCTGTTCTTCGCGTTTGAAGATTCGCTTCTGGGTCTGATCTCCTCGTTATCGGGAATGCTTTGCGTCGTATTGGTTGCGAAAGGAAAGATATCCAACTACTATTTCGGGATTGTACAGACAGCGACGTACGCATACATTTCGTACGGCTACTCGCTGTACGGAGAAGCGATGCTGAACGGCCTATTCTACTTGCCTGTACAGTTTATCGGTTTGTACATGTGGTCGAAGAATCGCACCCAGCGCAGCATGCGAGGTGAGGATGTTGCCGTCAAGCGTTTGAGCAAAAAGGGATGGATGGTGCTGATCCTCATCGCGGTTGTCGGAAGCTTATTGTACGCGGAGCTGCTGCACTACATCGGCGGTCAGGCCGTTCGACTGGATTCTGCTGCTGTCGTTCTCTCGATCATTGCCCAAATTTTGATGCTCAAGCGCTACGCCGAGCAGTGGGCACTCTGGATCGCAGTCAATGTGCTGTCGATCTCGCTATGGGTCGTCACACTGATTACCCAAGGAGGCAATGACCTGAACATGGTGGTAATGTGGTCAGCTTTCCTCGTCAACTCGATTTACGGCTATGTGAACTGGATCAGGCTGAGTAAAGGTCAGGAGGCGTTAACACAATGAAAGTGGGCACGGTAGGCATGTACGGGGGGAAATTTCTCCCCTGTCCCCATATGGGACACGTGTATGCCATGATACGGGCTTCCACGATGGTGGATGAACTGCATGTTGTCGTTGCATTTGATGAAGAACACGAGAAAAAGCTGTGTGCGGACGGTTTGATCCCACATATCCCCGTACGTGTCCGCCTGCGCTGGTGGACACAGCTGACCAAAGATATGCCGCACGTACACGTTCATGCGGTCTATGAACAGCAAACAGGGCACATTTCAGACTGGCAGCGCGGTGCAGAGGGGATCAAGGCCGCGATTGGCAAGCCAATCGACACGGTATTCAGCTCGGAGCATGGGTACACCGATATTTTTCGCGACCTGTATCCGGAAGCCCAGCATGTGGTGATCGATGCCAAACGGGTCGCTTATCCGATCTCGGGTACCATGCTTCGGACCGAGGGTGTCATGAAGCACTGGCAGATGCTGCCGGAAATCGTAAAGCCCTACTTCGTGAAAAAGGTAGTGGTAGTGGGGACAGAAAGCTGTGGAAAATCCACGCTGGTTCGCAATCTGGCGAATCTGTACAACACGAATTACGTGGAGGAATGGGGACGAACGTACTACGAAAGGCTGGGAAACTGTGAAAACATCACCTTGGCCCAGGACTATCCGGAGATTGCGTTCGAGCATAAGTACCAGGAGAAGGAGCAGCTGGCGAAGGCGAACAAATTGCTCTTTATCGACACCGAAGCGATCGTTACCCAGTACTTTTCCATGCTCTACATCGGCGAGCGCCAGCCCATTCTGGACGAGATTGCCCGACTGCAGCAGTACGATCTATGGCTGTTTCTGGAGCCGGACGTCAAGTGGGTCGATGATGGCACCCGTTCCTTTGGCGAGCAGGAAGTTCGTGAAAAGAACAACGCTTTGCTCAAGGAATTGCTCCGCGAGTTTGATATCCCCTGCAAGACGGTTTCCGGAAACTATCAGGAGCGTTTGGAGCAGGCCATTCGTTACGTGAATGAAATGGTTGAAAAAACTTGATCCACAATCTCCGACAGAGGCTATGCCAATAGGTATAGCTGTCCTGTTTACTCCTCTTTTGCTTTTTAGCTCAACTGATCGGTATAAGGATTGGTTGAGCTTCTTTTTGCAGCCCAAAAGCATTTAAAATAGGTGTACGCGTTCTTTCCAAAAGAAAGGCCCCTCAAATTTGAGATATTTAGTCGACTTGGGATGGCTGCGCAGCGGCCTCAGTTTTTCGTTTGGCGAGTACTTTGATCCAGAGAACACCGCTTTCGGGGTCATGCGGGTGTGCAATGACGACCTGGTAGCAGGAGGAAAAGGATTTGGCCCTCATCCACACAGTGACATGGAGATCGTCACAGTGGTATTGCGTGGTCAGGTCAAGCACGAAGACAACCTGGGCAATGCAGAAGTGACGAAGGAAGGACAGGTACAGCGCATGTCCGCAGGGAGTGGGATCATCCACGCCGAGTACAACGCATCGGAGAGCGAAGAGCTGCAATTTTTGCAGCTATGGTTCATGCCGCGAGCGCGCGGGGGAGCACCTTCTTATGAAACATCCAGCTACGAGCCTTCCCAAATGGTGAATCATCTCTTGCCAGTTGTTTCCCATACGGGCTCTGAGCAGGTCGCATCGATCAACCAGGACCTGACGATCTACCTGAGCCGATTAGAGAGAGGAAATGAGCTATCCTTCCATCAAGAAGCAGGACGACGTGTCTTCCTCTTTGTCATCGAAGGCGAGCTCGAAGTCTCGGGGCATGTAATGGAGACAAGAGATACCGCCCGCATTCAAAACGAGCCTCATCTGCAGCTGGCAGCAAAGGAAGATACGAAGTATATGCTGATCGATTTGCCGTAAAAGGAGAGGATGACTATGAAAGAAACACTGCTGATCAAGCACGCAGTCGGTGGCAGGACATTTTTGGATACCGACAAACAGCCAGTCGCGTATCAATGGGAACAGTCGGGAACGGGCTGGAGACTGATCGTACACAAACTGTCGAAAGCAAACATCGAGCAGATTCTCACATGGAAGGATGAACTGAATCTGTTTTTATTTCAGCAGGTACCAGGTGAGCCGATGAAAAAAATCTGGTTTTACATCAAAGAGGGCCAGGTTATGTATGATGAAGCCAAAGAGGAGCTGACCATTGAAGCGGACTCTCGTATCGAATACATCCCGGATACTTTTAGTTCTCTTCATTAATGTACAAAGCAAATAGTTGACAGCGGACAAAAGTTGGAATACAATTATCTTAAATTTAAGATATTAAATTTAAGGGATTAAAAAAGGAGTCCTTTCCTTTTTGGAGAAATACCTCAAATTTAAGATATCGAAAAGTTGGATAACGGACCAGCGTGCAGCGATTGATGCAAAGTCCGCTGTCTTTATCGGTAGATATCTCAAATTAGAGATAATGAAACGATGGTCGCCTGGAAAGGGGTATATGTGATGAATGATTTTACGAGTATTGTGAAGCAACGAAGATCTGTGAACAAGTTTGTGCCCGGTCTGCAAATTCCCCGCGAGGAGCTGGACGAGATTTTTTCTTTGGTCAAGTTCGCTCCCAGCGCATTCAATCTTCAGCACCCTCACTACGTAGTAGTCGATCAGCCAGATGTGAAGGAGCGCATTTATGAGGCAGCTAACAGACAATATAAGATCAAAACAGCCTCAGCGGTGATTCTCGTATTGGGAGACAAGAAGGCTTACCGCCAAGTTGAAAGAATGAATGAGGGTCTCTTGCAGCTGGGGGTCATTCATCAACAGGAATTCGACCAAACTGTTTCTACCGTGAAGTCGTTCTATGAAACCCGAGGAGAGGTTTTCCAACAGGAAGAGGCAATCCGCAATGCCAGTCTATCCGCCATGCTTTTTATGCTGGCAGCTAAACACAAAGGGTGGGATACTTGCCCGATGATTGGATTTGATCCGGATGAGGTCAGCCGCATTCTAAACGTGCCGGATGCTTACGTACCGACGATGCTGATCGCAATCGGCAAGGATGACGAAAATTCTCAACGAGTGCGCGGCTATCGCAAGCCAGTCGGGGAGTTTGTCAGCTTCAATGCATTTTGATCAAGTACGATAAAGGGAGGAGATAGAAGATGAAACAACAGACTGCAGGCATTCACCACATCACCGCTTTTGTAAAAAATCCACAGGATAACGTCGATTTTTACGCTGGTTTTCTGGGACTTCGCTTGGTGAAGAAAACGATCAATTTTGATGCGCCAGAAGTATACCACTTGTACTTTGGAAACGAGCAAGGAAGTCCAGGCACAGCGATTACCTTCTTCCCCTGGCCGCAAGCGCGCTCCGGTCAAGTGGGCGGAGGGCAAGTTGGGTTTACGACCTACGTCGTGCCGAAGGGAGCTTTATCCTTTTGGGAAGCGCGATTGCGCAAGTTCAAAATGACCTACTACCACAATCAGCGATTTGGTGAGACCTATCTGCAGTTCCAAGACAAGGATGGATTGCAGCTGGAGATCGTCGAACGGGAGGAAGGGCCGAACAGCAAGTGGGCGTTTGGTGGTATTCCAGCCGACAAGGCGATCAAGGGCTTTGGTGGAGCCGTTCTGTACAGCATGCAGCCGGAGAAAACCATGCATGTTTTGGAAAATCTGATGGGGCTTGAAAAAAGTGGGGAAGAGGCTGGACTGGTTCGTTTTCGTGCGGCAGGCGATCTGGGCAATGTGATTGATATCAATGCAGCCCCGATGCAGCGCGGTCAGGAAGGCGCGGGAACCGTCCATCACATCGCATGGCGAGCAAAGGACGACCAGGATCATCGAAAATGGCAGGAGGCCGTCTCCGAGTATGGGCTTCATCCTACCGATATCGTGGACCGTCAATACTTTAATGCGGTTTACTTCCGCGAGAATGGCGGGATTTTATTCGAAATCGCTACTGATCCGCCAGGCTTTGCCCGCGACGAGCCGATGGAGAGCCTGGGGGAAAAATTGATGCTGCCCGAATGGTTTGAGCCTTATCGCCAGCAGATCGAGCAAGGGCTCCTGCCATTTGAAGTCCGGGTGCTGAAGGAGGATCAGGAATGAACCATCTCTTTCAAAAAGGGAGCGATCCGGGTGCTCCGACGTTGCTATTGCTTCATGGGACGGGGGGGACGGAGCGTGACCTGCTGCCCCTCGGCCAAATGATCAACCCTGGCTCTTCGCTACTTAGTGTGCGAGGAAACGTACTGGAGAACGGTATGCCCCGCTTTTTCAGACGCTTGGCAGAAGGTGTCTTCGATGAGCAGGATCTGATTTTCCGTACCGATGAATTGTACGCCTTTCTCGACGAGGCGGCGATGGAACACGGATTTGACCGTCAGAATGTCGTCGCCGTCGGCTATTCCAATGGAGCCAATATAGCAGGGAGCCTGCTCTTCCACTACCAGGATGCGTTAAAGGGCGCGATTCTTTATCATCCGATGGTTCCGCGCCGGGGTGTGGAACTGCCGGATTTGACCCAGACACCCGTGTTTATCGGGGCGGGCAAGAATGATCCGATCTGTCCACTGCCTGAGACGGAGGAGCTATCCCAACTGCTCGAAGCGGCGGGTGCTCCCGTGACGTTGCACTGGGAATCCTACGGCCATCAGCTTACGGAAAGAGAAGTGCAAGCTTCGGCAGTCTGGTTCAAACAACAATTCTTCAGCTAATCACAGTTTTTTGGATCACCCTTTTCTTCCAGAAACGCTCTTTTTTGCGGATAGCCATCCGTTTAAAATAGAGATAGCTGGAAGGAAAGGGTGTTGCTGTTTGGAAAAGGTCAACCTTCATCAAAAGTTTTCGTTATTTCAAGACTACTGGAATCCCAAAATCGTCTTGTGGTAAAAGGAAGGCTGCTGATCAAATTGCGTGACCGGGATGTCTGGCTGGAGGAAGGGGAATTTTTCATCGTTCCCAAAGGAGTAGAGCATATGCCAGTCGTGAACGAAGAGGTTCTCGTGCTTTTGCTGGAGCCCAAAACTACTTTGAATACCGGAAATCAGGTGAATGAACGGACTGTTGCAGACCTCACCCAGATTTAAGTTCGGCAGGATTCAGATGTGTGGTTGTCGAAAATTTTTCCGCAACAAACAAGGTCGATAATCAAAGGAAGGTTGAGGGGACGATGATGCAACAGGCTGAAACGCTGCAAGGCAGACTGGAACAGATCATCCGGAATGCACAGGGTACTTGGGGAGTCGTGGTGGAGGAGATCGGGGAAGGGATCTGCTTCGAGCATCTTCCTGACAAGCTGTTCATAGCAGAGAGTGTGATTAAGGTCCCGATCATGGCGGCTGTGTTTGCACAAGCCCATCAGGGAGCTTTTTCACTCGATGATCGACTCCCGCTGCGAAGAGAAGATCTCGTCAAAGGTTCCGGCTTGTTGTTTGCCTTGTCGCCAGGCCTGCAGCTTTCCATTCGTGAATTGGTTACGCTGATGATCATCCAAAGTGACAATACCGCAACCAACATCCTGATTGATCTGGTCGGCAAGGAATGCGTGGATCAGACCATGCTCGAGCTGGGAATGGAGCAGAGCAAATACGTTCGCAAGCTGATGATCTACCCGGCGGATATCGATGCGAATAATAGGATTACAGCAGGTGATGTGGCGAGAATGCTAAACAGGCTGGCAACTGGTCGATTTATCCATGCACATGCCTGTGAAGACATGGTCGCGATCATGAAAAAGCAGCAGTTTCGAAATGGCTTGCCGTCCATGCTGCCGGTAGCTGATCATAACGGTAAAGAGGAGCTTGCGACAGATTGGGAAATCGCGAGCAAATCTGGCTGGGATACAGGAAGACAGCATGATGTGGGGCTGTTATACACGCAGGGACGCTGCTTTGCGATCACCGCTTTATCCCAGGACGTAGAGGCGGAGGAAGCCTTGCATACGCTTGGTTGCGTAGGCAGGGAAATGTATGAGTTTGCAAAGCGGGACGAATTTTGTGGCGGTTGTTGAGGGGGAGCAAAAAAGAAAGGGGCAGCTATTTGCTGTCCCTTCTTCTTTGGATTATTTGATTACCACATTACATGACTTTTCGCAGATCAAGGTCAAGGGCAGCAGGAGAGATGACACATTCAAACCGAGTGGCCGAGGAAGTCGCATGCTCCCTGACGATTCCGATTTTTACAAAAAAACGCAAAGCCGTATAGACAGTTGACAGGGTAATGTTCGGCATATCAGCTTTCAAAGCAATGTAAACGTCCTTCGCGGTAGGGCAATTGACATCAGCGAGCAAATACAAGAGAACGGCTCGCCTTTGAACGGTTAAACGCTTACCCAGATGTTTTACCTGCTGCGTGACACTGGAAATTTGTTGTTCCATATCGCAGGTCACCTCTTTTTAAAATAATTATTATATAATTTTTATTATCGTTTCCTTTTGGATAAACGTCAATCCCCTTCCTCGCTATTTTCTTTTTTAGCAGAACTATGGTAATGTATGGGCGGTTTTTATTTATTCAATGAATGGCAGGAGTGGAGCAGCAAGCATGCGAAAAAAACGAGCAATCATCCCGATGGACAGCCCACGGCGAAAAGTGATGGAATACTTCATGCTCATCATTGGCTCACTGGTTCTCGCTACCAGTTTCAACCTTTTTCTCAATCCGAATCAAATCGCTTCAGGGGGAGTGTCGGGACTCTCGACGATCCTGTACAATCTGTTGGGGTGGCCTCCAGCAATCGTGCAATGGGCTGTAAATATTCCTTTGCTGCTGATCGGCTTCAAAATGCTGGACAAGCAAACGAGCGTGAAGGCGGCAGTGGGCTCTGTCGTGCTTCCACTGTGCGTCATGCTGACCAGTCAGCTTCAGCCATTGACGACAAATCCGCTTTTAGCCAGCATTTACGGCGGCATTGGTGTTGGACTCGGCATCGGTATCGTCTTTCGGGGAAGAGGGTCTACAGGCGGTTTTGCTATCGCCTCACAAATTCTGCATAAATACTCCGGGTTGAGCTTGGGAGCCAGCGTGGCTGTTTTCGATGGCCTGGTGATTGCATTGGCGGGCATTGTGTTTGATGCGGAGAGGGCTTTGTTTGCTTTGATTGCGCTGTTTGTGACCAGCAAAACAATCGATATCGTCCAGATGGGCTGGAACACGACCAAGGTGGCCTATATCATTTCCAACGAGACGGAGACATTGCGAGAGACGATCCTGTACGATCTGGATCGCGGGGTAACCTTGCTGGACGCTGCAGGCGGGTACACGGGAGATGAACGCAAGGTGCTGATGGCGGTAGTCAGCCAAAGTGAAGTAAGCAAGCTCAAAATGATGGTGCGCTCGGTTGATCCCGATTCATTCATCATTTTGTGCCCGGCACATGAAGTCATTGGCGAGGGCTTTCGACCGGTTTAGGATGAAGCGCAGGTAGAAAAAACAGGGAGCAGGACGATTGCCTGCTCCCTGTATGACTTACAGCTTGCCAACCAGTTGATTTAGTTTTTCAGCCATCGTGGCGAGTTCTTCTGTAGCCGAAGCTGTTTCTTCTGTGCTGGCAGAGGTTTGCTCTGTCACTGCCGCGATGTTCTGTGCGGATTGTAAAATTTCATTCGTCTGGGCAGCCTGTTCTTCGCAGCTAGCGGCTACTTCCGTGATTCTTTCGGCGGAATTGTTGACGTACTCAATAATTTCCGTAAAGGAATGGCCGGCATGCATAATCAGCTCGTTGCCCAAGCGAACCGTTTCGACGGTGTCTTGCGTACTTTCCTGCATGCGTTGCACCAACAGAATGATTTCCTTGGTCGCCTCTCCGCTCTGGTTGGCTAACTTGCCTACGGAATCTGCAACGACAATAAACTGGTATTTGATTCTTTCGCAATGGAGAGGATTGCAGGCACATCGTTTTTATATGCCTCCCAGCTTTTCTTATAATCTTCGAAATACTGATGCTCCAGTGTGCTTTCTTCGGTGATCAATTTCTCATAGTCCACTAAAAGCTGGTCGATTCGTTCAAGAGTGCGGAGCGCTTCCTGTTCCACTTCATTCATGATGGTAGTGTCGCTCTCCAAGCCCAAACGGTTTAGAAGCCGGGGCATATTCGTGGCTTGACCATTCATCTCTCCTAATATCGCAACGCTAGGAAGCCAATTGTCCTGAATTTCTTCTGCTTTATTACCCATTTGTTTCATTTGAAAAATGGATATGCCGCCGCTGACAATCACGAAACAGAGAAGTACAAGAAACCCGAGCAGTATTTTTTTTGGACGTTCACGTTTGTTTCCTCCCAGAAGTGAAATTGTCACTCTAGATAAAAACCCAGTAACCGAGTGGTTATAGTAATATTCGGATAATGGTGTGTGTGGTATGGCTAATGATCAGCGCATCTCTTTTATCGAGTCACAAAACTGACAAGTGTCGCCCGAATGGATTTCATACTCCCTTCTGCTATAATGATAGGGATAAACCATTTTGAATGTAGGAGTTGAAACGGATCATGTACAACATGTTAAAGGAATCACATGTTGGCGGTTGGGAAGTAGCCTTTGTCCTGCTGATCATTGGCTACATTTTGTACCGAGTGGGAAAAGCTAAAGCAGGCAAAATCGTACATATGCTCTTAAGATTGATGATCGTCATTGTTTTGTTATCGGGTGCGGGTCTGCTCTTCTCGTATCATGCAAGCGATTTCTACTACTATGTGAAGGCGATTCTCGCGATCGTGGCATTTGGTTTGATGGAAATGTCGATGGGAAGGGCATCCAGAAAGCAACCGAGTATCGGCTTTTTTATCGGGGCGCTTGTGGTATTGGTGCTGGTCATTCTGCTCGGCTATCGAATTTTCGCATAGTTCATCATCGTGCAGCACAAGAAAAAGGGCTTTCTCTCATGGGTAGTATGGTGGGAGAGGGCTTTTTTGTGCAAAAAAACGACCTTCCACCAGAGGGAGAAGGTCGCAAGCATGACTAGATTTAGAGGGAACCGTGCGTGTAGTCGACTAAGGTCGTAAATTCGACTGCACCGTTTTCGCGTGCCATCAGATAATGCAAGCGGGCATCTGCCATGAGGGCAAGCTGGCCGTCGTCTGTGTAGCCGCCAATAGGGCCGTGTGAGATGGCAAGCATCGTGACACCCTCCGGTGCAGTGAAGGGCTCATGGATGGCCCCTGCGGACTCACAGGTATAATATCCGGCATAGCCCTTGTCATCGCCATCCTCATAATAGAACCCACCTTCGATGATGTACGCTTCCGTGTTATGAAGATGCCAGTGGATCGCAGCTTTTATGTTCGGATCTACTTTGAGCAGCAGGGTAAAATTCCCCGAGACCAAGTCACAGAACAGCAGCTTGAAATAAGTTCCAGGCATGAGCCAGTGCGTCCACGGAATCCAATCGGGATTGACAAAGTACTACGATAAGATCCTGGAGGAAGACCCGTATTGCGAGCATATCTATCAGGAATATGCGGCGCGTCTGCTGGAAGAAAAGCTCGTTGTCAAAGCGAGACGTGTCTATGCCCGGGGGAAAAGGCATTTGGAGGACGAACTGGGTATTCCGCTGCCAAACAATCGCCAAATATGCTATCGTCGGTTTGACTGAAGCAGCGGCGAAAGAACTGGCTGGCTATCAGATCACGGTAAATGCCATTAAACCGGGGATCATCCGTTCTGCACTCACACAGGGTATCCTGGGAATGGCAGAGGATCGGCTTGCAGAAGCTACTCCATTAAAACGAATCGGCGACCCTGAGGATATTGCCAAGGTCGTGTCCATGCTGGTGCAACCCGAAACCAGTTTTGTGACAGGTATCTCTGTCGTGGTGGATGGAGGCTTTCATCTGTTCAACGAGATGGATCAAGTCATGCTTGATGCGTTGGGTCAATCCTCCAAGGCTTAAACCAATAGTGTTGCTTTACCACGACTGCTTTTCGGGATGAAACCGGGGAGCAGTCGCTTTTTTGAGTTTTTGAAAATGAACTCCATTTTAAAAAATAAAAAAGGAGTATTTCTCCTTTTTGGTGTATAATGACGGGAGTTGAATCCAGACGGTTTCATCTTTGCTGATGAAGCCGTCTGATTGTGTGAGGAGCGTTCCTATGGAGATGAACACCCTGTTGCAGATCCAAAGCCTGTTTCCCTCATTTACAAAATCGGAACAAAAGATAGCGCATCTTGTACTGGCTCAGACGGAACAAGTGATCTACACATCCATCATCGATCTGGCGGAAAAGGCGGAGGTCGGAGAAACAACCGTGCTTCGATTTTGCCGAAAGATCGGGTTTGGCGGATATCAGGAGTTCAAGCTTGCCTTGGCCAAAGAGCTGGTACATCCCGTCAAAAACCTGCTTGGCGAGGTGGAGGAGAACGATTCCATGAACGTAATCAGCCAAAAGGTAGCGACTGCTCATCAAAAGGCGGTAAAAGATACCCATGTGCTTTTGGATACTGATCTGGTGGAGCGCTGTGTGGAGCTGATGAGAACCGCACAGATCATCCATTTTTACGGGGTGGGGACTTCAGCTGTCACTGCACAGGATGCCAAATATGTCTGCTTGCGGCTCGGCTTGCGGGTAGATGCTTTTACAGAATCTCATCTGCAGGCTATGGCGGCAGCAACATTGGGTCCTGAGGATGTAGCCATTGGACTTTCGGTGTCAGGTAGCACCAAGGATACGATCGATGCGTTGCAGCTTGCCAAGGAGGCAGGAGCCACCACGATCTGCATGACGCATTACCAGCGCTCTCCCATTACACGTGTCGCCGACATGACCCTGCTGACGGCGGCACAGGAAGGACCGCTACAGGGAGGATCACTGGCAGCGAAAATCGCTCAGCTGCACGTGCTGGATGTGATGTTCACTGCATTGTCGATGCGCATCAAGGAAAAAGCCATTCTGTACAAGGAACGGACAGCCAAGGCTGTATTGGAACGAAAATACTGACAGAGGTGAGTTTGGATGAAAGTGTTGTTGGTCGAGGGCTATCAGGAGATGAGCAAAGTAGCGGCGCAGCTTTTTGCCCAAGAGGTACGGAGCAAGGCTGATCTGGTGCTTGGTTTGGCTACAGGAGGTACGCCGGTGGGCATGTATGCGGAGCTGATCCGGATGCATCAGGAGGAAGGACTGGACTTCTCGCAGGCGACCAGCTTTAACCTGGATGAGTATGTGGGACTTTCTTCTGAGCATCCGCAAAGCTACCGGATGTATATGCAGGAAAACTTCTTCGGACAGGTCAATATCGATCCGCGAAAAACCCATATTCCACGTGGCGATGTGCAGGATTTGGGAGCGGAATGTTCCCGTTACGAGCAGTCAATCGTTGCTGCGGGTGGCATTGATATACAAGTGTTAGGTATCGGCAATAATGGCCACATCGGATTTAACGAACCAGGCTCTGCGCCAGACACAAGGACTCGCGTGGTTCAACTGACGATGAGCACCATCGAAGCCAACGCCAGGTATTTTGAAGCAGTGGATGAGGTGCCAACACAAGCCATCTCGATGGGGATACAGACGATTATGTCAGCCAAAAAAATCGTGTTGCTGGCGAGCGGCGTGGCCAAAGCAGAAGCAGTACGAAACATGCTGGAAGGAGAAGTGACGCCTGCTGTGCCAGCTTCTCTCTTGCGCAGTCACCCGGATGTTACGGTCGTGGTGGATGAGCAGGCAGCTTCCCAGCTTTCGCCTGCGACCATCGGTGGAGCAGTGACGACCAGAAAGTAAGGCAGATGCGCTTGTTCACCAATCTGTTCCGAATATCCGCTCATCGCTTATGCTATACTGGGAATGTTGCTTTCTGGTAACCAGATTTTTCATAGGGAGCTGATTTTCGATGAGCGCAAACGAAGCGTTGCTTACATTGGAAGGTTGGTATACGTATCATAATTTCCGCACCATCAACTGGGAAAAATGGAGAGCCGCATCCGAGCAGGAGCGCAAGGCGGCGTTGGACGAGCTACATAGCTTGATTCGCACGTGGGAGGCAAACGAGGAGCAGAAGGAAGGCAGTACAGCTGTCTATTCCATTTTGGGCCACAAGGCTGACCTCGTCTTCATGTTTCTGCGTCCGACCCTCCAGGAGCTGGATGCTATCAAAACCGCATTTAACAAAACGCGTTTTGCCGCTTTCACCGAGGCACCATACTCTTACGTGTCCGTAGTCGAGCTGAGCAACTACGTCAACAATCCTGGTGAAGATCCAAAGGCGAATCCGCATGTGCGTGATCGTCTCTACCCGATCCTGCCAAAATGGGAGCACATCTGCTTCTACCCGATGAACAAAAAGCGGGATCTGCAAGACAACTGGTACATGCTGACCATGCAGGAGCGCCAGGAAATGATGCGTTCACATGGACTGATCGGCCGCAAGTACGCAGGAAAAGTAAAACAGATCATCGGCGGTTCCGTCGGTTTCGACGATTGGGAGTGGGGCGTGACCCTGTTTGCCAATGATCCATTGGAGTTCAAGCACATCGTCTATGAAATGCGCTTTGATGAAGTGAGCGCGCGCTTCGGCGAGTTTGGCAACTTCCTCGTGGGGAATGTACTGAACAGCGAGTCTCTGGAAAGCTTGCTGGAAGTGTAAATAGTCATACCGTGCAATGAAGGAGAATCTGTCAGCGGAAAGTACGCCAGCAGATTTTTTCTTTATTTGAAGAAAATGGTATAGTGGAGGGAGTTTTGAATCCAAAAGGAGTGCAGACGACGTGGCAGAACAGAAAATATTTGGGGTTTGGCGATCCCGCAAGACGACGTTTGTTCTGTTGACTACGGCTTTTCTTTGCTTTGGAGTCCCTGACTCGATGTCGCAGCTGAGGGCCGCGGAGCAAAGAGTCACGATGCAAACGCAGGAAAAGATCGCTCGTCAGGTGAAGAAAATGATTCAGCTTCCCAATGGTTTTCGAAACCAGAATCAATAGCTATCAAAATTTTGTAATTGTTACCAAAAATGTTATGGTAGATAGGAGTACAGATACAAGAGAGGAGTGATCGTTCCGTGAATATACGGAAAAAGTCTTGGATGATTACGGCAGGGGTTACATCAGCTATCCTGCTGGTACCCGCTTTCTCTACACCAGGCCTTCCCTTTGCTGTCACCTCGACCGTACATGCTGCTGGACAGCAGACCAAAGAGCTTTCCAAGGAAGAGGCCATCCAACGCGTGCAAAAGCTGATCTCGATCCCATCGCAATTCAAGCTGGAGCGAGCCAATTATCAAGGTGCCGAGCGTTATGCTTTTCTCTCCGAGTCGACTTGGAATTTATCCTGGAGTGGCGAACGCGATGCCGGGATCTACGTAACAATCGATGCGATAACTGGCAAACTGTTGCAATATTCGCGTTATGGAGACGAGTCTGTCTCCTCAGCGAAAAAAGTCAGCGAAGAGGCGGCGTTGGAAGCTGCAAAGAAATTCCTGGAGGACGTAACGAGCGACCAGGAGCGGGAGAAGCTGTCGGATGCTAATGAGTACGGGATCGGACTGAGTTATTCTGCAGGTTTTGTCCATCATCCGTATTATTTTGCGCGTATCGAAAACGATATTCCTTTCCTGGAGAACGGTTTTCGGGTAGTTGTAGACGAAAAGGGAGAGGTCGTTCAATTCTCTCGAAACTGGTATGAAGATACCCTGCCAGATGCCAAGCCAGTCCTTTCTCTTGAAGAGGCTGAAGAAAAAATGTCAGGGGCTGCACCATCGCTCGTTTACAAATCCACATCTTCCATTACAGGCAACTATTTGGACGATCGATACCAGTATCAGCTGGTCTATCAATACAGCACAACAGATCCTCAATTCGTAGATGCCATGTCTGGGGATTTGATCAACGCACAAGGAAAAGCGGCAAAAGCCGAGAAGATCGAGCCTCTGGGTACTGCCATCTCCCAAAAGCAACAGCTGGACAAGCTGATCACCAAAGAAGAAGCGCAGCTCATCGCCGATAAAGTCGTAAAGAAACTTCCTGGCAGCTACCGCTCTGATGGAAACCGTGGAAGCGGAGCTAGCAGTGGACCAGATGGGGTTGAAAGACGCCGCTGGGATTTTGAATATTCGCCTCTGCAAGGAGAAAATAAGGATCAAAACACGTTCGAGATTATCATTGGCGATCGTGGCGAGTTGGTTGGGTACGAGTCATCTCAGCGTATGGGGCGATTTGGTGGAGCTAAAATCGAAAAGGCTGTCTCCTGGGAACAGGCGGAAAAGAATGCGATCCAGCTGGTTAAGACACTGTATGCCGATAGGCTGGGTGAAATCTACTATCAGCCGCAAAAGCCTACTGAATCCTTCATCCAGGAGCAATTGGAGAAGGGAGAACCCTATTCACTTTCCTTTGGCTGGCTCAAGAATGGTGTGCCGGTAGAAAACTCATTTTTTCATGTAGAAGTCTCTGCAGCAACCGGAGTAGTAGAGTATATCCGTACAGACAACTACGAGAATGAGAAGATTCAATCCGCTACCAACGAAATCGTAGATGTGGAAAAAGCAAAACAAGCAGAGCAGGATCAAAAGAAGATGATGCTGACCTATTATCAGCCTGACCCCTATATCAGCTACCGCCTTGAGCAAAAGCAGCAGCCGATTCTCGTCTATCGCTACGTAGGAGATGCAGGAGTAGTCGATGCCGTCAGCGGTGAGTGGATCAGCTATGCCGAGCAGAGCAAGAGCCAGGGACCTCAGGATATCGGCGATCACCCGCAAAAAGAGGCTTTGGAGCTGGCTATCCGCTACGGCTTCATGACCGTGACAGACGGAAAGCTGGAGCCTGATAAAGAGTTGACTCGCGGTGAGGCTGCCCAGATCATGGCGCGTGCGCTGGATCGCGTCGAGTTCCGCAGCAGAAGCTATTTCGGATTCAGCGATGAACCTGTACAATTGTTCAGCTTCTCGGATGTAGACGCCAAACACCCGCTCTTTGGCGTCATTCAAAAAAATCTGCAGCATGGTGTGATTGCCAAGGAAGGGCAGCGTTTTGAACCGGACAAGCTGATCACGCGTGCTCAGCTGGCTGACATGGCTGCACGTATGCTCGGATATGGAGACCTTCTGAACAAGCCGGAGATTTTTGTCCCTTCCTACAGCGATCTGCAGAAAAATCAGATTCCCGCAGTGACGCTTTTGCATGCAGAAGGGATTGTAATCCCAGGCAGTTCAGCAGGCAAATTTGATCCAGAGGGTTCAGTGACCAAGGCAGAGATCGCTCAATTGCTCAAAGCTTTACTGGACCTGCAGAAACAAAAACAGTAAGAGAATTAACAAACTCTTTTCTTTGGTTCCCCTCCCGTTTTTGTTACAGTGGAGAAAAGGAAAGAATGGGGAAATAGAACCCATCCGTGGAGGGGAACAAAACTGAGCTTTTTTTCATTTCGCATCGGAAATCGGACCATCAAAACGGCGATTGGGACTGCCATCTCCATCTTCATCGCGCAGCAGCTTGGTTTGATGTATTACGCGGCAGCGGGGATCATCACCATTTTGTGTATTCAGGTGACAGTCAAGCAATCATTTCGGACGGCGATAAACCGCTTTTTGGCCAGCCTTCTGGGAATTGGCCTGGGCGTGGTCTGGTTCAAGGTTCTGGGGTTTACACCGCTGGCGCTGCTGGTCACTATTCTCGTCTTTATGCCTTTGGCTGTTCGGGTCAAGATTCAGGAAGGCTTTGTCACGTGCATGGTCGTGCTGATGCATCTGTACGCAGAGGAGCGGACCGATCTTGCCTTTATTGCGAATGAGCTGTCCATTTTGGTGATCGGTGTCGGTGTCGCTCTCCTGGTCAATCTCTACATGCCGAGCCTGGAAAGAGAACTGAAGGCGATGCAGCAGCGGGTAGAGGACAACTTCATCAAAATCCTCAAGGAGTTCAGCTACTACCTTCGTCACGGGGAGAGCACCTGGGATGGTCGCGAGCTGATTGAGACGACTAGCCTGTTGGAGCAAGCGATCAAGCTGGCTTCGCGTGACGTGGAGAACCGCCTGGGGCGCGGCGATGACTATTACCGTTCGTACTTTGTCATGCGGGAAAAGCAGTTCGAACTGTTGGAACGCATGATGCCCATTGTCTCTACGTTGAATTCGCAAGTCCCGCAAGGCTTGCAGATCGCCGATTTTCTCGACCATCTGAGCGATTCGGTCCATCCGGGCAATACAGCGTATCGGTTTCTCGATCAGCTGCGATTGATGCGCCAGGAGATCAAGGAAACGCCATTGCCCCAAACAAGGGAAGAGTTTGAGACGCGGGCAGCGTTATTTTATCTTTTGAGAGAGATCGAGAACTACCTGTACATCAAGCATGAGCTGGGCAAGAACCGGGACGATTCATCCGGAAAAAAACAAATAGAAGCGGCTGTTAGCAAGAGCAAAGGCTGAGACGTTAGAGTTAACGCTCAGTCTTTTTTTATACTATCGGAAAGTTTAAGTGCGCTAAAGCGCTAAAAAGATTAGCGGAAGATAGTATAAGTGCAACTAAGGCTCCGCCAAAAGCTTGGCGTAGCCAAGTTTTCTAACTATATAGGAAAGTATATAA
>NZ_RHHR01000053.1 GCF_003710915.1 Brevibacillus invocatus | reverse complement strand
GATTTATGCAACGCTAGTGGCATATAATAGAAAAATAGGAAAAGATAATCATAGAAATGGAGGGAGGAAATTGCCGGTTAAATTCCGTAGCCTGCTCTTTGATTGTATCGGGGCAGTCATACTGGGGCTAGCTGTCGTTTGGCTCACGACAGGGGGAACGAGTCAGTCCGTTTTTACGAGTTGGATAGAGTGGTCACCGCGATGGCTCGATGTGAAAACCTTTTTCCTGAGTATCATCCTGGAAGCCATCCCATTCGTTCTGCTAGGTGTCTTTTTTTCTGCGTTTATCCAAACGTTTGTGACAGAGGAACAGGTGCGTCGATGGACGCCTAAAAATACGTTGGTGGCACTGCCTTTTGCTGGTCTGCTAGGTTTTATTTTTCCCGTATGCGAGTGCGCCATTATCCCTGTTGTTCGTCGTCTGATTCAGAAAGGGATGCCCTTGCATGTAGGGGTTGTGTTTTTGCTTGCTGGACCGATAGTAAATCCGGTCGTGCTATCCTCCACCTACACGGCTTTCACCAGACAACCGGATATGGCTATGTATCGTGGCTTGTCCGCCCTGGTTGTCGCCTTTATCGTAGGCCTGCTGGTGTTATTCTTTGTGAAGAAAAATCCGCTGCGACTGGGCATGGACGCTCAGATCAAGCATGAAGCCTCACATACCGAAGCTTCCCGCGGCAAGCTTTCCGCTACATTTTCCCACGCGGTGGATGAATTCTTTGATATGGGCAAATTTTTGTTGTTCGGAGCTCTCATCAGTGCCTTGCTTCAAGTATTCGTCAGTAGGGAGACTTTGCTTGGAATCGGACAAACCCCGTTTACCTCTCATCTGGTCATGATGGGGATGGCGTACATACTTTCCTTGTGTTCAGAAGCAGATGCGTTTATTGCCGCTTCGTTCTCCAATACGTTTCAAAGCAGCTCGCTATTGGCATTTCTCGTCTTTGGACCCATGGTGGACTTGAAGACGACTCTGCTGTTATTTAGCTCGTTCCGCTTTGGATTTGTAATCAAGCTGATCCTTGCCGTCACTATTACGGTATTCGTGGTCACTATACTCATGCCAGTGTGAAAGGGGATGTGAAATGGATCAGAAGAAGTGGAAGCGTCATTATTTGCTGCGTAGTTTGATTCTCTCTGGTTTTGCGATATGGATTGCTGAAATGATCATCACGGAGAGACTGAGCCACTATCTGGCCCCGAGACTGCACATGTTGATCTACGTGACCCTGGTTGTGTTGATCATTCTGACCGTGACAAGCATTCGTCAGATTTTTGTGGGTAAGAATGAGGATGATTGTGATTGCGATGCCCACAAAATGCCCCAGACAAAATGGGGAACACTCCTCGTATACGGGCTGTTTGCTCTACCGTTGGCCATGGGATTTGTCATGCCGGACAAAATTTTGGGAAGTGCAATGGCAGAAAATTTGGGCGTTACCTTGCTAAGCAATGATGTCCGCAAAATGGCAGAGGTAAATGCAACCGCGAATTCAGCTCCCCATGTACCAGCAGCATCAGAACAAGTTCAGGATGATGAGGCGCCATCTGCTGAGCAAGCCAGTGGTCAAGATACGCCGCAAATCGAGCAGGAGAAACAGGAGTCTGTTTTGCCGGACTCCGGAGGCAAACTGGATGATGCCCAGCTCCAAGAGCTCTTTGGGGATAGCAGCTTTGGCGATTTTTACAGAGACATCGCGATCTATTTGTACAAACAGCCTATCATTAAGCTGGACGACAAGGTGTTCCTGGATGGCTTGACCGCGATGGAGCTGTACGCCAAGCCATTTTCGGGTAAAGAGGTTGAGACGATGGGCTTTGTCTACCATCAATCTGATTTTTCTGAGCTGCAGTTCGTTGTAGCACGTTTTTCCGTATCCTGTTGCACAGCTGATGCCAATGTTTTCGGCATTCTGGTGGAAGACAGCGAGGCCAAGAAATATGAGATCGACAGCTGGGTAAAGGTGAGAGGAAAGCTGGAATTGCGAAGCGCCAATGGCTATGACATGCTCGTTTTGCGGGCAAGTCAGGTTGAAAAGGTGGATGCACCTAAGGACCCGTACGTGTACTACAGCTTTGATACACCCATTGAAAATTGAAATGGAATAGTCCGTAAGTAAAGGCGTGGCGAAAGTAGAAAAACTACTGACGTGCACGCCTCTTTTTTGTCATCTCTTTACTTGTACGTCACAATGAATGGAGATGGAATATGCCGCCAAAAAAGAAGTTTACCAAGGACCAAATTGTGGATGCAGCCTTTGAAATTGCCAAACAGGAGGGGATTGACAGCATCACGATACGAAAGGTCGCGACCAAGCTGGGGAGCTCAATCGCACCGATCTATGTGAATTTCAATGATGCGGATGAGCTTGTTCGGGAAGTCATCCACAAAACGGTAGAGCTGAGCAACCACATACTGCAAGAAAATCATACAGGCAACCCCTTTCATGATATGGGGGTAGCGAGTCTGCGATTTGCCAGAGATTACAGCGTTCTTTTTCGGGTTCTGGTTTGGAATCCAAATAAGTACGTCCATGAGTATGAGCAGGAAATGAACCCTGTATTGCTCGATCAAATGAAAGAGGACGCAGATCTTCAAGGCTTCTCTGACGATGAATTACGGTTGATTTTATTAAAAATGAGAGCTTGTACACTGGGCTTGTCGATCATGGTTGCCAACGGCATGATGCCCGAGGATGTTGATGAAAAGGCTGTGATTCAGATCATGGATAGCATGGCTGAGGATGTCGTGATGACAGCACGCTCGCGAAAAATTGAGAGTTTGGATGAGCGGATGGATGGGGAGTGAAGGGGTTAGGATGAAGCGATTGAAAGCACTGTTTATGACGTGTGTTTGTCTGAGCTTCTTATTGCTTTCGAGTATGCCGGTGGAAGCAAGCACGATGAATCGTACGGAAATAGCTGCTTTTTTGGATCAAAAAATGAATGAGAAGATGGAGAAATACAACATTCCTAATGCGGTTGTATCGTTCGTAGCGGATGGAGAAGTATGGGTAAACAAAGGCTACGGTTATGCCGACCTGCAGACAAAGAAACCGGTTGACGCAGAGCGGACTCTCTTTCGAATCGGTTCCACTTCTAAGCTGCTGACGTGGACGGCGATCATGCAGCTTGTGGAGCAAGGCAAGCTCGATTTGAACACGGACATCAATCAATATTTGGATTTTGAAATTCCTGACCGGCTTTATCATGATCAGAGCGAACAAGAAGCAGTACCGATAACCCTTACCCACTTGATGACCCATACACCTGGTTTTGAAGATTCACTCGATACGGTTTACATAATTTCGGAAGTACCTTTCGACAGCCGTTGCCGGAAGAAATTGCCACTGATATGGCGAAGGCCTATCGATTTTTTGATGGCGAATACCTGGAGGGGGCATTCGAGTTCCTGCCAGAGCCAGCTGGCGGTATGAGTAGCTCTGGTGCAGATATGTCTGCATTCATGCTGTCCCACCTGCAAGGAGTGCGTACCCAGGAAAGTGGCCTCTTATCCGATGCCACGATTCGTCAGATGCATCGTTCATTGTTTACGCATCATCCGCGACTGCACGGGATGGCCCATGGTTTTATGGAAGGAACCTTCCATGATCAAAGAACACTCTTTCATAGTGGAAGTACGATGCTATTTGATACCGGATTGTATTTGCTCCCGGATGAGAATAGAGGATTGTTCATCTCGTATAGTGGAGGGAGCTACCTAGCCCACCTCGAGATTTTTCAAGCGTTTATGGACCGCTATTACCCCGCAGAAAAGCTGTTGCCACCACTCCCGCCAGAAGGGGCGCTGGAACGATCCCGTTCATACATCGGGGAATATCATCAAAATCGGAAGAGCTTCACCACTCCAGAAAGCGTACTGAGCCTGACAATGGGCATGATCCATGTCCAAAGCGACGAGGAAGGATATTTATTGGTTCACCACGTCGGAGAAGCAAGCCGTTTTGTTGAAAGCGAGCAGGGGTCTATCAAAATGTGCAGGAGGGAAAGACAAGAGACTACTTTGGCGGATTCCAGACGCTCGTTTTTAAGACTGATCCATTTGGGAACGTCATGCTGGTTTCGTGCTGTGTCTGATCTTTGGTTCGCTTTTGTTCTGGGGTCTTCATGCAGGGATTCGTTTTATCAGAAATAAAAAAACAGCACAACCGAAAGCAGCTATTGCTGCGAAATGGACTGCAATAGCTTTTGGAGTGTTGACACTCGGCATTGTGCTGGATGTTGTGATTACAGGCGAATTCGATCCGGTGTACGGCGTACCTAAAGCTTATTACGGAGAACAATCTTCCTGGACGGGATGGGTGGAGCAGATTCCATTCGTACAAAACGTATTGGGTGCAGCTCTCTTGATCTTCTTGGTCTATATTTGGAGAAAAGGCTGCTGGAGAATACGAGGGCGTATCCATTACAGCCTTTTTACCCTGTCAGCTACAGGACTGCTGCTCTTCTTTCACTATTGGAACATGGTGTAGACGGTTATTTTTTTATCAATAAATGATGCCGGACAGCGTAAGCAGCGAGCTGAACCCGATTGGCAAGCTGGAGCTTTTCCAGAATGTTTTTGATGTGGTTTTTCACTGTGTTTTCCGAGATGACCAGTGCATCACTGATCTCCCGGTTGGTATTGCCTGCGCCCACATACATGACGATTTCCCGTTCGCGAGGGGTGAGGACCTCAGGCATCAGCTCATCTACCTGCTCGTCCTGGCGGAAATGATGAAGCAGACGCGTCGCCATTTCGCGGGAAGGAATACTGTCCTCTCCTAACAAGGCATGCAGATAGTTGATCCAGTCATCTGGTTCGAGGTTTTTTAGCAAGTAGCCCTGGGCACCAAACTGAATCGCGGTGATGAGGTCCCCAACGTCATCGGAGACGCTGAGAATGACGACTTTGATATGGGGGTAAGCTTTCTTTACTTCGCGTGTCGCCTCCAAGCCATTCCATTTCGGCATGTTGATATCCATCAGGACGAGGTCGGGCTGGAGCTGGCCGCATAGATGAAAGGCCTCTTCACCATTGGCTGCTTCTCCTATCACTTCAAAGGAAGGATCAGGGTCTAGCAGGCTGCGAATCGCCAGGCGAGCCATCGGGTGATCATCAGCGATTATGACGCGATAGGGATTCATCGGGCTTCCCCTCCTTTTTGGGACGTAAGTGTGATCATGGTTCCGCCTGTCTTCCTTTGTTTGATCTCAAGGCTGGCTTGCAATTGTTTGGCTCGGTCGCGCATCATGGCCAATCCGTATTTTTTGGCTTCTACAGAGTCGGCTGCGATCCCGACCCCATCGTCCTCGATCGAGAGCGTCCATTGCTTCGGTTCCTGTGTGGTCAGCTGAATCCAGGCATGACGTGCTTGGGCATGCTTGCGAATATTGGCAAAGGCCTCCTGGATGATACCGAATAGCTGAACCTCTTGAGCAGGAGTAAAAAACGTATCTTTTACGTTAAATTCGGTTGAGACATCGACCCCAGATAGGGCACTCCACTGGGCGAGCCATTTTTCCAGACGCTGCTCTAGACTTCCTTCTTCCGGCAAGGAGCGCAAATTGAATATCGCTTGGCGAACATGATTATCGATTGCTGATACGGCGACACGAGCATCATCGAGATGTCCTTGCTTCAGCTTCACATTGAGAAAAAACAAGGATTGGGCAATCCCGTCGTGCAGCTCGCGGGCGAGTCGTTCCCGTTCTTCATACACCGCGCGCCGGGCTTGCTCTTCCACAAGCTTTGCATTCATTTTTTCAATGGTGCGAAACATCCAGTTCGCAAACAAAAAGGACAGGATCAGTGTCAGGATCGTAATGTATACATTCCCGCTCTCCATGGAGAGATACGGTAATAAAAAGTCGTGACGAATGAATTCGAAGCCCCCGATGATGATTGCGGGAAGCAGTGCGGTAAGCCAATAAAAGGTGCGGTACGTCATCGAATCTTCCCTTTCGTGTACAGTGGCAATCAATCCTAGTATACCGAACCAATCCATCCGATGATATACTCAGTATCAGATCATAGAAAAGATGGACAGGCGGTGGAGGAAAATATGAGTAACAGAGCGAAAGCATTGACCATAGCAGGCTCGGATAGCGGCGGCGGCGCTGGTATTCAGGCTGATCTTAAAACCTTTCATCAATTCGGCGTTTATGGGATGAGTGCCATTACAGCTATCACGGCACAAAATACCTTGGGCGTTTCTGGTGTATATCCGTTGCCGACTGAAGCGGTAGCGCATCAGATTCGTGAGGTGCTGCTCGATCTCGGTGCCGATGCAGCAAAGACGGGAATGCTTTTTGATGCAGCTATCATTCGGGCTGTAGCGGCAGAGCTTGACCCGTACCGAAATATTAAACTCGTTGTGGACCCTGTGATGATCGCAAAAGGAGGAGCAAAATTGCTTCGCGATGATGCGATAGAGGCTCTCAAAAAAGATTTGCTTCCATTGGCAGAGGTTGTGACTCCAAACCTGCCTGAGGCGGAAGTTCTTACTGGCATGCTGATTCGAACACCTGAGCACATGCGCGAAGGGGCAAAGGTGATCCATGCTTTAGGCGCACGTTACGTGATGATGAAAGGGGGTCATCTCGAAGGGGACGAAGTGCTGGACATCCTCTACGATGGACAGGCCTTTTATGAAATCGCACACGAACGGATTCAGACACGCCATACGCATGGAACGGGTTGTACCTTCTCGGCAGCTTTAACGGCAGAGCTGGCAAAAGGAAGGCCGTTGGTTCAGGCAGTTGAAACAGCGAACCGCTTTATCTTTGAAGCCATCAGAACGGCACCCGAGCTGGGAGGCGGACATGGTCCGACGAACCATTGGGCGGCCATCGAATAAGTGCAGGAAAGCCCGGAAAGTTTGATCCGGGCTTTTTGTATGTCCATTTACAAGTCATTTAACTGGCACGCGGAAGCCATCTGAAAGTCGGGTAGGGTAGCTGTCTAACGTAAATCGGTATTCAGTAGGTGCGCCCTTCGAGGTAAGCCGTTTAAATAATTTCCCGTACACCTGCACGAGTTCATTTTCATGATCGGAAGAAGACGTGCTTTGGAGCAGTTCGTATTCGTTTCCTCGATCATCGGTCAGATCACTCACGAAGGAAACATAGCGATTGACATCCTGAACGTCCACTTGCAAAGAAAAATCCATTCCGACGATGTCATCGTTTTGACGCAATGCATCCAGATGAACGCGATCACCCGGTTTTTTCAGCAAGGTGCCTGAATGTGCATCGATTGTCACGTGACGCTTTTCTTTATCCAAGGCCCTGATTTGCTTGGCTTGCAGAAAAAGCTGTTCTGGCTGTGTAAAATAGATGCTTTCCAGATTGTAAATCACCACATTTTCTCCATCCCGGGTGTAGGGAACGCCATTGCCCCAGAAGGAATACGTATGGCCGTGTTCATCTGCGAGCGCCAATTGATCAAAGTCAAAGATGTGCTTGCTGTTGGCAGGATCAAAGTGTATGCTCACTTCCGTCTGAGTAGGGTAGGCAGTGATCTTGCCTATCGTAAATCGCTGACCGTCGACTGCCACTTCCTGATTGACCTCATAGACGATCTCCTTATGAGCGGCGTATCTCGCCTTATCAATGGGGAAAGAGACCTTTATGGGGACGTCGAGAGCGGTTTGATCTACAGCGACGGTCACCTGAAGCTGAAGTTGATCCGGTACCACGTCCTTTTCCGTAAGATTTACATCGACGCGATTTTTGGTCTTGCTGCCTTTATTCATCGAGCTTCCCCAGGATATGCCAGAACCCCATGGCTGTCCTGATGCATCCATCAGCTCTATTTTGTCCAGCGACAGAACATGGTCCGGCTGTTCGTGTTCAATGGTGTAGAAAATGACCATCCGCCGCTCATCCATCAATACTTCGTCTACACTGAATCTGATCTCACCCTCCTGCACGCTCGCTTCGACGTTTTGCACCATTTGATGCTCGGTTGCCCGCTGCAAGCCCTTGTCATCCCTGATGAGATCGACGAGCTTTTCCATACCGGGGATATGGCTGACATAGGCAGCGACGACGGGAGAAAGCCGAATGGAAAAAAAGAATCCGACGAGGAGAGCAGATGCCGTCAAAGTAGCTCCATAGCGCCAAAAGCGTTTTCGTCTCTGTTGAATTTGCTGTGCTTTTTGTACCCCCGAGAAGATAGCACGATCGATTTCAGCAGGAATTGTGGTTTCCTGCAATCTCTGCTTTTCATCTCGCAATGCTTGTTCCAGCTGTTGGTGTGATCCACCCGGTTGTCGGCCAGGTCATGATCCTTGTCCTCCATGACCCAACGTTTTTGTCGTTTTTGTTCATGTATGCAGCAATGAATCAGGATGCGGGTCAGCCACGTGGAAAAAAATGCAGGCTGCCTGAGCTGTGACATTTTGAGATAAGCCCGGCAGGTCGTCTCCTGGATGGCCTCCAAGGCGTCCTGTTCATTTCGCAAAAAGGCATAAGCGACGCGATAAAGCCTTTCCTTGTGCATCTGCATCAGTTGATAAAAAGCATGATTGTCCCCTTTTTGAGCTTCAAGGACAAGTTGTTCCAGATTCACGTCCCCCCCCTCCTACACTCATTAGACTCACGAAACGGATAAACGGTTTTGGTGAACCTGATCAAACATGACTGCTTACACTAGGAGAGGACGAAAAAAGGGTGGGGCAGATGTGGATCAAATGGGTCACAATTCATGAATCCTACGGCCTGCCGAGGGTTGCTCAGGAATGCCGGCAATATTTGGAGCTGCAAGGAATTCAGGTCAGGCTGGTCGGAATGCGAACCAGACGAAAAGGTCATGTATACAAGCTGCAGGTGCCAGTCGAGCAAGAAGAACAGGCGAGGGAAAGGCTTCATACGTTCAAGAGCATGCTGTAGGAAATCTCTTTCAGCCATGCAACCCCATGAGGTGTCCGTTGGGAAAAGGGTGATACTAGAACCAGGGGGTGTAGCATGGCTAAGACCATATTGGAAGCACCGAAGCAACAAACCGGGGCCAAGTTGTTTGTTCCCGACTATGTATTTGTCGAACCGAACGCCCTCCAGTATCCGTTGGGCAAAGAGCTGGTGGAACGATATCAGCAACAAGGAATTCCGATCCAGATGACGACCAGCCACAATCAGGTGCGCGGCATTCCTGGAGAAACAGATGTGGAGAAATTCCGAAACGCCAAACGGACACTGGTCATCGGGGTACGCAAGACCTTGAAATTCGAGCCTTCCAAGCCCTCTGCAGAATACGCACTACCACTCGCGACTGGCTGTGTGGGGCATTGCCATTATTGCTATCTCAATACCAATGTCGGATCTAGGCCGTACATTCGCATTTACGTAAACACAGACGAGATTTTTGCCCAGGCGGAAAAGTACATCCGGGAAAGACCGGGTGAGATCACTCGTTTTGAAGCGGCATGTACCTCTGATCCCGTCAGTATCGAACATATTACGGGAAATCTCAAGCGAGCCATCGAATTTATAGGACAACAAGAGTGGGGGCGTCTGCGGTTTGTCACGAAATTTCATCACGTCGACTCGCTGCTGGATGCCAAGCATAACAAGCATACGCGCTTTCGCTTCAGCATGAATGCCGATTATGTGATCAAAAATTTTGAGCCTGGAACGTCCAGCTTTAGCCAAAGGCTGGAGGCAGCGGGGAAAGTGGCCAAGGCAGGGTATCCGCTCGGTTTTATTCTTGCTCCATTGTACTGGTTCGATGGCTGGGAAAAGGGATATACGGAGCTATTGGAAAAACTTCGCCAAGAGTTGGTTCCCGAAGCGATGGAGGACTTGACGTTTGAGCTGATCCAGCATCGATTCACGAAGATCGCCAAAAGCTTGATCTTGCAACGATACCCCAAGACCAAGCTGGAAATGAATGAAGTAGAGCGCAAATACAAATGGGGCAAATACGGCAAAGGAAAATATGTGTACCCTGATGTAAAAGCAAAAGCTTTGCAAGCCTATCTGGAAAAAGAAATTGCCAGATTGTTTCCTCAGGCACGCGTCGAATACTTTACGTAATCGGTAAAAACTGCTCCGATGCTGCGAGCAGTTTTTACCGTTCTACAGGAACCGAATCGTTTCGACAAATGTGCGTTGGACATGCTACAATATGATTTGCTCTCATATTCGTGAAAGGAAGCAATCCTAATGAAGTCCATTTTGATTACCGTAGAGGGGCCGATCGGCATTGGCAAAACCTCTCTGGCACGGGAACTGAGCCGGGCGTTCGAGTTGCAGCTTCTGGAAGAGATTGTGTATGAAAATCCGTTTTTAGGAAAATTTTACGAGAATATTGCCGAATGGAGCTTCCAGCTGGAAATGTTTTTCTTGTGCAATCGATACAAGCAACTGCAAGACATTCATTCCAAGTATCTGCAACAAAATCAGTCGGTTGTGTCTGACTACAACATTTTTAAAAATACCATTTTTTCCAAACGCACACTGTCGGATGACAATCTGAACAAGTATTTGAAAATCTACGATATTCTGACGGAAAACCTCCCGCAAGCTCATCTGGTGATTTATTTAACCGCTTCCATCGACACGGTCATGAAGCGAATAGCCATGCGAGACCGCGATGTGGAGAGAAGCATGGATGTCGCCTATATGGAACATCTCATTGCTGATTACGAGGAATTTATGGATGCTTTCGAAAAACAACATCCTGACATCCCGGTGATCAAGTTTGATTGCGATCATTTGGATTTTGTACATAAGCCGGAAGATTTGCGTTACGTCCTGGAACGCATTGAACCAAAAGTCAAGGAACTGACGGCAGAATAATCCGAGCTGCGAGTTGAAGGGCAAGAATGTAAATAAGGAGTTGCGTACATGGCAAGGTTTCATAGCAGTCCTCTGCGAGAAAAATACGGAATACCCAGTAATGCCGTGATCACGATCGGCGGTACGGTCGGAGTCGGGAAGTCGACGTTTACCCATGCTTTGGCTGATCAATTGGGTTTTCGGGTTTCTGTAGAAAAAGTGGACAACAACCCGTATTTGGGGCGTTATTACGACGATTTGTCCCGGTGGGGCTTTCATTTGCAAATCTTCTTTTTGGCTGAGCGCTTCAAGGAACAAAAACGGATGTTTGAGTACGGCGGCGGCTTTGTCCAGGATCGCTCGATTTATGAAGATACCGGAATTTTTGCGCGCATGCTGTATGAGCAGGGGAATATGACGGAGGAGGACTATCGCACCTATACCGAGTTGTTTGAAGCGATGGTCATGACACCTTACTTTCCGCATCCTGATATTTTGATTTATCTCGAAGGCAGTTTCGAAGATATCATCGGTCGGGTAAAGGAACGCGGACGCCCGATGGAGCAGCAAACACCGATCGATTACTGGCAGGACCTGTACGGACGCTACGAGGAGTGGATTGCGTCATTCTCGGCCTGCCCGATTTTGCGCATCAATATCAACGAATACGATGTGGTCCATGAGCCTACCTCAATGGAAAGTATCATCGCACGCGTGGCTGAGAAAATCAAAATCGGGAGAGCCACTCGCCTTTAACGCATCGACACTTTGCGTAAAGGAATCGGCTAACGAACAAACCCCTCTATGGTATAATAGGAGCATTCTGGAAAGATAAAAGGAGCTCAGACATGGCAGAAGAATGGTTTGAACGCAGCTTTCGCGAAGATTATGTGCTGGTTTACCGGCACCGTGATGATTCAGCAGCGAATGAAGAAATTGGCAATTTGCTGGCACGGCTGCCGATCAAGCAGCAGGGGAAGGTACTCGATCTTTGCTGTGGAAGCGGGCGTCATTCACGTGCACTGGCTAGCCGGGGCTATGAAGTCGTTGGAGTCGATTTATCGCCTGTCCTTTTGCAGTTGGCGGAAGAGCAGAATCACTTTTCCAATCTCCGTTTTGTCCGCTGCGACATGCGCGATATTCCGTTTCAAAACGAATTTGATATTGTCGTAAATTTATTCACCAGCTTTGGCTACTTCTCGTCAGACGAAGAAAATGCAAAAGTCATCCGCAATATGGCTAAGGCCCTGAAGTCGGAGGGCGAGTTGATCATCGATTATCTCAATCCGTCTTACGTCAAAGACCATCTGGTGCCTCGTTCAACGAAAGAGGTCAAAGATATGAGGATTGATGAAGAGCGCTGGATTCAGGACGGTTTCGTGAAAAAGCGGATCATGATTCGTGATGAATCATCAAGAGAGCCTCGTGAGTACATGGAGCAGGTTCGATTGTTTACGGTGGAGCAAATGATGACCATGCTGGAAGAGGCTGGTTTTGGACAGATTCAGGTATTCGGCAATTACGAGTTTCAACCCTATGTGGCAACCGATTCTCCCCGCATGATCTTCTATGCTAACAAGCAATAAAGGGAGTGCGGATAAGCGTGACTAAGCGCATCATTCCCTGAATAAGATGGTGTTACATACCATCATCGGACTATAAGGGGGAGCTTATCATGAGTAAGCTGTCGGTTGAGCAAGTGAAGCTGTATTTAAGCAAGGTTCCTGGCTGGAAGCTGGTGGAGGAGCGGATGGCGCTGTCTCGCACCTATCACTGTGCGGATTTTGCTGAGGCAATCCGACTGGTCAATCGAGTGGCCGAATGCTTGGAACACGATAGTCAGCATGTTGAGATTCACTTGAGTGCCGGTACAGTCACATTTACTTTGACGACGCGAGAAGCGAGAGGCTTGACAGGCAAGGACTTTGCATTGGCACAGACGATCAGCAAGGTGAGCTAAATCCGATTCAAACGGTAGAAAGCCGCTTCTCTTCACGAGGCGGTTTTTCACGTTTCAGCCGTAGCATCTGGATTGGCCTTCTGCTATGATGGGCTGTAAGTAGATATCGGAGGGATCATGAATGGAAATTCAGCGGCACGAGCGTTTGCTTGAGGTTTTGAAAGAACAATTTGCACAGCAGGAAGCGGCATTTTTCTTTACCCAGTGGGATACCGAGAATGAGGATGAGGAAGTCTCACAGTTTCGGGGCACACTGACAGAGCTTAAGCTCACGGATAATGAGTTTGACGAAAAGGATTTACTCTTGATTCTCACCGCAGAAGATGGGGAGATCGTGGAAATCCTAATGGAAATACCAAGTGAGGAAGTGGATCTGGCTGTTTGGGAAGAAGGTCGGTTGTCCATCTTTGGTACGGAAGCAGAGCTCGTTCTGGAAAAATGAGAAGCGAGCGCAATTATTCTTTTATAGGGACAACAGATCCGATGACAAGCAGTGAAGTTTATCACTGTGAAAAGTACCTGAAGCGGAACAAGAGGGAGTTGGTTCAGGCAGGGAAATACTTAATCGACACAGCAGCGCTGCTCTCCCTGTTTCATTTGGATTGCTGGAACTGCCGTCGCGTTCATCGGGAAACATGCTGCGAAGGCGGACAACCCTACGCGGTGGAATCCCGACAAGTTTTTATTCTGGAGCGAGAATTTCCGGCGATTTCTGCACATTTGACGGACAGGCAAAAAACAAAAAAGTGGCTGGATCAAGGTGTCTGGGACAAGACGCCTGGAACCATTCGGATGGAGCATGGCAACTGTATGTTTTATCAGGAGCGGGATGGGCGCTACGGTTGTGCGATTCACGCTTACGCCGAGCAGATGGAGCAAGACGTGCTGCCGTTAAAGCCCTTTAGCTGCCAGCTCTATCCTTTGGACCTCATACAGACGGATCTTGGTATCCTTCTGACCGCTGTAACCAATGAGACATCTTCTTTTTCCAGGTGGGGCACCGATTATTTGGAGCAATTTTATTGCGCTAGTCTCGATCGACGAAAAGTAGCTACACATCTTGATGCCCATCTTTTTGCAGTGGATGGATATCGGCCAGCCTACGAGTGGAATCTTCCCTTGTTTCGTTATTTGCTAGGCGATGAGGCGAAACGTATCGAGAGCATACTGCAAGAGAAGATTGAACAAAGTGCTACAACCATAGGATAGGATGAAAGCTTTATGAGAAAAGGAGCAACAGTGATGATAGGTAAAACAACTCAAGAATCGCGTACGATCCAGGCTTCTCTGGTCCAGCCTTCGGATACCAACTACCACGGAACGATTTTTGGTGGAACCATGATGGCTTATGTTGACGAAGTAGCGGCGATTGCAGCCATGCGCCATTCACGTCGTCCTGTTGTGACGGCATCCATCGATTCCATCGACTTTCTCGCACCGGTCAAAATGGGGCAATCCATTTGTCTGGAGGCCTATGTGTCTTCGACTGGAAGAACCTCAATGGAGATTTTCGTGAAGGTGGTCGCTGAGAATTTGCGGACTGGTGAGCGTGTATTGACAGCTACATCCTTCCTCACGTTCGTTGCTTTGGATGAAGAAGGCAATCCGACAGAAGTACCGCCTGTTATTCCAGAAACCGAAGCGGAAAAATACCTCTTGGATACCGCTGATGACCGTAAAAAAATGCGGAAAGAGCGCAAACAAAATACACAGGCGTTTATCGATCATCTGACGATCAAGAAAAACATTTGATTGTCCAAAAAAAGCGTGAGTGAGGGAGGAAGAAACGATGAAATACCGCAGACTGGGGAAAACGGATTTGACTGTTTCCGTCGTAGGCGTGGGAACGTGGCAGTTTGGTGGAGAGTGGGGAATGGACTTCACGCAAGGCGAGGTCGATCAGATCTTGCACACAGCCAAGGAGCTGGGCATTAATTTGATCGATACCGCGGAATGTTACGGTGACCATCTTTCAGAACGTCTGATCGGAGACTATCTGAAGCGTGACCGTCGTGAGGACTGGATTGTCGCCACCAAGTTTGGTCATCATTTTCACGATCGCTTTACTCGAACCAATCACTATGGTGCAGCAGAGGTTCTGGACCAACTCGACAAGTCCCTTCAAGCCCTGCAGACGGATTACATCGATCTGTACCAGTTTCATTCAGGCCCAGATGAAGCCTTTGACAATGACGACCTCTGGACCATGCTGGATAAACAGGTGAGTGAAGGAAAGATTCGTCATCTAGGTCTTTCCATCGCGAAAAACGACAATCTGCACCAAACCTCATCCTCGACTAAAATAAATGCCCAAACGATACAGGTCGTTTACAACCGCCTGGATCGCAAACCGGAAGAGGCTGTGTTTGCATCCTGCCAGGAGCAGGATTTGGGGGTGCTGGCACGCGTACCGTTGGCGAGTGGATATTTAAGCGGAAAGTACAAGCCGGGTACTGTGTTTGCTGGCAATGACGTGCGCCACAGACATGACCCTGAGCATGTCAAACAACTGCTTTCACAGGTGGAGGAGATCAAGCGCAACGAAGTGCCAGAGGGGATTGATATGGCACAATGGGCGCTGGCCTGGTGCCTCAACCATCCTGCTGTGACAACGGTTATTCCAGGGAGTAAAAGCCCGGCACAGGTCGAAGCGAATGCAAAAGCGGCCGAGCTCGCGAGTGATCAACATCCGCAGGCACGACCGCAGCCTTAATCCTTAATCGAGAAAACGAGCACGGACTTCCGGTGTAGGCAGTAAACACTGCTCGCTTTTACCAAACCACCGGTAGCGATTGCGAGCAATCCATGTATAGATCGGATCCCGTATGAAGCGGGGGACGGCAAGCCCAATGAGACTGAAGGTGCGCCATCCCCCGTTTAGTTTTTTTCCAACCCGTAATGCCGCATCAGATTTCGTATACAGCCGATCGTCTTCGATAAAAACCACAGATTGCAGTTCAACTGTAGAATAACCATGTGTCGCTAGCAGCTTTTGCGCCATTTCCGATTGCAGGGAAGCAAAGTAAACGTCTTCATTATCATTGTGGCGAAGAACGAATTGGACCGAAGAGTGGCACATGTGGCATACCCCGTCAAAGAGCAGAATCGCTTCTGGCGGATGAGTCATGGGGATAGGGGACTTCTCTGTCATACAGCAGACCTCCATTGGACCAGGAAATGAAAGGGATCCATACTTCTATTCTAACAAATCGGAACACTTTTTCCTATGGCCCATTCCCGCGCAGGGCTCCTTGGCGAATCAAATCTTCTGCTTTGGCCAAATCAAGGTACATTTCTCTGTCTTCACGCAATCGTGGAATGACCTGCCGGATGAGTTCATAGGCGCGTTTTGTACCTGAACCAAGCTCACCAGTCCCAAACTCAATGGCCTGCGCTGCTGCTACATACTCGATGGCGAGTACCTTTGCGGTGTTGGCCACGACCGTTCTCAGTTTGCGGGCCGCCGTCGTGCCCATGCTGACATGATCCTCCTGATTTGCCGATGAGGGGATGGAATCGACAGAGGCAGGGTGACAGAGCACTTTGTTCTCGGAAACGATGGAAGCGGCTACGTACTGTGTGATCATGAAGCCGGAATGAAGTCCGCCGTTTTCCGTTAAAAATCCGGGTAGTCCGCTGAGCTGTGGATTGACCAGACGCTCAGTCCGCCTTTCGGAGATGTTGCCGAGCTCTGCGATTGCAATCGCTAGGAAATCCGCAGCAAAAGCCATCGGCTGTCCGTGGAAATTCCCCCCGGATATCACATCTCCCGTTTCCGTAAACAGCACCGGATTGTCGGTTACACTGTTGCATTCACGGGACACGGTGGTCCAGACGTATTCGAGTGTATCGCGTGTTGCACCATGAACCTGTGGAAGGCAGCGAAGACTATAGGCATCCTGCACGCGAATTTCTCCCTGGACCGTGGTACGTTCACTGCCCTGCAGGTGTTGCAGGAGTCGACGGGCAGACTCCTGCTGGCCAGGATGAGGTCGAACCAGATGAAGCTGTGGGTCAAATGCTTTGGGAATGCCACGCAGAGCTTCTACGGTCATCGCAGCGATCACCTCTGCGGTTTCCATGACAGTTCTGGCTTCGTCCAGAGAGAGGCAGAGGAGGGCAGTCATGGCCTGTGTACCGTTGATGAGAGCAAGCCCCTCCTTCGCCTGAAGTCGGATCGGATTTAACCCGACTAAGGCCAATGCCTCTGCGCCGGACATTCGCTTTCCATTCACCTCAGCCTCGCCTTTTCCGAGCATGACCAGAACCATATGAGCCAGTGGAGCAAGATCACCACTTGCCCCGAGCGAGCCTTGCTGCGGGATGATCGGGTGAACGCCTCGATTGACCAGCTCAACCAGATGAAGCAAGGTCTCTTCCCGGATTCCCGAATAGCCCTTTACCAGCGCGTTGATCCGCAATGTCATCATTGCACGAACGACTTCTACAGGGTACGGTTCTCCCATACCGCAAGCGTGACTCATGATCAGGTTTTCTTGAAGCTGGGTGACATCCTCACCTGTGATCATGACATCCGAGAATTTGCCGAAGCCTGTGGTTATCCCGTACACGACTTGCTGTCCACTGACCATCTGTTCCACCATCGTTCGAGAGTGACGCACCTTTTCGCGAGCGGCTTCAGGGATGGATATCAGAGATTGTGATTTTGCGATGCAAATGACCTGCTCGATATGCAGCGTATTTCCGTCCAATTCAACGACTGGCAGTGAAGACATGGTATATTTTCCTCCTTTAGCAGAGCAGAGAACGAAAAAGGAAGAGGGGTAGGATCTATGATCCTAACCCCTCTTCCTGGGTTTGTATATGCAAATGGCAAAACGTGAATAGCCTGTCGCCCGGCATACGTTTTCCTCACTTTCGCTCTCTGTGCGTGTTTGGATAATTCTGTTATTGATACCATTTTACCTGATACATTCGCGCAGTCAATAGGAGGATGGCACGGCTTCTGCACCTGTTCGGAAAAAACGGGCTTAGTCCTTTTTTCCAATATGGGCAAGTGTCGTTTCTTGATCGTGATAAACGTCATACCATGTACTGTGTGATTTTACCCGAAAGGACGTGTGAGAGTCTTTGGAAAAACGTCGAAAAGTGCCACCAACGCCGCCAAGGCGGCCTAAAGAAATGCCAAAACCACCTTCTTCGAGCATGCCGCTACCATCGCCTTCCCGCCCATCTCCATCGATGCCATCACCGAACATGCCTTCCCCAAATCTGTCACCAAACCTACCTTCACCAAACCTACCGTCACCCAATATGCCAATGCCGAAGAAGGAACATCGCCCTGCTAGACCCATGCCGCAAAGGCCCATTATTCCAGCACCTAACCAATCGATCCCGAAACCAGCCAATCCGATGCCGCCGAAGCGTGTTCCAATCAAACCCATGCCTCCAAACCGTATGCCATCCAATCAAAGTCCGGTGAATCCGATGCCTCCAAACCGTATGCCGATGAATCCGATGCCACCCAATCGCATGCCAGCGAATCCGATGCCGCCAAACATGTCACCAAATATGTCACCAAACATGTCTCCAAACATGTCTCCAAACATGCGACCTCCTCGTTCCCGCTCCAAGCATGAAGCAGAAATCGAACTGTATCTGTTCAAGCTTCATTTTCACCGGGATCGGATGCACTTTTTCGAGCACAAGTGCCACGAGCATCGAGAGCACAGACGAAAATACAGCGAATACAGAAAGCATTACAAGCATCATAAGCAAAGAATGAAACACTACCATGATCGCTGCCGGATGTACGACGGAGGAAGCAGCTCCTCTGGGCACAGAAGATCCTCGTCTTCTTGCTCTTCATCCTCATCCTCATCAGGACATCGCTGCGACTGTGGCTGTTCCTATTAAGAGAAGCTTACAGGTGAAAGCCCCTAAAAGCAGTCAATCTTCCCGGGAAGAACGGCTGCTTTTTTGCTGGATATCTGTCCGTATAGAGCCGTCAGGATGTTGCCTGGCGGTTTTTCTATGTTCTCTTTCCTTACAAAACCGAAAGCAAACTGTAAGGTAGATCAATAGCTAACCTCAATGGAATTTCGTTACAGTAATAGCGAGCCTTTACGAAAGTACGCCAGCTAGATGCTTGGAAATGAAATGGAGGAACGACAATGAGTGCGTCCGTACTAGATGTGAAAAACGTTCAGAAAATATACGGGAAAAAAGGGGAAAGCCAGTCACATGCTTTAAAAGGAGTATCGCTCACGATTGAAAAAGGAGAATTCGTCGGAATCATGGGGCCATCCGGTTCAGGAAAAACGACGCTCCTCAACGTCATTTCCACATTGGATCGGCCAACGGAAGGCTTGATCGAAATTGCAGGAACAAATATTACACAGATGAAACAAAACCAGCTGGCGGATTTTCGCTCACAAAAACTGGGTTTTATTTTTCAGGATTTCAACCTCTTGGAGAATCTGACCGTCTACGAGAACATAGCGCTGCCGCTCTCCCTTCAGGGTGTATCGTCGAAAGAAATTGTCACCAAGGTAAATAGGGTGGCGCAAACACTCGGAATCGAAGAGATTTTGCAAAAATATCCCGTGCAAATATCCGGAGGACAAAAGCAACGGGCCGCAGCAGCACGTGCGCTCGTTCATGATCCAGCCATTTTACTGGCGGATGAGCCGACGGGTGCACTGGATTCCAAGAATGCCAAAAGCTTGCTCGAAACGATGACAGACCTGAACGAAAATCACCAAGTATCCATCATGATGGTCACTCATGACGCATTTTCCGCAAGCTATTGCAAGCGAATCCTGTTCATTCAGGACGGCAAGCTCTATACCGAGATTCACCGGACTGGGGATCGACAACCCTTTTTCAAACAAATTCTGGATGTACTGGCCGAGCTGGGTGCATCACATGATGTGCACTAGGAGGTACGATTGATGCTATTCAAGCTATCTTTGTCCAGTATGCGAAAGATGATGAAGGATTACCTAGTTCTACTGGTGGGCCTGGTCATCTCCATCTCGATTTTCTACATGTTTCAGACGCTTGCCCTCAATTCGGACTTCACCAAAGGCAATTCGGTGATCTCATCCATCCAGATCGTGTTCAACGTAGGGGCATTCCTGTTGGCGTTCATCACCGTGTTCTATATTTTCTACGCTAACTCCTTCCTGCTCTCACTGCGACGCAAAGAGCTGGGCATGTACATGGTGCTAGGAGCGAAAAAAGGGAAGATTAGCCAGATTCTATTCTGGGAAACGTTGATGATGGGGATAGCTTCTTTATGTATTGGAAGTATTGTCGGCATCATCTTGTCCAGCGGGATCGGCAAACTGTTGATGAATCTGTTGGAGATTTCGCCAGAGGGATACTATCCTTTTTACGTGCCGGCGCTTTGGATGACGTGGGGATTTTTCCTGGTGTTGTTTCTGATTACCTCGACCATCAACGCCATCCGTTTGGCGAGGGCGACCGAACTGGATCTGATCCGGGCCGAGCAGCAAAACGACACCATGAAACGCAGGGGAATAGGCACGATAGTGGTTGCTTTGATCGGGGTGCTGCTGGTAGCAGTAGGCTATTACGCGCTGATTGAGATTATGGTCCTGCAGGTGCTTGGTCTGATCATTGGGGCTGGTGCCACCACGATTGGGACGTACCTGATTTTTATCTCGCTGCTGCCTGTTTTTGTACAGGCATTGAAGAAAAATCAGCAGCTTAATGATCGTCAATTAAATGCATTTACATTTGCCCAGCTTCGATTTCGGGTGAACAATCTGACCAAAGTTCTCGGTACGGTAGCGATGCTGATCGCACTTGGCGTCGGGGCGATGGCTGGGGGATTGGCTTTCCAGCAGAACGTAGATCTGATTTCCAGTGCGCAGCACGTCTATGACATCACTTTGCATGATCCGGCCGAAGAAGATATTCAAGCCCTGAAGAATATGAACGTAATCGAGCAGAATACGTACCGCTACAAGATGGATGACAAGGGGTACTACTATGTAAAGGATGATCTGCTTGCCCATCCGCCATTGATTTCGACGAACAGCATCGAGAACTATTCATCCGAGAACAAACCCAAACGGGTGGCAGAGGATCTTCCTCATGATGGGTATATCATGTACGCCAGTCAGGATGACCGTACGAATCTGGAGGAAGTTCCAGCTGAGTGGGATCAGGCCATTTCCACAGAATTCATGATTAGCTATGAAATGCTGAAGGGCAGAACGGTTCAGATCGTGGATCGGGCAACCTATGAGGGAATCACAGGCAGTGAGCATCAGGTGTTGATTGCTCAAGTAGATGATTATTTGAACTACAAACCAGCATTAAAAGCCATGGATCAGCGGCAAAAACAGTGGATCCAATCGTCCCTTGAAAATGAAGAGCGGGAAGTGTATTTGTCCACCAAATACAGTACTTACGAAGCGGTGTATGCATTTACGAGCGGCACCATGTTCATGGGCTTCTTTTTGGGGATTGCCTTTTTGGCGATGATGGCCAGCTGTTTGATGTTTAAAATATTGTCCGGTGCTACTCGCGACAAGGACCGCTACATGATGCTGCGAAAAATCGGCGTGCGCCAGTCGTTATTGATCGGTTCCATTTACAAGGAGCTTTTCCTGGTGTTCGTATTCCCGGCATTGGTAGGTCTCGTTCATGTCCTGGTGGGTATGCAAATGTTTTCGTTTATTCTCCTGGACCCGTATGTGAACATCTGGGTACCAACCGTGATTTTCCTGGCGATCTATGCAATTTACTACTACATTACTGTACGACTTTACCAAGGGATCGTTTTGCCAAAAGAAGCGTGAATGAAATGCACTATTCACTTTGGAGAAGAGGGCAGGCTATGATGAACATGACCGTCAGGGTTATTTGCCCTGACGTTTTTTCTATTTATGCTTGTATCTTGTCAAGTATAAGCAACGGTTTCTCCCGCATAGCCAGCCTTGACGAGATGACGGCGCAGTGTTAACAAGGCGTCGTCCTTATTTTTGCACTCCAGAATAATATCGACGTTGTAATCAGCGAGTGACTGGACGAAATTCAGGAATTGCTCCGGATCGATGTTGTCTGCATGGGCACGATAATCTTGCTCTGACTTTGGGGAGGATATATGCATTTTGGGGGTTCTGTCCTTCCAAGTGTCGATGATGCGTGGCAAATACTCCACCCAATTTTCGCCGTCGGACAGGCAAGCGTGATGGTGAATGTCCAATACCATTGGTACGCCAATCCGTTCGCACAGCTCCAGCACGTCGCGCATCGAAAACGAAACATCATCGTTTTCGACCACCAGTCTCTTTTTCACCTGCTCGGGAAGGTTCTCGAAATGAGTGGCGAATCGATCAAGCGAGGCAGCTTTATCCTCATAAACACCGCCAACATGCGTGACCAGTACAGAATTGTTGTCGAGATCTAAGAGATCAAATACTCGAGCGTGGTAGGAAAAATCCTGAATGGTCGACTCCAGAACAGAGGGCTTGTCAGTATTGAGAATGCTGTAATGTCCAGGGTGTGCAGTGACGCGTATTCCGTGCTTGCGAATGTACTCGCCTGCTTTTTTAAAGTCCCATGCAAATTCCTTGGCCCAGTCCCATTCTGCTGCCACCGGATGGGTAGCGAGTGGAACAAATTCAGAAGGCAGCCGGTATACAAAAATTTCATGCTCTACATTGTAAGCCAGCAGATCCATCAAATTGAAAAAGTTGGTCTGCATGACTTGCCTTAGTTTTTTCAACTGGGCAGGTGGATCTAGCTTGTTTAATTGCGCTACAGTGGTTTTTTTGTTTGGATTGTTTTTGGTGTTTACGCTGATGCAGGCATAGCCTAGGCGAATCATGGTGTTCCCTCCTTTACGCAGCATCGTCGTGGTTCTAGTGTTCCCCAATCTTGAGTCTGGTCGAGTATGAAAACTTCCCAGTGAAGAAAAACTAGCATGAATGATTCTAGCGGAGGAACTACCCTTTCACATGGGGTGATACTGATCAAGGAAGCCATGGAACAAAAACGGAATCAAATTCAGTAAAAAGTGGAGCAGAAGGTAGGGGGCGACTCCTGTCCGACTGTTCTTTTCTTCTGTTTTTCATGGACAATGACGACAAACTATTCTAAAATATAGATTAAATTGTAAATTAATGACATATCCTTGCTCCCTTTTTCGTCCTTTTGCTTGGCCTTCATGCGCTTCCTTTTGCACATGAAGGTTTTTTCACCAAAGATAAAAGAATTGATTGCCACCAAAATGACAGGTATACTCGTAATTATCAGATAGTATCGAGCGAATCGAACGGAACAGGAGTGGGGCTACGATGGTCATTGATGTGAAAAATGTCGAATGGCAGCGCGATGATACAACCATCCTGCGAAACATCAGCTGGCAGGTAAAGGATTCGGAGCATTGGTGTATAGTTGGATTGAACGGCTCTGGAAAGACGAGCTTGCTACAGATTCTCTGTGGATACATGTGGCCGACTAGCGGTGAGGTTCGAGTTTTGGGACATCGCTATGGTGAGGTCGACGTACGTGAAGTGCGCAAGTCGATTGGTTGGGTAAGTACGGCTTTGATCGCACAGATGCACGACCATGAGACGGCTTATCGATTAGTGCTGAGCGGAAGAGAAGCGACGATTGGGCTGTATACAACGCCAAGCCAAGAGGATCTCGACAGAGCGTCCGAATTGCTGGAGACGTTTGGTTGCACGCATTTGCGAAACCGACCATTTCGCGCCCTATCCCAAGGAGAGCGGCAAAAGGTACTGATCGCACGTGCATTGATGGCTTCACCTCGGTTGCTCATTCTGGACGAGCCGTGTACTGGTCTGGACCTCCTTACTCGAGAGCAGCTTCTCGCAATGATCGAACAAATTGCCGAACAGCCAAACGGACCGACCCTTCTCTACGTGACGCATCACATCGAAGAAATTCTTCCATGCTTCAGCCATACGCTTCTCTTGAAGGAGGGAACGGTGGATGTGGCAGATGAAACGTCAAAGGTCTTGACTGCACCTGAATTGACGCGCTTTTTCGGAGTACCAGTAGACATCCGACAATCGCAAGGGCGCTCCTGGATTAGTATTGGAGAGGAAGCAATGATTCGATAAGCAAACGCAACATCACGAAAAGGGATGTTTGTGTATACTAATAGTAAGGAACTTTATCTGGGAGGAGAGGAGAGATGGAGGCATGACGAATGTGACTGCACCAATTGCTGACTCCACCTGGGCGATTTTTACCTATGAAGAAGCTTGGAAAAGTTACGTCAACAGTTATGTAATCAAACACGGTGATTCATACATTTTGATTGATTCCCATCTTCGCAAGCATCGTGCTTATTTTCAACAGGCATTAGCGGAGATCGGGGTTACAACTGGACAAATCGAGTACGTGTATTTTACCCATCGAAATGCGGATCGTATCGGAAACGCTGATCTGTTTCCTTCTCGTAATAACTGGATTCATCTTGATGATTATTACGAGCTGGATGATTTTTCGCAAACGTTTTTCGGACACACATTTACGGGTAATGGAGGAGAGCTTGCTTCGTTAAAGTTTCGGCAGCTCTCTTTTCATACGGAAGGCTCAGTGGCGTTTTTTGATCCTAAAACCAAGGTTTGCTTTGTAGGCGATCACCTCCGCTTTTTGGGGGCGCCGTTGGGACAAATCGTGGGAAAAGAACCGGAACTCCGTACATCCTATTTAAAACAGATCGAAGAGTGGGGGAAAAAAGAGCCTGAGCGTGCGCAGGTATACGTTGAGGGCTTGGAAATTCTGTTGAACTGGCCGATTGAATATTTGGCTACGGGACACGGCCCGATCTTGCAAGGAGAGATCGCTCCCTTCCTGCAAGAGCTGATCAAGGTGATTCATAAGCCATAATACAAGCAAAGGAGCTAAGGTACAGCTCCATTTTTACATGAAAAAACACTACACGGGAAAATGTGTAGTGTTTTTGTTGTTTCTGTAAGATTACCCGGCTTGGGTTGAAGCCTTTTGCCATTCTTCCAGACGCTTTTCGAGCTCTGCCCGGTTCAGGTGTTGAAAATGAGTGGAATTGCCCATCAATTGGCGCAAATGAGCAAGAGCATGCTCGTAATTTCCTTTTGCAGCTTCGATCTCTGCTAGACATAACAGCTTCCAGTCGCGGGCAGAACGTTTTTTGGCGATCAACTTGTATGCTTCCTGTGCACTTTCTACTTCTCCCAATCTGGCATGTGCGCAGGCAATGACGGCTAGTGAATCCGTCATACCCTGATCGCGCTGATAGACGCGGAAAGCGACTTCCAAGGCTTCATTGTAGCGACCAGATGAGTAGTATACGATTGCCAGGTTGTAGAACAAATAGTGGATCATCGCTTGATTAAACAGGGAAGGTCGTTCCTTGCATACATTCAAGCCTTGAACAATATATTTTTCAGCCAGTTCGTAATTGCCGATGAGTATTTCATGCGTTGATTTATCCAGCATGGCTACAGAGCGAGAGCGGTTTTTTCGATAGGAAGCATCCAGCCACCGTAAACGGAATTCAGGTCGGCGCTTGAAAAGATAGGCGATGTATTGAAAGCGGAAGGGCCAATGAAGTCGTAAAAACATGACCAGTAAAACGGCTGCCAATCCCGCAATTGTTGAGGTCAAATTCAAGTTCAAATATTCCACGTGGGATGACACCCTTTCTTCCTGATTCGTTACCTGTTCATCTTAGCACAGAACCTGTCTGCTTGACAGAGAATTACCTCTACTTTGTCAGAGCAAGTGTTCCGAGTGGGTGGTTGGATGAGAGCTTCTGCGCTTGGACGATGCTGTCTGAAACGGTGTATAGTGTATCCCCAATCGTGAGAATGCGTCGAATATTTTTATCGCTGCCATACCAATAATCCCCAGACTTGCGGAGATCTTCTTCGTTCAGATGGGAAATGGTATCTTTCAAAACGAATCCCTTCTGCAGGTTGAGCTGATAGAGGTACGCCCCTTGGAAGGTAAAGTGTCCGTATTCCCGGATGTCGTTCTGCGCTTTTTGCTGTTTCGTCAACTCATGGACAGTCACAGGGAAGGCGAGAAGCTCTTTCTCCTTGGAGAACAACAAAGCTTTGTGATCATGCAAAAGCTCAGAGTCTGTCCCGCGATCGCCAATCACGGTTTTAAACTTTTCGATCGGTTTCGTCACATCCGTCACATCGAAGAGCGCAATTTTCATTCCTTGATAGTAGGCCATGTCTTTCATGGCTTCTGCTTCCTTGCCGAAGCCGATCAGGTGATTTTCGTCATATGGATGCAGATAATCACTGTATCCCGGGATTTTCAGCGCTCCCAAAATGGCAGGGGCGTTTGGCTTCTTCAGATCAATGACAAACAGCGGATCTACTGTTTTGAAGGTCACCATGTATGCGCGATCTCCGATAAAGCGTGCGGAGTAGATGCGTTCGCCAGGAGCGATGCCCTCCAGCTTTCCGTGTATGTTCAATTCATCATCCAGCACGTACAAATTGTTTTTGGAAGTGCCCTCATCTGTGCGCCAAATATTCCCGCTGGTTGTGGCGATTCGCAGGTATCCACCGTGTTCATCCATGGAGAACTGGTTTAGGATGGTTCCAGGCACGCTTCCCTTTGCCGAGAAGGAGAGAGTCCCATTTTTCAGGGCAAAGCGATAAAGGGTGGTGTTGATCTTCTCCTCAAGAGGAGCAGGAGCGAATGAACTGCTTTGGAAAATCTTCACGGGGGCGTCTGCTTTATGCTCTGAAACAGCTACGTAAAGATTTTCAGCAGATGCATACATATTTTCACCCCCGCCCAAATACGAATGCACCGACATTTTTTGCATGGCGTCGTCCAGGTTTATGCCGGCGACCATGAGATAATTGGGGGCTAGACTTTCCGGGAAGTAACGGATCTCGCTAAAGGGCATCCGCTGATACTCTTCTCCCTGAGCTCGGTCGCGATAGATGGGAGCTGGCTCTGCTTGGTCCTCCATGACTCCGTACGTATCGATATAATGATTTGCAACTAAATACAGGCTAGAGCCGATTTTACGAGAAGACAAGTAATGCCCCTCAACGTCCAGCTCCCGAGTCAAACGAGGCTGCTGTTTATTTGTGATGTCGTATACTTTTGCTTTAACCATTTGTTGATCGTATGTTCGACGGGCGATTTTTTTCGCGGATGGTGCGGCTGAAACTTTGGTTGCCAAGGTTTCATAGGACTGTCCGATCACTACGAGTCGATAATCATCTACGTAAAGCTCCAGAGGCTGAAATTTTCCCCCTGCATAGTCGATTCGACTCGCGACCTTGATCTCATTTGCCGGGACGGCTTGCACAATTCGAATTTGCTCTGAGGTAGCCTGATACAAATAAGTTCCGTCTGTCTTGACCAAATCCGCTTCATCTACGCCTTGCACCTGCGTGTTCGTCGTGGAGTAATCGGCACTCTTTGCAGAAGTCGTGTCTTGAGCAGGTGCTGGTGCGCCAGCCGCCGGAGCAGCTACAACCGCCGTTTCCGCCTCTGCTCTGACCATACCGTACAAGTGACGCTGCTGCATCTCTTTGGCCAACAATTTTTTCAGGTTTTCATAGGAGCCGACCACAGGTAGTTCATCTTCTTCAACATCGGCTGCTTCGACTACTTCTGGTTCGACACTCCACGTACTCGCCATGACGGTGAATGCGGTAGTCAATGCCAGAGCAGAAGAGACGATCCAGAGAAATCTCTTTTTCATCTTGTTCCCCCTCGTATAATCATTGTTAGAAGCTCTTCTTCAGACAATTTCCAGTTGATCCGGACAACGGAAAGAGAGTGAAGAGAATTCCAGTTAAATTGAATTTGAAGCCATGGTTTGGAGGCCTTAGCCGAACCCCGTACCGCAACCCCGTGGGGCGAGGAACGGAAGTCGGGGCTAAGAAGCCAATCATTACTTCT
>NZ_RHHR01000052.1 GCF_003710915.1 Brevibacillus invocatus | reverse complement strand
GAGCTAGAGCTACATACCAATCGAATTAATGAATTGGTCATGAACATGATTCAACGCTCCTCGTTTGAAAAAGAAGAGATACATCGTAAAGCCGAGGAACTGAAGGAATCTAAGAATCTAATGATTGAGGAATGTCAGTTTGAGATCAGTGATTTAAAAAAGCAGCTACAAGCTGCCGCCGAGGAAGTAGATCGATTCAAACAAATGAAAGATGAAGCTGAGCGTCTTGTGCGGCAAATGGAAGAATCCAGTGAAAATAACAAGCTATTGATCCAGGAATACAAAGAGAAAAACGATACGTTAACCGGTCTTGTGAACGATTTTCGTCAAGGATACGAGGAAAGTAAGTCTTATAAGGATCAAGTTGACCGGTTAACACAGCAAACCGCCAAGCTCCAAGAGGAACTGAACAAAGAAAAAGAAACGATTCAAAACATGGATGAGATCCGGAAGGAAGTCCTTCGTCAAGCCGAGGAACGTCATCAAGCTGAACTGGAACGCATCGTCGAAAAGAAAGAGGTTGAAAAAGAACGCGAACTGTTACAGCTCCGTACCGAGTTCCAGGACAAGCTCCATAAAACAAGCGAAGAATCCATGGCTACGATGCAAGCACTTTATGAACGCATTGAACAGCTTCGAAGGGAACACGAGGAAGAAATGAAGCAACAAGAAAAAGAATATGAGCAGCAGATTGAGGAATTGAAAAAGAAGAAGTAACGAATAAGCCGGTAATCCTTAGCGTACAGGATACCGGCTTATTTTCTGTCAATTAGGGCTTAGCGTACAAAATCCGCGTTTTGTTGGCGGTACCCCTTTCTCCCCGAGAATACCGACGCACTGTATGTAAATGATGCTCCGGAAACGGTCTATGAATCAATTGAAACTCTGCTCCAGATGGGGATTAACCACATTCGCTA
>NZ_RHHR01000051.1 GCF_003710915.1 Brevibacillus invocatus | reverse complement strand
GTTGGAATACGTTCTACGATTCGAGCGACCAAAGAATACAGAATAGCAGCATAATTCAACTCAGTAGGAGCTCCATAGATCGACTTTTTGGAGATAACACAAAGAATCGGATCGATGTCAAGGGTGGAAAAAATCGCTCCAAATCGTTTGGGAGGTTCTAAATCGAATAATTCTTGTATATCAAACAGGCTTCCTTGTCTTATAATGGACATTGGGAGTCACCTCCAGTTCTCATAAGTTTTGGTTGCACTTAACTTATTAGAGATTTGGGGAGGTACTCCTTTTTCTATGCTCAAAAAACCTTGAGCCCGTAGGGCTCTAATTTATGAAATTGATTCAAGTCTATGAAAAAAATAAATAAAATTAAGAAAAATAATACTAACTGTACAATCACTATGATTGTTTGTCTAGACTAACAATGATTTTATGCAACTAAAGTCTCCAATCTTCTGGAATTAATGCATCCCCTCTCCACCGTTCCATGACAGCAGATTGGAATCTAGAATCGGCCAAATCTGCATGATCTGTTATTATTACTTGAAAGTTTGGTGAAAGGCTCTCAATTACATTGAATATAAGGTCGAACATTCTTTTAACTGCCAACTTATCATCGTCAATAAGATGGGTTATAGAGCCAAGAAGTTCACTGTCTTGATCCCTAGGATAATAGACTTGTGTAGGCTGATCCAAAAACAAAAATCTAGGTACTGGTCTTCCATGTTGAATAAAAAACTTATGGAGTGCCAAATGCACCAATAAATGATATGCTACCCAGTTCTGCCCGCTACCCATTCTTTCTAAGGTTATTGGCCTATCTTCTCTATCTATTACTACCGTGACATTGGTCAAATCAAACCTTACAGGATCACCACTATGCTCCAAGTTCAGATTATTTGACCATTCTGTCATTTGTATTCCGATTCGATTTAGAATTGAGTGCAACCTTTCTTGTTTGTTTTCTTCATCTAATTGACTTTCCAGTAGGCTTACTTTTTGTTTAGCTTGATTTACAGCCTCCACATATTTAGTTATGTCATTGTCTACATTAATGCTCTCTAGCCATAAGCTAATACGCCCTGCTACTCTACCACGTCTAACATTCAAATCCCGTAGCTGTCTAGCAGCAGTCTGCTCCCGAAAAATGCCGTCAATCTCTTGATTCAGTTCTTGGAGCCTTTTTAATATTCCTTCTTGCTCGCTCTCTAGACTCTCAATGTATTCCCTCAATCTCGGCCGCTCTTTAACAGCAGTTTCCAGGCTTTTTCTTACTTGTTGCAATGATTTTTTAATTGCAGTAGCATGAGGTACTAATTCTTCCACTTGACTAGAACATAGTGGACAAGTATTAGGATCATGGCTACCTGTATTAAATAAGTTTATTGACTCCAATCTAAATTCTTGTTGTTGCACTTCCACAGCGTATCCATTTGCTTCATTGACAAAAGTTTTCGCAGCCCGGATTGCCTCGGCTTTCTCATTGAACTCAATTCTAGTTCTATGAAGTTCCACTTGGAGTTGGGTTAATTTTTCAACTCCAGGAAACTCCACTTCTCCTGGTTTCCATTCTGTTAAAGGTTGCAACAGTTTTACCAGTTCAAACAAGGCGATATCTTGATAATCTGCCGCGGCGTCAATTAAACCAACTTCACGTGCTTCTGAGAGTAGGCTAACTGCCTTGCTAACGCCTTCTCCTCTTATCAATTCAGCTTCTTTTAGCACTTGCTCCGCTTTCTTCAGTTCGCGTTTAGAACGAGCCAGTTCCTGTTCTAATGCTAATCTGTCTTCTTGAATGGCTCCTAAAAAGTAGGGTAAAGTATCTTTTATTGTTTGTTTCATAAAATCTTCAGATTGTCTGTGGAATAGATACCTCTTACTTGCAATTTCATCCTGTTGCTGGAAGCAGTAAAAAAGAGCATGTTTAATATTTGCTTCTAACGCATCTCTAGTTTGCCCAATAGGAGGTGTGTGAATATTTGGTGAAATACCTATCTTTTGTGTAAAGAAATCCGAAATCGCATCGCTAGTTGTGTTTGCCACAGGGATGTTATCGGGGCTAGGAACTAGACTCCCTATTTCCAAATAAGATGCATTTGTGCTTAGAGCTGATTTTGTAGGATTAGCCCGCCCGATAAATACTTCATCAGATTCAAACTTCAATCTTACTCCATACCATGAAACTGTATCACGGATAATCCCCTCGGGAACAAGGCACTTTCCTCTCCCCAAGCAGTATTCAACAATCTCAATTAACGCTGACTTTCCAGTACCTGAACTACCCGTAATAATATTGACTTTCCCAGGTTCAAATTTTACAACCCTTTTTTGTCCCTTGTGACTATATAAAACAATCTCCAGTATCTGCAATTTAAGGTTTCACTCCCCACATGGTGTATATGGTTGAGACAGTTCCTGCACGAGAAAACCATTTACCTATCATTTCTGCCCTATTCATTATCTCGGCAATCTCACCATCTGTATGTCCATCCAATTTCACTTTTCTATATTTAGGCACTTGAACGTTTCCATTATTATTAATTGCCAGCGCATCTAACTGCATTAGAAAGATAACTGATTCCTTAGTAATTGGAACCAATTCCTTTGCCCTGCTTGCAAAGCCTATACGTACGCTCTGATTTTCTTGTAGCCAGACATGCATCTGCTTACGACTAGAAGAAGGCAATTTATCCCTTGTCGCTCTATGTAATAAAATTGGTAGTATTAAATACAAAAGAGGATACTGAAATGGTACATCAGTATTCTCGTAGTATTTTGTGATACTTCGACGAATAACTTCACCACAAAAGGCTGGATTTAAAAGATATGCAATCTCTTGAGGACGCTCATACCATGACTTCATCTCACTCCCTCCAATGTCCTTTCTATTATGCTCTCAAGTCTATTGATAAAATCAGAGTGCCAACCTACTCTTAATTGATTAGAAAGTAAATGATAGCTCCCACGCATTACATAAGGTTCTGTGCAACGCGGACGAATGTGGATGTTAGCCTCTTGGTCCATCCAATTAAACAGTGCTCTTCCCGCTTTTTTTATTTGTGCCTCAGAATCATCCTCAAAGTCCTCTTTCATTGCTTCAAAACGTCGTTCCCACTCGTCAATCAATCGGGTCTCATACGTTTCAAGTTCATTCACAAACAATAATTCATCCCTTACCCATCTAGACCGCTGTTCAAAAGCTCTATAGTAGTCACTGATTGCCTTTTGAATACGAGGCTGACTAACTGCAACCAATTTTAATTGTTCAATGAAAACTCTTTGATGCTCGGCAATTGATTCTTCTGCCGGAGCAATGTAATCTAAAAAGTCGATAGGGAGATTATCTTGATGAAATTGCTCTTGAAGATCATTTATGTAATCCACTATCTCGGTTTGTGAGATTGTGTTTACTGAATCCGATGATAAGTGTTGTATCACCTTGTTAAACCAAATGCCTTCCAACCTTTGGAAGATGGCTTCCTTAAATTGCGGCCTTGTAGCATACCTTAGTTCTTTTAGAATATCTTCTTTTGTATCCACTATATTAGGAGATGCATCTAAAACGTATACACAACTTATTAGTTGTTCACGTTGTATCTCAGATAATCCCAAAAAAGCCTCATAAGCCAATCTATTCGACTGGCTTGTTGAATTTTCAGCAACCTCATTAAGAAGTGTTAGAGCTGTGTGAATGTCCCTATACTCCTGATAAGGATATAATTTTCTGGCAATTGACCCTTCAGGAGCTACTCCTGTAGTAATCAAAGTAAACTTCACTGATTCAGTACTGACTTCACCTTTTTGAATTGCTGTACTCCAAACACGTATGGTCTTCCATAAATCAGAACAAGAATTAGTTAAAGAAGAAACAGAATTCATATGATGTTTTGTTTGGATTAGTTCAATAGGAGTGCCGTCTTTCTCAAAAGCAATATCATCTAGCTTTTCAATAGAAATATGTAAATCAGGATTTGACTTCAATAACATATATAATGCATATCTGGCTTGGTAGAAGTATCCTAGAGCTTGTGCGTTAGCCGAAAAGTTAGTAATTTTAATCACCCCTGACTTATAAACCAAATTTTCCCTATCCCACTCTATCTTAATTCTTGTATATTTTTTTATCAATCATTTCCCCGTACCAAGGGACTACTATTTTGTCGACCACCCCCGGTCTTAAGAATCAACCGGAACTTCGTAGCAAGAATCAGTATAAATTTTAGAAAAGATCAGTAAGGTGCTATAATTTGCACATTCATTTGATATAACATCAAATTGAATGCGGATTATGATGAAAACAGGTGAAACCATTTGCGTTCGCTGGCTTATACGATACTTTGACAAGTCCAGAAGGGGAAATGCTACATTCCTGTACGATCATCACTACCAAGCCTAATGATGTAGACGCTGATATACACGACCGCATGCCCGTCATATTGAATAAAGATGATGAGGCAATCTGGCTTGATCGTGAGAAGTTCGGCTTCCGATCTATTGCAGTCACTACTTGTTCCGTATGACCACAAACCAGATGAGGGCATATCCCGAGTCGACCGTGGTTGTAGTCCTGAAAATAATATGCCTGAATGTATACAAGAAATAGCAGACCCATCCCTAGAATAGGAGACGGGTTTTTAATTTGAATATACACTATATTCCCAAGCGCTTTTGATTTTCACGCTTGTATTAGCTGTATAATTCAACAAGCAAAAACTGGAAGTAAGCAATTTAATTGTCAGCTAACCTCTCTACTGATAAGGTAAAGGAGGAAAAAGATTTATTGATTTTCCACTGGTCCACTTCATCTACTTCTTGAACGTTCTAAGCACCTTTCACAATTTCTGCTGATCCATGAGGACCCCAAACAATGATCCTCCCGATACGATTAGTAAAATGGTTACCATCCCCGTCGCGAATCCTGGATCATACCGCCTTTCCACCACCAAGCGGTATCCGAATATCAATCTCGACGACATCTCCCGCCCCCATAAAAAATACTCACCTCTTCGGGAGCTTTTGGTGAGTGATCGTTAGTTATCTATAAAATCCTATATTCAGGCGTTTTTCTTTTTTATTCGTCTATTTGATACCACATATAGTATTGTCGAAAATTATTTCGCAGAATATATGTTAGATTCTATTTAGTTTTTTGCCGAAAAAAGGTTTACTAGAGATATACAGTTGAGACAGGGAGCCGAACGGTGTAGCCTCCAAAGAGGAGGTGAAGTTGAATGACCACAACCTTATTGCTGCTCTTAAAGATAATAAGTTTGCCAAGCTCAATTTGGGCAGCCATGAAGTTGTATCGCTGGATTCGCCGGAGCTATAGAAAAATGCAAAAATCCACCCAATAGCCCTCGTAAGCGTTTAAGGTGGATTAAAGCTAAATGCGCGCCGTGAGTCTCCTCGCAGTCGCAATTGTATAAAATCCGTGGATGTTGGCGCATCTGCGGATTTTTTTCTAGTCAAATATCCAGTAAATAAGCCACTTTGTTGATTAAATATTGAATCTAACTCCATTATAGTGTCAGTGAGAAATGTTTTACAACATAATTTTGGTTACTTTTATTCGACTTCCTCAGTATCACCATAAATTCCTACTTTCTTACCTACTCTACATTGACGGAAACAAATCCTCGTATCTCACGCCCACCTTCACGCAGCCCGCAGCACCTTCTTGATCGTAGTCCGTCGCGTCGCGTGATCGCGATCCCTCGTCATACATCCGATTGTATCCCGATTCACTCCGCACTTCTTTGCGAACTCTACTGATGAGAATTGAACGACGAATTCTGGTCAAGCTACAGGTTACGTGAAGACAAAGAAGGCATTCGAAAAGTCACTGCAAAGGGATTATTTGGATTTGCACCTAATTTATCAGCCTTACTGAGACGTGCTTGGCTCTTGGTGCGCTATGGAGGAATTGTATCGTGAAGGTAAGGTCCGTGGATTCTGCTCCCATTTCGTTTGCAACATCTGGGGTTTATTGAGCAAATCTGCCCGTTAGCGAAGAAAAGACAGCCGATTGTTGAACTGCACCCCAATTGTTGGGCTGCCTTTGAGCTCTCGATCCCGTTAGCTTAGCCCGAAATCCATCTGGCGAACCTAGGGCGAGTGCCCGATGCGTGTATGATGTTAGGCGAAGTTGAATTACTTTTCTGCTTTTCTCTCAAATACAATTCCTAATATCTCTAATTTTGCTACAAACGGTATTATCACCAAGCCGATTGTTAATAGAAGTAAGGACATTTCTCTATCTTCGAGTTTTAATACGTTACAAAGAGAGAGTATTAGAAAAGCACATGTTATTATAGCTGCAATTATGCATATCAATAAGAATGTGTCTACATTCTTTTTTCTCTTTTTTGTTTTAGTAATTTCAAGTTGTTTTTCATCAACCGTAGTTAGGGAGTAGTAGTTTGGAAAATTATCTATGCTGATTACTTCCCATGTATTCATCTTATTGTTGAATGAATATATGACGAAATTACTATTCTGGTCAACCCCCATTACATAACCATGCAGAGCCGGATTATTCAAAGCTTTTAGATATAATTGAACTTGTTGTTGTGCTGAACGTAGGTTTTCATTATGTAGTCGGCTTTTAACTTCAATTATTGCTAGATAATTCTTGGTCTTTTCATTTATTAAAATTAAATCAACATACATTCTCTTTGCAGATTCCATAGAGATAGATACATCTTGAAGAATCGCTGAATGTGAGAAACCTTTAGGTAACAGAATTTCATTAATTATATTGTTAAGTAGGTTTCTTTCACTGATATTTGGCATTGTATCCTCCAAATTTAATTTCGCCTAACGACTTTTTTTGCGAACTTCGTAAGTTCTCCATGATTTAAATTATTCGTGAAGTGATTCAACTATCCTGCCCGTAGCGTAATTACTCAAGTTAGTCTAAATCATGATTTCCATAGTCTACAACTTTATTTTCGCAGTCTAATACATTATTTTCAGTGAACATAATCTAGAGGCATAGTTGCACTATTTGGTCGTATTATTATATAGAATCTTTACCTCTTCATTTATTTTCTCTACCAAAGGATCATTGTCAATGACCGCAGCTCTAATTTTTTTTAGAATGTTAGTAGCTGTACCTGGATGAATATTACCCGCTTCGGTTAATTTTTTATGAGGTGTTTGTTCATTACTGCAGACGAGCATAATACCTAAGAACCATACGTTTATTGGAGTTCCAGTCGATTTCATAAAAGTCCCAGTTGTGAGAGACATACTATTCTTACAATTACCACACGCATAGAATACTACAGCGTTTCTCGGCCTTAGTGTATAGTGCTTTCTGTAACCACATTTAGCGCATTGAATACCATTTGGCCACCTCACCCGATACAAAATACTCTTACATTTTTCTTCATGTATTAATTTCATTTGCACCTGACAATAAGTAGTTTTTGTTGAAGTGCCTACAATCCCAAACATTTTCTTCTTAGTTAAGTCGATCGTCCTTATATAATTCGCTGGCTCGAATGGTTTATACATAAAATCCTTTAGGGAGACTCGTAACACGTAGCATATCCATACTAACTTGTGGAATGGGATATTACGATCACCATTACAATAACGAAGGAACTCGGTTTCTCTCATTAGGAACATTTTCCCTGTGTCTTTCAAACTGCTTTTATTTACATCTTTCCATACCGTTAATAAATTTCTCCGCGTCCAATTTTCCACGTTTTCTCTTGGATCATTTATATATTTTATCAAAGTGCGAAGATTTCTACATATCCACCTTTGAACCTTTAATTCTTCACTGCTAAGCAAGCTGTTCTCAGCCACATTCATATTAAGCATGCTTTTGCAATGATAACAGTAATTTATTCTTGCCATCGAATGTAATGTTTTTAATTGTTTATTGCAGGAGGGACAACTTTGCTGTAGTGGTACTTTATGTATTGGACATATTTTAACTAAAGAGAAATACCATAAAAGAGGTTCATAGATTGTCTTATTTGTCCTGATCCATTCATTTATACATTGTGGACACCAAGCTCTTGTACCTCTTGTTACCCCATCATACAAAGAGAAAACTAATGAATGTAAACTATCTTGCCTTGTTAATTCACGCAGTATCTCAATTAATCTTTCAGAACTAACAGATTTACTATTGATTTTAGCGTGCGTGTTTCGCTGGGAACCAAAGAAACTATACGCTTGTTTAAACTTTGTTTTGTACCTTGAATTAACTATCGGAATTATTGCATGTTCAACTAGTGCATTTATATTTACACTGTGACTTTCCGATAATCGCATCAGATAACTGGATAAACTTTCAACATCCTCTGTGCCTAAATTCATTGGTGGCAGACTGTGTAAACGACTCCTCTCTGGCAATATAACCTCTGGTAGTCGCCAAATATCAAAATCCTCCTTGAACAACATTCTCCCTCCTCATCAATACCAGAAGGAAGGAGAACGGATCACACCGCATCCTGTTCGCCTTCCTTTACACTTCCTTCTGTTGAATCTCTTTTTGGATTTCTCTTCCCTGGCTTTCCCTTTTTTGAGTGTCCTTTACTCTGTGGTTTATGGTCATATGTTTGTTCATCGTTTTCATCGCAATTCTGATTAGGCATAACATTTGCCATTAATAAATTGTAAAGTGTCCTCTTTTTCTCATCGTTTTCTTCAAGTTTCATTTCCCCTTCACGAGCTTCACGAATCATTTTTATGCACTGATCAATAGAAAGTGCATACTCTTTAAAATCATCGATTGTTAACGACTTTTCTCCTTTTAGCAGCTTCATTTCCAATGTCTTAGCTAACCAATCTTTAAGTGTCCCTATACAGCCAATGCATCGTTCATAAAAAAAATCTGTATGGCCAATAAGGTCGGGTTCAACTTCTAACGGCATGTTTTTTTGAAACATATAAAGAGCACTCTCAAACCACTCCATATGCTGGCTATTTTCCATTCGGTATCTTTGGAAATGAACATCGTCGCTCCGTCGTGCAAGTTGTCCACTCAAATTCGTGAATTGAAGCAGCTCATACGTACCTATCAAAACAATGGGCGTATTGGATTGTGATGCAAGCGATTTAATCGAATCCATTTGATTCCTCAATCTTTTCCCACTAGTCATCTTCATCATGTGTTGAGCCTCATCGATCATTAATACAATTGGTCGCCGATGTCTCAGTGTTGACTCAACTGCTTTTCTTAAGGTTCGGTTTGGATCCTGAGCTCTCAGATTTGAAAAGCCATTTTGATTAAGAATTGCATCAAAATCTACTTTATGATTAATGGCTACATCTCTTAACTCCTCCAGCAATCGAATATAAAAGTCCTTCCAATCAAAACTGCCATTGTCCGGTGCTACTGCCTCCAAAGCTGCATAAGGTATTATGCCTTTATCAGCTTCCAGCGAAGGGAGCGATCGCTCAATGATCACCTGCTTTACTTTTTTAAATATTGTTGTTTTCCCCACTCCACTCGGACCATACAAAAATTGAATCGTCCGATTAGAGGGATTAAATACGTTATCAATTAATTCACTGAACGCATCCATTAACAAAGGATGTGCTATTGTGTAGCTTTTGAAGTAATTCACTCGTGCTTCAATTGGCTCTGTAAGCAATCCTTCTGGGAACAATGGTATTTGATCGCTTCCTTCTGCATCCTTATTCACTTTTGGTCTCATATTAAAACTCCCCGAAATTTTTATACTTAGGCTCTTGCTTTTGCGAAACATTTGATTTTTGATCCATCTTGTTTCGCCTGAACTTAACATCTTCATTCAAATAAACAGCAAAAGTACTTGAATTTGAAACTTCTTTTTTCTCATTTAGACTATTATGCCCGTCGGCCTTTCCCCCATCAAGAACTGTAAATGTAGCTTTTATCTCACTGTCCCGCAAGCGTTGAATCAGAAGAATTTCTTCAGCTTCAGCTGATTTTAGAAAGTTCGCTAGTTTTGCTGCAGTAACCTTTACTTCCTGTCCACGAAGGCGCATTCTGCGTCTTAACTCCTCCATTGCTTGTTGAATCTCACGCTCTGTTCGGTCGACTAAAACGCTGTAGTGCTCAGAATTCATGTATACCCATGTGTTTCGAATATAAGCATAAGCAACACCCATGTTAAATGGATCATATCTAACAGGAACTTGCTTCCCTTCAAATTCAGGATCAAGCAGGCTTTCGGACCAATAATAAATATGATTAATTTTTACACCTCTGCCTGGATCAAGTTTTGCCGTGCCCTTTTTAGTCGTTGGCAGTGTAAGCATAGTAAACGTCTCATCGTAAGTTATATACGTCGATTCACGTTTGCCTGAGTTAGCTATCCCGATTAAAAATTCCTCTTTAGGAGATCTTCCAAGTACCGGATGTTCTATGTTGTCATATACGTCATAGACCCACTCTTTTAACTTTTCAAGAAATTTACCGAATGTCCAGACGGCGTTTTTCTTTGGATTAACCGCAGCAGTAACTTGTCTGACATTCTTCATCAGCTGAGTGTTTCCAATTAGATTATCTACAAACATGGTGTTTGTGGTACCAAATAGACGTTCAACCACGGCACCATGCTTTGGTTTGCCCTCACGGAGTAATTTGCCAACTTTATAAAACGCAAGAAGTGTTTCAAAGTATGTGCTGCCAAATTCTTTACCGCCATCAACCACAATATTCTTTGGTAATCTTGAATGCCTTCGAACGCACTCTCTCAACACCATCATGACTGACCGATATCCCGGTTCATCAAATGATAAATAGGCGGCAAGAATTCTACGAGTGAAAGCATCAACCAAAAAGGTAACCCACGGCCTTCCTAAGTTTTTCCTCGTTTTTGAACAAATTAATTCGATATCTAATTGGGTATGGTCCAAGTGGCATATTTCAAAAGGATAATCTCCATGACGAGGTGTTGTTAAGTGAAGCTCCAAATATCTCGGTTCCTTTTGATACGCCGCTTTTTTCCCTTCCCTTTTAAGGGTGTGTTGATAGTCAGAGCGTTTTTTTATGTAATTTAAAAAGCTTTGAAAGCTTGGGGTTTCATAACCTTTTTCAGTGCAATCAGCAATTAATATTTTCCATACGGTATATGCCTTCCTATTCACAGACGTTTCTAGATATTCTGTTATGTACCATTCCATGAGATCTATGACTTCCTTCGTAAATCTGCGTTTATAATTTCCTGGTATACCCTTCCTAATCAAACCAATATAACCATAACCATATTGAAGTTCTGCATTTTTGTACTTTTTGACCCAATCACGCAAAGTACGATCCGGAATGTTAATATTAGCGGCTGAATAACCATCAAGTATGGGTTTAATCTTATGGTATCTTTCATTTGCTTTCGCTAAGTCATTTTCTGAAGCGGTTCTTAAAATAGAGATTGCTTCTTGTTTATTTCGTGAATGAGAAATCGTTAACCCGGTTATTTTTCCTTTTTGTACTAGATAATGAAAACTGTCGTATGGGAGCTCTACTTCTCTTTGATTGTCTTGACTAAGAAGCGAAATATTTGACTCTCCATTATTTAGTATAAGAAAAGCTCTTCCATCCCATTGAATGGTGTTCCCCGGGTATAGTTCTACATTTCTAACTTGGATCGACTGATTAGCTGAATCAACATCTAAATATGAGTACGCTAGGGCCATTTCCTTATTAGGGAAAATTTTAGCTCTGTCAGTATGTGTGATCCGATTCTTGTATAAGTCAACATAAAATGCATTACTTACAATCATCTTATAAATATCATCAGAGCTATAGCCATCTTGATCATCCAGCAAGTCCTTAATACATATTCCGGGTTGTTCCATAACCGTTCTAAGCAGGATCTGTTTTGCACTTTCTTCTATATCGAACGAATCGGAGAGTAAATAATCCTCTAAGAATCGAATGTTACTTAAATAAACCCAGTTAATGTCTTTAGATGATCGAACACGGAATGATAATCCGTACTGTTCTGCATACGCTTCTGCTGGTGGCATATACCATGTACCATCTTCCGATCTCCTATAAAGATACGGCTTTTCAACACTAAGTTTGATTAGATCTTCCTCCTTTTTCCATTCCTCCCATCCAATAAAATCTTCACTGATCACAAAAAAATCTGGAGTATACGTGCGTCCATGATTTTTCCCTTGATCTTGATACCGGATCGAGAACGCTGGGGGCTGATCATAATATTCATAGACGCTTTCATCATGCTCTTTCTCATATATTGCCGCAAGTTCAACTGTGTGGCTTTCAAATTGAATAGTAACCCCCATCTTTTTACTTGGATAAATCCCAGGGGTATTACCACGACCACTGCCCACCCTGCGTGATGGTTCTGAGCTACGAATCCTATCTATCAGTTGCCTTGTTCTGGTATCTAAACCCTTTCTTACAAACAAGTTGACCAGATTAGCTGGAAGCATTGTAATTCACCTACCAATCAATAATTATCCGAATAGTCGAACTCTATCCGTGTAACTTCCCTCTTAATGCTCCTAACACGAATACATTTTTGTTTCTGTAAGTATTTCTTCCATTTCACTGCTTGCATTTTGCACAGTGTTGGAAGGTATTTATAGAGTGTCTTCTTGTTGCAACTTACAGCATTGGCCAAAGCTTGGACATGCATACTTTCTGTTTTAGCATCCTTTACAATTTTTCTAGTTAATACGCTGATTTCGAATAACGGTAGTGTAGTTATATCTTTATTCTGTTTCTTTATCCTTCTAGAAAATATGACTGGAGCGTGACCCTCGTTATTACTGCCTTTATAAAAATTAACAATGTTAATTCCAAATTTGTTACAAATCCCAATTACCTCAGTAACTGAAGGTAGATTTTTACCTGTTATCCATCCCCAAAAAGTTGTTTTAGGTACATTAAGCTTACGCGCTATTTGTGTTGGAGTAGATTTTTCCCGAGAAACGATACTTTTCAGCGCGGTAATGACTCCACTTCGCAGAAACATTCCTTCACTGCAAAGCAATTCTTCAATCATTGTTGCTTTCATATCACTCTCAAAATCAATAGTATCAACAGCAGTTATTTTTTCATCGCCTAACCTGATACTGCAGTGGCAGCAAAATCCGGGACGACTTCGGCGTTCCAAAATTAAAGCTGTTTTAAAACAATTTGTGCAAACGCTTCGTAGCTTTAATCGATGAGTTCTGCAAATGGTAACTGATTGAATAAGCCAAAGTAAGGGCTCATAAACGATCGAATTTGACAAGAACATTTCTTTATAACAAGCTGGGCACCAAGACTTCTTTGTTTTCAACAACCCGCGTTGCGAGATAGTATTTGCAAACCTATGAAAGGTCAGATTATGGAGGTGAGAGTTACCCGTTAATTCATTTAGCATATTAGAAAACTCAACTGCCGCCTTCGAGGTCCCATTCATCATATGAGCGGTGTCAAAAAAACCGTTTCCACCTCTTTTGGATATCTCATTTAAATAGTGTTTATCTAAATACGGTACCATTACTTCCGTAAATAATTTTCCTGTTGTGATTCGATGTTCCACCGCTAACCTTGAAATATACCCCGAGAGGCTTTCAACCATTGGAGATCCGATACCAATTGGCTTCAATGAGAAAAGCTGAGATATATCATTTTTACTGCACACTAAATCATTCCAAATTTCAAAATTATGATATGTCTCCATTGCTGATTTGTCTATTGTCATGGTTAATTTCCCCTTCCTGTATCCCTAGTTGTTAAGCATTCTTCCCAGATTGGCACCAAGTTATATTGAATTTTAAATATTAAATATTTCATTTGTGATAATCTGGGTGATGTTTCATAGCCAACTCATAAACCCACCACTTCAACTCATCATCGGTTTTGAGCTGGACTCGATATTGTTTCCAAAGGAGTTGTTCAGATTGAAAAGTAATTTTACTATTCAATCTCCTGAAGTGAAGCGCGTTTCTTGAAAGAAGCGATGGATGTTCTTACTGATTTAACAACCATCTGGGCGGCTAAAACCTTGGATCAATGAATGAAATGCCCATACTATTTCTCTTGATCAAAAAAAGAAACCAGTCAATATTAGACTGGTTAAACATGTGATTGATACGAATGTTATTTTGGAGAAAGTTCACTTTCTGTGACCCATTTATGATTTTTTACCTCTTCTCCGCCAGTGGTCGGGACGAAATCAACCATATAAACTGTTGTTTGTTCGGCAGTATCGATGGTAGCAGTAGCGCCTTTCATCCCTTTCATGTGATCTGCTTCTACGGTCACTTCAGTTCCCGGTTTAAGCGGTTCTGTTCCATGATCCGCAATTTCTTCATGGATAATCCATTTATGGTTGGTGACTCTTGGTCCACCTGTTGTGGGTGTATAGGAAATGGTGTAGACTGTTGTGTCATATGCCCCAACGATGGTAGCAGTAGCCCCTTTCATCCCTTCCATATGGGCATCTTTGATGATTGCTTGGCTGCCAACTTTATAAGTCGGATTGGTTGCAGCTTTGAGTCCTTCTGGGACTTCAGCTGAACCAGAATGATTCATATCCCCATGATTCATTCCTGCATGATCTGTACCCGGATTGGCATTTTCTTGATTTTGGCTAGGTTGGTTGCCTTGTTTCGCATTATTTCCACATGCAGTTAATGTGATAATGGAAACTACACTCAATATCATGAACAGTTTTCTAACACACATAACATTCCTCCATTTCCGTTGTTGTTGGTTTTATTATGATACCTAACTGGAGTATTTTATCCAGAATGCTTTAACCATCTAAAACTGTCATTCCTGTACTTCAAAAACGGTTTGCTGTTATGCTTGGAGACAATCTCTACCCCAGAGCAATCTTTTTTAATTGGTCTAAGGTAATTCGCTCAATGAACTTGCTGAATACTTCTTTCCCTTTCGCATTTCTCTTATAGAAGTCAATGACATTTGTAATGACAGGAACTAATTGTGCTTCAGATAACCCAGATACAAGAAGTTTCGCAAGACTGGCTTTGAGACCCTTGGCTTCTCCTCCAACATAGATGTCAAACGAATCGCGCATTTTAACAACGCCAATGTCCTTTAACAATGGTTCACTAGTGCCAAGTGCACAGCCTGCATACCCTACTTTGACTGGTGTGGGTGTTTCAATGCCAGCAATCGCCTTATTTATTCCTTTAGCGGTCTCAAGACCGGCTTCTTCGGCACCTTTACAAAAGTTGCAAACAATCAAACTCTTTGTGACGAAGCCCGCAGGGTACACCTCTAGACCAGAACGCTGCAGTTCTTCCACAATAACTTCACGTCGTTCAAGTGGAATTTCTAGATAGAGTTGCTTAAAGGGCGTCATCTCAATTACGGCATCTTCTCCAACTATCTTTGCCATTGTAGCAAGTTGCTCCGGTGTAAAAAGACTTCCTCCTACTTGTATGGCAGGGGTAACGGCAATTTTCGCTTTCTCACCCATAACTCGATTTCTCCTCTCCTCATTTTCATGGCCATTTTTCGTGATTCATTTTTCTACAGATCACCGTATTTTTACACGCTGTAATCGAAGAGCATTAAGCACAACAGATACCGAACTTAATGCCATTGCTGCCCCGGCCACCCAAGGCGCGAGTAAACCAATTGCAGCGATAGGAATTCCGAGCGAGTTATAGGCAAGTGCCCAAAATAGATTCTGCTTAATATTACGCATGGTTTTTCGGCTCATATAGATCGCATCAGGGATGCTGGACAACTCTCCGCGCATGAGTGTGACATCTGCTGCTTCCATCGCAATGTCTGTTCCTGTCCCAATCGCCATACCAATGTCAGCTGTTGCAAGGGCAGGAGCATCATTGATGCCGTCCCCAACCATAGCTACTTTTTTGCCTTGCGCTTGCAATGTTTTTACTTCCTGTGCTTTTCCTTCCGGCAAAACTTCTGCAAGGACATGATCAATGCCAACTTGTTCTGCAATAGCCTTTGCAGTACGTTGATTGTCCCCTGTAATCATGATTACCTGGATACCCATTTCCTTCAGACGTTTAACGGCATCCTTTGACGATTCTTTGATCGTATCTGCAACAGCAACGATACCGGAGTACTGATTGTTGATCGCGACCAGCATAGCCGTTTTTCCTGATTCTTCAAGACGTGACATGGACTCATAGGCTGCCTTGGCATCCACCCCGAATTTCTCCATTAAGCGTCTTGTTCCGATCAGTACTTCTTTGCCTTCCACCATAGCTTGAATGCCATAGCCTGGGATTGCCTCAAATGATTCTGTTTGCGGCAATGAGATGGCTTTTTCTTGAATTCCGATTACAATAGCTTCTGCCAGAGGATGTTCCGAATTTTTCTCGGCTGCTCCCACAACCCTCAGGAATTCCGTCTCATCTCCGTCTGTGATGACATCCGTTAGTTCCGGCTTTCCTTTTGTGACAGTCCCTGTCTTATCGAGAATGATTGTATCAATTTTATGTGTTTGTTCTAAATGTTCTCCGCCCTTAAATAGGATTCCTAATTCGGCAGAACGTCCAGATCCAGCCATAATGGAAGTAGGAGTTGCCAAGCCAAGAGCGCATGGGCAGGCGATCACCAAAATCGCGATCGCGATTTCCAGAGCTCCGGCAAAATTGCCAGGGGTTACGTAGAAGTACCAAACAAGAAAAGCTACGATGGCGATACCGACAACGATTGGAACAAAAATCCCCGAGATGACGTCAGCGATTCTTTGTATTGGTGCTTTGGATCCCTGAGCTTCTTCTACAACTTTGATAATCTGGGCAAGAGCCGTTTCCTTACCCACTTTTGTTGCTTTGACTCGAAGTACTCCATTTTTGTTAACGGTGGCACCAATCACGGCATCACCGGGCTTCTTCTCTACGGGAATGCTCTCACCTGTAAGCATGGATTCGTCTACAGTCGATATTCCTTCCACTACTTCTCCATCAACAGGTACTTTATCTCCTGGCCGAACAAGGACAAGATCGCCAACGATTACTTCATCCACTGGAATAGAGATCTCTTGACCTTCACGTACGACGATTGCGGTCTTTGCTCGCAATCCCATTAAGGATTTAATGGCTTCTGATGATCTTCCTTTGGCAAGAGCCTCGAACAGTTTACCCATAATTACAAGGGTGATTAGGACAGCACTTGTTTCGAAATAAAGAGCTGGCGCGTGGTGTGATTCTCCATTGCCTACAGACCAAGCTATCGTCTGATATACGCTGTAAAAATAGGCTGCAGACGTACCCAATGCAATCAATACGTCCATATTTGCACTACCATTGCGTAAGGCTTTGTAAGCACCCACATAGAACTGTCTACCAACGTAGAATTGGACCGGTGTAGCCAGAATAAGCTGAAACCATGGGTTCATAAAAATTTCTGGCGAATAGATCCAGGAAGTGAAGGAAAAGTGACCTACCATGCTCCATAATAGTGGCAAAGAGAGGATAGCTGACAAGAGCAATTTGCGTTTTTGATTCTGGATTTCTTTACCACGGTGATCTTGGGTCGCTTCCTTCTCGTTCTTCAAGATGGCTTTATAACCGAGTTGATTTACTTTATTTTGCATATCGGTTACTGATACTTCGCCAGGAGAGTACTCGACATGAGCAGTCTCCATAGCAAAGTTTACGGTTGCCTTCGTAACACCCGGAAGCTTATTTAATCCTTTTTCAATTCGGTTGGCACACGCGGCACAGGTCATACCTTCCAATTGGAAATCGATTACTTCTTTTACCGTACCATACCCTAATTTCTTTATGCTCTCTTCAAGGCGTGTCACATCAACTTTCGCTGGATCAAACACAACACTTGCTTTTTCCATGGCGAAATTCACATTCGCATTCGAGACACCTTCCAGTTTATTCAAACCTTTTTCGATTCGAATGGCACATGCAGCACAAGTCATGCCGGTGATCGGCAAGTTAACTTGTTTATTCCCTTGGGACGTAGCAGCTTCCATACCAAGTATTCCTCCTTTTTTATCGTAAGCCGTTACACAACCTCGTAACCTTGCTCCTCAATGGCTTCTTTGATTGCATCCATCTTGATTTTTTCTTCATCAAATGACACTTCTACGGTGTTGGTAGTAAGATCTACTTTTCCTTCAACTCCGATCAGTTTTAGAGCACCTTCAATGGAATTTACACAATGCTGACAGCTCATTCCTTCAACATGTAAAGTAACCTTTTTCATACCAATCGCTCCTTTAGGTTTTTTAATGATGGTACCTATAAAAGATTTCATACTCTGTCATGGTCTTTTTAAGTCGAATTTGTCCTCCCCATATAATCCCCCAAAATGTTTCTCAGGTAGGCGTTTGTTAGATTGGGGTGCATTTCCAGTATGATTTACAACTTCAATATACCCCCCCTGTGTATGCGCTGTCAACAACTTTTTACTATACCCCTGTACCCTATATTAAAGGTTTAAAAGGAAGCAGCATGCAGCTGCTATTTCATCAGTTTCGTGATACTTGTCATAAGTTCTTTTAACACTTCCGTGTCGCCTTCCTGGATTCGTTCCATCACACAGCTTTTCATGTGATGTTCCAGTAGCAGTTTTCCCACACCGTTAAGGGCGGATTGAACTGATGCAATCTGATTCAGCACATCATCACAGTACGTATCCTTTTCAATCATACCCTTAATGCCTCGAACTTGACCTTCAATTCGATTCAAGCGAAGAATCATATTGTTTTTGACTTGATCGGAATGATGACTTTTACGCTCTGTTTCTCCATGGGAACAACATGTATGCTCTACGTCACTTATATTTTTATCAAGTTGTACGATTTCCGTATTCAAAAAGTATCAACTCCTTTTCGTTCATTATACAATACCTATGTACCCTATTTCCAGTGATGAATGTCGGTCCCTTTACCAAAAAATCAAGAAATCCGAAATTCCAAGGAAAATAATGATGGTTCCAGCCAACTTTTGAATACCGGTTCCGATTCGTTTCGTCTTGTTCATCATCCTTGCCCGGTCACCGACAAATGAAAGAATCAACAAAACCACAAATAACGGTATTGCCGTACCTATTGCAAAAATAATGGGAACGAATATTCCGATCGAGCTTGAGAGCATTAATGGCACCGCAAGTCCAAAGAAGACCCAGAACATGGTAGGACAAAAACCTAATGAGAATGTAAAACCCATTAAAAAAGATTGCGTTCCTCCATCGAAACGTCCTGCAAACTGGTTCATTTTCTTTGTCAATGAAAGGGGCGCTTGTATGGAAGGTGTTAATACCAATACATAATGTCCAATGTAAGACGGAGCATGTTGTCCGAAATTAGACAGTAAATGTGTCCGATGCCTATATTGAGTGCCCAACCGATCAAACAATTGATGACTGATTTTGTCCGAAAATTCGTCTTTAACCGCTTACAAAGGGGCTGCTGAGCTAAATTGGCCATTTCGCACATTGAATAGGACATTGACGGCCGACTTGCCGCAAGGCAGAAGCCGATCTACTTCCCCTTCCGTCCCCTAAAGGGGAAACGCAGGGAACTCCGTCCCCTGCACCCCATCGCTCGCCGCGTGGCGGGCCAGCAACGGTTTGCTGGCAGCAATCAAGCGTGGGAGGATGGATTCACCAGTCAAGGCTAAATAAACGCTTCGCGGCCTTGACTGGTTTACTTGAAATGGTCGGTCATAACATCAAATTTTGGACACTTGAAACCACCAACTTTGAGACATTATGAAGTAGCAGAAACAGGAAGGTAACCGGACCCATCCGATCATATACAATCCGATTAGAATAAACAAAGGTGCCAATAATTTTCTTGCCCATTGAAAGAGTGGAATGGCGTCTGAAGATAGCTCTTTCCCAAACAGGAAGACGATCCCGCCAAAAGCGGAATAGACAACCACTTTTCCTAAAATAAACATGAATAGGCTGATCCCAAAAGTTCCTTTTCCAAGAGTTTTTCGTCCAAATACGGTGAAGGCAGCAACATTAGCGGAGAGCTGACAGGGAGCAAAAGCACCAATCACGCCAAGCAGGAGCGCGCCAATAATCGGAGCTTGTTCACCCATACTATAGTACAAATTAGAAAATGGTGAAGATAACCATGATCCTAAGTGGGATAAGTACGAAAACCATTCCATTTGTGCCTCTTCTCCCCCCGAATAGATAATATACTGCCTAACACTTACGTGAGAAAATCAAACGCAGGCTTGCTAATGGAAATATAAGAAGAATAATTCTTTGCTCGGTTATCATACTACTACTGAATAACGATGAGGGAGGATTTTAAACATGCCTGTTGCAGTTTCGAACATGTACCAACAATGCATTGATGCCTGTATGAAATGTCTGCAATCCTGCGAACAATGCCTGACAGCTTGCCTCCAGGAACCGGATGTACAGAATCGGACGAAGTGTATCCAACATCTACGGGATTGTATTGATATTTGTGCCCTGTCTACTCAGTTCATGGCACGTAATAGCCACTACGCGAAACAATTGTGTGGAATCTGTGCAACGATCTGCGATGCATGCGCAACTCATTGTGCTATGTACAAAGATCCGCATTGCCAAGAATGTGCAAAAGTATGCCGTGAGTGTGCTGAGCACTGCCACAATATGGCGTCTTAATCAAAAGGGAAAGGCGGTTGCCTTTCCCTTTTTCATTCTACGGTCTCATTCATCGATGAAGAATGATGGTTTCCCCTTCTTTACCCCACAACAAACTAGATACATGATATTCATTTGTGTGTTATTTCTATGACTGTATCTATTTATGGCTAACGTCACTCACCATCTGTTATTACCTTTCCTTGCTCAGCAATCCTTTTCCAGTCCAAGCCTTGGTTATCGGATATATAGACGTCTTTCTTAAAAGTCACAAATGACAGTTCATTCTTGTTTGAGGGGTTTTGCGCAATATAAGCAATGGCGTCTTCTGTTAGTGTAGGAATGGGGAGTTTTTCAGCCTTCCTATTTTCCACGTTCATCTTTTGTAAATTGGCGTTGTTTTGGTACCCTCCCATGAACAAATCGCCTTCCTCATTAAAGAGCAGTGCCGTAGCTTGTCCATTTGTAACCACTTTCTCAAAATGGTTGCCATTATCCTTGGAAAGATACACTCCGGTAGGTGTTCCAAGAGCTACAATAGCGTCTTTCGATGGATGAACAGCCAAAGAGATTGGTTCTTCCCGAATGCCGTTACTTTGACTTTTCGTCCATGTCTTTGCGTCATCTGTCGAAAAATAAAGTCCAGGCTCGTCCATTATCGAATTGGCTTGAGGATTCATTGCATATATCACGTGGGATGAGTATCCAACTGCCAAGAGATGAAAGTCGGTTTGTCCGTCCAGGACGAGTGTTTGTATGGTTTTTCCTCCATCTGTACTTTTCACAATCCCAAGTGGATTTTTTAAGGCAGAACCTGGTGCCGGATGTCCACTGCTGTAGAATCCATCACTTGATGGGGCAAAGCCCATATAGTCATGCTTTGGCCCTTCTGCCGCCATCCAACTTCCATCTTCATAGATTCGTAGACCATCATGGGCTGGTATGATCATTTCTTTGCCATCTGGAGAATAACCCAGTCCATGCGCATGCATCAGATCCATGGACTCTTCGCTATCGCCACTCATCAAGGTGATTACCCCGATTATAGACACTAGCAAGATGGAAGTGGCTACACTCCATTTCAAATACTTGGCGGTAACGGATAGCTTCACCCGTTTTTCCCGATCTTCCTGTGCTTTCACATTCTTCAGTTGCTCCATTTGCCTCTTGGTGACAATTAACCATGCAAAAAGGATGAGCGTTAGCAACGCAATCCCAACCAGTGTGAGTCCCATGTAATTCTCCTCTCGAACGTAACCAGATTCTGTTCCATTCTAATCGGTAGTTGTGAAGAAAATATGTTGATAATAAGGAGTTCCTGTGTCCATGTTGAGGACCTCCAATACGTTAGTTCTTCTGATCACGAAAAAAGCACCTTTTTAGGCGCTTTTGAAGAACAAGTGTTACATCGTAGGAAAAATGATGCTCTCTTCAATCTCAATCTGCGTTCGATAATCAATGGAATGAAAATCACCGAAAACGAACCCGTGCATGAATGGTGGCTGAGGTGGCTTTTTCCTTTCAGGACGTAAAAAGCGAAGATATTCTTTTACATCTCTTGGTAAGCTGTCTCTTTGTGTCAATAAAAGTGGCGCGTGTTTTCCAAGATGTGAGAAGAGTCCAGAGATGATCGCATGTCGCCAATCCTTATGATTTACGAAAGAAAATGCATTTCCGTTTTTTTGATTCCGATTCCAGCCCAATTGGGTTTCTTCGTCAAAAAATCGAGAGAAACGTACGGATAAATCATATGGCGATGCTCCTGTTAACCGAACAACTTTACCCCTTGTATAACGATGCAAGGATGCTTCCACATGTTGCGAGACGGTTTCAAAAGTGCCGACAATATACACATTCAGATCGGGGTGCATCGAGAAGAAATGTTGAATGGGCGCCGGTACATTGTTTTTCTCTGTTAGTAGAACAGGGATTCCCTGATGCATGGAATAATTTGGAACAAACATCGTTTCGGCGAATGTTTCGCCTGAAAGAAGAAACACGTTTTCTCTGCCTTGTTGGGCAGCCGACGGATGCAGCAATCGAAATTGCGAAACCTCCAATGAAGTCTGATACGGATCCTGATTTCCGATTCGATAGGTAGACAACCCTAATGCTTGAATCTCACGTTGTACATCTGAGTTTACTGGACCAATTAATAAGACTTGTGCTGGAAGCTGGTTACCTATCGGGGACAATCGGAGCATTTCATTTTTTACTTCCTCATTTAGCTGATCTGAAACCAACATCATCGGTGCTTTGTTCGGGTCATGAACGAGGGACGAAGCGGTAAAAGCATATTGGAATTGCGAAGCCGGAGCTACTGTAATCGCATTGGGTCTCCAGTGAACCATTGTAGTTGGATAACCAGGGTATATCATTTGAAACGCATTTGTCATCACCGATAATATATCTTCGCCCCAAATTCTTGTTGTATCAACCGTATTTCCACTAAACAACCTGAACACCTCCCCCAAGTTTATATATATACCCACCTGGGCTTCCTCAGAAGAGAATTCCTACTTCGCAAAGCATCTCCTGGACCAAAAAGCTTGGGTTCTCCCATTGTTCGTGTATCTCCATCTTTTCTTCACAATCGTATGATATTCTTCACCTAGAATTCAAAAGGAGGTTTCAGTATGATTCGTAAAATAAGGACAAAAAAGTGGATCGCACTACCTGTTGTGCTAACGGGCGCACTTGTTTTGTCTGCATGTTCAAATAGTGCTCAAAACGATATGGCAGGACATGACATGTCGAAAATGGGATCTACGAGTGCGGCAGAAACGACAGAGCCTACAAAAATGACTGCCTCAGCCGATCCAAAATTTGAAGTTCTTACCGGCAATTCCTTTACCCTAACAGCCAAAGAAAGCATGCTTATGCTTGATGATAATACCATGAAAACCGCTTGGACATATAACGGAACCGTGCCAGGACCGCAATTACGAATCAAGCAAGGTGAGACGCTGAAAGTAGTGTTGAATAATGAGTTGCCGGATCCGGTAACCATACATTGGCATGGGTTACCAGTCCCCAATAATATGGACGGAATCCCCGGTGTAACCCAAAATGCTGTAAAACCGAAAGAGAGCTTTACGTATGAATTCAAGGTAGATGTACCGGGTACTTACTGGTACCACTCCCACCAGGATGGTGTCAATCAGGTCGATAAAGGCTTGTATGGAACGATCATTGTTGAGCCTAAAGACGCCGAAGTTGTTGATAAAGACTTCACTCTTGTGTTGGATGAGTGGATGGAAGACGACAGCATGGCCGAGATGCATGGTGGTGGAGGTGCGAAGACAAGCGACAGTAATAGTCACTCTGATCAAGGCAATATGGACATGAGTAACATGAATCATGGTAATTCTGGTTCTGGTATGGACATGAGCAACATGAAACATGGCAATTCTGGTACCGGTATGGACATGAGCAGTATGAATCACGGCGATTCCAGTACTGGCATGGACATGAGCAACATGAGCGATGCTGAAATGATGCCGTTGATGTACACCATCTTTTCCGCGAATGGCAAGACTGGATCCGCCATTCAACCTCTTCAAGTGAAAGAGGGAGAAAAAGTGAGAATCAGACTGGTTAATGCGGGATATCTCTCCCATAAAATGTACTTGCCGGGTCATGAATTTAAAATCGTTTCGACGGACGGGCAACCGATTAACAACCCACCTTTGATCAAAGACCAGTTGCTCAATATTGCTCCAGGTGAGCGGTATGATATTGAGTTTGTCGCAAATAATCCAGGTAAATGGCTACTTGAAGAACATAGTGCATTTCCCGGTGCAAAATCACTGAAAATCCCGATTGTCTATGAAGGGTCAGAGAATGCTTCAGTCAAACCCGTGGCAGGAGATTTCCCTCTGATTGACATCACAAAGTATGGCGAAGCAGCGAAAAGTACCTTCTCGCTTGAAGGTCAGTACGACGTTGAATATACGATGGATCTCAATACTGTAATGGGCAATGGAATGACATTTACTATCAATGGTAAAACATACCCTGACGTCCCTCCCCTCAATGTAAAAGAAGGGGATTTGGTAAAGGTAAGAATGGTGAATAACTCCAAAGAGGACATTCATCCGATGCATTTGCACGGTCACTTTTTCCAGGTACTCAGTAAAGACGGAAAACCGATCTCTGGGTCCCCATTGCTAAAAGACACATTAAATCTTTTACCTGGCGAAGAATATGTCGTTGCTTTTAAAGCAGATAATCCTGGGAACTGGATGTTCCACTGCCACGATCTGGGGCATGCTTCTCAAGGGATGATGTCCGAAGTGAAATACGATGGTTTCAAACCCGATTTTACAATCGATCCAACTGTCAATAACAAGCCAGAATAAAAAAAGAAGTAAGGATAGGAGCGAGTTTTCCTATCCTTTTTGTGTTGATTAATATTGACTAATTTTATGAAAAAGCTGCGGTATAAGACCTTGAAAATGAAGTCTTAGACTGCCGCAACTGTTTTGATTTGTTATTCAATAAATGATGCCAGTTGGTCTCAATTCGATCGGCGTGTGTCACCAGCGATTTACAGTTCGACTTTCATACAAACATTCAATCTTCGTATTCTACTCCAAACTCTTCGTACTCAATGTTTTTTTGAACATCTACAAATGCATGACAAATTTCATCAACGAGTAGCGACATTACTTTACCTACCATCAATCGTTCATAAGAAGGATACACAGTCAATAAACAAGTAGTGATTTGACTCAGAGATAGACTCGTATTTTGCCCCGGATCAGCAAGTCCATAATTTGATGCTCCGGCTAATAGTAACTTACTCTCTTGCATTACTCCTAATGAATAAGAACTAGCTTTTGGCCCTAAATGTATATAATTACATGTGAGTTTGTAGAACGGTCTCAAATGATCCAATTTAATATTCTCTTCAATTCCTTTGAAATTCCTCTCCTTTTTAGGGAGGACACTCATCGTCCAGCCGAATGGCTTATCATACTCAGGACCATACTTGGAAACTAGATCGTTTCTTGATTCAGTTAACTTCTCAATTTCTTCCTTTGTTAACTCTTCAAATCCTAATATGGGTGCGTAACGAATATACTCTAGCATTTCATAATAACTTTCAATATACTCATATTCCAGATACATTTTCGCAACTTCATTACTATTTTGACTTATAAAGGCAGCTAGTACGGATAGTTCGTGGAGAGTCCGCCATCTGGAGATTGCTCCATCAGCAAATCCTCCCTTTAATAAACATAAAATTTCATAAGATATTTGACATGCCCGTGCATGAATTTTTACAAGCACCTCAAATACGGTGCAGTTTTCTTCAATTGCTTTGTCGATACATGCTTTATAACATGTTTCACCACTCTCACTTGAAATAACAATTAATGTTTCAAGCAAATTTATAGGCTTTGACCATCTTCTTTGAAGCCGTGCCTCAAACTCAATTCTCTCTAATCTATGTTCCTCCAGCATTTCCATAGATTTTTCCTTCAGTGAACCTAACAACAATGCTGCTGATTCTGGCAGTGTATTCTCAATTACTTTGCTCATTAATGCTTGAATTTTTTTATCGTCGAGGTCAATATTCGGATTTTCTTGAATTTTTTCTTGAATTAAAGAATAAAAAGATTGCAGAAACCAATCCTGCTCCATCGTTTTACAATCCTTTCGATTACCTATTCATAATTCTATGTTACAACATTCAGAACAGTTTTTGTGGGATAAAATTACTTATGACTTCCTGTTGGTTCGATTAAATAAGCTGTTGAGAGATAGCATCGCTTTATTAAAAATGAATATAACGAAGCCATTTCAGTTTATGAAGTGAACAAAGAGAGCAAGTACCCCCTGCCCCCATTTTACCTACTGATCGCCAACTTTTTTCAGTTCTTTTGGGATCCAGTGAAACAAAATCTCCTATTTTCCTTATGGAATGATGATAGCATCATATAATAACGATATAATCAATAGCTTTAAAAAAGCAAAAAGCGTAAAAAAAGATGGTAACGATACGACCGTTACCATCTGGACCTTGCAACAAAATCAAAGCTACATACGTTCCCTTGTTTATGCTGGGTTCCTTATCGCCGGAAATGTAAGTGTCACAATGGTACCCTTGCCCACTTCACTTGTAATGGCGACGTTTCCCTGGTGAGCTTCCACGATCCCCTTCACAATGGTCAAACCGAGACCGGTTCCTCCCTTTTCCCGATTTCGTGAGCGATCTCCCCGATAAAACCGTTCAAAAACAAAGGGTAAATCTTCGGGTGAAATTCCCGTTCCGTTATCTACGACCTTGACCTCGACGATCCTCTTCTTTTGTTCGAGGGTGACGTTCACTTCACCCCCTGGTGGTGTGTGCTTCAAAGCGTTTGTAAGCAGGTTGGAGATCGCTTGAGCAATTCTTTGTTGGTCCCCCATAATCCATGCAGTGGATTTCAAGTAACTTTTCACTTGAATTCCTTGTAGCTGAAAGGCTGCTGTCATCGATTCCACAATTCCACCTACTACATTGGTTAGATTGATCTCATTTTGAGAGATGTTTAGTGCTCCGGATTCTACCTGGATAACTTGGTCTAAATCGCTTACGATGCGGATGAGCCGCAACACTTCGGAACGAGTTGCCTCTAGGTGTTCTGGAGTAGCTTCCCAAATGCCATCCAACATTCCTTCAGTCTGGGCAAGCAATGTGTTTAATGGTGTACGTAGCTCGTGTGCAATATCAGACGTAAGCCGTTTCCTCAGTTCCTCCTGCTTTTGTAGGCTTTGAACGAGATTATTAAATGAATGCACGAGAACGGACAATTCGTCTTCCCCTTGGGGCAGATCCACTCTGATAGATAAATCTCCTCTTGAAACAGCTCGCGAAGCGTCACTCATATCTACGATCGGTTTAGCAAGACGTTTTGCAATGAAAATACTGGCGATACAGACGAGGAGTAGCAAAGCGAGCATGGTCCACTGCATAGCATTCGTATGAGCCATCCGGAAGTGTTCCTCCAACGACATGGCGTACGAGTTGTCATATTGAATGCCGATATACCCGATTGTATGATCCCGTTCTTTTATAGGAATCATGTTCACGCTACTTGTATCTTCAGGGTTCACAGCTTTTCCAAACGTTCGAATGAGCCTATGCTCCTGGTCAAACAGGGAAAACTGCAAACCTAATACGGAAGAAGCGGCTTTCAGTTTTAGATATGTTTGATCGTCCCATCCTAGTCCTGTTTGATACTCGTTCTCAAGGATGTCCAGCAGATCCTGTTCGTGCTGTTGATTGACCTCATTCAGATACATTGAAAAATGATAATCCATTTCTTTAATGGACAAAACCGTGGATATCAAAATGCCACTGGCGCTAACGGCCATGAAGGTCAGTGCAAGCCTCATCCATATGCGCCTCATAAGTTATCTCCCATTCCTCGTGGGATTGTCAAAGCGATAACCCAATCCATATACAGTCTTAATGTATTCCGGTTGTTTTGGATCATCTTCGATCTTTTGACGTAAATTCTTGATATGCGTGTCGATCGTTCGATCACTGCCTATGAAGTCCATTCCGAGTACTTCCTCCACTAATTCTTCACGTGTCCACGTTCGACCTGGGTGACGAACCAAAGTGGTAAGTAAGCGAAATTCATTGGATGTCAATTCTAGAGCAATACCCTTCTTGGTAACGCTACGCTCACGAAGGGAAATCTCTATTTCGCCAATGCGGATGAGATCGCTCAATACCTGGTACTCCCCTGCTCTTCTCAGTATTGCTCTAACTCTTGCGACGAGCTCACGTGGGCTAAATGGTTTAATAATATAGTCATCTGCTCCTATCTCCAAACCAGTGATTCTGTCGGCCTCCCCACTTTTCGCCGTCAACATCAAGATTGGCACTCGTGAAGTTTTCCGGATCTCCCTGCACACATCCTCTCCAGTCATGTCTGGCAACATCAAATCGAGGATCATGAGGTCAATAGGATACGTCGAAGCATATTCCAGTGCCTGTGTACCATCTTCAGCTGTACTGACATGGTATCCTTCCTTTTTTAAATACGAAGACAGTATTTCAAGGATTTGTCGCTCATCATCTACGATCAGAATATTGGACAACCTAAGCACCTCTCAGTCGTTCAATTGCAATCATCTTTCCTTCTTACGTTTGAGAAAGTATACGCTTATCATGAACATGGTCACAATGCTCCCGATAGATAGTGTCCCTCGCTAAATACCTAACAACCCCGAGGGATAATCATACAGCTAATTCAACGACAATACCGTAAGAATCTGCCCTCCCTTATCGAATGTCTGTCTCTTCTTGTGCTGTAAGTATAGAAGGACAATATGTAGGAATTATGGAGGCTGAATAAGAAAAAGATGGTCACTTGAAATCAGATAACCATCCTTTAAACCCAAAAGGAACCAAATCATAGTCCCTACCTATTAAATCAAGAAACTTACACTAGTTGATAAATCGGTAGAAATAGCTCAGCTTCCCTTTTCAGGAAAATATCCCAGAAGAGAGATTTGGCTTTTCTTCCTTCAACACTTCCGATCCCCTTCAACTCTGGAATTTTATCAACTCCATCCAGGCTAAATTTCCCATTTCCAACCACTGGACAAATTCGATGTACATTCTGATGTCCCAATAACAACTGAGCTGTTCCGTAGGAAAGAGAAGATTGAGCAGCCATAGTTAAGTGCAACAGATTCATTCCCCATTGAGCTGCCCCCATATCTCCAGCAGATCTATCTGAATCTACTAAAATTGGTTCCATAGTACAACCTATCGATAATAATTGAACATTTCCAACTGGCCATCCAAGTACACTCACTGCCTCTACAGCTGCTAAACCTGCTGGGTTATTTGCACATATTCCACCATCCACGAGGGCTGCGCCTGCTGAATCAAATTGAACCGGAAAGTACGTAGGTGCCGCAGAAGTTGCTAATGCTGCCTCAATGATGGGCTTTTTATAATCGCTTCTGAATCGCTCATGATGGGCAGTTTTGTACATATACACTTCCCCTGTATTAAGGTTAACAGAAGGAATGATTAATCTCGTTTTACAATCACCAATCACTTTATCTTGAAACAATTCCTGCAGTGCTTTCTTCAAGGGTTCTTGTGCATACTTAGCTTTTGATAATTGGGACAACAAACCACGACGCTCAAAAATTTGGGGACCGAATTCCTCATAGAACTTTAAAATTTCTGATGCCCTAAATCCTAAACTTAGTGCAAGTGCAATTAATCCACCGGTTGATGTTCCTACAATAAGATCAAAGTACTCTACAATCGATTTCCCTTCCAAGTCTTCCTCTATCGTTGCCAGAAATGATACAGGAAAAACCCCTTTTATTCCCCCACCATCTATAGACAGGATTTTATACATCCTCTTTATCCTCACTTTCCGGATCTGCCTCTCCGTGAATACCTCCACCTAACCATTCACCGGTAACATGCCAAATCTCGTAATAATAAAGCCATTCGCAAATCCAGGGGACTATAGTCTTGTGGATCCATTTTCTAGGCGTCCATTCCCTTGCCTGGGGATAATACAAACAAAGCCTGTCCTGCTCATACATATGAGGAATTTTAGACTCTCCTTCTCTTACCTTTAGTGCTGGCGAGATTACCCATACTTTCAATTTCTGTTTATCATTACGCCTATACAAAATTTTCACGGTATAGGACAGAGATAACTCTGTTGGCTGAAGGGAGCCCTGCCAAATGATTTCATTCAGATTTGAATGAACCACTGTAAATTGCGGATAGGCTTCTAGAAGAGAATGTGACTGTTCGGCCAAGGTTGGAACCTTGACACGAATCAACCACTTATTTGGACCATTCAAATACATCTTGCGTTTAAACTGATCCATAGAAGTTGTGTCCCTTTACAGGAATAGTATTGGAGAGCATGCTAGTTGTAAGGATTCCAGAGGATGTCACTCCTAATTTATTATTCTCCCGGAGTACTCTCATGAAATTAGCTTGCTTACGAAGTTCTTCTTCAACTGGTAGATGACCTTTGAACATACCTATGAGGGCTGTCGAAACATACTGAATACCACGGAGATCTATGATTTGGTTCCACTCACGTTGAAAATCATAAACAAATTTCACGAAATGCTTGTACGCCATTGCATCGTTATCCCAACGCTCGCTTAAATCTTCAAGTGGATTCATTGGATTCGCAACCTTCAGTCGTTTATTCTGTTGTTGAGCCTTAGAAAGTAAAACAGATATCCCATCGAGAACCCCTTGAATAGTTTCGGCAACAGAACCTTGTTTGTTGTATGTTTGAGCTGCCAGTGTGGTCAGAACTATGCTGATCGGAGCAAATTCCGGATTATTTTCGAAATAAACATCTCTATACCGCTTTATGAGTTGAACAGCTCTTTTGAGTGGGGGCTTTAATTCAACTGCTTCTACATCCGGAAGTGGTTGAATTTCTGCTCTCTTCTCAAACAACTCATACTGTTGCAACGGTATATAGTCATTTGCAACTTTGTCGAACCATTCAGCATAACCTTTTGGGTTACTGTCCTTCCATCCCTCTACGGATCGGTCGGGAACTTTTATACAACAATCGTCGCTAACAAGATTGGTTGGACATGCAGGAAGTATATCTAAATGATAATTCCCAGCGTAATTCAACCGAACGCATCGTTTTTTCACTTCTAACATCTGTGCGTATGTTTCATTTTGGAGCATCCGCTTTTTAATTGCATCAAACACTTCCATAGCATCGGTTTTACTCCAGTCTAGCTTTAATTCGCACACAAGATCCAAATCATACTCTTGTTTCGACAGTGGCTTTACCGTAGTACCAATACGCAATGATCCTTGTGGATAGATGACAACATCAACATCTTTCAATAAGTCTTCATCGCCACTGAGCCACTTAGATACAGACCCATAAGATGTTTCGATTGCATCGTATTGTGTTCTAGTGATTTGAAGCGTACTGCATATGCGTTGTAACAAGTCCTCCATCTGAAGTCCAACAGTTGCAAAATTTACTAGCGTGTTCATTAACCATACACCTCGCAAGAATTGATATATGTAACCATCCCTAGTCCCATGTATCCTACGATTCAACTATTGAATTTTTTCGAATTATGTAGTTCTTGCGTAGTGTTTATGAAAAAAGTTCTTGTATTCTACAAAATGAACTTGTAGAATAATGTTGGTTGAGTATCACATGAGACTAGTAAATATTGAGATGCCCCACATCTCATACTTACCAATAAAACAAAAAGATGGTTATCCCTTTAATCTTAAAGGGTTGATTTGATTTGGTCAACAACGTAAACTCTTTAACAAAAAATAGGGGGATGACAGATTTTTTCTGTCATCCCCCTATTTTTTGTATAAAAAGCTAATTCGACGAGTCTTTGAGTGTTATTTCCTTCTATATCGAGCTAATTTTAAATTTACAAAATCTAAAACTTCTTCTTTAGCAATATCCTGTAACTTTCTATAAGAACGAATTAATTCCATTTCGTCTTTTGCTATTTCAGTTTTACAAGATGTCACTTCGCTTAATAAAAGCCACTGCAAATCTATTTCGAACTGAGTTATCAATGAAATCAGAACATCAATAGATGGTTTTGATTTTCCTGATTCAATCTCACTTAAATTCGATTGAGATATACCAAGAATTTTAGCAAAATCAACTTGAGTCAATTTATTCCTTTTCCTAACCATTTTAACTCGCTCGCCAAGAGTATTTACAATCATTATGAACACCTTGTTAAAGGCAATCCAACCATGCCCGAATATAAATAAAAAACTTTAAAGCATATATTTGCCTAAAGTTTTTTAAAGCATAACCTTGCCGATGCGGCAAAAATATGGTTTAAGTCACACATCAGGTGGCTTCACTTTTTATGTATTTGGTGGAGGCGGGGGGATTCGAACCCCCGTCCGAAAACAGCGACACATGAGCATCTCCGAGCGCAGTCACTCATTTAGATTTCGGTGATGGATTCGCGGAGTGACGCGCTGACCCAGCACCTAGCCTGATTCATCTTCTTCCTTCGGCTCCAGGCGGAAGCCTCTGGCGTATCCCACTAAAGTTGAGCGCTAGTCACGCCACATGGGCGATGGAGTGGTAGCGCCTCACTGGTTATTAAGCAGCGAGAGAAAGTTGTTTGTTGCCAGTTAATGGCGTTCCGCGTTGTTGACGAGGTCCGCAGCCCCCCGGCTCGCTTCTCATGCTCTACCATCCTCGTCGAATCCAGAACGCCCCCAGGATGGGATAAAAAAGTCTAGGCGAAGAGAGGTAACCTACCGTTCCACACCTAGACTGTGTTGTGTGTTGTTAACAGTGTTTACTGCTCTTTCACTATAGCACAAAAGTCATGCATTTCTCAACGTGGATTCCTGCCAGTCCTGCCAGCACGATCCAACTAGGCGATTCTGCACCAAACTACACCTTCTGCCGCTCCCGCAAAGCACGCTCCACTTCCCGTGCTGCGTCCTTTTTCTTGAGATCCTCGCGCTTGTCGTAGTTCTTCTTCCCTTTGACTAGCGCCAGCTCTACTTTGGCCCATCCACCCTTGAGGTAGATGCTGAGCGGGACGAGCGAGTAGCCTCTCTCCCGGATCAAGCCATTGAGCTTGAGGATTTCCAGACGTTTCATCAGGAGCTTGCGTGTGCGCTCTGGCTCGTGGTTGTAACGATTGCCCTGCTCGTACGGGCTGATATGCACGTTGTACAGGAGCAATTCACCATCTTGCACGCGGGCGAAGCTGTCTTTGAGCTGCACGCGGGCTGCACGCACTGCTTTGATCTCCGTACCGGTCAGGGCGATGCCTGCCTCAAATACTTGCTCGATGTGATAATCGTGGCGGGCTTTTCGGTTTTGAGCAATCGTCTTGGTGCCGGCTTTATCTTTTGACATGGAGATCACCTCGCTTGTGCATGTTCCGCATTGGTATCAGTTAGTTTAGCAAATTTTTAACGTTGTGGCAAGGGATTTACCCGGCCATTCCCGCTGTTTTCACCCAGAATGGCCAGCTAAACAACTGTTTAACGACGTTTTCTCTTTGCCTGACTGGCGACGTTTTTTCGTTTCTTTTTCTTGGAGTGAACCAGATCCTCCCAGAAGCCTTTTTGACTCGCGGCTGGTGTATCCGTCCCTTCTCCGTTCTTCATCGCTACAACGTCCTCACTTCCTGGTACACCTGCAGAGCCTGTTCGACGAGATGATTTTTTCCCAGACGCTCCATTTGCAGCACGGCGCTCTTTGTACTTTTGTCGGATTGCAGCCGGATGCGTCTTGTCTTTATCCCGGGACGGACGTGAACCGTCTTGCTTGGACCTAGTCCCGCCTCTTCGCTCGTTTCCACGCCCATCGATGACTTTTGGCGTCCGCTCGCGACTTCCGCGGAAGCCCGCCTGCTTGGTCATGCCGACGATTTCAAAATCGATTGTTCTCTCGTCCACATTGACATTGGCTACCCGCACCTGGACTACATCCCCGATGCGGAACTGCTTCCCTGTCCGTTCACCGACCAGCGCGTACATTCTCTCATGGTAATGATAGTAGTCGTCGGTCAGGAAGCTGACGTGAACCAAACCTTCGATGGTATTCGGCAGCTCCACAAAAATTCCAAATGAAGTCACGCCAGAAATGACGCCTTCGAATTCCTCGCCGACCCGCTCCAGCATGAACTCGGCTTTCTTCAGGTCGTCGGTCTCCCGCTCCGCATCGACAGCCAGACGCTCCCGTTGAGACGCATGCTCGGCGATCAGCGGCATATTTTCCTGCCAGTAGGCCATTCGCTTCTCTGACAGCTGCTCGCCCCGCTCGATCCATTCGCGAATCCGACGATGCACGATAAGGTCTGGATAACGGCGAATGGGCGACGTGAAGTGCGTGTAAAAATCCGTCGACAGGCCATAGTGCCCCAGGCTTTCCGCGTCATAGCGCGCTTGCTTCATCGAGCGCAGCATCACGGTGCTGATGATGATCTCTTCCGGAGTGCCCTTGACCTCTTCCAAAAGCTGCTGCAGGGCTCTCGGATGCACCGAGTTTCCTTTTCCACGAATGGAGTAGCCGAAATTCGTGATGAATTCCGTGAACGCCATCAGCTTTTCTGCGTTAGGGTCTTCGTGAATCCGGTACATGAAAGGCTGCTTCATCCAATGGAAGTGCTCCGCGACGGTCTCGTTCGCTGCCAGCATGAACTCCTCGATGATCTGCTCTGCAATGGAACGCGTCCGAAATCCAATGTCAGTCGGTGTCCCTTCTTCATTTACATAAATTTTGGCCTCACGAAAATCGAAGTCAATCGCTCCGCGCTGCATCCGTTTTTTGCGCAGCTTGAGTGCCAATTGCTCCATCTCCTGGAACATCGGAACCAGCTCGCTATATTTCTCGATCAACGATTCGTCTTTATCCTGCAAAATGCTGCGGACATCCGCATAGGTCATCCGCTCATTCGTTTGAATGACGCTCAAAAAGATGTCGTACTTCACGACCTTGGCTTCATGATCCATCTCCATGTCGCAGGAGATCGTCAGACGGTCTACCTGCGGGTTGAGACTGCATATCCCATTAGACAAACGATGAGGCAGCATCGGGATGACGCGATCCACCAGATAGACGCTGGTCCCGCGACGAAATGCTTCCTGATCCAGCGGAGATTTCTCTCGGACGTAATAGCTCACATCTGCGATATGCACGCCGAGACGGACATTGCCGTTCGGCAGCTTTTCCAGCGATACCGCATCGTCCAGGTCCTTCGCATCTGCCCCGTCGATCGTCACCATCATGCGCTCACGCAAATCGCGACGGCCCTGAATCTCTTCTTCTGAGATCTGGTCCGGTGCCGCTTCGGCTTCTGCCAATACGTCCTCAGGGAAAGATTCTGGCAGGCCAAATTTGCGGATGATGGACAAAATGTCTACGCCCGGATCGTTTTTATGACCCAGTATCTCGACAACTTCACCCTCCGGATTGACACGCCCTTCTGGATAACGGACGATCTTGGCCACGACCTTGTGCCCGTCCACCGCACCGTTGTACGCTTCTTTCGGGATGAAGATGTCCTTGCCCAGTCGCTTTTCATCCGGGACTACAAACGCGTAGTAGGTCTCGTCCTTGAACGTCCCCACTACTTCCGTAATACCCCGCTCCACGACGCGGATGATGCGTCCTTCCAAACGATTTCCGCCCGCTTCTTTCTCGACCCTGACAAGCACGGTATCTCCGTGCAGCGCGCCGTTCATATCGTTGGCGTGTACGTAGACATCATCCATGCCAGGCGTTTCCTGGATTACAAAGCCAAAGCCTTTGGGATGGCTCTGCAATCGGCCACGCACCAGATTCATTTTCTCCGGTACTCCGTAGCGATTGGCCCGGGTACGAACCACTTCCCCGCTCGCCTCCAGCCCATTCAACGTTTTGACTAACTCCTTGAAGGCATCAGCGTCTTCCAAACCAAACGCTTCCTCCAGCTCCCTCACGGTCATCGGGTGGTACGCTTGCTCCCGCATGAACGCCAGGATATCCTGATCTTTCATTCACAAACCTCCTATTGTGCACGGACTTGCATCCTTGCTCTTTTCGTTATCATGTAGTATGTAGTATTCACCGCTCAGACGAGACGCAATCCCAATAGCGAAAAAGACAGCAAGTCGCACTTGCTGCCTTTGAGTCGTTCGCCTATTACGCTCCTGTTTTCAAGAAATAACCGAGCACGATCGTAAAGACCATGAATAAAACCGCAAACACAACGGTTAACTTCCCTAAAAGCGCGTCAATTCCACGGGCTTTTTGTTTGCCCATCAATTGCTCAGCACCGCCGCCAATCGCTCCCGACAGGCCAGCACTTTTTCCGGATTGCAACAATACGACGATAATTAATCCAATACTTGCGATCACAAGTATGATTTTCGCAGCCAATGCCATCTCATTTCACCTCAAAACGGATTTCCAAGACGGTACAAAACCAATAAAAACACTTTACCATATTTAGATAGGATCAGCAACAAGCTTTCCCTTCCATAATATATCATTTCTGTTGCATCAGCTGGTCATACGCAGTGCAATAACACTTACGATCAAAATAGACAGGGAAATTACTTGCCCTTTACTCAGCTTTTCCTTAAACCAAACAAACCCCAACACGGTAATTCCCACCGACCCGATCCCTGCACACCTCCAGGCCTGCTAATACCAATAACATCCACGCCATTACGCCCGCTCTCCTTTCGTCTCTTTTTCATCAGTCTTGGTAAAAACCTTCAAGCCTACAGTACCGAGCAAGACGCCGAACAGGGCAACCGCTTGCGTCAGCGAATACGGATCGCCCATCACGACTCCGACGATATACGTACCTATTGTCCCGATCCCGACAAAGACAGCATAAGCAATCGCTACCGGAATTTGCTTATAAGCCTTGATCAGCATGATAAAACTGAATGCAATCAAGAGGACGACTCCCATCCACTGCAAAGGGGTCGAGGCCGTTTTCAGGCTCGATGCCCAGACCACTTCGAGCAGACCTGCTGCAATAACTAAGAACCAACTCATCATGTTCTGCCTCCTTTTGTTAATGAATGAATGTCAGTCATTTTGTGTGTATAAAAAAAGCATTGGATACTCTCCAATCACTTTTTTAGGCTTTGAATAACGCTCGTTCCAGGAAAATCAGGAGCTCGTGCTTGAATGCTTCCAGCGAATCGTCTTGCTCCAAGCCGATGTAGTAGCGCTCAGCCGCATTCTCAATCATGTTGATCAAGGTCTTGGCTGTCCATTTTACATGCAGATCCGCCACGATTTCGTTTGCTTGCACGGCTTGATTCAATAGATTCTCAAGCCATTGATAATACGGCTGGTAGATCGCTTCCCATTTCTCCAGAGAATGATCGATAGCAAGCCCGGAATAGCAAAGGACAATCACGTCCTTGTGCTCTTCTGTGATCTTGAAGGTTTCATCGATCACAATCTCCAAGACATCCCATAGCTTTTCTTTCGATTCCGCCTTCTCCTTGATACGCTCTAACGTCATCCCAAACAAGTTGTCAGCAATTGCGGGTATTAAAGCCTTTTTAGATGAGAAATATAAATAGAAGGTTCCCTGTGCAACCCCGGCTTTTTTGACAATATCTGAAATAGACGTCTGATCGAGTCCTTTTTCAGCTATGACATCGATCGCCGCTACTAAAAGCTTCTGATATTTGTCATCAGATCTACTAGCCATGCCGCTGCCCACCTTTACAAACATGAATGACTGTCATTCATTTTAACGATTTTCGGGTAAATTGTCAAATCCCTTAACAAAAATTTCCGTTTTCCAGCTGTATAATATGGAAATTGTGTACTTTCTTTGTCCTTTTCTTAGGTTCCTTGCAACTGTCAAGATTTTGCCGTAAAATTGCATGTGAACCTTTATACTTGCCTTGGGAGGTCTTTGTCAGATGGCTGGGTCCAACAAAAAAGACATGAATCAAAACGACGTAATTGATTCCGCGAAGGCCTTTTTCACTTCGTTCGGTATCTTGTTTCTTGTATTTCTCATTGCACTCGTAGGATCGATCTTTTTCCCACCAAGTCACGGGGAGGAAGCGCAAGGTGGCGGAGCACCAACTGCCAATATTGATGCAGCCGCTGTATTTAAACAAAACTGCGCATCCTGTCACGGTCAAAACCTGGAAGGTATCGCAGCACCAGCTTTGACTACTGTAGGGGCAACACACAGCGCTGAGGATATCGCCAAAATCATCAAAGAAGGTAAAGGCGGTATGCCACCAGGATTGCTGAAAAAGCAACCGGAAATTCAAGCAGTTGCGCAATGGCTGTCTGAACATAAGTAAGTACATAGATAGCCCGTATGGATAAACACCGGAGACTCGTCCTCTTCGGTGTTTTCCATGTTTACAAGGAGGCATCACAGAACATGACATCCACTCTTCTGCTCGAGGGTCTGGGCAAGCAGATTCAACCTCCCGATGGTCCCTGGCTATTCCGCGATCTCCAAGCAACTATTACTGAACCCACTATCATCAGCATTTTGGGCAAATCAGGCCAAGGAAAGAGCACCTTGCTGCGCATACTAGGGCGATTAACCCTGCCAAGCTGCGGCATAATGGTTCTGGACAACAAGGATTGCAGCCAATGGACGCCAGAGGCATGGCGTATGACCGTCAGCTACGTAGCCCAACAGCCCATGATGCTGCCAGGCAGTGTAACAGAGAATTTGCAGGCTGCGAGCAACCTGCATCAGCGCATATTTGACGTCAAACAGGCCCGACAGTGGATGGAACAGATCGGGCTGGATCATCTCGATTGGGAAAAGCCGGCACAGCAGCTGTCAGGTGGGGAAAAGCAGAGGCTTGCCCTGATCCGCACTCTGCTCCTGCGGCCTGCTATCCTTCTTTTGGATGAAGTGACCTCCTCTCTGGATGCTGTCAGCAAACAAGCTACAGAAGGCCTTCTACGTGATTTGCACGGACGGATGGGTACAACTATCCTCTGGGTCACACACGACCAGGAAGAGGCACGTACGACCAGCCAGCGCGTCTGGTTTATGGCAAACGGTCAATTATTGGAAGATACAGACAGTCAGACGTTTTTTGATTCTCCTGAATCCGATGAAGCGAAAATGTTTCTAAGCACTCATCCTGTCGTTGCCGAAGCAGCGGAGAGAGTCAGATGAGCGATATTTCGATGTGGTTTGCGTTCGCCTTTGTCCTAATCGCTCTCTTCCTCTCGACTTGGCAAAAGCTCGGCATGGGCAAAGAGATAGTAATCGGCACAGTTCGTTGTACCGTCCAGCTTTTGGCCATCGGCTACGTTTTACAATTTATTTTTCATTCCGACAGCTACCTATTCGTCGCGCTTTTTGTAATCATGATGGTCACTGTTGCTTCCTGGAATGCTTCTCGCCGTGGTGCTCAACTAAAGGGAATCTTCTGGCGAATTCTGCTCTCCTTTGGCTTGACCGCAGTGGCGACAATCGGATCAATGGTCGCTGTCGGGCTTGTCACCCCTACTCCGCAGTACCTGATTCCGATGAGCGGCATGGTCATTGGGACTTCTATGATTGTATGCGGACTTTATATCAGTCAAATGAATCGCGAGACAGAGACAGCCCGTGGAGAAATCGAAGCCTTGCTCGCACTCGGTGCCTCCAGTCGCCAAGCCATACAGGGTACACTGAGACGCGCTGTCAAAGCCAGCATGATCCCTACCTTTGATACGATGAAAACAATCGGACTCGTGCAGCTGCCAGGGATGATGACGGGGATGATCATCGCCGGAGCCAGTCCGATCGATGCCGTTCGCTATCAGATTCTGACCATGCTGACCTTCTCCTCCGCAGCAGCCATCTCCGCCGTCATGATCAGCTTGCTGAGTTATCGGCTCTGGTTTACCAACGACTCGATGCTGCGTCAGGATGCGGAGTAATAGAACCTTCATATGTTTGAGAGGAGATTTTTTGGATGTCCGAAGACTTTTATTGCGATGAGGTACTTAGTGGTAAAACTGCTGTAGAAAAGGTCTATGAAACAGATCGAGTCCTAGCTTACTTCCATACCCGTCCTTTTTACGAGGTTCATATTGTCGTCATTCCCAAAAAACATATCTCGTCTCTCCTCACTCTAGAGGAAAGCGATCATGATCTTCTGATCGAGCTTCTGGAAGTCGTCAAAAAAGTGGCAGCCCAGCTCGTCGCCCAATACGGAGCCAGTCGTATTTTGACCAACCTGGGTCATTATCAGGACTCGAAGCATCTACACTGGCACGTCTATTACGGTAAACAAATTCGAAGCTAAACTCTCCAGTACACAAAAAAGCACTCGGCATTCAAGCCAAGTGCTTTTTTGTGTTTCGCTTATTTTCCGAGAATGTATCCTTCCAGCTCATCGACAACCTTGTTGGCTGCAATGACACCGCCGGATGTATTCCAGATTGTATCGTCAACCTTGAAGGCCTTGTTGTTTTTCACGACGTTCAGGTTTTTCCAGAGCGATTCGTTAGTCCATTCTTGCTCCAGCTTGGAGCCCTCGCCATTTCCTGTTTCATACGTGAAGTACACCATGATGTCGCCATCCATTTCAGGGATGCGCTCTTTGGTTACTTCAGCAGCAAACTCTTCTTTGTTTTGTGCTGCCGGACGGGAAAGTCCCAGATCCTTCATAATCGCGCCCAAGAAAGTATCGTTGTAGTAAATGCGCACGCGACCCGGCATAAACCGGACAACAGAAACCTCTGTGCTCAGCTTGTCTCCAGCTTTTTCCTTGAATGCAGCGACTTTCTTGTTCCATTCTTCGATGACTTTTTCCCCTTCAGCCTTCTTGTTTACCGCTTCAGCAAACAGAGTGAAGTTGGCCTTCCAGTCACCGCGCGGCTCTTCTACGAATACGGTCGGCGCGATGGCAGACAGCTGCTGATACACTTTTTCTTGACGGAATTTCATACCCAGAATCAGGTCAGGCTTCAGAGCAGCGATCGCTTCCAGGTTTGGCTGGGATTCGGACCCTACTACCTGAACCCCTTCCAGTTGAGGTTTGACAAAATCGTAGAAGGTCGTTGGATCTGTGAAGGAACCAACAGCACCTACAGGTTTTACACCAAGAGCGAGCAAGGTTTCAACACCTTGAGTAGTCAGCATCACAACACGTTCAGGCGTACCTTTGATGGTTGTTTCACCCATCGCATGCTTGATGGTATAGGATTGATCAGCAGCAGGAGCTGGCGCAGCGTTATTAGCAGGAGCTTGTTCGGCGCTTTGAGATTCAGCAGGCTTCTGCTCGCTGGTTTGCCCTCCGCCGCAGCCTGTGACCAGCATGACGAGTGCCACCAGGAATGCTGCGAATGCTTTGCCCCCTGCTGTGCGATATGTACGAGATAACATAGTGAAAAGACCCCTTTCAGACCCTTTGAAAAAGTGAGAATGATACTCAATTACATACACATCCTACAACTTTCAGTCTAATAAGTCAATCAGAAACTGATAATGACTATCAACATCATTGACACTCGCCTAGATTACCATCTACAATGATTTTGTCACTGTATTTTATCCGTAAAATTACCTAAATCATAAGGATGTAGCTGTTATGTATCCGTTGTTGTCCAGTAACACGCGCAAGACTCTGGGAGTCGTGCTTTGTTTGCTTCTGCTTGTGTACCTTTGCTACGCCAGCCTTGTTTTTGGTGTCATCAACACCAGCTGGCAGACGGCGATCGATGCCTACACGCAGTTCAACGGCTCCAATGAACATATTGTCATCAAGGAAGTACGTGTCCCACGTGTTCTGAATGCACTCGCCGTAGGGTTTTGTCTCGGCTTGGCAGGTACGTTGCTCCAATCTCTGACCCGCAATCCTGTAGCCGATGTCGAGCTGTTTGGACTCAATGCCGGCGCTTCTCTGTTCGTTGTGTTTGCGGTCACATTCGTGGGAATCAGCTCCTTGACCCAGTTTACCTGGATCGCTTTCCTCGGTTCCGCGGTCGCTGGTATCATCGTCTACGTTCTCGGTTCCTTGGGGCGTGACGGTCTATCCCCTGTCAAACTGATTCTGGCCGGCGCTGCCATTACTGCATTGTCCGCATCCATCCGGCACGGCATGATGGTATTGAATGAAAAAGCAGCTGATGAAGTACTCTTCTGGCTGGCTGGCTCGGTCGGCGGAAGAAAGCTGGAGTACCTTGAAGCTGTGTTTCCTTATATGCTGGTCGCCTGGATCGCCGCCTTTCTATTGGCGCGTCCCATCCAGACGCTGCTCATGGGGGATGATGTAGCTAAAGGCTTAGGTCAGCGGACGTTGCTGGTCAAGATCATGACGGGGCTGGTGCTCGTGCTTCTCGCGGGCTCTTCCGTCGCCGTCGCGGGACCGATTGGGTTTGTCGGACTCGTGACACCACATCTGGCTCGATTCTTTGTCGGAATTGACACGCGCTGGGTTCTGCTTTACAGCGGCTTGTTCGGCTCCATACTGTTGTTGATCGCAGATATTGCCGCCCGCTTTGTCGCCATGCCAGCGGAAGTGCCGATTGGCGTCATGACTGCCCTGATTGGCATCCCGTTCTTTATCTACGTGGCACGAAAGGGGCTGGATGAAAAGTGAAGGACTACCTGCCTCTTCGCGTCGGCAAGCGTTTTTCATCGTATCAGTTACATAAAAGGGTATTGTGGATCACCCTGATTGCCCTCATCCTGACCGTTGCGGTAGCGATCATCAGCCTCGGCATGGGAGAGATGAAAATCCCTCCTCTCGATGTGGTGAAGGTCCTCCTCGGAATCGGATCGGAGCAGCACGTGCTGATTGTCGAGCAATTCCGGATGCCACGCATCATCATTGCCATTCTGGTAGGAGCCGCACTGGCTTCCGCAGGGGCGATCATGCAAGGTGTGATTCGCAATCCGCTCGCTTCGCCTGATATTCTGGGCGTCTCCGGCGGCGCTTCTGTAGGAGCTGTCGGTTTTCTGCTGTTGTTCGAGACCGCCAGTATCCACTGGCTGCCGCCTATCGCCTTTCTCGGCGCTATGCTGACCACCTTGCTTCTGTACGCACTCGCCTGGAGGCAAGGGGTGACTCCCCTTCGTCTGGTCATGATCGGCGTCGGTATCAAAATCGCTGCGGGTGCCATCGTGACGCTGCTGATCATGTTCAGTCCATTTTTGCTTCAAAACAAGGCGCTGCTTTGGCTGACAGGCAGCATTTACGGTGTATCCTGGAGTGACGTGCAGATGATCCTGCCCTGGACGATGCTTCTCATCGCCACCGCAGCGATCCTGGCACGAAGGGTAAACATCCAGCAGCTTGGCGATGAGATCGCTACTGGAGTCGGCAGCAGGTTGCAGCTCGACCGCTTCATGCTTCTGATGATCTGCGCTGCCTTGGTCGGAACTGCCGTATCTGTCGGGGGCGACATCAGCTTCGTTGCCCTCCTGGCTCCACACATCGCCAAGCAGCTGATCGGGCCATCCTTTGGCGGCGCTTTGCCGCTCTCTGCCTTGATCGGATCGCTTATCGTGCTCATCGCGGATTTGATTGCCCGTATGGCTTTTTCTCCGCTCGATGTTCCGGTTGGCGTCTTTACTTCTGCTGTAGGAGCGCCATTCTTTATTTACCTGCTGTACAAAAATCGCAATCACTAAGTGAAAGGGGTCGGATGGATCATGCACGCATTGGAAACCCGTCAGCTAACCTTGTCGTATGGAGAGCGCAATATTATTGAAGGTCTGGATTTAAACATTCCTCGTGGAAAAATTACGGTTTTCATCGGCAGCAACGGCTGCGGTAAATCCACTTTGCTGCGCTCCCTTGCTCGCTTGTTGAAACCAAAGGGAGGAGCCATCCTGCTGGACGGAGAAGCAATCGCCAAGCGCTCGACCAAAGAGGTCGCCAAGCGACTCGCTATCCTGCCGCAAGGACCTACAGCGCCAGAAGGTCTCTCTGTCTTGCAGCTGGTCAAGCAAGGACGTTATCCGTACCAAAGCTGGCTGCAGCAATGGTCGGAGGAAGATGAAAAAATGGTGACTCGTGCTCTCGAAGCAACGCAGCTCACCAGCCTGGCCAACCGTCCCGTCGACTCCCTCTCCGGTGGACAGCGGCAACGTGCCTGGATTGCCATGACCCTGGCACAAGGAACCGAAACCATACTTTTGGACGAACCAACGACTTATCTCGATATGTCGCATCAGATTGAAATTCTCGATCTGCTGTTCGAGCTGAATGAAACCGAGCAGCGCACCATTGTCATGGTTTTGCACGATCTCAATCTGGCATGCCGCTATGCGCACCATATCATTGCCGTCAACAACCAGACGGTCGTAGCCGAAGGAGCGCCAGAGGATGTCATGACGCAGGATTTGGTTCGCACCGTTTTCCAGATGGATTGTGAGATTACACTCGATCCCCTGTACGGTACCCCCATGTGCATCCCGTACAGCAAGAGCCGCCTGACTGCTGCGATGGCCAAGCAAAACGAGAAGGAAGTCGTATTGGCTTAGACCTCTCTTTCACGAAATTAGGAATAGGCTTGTATCCACTCCGATCTGGCGGTGGAATCAAGCCTTTTTTTGATTTTTTGCAAAATAACTATTTACAAAATTAAATATTTATGTTATGATAAAATATTTTATTATTTACAAACACAATTTAACCTTTCATAATATTCTTGCTGATGCTGTTCTTCGAGAATAGATAGAAAGGGTGTAAAAGAGATGGAAACTTTGCCTTGCCAAGGTTGCAAAGGCTTATGCTGTGGTCCTGTTCCCATCACCGAAAAAGAATATAAACGCATACATAAAAAAATCAAATCCATGCCACGCAAGATTCGCGAAGCGTTAGAGAACCAGCCAAGATTTTTTGGAACCTGTATGTTCTACGATCTACATAAAGATCAATGCGGCATCCATTCGGTTCGGCCCGAAATCTGCCGGAATTTTGGTTATCACAAAGATCTCGTCTGTTTCCGCAAGCCTGAGCTGGCGACCAAGGAAAAGGTCACACCAACGGAACGACCTATCGGACATCTCAGTATTGATTTTACTTGGAAGAATTTTTAGGGAAGCAAAAACGGCAGCTGAAGCCCAGAACATCCAGCCGGCCTCATACTTGTTGGGGGATGTTGTCAATAATTTAAATAAGGACTGTACCCCGCATCAGCTGCGAGAATACAGTCCTTTTCCTATCTTACATTCTTACTTCTTCAGGTTGTAGAACGCCGCGCGTCCACCAAAGCGAGCCGTATCGCCCAGCTCATCCTCAATACGAAGCAGCTGGTTGTACTTCGCTACGCGATCCGTACGGGATGGCGCACCTGTTTTGATTTGACCAGCATTGGTAGCTACCGCGATATCCGCGATCGTGGAGTCTTCTGTCTCACCGGAACGGTGGGAGATTACCGCTGTGTAGCCAGCCAGCTTGGCCATTTCAATCGCTTCGAAGGTCTCGGTCAACGTACCGATCTGGTTCACTTTGACGAGAATGGAGTTGCCTGTATCGCTTTCGATACCGCGAGACAGACGCTCGGTATTGGTTACGAACAGATCGTCACCCACGAGCTGTACTTTGCTGCCCAGTTTGTCAGTGAGCGATTTCCAGCCATCCCAGTCGTCCTCGGACAAGCCGTCTTCGATGGAGATGATCGGGTATTTGCTGACCAGATCTTCATAGAAAGCGATCATTTCTTCGGTTGTTTTCACAACACCTTCGCCTTCGAAGTGGTATTTGCCATCCTTGAACATTTCGGTAGCAGCCACGTCGAGTGCGAGGAAAACGTCTTTGCCTGGCTCGTAGCCAGCAGCCTTGATCGCATCGAGGATCGTGGTGATCGCTTCTTCGTTGGACTTCAGGTTTGGCGCAAAGCCACCTTCGTCACCTACAGCGGTGCTCAGGCCTTTATCGGAAAGTACTTTTTTCAGTGAGTGGAAAATTTCTGCACCTGTGCGCAGCGCTTCCTTGAAGGATTCTGCACCTACCGGCATAACCATGAATTCCTGGATGTCCACGGTGTTGTCAGCGTGCTTACCACCATTCAGGATATTCATCATGGGCACTGGCAGCGTTTTTGCATTGAAGCCACCCAGGTAGTTGTACAGGGACACGCCGAGGGAATCTGCTGCCGCGCGAGCTACTGCCATCGAAACACCCAGAATCGCATTGGCACCCAGTTTGCCTTTGTTGTCAGTTCCGTCCAGCTGCAGCATGGCCATATCTACGCCTACCTGATCCAAAGCGTCCATGCCGATCAGTTCAGGTGCGATGATTTCGTTTACGTTTTCTACTGCTTTCAGTACACCTTTGCCCAGGTAACGGGATTTGTCGCCGTCACGCAGCTCAACAGCCTCATAGGCACCAGTGGACGCGCCGGATGGTACCGCTGCACGACCCATCGTACCGTCTTCCAAGTAAACCTCTACTTCCACAGTCGGGTTTCCACGGGAATCCATGATCTCGCGTGCATAAATGTCTGTAATCATTGCCATCTCTCATCCATCTCCTTTTTAGAAAAATGCTCCAAAACCAAGCTATCCTTATACAGTTTGTGGTACGGAGGACTATTTTGCAAGTAAGGATTTTCCTGTCATCTCGACAGGTTGTTCAACACCTAGTAAATCGAGCAGGGTCGGCGAAAGATCCGCCAGTTTTCCATCCTTGCGCAGCTCTACCCCGTCCTTGGTCACAATCACAGGCACCGGATAGGTACTGTGGGAGGTGATCGGACGACCTGCCTCGTCCAGCATCAGATCGGCATTCCCGTGATCCGCTGTGATGACCGCTACGCCACCCTTGGCGAGAATCGCGTCCACCACTCTTCCCAGGCACGCATCGACCGTCTCGACGGCCTTGATCGTCGGTTCCATCATACCGGAATGGCCCACCATGTCGCAGTTGGCGAAGTTCAGGATGATCGCATCGAAATTCTCTGCCTCGATCTCCTTCACGACCGCATCCGTCAGCTCTGGCGCACTCATCTCCGGCTTCAGATCATAGGTCGCTACCTTTGGAGACGGGATCAAGATGCGTGTCTCTCCCGGAAACTCCTGTTCACGTCCCCCGCTGAAGAAGAAAGTCACGTGCGGGTATTTTTCCGTTTCTGCGATGCGAAGCTGCTTCAGCCCGTTCTGGGAAAGCACTTCCCCCAGTGTGTTATCCAGATTGGATGGCTTGTAAGCGACATAGCCGTCCACGGTTTCCGAAAAGTGAGTCAGGCAGACAAAATGCAAGTCGCGCGGACGGTTCTCGCCGCGGTCAAAGCCGCGAAAATCATCGTTCGTAAAGGCCTGCGAGGTTTGAATGGCCCGGTCAGGGCGGAAGTTGAAAAAGATAATGGCATCCTGGTTCTGGATCGTGGAGACAGGCTTGCCCTGCTCGTCGACGATTACTGTCGGCATCACGAACTCGTCCATGATTGATTTTTCGTACGACTCTTTCACGGCTTTGAGCGGGTCCGTATAGGCTGGACCATCGCCGTACGCCATCACGCGGTACGCCTTCTCGACACGCTCCCAGCGTTTGTCACGGTCCATCGCATAGTAACGTCCTTGTACGGTCGCGATTTTGCCGACTCCGATTTCCGCAATCTTCGCCTGCAGCTGTTCGATATAATCCACTGCGCTGTCCGGCGAAACATCCCGTCCATCCAGGAAAGCGTGGATGTACACTCGGTCAAAGTCTTTGCGCTTTGCCAGCTCCAGGATCGCATACAAATGCTTGATATGGCTGTGAACTCCGCCGTCCGACAGCAATCCGAACAAGTGAACCTGCGTCCCGTGCTTGCGAGCGTGATCAAACGCCGCTACCAAGGTCTCATTATCGTAAAAATCGCCTTCATGGATCGATTTTGTAATCCTCGTCAAATCCTGATACACGACACGTCCAGCACCAATGTTCAGGTGGCCTACCTCAGAATTCCCCATTTGTCCTTCCGGCAGACCAACAGCCAATCCACTCGCTTCCAGGGTCGCATGCGGATAGTGATTCCAATAACGATCGAATTGTGGTTTGTTTGCCTGTGCGACTGCATTGCCATACGTTTCATCGCGTAGGGCAAAACCGTCCAAGATCAGCAGTGCAACCGGCTTGGGCCGATGTGCCATCTGTCTTTCCCTCCCTATTCTTGCAGTGATCCATTTACGAGTTGAAGGTAGCTTGCCGCATCCAGACTGGCTCCCCCGACCAGTGCTCCATCGATATCTGACTGCGACATGTAGCTGCCGATATTCTCCGGCTTGACGCTGCCGCCGTATTGGATTCGCACGTTTGCCGCATCCTCTTGTCCGTAGGCCTCCGCAACTACCTGACGAATCACTGAGATGGTCTCATTCGCCTCTTGTGCGCTGGAAGACTTGCCTGTGCCAATCGCCCAAATCGGTTCGTATGCAATGATGACATCCGCTACTTGACCCGCTTCCAGACCCGCCAGAGCTGCCTCTGTCTGCGTCCGCACGACACGGGATGTTTCTCCTGCTTCACGCTGCTCCAAGCTCTCACCCACGCAGATGATCGGAACGAGACCGTGCTTCAACGCAGCCAGCACTTTTTTATTGACCGTCTCATCCGTTTCGTTGAAGTACTGACGACGCTCGGAATGACCGATGATAACGTACTGGACGCCGATCTCCTTGAGCATGGATGGACTGATTTCACCGGTAAATGCGCCCTGTTCCTCAAAGTGCATATTCTGCGCCCCTACAGCCAGATCACTTCCTTGCAGCGCTTCAGTCAAAGCTGGCAGAGCCGTGAATGGCGCACAAACAACCTTTTGCACACCTGCTTTCGCACTCCCCGCCTTCACTTCCTGGGCAAATTGCTTGGCTTCGGCAATCGTCTTGAACATCTTCCAGTTTCCCGCAATAATTGGCGTTCTCAATCTATTTCCTCCCTATTGGTTGTCTGTAAGTACCGCTACACCTGGCAGCTCCTTGCCCTCCATGAATTCCAGCGAAGCTCCACCGCCAGTAGAGATATGGGTCATCTGCTCGGCAACTCCAGCCTTTTCGACCGCAGCTACTGAATCTCCGCCACCGATGATGGTGGTGCCGGAACACTCCTTCATCGCGACGGCTACACCGATGGTACCCTGTGCAAAAGCATCCATTTCAAAAACGCCCATAGGGCCATTCCACACGACCGTTTTAGAGTCAACGATCACACGATGGTACGCTGCTACTGTTTTAGGACCGATATCGAGCGCCATCCAGCCGTCCGGAATCGCATCGATAGAGACAGTCTGTTTTTGCGCGTCAGCAGCAAATCGATCCGCAATCACCACATCAATCGGCATCAGAAGCTGTACGCCGCGTTCCTTGGCCTGCTCCATCAAGGTGCGAGCCAGCTCCAGCTTATCATCCTCACACAGCGAAGAACCGATAGCATAGCCCTGAGCCTTCAGGAACGTATTGGCCATTCCCCCACCGATGATCAGGTTATCTACTTTCGTTAACAGATTTTCAATCACAGCGATTTTATCCTTCACCTTCGCGCCGCCTACAATTGCGGTGAATGGCCGCTCCGAATTGGAGAGTGCTCCACCCATGAAGCGAATTTCCTTTTCCATCAGGAGGCCAGCTACTGCAGGTATGTACTGAGCAATGCCTGCGGTGGAGGCGTGAGCACGATGGGCTGTACCAAACGCATCGTTGACGAACAGATCAGCCAGCTCGGCAAAGCTTTTCGCCAGCTCAGGATCATTTTTCTCTTCTCCGGCATGAAAGCGCACGTTTTCCAAAAGAAGGACATCCCCCTGTTCCATCCGTTCGACGGCTGCCTTCACTTCCGCTCCTACAGAATCGTCCAGCTTGGTCACTTCCCTGCCGAGCAGTCCGGACAGATGGGCGGCTACCGGTGTCAGGCGCATTTCCTCCACGACTTGGCCTTTTGGACGACCGAAGTGGCTGGCCAGGATGACTTTGGCTCCTGCATCCACCATAAAGCGGATCGTAGGCACGGCAGCACGGATGCGTGTATCATCCGTAATGACACCGTCTTGCATGGGCACGTTGAAGTCAACTCGGCAGAAAACGCGTTTTCCCGCCAGCTCAACATCGCGGATAGATTTCTTATTCATGAACGATCCTCCCAAATCAGTGGCTTATTCTTCGTAAAACGCATATGGGAAAAGGGAGATTGCTCTCCCTTTTTTTCCACAACAAGTCTATTTTACTTTTTACAAGCCACGCTGTGCAACATAATGACACAAGTCTACGACACGATTGGAATAACCCCATTCATTATCGTACCAGGAAACGACTTTCACCATGTTTCCTTCGAGTACCATTGTGGACAGAGCATCGATGGTCGAGGATGCCGGGTTGCCGTTGTAGTCCGAGGATACGAGTGGCTCTTCGGAATAGCCCAGGATGCCTTTCAGCTTGCCATTCGCTGCATCCTTCAGCGCTTGGTTCACTTCATCTACAGTGACGTCTTTCTTCAGTTCCGCCACCAGATCCACGACGGATACGTTCGGAGTTGGCACACGCATCGCGAAGCCGTTCAGCTTGCCCTTCAGCTCAGGCAGCACGAGTGCTACAGCCTTGGCAGCCCCAGTCGAGGTCGGGATGATGTTTTCCGCTGCTGCACGCGCACGACGCAAGTCCTTATGCGGCAGATCGAGAATTTGCTGGTCGTTCGTATAGGAGTGAACGGTCGTCATCAGACCACGCACGATACCGAACTCGTCATTTAACACCTTCGCGAATGGAGCCAGGCAGTTCGTCGTGCAGGAGGCATTGGAAATGACGGTGTGGTTGGCCGGATCGTAGTTCTCTTCGTTTACGCCCATCACGACGGTGATATCTTCATTGGTAGCCGGTGCGGAAATGATCACTTTTTTCGCGCCGCCCAACAGGTGCTTCGCCGCATCATCGCGCTTCGTGAAACGACCGGTTGATTCCACCACGATCTCTACGCCGTAATCCGCCCATTTGAGCTCGGCTGGATCGCGCTCTGCAAGTACCTTGATCTCTTTGCCGCCGACGAACAGCGTGCTGTCTCCCGCTTCTACATCTACATCCAGCACACCATGTACCGAATCGTATTTCAACAAATGAGCCAGCGTGCGAGCGTCTGTCAAATCATTGACGGCCACGATCTCTACGTTGGGATTGTTAAAAGCTGCACGAAACACATTACGACCGATGCGACCAAAACCGTTAATACCTACTTTTACCATTACAATACCTCCTGCTTCTTTACATGGCTTTTTTTGTATTGGGAATCATCCCCGCCTCCTTTTCACCAAAGCGACGGGAAGAAATCAATGTGACGATAGGCAACAGCAGTGAGTAAAACAAAAACGGCAATGTCTCTACCGTAGAGACGCCCAAGCTGATCGCGATCACCATCGCCAGCCCGTTCCAGGGAATCAGTACAGGCATGACGAGCGTCGAATCCAGCATGGTTTTACCCAAAAACTCCTTGCCCCTGGTGAACTGCGAAAACCGTCCGATCAAGGTCGATCCCATGACCAGGATCGGGATCGTCTGGTTGCAGCTGATCATGACGACCAAGAGTGAGATCGCCATAGACTTTCCTACCAAAGCGATTTTATTTTTCGTAACTCCCATCATTCGTTCAACGAATGGAGTCAATAGATTTGCCTTATTTAAAATGCCGTTTAAAAACCCCGCCAGCACGATCAACAACAGCACACTGAGGATCGAAATCATGCCTCCGCCGTGAACCAGCTCATCCAGCAAGGTCCCTGTCTGTGGCTCGTATCCATACAGGATCGTTCCTGCGAGCGTAGACAGCGTGATCGGTCCACTCGACAATACCAGCACAAGACTCGCTACTACGCCACAGAGCAGCGCGTAAATCGCCTTTACCCGAAAAGCAAACACGGCGATCAGGACAAAAAGCGGTATCAAAGCGCCCCAGCTGATGGAGAAATGGCTGGTCAGCAGCTCCTGATACATACGGATCGAATCTCCAGATCCCGCTTGTTCACGGAACAAATCGAGCACCAAAAAGAGCACAGCACAGATGATGGTCGTGAGTCTTGCAGCTCCCTGAGTGGCTCGATCCTGCTTCTCCGTCATCCCCACATGCGAGAGCACCAGCATGCGGCTGCTTGAGATCGGGGAGAAACGTTCCCCCACCATCGCTCCACAAATCAAGGCTCCACCTACCATCCCGGCGGAGAGATCAGCAGCGTGTGCGATTCCCATTAAGGAAAGCCCGATGGTGCTCAACGTTCCGACAGACGTCCCCAGCAGGTAGCTGACTACTGAAGTGAGGATAAAGGACAGTACGAGAAGGTATTCGACATTGACGATAGACAAACCATAGTAGATGATCGCCGGGATCGTCCCACCCATCATCAAGAGTGGAATCAGCAGCCCGACCAGAAAGAGAATGATCAGGACTGGCTTGGTCTGGCGAATCCCATCCCAACCAAAGCTGAATTGCTGTCCCCAGCTAAACCCAAGTTTTTTTACACTAACCAGTGTGACCAAGATTGCGAAAAGAATCCCCCATGAGAGCGGAAAACCGAGAGTGAAGCTGAGCACAATACCCACAATCAGCGACGAGATTGGGAAAACCGCCGCACTATTCATGCAAACCATCGTCCTTCCGTTACAATCGTGTGGACAGTAAGGATCTTGCAGCTCCTTCATCCGTAACAAGTACATTCTGACACGACTGTTTCGCAAAGGAAAGGATTGCTTTTGCCTTGCTTTCGCCTCCCGCGATGGATAACACCTTCTGTGCTTTTTTCACTTCGTCCAGCTGCAGCCCGATGGTCGGCATGTGATAGACGGTCTCGCCTGCTTCATTAAAATAGTAGCCAAACGCCTCAGATACAGCCCCTGCCTCCTGCAACGACGCCAACTCTGCTTCGGAGTGATTTCGCCTTTTGGCCATCGAAATCGCGTCTCCGATCCCGTGAAGGACGATTCGCGTCTCCCGCAGCAGCTCTAGTACCTCTTGGACCTGCGGCTCTTTGCGCAAGGTCTGCAAGGCCTCTGGCTGAAGCCGATCCGGCACGTGCAAGAGACGATAGCTCGCACCGGTTTTGGCGGCCATTTCGGAGGCAAGTGTATTTGCCTGCAGCTCCGCTTGCTCGGATAAACCACCTCTGGCGGGCACAAACTTGACGCTCCTGAACACCGATGAAGCAGACAGATGATGCGCCAGGCTTGCAACGGAAGTTCCGCCCGTGACAGCCACGATGTCGCCCTCTTGGACGGTCTGCTTCAGGACTCGTGCTGCTACGCGCCCCAGCTCTTCCTTTACCCACGGGGATTGGTCAGCATTGCCCTGAACGACGATGACTTCCGGTATGCCCAGCAGGCTTTGCATTTTCTCAGCCAGATCCGTCAGTCCGAACAGTTCACCGACCAATGGCTCCATTTCGTCCAGCACCTGCAGCCCCTCTGCCGTCAGGTTCATGCCTGCCGCGGTCACATGCAGCAGTCCCGAATCCTTTAGCAGCTCAACTTCTGCCCGCAGTATGCGTTCTGTCGTCCCTATGGCCTGAGCCAGACCGCGCCTGCCGATTGGTTGCAGATGATCAATGGATCGAAGCAGCATGTATCGCTCCCGCAACACCTGTACCAGGTCAGGCAACAGCTTTTGTTGCAATTCCACTAAACGACGCATGCACAACCTTCCTCATTTGTCAGATTCATCATTATCGGGACTTAATACGTCCCTCTATATACATTTTATGTCCCGCTTGCCGCAAAAAAAAGAAAATGTGCTACAAACTGAATGTAGCACACCTGACAGCAACTTTCAAGCTTCCCGGCGCCCATTGTTGGAAAGGCTAGGAAAATCAAGCTATTTGGCTGTTCTTCGCTGCAATTCCTGATCCAGCTCGGCTAAGGTCACGACATGGGAAACGGAGCGAAGGACGACCTCCCCATCGATCGCCACTGCCGGAATCACCAGCATATATGTTTCATGCAGCTTCGGATCTTTTTCAATATCAACGATCTGCAGATTCAACGGATAAAGCTCACCCAGAGCACGGATGTTTTGCTCCACGTCATCACACAGCTTGCAGTTTTTGCGTCCATACAAGACGATTTCCATTGGCTTTTTGACCATCCCAGATTAAAACCTCTTTCGTTTGGCCGAGGAAGGAATGAGCATTTCCTCCCTATACTTGGCTACGGTCCGGCGCGAAATCTCGATTCCCTCTGTCAGAAGCATCTCGGAAAGCTTTTGATCAGATAAGGGAACCTTCCGATCCTCCTGGTCGATCAGCGCCTTGATCCGCCGCTTGACACTCTCGGATGAGGTGGCTTCCCCGCTCGCGGTAGACAGGGCTGAGGTGAAAAAGTATTTGAGTTCAAAGATGCCGCGCGGAGTTTGGACGTATTTGTTGCTGGTAGCCCGGCTGATCGTCGATTCATGCAGACCAACCCGTTCTGCAATCTCCTTTTGGGTCATCGGCTTGAGATAATGCACACCGCGCTCGAAGAATTCCAATTGCATATCGACGATCGCCTGTGTCACACGCAAAAGTGTGAGTCTGCGCTGCTCCAAGCTTTTTGCCAGCCACATGGCCGCATTCAGCTTGTCGTGGATAAACTGCTTTGCCTCTTCCTCGCTCTTCGGCTGTTTCAGCATTTTTTCGTAAAAGTTGTTAATTTTCAAACGCGGAGTGGCGATGTCGTTGACCAGGACGACAAACTCATTCCCCACCTTTTCCACAGAGACATCCGGAATGACATATCGGGTCTCATTCGTGGAAAAAGCAGCTCCCGGACGCGGATTCAGCGTCCGCACCAGATCAGCCATCGCCTGTACATCCAACACCGTACAGCCTACTTTGTCCGCGATTCGTTGATAGCGATTGTCTGCGAGGTCCTGCAAATGGTACTTGACGACCTGGACGATCTTTTCATCATCCAGAGCAAGATGCTCCAATTGCAGGAGCAAACATTCCTCCAGATTGCGTGCTGCTACTCCGACCGGATCGAAGTGCTGCAGAACTGACAGGACGTCCTCAAGCTCCTCCAACTCCACTCCCAGGCTAGCCGCTGCTTCCTCTGCGCTTACCTCCAGGTAGCCTTTTTCATCCAGATTGCCGATCAAAAAAAGGGCGATTTTTCGCTGCAAGGGTGAAAATCCTTTGACGTACCCCAACTGGTTTTCCATATGCTCATATAAGGTCGTAGCACCTTGAGAGATGTAGTCTAATGGATTGTAAGTGCTATCATTTTTAGCCACACTATACTCACCCGTTGCCCGATTGCCCACGATCTCCTTCCAGTCCAATTCGTGTGTCGGTTTTTCCACTTTGGCTGAAGCGACCTCGCCTGCCGCTTCCTGCAGTTCGATCACGGGGTTTTCCGTTGCCTGTTCTTGCAGATAGGAGATTAGATCAATGGTAGAATATTGCAAAATGGTGATCGCTTGCCGCAGTTCCGGTGTCATGACTAAACGAAGCGTCTGCTCTTGATATAACCCCATTCCCATGTTCATAAGGCTGCCCCCTTCCCACACTGCCACTCGCATTACTCTTTATCGACATTATATTCGTTCTCTCATGCAATTTTCCTGCCAATATTTGATTTTTCGACCTGTAGGAATAACCCTATTCACTTGCGAAATGGGGTACATCTTCGTTTACGCTTTTTATCCTTGGCGACTTTTATATAGAAGAAACATAAAAAACGGGGCTCCTACCGCTGCGGTAAAGACACCAGCTGGTACGTCGAGCGGAACAAACATCGTCCTGGCCACGAGATCGGCTAACAGGACAAATAGGCCTCCCAGCAAAGCAGAAGCAGGCAGCAGACTGCCAAAGGACGAGCCGACGAGCTTGCGGGCCATATGAGGGGCCATCAGACCAACAAAGCCAATCCCTCCCCCAATCCCAACCGCGGCAGCTGCCAGCGCTACACTGACGGCGATCATGAGCAAGCGCTTGCGTTCAACTGCAACACCTACGCCCTTGGCAACATCGTCACCCAGCTCCTGCGCGTTTAACGTTCTGGCCTGCATCAGTGTGATCACTAAAAACCCGACTGTCCACGGAAGCAAGGTGAATACGTGGTCCCAAGAGCTGCCGTAGACCGTTCCAGACATCCAACCCATCGCCTGCGCAGCCAGATACAACGGTCCCGAGATCAGGAAAAAGATCGTCAAGGCAGCCATCGCTGTAGAGATGGAGACGCCGATCAAGGCAAAACGAAACGGGGACAATCCCTTTTTCCACGACGCCAAATAGGTAAGGAAAGCTGCGAAAAACCCTCCGACCAGCGCCACAAAAGGCAGCCAATGGATACTGTACGAGCCGTTGGAAAAGGCAATGAAGGCTACTGCCGCAGCCGTAGCGCCATTCGTGGTTCCGACCAGATCCGGCGAGGCCAGTGGATTGCGGATCAAAGCTTGCAGGATCGCCCCTGATACCGCCAAGGAAGCTCCCACTAATACTGCAACGGCAATCCGCGGAAGCCTCAGCTCAAGGATCACCAGCTGATGTGTGCTATCCCCCAAACCGACCAGGCTTTTCAGCACCTGCACGACGGGGATGTGGATACTACCCAAGCCAATACTGACGACACTCACCCCGACCAAGAGAAGCAGCAGCAAGCACTGAATCACGATAGAGCGTTTATCCATCTGGTACGAATACATGGGACGCTGACTGCGAACGACAACAAATCTACTCATACGCCCTCCTTCTGACAATCGCAATGACGAATGGCACTCCGATGACGGCTGTGGCTACACCAACTGGCACCTCGTTTGGCATGAGTAAAAACCGGGAAAGCAGGTCTGCCAAAACCAAAAAAATCGCCCCAAAGACAATGCAGTACGGAATCAACCAGCGGTGGTCAATACCGACCAGATACCGGCAAATATGCGGAATAATAATGCCTACAAAACCAATCGGACCAGTCAGCGCAACCGAACCCCCAGCCAGCAGGACGACCACGATAACAATCGCGGCTTTTACCCACACCGTTTTCTGACCCAGGCTTTTGGCTACATCATCCCCCAGTGACATGGTGTTGAGAGAGGCCGCCAGCATCCCCGCAAAAACCCAGCCACACACCAGGTAAGGAACGATCATGAGAGCGTGACGCAAATCTCTGCCAGATACGGAGCCGACCAGCCAATACAAGGCTTCCTCCATTGTCACATTGTCGATCAGCATCAGCAGCGATGTGAGCGAAGAAGCAAATGCCGCCACCGCAGCACCTGCCAGGGTGACCTTGATCGGAGACATGCCGCCTCTGCCTGCCGAACCCAGCAGGTAGACGAACAGTGCCGTCAATCCGGCTCCGATAAAACCCACCCACATCAGCTCACTGAAGGAAAACATGGAACCGAATAGATAAAGTGCAAGTACGATCATCAAAGCTGCTCCCGAATTGATTCCGAACACCGAGGGAGAAGCCAGCGGATTGCGTGTGAGTGCCTGGAGCAATGCACCGGCAACTGCAAGACTTCCCCCGACGAACGCTGCTGTGATCGCTCGAGGCACCCGGGTATGCTGAATGATCAGATGCTCGTTGCTCCCGTCAAAGCTGGTGTACGCCTGAATGGCATTGGTCATCTGAAAGTTGTGCAATCCGTACAGAACACTCGCCACCATGGAAAGCAGCAGGATCACCAAACCAGCAATGAGGGCAACAGACTTTTGATACCGAGTGGAGAAAAATGATTCCACGTCCATTCCCTTCTTTCTTCTACACATTACCTGTATTGTACGGGGCTATTTCCCACTCAGTCAACGATAATGATTCTTATTATCAAAATAATCATTGACATGCCTTTTCCTGAATTATACAGTATGTATTGTGATAATGATAATTAATTTCAATAAAGATTTTGGGAGGTTTTCTTCATGAAGTTAGTTCGCAAGCCAGCTTTTCAATTGGCAAGTGCAATCGGATTATCGCTGATGCTTCTTGTCACCGGGTGCGGAGGAGCCAGTCAAAGCTCCTCGAGCAGTCAGCCTGCCGCCACGCCCGCCACTTCTGCGCCTGCTGCGGAAGCAAGTGCGGCACCAGAGACAAAAAGCGAAGCCCGCACCATCAAGCATGCAATGGGAGAGACCCCGATCACAGGCACTCCCACTCGCGTAGTCATTCTCACCAACGAAGGAACGGAAGCCCTGCTATCCCTCGGCATCAAGCCTGTAGGAGCGGTGAAATCCTGGCAAGGCGAGCCGTGGTATGAGCACATCAAAGACCAGATGCAGGACGTAACCGTGCTGGGTGAGGAAACACAGCCCAACCTCGAACTGATTGCCAGTCTGAAGCCAGACCTCATCCTCGGAAACAAGGTTCGTCAAGAAAAGGTCTACTCCCAGCTATCCGCGATTGCACCTACCGTCTTTTCCGAAGAGCTGTCCGGCAACTGGAAAACCAACTTCAAGCTTTATGCGGAAGCCGTGAACAAACAAGCGGAAGGCGACGCTCTTTTAGCTGATTTTGACAAGCGAGTAGAAGAAGCCAAAACAAAATTGGGCGAAAAGACCAAAACCCAGGTATCCCTCGTTCGCTTCCTGAATGGAAAGGTTCGCGTCTACATGAAAGATACATTCGCCGGTGTGCTGTTCAATCAATTGGGCTTTGCCCGTCCTGCCGCTCAGGATAAAGATGAATTCATGCAAGTGATTGCGAAGGAACAGATGGCTGTCGCTGACGGGGATGTATTGTTCTACTGGGTATCGGATTACGATGACAAGGATGCTGCTAAGTACAAGGACGAATGGATCAATGATCCACTCTGGAAAAACCTCAATGCCGCGAAAACCAACCAAGTCTTTCAGGTAAACGAAGTGATCTGGAACACGAGTGGCGGAATCCTTGCAGCGAACATGCTAGTGGACGAGATTGTGAATCACTTTTCAAAGTAAGGAATCAGTCAGAATAAATACAAGGGGCAGTTGCATCACGCGACCGCCCCCTTTCTGCATATGTTCACACCCATGAAAAAAATCCACTGAAAACGCGTTTTTCAATTGCATCTCTGTCAACAATATTTTATAATAGGAAGGTATCACTTTTCTTGCGCCTGTAGCTCAGTGGATAGAGCAATGGTCTCCGGAACCATGTGCGGGGGTTCGATTCCCTTCAGGCGTACCATACTAGTTCGAAGCCGCGATGTGTATTCGCGTAGTATACGTAAACCTCCGTTCTCTGGTGAACGGAGGTTTTTTAGTGAAAAAAAAACCTTCCGCAATCGAGACGGAAGGGTAACGTACAGGGGTAGTACGTTAAGGGTACGTGAATGATTATAGTATACATGAATATTAGAGCTATTTCGCATGTACATATAGGTAGGTATGCCTTTTGTTGGGCAAAAAAAATAGCGCCGACTTCCTGCATCAATTAAGTCGAAAGCGCTAATCCCCAAGTTGGATTATACTAGTTGTTATGGATTACATTGCTATTATCTCACTGGTTGATCGTTGGTGCATTACGTAAATATTGGTAAATTCGACAGGGAAAAAGGACTGGAGTCTCCAGTCCTTCTTTACTTATCCTGCCTAAGGTTGAATATCCGCTAGAATCTTCTCGATATCCTTCACCATCAGATCAGCCGCGATGATGCCTCCAGCCGAATTCCAAATCGCTTCATTCACCTGATAGACATGTCCTTTTTTCTTTACATTCAAATTCTGCGCAAGCGGGTCACTCAGCCATTCCTCCGCGGTTTTGCTTGCTCCCGTGTCTCCCTCGCGATCGGAAGTAAAGTAAAAGAAGACATCACCATCCAGATCAGCCATTTGCTCTTTGGCGAGATCTTGGGTAAATTCATCCTTATTCTGCGCTTCCGGTCTAGCAAAGCCCATCTTGTCTAACATCACACCTGCAAAATTGTTCTTATAGTACACTCTTACTTTACCTGGCTGAAAGCGTGCCAGGGAGATTTCCAGCTTGGTTTTATCACCTAGCTTTGTCTTGGCTTCCTCGATTTTTTGATAAAATTCGTCGAGCACCTTTTTGCCGTCTTCTTCTTTATTCAATGCTTTCGCATACAACTCAAAGTTCTCGATCATGCTATCGCCCAGGTTTTCTGTAAACACGGTCGGAGCAATCGCTGAAAGCTGCGTATGAATACTCCCACCACCTATAGAGGTGGGGGTTTCTTATGTGTCGTCCTTATCGGACGCTTAACACAAGCGGAGTTGACACAGCGACAGCCGACAGGCCGTCCAACCCCTCTATTCCATTAGCGAATACCTTTGGAACTTCTTTTCGCAAAATGTTGTAGGCTCCGTTCACATCAGCATTGATCAATGTCCCGTTTGCGCAACGGTACATGCCACGGTGAATTCGCTTCCCTGAAAAGGTTGCGATTGTATCGCTTTCACCATACGTAGGGATGTCGTCGTTATCCAGGAAGCTTGCTTTTGAAGTGTAGGATTCTTCCCTCACGATGGTTGTCATCCCTGACCGCTTTGCCTTGTAGCGAATCATTTGAATCAACAGGTTGTGCGGAATGTGGCAAAACGATTGATTGTTCCTTTTGCCCATATTGGATTCGCTTTTCCATTGGGTGTTATGACCAATGACAATCGTTCCGATCTGCTCTTGTAAAGCGATTTCCACAATGGCATGACTTGCCTTATGGAAGATGTCCTTGATTTTGAGAAATCGCTTGCGATGCAAACATTCCAGTCGTTTCGAGGTCTTTTGTCCTTCATGCGACTTCTTCCCTTGGCGCAAAATGCCAACATAATACGCCTTTTGCTTGTTGTAATACTGATTGATCGACTTGACAACTTTGCCCTTGACCAACGTTGGTGTTCTGCCTGTATTGGTCACAATGGTTGCAAGGTTATCAATGCCCAGATCAATCGCCATCACTCGATCCAAAGGATGCTGTTGCGGTTGCTCGTCACAAGTAAAAATGAGTTCCACCACATAGCGTCCGTAGGACGGAATCACTCGTACTTGCATAAGCCTCCCGTTTGTAAAGCCCACTTTCCCAATATTCAACCGTTGCTTCGTAAAAGGAAGCTTCAAGAACCGATGATTCTTGATTTCGCAATCCTGATTCGTGAAAATGAACTCTTTTTGTGGAGTACGGCAATACTTCGGAATCCGTGGCTTTCCTGACAAGGAAGTTGGATTGCTCTTATACTTCTTGATTAAGGCAAAAAAACTCTTCCAATTTTGAAACGCTACTTTCATGATGTTCTGACTGCTTTGCGTCGGTAAGGCTCGATAGTTTTCCTGCCCCATCGCTTTGAACAGTGCATCGAGGAAGTGGTAGCTGAGCATCGGATCTTCCTTGATTGGAAGGGGAAACAGGTTCGCTTTCACGTCTTTACGCTGCTCCTCAGGCTTCATGCCTTCCTTTGCCACCTTTTTCTGGAAGGCAAGAAATTGATTCTCATTCATTGCATCCAAATGTTGATGAATGAGGTCCATCACTTCCTGTTGGAGGGGTTGAAGCTCCTTGCCTTGGGTGAGAGCCGTATACACCTGCCGAATGAAGAAGTTCGTGGTGTTGTACAAGCTTTTGGCTTGTTGACACAACTGCTGAAAGTACGGAAAGAGCCGATGTCCTGGTTGGATCCAGATCTGGTAGGTTTGGTAGGAACCTTTGTCGTGCATGTGTTTTCACCTCCTTTTGCAAGCGTTCTGCATACGGAACATACGTTCGTTTTGTTCTCTTTGATTATATGCAAAAGAAGGAAAAAAGAAAAGCGATTCACCCCACCACTTATAGAAGTGGGGGTACTCTCGCTTAACTTAGATAGATTTTTTCCTGACGAACCTTGGTGCCCAAAATCAGATCGGGCTTCAGACTCGCAATCAATTCTACGTTGGGCTGTACCTCATCTCCTACTACTTCTACCCCATCCATTTGATCCTTGATATGGTCAAACCAAGGATTCCCGATCCATGACTTCACCGCACCCACAGGCTTGATCCCCAAGACAAGTAGACTTTCCGTACCTTGAGTGGTCAAGACGACGACCCGCTGCGGCGTTCCCTTGACGACAGTCTCCCCCATCGCGTGGGTAATGGTACGTGTCTCCTCTGCTGCCGACTGTGCATTGCTTTCTGCCGGGGTGCTTTGCTGTGGAGCTGTCTGTTCGGCTGCTGGCGGTGCCGCACTTTGCGTGCCTCCTCCGCAACCAGCCACCAGAAGCGACATGATGAGTGTCATGAACAGCCATACTCTTCCTTTGGACAACATCGATTTCTCCTCCTCTAATTGATCACTTTAAGTAACAATGAGTATCATTATCAATTAAAAAATGTTAAAAAAAATAGGCGTTATGTAGATGGTCTGCCTCCTTACCTGTTCTCCCGGTGCGCATGGGGCGGTTCCAATGTTACAATTGTAACACTACCCCTTTTTTCTCGTATTTTCAATTCCTTTTGTACCTTTTGCTCTGAAAATAGACAAAATCAAGGATGTGTCACGTTTGTTGATCAACCGTATTAGCCGCTCCCAACAATCGAAGGAATGGATCATCTTATCGCTTTTAAAGCTCATGGAAACCCAGACATACTCCACGATTTCCATTACGGATATTGCTCGCATGCTCCAATATGAGTACCACCGAAACAATGGAGGTACAGTCGGTGAGTTTGATGTTAACAATAACATTGACACCTCTTTCGTTGAAGAAGCTGTCAAGCTGATCGGCACATACGAATAACAAACACGAAAAGCAGCCACCTCAATAAATGGATGGCTGCTTTTTTCATTGAAGTGGCAACGACCTAATTGTTCATCTTATTTTCATGTTCTGGCTTAATGGGATCAATCGTATCCGGTTTGCGACCATATGCCTTGTTCGTCACCCAAATGGAGACCCATATGATTAACACCGACATAATGACCAATACGGCAATAAATCCGGTTGACATGCTCATAACCTCCATCATTCATACTCACTTATCTCTTTACTCCTATTATAGCTGATATCTCCCCCTAACTAGCATGCTTGGTTCTTCCAAATTCGTGAATATTTCTGAATTCTGCTCTTCATCAAGAGAGCGATAGACTGTCTTCCGCAGAAACAGGACATCCTAATAACGCATGCCATACCCTTTTGGAGGTGTCAGATGGATTTTACCAAGATGAGTACAAGCCAATTCGTTGCCAAGATTCACGAAGCTCAGGAAAAAAATATGCGCAGCCGAAAGCATCAAGGCTATGGCCACCCGGAAAAACGCCTGCCGAGCAAGCAAGGCATCTAAGCGCAGGTTTTCCTCCCCCTGTCACAACAAAGCCCTGGAGAGCTTCCCCAGGGCTTTCAAGCATCCTTCTCTTACTTCGCTTCACCGATGTACACTTTTTGACCGTTTTCGTATTTGTACACGTAGACGGACGCGAATTCGTTGTCACCTTTGTCGTTGAAGGTCACATTTACAAATTTCCCTTTGTACTCTTTCGTTTTGTGAACAGCTTCCAGCACTTGTTCACGCGTCGGCTTCTTGCCGCCATTCGCCTTGATCGCCTCTTCCAGACCATTCAGCATCACGCCCATGGAATCATAGCCGAAGGACGTAAAGATTCCCACCTTGTTGCCGGTTGCCTGCTCAAAGTCTGCGATCCACTTCTTGCCTTCCTCAGTGGCTCCTACATCGCCAACCGTCGAAGTGAATACGACGTTATTGGCATTTTCAGCGCCAGCGATTTTCACCAGGTCAGCAGAATCGTAGCCATCTCCACCCATGAAGATTCCGGTAAAGCCTTTTTCACGTGCCTGCTTCACGATGATTCCGGCATCGGAGTAATAACCGCCGAAGTAAATCATTTCCGGATTTGTAGCGAGGATTTGGTTGAGTACAGCACCATAATCTTTCTCGCCTGCTGTCACACCTTCAAAGCCAAGTACTTGTACGCCATCCTTCTCGAACTGCTTTTTCACTTCGTCTGCCAAACCTTGACCGTATGCTTGCTTGTCGTGCATCAAGAAGGCGTTCTTCACACCCAATGTATTTTTCGCAAAAATCGCGGCTTTAGAACCCTGTTGGTCATCGCGTGCACAGATGCGGTGCACAACCTTTTTGCCTTGCTCAGTCAAGTCAGAGCCGGTTGCCGATGGAGATACCATGACGAGGCTCTCTTGCTCATATTGCGCGGCTGCCGTGACGGATGCACCTGTCGTAGCGTGTCCGACAACGCCGACTACATCGGGATTGGAGATCAGCATTTGCGCGACAGCTACGCCTTGTTTCGGGTCAGCCTGGTCATCTTGAGAGGAGAGCTGTACATCGAAACCGAGTTGCTTAAACGCTTCCTGCTTTTCCTTTAACGCATATTCCGCCCCTGCTTTGGCTGTACTTCCGTAATCGGAGTATTGACCTGACATCGGACCTACTACGGCTATGACCAGCTTTTCAGCTGCAGCCGCTCCGCCGCCTCCACTGGATCCCCCGCTATTTTGGGGTGTTTCCCCACCTGATTGCTGTCCGCCGCCTCCGGCACATCCAGCCAACAGTGCGCTAACGGTTAATGCTGCTGCAAGAATTGACAATCTTTTCTGTTTTTTCATCGCATTACATCCCCCTTTTTCCTTTGCAGACAAACTACAGGAAACTGTAACCTATTTTAAGATAAATGGGAAAATTTGCAATAGATAAACTGGTTTTTTGCCTAAATATTTTTTACAGAAGTATATTGACCGTGAAAATGCTAATGCTTGCAGAAAAGAAAATGACCACTCCCAGTCAGGAAGTGGCCATCCATTTTTCTATATACACACAAATCATATATAAATAGATAATATTTGCGTGCAACTTATCTTTATTTTTCGACAGCGATACTCAGGTTATAAGTGCGAGAATTCTCATCATACGTCACTTCAGCACCCAGTTCCTGTGCAATGTAGACAAGTGGTACGAGCACAGCACCAGTCGTTTGGCGAGGCGGGTTAGGGACTCTTGTTTCTTTTCCGTTTTTGTAGGCAAAGGTGCTGTTTTTGTACATACGAAGCGCATATGTGTTATCTTTTGCAATGAGCAGGGACTCTTTCATCGTATCCCATGCCGCTGTACCGCCCAACGCGATCGCGAGGGTGCTGGCATTCACATAAGCCACTCCGTTTTCTGTCACTACGTCTTGTGGGAAGACGAGTTCTTTTTCATTCAAGTTCACTTGAATTTTTTGTTGTTGCACAGGCGCTGTTTGGGCAAAAGCGGCTGTTGCAGCGACACTGCCCGTCAATAGAGCTGCTGTCAACAACATAGCTGGAATTTTCTTTAACATTTTCCACACTCCTTATTTATTAAGAAATATAACCCAATTATGTAACATACGCTTAAAAATTGATTTTTCCTTCTTTTTTCTCCCATCCTTTTCCTATGCAAGGTTTTTTTCCTTCATGCCATCCTAAGAACGACATCTTTACTTGTTTTTTTACGTTGATATCCCGCGAACAAATGTTTTTGTGCACAACCTGTGGATAACATTGTGGATAAAAGGATGTGTTGATCATCGCCGACGAGCGTTTTTATCTGATCTATCAGGAGGCCAGTGACGAGGAGTGTCTGCTGACGATACAACCCTACTCCGACGAAACAGCATTGGGGGAAGCTATTCAAGAGCTGCAGATGAAGCAGGTTGAGGAATACACGATCATCAAGGGCAGGAAAATGGCAGCCACCCTACGTCTGACGGTTGAACTGACAGAAGTGGAGGAATCCAAGAAGAAATAACAGCTGGCTCAAATCGGTTTGAGCAGGTTTAAGGAGAAGCGATCTGGTAATCATGGTAGTGAGGACCCATACATAAGTGTTTGACCTTTACTGACCTTTTGTGTATGATATTCTTACTAAGAGAGGAGGAGGACTAGATGCACATGAATTTAATTCCAACCGTTATTGAACAGACGAACCGCGGTGAACGTGCTTACGATATTTATTCGCGCCTGCTCAAAGATAGAATTATCTTTTTGGGAACTCCCATTAACGATACGGTAGCCAACATCGTGGTGGCCCAGTTGTTGTTCCTACAAGCAGAAGATCCTGATAAGGACATTCACCTCTACATTAACAGCCCTGGCGGTTCCATTACAGCTGGTATGGCGATATATGACACGATGAACTTTATCAAGCCAGACGTATCTACGATTTGTATTGGTATGGCAGCTTCGATGGGCGCCTTCTTGCTTGCAGCAGGTGCCAAAGGCAAGCGTTTGGCCCTGCCGAATAGCGAAGTCATGATTCACCAACCTCTGGGTGGTGCACAAGGGCAAGCAAGCGATATCGAAATCGCAGCAAAACGCATTCTGAAAATGCGTGACAAGCTGAACAGAATCCTGGCTGAGCGCACAGGCCAACCACTGGAGCGCTTGGAAAAAGATACAGACCGCGACAACTTCCTCTCCGCTGCTGAGGCGCTGGAGTACGGACTAATTGACAAGGTTATCACTTCCGAGGCTGCAGCAAAATAATAAGCATGTGTGAAAAGGCAAGACACCCGTTGCTATGAACGGGTGTTTTTGTATGCCAAAAAACAGATTACTAATTAAATTATGCTTGTGGAATATAGGCTTTTCCACTGCGAATCGCATTCGCATAATCCATCCGCCCGAATTGTTCAGCACGTCTGCTTGCCCGCTCCCAATCGTATGGAATGCACACATGCGCAAGCGACCATCCCTCTTCCACTCGCTGCAATATGGCATATTTGGCATGGGGCGAATGAGACTCCATGACATGCGGATGCGGGGATTCCTCATAATATGCCGGAAAACCTACACTCCCCGGATTCACGATCCACTTCCCGTCTGGCAGGAACACATTTTTGGGCACATGTGTATCACCGCATACGATGACCTTCTGCGGGATGGCCTGCAGTTCCGCTGACAGAACCTCAATTGGCTTGTCGGCTACTCCGTCTTCCGTTACCTTCTCGATAAGGCTTGCATCGTCTGTAAAGGGAGTGGCATGGCAAAACAGGATGTCTTCCCATGCACATCCGAAATGACAGCTATGGCTTCCCCGATTTGAAGACTCATACAATCTCCCCCTTTGCTCCTCTCACTATTTCTATCATCCTATCTCCTTTTCCCTTTTTTCCCAACAAAAAACGTCGAGCTGACGACAGAATCTTTCTGTGCCTGCTCGACGACTCTAAAATGGCGTTCAGCTGCTTATCAATACTCTTTTACGTTACCGACTCGTCATCGTCATTCAAAGCCTGTCTTGCAGCAGATCCGCCAGATTGGCCAGACTCGCCCTGCATGGTATCCACGGACGTTTCCTCTACCAGACCGTTCTGATAAGAAACCATGCCACCGCCAAGTCCTTCGTTGATCATCCGATCCACGTCCATATCGTATGCGTCTCGGCCTTCATAGTTAGAATCTCGCTCGCTCATGGTATCCCTCCTTCAGCTCAGCATTATTTTTTCCTATTACATTGATTAGAAATGCCCTGATCGTGAAAAAACATGCCTATATACGCAAAAAACACCTTCCGACGGGGAAAGTGTTTTTCTTGTTCCTAGCTATTCTTCTTTGCTTACCAAGTTCGCAAGACTTGCAACTGCCTGGGGCGCATCTGGTCCTTCTGCCAAAATCGTAATTTCCGTTCCGGAGCTTATAGCGAGGCTCATGATACCCATGATGCTTTTGGCATTTACTTTCTTGTTGTCTTTTTCTACGAATACTTCGGATGCAAAACGGTTGGCCTCTTGTACGAAGAAAGCTGCAGGACGTGCCTGCAAACCGGTCTTCAGATTGACCATAACCTGCTGCTGAACCATCGATGGACCTCCTCACGCGAAAGAATCATTATCCCTTAGTATACCATGTATTTAGATCGAAATATTTTGTTTTTCTCGTAATTTGTCAGCGATTTCGTTAATTTTTCGCAGTCGATGATTCACTCCCGACTTACTGACAATTCCGCTCGGGAGCATTTCACCCAATTCTTTCAGATTGATATCTGGATGAATGAGCCTCAGCTCTGCCACCTCTCTCAAGCGTTTGGGCAAGTTCTCCAGCCCCATTTCCTGATCGATCAGCTGGATATTCTCCATTTGACGAGTGGCGGCATTTACCGTCTTGTTAATGTTCGCAATCTCACAGTTATGCAGTCGGTTTACAGAGTTGCGCATGTCTTTTACGATACGCACATCCTCGAAATAAAGCAGTGCCTGGTGAGCGCCGATCAGACTCAAGAACTCGGTGATTTTTTCGCCTTCCTTGATATAGAGCACATACCCTTTTTTGCGCTCAATGCACTTGGCATTCAATTTATAGCGATTGGCCATCTTGGTAAGAGCTTCACAAAAATCCTGATAGGAAGTGAAAATCTCCAAATGATAGCTGGACGATTCCGGGTGATTGACCGATCCTCCTGCCAAAAAGGCTCCCCGCAGGTAAGCGGCACGGCAGCATGAGGTTTTGACTACATCGGAGGAAATTCCCGGAACAAACGACATGCTCTGGTCCATGATGCCCAAGTCCTGCAGGATTTCATTCGCTTTGTTGGGAATACGCACGATGTATACATTGTTTTTCTTCAAGCGCATTTTTTTGCGAACCAAAAGCTCTGTGTGGATGCTAAACAGCTTTTTGATCAAGGTGTAGATCCGTCTGGCAATCGCTGCATTTTCTGTGGTTACATCCAGCACCAGCCGGCCCGAACCAAATTGAAGACTGCCATTCATGCGAATCAATGCGGACAGTTCCGCCTTGTTGCAGCAATCGCCGGCCTCCTGCATGGTTAGTTCCTTTTTGGTATGCGCGGCGAATGACATTGACACCCTCTCCTTCTCTTTCTTCAGCCCCTTCGCCTGCGCTTGACAAGTGATACAACCTGTTTGCTCACCGCATGTGCATCATGCCTCAGGTAACCATCCTCGAACGTAACCAATGGTTTTGCTACAATATGCAAACCCAGTTGGCGCAGCTGCTTCAGGTCATACCGGACAGGCTTGGCACCCTTTTCCGCGTACTTTTCCAATACGTGAAAGGGAAGTTTTGCTGAATTGACAATGATTGTATCCAAAAATGGTCCACCCACGTGCTGATACATGGCATTCACGTGATGCGAAGCCGCAAAGCCATCTGTTTCACCTGGCTGGGTCATGACGTTGCAAATATAAATCTTGGGCGCCGTCGAACGAGCAATGGCAGAGAACAAGCCACGCACGAGCAGATTCGGAATGATGCTGGTATACAGACTGCCCGGACCGATCAGAATCGCATCGGCATCCGCAATCGCAAGCAGCGCTTCATTCAACGGAGCAGCGTCTGACGGCTCCAGATAGACACGCTTGATTTCTTTACCCGCCAGCGGAATTTGCGACTCTCCAGCCACCAGCGTACCATCCTTCATCTCTGCGATTAACTGGATGGACTGGGTAGATGCAGGCAACACGTCCCCGCGTACCGCCAATACACCGCTCAAAGCCTTGACCGCTGTAACAAAATCACCTGTGATCTCGTTCATAGCTGCAAGTAGTAGATTTCCCAAATTATGCCCGGCTAATCCGGTGCCGGTAGAAAAACGGTATTGCATGACTTTTTCCATCAATGGCTCTGTATCAGCCAGTGCAGTAAGAACGTTGCGAATATCTCCTGGAGGCGGCATATCCATCTCAGCACGCAGACGGCCTGAACTTCCCCCGTCGTCAGCAACTGTTACGATGGCGGTGATATGAACCGGCTCGTACTTCAAACCACGCAACAGGACCGACAGCCCCGTTCCTCCGCCGATTACGACAAGCCGCATCTGCTGTCGCTGAGGTCTCCCCATTCCCTTCGTCGGCATATGTCACCCCATTATTCTCTATTACACCTAACTCTCTTATCTCTTTCCTGCCATCTTATGCTTACTTGCTCTTCTCCATGTCTCGATGGCTGGTTCTGACCGTAAAATCTTGTCCGAAGGTTTTAGCCAGGTGTTCGACAATAGCAACAGAGCGGTGTTTCCCGCCTGTGCAGCCGATTCCGATAACCAATTGGCTTTTGCCCTCGCGCTGATAGTGAGGCAGGGTATAGGCCAAAAAATCGGTCAGCTTTTCAACGAATTCCTTTGTATCCGGATGACTCATCACATAGTCCGACACTTCCCGGTCACGGCCGGTTTTCGGTCGCAGCTCCTCAACATAGTGCGGATTGGGCAAAAAGCGTACATCAAACATTAAGTCGGCATCAATCGGTGAACCGTATTTGAAACCGAACGATTGTAAGTTAATGGTCAATGGCGAGCCCTGCTGACCGTATTGACTGATGATTTTTTCCCGAAGCTGTGCCGGCTTCATCTGACTCGTATCAATAATCTGATGCGCCAAGCCCTTCATCTCTTCCAGCAGTCGACGCTCAGCATGGATGCCTTCCAATGGCGAACCGTTCGATGATAGCGGGTGGCGACGACGCGTTTCCTTATAGCGAGAGACCAGGGTTTGATCATTCGCATCTAGATACAGGATGTGGAAGGAGAGCCCGTTCATCTCATTCAGTCGATCAATGGTTTGGGACAAGCTTTCAAAAAACCCTCTCCCACGCAAATCGATGACCAATGCGACTCGCTCAATACTTCCTCCAGACTGCTGCACCAATTCGGCAAACTTCGGGATCAGGACTGGCGGCAGGTTGTCTACACAAAAGTACCCCAAATCCTCCAGGCTTTGCACCGCAACGGTTTTACCCGCTCCTGACATCCCGGTGATGATGAGCAAGTTAATAGCCTTGTCTTTTCCCATATCCGTCACGCAACTCGCCTCCTACGATTCTGACAATAGCATACCATATTAATCGACATATTCGCATCCTTTTGAGCCCCTCCCCTAAATTCCCAACCTGGAGCGTCGGTTACGCCAACAATGTAAATGGGGAAAAAAAGAGACGTGGCTCAATTTCAGCCACGCCAATCAATTTATATAGATAAGGGGGTTAATTCATTGTCTTTATATTACTCCCCTAATATTTCAGTAATGTTACAACGAAGTTAAGAGATTGTGACATTTTGTTCTTGCAGCTTTTCATTCAGCTCTTCAACATAGTGTTGAGCGGACTGAGCAGCAATCGAGCCGTCTCCCGTTGCTGTTACCACTTGACGCAGCATTTTTTCGCGAACGTCTCCGGCAGCGAATACGCCTTTTACTTTGGTGTTCATTTTCTCATCGGTCAGCACGTAGCCTGCTTCGTTGGTAACTCCGAGACCGCGAACGCTGTCTGTCAGCGGGTCCATACCGACGTAGATGAAGACACCATCTGTAGCCAATTCGCTTTGCTCATTTGTCTTGACGTTCTCCAACAGCACGGATTGAACTTTGCCTTCGCCGCGAATTTCTTTTACCTGGGTATCCCAAATCACGGAGATTTTTTCGTTTTCCATTGCGCGTTTTTGCAGGATTTTTTGAGCACGGAATTGATCACGACGGTGAATAATGGTCACCTTGGAAGCAAAACGGGTCAAGAACACGGCTTCTTCTACTGCAGAGTCTCCACCGCCTACGACAACCAATTCTTTGCCGCGGAAGAAAGCTCCATCACATACTGCACAATACGATACACCGCGGCCGGAAAGCTCTTTCTCACCTGGCGCTCCGAGGAGACGGTGTTCGGCTCCTGTCGCGATGATCACAGATTTTGCCAGGTACTCCTTGTCTCCAGCAAGCACGCGTTTGTATGGCGCTTCGTCGCGAACTTCCTTGATATCTCCATATGCGTATTCAGCCCCAAACTGTTGAGCATGCTCAAACATTTTGGTGGACAGATCTGGCCCCAAAATAGAACCGAAGCCAGGATAGTTCTCAATTTCTTCTGTGTTCGCCATCTGACCGCCTGGAATTCCTCGCTCCAGCATCAGCGTACTCATATTTGCACGAGATGTATATACGGCAGCCGTCATTCCGGCAGGGCCGGCTCCGGCAATAATAACATCATAAATTTTTTGATCACTCATATCCCTCGTCCTCCTTCTCAAGACGTGACTAGAAGCTTCTAATTTAAATTAATTATAAAATAATAATCTATTTAAAATCAAGCCTCGACAATAATTTGACGCACTTTGATACGGTCGCAGCAGATATTCCGTATTTTTTCGCCAAAGCTGCTTGGGATATTTTTTGTTCGCTTACAGTTCCGTATACATATTCTAATGCTGCTATCCATGCTACTGCTTTACGCACTTGCCCCGGATCGTCTGCCGTTTGCTGCAGATACTTCTTCCACGCTTCCAAGCACCACTTCGCAGCTTGTTCATGTCCTTCGTCGTGAAGGAGACGCTGTATTCCCGCTTCGACTGATTCATCAGCTTGATCTTTAACCGCTGTCTTGCGTTCCTCCGCAGCCGGACAGTCTGTAGGAAGCGAGGCTCCCATATCTGCCAGGGCCAGCAAAGCTAACTTTTGCAGCTGTGGATCGGTCGCCTGCTGGTAGAACTGTCGCACAGCCGTCTCTGCCTCATCGTCAGCAATGAGTGACAATGTCTGAAGCACCGCAAACTTCACTTCATCTCGGCCATGCTGCAAGGCCCACAGCAGTGAAGCACGAATCATCGGATCGGTCTTGAAATCTTCCACCCCTGTGAAAGAGGCCGTTTCCCAAGAAACTTCGCGCTGAGGCGGATTGTATTGGTAGGGGATCGGTTTTATAGTTTCCCCTTCCTGTTCGTTTTTTACCATTTGGATATATTGATCAGCGATACCTGCCTCCGGGTCAAGCTGCTTGGCTTTCTGCCACCAACGCAGCGCCTGATCCTTGTGCCCGCTCAAATAGGCTGAGATTGCCGCATAGTGATACGTGCACGCCTCATGGGGACGTCCCGATTTAAGCATGCGATGGTAGTTTATATACGCTTCTTCATGCTGTCCGAGTACGCCCATCGTCGTTGCCAGCTTGTAGATGTTCTCGGGATGGAAGGGAACGACCTTCTTTAGCGTGTCCATCACTTGGAGCAGCTCTTTGGTATGGTTATTATGAGAAAGGAGAACCGCCAAGTTGCATAGCGCATGCAGATTACCCGGCTCTATATCAAGCGTTTTACTGATCGTTTCCAGCGCCTGATCGAAGTCTCCTGCGTAATAGTAAGCCAGGGAAAGATTATTCCAGGCCGGCAAAAATGAAGGATCCGCTTCTACGATTTCTTTTAATGTATCCAGTGCTTCGAGAAAACGCCCTTCTTCCAGACTGCGACGCGCACGCTCATGCTTGCTGTAGATGTCTTCCTTTTCACTCGGAAGAAAGTGACGCGGCGGCATGTCTAATTCAAAATAAATATAATCAAGCAATTCCTCTGCATCTTCTCGGTATGATCCGTTGCTGTCCTCCTGCAGGTAGCGAATTGCCATCTCTTCGGCCATTTCGTAATCTTCCAGGTTTGCATAGTTGTTTGCCATGTAGAAATAGACTTCATACATGGTCGGATCCCACTTCTCTATGACTTCACTCAGAACTTCATTAGACAATTCAAATTTTCCGGTTTCAGCGAGTGCGCTGGCCAGATGGCAGTGGCACTCGGCATTGCTCGGTTCCAGCTCTACCGCTCGCCGAAAAGACCGCAATGCTTTTTCATAGTCGTACCGGTTTAAACATTTCATTCCGCGCTCAACAAAAAACGTAGCATCTTGCTGAAAGTCAACGACGGTTTTTTTCACAATACTTTTGTTATGTTTCATAGAACCTCCAACATCGTAGGAGCAGCACTCCCATCGTACCAGAAGGGCGGCGATGCCACAAGCTGACTAGTCTTGCAAATGTTCTTCCAATAAAAGCATGAAAACACCACTGCCTCTACAGCAAGTGGTGTCTATATCCAGGCTCTTGCCTGAAATTCTGCTATGGAGCGGACGACGGGTCTCGAACCCGCGACCTTCGCCTTGGCAAGGCGACGCTCTACCAATTGAGCTACATCCGCATACCCTGTTGTAAAAACTGGTGAGCCATGAAGGACTCGAACCTTCGACCCTCTGATTAAAAGTCAGATGCTCTACCAACTGAGCTAATGGCTCGTACATGGTGGCTCGGGACGGAATCGAACCGCCGACACGAGGATTTTCAGTCCTCTGCTCTACCGACTGAGCTACCGAGCCATTAAAATACAAATCGCCATTTCTAAGAAATGGCGGAGCTGACGGGACTCGAACCCGCGACCTCCGGTGTGACAGACCGGCGTGAACTCCAACTTCACCACAGCTCCACTAAGGAAGGATCGCTGAATTCGAAAACTATCTTACGGCATCAACGTTGCTTGCACATGGCTCTGAAGCCTTGTTCCTTCAAAACTGGATCTGCATGATTGCTAAGACATGTGGATAAGTCCTCGACCGATTAGTATTCGTCAGCTCCACGTGTTACCACGCTTCCACACCGAACCTATCAACCTCATCGTCTATGAGGGGTCTTACCAGCTTGCGCTGTGGGAAGTCTCATCTTGGAGGGGGCTTCACGCTTAGATGCTTTCAGCGCTTATCCCTTCCGCACATAG
>NZ_RHHR01000050.1 GCF_003710915.1 Brevibacillus invocatus | reverse complement strand
GTGTGGAAGCGTGGTAACACGTGGAGCTGACGAATACTAATCGGTCGAGGACTTATCCACATGCTTTAGCAATCATGCAGATCCAGTTTTGAAGGAACAAGGTTCTTTCATTATTCCTCGGTAGCTCAGTTGGTAGAGCAATCGGCTGTTAACCGATCGGTCGGCGGTTCGAGTCCGTCCCGAGGAGCCATAATCTTGCTCCTGTAGCTCAGTCGGTAGAGCGTTTCCATGGTAAGGAAGAGGTCGCAGGTTCGATTCCTGTCGGGAGCACCAGTATAATGGCCCGTTGGTGAAGCGGTTTAACACAGCAGCCTTTCACGCTGTCATTCAGGGGTTCGAATCCCCTACGGGTCACCATAATCTAACACCCCACAAAGTGAAGTGAATGCGTTGCAGCAACACCGGGTACTTTGCGGGGGCCCCAACAGTATTTGGGGTTAGGGAGGCTTAGCTCAGCTGGGAGAGCATCTGCCTTACAAGCAGAGGGTCGGCGGTTCGATCCCGTCAGCCTCCACCATTTATAATAAAAAGCTGGGGAGATAGCGAAGTGGCTAAACGCGGCAGACTGTAAATCTGCTCCCTCTGGGTTCGGCGGTTCGAATCCGTCTCTCCCCACCAGTTTAAAAATCAAATGTCTGTTGGGGTATAGCCAAGCGGTAAGGCAACGGACTTTGACTCCGTCATTCCTAGGTTCAAATCCTAGTACCCCAGCCATTTTTGCACGAGCCATTAGCTCAGTTGGTAGAGCATCTGACTTTTAATCAGAGGGTCGAAGGTTCGAGTCCTTCATGGCTCACCAGTTTTCACCTTAGAACCGAATAACATGTGCCCTTAGCTCAGCTGGATAGAGCGTTTGACTACGAATCAAAAGGTCGGGAGTTCGAATCTCTCAGGGCACGCTTCTTCTTTTTTGAAGAGAATGGTTGTGTTTATGTCGGGAAGTAGCTCAGCTTGGTAGAGTACTTGGCTTGGGACCAAGGGGTCGCAGGTTCGAATCCTGTCTTCCCGACCATTTTTTAACCTCATTATGATGCGGGTGTAGTTCAATGGTAGAACCCCAGCCTTCCAAGCTGGTCGCGTGGGTTCGATTCCCATCACCCGCTCCATCTGATTGCGTAAAGCAGGTAACCAATGGGTTGCCTGTTTTTTTATGCAAATAGTTGTCGAGTTGAGTCAATTCCTTCAAAGCGGCTACAATAACAGGGAACAGAAAGTTTCGCAGCTGCCAAGGGAAGGGGTCATATTCATGAACAAGAACATTAGCATAGTGGGTGTCCCAATGGATTTAGGGGCTGATCGTCGCGGAGTGGATATGGGGCCAAGTGCCATTCGTTATGCGGGCGTAGTGGCTCGCTTGGAAATGATGGGCATGCATATAGAAGATAAAGGGGATATTCATGTTAATCGTCCCCATCGGTATACAGAAACAGAAAATCACAAGTATCTGGATGAAGTTGTGGAAGCCAATACGAAACTGGCCAATGTTGTAAGCGATATCATGCAGGAGGGACGTTTTCCTCTGGTTTTGGGCGGGGACCACAGTATTGCGCTTGGAACTATCGGAGGAGTAGCGAAAAATGTGAATGACCTGGGTGTGATCTGGTTTGATGCCCACGGAGACTTGAATACAGGTGAAACGTCTCCATCAGGAAACATTCATGGTATGCCTCTAGCTGCAAGCCTGGGATACGGGCATGAACGGCTCGTTGGAATTGCTGGTTTCTCTCCGAAAATAAAACCGGAGAATGTTGTCATTATAGGCGCTAGATCATTGGACGAGGGTGAGCGTGAGCTGATCAAGCGTCTTGGCATCAAAGTGTTTACCATGCACGAGATTGACAAGCTGGGGATGGCACGGGTAATGGATGAAGCCATTTCGCATGTGTCGAAGCATACAAAAGGTGTGCATCTCAGTCTCGACCTGGATGGACTCGATCCGCATGATGCTCCGGGTGTGGGGACTCCAGTAATAGGTGGTATTTCTTACCGTGAAGGGCATTTGGCCATGGAAATGCTGGCTGAAGCAAACATTTTATGCTCGGCAGAATTCGTAGAAGTCAATCCCATTCTCGACCAACAAAATATGACAGCACGCGTTGCAGTAGCATTGATGAGTTCAGCGTTTGGCGATAAATTGTTATAATAAGATAGACATACGAAAAAAGAGAGGGATACACCCTCTCTTTCTTGTTACTCCTTATTATGCAGCCTTAATCATGTACAATTTTTTACATTTTCGAACCTTTACATTGTGGGAAGAAAGCAGTACATTCTAAGGGCGGAGTTGGAGCTTGTTTAGTAAATGGTCCAATTGAACACTTAACTCAACTAGTTCTGGGGTAATGGATGATTGTTCCCTATAACGGTCGTTCAGTTCCTTGCGCAACTGCTCGATCTGGAGGAGAACATCTTTATTCGTCATCTGTCCCACTCTCCTTATCTGCATCAGATTGTGTATGGGTCATCACCATTACTATATGGGGGAAGAAGCCCCCCTTATACCTGTATTTCCCACTAAATAACCCGTACAAACATGCAAAAAAATACGAAACCATATGCTGTATCGTCCGTATTAAGGAGTACGGTATTGCGGGGAGGATCGCATGGATTTTGTAGAAAAGCGGTTGACCCAGCGCGCAAAGCGGGGGGACCGTGAGGCGTTTGCTGAGTTGATTGAGATATATAAAGACAAGATATTTCAGCTCGCGTATCGCATGGTGGGTAATCGCCAGGATGCCGAGGATATTGCGCAGGAGACTTTTTTGCGCGTATATGCCAATTTGCATACGTATGATGAAAGCTATAAATTTTCAACGTGGATCTACCGGATTGCGACCAATTTGTGTATTGATCGCGGACGTAAAAAACGACCTGACTTTTCGTTGGATGAAGAAGTAGACCCTGGTCAGGGGCTTGACTGGTACTCCCGCTTGTCTTCTAGCGAACGAACACCGGAAGACAAGGTCATAACGCAGGAGTTGCAAGAGACTGTGCAGGACGCATTATCCCATTTGCAGCCCAAATATCGTTCGATCATGATATTGCGCTACATTGAGGATTTGTCTTTGCAGGAAATCAGTGACATTGTAAAGCTGCCGATCACGACGATTAAAACACGGATTCATCGTGGACGGGAAGCTCTGCGCAGTAAGTTGCGATTGATGTGAGAAAGGAGTAAATAAGATGGAATGCCGCGAAATGGTTGTCCTCATTCACGAATGTTTAGATGGTGATACTGACGAGCTAACGAATCAGTCTTTGCAAACTCATATGAAGACATGTTCAACCTGCCGTCAGCATATGCATGAATTGCAACGTGTCATCGCTTTTGTTCAAAGCGCTTCGCATATCCATGTGTCTTCTGACTTTACGGCACGCGTTCTCGCGCAATTGCCAGCTCCGACCAAGAAGAGCCTGTTTTCCTCCTGGCTGCGGAACCATCCGTTTCTTACCGCTGCGGCTGTCTTTTTCATCTTGATGGCAGGCAGTTTAAGTGCGAATTGGTTTGACCGAAATGATATTTTGCAGGTTTCGTCGTCAAATATGGATAAACTAAAAATAGATCGTGAACGCAATGTTGTGGTGGTGCCAGCCGGAACCAGCATTGATGGGGACTTGGTGGTTCGCAATGGCAACGTAGAAGTGCAAGGAGAGGTACGGGGCAATGTCGTGGCGATAGAAGGGAAAGTATTCGTGGCATCGACAGCCCAGGTAGTGGGAAACACTGAATCCATCGAAGCCATTGTGGATTGGATTTGGTATGAGGTGAAAAATATTGGAAATGACTTGCTTCCCGTCATGCGATAGGAGAAAATAGAGAGTACGGAATCACCAGCACGGCATGCGCAGCCGTGCTTTTTCCACAGGTGACAGACTGCCTGCATTGAGATGGAGCGGGATATGGGGGCTTCGCTATGATATCGATGGATTACGGGGATTTGCTACGGTATGGAACGGATATATTACTCGTTACATACGTGATATATAAACTGATTATGCTCATCCGAGGGACGCGAGCGGTACAATTGCTCAAAGGGGTCATGCTGATTATCATCACCTGGCTGCTCAGCAAATACTTCCAGCTGACGACGCTGCACTGGCTGATGTCGCAAGCATTCACGTTCGGGGTGTTGGCTGTGGTGATCATCTTTCAGCCGGAGCTGCGTCGCGCGCTGGAACAGCTGGGCCGCGGCAAGCTGTTTTCACGTTCAAGTGGAACACAGGATGAGGATAGCGTCAGTCGTTTGGTGCAGGAAGTGTGCAAATCTGTCACTTACATGGCGAAGAGGCGAATTGGTGCGCTCATTGTCATCGAACGGGAAACAGGTCTTAATGATTACGTTGAAACTGGAATCGGAATCAATGGACGTGTCAGCTCGGAATTATTAATTAATATTTTCATCCCGAATACACCCCTGCATGACGGGGCAGTGATCATGCGCAAGGACGTTATTTTGGCTGCAGCCTGTTATTTACCTCTGTCTGAGAACAACTCCATCTCGAAAGAACTGGGGACTCGCCACCGTGCCGCAATCGGTTTGAGTGAGGTGTCAGACGGCCTCTCGATCATCGTATCAGAGGAGACTGGACAGGTGTCCTTCGCGGCAAACGGAGACATGAATCGCAACTTGACGGAGGCCCAACTGGCAGAGATGCTGACAGAGAAGCTCCAGCCGCTGTCCAAAGGGAAATCCATGAGTAGTCGTTGGCAATGGAGGCGAAAACATGGATAAATGGTTAAATAGTCATTGGTTTGCTCGGGCAGTCGCCCTACTTTTGGCCGTTATGATGTGGATGGTCGTGAACTTGGAGACAGAGCCCACATCGAGCATTGACGGAAACCAGCCCGTTTTTATTGACGGTGTAAATTTGCATGTCAAATACGACACGGATCAATTCCAGGTCGTAAAGCAGCAGCGAACGGTGCAAGTGGCCCTGCAAAGCAACAACCCGTTTTATCGGCACAATTTTTTTCCGTCCGATTCATGGGAAGTATATGTAGATGCAACGGGTTTGGGCAAAGGGACGCATAAAGTACCGGTTCAGTACAAAGGCTTTCCAGATGAAGTGAAGGTCGGGATCATCCCCAATATGGTGGAAATCACGCTGGAAGAAAAGAAGACGGTGGAGCGTGAAGTGAACGTCGAAATGCTCGGACAGGTGGCACCCGGATATTCCGCAGGAGAACCGATCGTCAAGCCGTTTCGAGCCCTCGTACGCGTGCCGGAAAGCCAGGTAGATACCGTGGCGGCCGTCAAGGCATCCGTGGATCTGGAGGGGGCTACATCGCCGATTAAGACGACAGTCCCATTGAAAGTAGTGGACAAGTCAGGCAATGTCATTCAAGGAGCAGATGTCGTTCCACTAACCGTAGAAGTGAACATTCCAGTCACGAGTCCGTTCGTAAAAGTGCCACTGAAAATAAACTTGACGAACGAAATGCCGAATGGCTATAGTTTGGCTAGTGTGGATAGCAGTGTGGACGAAGTGACCGTATATGGCCCGAAAGAAGTGGTGGATGCATTGAAATCAAGCACCTACACAGGGCCAAGCATTGACCTGAGCAACCTTACCTCAGATCGAGTTTTGGAGTTAAAGCTGCCGCTCATGGAGAACATCGTGAAGGTGGAACCGGAGTATTTGAAGGTGTCGTTGAAAGTGGTTCCATCCACGACAAAACGTTTGGAGAAGATCCCGATCCGGATCAGCGGTTTATCGGAGAGCATGCAAGCAAAGGTGCTTTCCACTGACGGTGAAGAAATTTCAACAGTAGACTTTGATATTATTGGTGCAGCTGAGGTGCTGGATCAATTCAGGCAGGAAGATTTGCAAATCGTGGCAGATGTAAGCAATATGCCGGCTGGTGTGTATGAGGTGGCGCTGAACTACATCTTTAACCAGTCCGATTACATCAAACAAGCTTCGAATGCGCCGAAGCAGGTCACAGTGGAAATCACGAACAAGCAAAGGTAAACATAAGCTGTTGTGTGCACAAGGAAGGAAATGAGGGACAAACATGGGGAAGTATTTCGGAACTGACGGTGTGCGCGGCGTGGCTAATACGCAGTTGACACCAGAACTGGCATTTAAAATCGGTCGTGTAGGCGGGTATGCTCTGACAAGGCACAAACTGGAAGGGAAACCAAAAGTGGTGATCGGGCGCGACACGCGCATTTCCGGACAGATGTTGGAAAGTGCTCTGTTGGCTGGCCTGCTGTCGGTCGGAGCGGAAGTAGTCAGACTGGGGGTCATTTCCACTTCTGGAGTTGCGTATCTCACACGCGCGTTGGGTGCGGATGCGGGGGTTATGATTTCCGCCTCGCACAATCCGTTTCCGGATAACGGAATCAAGTTCTTCGGCAGCAATGGCTTTAAACTGTCGGATGTCATGGAAGCAGAAATCGAACAATACCTGGATGCTACAGAGGACACTTTGCCTCGTCCGACTGGTGAACAGATCGGAACGGTACTGGAGTTCCTGGAGGGTGGACAAAAATACCTGTCTCACCTGAAAAGTACGGTTTCTGAGCGCTTTGACGGCTTGAAGGTTGTACTGGATTGCGCCAATGGAGCAGTCTCTTCCCTGGCAGCTCGTCTGTTTGCAGACGTAGAGGCAGAAGTCATCACCATCGGGGCAAATCCGAATGGCGTAAACATCAACGAAAATTGTGGTTCCACACATCCGGAGCGCTTGCAGGAGGAAGTGGTGAAGCACAAGGCGGATCTGGGTCTTTCCTTTGACGGGGACGCTGACCGCTGCATCGCTGTCGATGAAAACGGCGAGATCGTGGATGGGGACTACATCATGGCTATTTGTGCCCGTGCGATGAAAGCAAAAGGGAAGCTAAACAACAATACGGTGGTCACCACTGTGATGGCGAACATGGGCTTTTTCAAGGGCATGGAGGAATGCGCCATCAACACGACAAAAACGGCTGTAGGAGACCGTTACGTCGTCGAGGAAATGATTCGTGGCGGATACAACCTTGGAGGCGAGCAATCGGGTCACATCGTCTTTTTGGACTACAATACCACAGGAGACGGATTGTTGACTGGACTGCAGCTGCTCAATATCATCAAGGAATCCGGCCAATCTTTGTCCGAGCTGAAGCAAGTGATGGTCAAGTATCCACAGCTCTTGATCAACGTACGCGTAAAGGATAAGTCCAAGCTCGCTGGCAATACAGCGATCGAACAAGCGATTCGCGAGGTCGAGGAAGAGCTGGCAGGCAATGGCCGCGTGTTGGTAAGGCCGTCTGGAACCGAGCCGATCGTTCGCGTGATGGCAGAAGGACCTGATGAGAGTCAGCTGGAAGGCTTGGTCAATCGGATCGTGGACGTTGTCAAACAAGAGCTCGTGTGAATATAAAAGCAAGGGGGTGGTGAACAGCCACTCCCTTATCTATAAATAATAATGGGAATATTTGGATTGTTGTTTCGCAGGCATTGTGGTAAAGTGTATGTGTATGATCATCATATGCAATCGGGTAAAGGAGGCGAGGACAGAAGAAGAGAGCGTGTGTTAAAACGAATAACTGTTGTAAAGCGCCAGCACTGTGACTGCCCGACATGGAGCATAGTGGACGAGGTGGAGGTTTATCGAGGAATTCGGCGGGTACCTCCCGGCAGCCGTATCACTGCCGCGGAGCGCAGGGACAAAACATCTGAGTGATCGGATGGACAAAATCCTGCGCCTGATACGTTTTGGTCATTGTCTGAATAGAATGGAGCACCATTTAAAAATACACTGGAATGGCGGGGGCACACCCCCGTACCATTGGCATTGGGTTGTGTCCCCGTCAATATGGAAGGGGATCACTTACTTATGTGCGGAATCGTTGGATATATTGGAGATAAATCAGCGCAAGAGGTTATTATCGGGGGACTGCGTAAGCTGGAGTATCGCGGTTATGACTCCGCAGGGATTGCTGTATTGAACGAGCAGGGTCTGCAAATGGATAAAGCACAGGGCCGTCTCGCTGTCCTGGAGGATCGTTTGGAGTCTCATCCATTGGGAGGCTTTGTTGGGATCGGGCACACACGTTGGGCGACACACGGAAAGCCGTCTGACGAGAATTCCCACCCTCACCTGGATGAAAAGGGCGATTTTGCCGTTGTGCACAACGGGATCATCGAAAACTTCATGCCGATCAAGGAAGAGCTGTTGGCAAAAGGCTACACATTTACTTCCGAGACCGATACAGAAGTCATTGCCCATCTGCTGGCTGACATGTACGACGGAGATATTGTCTCCACTGCTCGTAAAGCTGTGCAGCGGATGCGCGGTGCCTATGCGCTCGGGATCATGACCAAGCATGAGCCAGATAAGCTGGTGGCGATTCGCCTGGCGAGTCCTCTCGTAGTAGGGATTGGTGACGGAGAAAGCTTTATCGGGTCGGATATTCCGGCAATTCTGGAGCATACACGCGATGTGTACATTTTGAATGAAGGCGAAATGGCCGTATTGACGCGCGATGGCGTGGAGCTTTTGGACGTGGAGACAGGAAAGAAAGTGGAGCGGGATGTTTTCCATGTCGAATGGGATCTGGTACAAGCGGAAAAAGGCGGATATGATTCGTTCATGCTCAAGGAAATCTACGAGCAGCCGCAAGCTGTTCGCGATACCATGGGACCTCGCATCGACCAAGCGCAAAAACGCATCGTGCTGCCTGAGTTGAAAATGAGCGATGCCGAGCTGGCGACCTATGATCGGATTTACATCGTAGCATGCGGTACTTCCATGCACGCGGGTCTAGTCGGTAAAGACGTCATCGAAAAATGGACGCGTGTACCTGTCGAAGTGGCCGTAGCATCGGAGTTCCGTTATCGCGATCCAATCTACACGGATAAAACCTTGATGATCGTCATCAGCCAATCTGGAGAGACTGCAGATACTCTAGCAGCGCTTCGGGAAGCGAAGAAGAGCAATGTGAAGGTCATGGCCATCACCAACGTCGTCGGCAGCTCTGTGGCCCGTGAAGCAGATGAAGTTCTTTTCACATGGGCAGGTCCCGAGGTAGCCGTAGCGTCTACCAAGGCGTATACGTCCCAAGTGGTCACCCTGTATCTGTTTGCTCTGTATCTTGCAGAGGTAAAAGGTACATTGCCAGCGGACGAGGTTGCAAATGTCGTCGAGCATTTACAAGCCATCCCGGGCAAAATCGCTTCCATGCTGGAAGAATCCGAGGCAGCTCGTGTTCGTGAATTCGCAGAGAGCATCAGAGAAGTAAGCAGTGTCTTCTTCATCGGACGCAGCCTTGACTACGCGGTATCGCTGGAAGGCTCCCTGAAGCTGAAAGAGATCTCTTACATTCACTCCGAGGCTTACCCTGCTGGAGAACTAAAACACGGCACCCTTGCGCTAATCGAAGAAAATGTACCGGTCGTCGCACTGGCTACTCAACCGGACATCTTTGAAAAAATGGTGAGCAACATCGTCGAAGTCAAAGCTCGTGGCGGACATATCCTGGGCTTCGCTACGGAAGGCGACAAAGACCTGGCAAAAGCTGTGGATGAAGTGATTTACATGCCGTCCACCTTGCCCATGCTGACACCGATTCTGACCGTCATTCCATTGCAATTGCTCGCTTACTACGCTTCTGTCGCACGCGGCCTGGACGTGGATAAACCACGGAATTTGGCGAAGAGTGTGACGGTGGAGTAAGGGGAGATCCTACAGCATAGATTTTTGTCAAAAGAAAATAAAGTATTAGACTGAAAAATAAAGTATTAGACTAGGAAAATAAAGTTGTAGACTGAGAAAATAAAGTATTAGACTCACATTTCTGGCCATACTGCTACTAGGAGCTCTTTTACTGTCTACAGAATCGACATCCAGAACAATCAACATGACTCCATTTGGGGCTGCCTTCGGGTAGCCCTATTTTTATGTTCTTGGAGGTGACATCATGGCAAAACGAAAACGCGAGATCACGGAAGCAAAGATTGAAAGATTCATTAAAGAAGGAAGAGGCCAAGGGACGGGCAAGGAATACCTTCCTTGGCTTAGAATACAAGACGTTCCCTCGGAAGGCAGAGCAACTCGTGGACTTGGTTGGACGACTGGCCGAAGACATGAGTTACTTTCTGATATCGAACGCGATTATTGCTATCTGCTGGATTATTCCGATGATGTATCGGATATCCGCGAGCAGTTCCCTCTTCTTCCACTCGAAGAAACTTTGTTAATTGCAGAAAAAGTAGGCATTAGGCATCCAACAGATCCTAAAACCGGAATCCCGATTGTCATGACAACGGACTTCCTGATTACGTTCAAAGATAAAAACTATGCTAGAACGGTAAAACCTTCCTCCCAAATCGGTGATGAACGTACGATGGAAAAATTCGAAATTGAGAGGTTGTACTGGGAATCTCGACATATCGATTGGGGAATGATCACGGATCAAGACTTGCCTGAAGCATTGATTCGAAATATCGAATGGGTTCACAAAGAGTATCATAACGATGATATTTCCGAATTAGGTGTATTTGTCGTTCAGAATTTGCAGCGAATACTGGCATCTCGTTTGCAAGATGGAGAAACAATTGCTAGAGCCTGCTTAGCCTGCGATGAACAACTAGGATTGGAAGTAGGCACATCATTGGCGATGTTTCGTCATTTTATTGCTCGTAAAATATGGTCGGTCAATATGCATGAAAGAATTCAGCCGACGCTTTCAGCGAAGGACTTCATGGTTACCCTAGAAATCGAAAGGCTTGCGAAAGGCGGGTAAAAATCATGCAAACTCTGTTTGAAAATATGGTTGTTGAATGGAGATTACCCGACACTGAAGAGCGTTATATAGAGCGTATTTTATGGATCTCTCCTTCAAGAGATTTGCTTTTTAGCATTGCGATGCAAGATGATAAGGCGTTTCCAGTTATGAAAACTTTTACTGAGTATACAATCGGTTTTGAGTCCAATATATGCAGACAAATTGAATGGATCAACGACAGCATCCCTTTATTGGATTCCGGGATTGATAGCGAACATCTGTCTTTGCGAGATAAATCATGGGACGCAATTAAAGAAATTGTAGTGGATGAACCAGCGTGCTTCGATAAGAGGTTTCGAGGAGCACGAATTCGAGAAGCGCAAGAACGGACAGGGTTACACAAGAGCACGCTTTACCGTTATTTACGTAGATACTGGCAAGGTGGAAAGATGAAAAACGCTCTGCTGCCCCATTTCAATAATTGCGGGAGTTACGGAAATGATAGGAAACCAAAAGAGATAAAGCGTGGTCGTCCGAGAAAGTTTGAAGACGCGCCTGTAGGCATTAATATCGACGAGGAAACCAAGCAGTTACTTCGTTCCGGCATCCGATTATTTTATAACAACAAGGATAAAGCGCCGCTAAAGCATGCCTATCAAAAGACACTCGAGAAGTTCTTTGCATCCGGATTCAGACAAAACGAAAACGCTCTTGTACCCATTCTCCCTCCACCTGAAAAGTTACCTACATTCGGGCAGTACAAATACTGGTTTAAGAAAGAAATGGACTTAGAGAATTCGTTAAAAAGTCGACATGGAAAGAAAAGATTCGCGTTAGAGTATCGTCCGATTTTAGGAAGCTCCACCTTTGAAAGCTTCGGTCCCGGCTCCCGATTTCAGATTGACGCAACAGTAGCTGACGTTTACCTGGTTAGTGAGTATAGACGGGAGTGGATTATTGGCCGCCCGATTATATACATCGTAATCGATGTATTCAGCCGATACATTGCTGGAATTTATATTGGGTTAGAAGGTCCGAGTTGGATTGGAGCCATGATGGCGCTTGCCAATACGACGTCCGATAAGGTTCAGTTTTGCGCGCAATATGGCATCGCTATTGAGCCTGAAGAGTGGGTAAGCAGCCATTTGCCTCAGAAACTGACGGCTGACCGTGGAGAGCTTGAAGGCAATAAACCAAGTCATCTTATCGATGTATTGGGTGTGGACGTAGAAAACGCCCCTCCTTATCGTGCTGACTGGAAGGGAATCGTAGAACAACAATTCCGCTTAACCAACCTGCGAAGCATTCGATTCATTCCGGGAGCTATCAAAGAGCGATTTCGAGAACGAGGAGAGAGAGATTATCGCTTGGATGCGAAGTTAACCCTCCGTGAATTCACTAAGATCATGATTCAAAATGTTCTGTACCACAATAATCATCATCACATGCTCTGGTATGACCGAAATGAATTCATGGTTGCAGAAGATGTAACACCCATCCCGAGAGAGTTGTGGCGGTGGGGAATCATTAATCGGAATGGCCGACTCAAGAAACAGCCTGAGCATATTGTGAAGTTAAATTTGATGCTGCAAGGAGAAGCTACAGTAACTTCTGCGGGGATTCAATTTAAAGGTATGCATTACGGATGCGATCTGGCAATGCGCGAGCAATGGTTCGTTAAGGCACGTGCGGGAAAAACGTGGCGAGTTAAGGTGTGCTATGACCCTCGCTCGACGAATGAAATCTATCTGTGGCTGGATAATGGTCATCAGTTTGAGACATGTACGCTTCTTGAACGCGAAGAGCGATATCAAAATAAGAGATTCGAGGAAGTTGAAGATTTACTGGAAATCGAACGATATCAAGGACGACATCAAGAAACGAGCAATATGTACTCCAAAGTAGAGCTCGACGCCCAGCGGGAAGCTATTGTGAAAGAGGCAACCCAGAAGACGAACGAGGCCATTAAGCACAGCGAGGAAAGCAATAGTCAGCGCGTTAAGGGCTCAAGACAACGCCGGACGAACGAGAAACTATTAAATCGAGAACAAGAAGCGTTTCAGTTATCTGAGAAGGCTCAGCCTACGGAGCGTCCAAGCGATAATGTGGTCCCCTTGAAACGTGATAATCACAATGAGATGAAACAATCGTATATTCCGCCAGCGGATAAGCTATCGAAAATCAAAGCTTTTTTGAATGAAGAGGGTGATGACGAGTGAGCGAATTCGATGTTCCCTTATTTCATTTCAGCCGCGGCGAGTTTGTAGAGGCAGATTATCAAGATCCCCTTCTGGAGGATTATCGTGGTAATCCACTCTTAGAAGCCTTGCCGGCGATCTGGGACGATAAGACGGTCGTGAACAAACTGGCCTCCAAACCGATTTTCCAAGTATCCGAGCGAGATCTACCTGTCCATCTCCGACTTCATTGTGTTCAACGCATTTCTCGAGATTTTTTCCGGCCTTTATCCAGACATTTGGAATTGCAGAGTAGCATCTCCAGGTTGATTAGAGACGGTTATGTAGGGCGTAACCCACTTACCCCCAACTATGCATTCAGGGCTCGTAAAGACGCCTATGAACTCATTATGCAAGGAAACACAAGTGGGTATCCGGTGAATACACCCACTTCAGCTGGGTTCGCTTTAGTTGGAATATCCGGCATCGGCAAATCTAGCAGCTTGCTTCGCATTCTGCAGATGTATCCGCAAGTGATTTTGCATCGCAAATATCAAGCCCAAGATATGCCTGCACCGTATCAAATTGTATGGTTGAAGATGGATTGTCCACATGACGGCTCGATTAGAGGACTATGCCTGAACTTCCTTCTAGCGGTAGATAGCTTAGTCGGAACCAAGTATTACAAGAAAAACGCGACAAAGAATCCGGATGAATTGCTCCCTTTAATGGCTCAAGCCGCCGCTGTGCATTGCCTGGGAGTGCTTGTCATCGATGAAATTCAGAACCTGCAAGAGGCCAAGGATGATCGAGCGGCACAAATGCTTAACTTCTTTGTTCAATTGGTTAACACCATTGGCCTGCCAGTCATTCTGGTTGGAACGTATAAGGCTCTTCCTGCACTTAACGGAGAATTCAGGAATGCCCGGCGTAACAGTGGTCAGGGGGACGCCACATGGCACCACTTCAAGAAGGACGACGAATGGACGTGGTTACTGCAAGGATTATGGAAATACCAATGGACGAACAACAAAGTGGATTTAGACCAAACCTTCATCGATGTCATGTATGACGAGTCTCAAGGGATATCAGACATCGCGATTAAATTGTTCATGTTAACCCAATGGAGAGCACTTGATAAAGAAATTGATCATATTACACCGGAATTAATCCGTTCTGTAGCGAAGGATAGATTGACCCTCATTCGACCGGCTTTAGAAGCTTTGCGTTCAGGGAAGAAGAAACAAATTCAGAAGTTTGCCGACATCTACGACAGCGTGTCCATCGATGATTACTTGGACAGAATTGAAGCTGAACAACGGCAGGCCGAACGATTGGAAGTTATCCGTACAGAGCTTGGCTACGATGTGACCCAGCAAACGGTTAACGAGTTAAGTGCATGGCTTATTGATGCTGGAGTAGACCAGGCAATTGCTCTTCAGTCAGCGAAAGAAGTTACAAAAGCTCATTTGCACGAACTTGATCATGTGGATTTACATAAAGAAGCACTGAAGCATGCATTGGCTATTCAGAAGAAAAAACCGAAATCTGACAAGTCATCGGGGCTGCGTCAAAGAAGGAATCCGAAAATTGTACCCTCGGAACCAACAGATTTGCGTGTTATCGTATCTCAAGGAAAGAAGAAAAAGATGACCGCCTACGAATCGCTTAAGATTGCGGGATACATAAAAGATCCCTTAGAATTTCTCAGTTAAAGGTTGTGTGCAAATGATACGAGGTGACGTGCTTCCAATTCCATATCCGGATGAACTCCTCTATAGTGTCATTGCTCGATATCACCTACGAACCAACAACGAGAGTCCAAAATGGACTTTCAGGGAAATATACGGGACCGAGAACGTAATTCCAACAATTGATCTTCCGAGCCATCTAGAAGCATTAGCGAGAAGAAGCGAACTTCAAGGAATGAGTGCCGATGATTGGATCGACCGCCACACCTTCTTCCCGTATTACGCTCCATTTTTACCTAAGGAGCGCGCTAATCGCTTAAGAACATTAATGAAAAGCTCGGATGGATCGGGTATCCATGCTCTGGTAGGTATTACTGCAAGCACGATTGATAGAACCAATCGTTTGCGCTTTTGCCCTTCGTGTTACGAGCAAGATATTCAAAGGTATGGTGAACCCTACTGGCATCGAATTCATCAATTACCTGGCGTATATCTTTGTCATGTGCATCAAAGGATTTTACATGAAATCACGGCACCATTGTCTGATCGACATGGGTTAACTGTTTTACCGATTTCCAGACATATGTTTCGTTCGGTACCAATCATTGAATCTTTACCAAATAAATTAATCGATCGCCTAATGGGTATTGCAGATGATATTCAGATGCTCGTCCAGTTGGACGAGCCACCAGCTTTATATGATTCACGGGAGAAAATCCTTCCTAGACTAGCAGAGCAGGGATACGTGACGGCGGGAGAACATATTCGACAACAAAAACTGGAAGAACAGCTTGTCCGTTTTTATAGCCCCGAGCTATTAGAATTGCTCGAGAGCAATCTGGCGGATAGGGACTACTCTTGGTTGGCGATCTCAACAAGAAAAGTGCGTTGGGCCATTCATCCTTTGCGAAAACTACTTCTTATCCGCTATTTGTATGGTTCATTTGGCGATTTCCTAAATTGTGCGAAAGATAATGACGGGCCATTTGGTATTGGCCCTTGGCCATGTCTCAATAAAGCAGCTGAACACTATGAAGAGCTTGTTGTAACGCAATGCAACATTACTCGTTGCTCTGATACTGGACGCCCTGTCGGGACCTTCATGTGTTCGTGCGGCTTCTCCTATTCTCGGAGAGGGCCTGATAGTTCGGAAGAAGATAAGTTCCATCGAGGACGCATTAAGTCGTTTGGTCCCGTATGGGTAGGTAAACTTGAACAATGTATTCAAGAGGGGTTATCCTATCGCGCCGTCGCTAGAATTCTTGGGGTAGATACGAATACGGTGATCAAATATGCTCACACCGACATAGCTGAAACTGTTAAACAGCCGCATGAAAGGAGATCCCAAAAGGCAAGAAGGAATCTTTCCTCGCCCGTTTTAAGGAATGCACCCAAGATACGCGTTGATTGGGAAAAACGCGATTTGGAGCTAAGCTGGGAGGTTGAATCGGCGTGCAAATCTATTTTATCCGATCTCAACTCCAAGCCTATTCGGATTTCGATTGCTTTAATCGGCAAACGTATCGGCAAGTTAAGTTGGCTTGAGAAGCACGGCGATAAGCTTCCAGTAACAATGAGGATCATGTCAAACTATTTGGAATCGGTAACTCAGTTTCAGAAGCGCAGAGTACGCTGGGCAGCAGAACAACTGACAGGTGAATGGCCATTGAAACGGTGGAAAATTGAGAAACTTGCAGGGCTAAGACCGGATTATTCGCAAGAAGTATCCGATGAAATAGATCGTTGTATCGGTCAAAGCAGATTTATGTACACAGTCATATATTCAGAGGGGACATCTTCATGGCTGCAATGAAACTGAAATCTTGGCCATTTCCGGAGAACCAGGAGGCAGAGTTAGTTTGGTTTGGCTCTCCGTTTATGGATTACAAGGGGAACTGGCGCATTCGTGTGGCATTCAGAACGAGCGCCTCGGGGATAAAAATTGTTTCCTACCCTTGGGGCACGCTCCCCTATTTACGCATAGGTCAAATCTATTCGAATGGCGTTTATGATCAGGTCAGACCTATGAGCGGTTCAGCATTCCAATTTACGATGGATTCCCTAGATCAAGGGACAGTTACAAACAGTTTTAAGCTGCCTAAACGTCTAATCGATTTTGGCAAAAATCCAGAACTCGGACTGCAGAATATTATACATTATCGAACAAGTGGTCCAACGTATTGTATTCCAGTCATTGAATTAATCAGAGCAATGTTCATTAATTCGAGGTACTTAGCCTATTATGTGCTTCAACCGCATGGCTTGGATTTACTTGTTGATAATAGTTATTCTCAGGGGAGAATCCTTCATTTCGATATGAGCAATCGAGTTCCGGCCAAATTAGCTACCGACAATAATGCACGTCATTTATCATGGATACATACAGACTCGAGGATTAGATCTCTGTGGGATTCCGTTTATCAGAACATGTTCAGGCAAGCGGTTAAGAATTCGCCATTCAATCCTACTGAAGCATTTAAAAAGGGTATACCACTTGAAGTAAATCTGCCTACGATCGGCCCCATTCAATTGCATGTTCGAGGCGTTCAGTTTATGAATTATGTTTTGGTAAAAGAGATTCTGGCCATCGGCGGTTTTCGGCATCCGTCGGACGAGATCCTCTTTTGGCATCCTTCCAAGAAGAAGCGTGAATGGAGTTCAGGCGATAAATCCGTCAGAATCATATCCGGAGCCAAGGATAACGACTATGTACTGAATGATCAAAGCGACAATGCCAAAGAAGATATCAATCAGAATGTCCTTGAAACTTCACCTACGATCATGAAGTTCATTAATTCTCCTGCAATTAAGACTCGTCACCTAAATGTAAAACATTCAAATACTGGGACTGAGGTTATTGTTACCTCAGGGCGGGGCGGCAAACACACTGGAGCTAAAGAAGTCAGCACTCAAGATACAATGGTAGGTGGCGATACCCCTCCTATCGACTTTCAAACCTTGGAGACGATTCCTGCCAATGAAGCAATGGGTCTTGAGCTGTTCTTTCAGATGATTGAGATTTTAAAGAAGTCATTTCCAGTAAGCATAAGAATGTCGATCATCAGGGTGCCGCCCGGCAAGCGCTTCTCTGTATGTACGAATGGAGCCCGCAGGACTTGTGCTATTGTTCAGGTGACATACAGCGGCTCGACATTTTACGTTGTCGAAGTGGCAAGACCCGATGATTGGTCCGTATCGACACTCATTCTACGCTCATCAAATCAAATTGCTTTTAGAGCTGTTGAGCAAAACATTAAGCAGCTACTGGACGGACTAGTTCGTAAGAGCGGCCATTGGGATCAGAATTTCCTCATTCAATGTAGCGGAATGAATATAGAAAAGCTAAAGCATTATCAGAGCGACACTATACGTGATTGGGCGTTTAGACTTGCGGGCAAATTCATGTCCTAAAGAACCGACTTGGATAGGTTCTTTTTTTGGTATTGTAATACTAGATTTCGCTGTGGTATTATTTAGGTATAACTTCCTAGTGCTAGAGGGTGATTCATTGATTGACACGTTCTGGAATATTTGCTTGCTCCATGACATTAGCTCCCGGGATCAATTGCTTCGGGAAGCGGTCCGGGTTGTACAAACGAGAAGGATGCTGGAGCTTCAAGGAGCAGCGCATGCAACGGTCCTGGAGCCGGAAGTGTTGTTTCGATGGATGAAGGACCATATCGGAGAACGAGAGTTGGGACACTTTCCCGGAGATCGGGAATTATTCTATAGGTTGTACCAAGCTGGCAAGGACATGGACTTATTGGATTACGCCTTGCAGACGCTTCAGCAGGATCGTGTTACAGGCGGTATTATCGTTCATTCCGGGATTATGGAACGATTCAAAACGATGTGTGAACGCAACCACTACCGAACCCTGCTCATTACGGAAACTGAGAAATATTTACGTGGACTCGTGGAAACGCAAGTTTACAAGCATTCTTTTGCGATTACATTGCTGACAGAGAGTTACGTCATCGCTAAACTGCTGAAGACCTATTTTGATCCGTATCCTAACGTTCAAGTCATTCAAGGGTCGATTTATCAACCTTTGCCTCTGACAGAGAAATTCGACGCCATCTTATCCATTCCGAACTTCGGATTGAAAATGGACGAAGGCGACGATGCGACCATTAGAGACTCGGAAGGTGTGGCAGTGAATCATTTACTCCCCCTTTTGCAGGACGGAGGGAGAATTAGCGTCACGTTCCCTGCGCGTATGATGTTTCAATCGGGAAGTATCGCGAAATGGCGAGGACAGACGAACGAGTCGTTCCCTATCCAATCCATACATATGCTGCCGGATGGATTATTCCGGCCCTATACGTCAGTCAAGACTTACCAGATTGAATTCGGAAAATCACCTGCGGACGAAGTGCTTCTCGGCCAATTACAGCTTCAGAAAATGTCACTGGCAATAGAGCGAGAAATCGCGATCCATGCAGAGACATTCGCTCAGCTCGATAACTGGCGAATCGATGTGCTGCTGGATGAAGATCAAGACACGCTGCGTTCCTTCCAGCAGGCCCCTGTCCCTAAGGTGAAGCTACGGGATATTGCGGATATTTTCCGAGGGAAATCCATTCTGAAGCAGGATTTAAAAGCAGGAAACATCAAGGTGCTGAATATCTCCAACCTGGAAGACGGCGAGGTAAGCTTGGAACAGTTGGAGACTATTGACGAGGAAGAGCGGAAGGTTAAGCGCTATGAGATTCTTCCGGGCGATCTCGTCATGGCTTGCCGTGGTACGGTGAATAAGCTCGCCATTTTTCCGGAATCAGAGAGCACGGTCATTGCTTCTGCCAACATCATCGTCATACGGTTAAAGTCATCGATCTTAAGCGGATTTGCGAAAATATTTCTAGAAAGTCCGGTTGGAACGACGCTTATTCAGAGCTTCCAACGCGGTACAACGGTAATGAATTTGAATCCTGCTGATGTTGCAGAAATCGAAATACCACTCCTCTCTAAAGAGGAACAGATGGTTCGTATTAATCGATATGTGGAAGAGAAAGAACGCTTCAAGGCGGCTGTTCGTAATGCAACGGCTCGTTGGGAGCAAGTGAAGAACAAGCTTTACAGTGAACTATACTGAGGAGGAACTTAGGATATGGCAACAGCTAACCTGGGGTTTGAAGAGAAATTATGGAGCATGGCCGATAAGCTGCGCGGCAGCATGGATGCTGCAGAATATAAACATGTAGTGTTGGGCCTGCTTTTCCTTAAATACGTATCGGATGCTTTTGAAGAGAAGTACACGGCCCTACAAAATGAGCCCTATGCGGATCCGGAAGATCGGGATGAATATGTTGCTGCTAACATCTTCTGGGTGCCGAAGGACGCTCGTTGGAGCAATATCAAAAACAATGCCAAGAAACCGGAAATCGGGCAGATCATCGACCAAGCGATGATCGACATCGAGAAAGAAAACCCTTCGCTCAAAGGGGTCTTGCCAAAGGATTATGCTAGACCCGCACTAGATAAAACGAGACTTGGTGAAGTCATTGACTTGTTTTCATTCAAAGTTGGCGATGAAAATAGCCGTTCCAAAGACGTGCTCGGCCGGGTTTATGAATATTTCCTTAGCAAGTTTGCCAGCGCGGAAGGTAAGAATGGCGGCGAGTTCTATACGCCTAACAGTGTCGTCCGGTTGCTGGTTGAGATGATCGAGCCGTTCAAAGGCCGGGTTTATGACCCTTGCTGTGGCTCCGGGGGAATGTTCGTTCAGAGTGAGAAGTTCGTCGAAGAACATCAAGGCAAGCTTGGCGATATCGCGGTATATGGCCAAGAGTCGAACCCGACGACATGGAAGCTGTGCAAAATGAACTTGGCGATCCGTGGTCTCGACAGCAACTTGGGTGAGCATCATGCGGATACGTTCCATAACGATCTGCATAAGAACCTGAAGGCGGATTACATTCTGGCGAATCCCCCATTCAATATCAGCGATTGGGGCGGTGCTAGGCTGACAGAAGACGCACGGTGGTCTTACGGTATTCCTCCTGCCGGAAATGCCAACTATGCTTGGATTCAACACATGGTAAATAAGCTTGCTCCGAGCGGCGTTGCCGGCTTCGTTTTGGCCAACGGTTCGATGTCTACGAGCACGACAGCCGAATTCGAAATTCGGAGCAAGCTGGTCAATGCGGATTTGGTGGATTGCATCGTGGCGCTGCCAGGGCAGTTGTTCTATTCGACGCAAATACCGGTCTGCCTCTGGTTTATGGCAAAGAACAAGGCTCCTAAAGGACTGCGTGACCGCCGCGGTGAAATCCTGTTCATCGATGCCCGCAAAATGGGACAAATGGTCGATCGCACGCACCGTGAATTGACCTCGGAAGATATCAAGAAAATTACGGATACATATCACGCTTGGCGCGGTCAGTCTGAAGCCGGGGCATATGAAGACTTGAAAGGCTTCTGCAAAGCGGCGAAACTTGCGGAAGTGCAGGAGCATGAATATATTTTGACTCCGGGACGGTATGTTGGGATTGAAGATGTCGAGGAAGATAGCGAGCCTTTTGAGGACAAAATGGTTCGGCTGACATCGGAGTTGGCAGAGCAGTTCACCAAATCGCGGCATTTGGAAGCCGAGATTCGCAAGCAGCTAGGAGGGATTGGGTTTGAGTTTTAAAGATACATTGGTAGGACAAATCCCTAGTGATTGGTCAATCTTTTCGGTGGGGGAACTTGTGAATGAAGGAGTTCTTTTCAAGCCATTAGATGGAAACCACGGAGGAATACACCCAAAAGGGAGTGATTTTGTTACAACTGGAATCCCTTTTATTATGGCTTCAGACATAAACAATGGATCGTTATCATTTAATGAATGTAAGTTTATTACGGAATTGCAAGCTAATCAGCTTCGAAAAGGATTTGCAATAGAAGGTGATGTTTTAATCACTCATAAAGCAACAATTGGTAGGGTTGCTCTGGTAAAGAAAAATCCTTATAAATTCATCATGTTAACTCCTCAAGTTACTTACTATAGAGTCGCTAACAAAAAAAAGCTTGATAATAAATTCCTAAAATTTTACTTCGAGTATCATAATTTTAAAAATTTATTGTATCTTTGGTCGGGAGCAGGCTCAACCAGAAGTTATATTGGTATTACTGAGCAATTAAAATTGCCTGTCGTCGTACCTCCTATCGAAGAACAATGGTCTATTTCAAATATTCTCTATAGCCTTGATGAAAAGATTGAACTCAACAACGCCATCAACAAAAACCTTGAAGAAATGGCCCAAGCCCTTTTCAAACGCTGGTTTGTGGATTTTGAGTTTCCGAATGAAAACGGAGAACCGTATAAGACCAGCGGCGGTGAGTTTGAGGAAAGTGAGCTAGGGTTGATTCCTAAGGGCTGGAGAGTCGGATTACTATCTGAACTTGGGGAAGTTGTTGGTGGAGCAACTCCTTCAAAGAATAAGGAAGAATATTATACAACTCAGGGAATTCCGTGGATAACACCCAAAGATCTTTCGATAAATAAGAATAAATATATTTCGCGAGGTCAAATTGATATAACGGAAGATGGGTTTAAGAATTCAAGTACGAAGTTAGTTCCAAAAGGCACGATTCTTTTTAGTTCTAGAGCTCCAATCGGATATATTGCAATTTCAAAAAATGAAATGACTACAAATCAAGGGTTTAAATCACTAATTCCTTTTAAGCACATTGGCACAGAGTTTCTCTATTATGTGTTGAAATTCAATACTGAGATGATTGAAAGCAGAGCATCTGGTTCAACGTTTAAAGAGATTTCTGGTAGTGAGATGAAGCGAATCCCTGTACTTATTCCGATATCTAGGGTTATTGAACAATTCAACGAGGTTGTTGAACCACTTGGGAAATTGGTTGAGAAATGCGAGTCGGAAAATGATTCTCTCATACTCCTTCGCGACTCCCTCCTACCCAAACTCATGTCAGGCGAAATTAGAGTACCACTAGAGCAAGAATATGTAGGCACTGCCAGTCTGCCAATGGCAGCAGAAAACAAGGCGCAATACTCCACTACCTAACCGAAGGAGGTGCACCCATGGCCCTGTACACCACATCTTATGCCGAGAGCGACCTGGAGCAGGCTGCTCTGGAATGGTTCGAAGAAATGAACTACAACAAAGCTTACGGTCCTGAGATTTCACCTGAAGGTGAATATCCGGAGAGGCAATTCTATCAGGATGTCATTCTCAAAGAACGCCTTCGCGAAGCGCTCATCAGGATCAACAAGCAACTTCCGAGTGAGGCCATCGAGGAAGCGATTCGCATCATCGGAGTGCCTCGCAGCCCGAGCTTGATGATCAACAACAAAGCGTTCCAGAAAATGATCACGGACGGCATTGATGTTCAGTATCGAAATTCCAATGGTGATTATCCGACCGAAAAAGTTTGGTTGTTCGACACGCATCCAGACCGCGTTGACAATAACGATTTTCTTGTTGTGAATCAGTTTACAGTTATTGAGAACCAAGTCGATAAGCGCCCGGATGTCGTGGTGTTCGTCAACGGCCTTCCGATTGCAGTTCTGGAGCTGAAGAGCGCCTCCAATGAAGAAGTGGGAATCAGTGATGCGTACAATCAAGTGCAGACCTATAAAAAGGCGATCCCGTCCCTATTCACATACAACTCCTTCATGGTCATCAGCGACGGGGTCAATGCCAGAGTTGGCACACTGACGGCTGACGAGGAACGGTTCATGATGTGGCGCACCATTGATGGCGAGGATGTGGCCTCCTCCTCCCTGCCGCAGCTCGAAGTGTTGATTAAGGGCATGTTCGAGAAAAATCGTCTGCTGGACATCATCAAGCATTTTGTTCTGTTTCAGACTGATGGAGAACGTCTATTCAAAATATTGGCCGGTTACCATCAGTACCATGCCACCAATAAGGCGATAGCCGCTACGGAAAGAGCGACACTGGAAGATGGCGACCGCAAAATAGGAGTTATCTGGCATACGCAAGGCTCGGGTAAGAGCCTTTCCATGGTCTTTTACGCCGGTAAACTAGTTCTGACACTCGATAACCCGACGATTGTCGTCGTAACAGACCGTAACGATCTCGACGATCAGTTGTATGCTACTTTCAGCAGGTCGAAAGATTTGCTCCGTCAAACCCCGCAACACGCCGAAGACCGCGCTCACTTAAAACAGCTGCTATCGGTGGAATCGGGTGGAATTATTTTTACAACCGTTCATAAGTTTGCGCCTGAAGAAGGTGAATCCAAGTACCCCGTGCTCACGGACCGTCGCAATGTCATCGTAATGGCAGACGAAGCACATCGCAGTCAATACGGCTTTCAAGCTGAAATGGTCGCATCGGATGATGAAGCAAGCATCAAGTATGGTTATGCGAAATATATGCGTGATGCATTGCCGAATGCTTCTTACATTGGGTATACTGGAACGCCGGTTGAGTTGACGGATAAAAACACTCCAGCTGTTTTCGGTGATTATATCGACATCTATGACATGACCCGGGCTGTGGAAGATGGTACGACCGTCAAGATTTACTATGAAAGCCGTATCGCACGATTGGAGCTATCGGATACAGAGCGTCCAGTTATTGATGAGGAATATGAAGAGATTACCGAGTATCAGGAGTATTCGCAGCAAGAGAAGCTGAAGTCCCGCTGGGCACGTCTTGAGGCACTTGCTGGTTCGGCGAGACGGATTAAACAAGTAGCCAAAGATATGGTTGAGCACTATGAACAGCGCAAAGGCGCCATGTTCGGCAAAGCAATGATCGTCGTCATGTCGCGGCGCATTGCCATCGATCTCTACAAAGAGATTATCGCTCTTCGCCCGGACTGGCACAGTGATGATGACAATGAAGGCAAAATCAAAATCGTCATGACCGGAAGCTCAAGCGATCCAGCCGAATGGCAGCCTTATATTGGGACGAAGCGGCGCAGGGAACATCTGGCCAAGCGAATGAAGGATTTGAACGATCCACTAGAGATCGTCATTGTTCGCGATATGTGGTTGACCGGCTTTGATGTCCCGAGTATGAACACGATGTACATAGATAAGCCGATGAAGGGTCATAACCTTATGCAGGCGATTGCTCGCGTCAATCGGGTATTCCGTGACAAACCGGGCGGCCTCATCGTTGACTATATCGGTATTGCGGATATGTTGAAGTCGGCACTCCAGCAATACACGGAAAATGATCGTAAAACAGCGGGTATTGATACTGATCAAGCTGTTGATTTCATGTTGGAGCGAATTCAACTTATCCGTGAGCAGCTACATGGGCATGACTTCTCGAAGTTTAAATCGGAGAAAGCCTCCGAGCGGATGAAAGCTATCGTCGAGACGGTGGACTATGTGCTTGGTCTTGGCGATCAAGGCAAACTTAACTTTGTGAATTGGACGACGGAGCTGGCGAAGGCCTACGCTCTATGCTCTACAACAGAAGCTGCTGAACTGGTCAACCTAGAAATTAGCTTCTACAAGGCTGTAAAATCAGGAATCGTCAAGATTATCACGACGGAGAACAAGAAGAAGACAACGAATGAGTTGGATGCGGAGCTGAACCAACTGATCTCCAAGTCGGTTATGTCCGACGAAGTAGTCGATATTCTCGAAGCAGTCGGGTTGCAGAAGCCGAACATCGCCATCTTGTCTAATGAATTCTTGGAGCACGTTCGAGGATTGAAGCAGAAGAACCTCGCTGTTGAATTGCTGAGAAGGCTCCTTCAGGGCAAAGTAAAGGCTGTATCTCGCACCAGCATTGTGCAGTCAAAGAAATTCTCTGAAATGCTTGAGGAAGCTATTCGTAAATACAACAACCGCACTATCGAGACAACGCAGGTCATAGAAGAGTTAATCCAGATGGCTAAGGAGATGAACGCTGCCGTTAAGCGCGGCGAGGATCTTGGACTTATCAAGGAAGAAGTAGCCTTCTACGATGCGCTGGCCTCGAATGAAACAGCGAAGGAGCTTATGGGTGATCTGGTTCTCAAACAGATTTCTCACGAGTTGACCCAGGCTATCAAGAACAATATCAAGGTGGACTGGACTCTGCGGGAGAATGTACGGGCTCAGATGCGGATTACAGTTAAAAGACTGTTGAAGAAATACGGGTATCCGCCTGATCTTGAAAAAATGGCAATTGATTTGGTACTTCAACAGGCAGAGTTAATGGCTCAGGCGGAGACAGAATTTAAATACTAACAGACATCAGGCGTAGCTAAAATTACTTTTATTTAGCTGCGCCTTTTATTTAGGAGGAGTAACTCAATGAGTACGGATAAAGAAGTTTTAATAAAAGAATATCTAAAAGCTATTCATGAAGATAACGCAGCAGTGTTTGCGGGTGCTGGCTTATCTGCTGCTTCAGGATTTGTTAATTGGAAGGTGCTTCTTAAAGAGGCTGCGGAGGAGCTAGGGCTTGATATAGATAAAGAAACCGATTTGATTTCTTTGGCGCAGTATTTCTTTAATAAAAATGGTCGCCAAAGACTCTCACAGTTGGTAATTGATAACTTTTCTGCCGAGGCACAAATAAATGAAAACCACAAAATACTTGCACAGCTACCTATAGATACATATTGGACTACAAATTACGACAGACTTATTGAAAAATCATTAACCGATGCTGGGAAAAACCCAGATGTAAAAATAGCACAAGCCGATTTTGCTCTCTTGAAACCCAAAAGAGACGCGATTGTGTATAAGATGCACGGTGATATTGAAAGGGCGAATGAAACCGTCTTGATAAAAGATGAGTATGAAACGTTTCATGATAAGAATCAGTTGTTTTCTATTGGGCTTAAGGGCGATTTGATTTCAAAAACCTTTCTTTTCATAGGTTATAGTTTTGAAGATCCTGACCTAGAATATATTTTAAGCCGGATTCGGGTCTTGCTGGGGCAAGATGGAAGAAAACATTACTGCTTCTTTAAGAAGATTAACAGGAACGATTACAGTCATCTTCCTCCAGAAGAAGCAGATGAGAAGTTTAGGTACGACTCCATTAAACAGGAACTTAAATGCGCTGATTTGAAGAGGTATCATATTATTCCTGTATTGGTTGAAAAGTACGAAGATATTACTGAGATTCTTAAAACTATACTCGAGCGATATAGCAGATCGAAGATACTCATATCTGGCAGCGCAGCGGAGTATAGCCAATTTGTTGAAGATGACAATAACGCACAGATGTTTATTCATACTTTAAGTCATGGAATAGTAAAGGCTGGTTTCAAAATCGCATCTGGCTTTGGACTAGGAGTAGGCAGTGCTGTTATTAATGGATCGTTAGATTTTGTGTACTCCACAAATAAGAGAAAGATTGGTGATTACTTAATCCTTAGACCTTTCCCTCAATATGCCACAAATGGTAAGGATTTAAAAGATCTGTGGGATCAGTATAGACGTGATTTTATATCAGATGTTGGTTGTGCAATATTTATATTCGGCAATAAAATTGTAGATGGTCAAGTATTAGATGCAGATGGTGTCAGAAAAGAGTTTGATATTGCTGTCACTCAAGGGGTTAAGGTTATCCCAGTTGGTGCTACCGGTTATATGAGTAAGATTTTATGGAATGAAGTAATTTCGGATTTCGATAAATATTATAGTGATTTTCCGGCACTGAAATCCGACTTCGAATTCATTGGGGATGCAACTCAAGATCATCAACAAATTATCAACAGAGTAATAAAGATTATTACTACTCTTAAAAATGGAAGATGATTAAAAACTATCTATTAGGAGAGTGAATATAATGGGAAGAAAAATTTTTATCTCATATAAATATTCTGATAGTAGTGTTTATCCTCTCAACGGTAACTATTCCACGACCGTAAGACATTACGTAGATGAGTTGCAAAGTAAGTTAAAAGAAGAAGACCACATTAACAAAGGTGAGGCTGATGGTGAGGATCTAAGTGATTTTAAGGATGATACAATATGGACAAGCTTGAAGGACAAGATTTTTGATAGCAGCATCACCCTTGTGTTTATTTCAAAAAATATGAAGTCGATTTTTACTAGTGAAGAAGACCAGTGGATACCTTGGGAGATTTCATATTCACTGAAAGAGCTTACGAGAAACGGAAAAACAAGCAGGACTAATGCATTACTGGCAGTTGTTTTACCAGACCAATATAACAGCTATGAGTATTTCATTCAGGATAATTCGTGTCCCTATTGTAAGTGCAGGACGTTGAAAACCAATACCTTATTTACAATATTAAGAGAAAATATGTTTAATATTAAGTCACCTACTTACAATGATTGTAGCAACCATAGTGAAGGTAACAAAATATACATAGGAGAGTCCTCGTACATTCGTTCTGTTAAGTGGTCTGATTTTATTGATAATATCGATGGATATCTTCAAATAGCATATAACATTAATGAGAATATAGACGAATATAACATCCGAAAAAGTGTTTAAAACTTACTCGAAACTAGGGGAATCGCAAGTATGCCTGGTATAGCCCAAAGAAAGTACGTTGGTGAAACAATGCGAATCAATAAGACTTTAAGTCAAATATTGAGACGTTTATCTGATGTATTACCTTATAACTACAGTGCTGAAACGCTGTTGAAGTTATTTCAAGATCTGTATCCTAGAGAGTGGATGGAATTAGATCAACGTTATAATCTATATAAAAAGAAAGATGCATTTTTATTAAAGAACGGTAAGAAGATCAGATACAAGCCTGATCCACCGAGAGAACATTTTCTTAATTTGCCTAAAGTGAAACACATGTTATCTAAGGGTGCAATTGCCAAGCATCAGGCTAATTTTGTCATGAATAGTTATCAACAAAAACTCGATAATTTCAAAGCTAAAAGGCAAAGCGCTATTCAAAGTAGGAATGAAAAGATTGCCAAAGCGAATGAACTTATTCAAAATGTTGAACCACTGTATATTGATGCCTTTATTGCTGCTTATCACAAAAGAGGCATAAGTATTGACGGAAAGCTGGAGATATTTAAAGAACTACAGAAATATAAATCACGAAAAGTTATTGAGTTTTTTTACAAGCTTAATGATAGCGAACGGAATAACCAAATTAGGGAAATGGCGTTTAAGCACCTACAATCGACAGGAAGCTACGTTAAATTAAGAAAACACTACAAAGGTAAGAAGAAAGAATATATGACAGAGAGAAGTCAGTTTTACATGACTCCTCTCGATTTGTTAAACAGAATTGAAAGTAACAATGTACAAAACAAAAAAGTATATGATTTGTTTATTTCACATAGTTACAAAGACTCCGTAATCATAAAGAAGATAATGAAAGCCTTTAATAAGCATTCTCTTAATGTATATTGTGACTGGACAAGTGACAATGACTTCCTAAAAAGAGAGCTCGTTAGTGAATATACAAAAGTTGTATTACAAAAAAGGTTAGAGCAATCAAGAAACTTGGTATTTGTTAAAACAAAGAACTCCATTGAGTCTGATTGGGTTAATTTTGAATTAGACTATTTTAGCAGACTAGGAAAACCAATATTTTGTATCAATCTTTCAGGTGAAGAAGACATGCTATTTACAGGACTTGATTATAGTGCCGAGAATGAAACTGTTCAATGGATTCGGAGTGATTGACATTAAAATTCATGAGTATGAAAAAGGCTTAGTTTGGGATGAGAATGATAAATTTATTGATCAAGGATGGAGAGAACTAAAAGAGAAAATAAAGAACACTCACGGCGGAATAGGTATCATAGCAGCTGATTTTGATGAATTGTTGAGGTTTTGGGAATTACATCAACTTTCACAACCAGAACGCAGACGAGCTCATTTTGCAAAATTAGTTGAGAATGCTAAATCAGATGAGGATATTGAATTATTATCCGAAATATTGTCAATTATTTTAATTAAACCATGGAGAACAAATTTGCAAGCAGGTTGGTTCATATACTACCTAAGAAAAGGAAAAAATCTTGAGTTATTTGATGCCAAACGTGCCTGTAGAGTTCTTAATGAGTTATGGGATATTCATGAAAAAGCTGCGAAAGTGCTTATGTTTACACTAAATAATTTTGTTTGGGAAGACAATAGAGTGAATGAGTTATTGGAAGAAACAAAGTTATTGCGTAAAGAACTTAGACATATAGTAAATCCAGCTAAGGTATTCATCTCATATTCGAGAATTGATAAGAATATTGCGTTACAATTGTATAGGCAACTTAAAGAGTATGCAATAGAAGTGTGGATCGATACAGAAGATATCCTCCCTGGTGAGGATTGGAAGATGAAAATACGACAGACACTTGAAGAGTCAGAATTTGTTATCGTATGTTTCTCTGAACAGTCGATTATTCAAACGGGCTATTTTCAAGAAGAATTAAAAATAATAAGTGAACTAATGCGTTCAAGAAGCCAAGGCTCTTTATTTTGCATTCCTATTTCGTTAGATCAATTCGACAGAGCGATTACACCCAAAGGATTTGACGAAAAGCATATGATAGACTTGCATGAAGATATGGATGATTGTATAACGAAAATTAATGAAACCATTGTTAAATATAGACATTCAATAGGTGTTGTTATAGAAACCTAAGTCTAATACTTTATTTTCTCATTTCGGTGTTGATGAGATGAGTCTTATGTTGTCAGTCTAAAACTTATTTCTCAAAAACTGACGATTTTCCAACTCAAAAACCGTGTCAAATCAACGACTCCAGTCTACAACTTTATTTTCTTTAGACAATTTTGTCTGGTGATAAAAAAGTGTGGAACCAGTAAAAAAAGTCTGGAACCAGTAAAGAAACTGTGGAACCAGTAAAAAAAGTGTGGAACTCCTAGTACAGTCCCGATGACGCTTTGTTAGGTCATCGGGACTTCTTTATGAAGAAGGAGGTGTAGCCAATGTTAGGAGAGCGAATTAGGGAAACTAGAAAGAGAAATCAGATGAACCAAACTGAGTTTTCACAACTTATTGGTGTATCTCAGGGAACTCTGAGTGAGCTAGAACAGAACAAATATAATCCTTCGCTTGAGACTATTCTCGCAATTATTAAAGTGTTTAACGTTAATGCAACATGGCTCTTATTTGGAGATGTAGCAAACAAAGACGGTATTCTAGAGTTAGCCGAAGAACTTAATAAAGTAGAGTTGTTACTAGTCAATGGATTCAGAATGTTATCAATTCGAGACCAGAGGGAGATTATGAATATCATAAAGTTAAAGAATTCCTGAAAAAATATATGAAATTGTACAGATATGCGTAGTTTTTACAAGATTAAGTGTTTTCTGGTGGCCCATAATCTCGGACACACTGAAACAAGCTTGATGCTTCAACCTATGAAGACATTTTGTACTCAGTTGTGATGACAAACGTGCTGGGTAAGAGACCTCATCGATAATTAACTAACTCTCGAGTTCCTTATGCTTCCGGGACATTGCTTGTCGAACAGTGTTTAATTAGAAAGGAGGTGGCGAGATCAATTGCATTGCAATGTTTAAAGAAAAGAGTCTTAGATTGATAAAATGTTAGACTATGGAAATAACGGTATATGCATACGGCAGGGCATTACGCTAACGAGCAGTTTAGTAGAACAATCTACTTATATACTTTTGAGTGGAATTTAGATGTTATAGTAAAGTAAATTGAACAAGACTAGGGGGGAATGTATTGTGGAGAATTATAAGTTGTTTTCAAATTGGTTAAATCATATTTTAGAGCAAGAAATCCCCAAAGGAATAAAAGCATTCAATTTTAACTTATATGAAGGTTCCGGAGAGACTTACGATATACATTTAATTGGTTCAGATGAATTCGATGAGGATGACTCAGATTGGGCTTGTACCGACTATTTTTCTTCGGAAGAAGATATTTTCTCTATAAAGAGATCAGGAGATATTCAACACTGGGAACAAGGTTTAAACTACATTACGATGTTAGTGGAACGTTACCTTAAAGAAGGAGAGTTTGCAAACATCCTCAAAAGTGCATCTGCAATTGGAATTGGTTTTGTGGATGGAGATATTGATATTCTATTTCGTGCTTAAATATTGGCTGTTTGTTACGATGATTGCAATGTTGTCGTTAAGCTGTTGGACAGGATAGTGAGACAAATTCATGCCACTCTGAAAGAATAGGGAACAAAAACACATAGAGGCAGGAGGTATAGAATTGAACGTAAGAGATTTTATTCCTCAACATAAAATGGATCACGAGAAGACTGGCCAGCTTAAGAAGCTTGATAAAGATCTTATAAGATCTGTTATTCCAGAATTAATGACATGGCTTCAAGATGGAAATTGGCCTGTATATCCTGAAATAAGGGATGTTTTGCTCCCATTAGGTAATGAGCTGGTACCCCACATAAGGTATGTATTAGAAACAACCGATGAAGACTGGAAATACTTTGTTTTAACTGGTTTAGTGAGTAAACTATCTAAAGAAACTATCGTACAAATGAAACCGGAACTGATTAGGATTGCATATAATCCAAGTGAATCCGAAGCAGCAAGTGAATTAGATGAGGTAGCAAGAGAATTATTGAGACACAGTAGCTAATATTCAACTAACGGGTTCGATAGTTCAATAAAACAGCGGCAGTCTAGGACAGATTCTTGTCCAAGGCTGCCGTTTTCGGATTTTTAGACGATTCTAAATGCGCTTGTGAAAATGAAAGATTCATGCTGATTAAAATATCGATAAACGGATAAAATTATAGTAGTAAAGAATCAAAGGAGTAGTACAGCAATCTGAGAAAAGATGAGCTGGAGTGACGAGAAGAGGCATCTAGGTTAATAAATGATTATAGTCATTTTCTCAGGCATTTAGAGCAGGAGGGTTAGAAAAAATATAAGCGTTTAAAGAGAAACGAAGACACCGTTGTAAACTAAAATAATGAATTGTCCGGAGAAGGCTCATCCAAAATTTGTTTCGCAAGCTGTTCTTTTACTCTTTCTTCGGTCTCCAGAGTCACCTCGTGAAGCCTACTGACTATCGATGAAATTACTTCGTGAAGTAGGAGTTTATCTTTACTGGTAAGTTTCTCATTGTTCACAGACAATACGATTCCAGAGTTAATAAGCTTCAGTAAATCCCATGCGTTCTTCTTAACAAATGAGTAGTCGACATGAGGGAGTAAGAGTAACTGACCAAATGGGTCCTTGTAGTATGGATCTGGAAACTCTGTAATGCCGAGCAAATAATCAGCTGATACAGAGAGGGTATTACACAAAAGGACAATTTGTTTGTAATCAGGGTTCGCCACCCCGCGTTCCCAATTTGAAATAACGTGCTTTGAAGTGCCAATTTTTTGAGCAAGGACATCTTGGGTCCACTTCTGCTTTATTCTCTGTTCTTTAATTCGTTCCCCGAGTTGAGACATTGTAATGACCTCCATTGATCTCACGCATTTCCCTTTAAGAATAACATAGTTGATTTTTTTTTAACAATATCCATTGACAGGTTAATTAATAATTGTATATTATCCGTGTTAAATATTATTCTTCTCGATTCATGTTTATGTCGAGAAAAATTTAACAAAAAGAGGTGAGAATAGTGGCTAAAGCTAGAACAAGAACTACTGTAGCATCGATAGCACGAAGAATAAAGGAGGGGAGAGGAGCGGGGCACTTTGCTGAGTATAAACCGTGGCTAACGATTCATGATGTGCCCTCGACAGGGGTAGTAACGAGGGTACTTGGGTGGAAGAGTGGGCGGCTTCATCATTACCTGTCGGAACATTTTGAACTCGCGCATCATTATCAGATGGAATGGTCTGAAGAAGTAGTCGATATTCGGGAGCAGTTCCCGCTACTACCTATTGAGAAAACACTGTTTATCGCTCAGAAGCTTGGAATTCGACATCCGATTGATCCAAATACCAAGCATCCAATCGTTATGACAGTAGATATGGTTCTTACAGTAAAGAATGGAGAAGACGTCAGTTTTATCGCGCACTCTATAAAACCAATCAGCAAGTTGAATAGAAGAACTCTGGAGAAAATGCAAATCGAGAAGCAGTTCCTTAAGGAGATGGGGGTTGAGTGGTTTTTAATCACTGAGCAACAAATTAACTATGATTTAGTAAAGAATGTCGAGTGGCTTCACTCGGCCAAGACATTAAGTTCTCTAGGACATGTTAACAAAGATCTTGTAAACGAAATGCAACCAAATCTCTTTAATGCACTTAGGCAGAGCGATACCCCGCTGGCCAAAGTGACCTTAGCTTTAGATAAGCAGTATGCACTTCCTAAGGGAACTTGTATTCAAATTGTGAAGCACCTAATCGCCAATCGATATTGGGTGATTGATATGAAGCAACGGGTTAGCTCAACCTTAAATCCCTTGATAATCAAAGAGAACAACTTTCCAGTTGGAGGGATATAGAAGTGAGCTTATTTGTGAATAACGTACTGAAGCGAGATACCCCGGAAGGGAAAATGCAAGATTGTGAAAGAATCCTTTGGATCGATCGTGCAGCTCCAGATCTAGGATATTCAATCTTATTCAACAGATGCTTCATCGGAATTTTCCTCTAAAAATAATCTAAAATTATCTCCCCAATCACAAATGGAAGTTACCACGGGTTCTAGAAGTAAACCAATTTCACTTAGTTCATATTCCACTTTAGGAGGTACAACCGGGTATACACATCTAGTAATTATTTTATCATCTTCTAATTCCCTTAATTGTCTAATTAACATACGTTGATTGACATCAGGAAGGTATTTTTGTATATCGCTTAACCTTAATGGGGATTGTTGGAGCAAACACCATATGATCGCTATTTTCCATCGTCCACCTATAACTGATAAAGCCAAATCTTTGCTAGTAAAAAAAGTTTTTTCTTTATATTCGATTTCCATTTTTATTTTCCCTTCTTTGCTGTTATTTTGTTTATAGTGACAAAAACGTCAGTATTATTCATTTTATTATAATATGTAATTATGGTAAGTGTAAATTAGAAAATAAAAAGAAAGAAGGGATTCATTTGAAAAGCAGAGCTGCTGTTGCATTTAAACCAGGGAAACCACTTCAAATCGTTTAAATCGATGTAGAAGAATCAAAAGTTAAAGGGGTATTTGTAAAAATTCTATATACTTCAGTCTGTCATACAGATGCTTTTACTTCATCAGGCGACGATCCAGAAGGCGTATTTCCTTCTGTACTAGGTCATGAAGGTGTTGGCGTTATCGTCGCTGTAGGAGATAAAGTGACTTCAGTAAAACCAGGGGACCATGTTATTCCATTATATACGGCTGAATGTGGAGAATGAAAAATTCTGTCGTTCTGGTAAAACAAACTTATGTAGTGCCGTAAGAGAAACACAAGGAAAAGGTTTAATGCCTGATGGAACAACTCGATTCTCTTATTATGGAGAACTTATTTACCATTACATGGGGAAAAGTACTATTTAGCGAAAATACAGTCGTTCCTGAAATCTCTTTAGCAAAAATTGACCCAGAAGCGCCACTAGATAAAGTTTGTCTATTTGGATGCGGTGTTACTACAGGGATTGGCGCTGTACACAACACAGCAAAAGGGGAAGGGGTTGTGACAGCCGTATTTGGTCTTGGGAAATTGATTTAGATCCGTATATCACACACCACTTAAACTTTACAGACATAACTGAGGGATTTGAATTACTTCATAAAGGAAAATCCAATCGTACGATTTTAACTTCTAGAGACTAAATCGAGTGTAATAGAAACACTTAGAGTATTTCGGTGAACAACAAATATCTTCATTACAACTTGTACGGTTGAAACTTAAGTCTAAAAGGATCTTCCCACAAATATGCAAACGAACTGGTATATTGCGACCACACCTCCCCTTGTGAAAATAATTACACGTATAATCATGGAACAAAAGAATCATAGTAATTTTCATTAAGACTATTAAATAAAGAAAGGCAGATGTATTTTATGTCAAAAATTTTCCTTCACCCAAGATTAGATAACGGATATTCTTATGAAGAAGACCCCAGTTTTTCTGGTGGAACATTAAAATGTTTATGTGAAAACAATCCTGTAGAAGTAGCTGTTGAGGCACAAACTATGCACAACCATGCCTGCGGCTGTTCTAAATGTTGGAAACCAGAAGGTGCTATTTTTTCTCTTGTTGCCGTTGTCGGTAGAGAAAATGTTAAAGTTTTAAAGAATGAAGATAAATTACAGATTGTCGATGAATCATCAATAATTCAACGTTATGCATGTAAAGATTGTGGAGCTCACTTATTTGGAAGAATCGAAAATAAGGACCACGCATTTTATGGACTAGATTTTGTACACACCGAATTATCTGACGAAAAAGGTGGTCAGCACCTAAATTCGCAGGGTTTGTTTCTTCAATAATTGAAACAGGATCACCAGCTTCAAAAATGAGTGAAGTTAGAAACGCTTTACACGATAAAGGCCTGCCTACCTATGATGCTTTGTCACCTGAGTTAATGGATTTAATTTCAATCAAAGCAGCTAAATTGAAAGGAACTTATAGAGATTAAGCTATATATAATAAATTTTAATATGGTCTCAGCCAACAACATACTGGAGTATAGTTGTTTTAAAACCTTAAGAAAACTCTCACTCATTTCTTATGCTTACTTTCGACATAATAAGAAATGAGTATCAGGCGCAATTCTAAAATATGAATTGTGTCTTTTCTTTTGGAAGATGACTATGAATAACATTTAAGCCTTTCGTGGCATTTTGAATGTTCCTACCGTAATGATTTCTATTATGTTCCTTTCTTTGTTGTTATTTTGTTTATAGTGACAAAAACGTCAGTATTGTTTGATCGAATATAATATGTAATTGTGGGTAATATAAAATTAGAAAATAAAAAGGAAGAAGGGATTCATTTGAAAAGCAGAGCTGCTGTTGCATTTAAACCAGGGGAACCACTTCAAATCGTTGAAATCGATGTAGAAGAACCAAAAGCAAAAGAGGTATTAGTAAAAATTCTATATACTTCAGTCTGTCATACAGATGCCTTTACATTATCAGGCGATGATCCAGAAGGCGTATTTCCTGCTGTACTAGGTCATGAAGGTGCTGGCGTTGTCGTCGCTGTAGGAGATGAAGTGACTTCAGTAAAACCAGGGGACCATGTTATTCCATTATATACGGCTGAATGTGGAGAATGTAAATTCTGTCGTTCTGGTAAAACAAACTTATGTAGTGCCGTAAGAGAAACGCAAGGAAAAGGTTTAATGCCTGATGGAACAACTCGATTCTCTTATAATGGAGAGCCGATTTATCATTACATGGGAACAAGTACATTTAGTGAATATACAGTCGTTCCTGAAATCTCCTTAGCAAAAATTGACCCAGAAGCGCCACTAGATAAAGTTTGTCTATTTGGATGCGGTGTTACTACAGGGATTGGCGCTGTACACAATACAGCAAAAGTGGAAGAAGGGGCTGTGGCAGCCGTATTTGGTATTGGAGCGATTGGATTAGCTGTTATTCAAGGATTGGTCCAAGCAAAAGCAAGCCGAATCATTGCTGTAGACTTAAATGAGGATAAGTTTGAAATAGCCAAAAAAATGGGCGCAACCGATTTTGTAAACCCTTCTAAATTTGATAAACCAGTCCAAGAAGTCATTGTTGAAATGACGGATGGAGGAGTCGATTATAGCTTTGAGTGTATTGGAAATGTGGAAGTCATGAGGTCTGCTCTTGAATGTTGTCACAAAGGCTGGGGCGAAAGTACGATTATCGGGGTAGCTGGCGCAGGAAAAGAGATTCACACTCGTCCATTCCAATTAGTAACAGGTCGGGTATGGCGTGGATCAGCCTTTGGTGGAGTGAAAGGAAGAACTCAACTACCAGGCATGGTTAAAGAGTTTATGAATGGTGAAATTGATTTAGATCCGTATATCACACACCACTTAAACTTTAAAGACATCAATGAGGCATTTGAATTGCTTCATAAAGGAGAGTCCATCCGAACGATTTTAACATATGGAGAGTGAGAAAGTGAGTCTTAAACTTATTGAAAAACATCGCTCTTTTGGTGGAGAACAATGTAAGTACAGTCATTATTCAGAAGTCTTGCAATGTGATATGACATTTAGTATTTACTTGCCATCAAATAAAGAAATGAAAAAGATCCCTCTCATTTGGTGGTTATCTGGTTTAACTTGTACAGATGATAATTTTAGTCAAAAAAGTGGATTTCAAAGATTGGCTGAAAAATATCAAGTCGCAGTCATGATTCCAGATACTTCACCACGTGGAGAAAATGTTGCTGATGATGAAGCCTGGGACCTTGGCCAAGGTGCAGGTTTTTATTTAGATGCTACACAAGATCCTTGGGCAAAGCATTATAAAATGTATACGTATATAGTGGATGAATTGACAGCCGTTGCCTCAACTTTGGTACCAAACTTTTCAGGAGAAGAAAGCATAATGGGCCACTCAATGGGTGGCCACGGTGCTTTAGTGATTGGCTTAAAAAATCCGACCAGATTCAAAGCGATTTCTGCCTTTTCTCCAATCTTAAGCCCTAGTCAAGTTCCATGGGGGATAAAAGCTTTCTCATCTTATTTAGGTGAAGACCAAACCTCCTGGAAAGAATGGGATGCTTCAGAACTGGTCAAAGAAACTAACGTTCCACCTATCCTCATTACGCAAGGAACTCAAGATGAGTTTTATTCCAAACAATTAAAAGAAACTATTTTCTTAAATAATGCTAAAGAAAATAATCAAGTAGTGAATTATCAAAAAGTTGAAGGTTATGATCATAGCTATTTCTTTATTGCTACTTTCTTAGATGAGCATTTCGATTTCCATATGAAGTACTTAGGTTAATTCATTTAGGAATTGAAATAAAAATATCCACATTGTAACTGAATGTGGATATTTTTATCTAAAAAGACGAATGCTTTAATTAGGGGGGAAATTACCTATGGATTTTAAGAAAATGTTAGTCGATGACCAAGTGAAACCATATTTATTAAAAGCCCGTTATGGAGTTGAAAAAGAGAGTAAGCGAGTTGACTTATCCGGAAATTTAGCTAAAACAGATCACCCTAAAAGTATTTCGCAGCAAGATGAGCATCCGTATATTCAGCGGGATTTTTCAGAATTACAGATGGAAATAATTACACCTGTTGCTGAGACATTAGAGGAACTGTTTAATTATCTAGCCGCAATCCATGACGTTGCTTATCGTTCTATGGGTAAAAATGAGATGCTTTGGCCATTGAGCATGCCGCCACAGTTACCAGAAAAAGAAGAAAATATCGTGATTGCAAAATTGAAAAGTGATGAAAATGTGCGATATCGCCAAACTTTATCCAATTCTTATGGCCGTCGTAAGCAAATGCTTTGTGGTGTTCATTTTAACTTTGAATTTGGCGATGAGTTAATTCAAGCATTATTTAATGCACAATCGGAGATTAAAGATTATATCCATTTTAAAACAGAGATTTACCTAAAAGCCACAAGAAACTATTTACATTATCGATGGATAGTCACTTATTTTTATGGAGCATCTCCTATTAGTGAAAAAAATTTTTTTGAAAAGGATTTGTTGAATGAGGCAGTAAGAAGCATTCGAAGCAGCAGTAAGTATGGTTACACTAATTCTAATGATGTTCAAGTGTCATATAGCAGTATACAGAACTATCTAACAGATCTTTCTTCGATGGTTAAAAAAGGACTTCTATCTGCAGAAAAAGAATTTTATTCACCTGTCCGTTTAAGAGGTGGGCGTAATGCCGCGGAATTAGAAGTTCATGGTATTCGTTATATCGAATTGCGTAATATCGATTTAAATCCTTTTGAAACGTATGGAATTAGCTATGAACAAGCAGAATTTCTCCATCTTTTCTTAATTTATTTACTATGGAAAGATGAGGGGGAAAATTGTGATGAGTGGGTAAAAATGGGCGACGTTAACAATGATATAGTGGCTCTTGAGCATCCATTAGAGCCTACCAAATTTGAAGCAGAAGCTAAAAATATAATTCATGAGATGGAACATTTAGTGGAAATCTTAAATTTAACAGTTTCGGATACGTTATTTGTTCATCTCAGAGAAATGTTAATGAACCCAAGTAAGACTCTGGCTGGAAGACTATATGAAGAGAGTGAAAAAAGCAGTCAAAACGAAGTGGCTACTTCTATTGCGAAAGAAAACTATAAAAAATCATGGGAGAAGCCATATCAATTATCAGGATTTATCGACATGGAGTTGTCCACTCAGATTTTAATGTTTGATGCGATTCAGCAAGGAATCAAAGTAGAGGTTTTGGATCGGCAAGATCAATTTTTGAAGCTTCAACTAAAAGACCATGTTGAATATGTGAAAAATGGGAATATGACAAGTAAAGATAGCTATGTATCAGCATTAATTATGGAAAATAAAACAGTCACAAAGAAGATACTTCAACAACATGGATTCCGCGTGCCGAAAGGTGAGGAATTCCAGACAATCGAACAGGCTTTACGTTCCTATGATTTATTTTCTTCCAAATCTTTTGTTGTGAAGCCGAAAACAACAAACTATGGATTGGGAATTTCAATCTTTAAAGAAGGAGCAAATTACGAAGATTATCAAAAAGCCATCACACTGGCGTTTAAAGAGGACTCCTCTATACTAATAGAAGAATTTATTAAAGGAACAGAATATCGATTTTTTGTTTTAGATGAAAAAGTGTATGCTGTTTTATTACGAATTCCTGCGAATGTTAAAGGTGACGGCAACCATACAATTGAAGAGTTAGTCATTCAAAAGAATCGTGACCCGTTAAGGGGAAGAGATCATCGAACCCCTTTAGAAAGTATACAATTGGGTGAATTGGAGAACCTGATGCTTAAAGGTCAAGGATATCAAATAAATTCAATTCCTGAAAATGGAAAAATTATCTATTTACGTGAAAACTCTAATATAAGTACAGGTGGAGACTCGATTGATGTAACAGATCAAATACCTGAGGATTATAAAAAAATAGCAGCGGATGCTGTATCCGCACTTGGAGTCAAAATTTGCGGAATTGATTTGATTATTGAAAATACAGAAGTTCCTGCAGCTAATAAAAACGCTTACGGAATTATTGAAGCGAACTTTAATCCATCAATGTATATGCATGTTTTTCCATACAAAGGAAAGCCTCGACGTTTAACCATGCATGTTATACATTATTTATTCCCTGAACTATTACAAAGTCAGGAAACAACAAATTAGGGGTACTGACAAAACTATGTCAACGTAAAGTTGTTGAACGACAATAAGTTTATTTTACTGTTCAAAACAAACATGCGTAACCCGTCTTGTTAGGGACGGGTTGTTTAAATAATTGTTTAAATACTTTGTATAATATAAAACTGGCACTTAAAAATAATTTAGATCTATCTAGGCGAAAGAATTTAAATTTTTTACGCTTAAATCTTACAAAGGAGCATAAAATGAACATATCCACTACCATTTTCGAAGAATCACCAAGAATTCGCCTTCGCCAAACAAACTTGTGTGACCTTGACTTCGTAATTCGTGTTGAATCAAGAGAAGAGAACAAGAAATTTATTATTCCGTGGCAAAGAAGGAAACATGAGAGTGCTATTAACAATGAAGACATCGCTCATTTGATTATTGAAGATAAAGAGACAAACTATCCATTGGGATTCATTATTATTGCTGGTTTACAGAATCCAAACCAAAGTATTGAATTTATGAGGATAGTCATTACTGAGAAGGGAAAGGGGGTTGGGAGAGAAGCCTTAAAGCTTATTAAAAAATGGGTATTTGAAGAACTAAAAGCGAACAGATTATGGTTAGATGTAAAAGTAAATAATGATCGTGCGAAATCCGTTTATGAGTTGGAAGGATTCTCTATAGAAGGAACACTAAGAGAATGCTTGAAAATTGGAGACGAGTTTGAATCTCTTTTCCTAATGTCCATTTTAAAATCAGAATATGAGTATAACAAACGAAACTAATCCTGTTAGGTTACACTCACGAGCATTCGATATCGGAGGTAAAGGTAGGGCAGACTCACCTAACCTATGGATGAATATTACTCCCTTAATGCAGAAAAATAGAGAGTAGGCGATGCCATTTGTGGGAAGAACGATTTCAAGATGCTGTAGTAAGAAGTGATATTTCTGTAATGCTTGATATTTTGCATATGCAAGTCACAAAACATGCAATTACCCCCAAACAATCAGTCAAAGATAAGGCGCTAAAAATAATTTACCTGGGCTTACAACAATCAGCGACAATCTACAATGTTGGTATTCAACTCGCGAATTCGAAAAGTCCGACAGGTGAAGAGTTAGGAGCCATAGTATTAGCCACTCATTACAATGTTAATCCTTCAGAAGTAAACTCGGTTTTATTAAAACTAGCGGATAATACCCACTGGGAAGTAAGAGAGTGGGTTGCAAGTGCATGTGCTATTGTATTAACAAATAACTTTCAAAACTTTTACCCTGTTCTATTGGGCTGGACGAAAAATCATTCACCAAATGTCAGAAGAGCTGTAGTAGTAGCGGTAAAATATTCAGCAAGGAAATTGGAAGAGAACTATGCAGACCTGCTTATTGATTTGATCGAGCCCTTATTATGTGATGAAGACAGATATGTTAAAAGGAACTTAGGAGCGTTTGCAATTGGGGATGGAATATTAAAATACTATCCGAAACATCTTATCAATCGATTAAATATTTGGATTAATTCAGAAAACGAACATGTGAGATGGAATATCATGAAAATTTTTTCGACTGCTGAAGGAATCAAATATATCGAGGATTCGATACATGTGTTAAAAATTTTATCAAATGATCAGAGAAAAATAGTAAAAAGTGCATTCAAAAGCACAATTCTATCGATAAAGAAACGTGATCCTGAGATCTTCCATAAGTATTTTGGCAAATATGAAACGTGATTTTACTTTAGGCGATCTAAGAAAAAAGAGGTGATGTAGTCTTACTGTAGAGATTGAAAATTGAATATCGATAGAAAATCGAATCTAATTCACTGAGGAGGAGGTAGAAATTATGTCGTATCAATTAAAATAGCATATTAGCCCTGTTTATGATCTTCTTTCAAGTTTAATGGTATATTACAAATATTCAAATACCTCACCGGCTGTTAAGGTATCTAACCAGTTTATAATAGCATCCACTTTGGAAGTGTCTGGGCACCTCCAGATTAATAAAGCGATAAGTGGAAATGGTAGTGATATGCTGTCCAATTCCGTAATGAAATCATTATCCAACTCATTCTTAACTTTCTTAACCCATTGATTGTCCAAATTAAATGCTTTAGAACAAGTTTCACCATTTTTACTTGAGGATGTTCCAAATGAAATTGGGACAATCAAAAAGAATGCTATCCATGTTTTTAAACAATGGTACTCAGCATACTACAAAGATCAGGAATCTGACATCCAAAAAGTTCTTCTACAGGAAAAGAACCGATTTGAAGACCATTTAAGGAATTTCGGCCCTGAAAAAACAGTAGAAATGCTATGCAATGGATTAATAGTAGAAGAACACCCGGAGTTGAAGGAAGTAATCTTAATTCCTGTTTATCATACTAAACCTGTGAATGTCATATTTGATGATTTCAAAGGGTTTATGATCATATTATATCCAGTTGAGGCCATTGAAGTTCATGATTCCATGCCTCCAAATAGCTTAATGAGAATGACGAGAGCATTATCAGACGAAAAGAGACTCCGTATTTTGAAAATCCTTTCATCAGGAAATCGAAGCTTTTCAGATTTGGTCCAGTTAACGGATTTGTCAAAGAGCAACTTGCATTATCATCTGTCTTTGTTGCGAACAGCGGGATTAATCACGATACACCATGTTCCTTTTTCAAACCAAGATAAATATGGAGTTCGAGCTGGAGTATTTGATGACGTCAAGTTGATGCTAGAAAGTTATGTTTTTCATTAAATGTATAGTTTAGAGAATAGTTGCAATTCTATCCAAACTGTGTTATTAATACTTTAGTTCAAATTTTTTTGAACTAAATTTCAGTTCAATTTTGAGGTGGTTATATGAGCATCCTCTTTTCTCCAATTACTATTGGTGGTGTATCTCTAAAAAATCGAATTGTCATGTCCCCAATGGGCATGAATGCTTGCAAGGCAGAAGATGGAAAAGTTACCAATTGGCATAAAATTCATTACCCAAGTAGGGCTGTGGGACAGGTAGGTCTCATCATGGTGGAGGCAACAGCAGTATCTCTTGATGGGCGAACCGATCCTGATGATCTAGGAATCTGGGAGGATGCACACATCTCTGGTTTAAAAGAGCTTGTTACCATGGTACATGAACAAGGTGCCAAAATAGGTATTCAGCTCTGTCATGGGGGTAGAAAATCAAAAGTACCAGGAAAGATATTGGCTCCATCCGCAATCCCTTACAATGAGAACAGCATTGTCCCTGAAGCGATGACGGAAGAGCAAATTCGTGAAGTGATAGTATCTTTTAAAGAATCTGCTAGACGAGCAAAACAAGCTGGATTCGATGTATTGGAGATCCATGCTGCACATGGATATTTAATTAATCAATTTTTATCTCCGTTATCTAACAAACGTGATGATAAATATGGTGGCAATTTGGAAAAAAGGTACCAGTTTCTAAAAGAGGTCATCCATGAAATTAAAAATGTATGGGACAGCGCACTATTTGTCAGGATTTCAGCGACCGATTACCACCCCGACGGATGTTCGATAAATGACTATATGATTTATGGAAAGATGATGAAAGAACAGGGTGTTCACTTAATTGATTGTAGTTCTGGTTGGGTTGTTCCACCTAACTTCCCGGAAAGTCCTGGTCCAGGGTATCAAGTTCCCTTTGCATCACAGATAAAAAATGAAGTACAGGTTCCTACAGCGGCAGTTGGCATTATCAAAACGGGATTACAGGCCGAAGAGATACTGGCTCACGGGCATTCTGATTTGATTTTTATTGGCCAAGAATTATTAAGAGATCCTTACTGGCCAAAAAGGGCTGCACAGGAGCTTCATGTATCCATTGATGCACCTCCATCATACGAGTATATCTGGAATAAATAAGTGACCAGGTACCCATATAAAGTAGTAAAACCATGATGGAATGCCTCAAGTAATCAGCGAAGAAGATAAAGGAACAACAATCGAAATCCGACTAGCGAATCTGTAAGGAACCGCTTCATGATATTTTAACATCCAAAGCAGGTGCTTATACGGAGTAATTCCATCTCATGTCGGGCATCCTATGGTTCTGGATAGTGTTTGCATATCTGCATATGCTTTCCTACTACAAAAAGGGATGTGAACGATATGGCTGACAGAGATAATCGCACGCAAAACGAAGAAAATCATGGCGCGATGGATGCAGCTGGCGTGGATGCAGGTGAAGCTGTGGGAACCGTTGGAGGTGCCGGTGTAGGTGCAGTGGTAGGCTCCGTGTTTGGTCCGATTGGCACCATTGCCGGCGCTATCGTTGGTGGAGCAGTGGGCAATAAAGTCGGCGAGGGTGCTGGTGACGCAGCAACTTCTGACGCAGTAACCGCTGACCGCGCCGAGGATCGTGACGATCGCTAGCTCTTAGGCACCCCTAGAGGGTATTCCTTTTCCAAATCAAGAGAAAAATCGGTTCTTCCTGACATGGAAGGACCGGTTTTTGATTGTAGGAAAGTAGCAGGTCATGGAAATTTACGCTCCTGAACTCTACACCCGGGATTTTCCCGGCAGAACCAGACACAGTCAGCGGTAAAAATCGCTGCTTTTTCTTAGGATTCCAAGTTAAATGACTGTTTAAGAGAGTGGCATAAGTTGCTCAGAAGCTTTACGTGTAACCCTGCCTGCCTTCTTTATGATGGTAGTAATGTATGAAACAGTGAGGGGGGTTCTACCCTATGCACACAAACGAAACAAAACCTGCCAGTAAGTCTTCTTCACAGGCTTACGAGTCACCGATAGCGAACCGCTACCCTACCCGTAAAGGTTTTGTATCATACAGAGCTGGTCATTCTGTCTGTCGTTTTCGCCATTCTTGTGTCTTCGATTGGAAAGATTATGAATATGAATCCCGCGATCACCAGGATAGGAGGATTTCGGGAAGAGGATTTATATCAATCAGCCTATTTCCACCATCAGTTCCATTCTTGCGGAAGAAGTAAGAGATCAAACCGAGGCATGGTATGATCAATCCTTTGAGCGGATGCCTAAAAGCTACGAGACGGTTCTGCTGCATCCGAGCGGACGTCGTGTAGAGCTGAGTGTCATGAATGTACCTGTTGAAATTCAGGGACAAGTCGTGGGGAACCATCTGATTATTAAAGATATTACGGAAGAGAATCGGGTTAAGAAAAAAATCAAGCATCAGGCCTATCATGACGAATTGACCGGTCTGCCTAATCGAAGAAAGTTCTATGACGAGCTGAATCAAGCGATTGAACAGCATGAAGGGGAAGCGTCTGCAATCGCCGTGATGGTGCTGGACGTAGACCTGCGCTGTTCCCTGATCACGGAACGGATGCCGTGGATTTGCTGAAAAAAGCGGATGCTGCCATGTATATGAAGGCTGTAAACATCTCCTCATACATGAACGAAGCCGAGCAAAAACGGAGGTTGTCCTCCTGTTTTTGCTCGGCTTTTTTTCCTTATGATGTAGGTTATGCCAAAGCAGGAAATGCAAAATAGCCAGTCAAACGGTGGTTGATCTGCTCCTCCGAAAGCTCAGGGAACAGTCTGGCTTCTTTCACCATGTCATACAGACGCTCCATCGGCTCGCGGCCATCGGCTTTCTTTGCTTTCGCGTCATTCTTGAGCAGCTCCCAGATTCCTACGATGTAGTCGCGTCTGGTCACATCCTGCTTGCGGAAGAAGAAGTCCAGGCGTTCCACATGATCGAGGAATTCTTCGCCAAATCTGCCTTTCACGTCGCCGCGCAGGAGAGCGATTTCTGCCTCGTACATCGGGCGTTCCTTGCCTTTTTCCTTACCGATCCAAGGCGTCTCCAGCACCAGCGGCAAATGGCGGATTTTCTCATGATTCACGATGTAGTTCATCGCATCAAATCCGATGAGTCCGGCTCCGATCGGGGCGTGGCGGTCTTTGCCTGCGCCACGGAAATTTTTGCTGTCATTCAGATGGACGACAGCCAGACGGTCCAGGCCGATGGTACGGTCAAACTGTTCGAGGACGCCATCGAAATCGTTGACGATATCATAGCCGGCATCGTGAATGTGGCACGTATCCATGCAAACGGAAAGCTTGCTGTTGTCGTCCACCTTTTCGATAATGGCCGCGATTTCCTCAAAGCTGCGACCGATCTCGGTTCCTTTTCCAGCCATGGTCTCCAGAGCGATTTTGACATCGGTATGCTTGACCCCGGCGAGTACTTCATTCAAGCCCTCGGCGATGCGGGCAATTCCGTATTCGGCATCCTTGTCGGTGTAGGCGCCTGGGTGCAGCACGATATTCTTGACGCCGATGTAGTCGGTTCGCTTGATTTCTTCCTGCAGGAACCGGACGGCCAGCTCGAATGTGTCGTCCTTGTAAGATCCCAGATTGATAATGTAGGGGGCATGTACCACAATTTCATCTACCCCCATCTTGGCCATCATTTCTTTGCCTTCGGAGATGAATTGATCCTCGATGGGCTTGCGGCGGGTATTTTGCGGGGCTCCTGTATAAATCATGAACGTGCTTGAACCATAGGTGGCAGCCTCTTCTGCAGCATTCAGCAAACCTTTGCCGGAGAACGATACGTGCGATCCTATTTTGAGCATAGGGCAAAAACCTCCTTCGATTACTATACTTTAAAATAGCGCAAGACTGCTTATTCGTCCAATCTGGAGCGTATCGATATATTTTTTACCATGTCATTACATCAAACCAAATAATTGATATCATGGAGAAAGTAGTGAAATAAGCTGTTGGTAATGACTACATGAATCGTAATGTGAGGAGAATGAATCATGTCATTTTTCAAACGCATTGGTGCCAGCTTGGGATTGGGAGCGGCTACGGTGGAGACAGTTCTAAACCAAAATGAATATGCGCCTGGTGATACGGTAAAAGGAGTTGTCACAGTAAAGGGCGGAACGGTAGATCAACAAATCGAGGATATCGATCTGCATTTGTTCACGCAGTATCAGGTGGAGAAGGATGACAAGCGTTACTATCAGACGGTGAAAATCGGTTCGTATCGGATCACGGAAGGCTTTCAAATCGCCACGAAGGAAGAACGGCGCTTTCCTTTCTCCTTCGTGCTGCCTTTGGACACACCGATTACTTTTGGCAAAACAAAAGTATGGATCAATACGGATGTAGATATTGAAAGTGGTGTGGATACACAGGACAATGATGCGATCCGGGTGGTTGCCCATCCGTATACGGCTGCCGTGATCGAAGCGGTACAGGACATCGGTTTTCGTCTGTATCAGGCGGATTGCGAATATGCGCCCAGATTTCATCGTCGTTTGCCATTTGTGCAGGAATTCGAATTTGTACCGACGAATAGCCGTTTTCGCGGACATTTAGATGAGGTAGAGGTGATCTGCCATCCTGAATCGGATGGGATTGAAGTGTTTATCGAGATCGATCGCCGTGCGCGTGGGCTTTTCGGGTTTTTGGAAGAAGCCGCAGGGATGGATGAGAGTCTGGTGCGTGTTCGTTTTTCGAAGGCTGACTTGCAGGCGGGTAGAGGTCATCTTTCGAAACAACTGGAACAAGTCATTCGACGTTTTTCTCGCTAACGATTTGACAACTACGAAAGCTGAGCGATAAACAGGTATTCAAGTCCTGTTTATCCTCGGCTTTTTTTACGCAGACTAGGTAAATGTTGTTTTAAATAGATTGAAAATTAACCATTGTCATTCAATTGGCGAAGGAAGTATAATGTTGTTCAAGAACCAAATAACGGAACGACAATTCCGATATTCGGAACGGAGGAATGGTTGTTTGTCAGATAAAAACAGTACCGTGTTAAAAGCAGCAGAGCTTTTGCAGCTATTTTTGTCACATCCCTCTCTTTCACTGCCGCAAGCCGTCAAATTATCCGGTCAGCCGAAAACATCGGTGCATCGGATGCTCTCCTCCCTGGAAGAGACGGGATTCGTGCGTCGAACAGCTGACGGCGCCTACGAACTGGGATTTGTCTTTTTACAATTTGGACATGCGGTTGCCGAAAGATTGGATATTCGCAAAATAGCTCTGCCTGTCATGCAGCGACTTCGGGAGGAGATCGGGGAAGCTGTGAACCTGATTGTTAGGGACGGCCACGAGGCAATCTATGTAGAGAAAGTAGATACGACGGAACCAGTCCGTGTATTTACGGCAATTGGCCGCCGCGCCCCTTTGTATGGGGGAGCTTGTCCGCGCATTCTACTGTCGTATATGCCAGACGCAGAAATAGAAGCGTACTTCAAAGATGTAAAAATGGAGCGTATTGCAAATAATACCATTACAGATTTGGAGCAGTTGCGAAGAGTGATTGAAGATACGCGTAAAAACGGGTATACGATTAGTCATTCTGAACTTTATAACTACACATCCGCAGTAGGAGCACCCATCTACAACCACTCTGGAAAGGTCGTTGCTGGTCTGAGTATTGTGGGGCCGGAAAATCGCTACGGAGACGATAATTTACCGTTCTACATCCAAAAAACGGTGGCCGCAGCCCAAGAAATTTCGGATAAGCTGGGGTGGCATCAAGCAGGGAAAGGAGAGGGTTCCTGATGGAAGCAACGTTTCAGCCATTGGGCGATCAGGCTGTCGTGGTGCAGTTTGGCACGACGATGAGTCTGGAGGCATATCAACAGGTCAGGCAAGTTGCCTCAATGCTGGACAGGCAGCCCATACCAGGGATGGTGGAATACATCCCTGCCTATACGACCATTACGATCTTTTACAACCCGCAAGTAGTATACGACTGGTACCAGAGTCAGGGAACCAAAGAGCGGGAACAGGATGCCGATTCCCTCTACCAAATATGCTGCAACCTGATTCGGGAACAACTGAACCATGCCGAGCACCAGAGCGAAAGAGCAGATAGAACGATTGAGATACCGGTTTGCTATGGCGGGGAGCTGGGGCCAGATCTGGGTGATGTAGCAGAGTTGAATCAGCTCACCGAGCAAGAAGTGATCGATATCCATGCAGGGGGAGACTATCTGATCTATATGATCGGATTTGCTCCAGGATTTCCGTATATCGGCGGAATGTCGGAACGGATCGCGGCGCCACGACGGAAATCTCCACGTCTGTCGATTCCATCTGGCTCTGTCGGGATCGCTGGAAAGCAGACAGGTATTTACCCGATGGAAACACCAGGCGGGTGGCAAATCATTGGTCGGACTCCACTCCGACTGTTTCGTCCCGAGGATGATCCGCCCAGTTTGTTGCAAGCGGGAGATCGGGTTCGTTTTTACCCTATTTCCTATGACGAATTCCTGGCGTTCGAGGAGGGATCATCGTGACCGTACGTGTGATTCGACCGGGATTGCTGACTTCAGTACAGGATGCAGGCAGGTATGGCTTTCAGAAGCATGGCGTGATTGTGAGCGGTGTGATGGATCCGCTGGCTCACCGATTGGCCAATATGCTCGTAGGCAACGAGGAGTTGGCTGCCACCCTGGAAATGACATTGAGAGGCCCGACGCTGGAGTTTCAGGAGGATGCGTTGATTTCCATATGTGGCGGTGATTTGTCTCCGACCGTAGCGGGAGTCTCGGTGCCCTTATGGAAGCCGATTCTTCTACGTAAGGGGAGTGTTCTGGACTTTGGTCAATGCCGCACAGGGACCAGAGCGTATCTCGCCATAGCAGGAGGGTGGAATGTGCCCCTGGTCATGAATAGCCGCTCTACGTATTTGCGTGCAGGTATTGGGGGGCACGAAGGACGGGCGCTTCGGACAGGAGATGAATTGCAGGCGGGGGAGCTGACCGGATTGGGAGGAAGAATTGCCATGCGATTGAGCATTCAGTCAGGTGGCACTTCATTCGTTGCTTCAGAGTGGGGGATTGCAAAGGAGATGCTTCCATCCTACTCTTCAGAGCCATTGATTCGCGTCATGCGTGGCAATCAGTACGAGTGGTTTACAGCGGACAGCCACAACGCCTTTTTTTCAGAGCCATACCGTGTTACACCGCAGTCTGACCGTATGGGATATCGACTGGATGGACCGAAGCTGGAGCTGACCGAACAGAGCGAGCTAATCTCTGAAGCGGTGGCTTTTGGAACCGTGCAGGTTCCGGCGGAGGGAAATCCGATTGTCCTGCTGGCTGACAGACAGACTACGGGCGGCTACCCCAAAATAGCTCAGATTGCCACTGTGGATTTGCCGCTGATGGCGCAGAGCAAGCCGGGTGACTGGATTCGCTTTGCGGAAATCAGTCGGGAAGAAGCGGAATGGCTGTGGATGCTAAGAGAGAGTGAAATTCGCCAACTGAAGATGGGGATTTTGCTCAAAAACGCCTAGGAGGGATATATGTGTATTACGTCGATTTGAATTGCGACATGGGCGAGAGCTACGGTGCCTACCGGATGGGGAATGACGAAGCTATTTTGCCATACATCACATCGGCCAATATCGCATGTGGCTACCACGCAGGGGACCCGGCTACCATGCGCAAGACCGTGCAGCTGGCATTGAAAAATGATGTGAAGATCGGCGCTCATCCGGGTCTGCCTGACCTGCAGGGGTTCGGAAGGCGGAACATGGCGATCACTGCCGAGGATGCCTATGATATGGTCGTCTATCAGGTTGGGGCCTTGCAGGGATTTGTACAAGCTGAAGGGGGAGTGATGCAGCATGTGAAGCCACACGGCGCCTTGTACAACATGGCAGCTGCGAAGCCAGAGCTGGCGAAGGCGATTGCCGAAGCGGTATATCGAATCAATCCACAGCTGTATCTGGTCGGGCTGGCAGGTAGTCATTTGATCACAGAGGCAGAAAAAGCAGGGCTTAGAACCAAAAGTGAGGTCTTTGCGGATCGCACCTATCAGCAAGACGGGACTCTCACCCCGCGCAGCCAATCGGATGCACTGATCACAAGCGATGAGCAGGCCGTACAGCAAGTGATCCGTATGATTAAAGAAGGTAAAGTACTCACAAGACAGGGCGTAGACTTCGCCATTAAAGCAGATACGGTCTGCATCCACGGGGACGGTGCCCATGCTTTGTCATTCGCAAGGGAGATCCGTGAGACGCTGGAAAAAACCGGAGTCAAAGTCAGAGCTATGTCGCTGTAAGGAAAAAAAGAAAAAGACAAAAGTAAAACGGAGTGAAGCCATCATATGAAACAATCAAAATTGAGTTTGCTCTTGGGGGCAGCCTTCCTGATGGCAACATCAGCGATTGGCCCAGGTTTTCTTACACAAACGACTGTCTTTACACAAACCTTGGCTGCGAGTTTTGGATTTGTCATCCTGATGTCCATTTTGTTGGATATCGGAGCACAGATGAACGTATGGCGCATTATCGCCGTTTCTGAAAAAAGGGCTCAGGACATCGCCAACATGGTCCTGCCTGGCATGGGTTATCTGGTTGCGATCCTGATCGTGATGGGGGGCCTAGCTTTTAATATCGGAAACGTGGCTGGTGCGGGTCTCGGGCTGAATGTCCTGTTCGGTATACCAGCCGAAACGGGAGCACTGGCCAGCGCAGTGATCGCAATCGGTATTTTTCTCGTTCGTGAAGCGGGCAAGCTGATGGACCGCTTTGCGCAAATCATGGGTTTTATTATGATTGGTCTTACGATATACGTAGCAGCGGTTTCCTCTCCACCGGTTGGCGAGGCCGTTATTAAATCTTTTGTACCTGATACGATTGACGTTCTTGCCATCGTAACCCTGGTGGGTGGAACAGTCGGCGGCTATATCACGTTCGCGGGAGGTCATCGTCTCCTGGATGCAGGGGTAAAAGGTGTCTCGGCTTTGCCAGAAGTAACAAAAAGCTCGATTTCCGGGATTGTAGTGGTATCCATCATGCGCGTCGTGCTCTTCCTCGCTGTGCTTGGGGTTGTCTCACAAGGTCTGCAATTGGACCCGGCAAATCCTCCAGCTTCCGTCTTTCAGCTGGCAGCAGGCGATATCGGCTACAAGATCTTTGGAGTGGTGATCTGGGCAGCTGCGATTACTTCCGTCGTGGGGTGTGCCTATACATCCGTTTCGTTTATCCGGACCTTTCATTCCAGTCTGGACAAGCATCACAAATGGATCATTATCGGCTTCATTGTTGTCTCTACGCTGGTGTTTCTCATCGTTGGGCGTCCAGTCAAGATTCTCGTACTGGTAGGTGCCTTGAACGGACTGATTTTGCCGATCACCCTGGGGGTCATGCTGGTTGCCGCCTATAAGAAAAAGATTGTCGGCGACTACAAGCATCCGGTATGGATGACCGTTTTTGGTGGAATTGTCGTGGTTTCGATGGCGATTATGGGAGTTTACACCTTGGTCAACGAATTACCCAAGCTGATGCTATAATGGGATGAACTTTACGAACCGCAGGATGGATTGTACTGGCCTGCGGTCGTTTATTGGAATGGAAACCAAGGGAGGAATTCGATATGCATTCCATTGCTGATCTGTCACCGCAAGAAGCTCGTCAATGGATAAGAGAACAACGCTGGCAAAAACCGACGGCGGGAATGGCGAATGGATATACGCAGGCGAACCTGGCCATTTTACCCCGCTCACACGCATTTGACTTCTTGTTATTTTGCCAGCGAAACCCGAAGCCGTGCCCTGTGATAGACGTCACCGATCCGGGTTCAGCAATACCACGACTTGTGGCACCGGATGCGAACCTGCTCACGGATATTCCGAAGTATCGTGTCTACAGGCACGGAGTACTGACGGAGGAAACAACCAGCATTGAACACGTATGGCAGGATGACATGGTTGCCTTTTTGCTTGGCTGCAGCTTTACATTTGAAAGGGCGATGCTCGAAAACGGCATTCCGGTGCGGCACATCGAACAAGAGTGCAATGTACCGATGTATGTTACCAACATCGCTTGCGAAAGCGCAGGTGCATTCTCGGGTCCGATGGTGGTGAGCATGCGCCCGGTTCCTTACGATCAAGTCGTGCGGGCTGTACAAGTAACCTCCCGTTTTCCCGCCGTTCACGGAGCGCCTGTTCATATCGGGGATCCAAGTGCTATCGGGATCCAAGCGATCAATCGACCTGATTTTGGAGATCCGGTTCCCGTTCGTGAAGGAGAAGTTCCTGTCTTTTGGGCATGTGGAGTAACGCCGCAAGCTGTGGCGATGCAATCGAAGCCGGAAATCATGATTACGCATGCTCCTGGACATATGTTCATTACCAATCTGCGCGACGAACAATTTGGGGTGCTTTAAATGAGACTAGCACTCTCTACCCTGCAATGGGCAATGTTTATTCTTGCTGGAAGCGTAGTGGCTCCGTTGGCGATTGGCCAGGCATATGGCATGTCGCCCCAGGAAATCGGTGAGTTTGTGCAGCGTACACTGTTTGTATTGGGAATCGTCGCTCTCATGCAGACATGGTGGGGACATCGCATGCCGATTATGGAAGGACCAGCAGCCCTGTGGTGGGGAGTATTCCTCTTGTTTGGATCCATGGCTCCTGCAATCGGACAGGAGCCTCGGTCCATTTTGCCGGTACTCGGGCTGGGGCTGATCTTCAGCGGGGTCCTGTTCGTGATCATGAGTGTGTGCGGTTGGATTGCCGTGATTCGTCGATTGTTTACACCAGCAGTCATCGGTACTTATTTTATTCTCCTGGTATTACAAATGAGCGGTCCTTTTTTAAACGGCATCCTGGGCAGTACATCCGAGTCCTTCGACTCATGCGCAACGGCCATTGCCATCGCCACTCTGATTTTGTCTCTTATGCTTGCGCGCAGCAGCAAAGCTTTCTTGAGGAACTACTCCGTGTTGATTTCCATCCTGTTCGGATGGTCGCTGTTTCAAATTTTTGGACTTCAGGAACCATTTGGAGAAGTGAGTGAGCCCGTGATCACCATGCCGGATATGTGGTCATTCGGTTGGCCGCAATGGGATGGAGGCATTATTCTCACCTCGGTGATCGTCACCTTGCTCTTGCTGAGCAACATGATTGCCAGTATGGAGGCAGTAGGCCAAGTGGTCGGTCACAAGGATCAGGGGAGTGAGAAACGCACAGGACTGATCATGGGTACAAGTCAGCTCTTATCGGCATCCTTTGCTACGGTCAGCTTCGTACCGCTCTCCTATACGGCCGGGTTTATCATGACGACTCGGATGAAGGAGAAGCTGCCGTTTCTTCTGGGAAACATCTTTTTGGTGGTGATCAGCTTTTTCCCTGTCATTACGAGAATATTTGCCTCGATCCCGGTGTCCGTTGGCTACGCCAGTATTTTTCTGTCCTTTGTGAACATGCTCGGGATGGGATTGCGAGAGGTTGGCCGCGCTGGACTAGGGGAAAGGCAGGTTTATATCGTAGGGATTTCACTCATGATCGGAACGGGCTGCATGTTTTTGCCTGCTTCTTTTTTCATGCTGATTCCCACTTTCCTGAGTCCCTTGATCAGCAACGGCCTTCTGATGGGAGTAGCCAGTTGTTTGGTGCTGGAACGCCTGGTTCGCAAAGAAGAGGCTGCCGAGAGTTCGTACTGACAGTTTCTCAGACAAAATGGTTGCTATCGTGTTTTGACCCCTGTCCGAAGGATAGGGGTCAAAGTATTTCTTTTACTCTGGCCTCCGGTCCTTCAGCCAATGCCTACCGGATACCTTTCCCGCCGAAGCCATGAGAACGGATAAGTGAGAGACTCCGTCGATTCCCAGATAGTCGTGCATGTTTTGATCCATCCAGTGACCGATTGTCGTGACTCCCAGACCCAGAGCATTTCCGACAACTTGAAGATTTTGGGCTACATGCCCGGCATCCCACCAAATATAGCGATAAGCCCGCTCTTTGTATTTATCCTTCGTTCGATCGACCACCGCCGTCCACACAAAGTTAACGGCAGCTCGTTTCGTCATTTCCTGTTCTTCGGTGTACAGATAAGCAATCTGTGCGGGATCTTCCTTCTTTAAGCCCTCAAGGCACCAATTTTCCACATCCAGATGATACAGCCCCTTGTCCAACCCTTCCACGTGATTGACCAGCAAATATGTTTCAATCGGGTAAAGGGCTCCTGCTGAAGGAGTAGTGCGCAATTGATAATCTCCCATATCAGCCGTGATCCCTTGGGTACCCCAGAGCAGAATATTCAGTTCATTCAAGGAAAGGGGGTCAGGAAGGAAATTCCTCTTGGAGCGTCGGTTTGCGAAAAGCTCCCATAGATCAGGAGTAGCCGGAAACTGGGGCTCGCCCAAAGGGATCCGCGTAAAACACTCTTCATAGCGCAAGTAGGTGGCAGGTCTTTTGGAGAAGTCATAGCGGGCTGCCCAGCCTTTCTCCAATTCTCCCACAGAGTATGAGGTTGCTTGTATAAAGTCGTTCGCGATTCGTTGCCAATTTGGATTCATCGAATATTACCTCCTTGCCACCTACTATAACGCCCGCCTTTCCATTAGTAAAACAACTGTTTATAATATATAGAATAAGATTTTACTAATGGATTGGGTGATGTTTTTCATGACTTTAGCACAGCTTCAGGTTTTCGTAGCCGCGGCCAAGGCAGGTTCGTTCACTCGGGCAGCAGAGGATATCGGCTTGACACAGTCTGCCGTTTCTCAAATGATCAACAGTCTGGAAAAGGAATTAGGTGTCGCCTTGTTCCATCGCAGTCGAAATGGCATCACGACTACCAGCATCGGTGAGCGCATGCTGCAGCACACACGGGAGATCCTGCAGATCACGGCCTGTATGGCGGAGGAGGCTTCTTCAGCACGCGGCTTCTCATCGGGAACATTGCGCATTGCCTCGATCCCGAGCATGGCTTCGCGAATTCTCCCCGGTTTGCTTGGCGCGTTTCGAAAAAAGTACCCTGCAGTAGAGATCACGTTGTTTGAAGGAAAAAACGATGAAATTCATCATTGGCTATCTCATTCGGTTGTAGATATCGGGATTACGGTATTCCCTGAAAAGGAATTACAAACGATCCCCTTGATTCAGGAAAATTTGATGGTGATTCTTCCCCAGTCAGATCCACTGCATGACCAACCACATCTATCGTTTGACCAGATAGAAGAGCGGTGCTTTATTATGCAAAAGGACACCTGCTATAAAAGCATCTTGCTGGAGAACAGCATTCATCCCAAGGCAACGATTGAAGTGCGCGATCCGAGCACAATCGTCAGCATGGTGCAGGAAGGCATCGGGGTCAGCATCATGCCTGAGCTTTCCGTCCCCTTGACCACAGCGAAGGTTCGCATGATTCCTCTGAATCCTTCCATCACACGCCAAATGTTCATCGCTGTACGAAACTGGCAGACAATATCGCCGCTAACCGCTGAATTTGCCTTGCACTGCCAGAAGTACGTGGAGGAATCATGAATAAATAAGGGGCTGTCCAGAAAGTCAGAACATCCTGACCTCCTGATACAGCCCTTTTCGGCATGTCCGACTATGGGGTATCAAGCATGACTTCATGTATTTGCTGCACAAGCTGTTGAATGCTGTGGTCTATCTGAATCAAATCTACGAACCCGATCCGGACAGTCACGCCATCTTTGCTCCGATACGTGAAAGGCTCTGTCGTGTTACCCATGCTGCCCGTCGACGGATACAGCAAAAATACCGTTTTGGCGCCGTATTTTTGATGGTAGGCATATGCCTGATACATATCGGATTGTGAAATGCCGTAGTTGCTCTGTTCAGTCGAAAGCCGTTTCCACTTTGTATCCAAGACAATGGAAGAATCGCCGCGCTGCACGACAATGTCAGGCTTCAGTAAGAACCTTTTGGGCTCGTCAAACAAGTGGTGGACGCGATCCTGTGTCTTGATGCGGTAGATGCCTTTGTCCAATGCCTTGCTCAGCTTTCCCGCGACATAGCTCTCAAATACCTTTTCCATCGGAAACAGAAGCGAGTAGGCCAATCCATTGCCGGAAAAGGAGGTAAAGCTCTGTTTGCGCAAAAAGATCGTGCACCATTGTATGATCGTGGCGTATTCCTTCATGCTGGAGTCGGACACCACTCGCGCAAAATCATGGTCAGGATGTACGGAAACGTCTACAGACTCAAAAGCGGCCAATAGCAGGCGAATGTCTTTTTTATTTTTGCTGCTGGAGCTGCATCTTTGCAAAGCCTCCAGTGTAGTCTTGATCAGCCTGTTTTCCGGGCGATTGATGCTGAATACATCGTATTCGATAAAAAATCGCTCTTTGTGGGCGATGTTGGATTTGATGTGCTGGGAGAACAGCCATTTTCCCTTTAAAAAATGCTCATTGTCCTGATGGGGTACATAGTCTGATTTCAGTCCGCGCTTGACCAAGGTGTAGACTTCCTCGATGAACATCCGGATAAAGATTTCGAGGATATTCATGTTCTCCAGTTTGACGTGGGAGAAATGAAAGGTTTTGTACGGGATTTCCTGCAGGAATTTCAGCATGTCCAAAAAAACGCGTTTGGTTTCGTCTGCTGAGCTTTCCTGGTCGTGCGTATACACTTTGGGCAATATCTCCAGCTCAGTTCCGTCGCGCAAGGTGATTAACCCTACATAGTTCTTCGCACTGATGATTTTGCCGATACCGCGTTTGCTGGAGAGGCTCATCAGCTCCAAGGCATCGGCAGCTCCATCCTGTTTTTTATAGACAGGATGAACTGTTCCAGCTGGTCAAAAGTAGACTCAGGTAAGGGATGGTAGTGGTTGGACGACACGATGACATTTCGGGTGAATGAATCGTATTCTTTCATGAAAAATCGTTGAGTCATGCCTGCACCTACACGCTGTAAATTTTGCGAAATGCTTCAGGATTTTTGAAGGCACTTTCATTGATTGCATAAGAAACCTCGTCGTCCAAATCCATCTCACTAGCGCTTCCGAACAAATCGGTTACATCGATCTGCTTGGCGTGGATAAACTGCTCATTGTAAGCCTTGTTCAGATCCCCAAGCACTAGTCGGATTTTGTGATAATCCTCGTAAAAGTACTCCTGCATCAAGGGGAGGATGGCATTTTTAAAAATATGGGCAAGGTTCTCCAAAGATGGATCGCTGGCCAACGGTAAGAAGTAGGCGTGCCCGATGGTGTGCTCGCGGTCATACAGCACTTCGATCCGGCGGTTCATTTTCGTCAGCATTGCCACGAGATCAAGGTCAGCTACTTGAATATCCTGGAGAAGTCCAGGGTCAGGCATCATCTCTGCAAAGCGAAAACGGCGCCGCAGAGCAGTATCGAGTCGGGCAATCGAGCGGTCTGCCGTATTCATGGTGCCCAGGATATACACATTGTCAGGAACACCGAACTCGACCTGGGAGTACGGCAGCCTTACTTTTAATTCCTCAGCTTGTCCGATGCGCTTGGTCGGTTCGATCAGCGTGATCAACTCGCCGAAGATTTTGGAAATATTGCCGCGATTGATTTCATCAATGATGAAGACGTAACGGTTGCTGTTCTCTTGGATCGCGCTGCTGGGAGACGGGTTATGCTTTTGAATCATATGCAGCACATCGGAGAGCGTAATCCGGTTCAGCCTGTAGACAGAGCCCAAGGTCATGACCTTGTTTCCGTTCAACGCATAGATGTTTTCGCGAATATCCGTGATCAGCCAGTTTACGCTCCGTGTTCTGCGATGGTCGGGGAGACTGTCCAGCCACTTGTATTCACCCGTGACGACACCAATCGCATCAATGGTTTTTTCATCGTAGAGGACGAGCACAAGATCACCGATCATCATTTCGTCGATGAATCGGGTCAGGATATTGGCTCCCCCGTATGGGCTGAAGTCTGTTGCTTCCGTGATCTTTTCACCGTAGCCATCCCATCCGATTCGAATGCGGTCATGGTTGAAGCAGTCTCTTTTTACAGCGTTTTCCCCAGAGCCTCCCAGAGACAGCTTCCAGATCGTCGGGTCTTGGCGAATTCCGTATTCATTGCTCTCCGAGACGATCGGGGCCTCCGCCTTTTCGCAAAATGCTTTAAACAAGCCTGCTTTGATTTCATAGGAAATGCTTTCTGTGCTTTGGTCCTGGTTTTCCTGATCCAGCTTTGGCTTGATTCCTTCGATAAACTCTTCGTAGCCATACGACTGATGGAAGGTCGTAAAGGCGATCTGACCTTGCTCCTTGTATGTACGATAACGTGTCAACACCTGTTCGTAGCCGTCTGTTGCAATCTCCAGCTGGATGGCGGCCAGTGTCTTGTTTTCGATCATAGCGACCGCGTATGCAACGGTGTTATAGGTTTTTCCTGTTCCAGGAGGGCCGTATAATAGGATATTTTTGTCCATGGCGCGTACCTCTGTTTCTGCTGTTAGATGTTGCGGGGAGGAAGAAGGCTCCCCGGAAAGCTCGCCTGTTTCCTGCTGGACGAGAAGTTCTTCGTAGTATTGCAGGGCATATTGGAAAGCGCGATTTCCCGCTTGGTCGTTCACTTCCTTGAAGTTATCTGCCCCTTCCATGATGGCTCTTACCTTTTTGAAGGTAGTTGTTGAAGTAATTTCAAACACATTCCTTGTCTCAACTTCAATGCCAGTAAGCTTTTTGGGGGCATTGGACAAAGCAGATGTGTAGGACGTGATGGTGTTCTCGGAGTACCGTTCACCATTGGCTTTCGTGCGTGACCGTAACCATTGAATAAAGGCGGTTCGTTGTTGCTTGACTAAATCTATCATTTTATTGGCTCCAGGTTTTTAGTTTAAGTATACACAAAGGGGGATCACCAACGTAATTCTGTGTTCATTCAGAAAACATTCAGAAGGCTCATCTATATTTTTCTTAATTGCTAGTTTGCTGATTTGTGAATGGAATGAACCAAGGAGGCAGGAGGATTTGCGTGGAGCCAAGAACAATTCCGCAGGTTTTGCAGGTTGAGAATATCCCTGAACCGATTATTTCGATAAATGAACAAGGACAGATTGTGTACATGAACAAAGTGGCTGCTGCCTATGCCGAGCAGTATGTAAATGGATTACAGGAGGGCATATGCTTTTCTGCCTTCATTCGTGAAGGGGAATGGGAGCCTGACGTGCATGGAGCGAGTACCATTCATCTGAAGGATGATACGGGCAGGCTGTTGACATGGGAAGTGCATGCTTTTCCCAAATACGCAGATGAAAAAAGACAGGGGTACGATCTTTTTATTCGCGACCGTACGCCGTATGTACGGCTACAGGAGCTCTCCGACGAGATCAAAGCGTGCTATACACAATTGCTGGATGTGTACTTAGATCCGATCATGATCATTCAGAACGAGCGCATTATGTTTATCAATGAAAAAGCGGAAGAAGTGATGGGAGGAACGTATGATCAATTGATCGGCGAATCGATTCACCGATTTATCCCCCAGGATTATCGCGAGCAGGTACTTTGTCGAAATATATACCCAAATCATTCCGAGAAACGTACTGAACTGACGGAAATACAAGTGTATAATTTGCAGGATGAGATCTTGGATGTAGAGATTGCCAGTAGCGTGATTCAGTATAAAGGAAAACCAGCCTTTATGACGGTCATGCGAAACATTACAGAACGCAAGCAGTTCCAGTATGAGATCACGCACATGGCTTATCATGATGCATTGACGGGATTGCCGAATCGAAGGAAATTCATTCAGCAATTGCATCACCTGATCGAGCAAAGTAACAAGAAAGCTTCAAATTTTGCTGCCATGGCGATTGATATTGATCGATTCAAGAACATCAACGACTCTCTCGGTCATTCCTATGGCGATTACTTTTTAGTAGAAATGGCAAATCGGATCCTGGTGAGCCTCTCTGACTACGATGCAACTGTAGCGAGAATGGGAGGGGACGAATTCACGATCCTCGTACATCAATTCGATGATCCAAGTGAACTGAACCAGATCGCAGAAAAGATTACGGATGCTGTTCGCCAGCCCTTTCATCTGAAGGATTGCGACTTTTATGTGACCGCCAGTATTGGCATTGTCATCTACCCGCAGGATGGAATGTCTGTAGAAGAGCTGATAAAAAATGCAGATTCGGCGATGTATGAGCAAAAGAAAAGCGGGAAAAACGGATACTGTTTCTTCTCGCACGAACTGGAAGCGCAGATGAAAGAGAAGGTAGAATTGGAAGGTGATTTGAGAAGAGCACTTGCGTTCAACGAACTCATCCTTTACTACCAGCCGCAATACTACGCGGTTCATGCAGATCATCAAACCATGATTGGAGTGGAGGCGCTCGTACGCTGGAATCATCCGACGAGAGGATTGCTGACTCCGGAACAATTTATCCCGTTGGCAAAAGAGACAGGATTCATTTTTGAAATTGAGACTTGGATATTACGTGAGGCATGTCGACAAATGAAGGCTTGGCAGGAGCAAGGCGGGCCGCTTATGCCTGTGTGGGTCAATTTGTCGTGTGTACAATTTTATCAACTCAATTTTAAACAGAAGGTTGTTCAGATTCTGGAGGAGACAGGTCTGGAGCCCCAGTATTTAGGTTTGGAAATTACAGAGGGCACGATGATGGATCCTTCGTTTTCCGAGGATGTGCTGAGCGCGTTGGATGCCTTGGGTGTGAGGATTAGCTTGGATGACTTCGGTACCGGGTACAGCTCTCTCCGTTATTTACAGCGTTCTGCTATCCATAGACTGAAGATCGATCGATCGTTAACCAAAAACATCGTAGAAAACAGCAGTAACCAGGTGATCGTAGCCACGATTATTGCGATGGCAAGAAAATTGGAGCTGGATGTCATTGCGGAAGGGATCGAGACGCGGGACCAATTGAATTTCTTGTTAGGGATTGAGTGTAATGATATCCAGGGCTTTTACTTCAGCCGTCCGTTATCGGCAAGAGATATAGAAGAAGTTCTTTTCGCTAAAAATCACTATCGTTCTTCTAGCGTAGAAGGTCAACATTCGACTATAGAGATTTCACCAACGAGATGAAGCAAGATGGATTTCACCTACTCAATCGTCCCTTGGGCGATTTTTTTATACTATCGGAAAGTTTAAGTGCGCTAAAGCGCTAAAAAGATTAGCGGAAGAAGTTTAA